>JAIQFE010000084.1 GCA_020073445.1 Terriglobia bacterium
GACGGCCGTCAGATCTACTTCCATCAAGCCAGCGTGCTCGACGGTCACTTTAACCGCTTGCGAGCAGGCTCGCGCGTCCGGTTCGCCGAGGAGATGGGAGACAAGGGGCCGCAGGCAAGCACTGTGAAGATCATTCATCCACGGAAGCAGGTCCAAACGGCTGCCACAACCGAGGTCTTGCCGCGCAAGCTCGCGGCAGCCAAGTCGAAACGATAGGAAACGAGATGTTTACTCTGGCAATCAAAGCGTTCGCCAACGGCGAAAACATCCCAGATGACTTCACGTGCGAAGGAGATGATATTTCGCCAGCCTTAGCTTGGTCAGGGCAGCCTCCAGGAACACAAAGCTTCGCCCTGATCATGGACGACCCGGATGCACCTGCGGGGACCTGGAACCATTGGCTTTTGTGGGACATCCCGAGCGGGGTTCACTTAATTCCTCAACATTATCAAGCGGCCCGCCCCGTTCACTCCGGGACGAATGACTTCGGCAAGACCGGCTATGGAGGCCCATGTCCGCCCAAGCGCAACGGGCCCCATCGCTACTTCTTCCGCCTTTACGCACTCGATTCGCCGACCTTGGCATTGTCTGAAGGAGCCCATCGGAAGGAGCTTGACCACGCTATTAAGCGGCATCAACTGGGCGTCACAAAGTATATGGCCGATTCGAACGCAAGTGAGCTCGATTTGCCCGCATCGTTCCTGCGCGATTTCGCGCAGTGTGGTCTTATGGCACCGTCTTTCGCCTCAAAAGCTCCGGCCGATCCTCCTTGCCGGGCAGCCGGCCCGCTTCGAGAAAACGCTGAACCTCGGAATCATTCACTTGCGGGAAATCGGCATACCACTGGCCGACCGCTGCAAAAAGCTCGGGAGTCGCGAGACAAATGCATTCGTCGGCCTCCGTCTTCAAACGGTCACAGGCTTGAACGGATGCCACGGGAACCGCGACCAAGGTTCGCCCGGGCTTCATGCTGCGTACGTAACGTACCGCGACTAGCATCGTCGACCCAGTGGCGAGTCCATCATCCACAAGCAAGACAGTCCGGCCACGCAAGTCTAATGCTGGGCGGCCTTTACGGTAGAGCTTTTCGCGACGCTCCAATTCGGCCTTCTCCTTGTCGATAACGGCATCAATTTCTTCGCGCGAGATATTCAGTTCCCGGATCAAGTCCTGGTCCAGGGTTTGGACCGAACCGCTGGCGATCGCGCCCATTGCCAGTTCGGGCTGCCAAGGCACTCCCAGCTTGCGCACAATCACCACATCGAGCGGCGCCTGGAGCTTTTTCGCGACCTCCAGTCCAACAGGAAGCCCGCCTCGAGGCAGCGCGAGAACGATTACGTTCCCGGGCAGCTTGCGCGTGGCTAGTTCGGCGGCCAAGAAGCGTCCTGCCTCGGCGCGATCGGCAAACGGAAGCTGAGTCATAAAATCCTCCTGTCGTGTTATATCTTACGTCCAGCATGTCGGCGGCCAGTTGTCTTTTTGCTTTTGGCGCGCTGGCCGTTCAAGTGCGAAGAACTCAAGCGTACATGCAGGTGCATATGGGCTCCACTCGAGGCGAACAACAAGCGCAGGAGGCCGTGAAGGCAAGGTGGGAACACTATGCTCACGGCGCCGATATCGGCGTCCGGGGCATCGGGCGAAGCACGGCGGAAGCCTTTGAGCAGGCAGCTGTCGCGCTTGCCGGCGTCATCACCGATCCTTCGCGTGTGGAAGCCCGCGAGGAAGTAATGATCAAGTGCGAGGCTCCAGATCCGGAAGTCCTGCTCGTGGATTGGCTGAACGCACTGGTTTACGAAATGGCAGTTCGTCGAATGATCCTGGCTCGCTTTCAAGTAAACATCGAAGGTAATCAATTACACGGCAGAGCCTGGGGGGAAGACACCGACGTCGCGCGTCACGAACCGGCCGTCGAGGTCAAAGGCGCGACCTATACGGACCTATTCGTCGGTCAGAATTCGAGCGGCGCCTGGGTAGCGCAATGCGTGGTCGATGTGTGAGGGCCTTATGGACACAACTCTGCTAAGCCGTCTGTCAGACTTCGAATGGCGCATTGAGGCCCATGGAAAGATGCGCGTTCCCGCGATCCTCTACGCCAGCGAAGAACTGATTCGCGACATGGACAACAAGGTTTACGAGCAGATCGTGAATGTGGCAACGCTGCCTGGTATCCAGAAGGCCGCCTATGCGATGCCGGATGCTCATTGGGGATACGGTTTTCCGATCGGCGGTGTCGCGGCATTCGATCCTCAGGAAGGCGGAGTGGTGTCGGCCGGCGGCGTCGGCTTCGATATCTCCTGCGGCGTGCGCACGCTACTGACCGGAATCAAGGCCGCCGCCCTCACGCCGCTAAAGCAGTCTCTGGCCGACGCGCTGTATCATCATATCCCGGCCGGCGTGGGAAGCACCGGTCGCCTGAATCTCGACGACCAGCAGCTCGATGAGATGCTGTTGAACGGCGCCCAATGGGCCCTAAAGCTGGGCTACGGAAGGGAAGCGGATCTGGATCGAACCGAAGAGCGAGGCTGCATGGCGGGTGCGCGGTCCGAAGCCGTCTCCGAGTTCGCCAAAAAGCGCCAGCGCCGGGAGATGGGAACGCTCGGATCGGGCAATCATTACCTCGAAGTTCAGCATGTTGTGGGGATCCACGATGAAGCTGCGGCACGCGCTTTCGGACTGGCTACCGACGACATCGTGGTGAGCATTCACTGCGGATCGCGCGGGCTCGGTCATCAGATCGGGACTGATTTTCTTCGTGAGATGGTGCTTCAGGCTCCGCACTACGGCATAGACCTGCCGGATCGCGAACTCGCCTGCGCGCCGATCGAGTCGCCGTTAGGCGAAACCTATCTGGGCGCCATGCGCGCCGCCATCAACTGCGCTCTGGCAAACCGCCAAATCATCACGCACCTTGTGCGCCAAGCCTTCGCGGACGTGATTCCGGAAGCTGATCTGAGCGTTCTCTACGACGTCTCTCACAACACCTGCAAAGTTGAAGAACATACGGTGGATGGGCACCTGAAGCGCGTTTTCATCCACCGGAAGGGTGCGACTCGGGCTTTCGGCCCTGGTCATCCGGCCATTCCAGAGGCTCTGCGTACAATTGGCCAGCCAGTGCTGATCGGCGGTACCATGGGCACGGCCTCATACATCCTGGTCGGTATGCCCGAGAGCGAGAGTCGTTCGTTCAGCTCATCCTGTCATGGCGCAGGACGCCAAATGAGTCGTCACCAGGCAACCAAGCACTGGCGCGGCCGCCAGTTGATCGACGAACTTGCAGGTCGAGGTATCATTATCCGGTCCCCTTCCTCCAGGGGCGTGGCGGAAGAAGCTCCGGGGGCCTATAAAGACGTCACGGCCGTGGTGGAGGTAGCAGAGAAAGCCGGGCTTTCCAGACGCGTTGCGCGGCTTGAGCCTCTGATTTGCATCAAAGGATGAGCGAGGATGGCCGCGACAATTGATACGCCGCACATAGAGGCAAAGCGCCTGACGATCGTAGAAGAACTGTATATCCTGCCCTTGCGTGAGGGCACTTTGTTCCCCAAGGCCGTTCTTCCGCTTACGCTTGGGAGGTCTGCGCACATCGAACTCGTTCTCAAGCTCGGGGAGGGCAAGCGCATTGGTATCGTCGCCCAAAAAGATCCTCGTCAGGACGAACCGAAGCCATCCGATCTGCACCAAGTTGGTACGGTCGGCCATATTCACCGAATACTACGGACAGCTCCAGATCACATTCTAGTGTTCTGCGAGGGACTCACGCGCTTCCGGGCGGCCGAGTTCATCCGTAGTGAACCGCCCTTGAAGGCTAGAGTAGAACTGCTGGAAGACATCGAGCCTCCACTTGGACCGGACCTCCAGGCTCTTCGCGATCACCTTATTGAGACTGTCAAGCAGGTGATCGCCGCGACGCCCGACCTGCCTGACGAGTTGCAAGTCACGGTCGCCAACATTTCCCAGCTTGGGCACTTGGCAGATTTCGTCAGCGCGATGCTACCCGGCTTGTCTTTTCCCGAACGCCAGGGATTACTCGCCGACCTTGACGTGGTCTCGCGACTCCGCCACATCAATGAGCTTGCAGTGCGCGAACTCGAGCGAGTTCAACTCCGCCAGAAGATACACATAGAAGCGCGCGGAGCGCTGACCCAGGCTCAGCGTGAATTCTTTCTTCGCGAGCAACTCAAGGCCATTCAGAATGAGTTAGGAGAGGGCGAGGGAACACAAAAGGATATTGAAGAGCTGCGTCAGAGGGTCGAGGCGGCCGGAATGCCTGCCGAAGTCAAGGCCGAAGCTGTCAAGGAGTTGAATCGGCTGTCCGGACTTTCGTCGATGTCGCCGGAACACGGCGTTTCCCGTAACTATCTCGAATGGATGGTCAGCCTGCCTTGGTCCACCTCAACTGGCACGCCTGTGAACGTCACCTACGCGGCGAAGGTTCTGGATGAAGACCACTATGACCTTGAAAAGGTGAAGGATCGTATTCTCGATTTCCTTGCAGTGTTGCAATTGCGGCCCACTTCCAAAGGCCCGATCTTATGTTTCACTGGTGCTCCCGGAGTGGGAAAGACCTCGTTGGGCAAATCGATCGCCCGCGCGCTCGGCCGGAAGTTCGCGCGAATCTCGCTGGGAGGGATGCACGACGAGGCGGAGATCCGAGGGCATCGCCGAACGTATATAGGCGCATTGCCGGGACAGATCATTCACGGGTTGCGTCGCGCAGGCGCCAATGATCCCGTATTCATGCTGGATGAGATCGACAAACTCGGCCATGAGTTTCACGGAGATCCTGCCTCGGCAATGCTCGAGGTTCTCGATCCCGAACAGAACTTTTCCTTCCGCGATAACTACCTCGACGTACCTTTCGATCTCTCAAAAGTCCTGTTCATTACGACGGCAAATCAACTGGACACCGTGCCGGACGCGCTGCGTGATCGCATGGAAGTCATCGAGCTGCAGGGCTACACCGACGAGGAAAAAGTGGCCATCGCCTTCCGTTATCTGATTCCGCGGCAGGTGCGCGAAAATGGCCTCGCCGCCGAAGGCGACGTTCAATTCTCCGATGAGGGGCTGCGCTACATTATTCGGCGATACACCCGGGAAGCCGGTGTGCGGAATCTGGAGCGTGCAATTGGCAGTGTATGCCGCAAGCAGGCTCGGCGGATCGCAGCAGGGGTGCACCAGAAGATTGAGGTCACTCCGGATATCCTTGAGCAATTCCTAGGGCCGCCCAAGTTCAGAACCGAATTCGAAGTCGGCGAACGAACTCGCCGCCCGGGAGTTGCTGTCGGTCTCGCCTGGACACCGGTTGGCGGTGATGTGTTGTTCGTTGAAGTCGGCCGAATGCCCGGTGGAAGCAAGGGACTGATTATGACGGGACAACTGGGATCAGTGATGCAGGAATCTGTTCAAGCAGCACTGACTTGGGTTCGCGCCAAGGCTTCACAATATGGAATCGATCCCGAAATCTTCACGAAGAGTGATATACACGTCCATGTGCCATCGGGAGCCATTCCCAAAGATGGACCTTCGGCGGGTGTGACAGTTGCGGTAGCTTTGATCTCTGCATTGACGGGGCGGCGTGTGAATCCTGACTTCGCCATGACCGGGGAAATTACGCTGACAGGCTTAATCCTGCCGGTTGGCGGGATCAAAGAGAAGGTTCTTGCGGCAAAACGCAGTGGAATCCATCACGTTGTCATCCCAGCCGACAACGAAGTGAACGTGAAGGAAGATTTGAAGACCGAGCATCTGGGCGATCTTCAGATCCATGCCGTACGGACAATGGAAGAGCTTACGGGACTTACTCTGATGCCCGCTTCCTCAACGTCGGCTCCCTAGCTCAGGCAAAAACTCACAGCTCGCGGACAGCTCGCTCAACTTGCTTCGCGAGAGCTGGATAGTCTTCCCCGCTGAGGTACAACGGCTTTCCGAAAGCGACCTCGACCCGGCCTGGTCTGAGGAAGTACTGACCCCGGTGGAGGATTTTCTCGACTCCGCGCAGCCGGACAGGTACGATTGGCACCCGCAACCGGGACGCGATGAGGCCGATGCCGGGCTGAAACGGGTGGATCTCGCCCGCTTCGGTGCGTTCGCCTTCCGGGAAGAAGAGAACCGACCATCCGCCGCTGACCAGGTCGCCAAGATACCGCAGCGATCCGCTCGCTCCGGTTTCTGTCTGCGGCAAGGGAAACGCGTTGAAAAACAGCGCCAAAAGCCAGTACAAAAAGCTGTTCCCGAACCATTGGAGCTTGGTATGCCGCTCCGGATGAAAATGGGCATCGAAGAATTCTTTCCACATCGCGACCGTCGCGCGATACCGGTATCTCGCGGGGAGAGCCGCCAGGATGCACGGCGTGTCCATGTTGCTTTGATGATTCGAGGCGAAGATGACGGGCCCGCTCAGAGTCGCCAGGTTTTCCCGGCCTCGCCCCTGAGCCCGAGCGAACAAACGAGTCAGGGGCAGCCACAGGAGGAACACCGCGCCCACAAGCCAGTGCCTGAGGTGGCCTTGAGTTACCACATCCCTCATGCCGATCCCTCCGGCAGAAGCTGGATGCCCTCGATCGGGAAGCGGAGCATCACCTGCTGTCCAGGGGGAAAGACGCCCCGCTGGACCGGATTGTAGCTGGTGACCTGAAGGAGATCCGTTCCCACCCGGATCTGATACTCTGCCTTTTCGCCGAGTAATGTTCGGGAAACGATCGTGCCCGGGACCCCCGGACCCGAATCCTGCGGGCGCACCTCGACTACCTCTGGTCGCACCACCAGGCGGACGGTCTGGCCGACCGTGACGCGGGCAGATCCGTCTGACACCCGAATGCGTTGGCCGGCCACGTCCAACTCGACCCCGCCTGCCCCTGCTGACACGACGCGCCCGGCAAGCAAATTCGTCCGGCCGATGAACTGGGCCACGAACTCCGATGCTGGGCGGCGATACAGGTCTTCGGCCGTTCCCTCCTGCACGATCGCACCCTGGTGCATGACCGCGATCCGGTCGGAAATGGCCATGGCCTCTTCCTGGTCGTGGGTCACGTAGACCGCCGTAATGTCGAGGCGCTTCTGCAATTCACGCAGCTCGCCCCGCATGTGCACGCGCAGCTTGGCGTCCAGGTTCGACAGCGGTTCATCGAACAGCAGCACCCGCGGGCGGATGACGATGGCCCGGGCCAGGGCCACCCGTTGCTGCTCTCCGCCCGAGAGCTGGTTCGGGAACTGCCGCTCGTATCCCTGGAGGCCGATCAGGTGAAGGACGTCGCTCACGGCGCGAGTGATGTTGCCCTCTGGTTGTCGCTGGACCCGCAGACCGTAGGCCACGTTCTCGAACACCGAGAGGTGGGGGAAGAGGGCGTAGTTCTGGAAAACGAAGCCGATGTTCCGCTGGTTGGCCATGAGGCCGGTGACGTCCTGCTCGCCAATGAAGACGCGACCCGCATCCGGCTGCTCGAATCCAGCGATCATCCGGAGCGTCGTCGTCTTGCCGCATCCGGACGGCCCCAGAAGCGTCAGAAGCTCGGCGGGTTGAACCGTGAGACTGACGTCTCGAACCGCGTACACCTCACCTTTCACCCGATGGGCGAATCGCTTGGAAACGCGCTCGATTCGAATGCCGACGGCACTCACGTCACCCTCCGAGGATGCTCGTCACTTCCACCGCACCCACCGCGCGGAAGCGCCGGAGCAGACCGCTGATCAGGAGGATCACCACGAAGACGATGACCACCACGAGGACCGAGAACGCGGCCGCGGGCCCCAGCGACAGCTCGGTCATGTTCTCCAGGATGCGCACCGTGATCAGGGTCCAGTTGATGGAGAC
>JAIQFE010000085.1 GCA_020073445.1 Terriglobia bacterium
CAGAGGCGGTGATCTTGCAAAAGGAAAATAAGGATGGGACCAGAGCAGCCTGCCATTTCCTCCTCAACGAGGGTTTGGCATCGCCGCCACCCGTCCAGGCTTCCCTTTCGGCTCGCTACACCTCGGCCTGGACTGGCCCCGGCCGCGATGCCGGAGTTGGTCCTTATAGGAGGAAATGGCAGGTATTGAAATGAGCTCTTGACACCGACCGGCTTTCTCATGGAAGGACTAATTGCTCTTTGATCAGGTAAACTGATTTGATTCAGGCATATGCCGCTTCAGCCACGCGACAAACTCGGTCCCTACGAAATCCTTGCGCCCGAGACCCGCATTTGAATCGCGACGTCGCGATCAAAGTCTCCTACGAGCGCGATTCGGTGGGTCCCTCAATCGTGACTAGACTCAGGTTTACGCGGGGCCTTCCATCAATTCTATTGAGTACAGGTATCAGGAAAGAGCTATCGACTACCTACGGTGTGAGCGCTACCATCCAGCTAACAGCATTAAAGGTCGGTTAATAATCGTCACTTCGTTGTTTTGTTGGGGAGGTAGTAGAAATGCGCCTAGTTGCACGCCTTGTAGTTATCAGTCTCCTTACTTTCTCCGCGTTTGCACAGAGCGACCGCGGAACCATTACGGGCACCGTCGCTGATACGGCGGGTGCGGCCGTGGCTTCCGCTCCGGTGGAGGCGCGCAACGTTCAAACGGGCGCGGTTTATCAAACCACCAGCACCAGCACGGGAAATTACACCTTGCCTCAACTGCCGACCGGTAGTTACGAGCTGTCTGTAACCGTCACGGGTTTCAAGCGGTTTGTGCAGCAGAACATCGCAGTACCCGTAGCCCAGACGATCCGCATCGACGTTGTGCTTGAAATCGGCACCGCTTCGGAATCGGTGACTGTTACGGCGGAGGTCAGCCTTCTGAAAACGGAAAGTGGTGAGCTGAGCCACAACGTCGGATCGCAACGTCTGAACAGTCTGCCGATTTTGGGCATCGGCGCGGCCAACGCAGGCAGCTCCGGCATTCGCAATCCCATGGCGGTGACCAACCTTGCTCCCGGCACGCTATGGCAGCCGAATTTGAACGTGCGCGTGAACGGTGCACCGAGTAACACGGAAGCCATTCGCGTGGATGGCATGGACTCGACCCAGACCATGGGCCCTTTCGCACAAGCTCAGACGCAACCCAGCGTGGATGCCGTGCAGGAGCTCTCGATCCAGACGAGTAACTATGCCGCCGAGTTCGGCAATGCCGGCAGCGGCCTGTTTAACTTCACAATGAAGTCAGGAACGAACCAGTTTCACGGCACCGGATACGACTACTTTGTGAACGAGTTTCTGAATTCCGGTCAGGCTTACCTCAATGTGCGCAATAAGAATCGCCGCAACGATTTCGGCGGCACGTTTGGCGGTCCGGTCAAGATTCCGAAACTGTACGATGGTCACGACAAGACCTTCTTCTTCGTGAATTGGGAGCAATTTCGCGAGACCGTGCAGATTGGCGGACAAGCCGTGACGGTGCCGACTGCCAACTACCGCGTGGGCAATTTCGCGACGGCTTTGACCGGCCGGGCTCTGACCGGGGCTGTTGCGACGGACGCACTAGGGCGGCAGCTTTTTGAAGGCCAGATCTTCGACCCTAATACAGAAGCGACAGCGCCTAATGGCCGCCGTGTTCGCGACCAGTTTCCAAACAATGCGATTCCATCGGCGCGTTTCGATTCCGTCGCGGCCAAAGTGCAAGCTCTCATTCCCGCCCCGACCAGCAGCGCCTTGTTCCAGAACGGCATCTACCCTTATCCCAGCCAGCGTGTAACCTCGATTCCCTCGATCAAGGTGGACCATAGTCTCAGCGCCAAGATGAAGCTGTCGTTATACTGGCAGCGGACCGGCACCGAGTCTCAATATTCTCCGACCCTCGGTAACTCCGAAGGTCTTCCGACGCCCATCACGGCTGCGCGCGGCACGTTTATCTATAACAATACGGTCCGTCTGAACGTGGACTACACGCTTACGCCGACCATGTTGCTGCACTTGGGCGGAGGCTGGCAAGACAATGACTTCAGCGATGCGGCTCCCGTCACGAATTACGACGCAGTCGGCAATCTCGGTTTGCGTGGCGGCACGGTGGGGCCAACAACCGGCGCGCGGTTTCCGCTGTTCACCGGCTTGACCGGAGCCTCCAACACTGGCGGTGTCCAGCAGCTGGGTCCGAGTTCTCAGCGCCGCGACATTATGCAGAAGCCGGCCGCGAACGCGAGCGTAACTTGGGTTCGCAGCAATCATACGTTTAAACTCGGCGCGGATCTCCGCATCGAGGGATACCCGAATTACCTTTTCACGAACGCAAGCGGCGCGTTTGCCTTTAGCGCGGACCAAACGTCGAACACGTCCGTAGACGGCTTACCGCTGGGAGGTTTCAGCCTGGGCTTCCCGTACGCGAGCTTCCTCTTAGGGCGTGTAAGCACGGTGACCCTGGCGCAACCGCCGTACCAGAAGAATGGCCGGCAATTCTGGGCGCTGTTCTTCCAGGACACCTGGAAGGTAACGCGCACCCTGACTCTCGATTACGGTCTCCGTTGGGACTACATGACGTATCCAGCGGAGCAGTACGGCCGCACGCCGGACTTCTCACCGACCGTGGCGAACCCGACAGCGGGTGGTCATCCGGGCGCCTCGATCTTCGAAGGGGACGGGCCCAACCGGTGCGGATGCCGCTTTGGTAAGAACTATCCCTACGCAATTGGTCCGCGACTCGGTATCGCGTATCAAATCAACCCGAAGACGGTGATGCGCGCGGGATTCGGCGTCAGTTACTCCAGTTCGAATGGTCTGACGCCCGGCGTGCTGGGATCGAGTCCAGTGACGGCCACCGCTCCGGCATACGGAGATCCATCCATGACTCTGGCCGCCGGGATTCCGTTCACTGTGAGTTGGCCTGACATGCGACCGGGCTTGTTCCCGGCGCCCGGTACAATCACAGGTGCTCCGACCGTCTGGGACAACAATTACGGCCGCCCTGCACGCCAGCTTCAGTACAGCGTCGGCTTACAGCGCCAGGTCTTCACGAATCTGGCTGTAGAAGCTTCGTATGTCGGCAACCGTGGTAGTTGGTGGCAAGCCAACAATCTGGTTGATTACAACGCGTTGAGTACCGACTTCCTGGCGAGCAAAGGACTGGATCTGACCAACGCGGCGGATCGTGCGATCCTGATCTCCCAAGTACAGGCGGTTGGCGCGGGCCGCTTCCGGAATCAGCTTCCCTACTCGGGATTTTCCGGTGCGAATAGCGTGGCTCAATCGCTCCGGCCTTTCCCGCAGTTCGGGTCACTGCTAGGATTCGGCGCACCGCTGGGCAAGACCTGGTACGATTCCTTCCAGTTGAAGGTCACCAAGCGTTTCTCCCACGGGCTGGACTTCACTTATACCTACACGTATCAAAAGGAGTTGACACTCGGGGCGGAAAGCGAAGTCGGCGGGGGCCAGGTGAACGACATCTTCAATCGGAATACCAACAAGACGATCTCCGGCTTCTCGCGGCCACAGGTGAGTGTGCTGGCGGTCAACTACACGGTTCCCGCACTGAAAGGCAATCGGTGGCTCTCCTACGCGGTGCGTGACTGGAACGCCGGCGCGGTCTTGCAGTACTCCAGCGGCTTGCCGATCCGCGTTCCCGGTTCCAATAGCAACCTGGGCAGCACTCTTCTTCGCACCACCTGGGCGCAGCGCGTGCCGGGGCAACCACTGTTCCTGAACGACCTCAATTGCAAGTGCTATGATCCCACCCGCGATCTGGTCTTGAATCCGGCTGCGTGGACGGAGCCGGCTCTCGGCACCTTCAGCCCGTCGGCGCCCTATTACAACGACTACCGGCAGCAGCGCCGCCCGAACGAGTCGTTCAGCTTTGGCCGCATTTTCCGGATCGCGGAAGGCAAGACCCTGAGCATTCGTGCCGAGTTTACGAATCCGTTGAACCGCTTGTATTGGGGCAACCCAGCGTCGACGAACTACAACACGGCTCGCGTTGTCAATTCCTCGACAGGTGCTCTGAGCGCGGGCTTCGGTTTCATCAACACTGGCGTGGCACCTCCTACACCGGGTGAACGTCAGGGCACGTTGGTGGCGCGCTTCTCGTTCTAACGCGAGGCAGCATCAAACTCGGACGCGGGCCTGCTTTCGCGAAGGCCCGGGCTTCGGCCCATCCCGAGAAACTCGACATGGAAATTCTTAAACCGGAGGAGTTTCGCCCTGGTTCGCAAAACGTCCGCCTTGGCTCGTCACGTAGGACTGGATTTAGGGAGATTCGGTTAACAACCAAGTTAACTAACACCTGAAGTTCCAATTTGATTGTGCGAAGTCCTGATTAGTGGGCTAACCGGAGATGTGGGCAGAAACGGCGTTCTGGCGAAGCGTCAGATTGGGATCCCGTCCGGATGGTCGGCAACTCGGTAGCTACTTTTGGGCGGAGGCTCAACTCTGCGCCAAATAGCGGATTTGAAAAGTCGTGTCCGGTTACGCCGTAATACAGGCACAACCCGCCTTCTTGCCCAGTAGCCGTTCTGGAATCACCCGCATCCACGCTTGGAACTACAGCAGCAGGTGGCCGGTCAACGACACGATGTCGTGCATTCCGCGCTCCGACGAGGGCCGTAGGCGGATTATCTTGGCTTACCGGCGTGAAGCGTTAAAGCCTCACTGAGGCTTGCTTTTCCCGCCTCGGGTATCGAACGGCGTGGCGCCCCCGCAGTGAGTGTATCCGCTGCGAATGGCTTGTTGGCGAAGGCTCCACTTGGGGTGGGAGGGCGATGGATAGTCCGCCAACGCGGCCAATGCCGCTGGCAAATCGGCCGAGCCGAGGTTGCTCTTCGCCAGTGTGCAGCCTGCCCAGGCATCCGCGCGCAGCTCGGCAGTCCAGCCTTTATCAATCCACGCGGCCCCCAACCCATCATCGAGCGCATGACCAAGCGCGTGTGCCACCAGAGCGACAATTCCGGCATCACCATGGCGGTCGTGCACGGCCGCGAAAGCCTGCGGCGCATAGACGAGTTTGGCTCGGCCGGCATCCGCGATCAACATCAGGTTGGACGCGGTGGAATTCCGGAAGACCACCACTTCGGGACAGCTGGATACACAAATGGCTTTGACGGCTGCATTCGTGCGCGTGATAAGTTGCATAGCGTCAGGCGAGGGACTTTGATCCGCGGAGGCCTTGTAGGAAGACGCGCCGGATCCCAGGGCGCAGACCACCTGGGCTGCCCCGGTAACAGGCAACCAGAAGACTAGGAGTGGCACGCCGTACTTGATCAACATCGTTTCTCTCCGATTATGCAGCAAGCCTCGGATCTATTGGATGCTAAAACGTCCGGTGCTGCTGACCCAGCCGGCTGCGCAAAGTGTCGATACGATCACCCTTGCCGATCAACAGCTCATCAGGAAACCTACGGTAGGTCAGAAGCTTGCCGTAAATGTCCGCCGATCCAAGGGAATTCAGTCCAAATCCTGCCAGGTATTGCAGACGAAGGTTCAGATCGTTGTTAACGGCCGCGCCGGCCAACATTGGAGCGAGGTCCGAAGCCCGTCCAGTGTAGGCGGCTAACAATTCCACCGCGGAATGAAAATTTACCTCGGCGAGGGAGGCTAGAACTCCACGGTAGGCGGGTTGATCCAAGCGCTGCTGCAGCGCATCGATATCTACGGCGGACGAATCCCTGCGCCCGACCAGAACCAGGTCGTATCCATCATCCTGCATATAGTTACTCCACACGGTCGCATCCGGAAAGACGCTGAAGAAGGTGGCCAGCTCCGCGTTTACGGTTTCCTCGTCGCTCTCATAAATGGGCAGCCATTGCGCTACGATGCCTCCCGGATTCAGATGATTCTTGGCCAGCTCGTAGTATTCCTTCGAGTACAAGGTGGATGTGCCTTTCACCCATGGATGTATGGGGTCGGTAGTGATGATGTCGAACTTCTCTGGAGTCGCGGCGATGTAGTGGCGGGCGTCGTCGTAAACGACGCGAGTTCGGTGGTCCCACAGAACGCGGTTGTTCTCGTTACCGAAATACTTGTCGGAAGCCGGCGGAATGAGGGATTCCAGTTCGCAGATCACGATGTTCCCGACCTCCGGGTAGGGCACAAAGGACCCGGCAGTGACACCGGCACCGAATCCGACCACCAGAACGGAGCTCGGTCCGTTGGGAAGCGGCGTATGAAGCAGCGCCGGAACGTGTGCCATCATGCGCTGCAGGCGCATGTCGACCGGCGCGGAGGAGGCTTCCGCCTTTCCGCCCACGTAGAAGAACCGTTGGTCGCCGCGCTGGGTAATGACCACCGAGGAATTGATTCCCTCGCCTACAAACAGCGGCTGCGCCAGCTTGTCGTTGGCGACACTTAATCCACGCAGAATGGGCGCGACGCGCCGGCCGTAAGCGATAACCTGCCAGGGCACATCGGCAATGCTGGCGGCCAATCCTCCGGCCAGCAGAAGTGCAGCCACCGCGGCCGCTCCGGTCATCCACACTGGTGTCCGGTTGCGCGCGCCCAGCGCCGCCGCGACCAGAGCCACAAGCGCGGCTATGGCAGCAACCCAGATCAATACCTCTTGCGACACCCGCGTCCCCCACCCCGGAATCAGAATCAGGCTAAACATCAGCGCGCCGGCAATCGATCCGGCGGTATTGATGGCGTAGACCGAGCCGGAGAGGCGCGCCGGATCTTCGCCCTCGGCCGCCGCACTCGCCAGAGCCAAAGGGAAACTGGCTCCCCATAGCAGTGTGGCTGGAAGAATGGCGCGAACGCAGCGTGTCAGGTCGAGATCGAAGTTAAACCAGGGGCTGAGCGAAAGCAGCGGGTCCACCGGCCAATAAGGTAGAACCGAGGCCAGCGTAAAGGCCGTCCAGGCAATCGCGGCAGCCAGCAGGATCTGGCAGGCAGCCAACGCCCATCGTGGCTGGGACACGCGACGCGCCAGAGATGCGCCCGCTGCGCTGCCGGCCCACAAGCCCAGCAGGAATACCGCGAGAATAATCGAGAAGGTGTAGACGGTTCCGCCCAGCAGCAAGGACAGCAGCCGGGTCCAGACGACCTCGGCGCCGAGCGCTGTCAGGCCAGACAGTGCAATGGCGGCAAGGACCAGCGAAGCGCCTGGCGGGTTCTGGACCGAATGGAAGGCGTGTCCCGGAACTTCGGTGCCGGTCGGTGGCCGGCTCGATGCACGCGGCGCCAGCGCCAGCGCCAAGCCTGCAACCCCAACGTTAATTCCAGCAGCGACGTACGTTGCGAAGCCCAAATCGTAGAAGCGCAGCAGGTAAAAGCCGGCCAGCAGGCAGCCCATAACTGCGCCCGCGACATTGGCGCTATAAAGGTGCCCTAGCCAGGAAACTCCCTTCGGCGTGGTCTCGACCCAGCGGGACATCGCTGGTAGCGAGGCGCCCATCAGGAACGTCGGCGGGAGAAGGCATACTGCCGCGACCATGCCTCGGAAGACCAATCCAGCCGTACCCGAAACCGGACCTGCGATATAAGCACGCCCGACTAGCGGGGTGAGGAATCCCAGGGAGATGCCGGAGGAGCCGATCACCAGCTCCAGCAACTGAAACCATACGATTTCGTAGATCAGCGCCGCGCATCCGCTGCCCGCGAATAGTAGCAGGCAGGAAAAAAGGTACGGAGTACCTAGCTCCATCTCGGCGGGCGCCGGTTCTACCGGGTTCACTTCAGCGGGCGCAGACCGGGAGACGCGAGGGCGTTTCGACATGCCCTCGTCAGTATAGCGGAGCGCGCCGGTTTTCGAGGCCGGCGCGCGGCAAAACTAGAACTGGAATCGCGCCACGATCTGGCCGCTTCGCGGTAATGGCCCGGTGCCGAGGGTGTTGTAGGAGCCTCCGTTTACCCAGTTCACATACCCGAAGCCGGCGGACAAGAGGCCGCTGGTGCCGCTCAAACTGTTGGAGTGGCCCGTGGGCGAGCTGGTGAACGTGGTTGGAATGCCGAAACCAGCTCCATCTGACGGCAATGTATAGAACAGGCGATTGAAGATGTTCTGGAATTCCGCCCGGACCTGGAAGCGGTACTTGCCCTCTTTCCCCATGGGGAACGTTCGCCCAAAGGCCATACTCTCGCTGGGCTGCCGCTGCCAGCGGAAGTCGTTGAAATAAGGCGCCGAGGCTCCGAACGTCCCGAACGCCGGTTCCACCCAGGCGTTAGGATTCAAAACCAGTTGCTTGGTGGGATCAAATTTGGAGTTGGGATCCACCAGGAAGAGAGGCTGACCCGCTACCCGGTTCATGAACGTGAAGCCGCCGCCCCACAGCGCGGGATTGTTAGCCGGTCCGCGAGCCAGATTATCCAAAAGATTCTTGGCGGAGGGCGGGGTGGCAAGTATCTGGCCGCTGCGATAGCTGAGGACTCCGCCGATGGTCCAGTCGCGCACCGCCCAGGACAGCGCCTGGAGCGCCTTGGCGTCAGACTGTATCTTAGGCGTCGTATAGTTGAACGAAATGATCAGCGTCTGTGGCTGGCTGAAGCCGGAAATCTGCTTGTCCAGCGATTTGTTGAATACGTCGTTGATCAGCGGTGCCGACGGCGTGACATAGGACGTATTGGAGTTGGTGCCATTGGTCAGCTCCTTCTGCCAGGTATAAGCCATCGCCGCACTCAAGCCGTGCGAATAGCGCTTGGTCGCCTTGACCTGAAGCGAGTCGTACCAGGTGTTCCCCATGGGCGGCCCCAGGAACGGCGGGATGCCGTTCCACTGCGGGTAGGTCCGTAGCGCCTGCTTCAAAGGCTGCGTCGCGGGGAATCCCGAATACACGCTATTAGGATTCGCCAGCCAGGGGAAGCGGGAGGTGACCAAGGGCGAACTGATGGGCGTGTTGAGCAGATTCGCGTCCGACGAGTTCGTCACATCGATCCCGTACTGGGATTTCAAACCCTCCGGCGTGAGCGCGTTGTAGTTCAGGCTGGACAACAGGGGCGCTACGAACCAGGCGCTTCGATTCCCCACATAGTTAGCCTCCACCACCACATCGCGGGAAATCTCTCGCTGGAAGCCCGCGCTCCATTGGAAAATCCGCGGCAGGCGCCCGGCGTTGGGAGCGATGGAGACGAACGGCGAGGATGGAGGGATCACCAGGGGCGATTGCGATGCGGGGAACGGGAATAGGGGATCGAAATCCGGCCACGTAACCGGTTTATTCCCAAATCGGTTGCCAGGTGCGTAGGGATTCCCGTCTTTCATGAGACCCGCGGCAACTCCGTAGGCCGGCGAGCCTACGAGGTAGAAGTCCCCGGCGCTGCTGTTCAGCCCGGCCTGATCCGAAATGGATCCGTAGGAGATGGCCGCGCCTGCGCGGAACACAGTCTTGGGCGTGATTTGGTAGGCTACTCCCAAATGCGGTCCCACGGCATATGGATAAGCCGATGAGAAGTTGCATTTGCAGGTGGCCTCGTATTCCACCGTGCCTGGCCGTCCACCGATCGCCGCATTCGGTTGGTCAAACGCGGCGTTTTGCATGCGACCGTATTGTTCCCTCCACAGGATCGCGTAATCCCAGCGCAACCCATAATCTAAGGTCAACTTGCGCGTGACCTTCCAGTTGTCTTGAATGTACAATCCGTAGGCGTGGGTGCCCAGGCGCGGCCGCGCCACCTGCGCCAACGCAACGCTGGAACTCTGACCGAGGAAGAAGCTAGCGTATGCAAATCCGCTACTGGCCGTATTCGAAAAAGCCTGGCCGGCTTGGGCGGGATCGGCGGTAAATTGTTGCGCGAACGCGAATTGTCCGTTGGCGCGGCTGGCGTTCACGCTCTGGATTCCTTCGTACACCGCCGATGCACCCAGCTTGAAGGTGTGATTGCCCTTGACCCAGGTTGCGTTGGCGTTAAAGGTTGGCTTGGTGTCGTGCGCTTGCGGCGTGAGAGTGAACGCCGCGCTGGTATTGCCGCCGGGGAATCCGACGCCACCAGTCCACCCGCCCCCGAACAAACTGTTCATGCCCGCCATATAAGGGAAATAGGACGCAGCAAAGGGAAGGCCCTGAGGAAACAAATGATTGGCGGCCTGATCATAAGGAATGGAGTCTTGAGGATTGCCCGTATAAAGGAGTCCTGCGCCCAAATGGATCAGCAAGGTCGGCGTAGCGCTATAGTCCCAATTCAGGCGCACGGTGTGCGATAAGGCATTCTGCGGTTGTGTTCCGGTAAACACTTGCGGGAAGCCGTTGTTTTGGGGCGAGAAGGTTTTGGTTGCCGAATAGTATCCCGACAGCTTCATTTTGTCGCTCAGGCTGTGATCGATCTTGAACGAGGGGATGGTGGTGTGGCGAAAATTCGAGTAGTTGGGCGCGGTGTAGTTGAGCACACCCGGCGAGTTCGGCTTCGGAATCAGTCCCTGAATGACAGCCGCTGTGGGATCGATTGAGGTTGTGGGTACCTTATTCCCAGGAAACGGATCCCTCACGGTAACGCCGTTCACGACACGCGTGCTGGTCGGATCGAAAACCTCGTTCTGGCAAATCGAACTGTTGATGGGGTCGACGCTGGCAGGGACCGTTGCACAAGTGCCCGTGAGCGCGGCGCTGAAATCCCCGGTGAGTTGTGCTGCGGTAGGCACGATGCCGACCGTGTTGCTGATGGAGGCGGATTGGCGGAACTGTTCAAAATTAAAGAAGAAGAAGCTCTTGTCCCGACCGTTGTAGATCTTGGGAATCCGGATCGGGCCGCCCAACGTGAAGCCATAATCGTTCTGCCGCAGCGGGTTCCGCACGTGTTGTCCAGCCTTTAGTGGGGTGGACGCGCCGGCGTCCGTGAAGGGCGCGCCGGCGTTCAGGGCTTCATTCACGAAATAGTCGTATGCGCTGGCGTGGAGCTGGTTGGTGCCGGACTTCATGGTGTAGTTGAAGTACCCGCCACCCGCCTGCCCGTACTCAGCGGCGAAATTGCTGGTTTGGATGGCCACCTCCTGGATTGCGTCCATGCCCGCCTGGCTGATCTGGTTTTGTTGCTTAAAAAATCCGTTGGTGGCGTCCTGGCCTTCGATGTTGATGGATTGCGAGTTGGAAGGCATCCCATTAATGCGCATGACGGAATCGGTGGTCATTCGCGCGCCAGGCAGGAGCGCGACAGAAGACAACGGATTCCGAATATTTCCCAGGCTGTTCGCGGTTCCGATACCGGCAGCCGCGCCGGTGAGGGTAAGAATCGGAAGATCGTTTAGCGTGCTGGTGGCGATGTTGTGGCTCACGTCCCCGCCTTCGGTCTTAAGCAGCGGCGTTGCCTCCGTGACCGTCACGCTTTCCGTGGCTGCTCCGACCTCCAGCGTCGCGTCTACGCGAAGTGTGGTGGCGACCTCCACCACCAAACCCGGCCGGACGAATTTCTTGAAGCCCGGTACCGTGATGGTCAATTGATAGTTACCAGCCGGCAACTGGGCAATGGTGTAGTTGCCGGTCGCGGAACTGGCGACTGCGGAAACGCTGCCTGTAGCGACGTTTCTGGCTTCAATCGCTGCGTTGGCAACCACAGCTCCAGCCGGATCCGAAATTGTTCCTGTAATGGTGCCGCGGTCGCTCTGTGCAAAGATCGCGAGAGCGAACACTACGGCAATTGCCGCGAGCAGTAAAGAACGCATGTTATCCCCTTATTCGCAAATCTAGTCTGGAATTACGAACCCCTTCGCAAAACCAAAACTAAGTCAGCATACTCCCGCGCGAGAATGACGTCAAGCGGGGTAGTCCAGCGCGAGTAGTCCAGTGGCGCCGCCACATGAACATGTCCTAATTAGAAATGTCCTATTGACGATGGTCTGAAAAAGACCCACAAGAAACTAATTGACCCCGGCCTCGGCTGCTTGTGGCCTGGTGGCGGCGCTGAAGGAATCGTTCGCTTACTGTGATGGCGTTGTCGATTCGCTGACCAGCTACCGGGAGTCGTGGGAAATCGGGGGAATCGTCGCACGGGAAGCGTACAACGACTTTTTCGGAAACGCCACGTGGACATATAACGCCCTACTCCAACAAGTGAGAAAGTATTCGTCTGGAGAGTTTGTTTCAGAATGGTCGGCCATCCGGACACTATCCCGTGTCACAAGCATGTGTTTTCCACCCACTGGAAATTCTGTCTTTCGATCTTGCGACGTCAACCATGTGGGTCATCGGACTTCGGCAGCCCTTCCCACACACGTTAGTCTACACTTCGGCGTTAGCGAGGATCTATGCAGCGTATGAGGCTAAGATTGAGCCATGCGCGTACTGATCCTCGGCGGCACAGGGTTTCTGGGTCCCCAGATCGCTGAGCGATTGGCAGCGAGCGGTCACGAGATTACGATTTTTCATCGTGACCCGACGGGCGCGGGATCAGGGAGGCGTTTCCCGGAGGTTCACGGGGATCGGAATAAGCTCGACGAATCGAGTGAAGACCTCCGGCGGGTTTGTGCCGACGTCGTGGTTGACGTGATTGCATTCACGGAGAGACAGGCCGAGTCACTCGTTGACGTGTTCCGCGGTCATGCTGAGCGGCTTGTGGTGCTGAGCAGCGGAGATGTTTATCGCGCCAATGATATTCTCTTCCGGCGGGTTGAAGGAACCATCGATCCGACGCCACTAGCTGAGTCGGCGCCCCTGCGAGAACGCCTCAATCCGTATCGCGGCATGCCCATTCCTGAGCGATACGGGTTTTCGTGGGATGACTATGACAAGATCCCGGTGGAGCGCACCGTTATGCGCGAAATCAGTCTGCCCGCCACCGTGCTGCGCCTCCCAATGGTGTTTGGCCCTGGTGTTCACGACGTCGCACAGCGTCGGTTCTTTCCGTACCTGAAACGCATGGATGACCGTCGCGGTGCGATACTCCTCGATCAACGAACGGCTCGCTGGCGGGCACCTTGGGGGTTTTCCGGAGATGTCGCGGAGGCGGTGAGGCTTGCGGTGGAAAACGAGAGCGCGAAGGGCGAGATCTACAACGTTGGGGAGTCAGGTGGGCTCGACACAGAAAGCTGGGTCCGGGAACTCGGAGTTGCCGCCGGTTGGAAAGGAGAGGTTGTAACGACCGATGGACCATGTCCAGCTCCAAGTGTTCCGCTCCAACTCAACCTCGAACAACACCTCGATATGGATACGACCAAGATCCGGCGCGATCTTGGATACCGGGAAACAATGTCACGCCGCGCAGCACTCGAAATGACCGTAGCCTGGGATCGAGAGCACTGGCCTACAGAGATCGACCCCGCCCAATTCGACTATGCAACAGAGGATGCGGTCCTCAGCGGCAAGTCGCGGGAAAGTTCCTGAGAAGTCGCCCAGCGTTTGTGCCGAAAGGATTTCTTTTCCGCCGGCAAGCGCAGTGGCGGAGTTATCATCTGGTCAATGAAGTGGATGAAGGCGGAACGAAAGCATTTGAAATGCCTTTCGGCACGATACCCTGGTCCGTGAAAACGCCATGACCTCGTATTGGCTAGCTAATGGGATGGTCCGCCGCAGAGTCTCAGGTTGTACGGAGGTATAGAGTGCGGAGGAAGGAGACCTCTCATGGAACTACACGCGATCGGGATTGATCTAGGCAAGACGCTGTTTCATTTAGTGGGCGTCGACGCATGCGGAAAGTCGTTGTTCGCAAACGGTGTTCCCGCACCCAGTTACTGAAGTACACCGCGAACCTGCGAGTCCAGCGAATCGGCATGGAAACCTGTAGCGGTTCGCATTTTCTCGGGCGGGCTCTGCGGGAACAAGGCCACGACGCTCGATTGATGCCGGCCCAGTATGTCAAACCTTACGTGAAGACGAATAAGAGCGATTACATTGATGCGGAAGCAATCGCCGAAGCAGTCCAGCGACCGACCATGCGGTTCGTGCCGATCAAGACTGAGGAGCAGTTGGATCTGCAGGCCGTGCACCGCGTGCGAGAGCGCTGGGTAATGCGGAGAACCGCCGTGATCAACCAGATCCGGGCTCTTTTGCTGGAAAGAGGGCTGACCCTGCCGAAAGGGCGGAATCACGTCGATCAGGCGCTTCCGCAGATTCTCGAGGATGCCAACTCGAACCTGTCCGACTCATTCCGAGTGCTGCTGGCTCAGCTCAAGCTGGAACTCGAACAACTCACCGCACGCATTGAACAGATGGACGCAGTGATCCAGCACACGGTGAAAGAGAACGAGGCTTGCCAACGGCTCACGACCATCCCAGGAGTCGGTCCGGTGACAGCGACCGCTTTAGTCGCCGCGATCGGCAACGGAAGTGGATTTCGGAGAGGGCGAGACCTGGCGGCGTGGGTGGGGGTGGTTCCCCGAGAGTACTCCACAGGTGGCAAACAGAAACTGCTTGGCATCAGCAAACGGGGTAACAACTATCTAAGAAGGCTGTTCGTCCAAGGAGCACGGACCGTGATGCAGCATCGAGCCAAACAGGCTCCCGGGCTGAGCAACTGGTTAGCTCAACTGCTGGCCCGCACTCACCAGAATGTCGTCATCGTTGCCCTGGCAAACAAGCTGATCCGAATGGCATGGGCGGTGCTATGCAAAAACGAGGTGTACCGAACTCCGGTCGTGATCGCTTCGCTGTAGCCCGACAACGAAAACGATTTAGAATCCCTCCCAGTCTGCTTGCGGATTACTGAGATGGCACAACGGTCGAACCGGCGCTTTCTAAACCTGATATCGGAAGAGGTCTTCTACGACCGACTAGCTACAAAGGAAGAGAGCGGGCGGATTCCATCATGGCCAGGGGTCGCCTGGAGATTGCCCGGAACTCCGTTGAAAGTTAGCGACTCTCGATCCTCATAGGCTACGCGACGGCGGCTCCTTTCGCAATCGGTTTCTTGGAAACGGCGTTAGCCATCGAGGACAGCAACAACGGAATCTGGCGATGACCGATCACCCTGCGGAAGTGCCGCTCGGCGACGAGCAACCCTGAGCCAACCCATCGCTCGATCTGATCGC
>JAIQFE010000086.1 GCA_020073445.1 Terriglobia bacterium
TGGCGTAGATCCTGGCAAACTGCGGCGACATCTCCTTCAGGATCGGATCCACTAGCCCACGGATCGCTCGCAGCGGATGGTCTTGTGGAATCCGTTCTTCCGGTGCGATGTAACTGAAAACTCCGTCCTGATGTTCATCTTGTCCGCGCATTACTACAAGACGTTTGCTTCTGCTTAGAGGCTACGCCCCTGCAGAGTTTTTCAGCAAGCTCCTAGCCAAGTCGGGGTAGGGCAGAGCATTAGGTTTTCGGTGGGCTCCGGTTCGGGAGTAGCCGGCGGCGTCGTGGATATTCCGATCACGCTAACCTCTCTAGCGGGCGCTCAGACTGCCGCCGTGCAATGGACCCTGACTTATCCCGCCGATATCCTCCGCGTGACATTTACGGTCGGAACAGCGGCCGTGAACGCCGATAAAACGATAGCCTGCAACGGCAACACCTGTATCGTTTACGGAATGAACGCCACGCCGATTCCAGACGGGATCGTGGCGACCGCCAGCTTACTGATTTCACCCAATCCCTCGCTGCTTACGATACCCATCGAACTCAGCGGCATAGGGGCCGCGACACCCGAGGCTGCTTCGATCCCGGCTTCCAGCGCTCCGGGAACACTTTCAGTTCCGCCAGTCGCCACGTTGAGCGGACTCACATGCTCCCTTAGCACGCTGCACACTCCCGGGAGTACGCAGTGCACCGTTTCCTTGACCGCGCCTGCGCAGGTAGGCGGATCGGTTGTCTCGATTTCGAGCAATAACCTGAACCTGACGGTGCCTTCCACTGTAACCGTGAACAGCGGCCAAACCAGCGCCAGTTTCACTGCGGCAGCCGGTAAGGTAGTCGTGGATCAGACGGCCACAATCACGGCAAGCCTGAACGGACAAAACCGGTCCGTCACACTCAATCTGCAGTCTCTGCCCGTACCTACAGCAGATTCCGTGTCTCCGAGCAACGGCGCGGGTTCCACGCAAACCTTTACCTTCGTCTTCTCCGACAGCCAGAGTTCAGCCAACCTTTCGGCCGCTGCGATGCTATTTGCGCCTGCGTTGGTTGTTCAAGATTCCTGCTACGTAATTTACGACCGGAATCGCGGAACCATTCAGTTACAGTGGGACGATCTACGGGGCAATGAGAACCAGCCGGTCGGCTCGTCCAAGACCCTCGAAAACAGCCAGTGCGTGATCGGTGCAACCTCGGTAACAGCCACGGCGCTTTCTACCACCATCACCCTGGCCATCACCTTCAAGAACGCTTTCGCTGGGCTGAAAAACATCTACATGTACGGCGCCGATGGAGACGGTTTGATCAACACGGGCTGGGTACAACGTGGCAGCTACACGGTCGGGACACTCTCTGTGCCCGCACCGTCCGTCGACTCCGTAACACCAGCTAGTGGCAGCGGCGTCATGCAAACCTTCACCTTCGTGGTCTCCGATACCCAGAGTTCCGCCAACCTGGTGGCTGCGGCGATGCTGTTCGCTCCCACGCTGCGGGCCGAGAATTCCTGTTTTGTAGTCTACGATCGAAATCGAGGAACGATCCAGCTGGAATGGGACAGCGTCATGGGCGCGGAAGTTAAGCCGGTAAGCTCTGCTACTACGTTGCAGAACAGCCAATGTTCGATCGGTGCAACTACAGTGACGACCACCGCGCTCTCCACCACAATCACAATGGATATCTCTTTCAAGAGCGCTTTCGCAGGCCTTGAGAACATCTATATGTACGGTGCCGACGGCGACGGATCGATCAACACCGGCTGGGTGCAAAAGGGCACCTACACGGTCGGTGTATCCTCTCCTCCGGTGCCGTCCGTCGACTCAGTATCACCGAGCGCTGGCAGCGGCTTCGTGCAAACCTTCACCTTTGTATTCTCCGACAGCCAGAGTGCAACCAATCTGTCGGCCGCCGCGGTGCTGTTCGCGCCGTCGCTCTCTTATCTCAATTCCTGTTTCGTCATCTACGACCGGAATAGAGGAACCATCCAACTGGAGTGGGACAGCGTCTTGGGCGCCGCTAGTAAACCGGTGAGCTCGACCACGACTTTGCAGAACAGCCAATGCTCCATCGGAGCAACTTCTGTAACAGCCTCGGCGCTCTCCACCACCCTCACGTTGGACGTAACTTTCAAGAGCGCTTTCACCGGCCTGAAGAACATCTACATGTATGGCGCGGATGGTGATGGCTCGATCAATACTGGCTGGGTGCAAAAGGGAACCTATACCGTAGCCGTAGTTAGTCCGCCGGTACCCGCAGTCGTCTCGGTGTCGCCGAGTAGTGGCAATGGCTTGATCCAAACCTTCACTTTCGTATTCTCCGACAGCCAGAGTGCAACCAACCTGTCGGCCGCCGCGGTGCTGTTTGCGCCGTCGATCTCTTATCCCAATTCCTGTTTCGTCATCTACGACCGGAATAGAGGAACCATCCAACTGGAGTGGGATAATGTCATGGGCGCCCAAATCAAACCCGTAAGTTCATCCGATATGCTGCAAAACAGCCAGTGCTTGATCGGCGCAACCTCGGTGACAACGACGGCATTTTCGACCTCCATCACCCTTGAAATCGCGTTCAAGAGCGCTTTTGCCGGCCCCAAGAACATCTACATGTACAGCGCCGACGGAGATGGGTCGATCAATACCGGCTGGGTACTGAAGGGGACCTGGACCCCTATACCTTGAAGTGTTAGTTAGGGTCCGTAATTCACTGATTCTATAGAGGAGCACCGGCAAGAGCCTATGCCGATCGCATTTCCCCCCAGAAAATGCCCTACCAGATTGCTCGCAGTCATCGGGTTAGCGGCCCAACTTCAGACCGGTGCGGACAAAAATGCGGACACGAAGGTTTCAGCGCGGATTCAAAAGGCTGTAAGTGCCTGATTTTATTTGGTGAGCGCGGAAGGAATCGAACCTTCAACCTACTGATTAAGAGTCAGTTGCTCTGCCAGTTGAGCTACGCGCCCTTCTAGGGTTGGCCGCTGCGGCGGGGGAACTGCAGCTTCATTCAATTGTACGCAGTTCCGTTCCCGTTTCACAAGTAGTCCGCCTCGTCTTGCACGGGTTCATTCCGGATCGGCATGCATCTTTTGCCGATCTCCACCCGACGGCCTCAATCAAATTGCCGGCTTAGCGAGTCTATTCCGATTGGCAGGGGAAGTGCCCTGCTAGATCCCGGGGATACAAAAACAATGGGTGCACGAACAAAGTGGATTGGAGTTTTAGCGCTCACCGCCGGGTTGGCAAGTGCCCCGCCGCGCAAAGCAGCGATCGTCGGTGGCGGCGACGCGAATCGAGGCAAGTGCACAGTGGAAGTTGTGGTCGATGGCACTGCCCAGATCGAAGTGCGCGGAGACACTGCCACCTTGCGAAATGCCGGCGGGCAGGCGCCTCAATGGCGGCGCCGCACTCGTGCAGATCGAGGATAGCGACTCCGGCTCCGAGGGCTACACGTTCGACCTGTTCTGGGGTAATGAGCCGGCTGGCTCGGGTGGATTTCGGAGTGACCGCGAAAACACACCACCCGACCGCCGGGATCAGCGGGATCAGAATGACCGCGGGTTCAGGCCGCCCGATAATCGGCCGCCCGACCGCGGTGAGTTTCGCCGCGATCGCCGCATGACGGAAGAACAGGCCTTTGACGTCTGCAGGCGATCCATTCGGGACCAGGCTACCAGCCGATTCCGCACGCCGAAGATCGACATCCGAAACGTCCGTATGGACGACAATCCAGGCCGCCGCGACTGGATCACCGGAGACGTGGCCGTGCGCCGGCGATTTGGCCGCCAGAATATCTTCGGCTTTACCTGCTCGGTCAATTTCGATACGGGCGAGGTTCGCAGCACCCACACCCGGAACAGCCCGCCGCACCCCGGCTCTGCGCCCGATACCACGGAATCGATGGGTACGCAGCGGCCATTGCCTTTTATACAGGTTCAGCGCTGGACTGATCGCCCGCAGATCCATGTTGGCGTCACAGAACGCATCGATGGTTCCGAACATCAAGCGTGCCAAGTGGGTGGTTCCAGCACCGGATCGCTTCGCGGACCATGGGCTGATGTGATGCGTCTTTTTGCGAAAGGCAACAACGATCCAAGAGCAGCTTCGTAACCTGCTACCATCCCAAAAGAGCCCGGAATGCCGATAAAACCGATACTACAACGCATCCTTCACAACGGTGGCGGCCTGCGGCTGATTCGGTGGCAGAACGGATCGCGAAATCGTATTCTTACGTATCACAATTTTCATTCTGTGGGTACCGAGGATTTTGAAAAACAGTGCGAACACTTCCGGCACGACTACAACCCCGTGAGTCTGGATGAGGTGGCTGCGTTCGTACGCCACGGTAAGGCCTTGCCGCGCAATTCTGTTGCGGTTACGGTTGATGATGGCTATCGCGATTTTTACCTTTATGCATATCCGGTGTTGAAGCGTTACAGCATCCCGGCCACAGTGTTCCTTATGACCGACTTTCTGGATTGCCGGGCATGGCCATGGTGGGACCAACTGCGGTACGCATTCTTCCATACGCCGCTGAATTCGGTCTCGCTTCGAATCGCGGAAGGCAGGCAGATGCCGCACCGCTTGCTCGATCCAGCCTCCAGGGAGATGGCATTTGAAGAGACAGTAGAAGCTTTGAAATCGGTTCCCAACTCAGATCGTCTCGCCTTCATAGCCGATTTGCCGGAAGCTTTTCAAGTCAACATGCCCGCCGATCCGCCTCCGGGTCTTGAGCCGATGACATGGGATGAGGTCCGCGAAATGGCACTGAATGGGATCAGCTTCGGCCCGCATACCAAGAGCCACCCAATCCTGGCATCGCTCGAAAGCGAGGAACAGCTTCGGGAGGAGATTGAGGGCTCGAAATTACGGGTTCAAGAGGAGCTCGGCCGGGCGCCGGCGCACTTTTGTTATCCGAATGGGCGGCGCGTGGACATCGACGAACGCGTCCGCAGCGCCGTCGAACGGGCGGGCTTTCTGACAGCGCTATCGACGGAGTCAGGATGGAACGAGGCGGGCTCGGATCCCTACCTGCTCAAGCGTCTTTCTATGAAGCCGAGCCTGTCCACTTTCTTTTTCCGTCAGCAACTAGCGGGATTCCGCGTCAAATGAACGCCGGGCTCAAGTCGAGTACTCGATGCGGTTGTTGTGGAGGAAAGCCAGGTCGTTGTCCAACATTTGGAGATGAATCTGTTTGACGCCGGCGAGGCGCGCGTTGGGATCGTACAGCATCACATCGATCTCACCGTATGGGCGAAATCCGCAGGCAATCGCTCCCTGGCAGGCCTCCTGAAGTGTCGCGCCAGTGGTGATTTCCGCCGTGGACCCCTCTTCCAAGGCAGCCTGAACGGCCAATACGTAGAGCGCGCGCCATTCTTCGGATTCACGAGACAAGACCCAGGCATCTGCAACGCGTGCCTGGCCGGGCACGAAGCTTAGAACAAAATAACCGCGTGGCTCGTTCCTGTGACGGACAAGCCAGATCTGATGGCGCGCGGTGGGGCACTTGGACATATATTCGAAAAGCGCCGGATACCTGGTTGCGACCGCCAGATCCAGCGCGGCTAAGGGAAGCACGGCCTCGGGTATCGCACCGGGCAGAACACGTTCGGCTACCCAGCCCGCTGGCGCGTGCGCTGATTTAATGACGATCCAGGCAGTGTTGCGCAGCAATCGAGCGGGGAGCTTCCAGTCGCGCCGCGGGTGTGTCAGGGCCTGCCGCAGCGGCCGAAGTGGACGGGCCAATATCTGCATCGTGGCGGCGGGCTTAAACCCGGATTTGCGGACGACAGCCTGGGCGACGTCGGTACCTCCGATGCAACACGAGATCTCCCGTAGCTCGCGGATTTGCCGCAGCAATTCCGCACCGGCGCCGCGCGCTCTTGGACTTGCCGCCCAATCAATGGGATGGACTCCCGAAATTGTTGACTCGGTAGTGCGTAAGCTGAGAGGCCACGAACACGCGTGCGCTATTATCTCTCCGGAGTCATCGACAAAACCATAGCTGCGCGACCCGGTCCAACCGGGGTGCGATTCCCAGTATTTCCATTGCATCTGTGCGGGGGAGAGGAAGACGGCGTCCCCGGTCGGGTTAAAGATGCCGCGCAAAAACTTCTGAACACGGGCGCTCTCCGAGGCTGGGAGAGCGATCAGATCCATTACAGAATCCCGGTGGAGCGCAATATCGTTGCGCCCCAAGAATAGCCCACGCCGAAGCCTACCAGCATCACACGGGTGCCGGGGCTCAGGCGTCCTTCCGCGGCCGCGTGCTTCAATGCGATGGGAATCGTGGAAGAAACCGTATTGCCGCAGTGTCGAAGCGCCAGATAGAATTTCTCCGGCGGGATTTTCAGGCGCTTGCGCAAATGGTCCAGCATGTACTGGTTGGCTTGGTGAAAAATGAACAGATCGATGTCGTCAAGGGATAGCCCGGATTTTCCGAGGATGCCGTTTACGCTCTCCGGTACAGCAGACAAAGTGAAGTTGAAAACCTCCGGGCCGTTCATGAATAAGTTGTCCCGGGAGCGCGTATTGCCGTTCTCGTCTGGGGTGGCGACTGCCGAAGCCTCGGTGTGCGGCGAGCGCAAACCTCCGGCCGGGACGATGAGATTCTGGCCGCCGGAGCCATCGGTGCCGTAAACGAAGGGACCGATGGCGGGCTCCTTCGTATCGCCAGCTTGGAGCAAACTGGCCGACGCCGCGTCGCCGAAAATGGTGCGAACGCTGCGATCGCCCTTATTCATAAACTTGCTATAGGTTTCAGCAGTGAGGAACAGCACCGAGGAAGCCTGTCCGGTAGCGATGAGCCCCTCCGCCAAGCCTAGCCCATAAATGTATCCCGAGCAGCCGAGATTGAAGTCCAGGCCGCCAGCGGAAGTGGGAATCCCCAATCGGTCCTGGACCAGACAGGCCGTGGTTGGTAGAAAATAGTCCGGACTCTGCGTGCATAGCAACACGTAGTCGACGTCCTGTGGACTCACGGCTCCAGAAGCAAAGAGTTTTTGGGCTGCCGCGACCGCCAAGTCGGAAGCGCATTCCTCGGCCGCTGCGATGTGGCGGCATCCGATGCCAGTCTTGGCGTCGATCTTTTCGACAGACCAATCCGGAAACTCGGCCGCAAGGTCGGCAGTGGTAACCACGCCGTCCGGCAAATAATACTCGATCGCTCGCAGGGTAGCATGTACCGGCACAAGTTATCCTACGCTAGCCAGCTTCAAAAGATCCGCGACTGCTTCGCATGCCGCCAAGTCACGAGGGGCGAGTTTCACTCCGTTGTTGGAGTCGGCTAGAGCCATGAAGCTAATCATCGCCGTGGAATCCCACAGAGGAAAATCCTCAAGCTTCTCCGGACCTTGCAGTGTACCGGGCTCTAGGAGCTTGCTGAAAAACTCTGCAGGGGCGTAGCCTCTAAGCAGAAGCAAACGTCTTGTAGTAATGCGCGGACAAGATGAACATCAGGACGGAGTTTTCAGTTACATCGCACCGGAAGAACGGATTCCACAAGACCATCCGCTGCGAGCGATCCGTGGGCTAGTGGATCCGATCCTGAAGGAGATGTCGCCGCAGTTTGCCAGGATCT
>JAIQFE010000010.1 GCA_020073445.1 Terriglobia bacterium
CCCTTGAGGCTCGGATGACCCACGCACAACTTGGTGTCTGGATCCTCGCTTATTTAACCTGTCCAGTTACACTTGCCGTATGTTATTTCCGATTCCATTTCTATCAGGCTTTTCTCGCCAACGCAGCTACGTATGCAATCGTCGGTTTGATCGTAGAAACACTACGTCGAAACTTCAGGCCTGCAAAATAGTTTCAAACGGCCCACTAGTGATTCGGCATTCGCTTTGATGCCGGCTGCTTCAGGCGTTTGATTTCTTCCAGGCGCTCGCGAATCCGCTTTTCAATCCCTTCGTTGGTCGGGTGGTAATACACGCGGTCGCGCAGGCTGTCGGGCAGGCATTGCATGTCGGCGACTTTGTTTTCGCTGTCGTGGGCGTATTGATAGTCCTTGCCGTAGCCGAGGCCTTTCATCAGGCCGGTGGGAGCATTGCGCAGGTGCAGCGGGACGGGTTCGGCGGCGGTCTGCTCCACGTCTTGCTGAACCGCGCCGTACGCGGTATAAAGCGCGTTCGATTTTGGCGCTACCGAAAGATAGACGACGGCTTGTGCCAGGGCGAGATTGCCTTCGGGCATACCGATGAAATCGACGGCGTCGCGAGCGGCCATGCACAACGCGAGTGCGCTCGGTTCGGCGAGGCCGATGTCTTCAACGGCCATGCGCACCACGCGGCGGGCGATGTACAGCGGATCTTCTCCCGCTTCGAGCATGCGAGCGAGCCAGTAGAGGGCAGCGTCGGGATCGCTGTTGCGCACGGACTTGTGCAGCGCGGAGATGATGTTGTAATGCTCTTCGCCGCCTTTGTCGTAGAGCAAGACCCGCTTCTGGACAGCCTCCTGGATGGTTTGCTCGGTGATCGTTGTGGCTTCAGACGGAGACGCGGCAAGCCGCGTCTCTACAGAGAGGGAGGCGGCTACTTCCAAAACGTTGTAGGCGCTGCGGGCGTCTCCGCTCGAATAGGCGGCAATTTTGCGCAATGCTTCTTCGCTGGCTTCGAGATGCAACTGGCCGAGACCGCGCTCGCTATCGCTGAGCGCGCGTTGCAGAAGGACGACAATCTCATCTTCGGTCAGCGGCTTGAGCACATAGACGCGGCAGCGCGAAAGGAGTGCGCCATTGATTTCGAAGGACGGATTTTCAGTGGTGGCGCCGATCAGGCGAATGCTGCCTTTCTCGACGTGCGGAAGGAAGGCGTCCTGCTGCGCTTTGTTGAAGCGGTGAATTTCGTCGACGAAGACGATGGTGCGGGTGCCGTACTGGCGAGCGCGATCGGCATCGCTCATGACTTGCTTGATTTCCTTGATGCCGGCAAGCACGGCGGAAAACTCGATGAAGTCGGCCTTGGTGATGCGGGCAATAATCTTGGCGAGGGTCGTCTTACCCGTGCCCGGAGGTCCCCAGAAAATCATCGATGTCGGGTCATCGCGTTCGATCTGCACGCGCAGCGGCTTGCCCGGCCCGACCAGGTGTTCCTGCCCGACAAATTCGTCGAGCGTTCGCGGACGCATGCGGTCAGCGAGCGGGCGCGCGCCTTGGGGCGTGGAATCTTCTGGCGGGATGGCTTGAAACAAGCTCACAAAAGTTCTCAGTTCCCAGTTCTCAGTTCTCAGTAAAGTGTATCTCTCTTGCAATCTCATACAGCACAATGCTGGCGGCCACTCCGGCGTTGAGCGACTCTACCTTGGCGGTTTGTGGAATCACGATGGTCTCATCCATCTGATGCATGATCTCGTGGGGCAGGCCAGCGCCTTCGTTGCCGATGAAGATCGCGAGCGGCAGAGTCCATGAGACCTGCGGCAGCGGAGTTCCCTGGTGCGACGAAGTTGCCAGCAGGCGAACGCCGCGCGCGCGCAGAAGCGGAACGAGTTCCGCGGAAGGGATGCGCACCAAGGGCAAGCGGAAGATCGAACCTGCCGAACCGCGCAGAACCTTCGCGTTGTAGGGACTGACCGTTCCCTCAGTCAGAAAAATTCCGGCCGCGCCGAAGGCTTCGGCGGAGCGCAGGATCGTACCCAGGTTGCCGGGATCCTGCAGGCCAGCGGCTACGACCAGCGGCCCGTTGTTCGATCGGTCGAGCAATTGTTCGGGAGAAAAAACCGGCAACTTGAGCAGGGCCGCCACGCCCTGAGGCGCCTCGCTGGGCACGATCGAATTGAAAAGTGCATTCGGCAAAACGACCGTTTCAGTCCGAGCATTGATTTGGGGTAGAAGTTTTTCGGCGAGCGGGCGGGCCGATTCGCTGAAGAAAACGCTCTGCAAGTGCTGGCCACTGCGCAATGCTTCCTCGATCAGTTTGACGCCTTCGATGGCGCACTCACCCTGAGGAGTCAATTCGGCGCGGCGGAATGCCAGTCGCAATTCCTTCAATCTCTGGTTGTGGCGGCCAGTGACGAGGCGCAGACGGTCCGCTTGATTGCGGGGTCGCGCGGCCTTCGCGTCCTGCTTCATGGGTTGGTTCCAGGAACAGGATGTATGGTACATTTCATTGTTTAAGCCGACAACGTTTAAGCCGACCATCAGGAAGGGATCATAGTGCGCGCGGAAATCCTTAAAATTCATGCCGTAACGCCCGAAGCTTCGCTGATCAAGTACGCCGCCGAGCAAATTCAGGCTGGGCAGGTGCTGGGCATGCCGACCGACACGTTTTATGGATTGGCGGCCGACCCTTTCAACCTGCGCGCGGTGGAGCGCGTTTATGAGATCAAATCACGTCTACGGCACAAGCCGCTGTCACTGTTGATCGAGAACGTGGACCAAGCGGAAGAATTTGCGCGTCCGCTACCGGATGATTTCCAGTTGCTGGCGCGCCGTTTCTGGCCGGGGCCTTTGACCATGATTGTGCCGGCAGCATCGCATCTGCCGCTGAAAGTCACTGCCAATACAGGGAATGTAGCGCTGCGTGTGCCGGCGGCCGAAATCCCGCTGGCGGTGGTGCGGGCGGCGAAGATTCCGATTACGGCGACGTCCGCCAACCTGAGTGGCGCCGCGGAATGCACTACCGCGGAGCAGGTGCGGGACCAGTTGCAAGACCGCATCTCGATGATCGTCGATGGCGGAAAGTCTCCGCGGACCATGTCATCGACCATCGTGCACTTCCGGGAAGATGGAACGTGGCAGATTCTGCGCGAAGGCGCGATTCCCGCCAAAGATATTGTCGAAGCCTTGTCTTGAGAGTCAGGTTTCAAGGTTTCAGAGTTTCAAGGTTTCAAAGAGTCTCAGCCGGGACGTTGATCGAACATTGAAACTTTGAAGTCTGATCTATGGTCGAAGATCACAATCCATCTCCTCCCCAAAAACCTTTCTGGATGCATCCCTGGCCGTTGTTATTGATGGCGGTGGTGGGAGCGCTGTTGCTGTTTTTCGGTATTACCGGGTCGCGAATCGCGCGTGCCGCCGCCGCAGTACCCACAAGGAAAGCGGATGTGATCGTTATCTTCGGAGCGGCTGAGTATGCGGGACGCCCTTCGCCGGTGTACCGCGCGAGACTGGATCACGGGTACGAATTGTTTCAGAAGGGACTGGCGCCGGTGGTGATCACGACCGGCGGATCGGGACAGGATCCGGATTTCAGCGAGGGCGGAGTTGGCAGAAGTTATCTCTTGCGGCGCGGTGTCCCGGAGCAAGCTCTGATCGAGGAAACACAAGGCTCCGATACAGCGCAGTCCGCGGCGCGCGTCGCCAACATTATGCGCGCAAACGGCATGCACAGGTGCATTGCTGTGAGCGATGCGTATCACGTATTCCGCATTCGCGCCCTCCTAGAGCACGAAGGGGTGCAGGTGGAGTTGGCACCCCGGCCAGAGTCGCGTCCGCACCCACGGTGGGAGCGGTTTGAAGCCGTGATGCGCGAGGCGGCAAGTTACCTGGTCTGGAAAGCGGGGATGACATAGGAGGCGCTGCCAGCTATGGGCTCCAAGCTTTGCGGGCAGGTTCTCTCTGACGGCGGCAAACCGTAGTGTAGAGACGCGGCTTGCCGCGTCTTCTCCAGCGGCTGAGACGAGGCAAGCCGCGTCTCTACGGAAGAATCGGATTGCTCGCGGCTCGAAGCCGGCTTCTACCACCCCATCTTTTCTCGCAATCCCGTGACGTGGGCCACGTGATGGCGTCCGTGCCAAGAGTACAGCGCCAGAGTTTTCTCGAGCGACATCGGGCCGAGGTCAGGATGGCGGAAGGTACGTTGCCATTCTGTGTCGGTGAACTCGCGGAGCATCAACATCCAGCGCTGGTGCAGGGAATCGAGCAAGGCCAGCGACACTTCGATGGGGGCGTGTTTGGCCTCGGGCAACTCCGCCCACAGATTTTCCATGTATGGCTTGATGGTGGGCTCCTCTTCGGTGAGCGCCAGCTTGAAACGAATGTAGGAGTTCATATGGCTGTCGGCAACGTGGTGAGCCACCTGGCGCGGCGTCCAACCGCCATCGCGGTATGGCGTGTCCAGTTGCTGGTCCGAAAGTCCAAGGAGCGCGGCGCGCAAACGGGTGGGAGTCTGCTCGATGTCGGTCAGGTACTGCTGTTTCTGTTCTGCGGTGAGCGGGCCGGTGTAGGAAAATTTTCCTATCGGGTAACGCGGGTCAGACATGAAGTTTCCTCCGAAAAAGTAGATGACTTCGGAGCGAAATGTGGTGCAGAAAATAAGGACTAACGAACCATGGCGAGAATGCGAACCGGAGCCTCGCCAGGCTTCCTATTTTTCGCCGGGGCGACGATGACGAGCGAACCGGTCGCGGGCAGGGAAGTGAAGCGTGCGGCTCCTTCCACTACATAGGCGCCGCGCAGGGCAAGTTGCCGCGCCAGCGTGCGGTCGGAAGTAAAGTCCACGGGCGTCTCGACGGCAAAGCCGATGGTGTAACGAGCATCGATGAGGAATTGTGCCGCGCCGCGGGTGATGGGAAACGGCGTGGCTGACATACCACTCATTGACAGGTTGTCTGTCGACGGATTGGTCGTCGCGCCGGTCCGGCGGATGGCAACGACAGCTCCTTGCGGGATCATGCCGTTGTGCGATTCCCATGCGGCGATATCGTCGAGCGAAATCTGGTGACCTTCATTCGCGGCCTTCAAGTCCATCACAATCAGCGGAGCCACGAGACGTTCCGCCGGAATCTGGCCAGCCGCCCAAGTTCCGGGAATGAGTGCATCGGGAGCAATGATATGCGTTCTCGATTCCCTGGCTATGGCTCGCGGTGACGCCGCGTTATCTCCATCAGTTAAGTCCACGACGTGCGAATAGTGGTCCTGCTGCGTGGAGCCGGGCCGGCGGTCAGCGAACAGTAGAATGGCGAGTACGAGAGCGTAGGCGATGATGAAACTGCGAATCCGCATAGAATTCCTGGTCGAAAATCAGTAAGACGGCAAGTCCTGCTGTTATTGTTGCCTTAAGGGGTGACAAGTTCAATCCCCGGTCGGACATGGCCCCCAGATTCGCTCCAACTGCTTGAGACGACGGTCCCCGTTTACTAGTCGTCGCGTCCCCGTCCGGCCTTTCCACTCGCTTTGTTCGACTAGCAAACTTTCGTTTTCGGTTCAGTATTTCAGGCAGGATGGGCGCGGGGTTAGAATAGATTCAACTTCCCAGTAGCTTTCCAGGCCCATCGCCATCGCCGATTTCGGTTCCGGCTGAGCCGCTCGGGCTTGGGTTGCGAACGCTGGATTGCAGGAATTGAGGATTGATGTTCGGCCGCGAAGAAAAAGTTTCCGCGCTCCGGCTCACCGCCGTGCAGTACATCGTACTGTTCATATTCCTGGTGCTGGCATATGGGCTGTGGAAGCTGCAGGTAATGCAAAGCGGCAAGTACGCGCAACTGGCGGAGCAGAACCGGGTTCGCAATGTGCCGATCCTGGCGCCGCGCGGCAAAATCCTGGATCGCGAAGGCCGCATCATTGTCGATAACTACCCTTCGTTTTCCGCACTCCTGCTGCGCGATTCTTCCCGCGATCTTAACGCGGACGCTGACACCATCGCCAAGGGGCTGCACCTGAATCCCGAAGAAGTGCGGCTGCGCATCAAGCGTTTTTCGTCGATGCCGCAGTACCAGCCGATTTTTCTGAAGGAAGATATCACTCCCGACGAACTGGCTTTTATCGAGGCGCACAAGAACGAGCTTCCGGAACTGGAAACCATCATGGCGCATAGACGCCTGTATCCGCGCAACGGTTTCATGGCGCACCTGATCGGCTACGTGGGCGAAGTGACCGAGGACATGCTCAACCAGCCGCAATTCGAACTCTATACTCCCGGCGATGTGGTCGGAGTGAGCGGAGTCGAGAAGCAGTACAACACCCTCCTGATGGGCAAGAATGGATTTCGGCGCGCAATCGTCAATAGCCGTGGGCGTGAAGTGAGCCGGCTGGATGAGACTCCGGCTGAGCCGGGCAAGCAGTTGAAGCTGACCGTGGACCTGGATTTGCAGATCGCGGCGGAGCAAGCCATTGAAGGTAAGAACGGCGCGATCGTGGCCATGGATCCGCACACTGGCGAAGTCCTGGCCATGGTGAGCCGGCCGACTTTTGATCCCAACGATTTCGCAGTGAAGATCTCCCGCGACGAGTGGAACAAACTCGTCACCGATCCCGACAAGCCGCTGCTGAATAAAGCGATTCAGGCGCAGCTCGCGCCTGGCTCCACGTTCAAGGTCATTATGGCGACTGCGGGATGGCAGGAAGGAATTGCCCAGACCCTCCACGTAAATTGCGGTGGGGGCGCCACGTTCTATGGCCGGCGTTTTGGATGCTGGGTGAAAAGCGGCCACGGCGGGGTCGATTTACCGAAAGCGATCTATCAGTCCTGCGACGTTTTCTTTTACACCCTGGCAGAAAGACTGGGCATTGATCGCATCGCAAAATACGCGACCGCCTTTGGGTTGGGTCAGAAAACCGGCATCGACCTTCCCAATGAAGTGAGCGGCGTGATGCCATCGGAAGAATGGAAAATCCGCAATTTCAAGCAGAAGTGGTTTGCGGGGGAAACGATCTCGGTTGGTATCGGTCAGGGCGCGGTGGCGATCACTCCAGTGCAACTGATGCGCGCCGTTGGGGCCATTTCGATGGATGGGCGCATGGTCGTTCCACACGTGATCAATCCTACAAACTTGCCGTCCGGCTTTGTTGAGACTACGCACTACACGGAAGTGAAATACATTCCGATTGACCCCACGGGATGGAACACCATCACCGACGCGCTGAGCCGGGTTCTGTTGCCGGGAGGCACCGCTCCTTCGGCGTACATTCCGGGAATCGACATTGCCGGCAAGACCGGGTCGGCACAGATCGTCTCGCTGGCCATGCGTGCGAAGCATCAGAACAACGCCGATTTCGCTCAGAACGGGTGGTTTGTCGGATTCACGCCCCGGCGCAATCCCGACATTATTGTGTGTGTGCTGTTCGAAGGCGGTGAGCATGGCAGGTTAGCCGCGCGTTTGGCGACCCAGGTGATCAAAGCATACGTTGATAAACAGCGGCGCCAGCCCACCAAGATGGCGGCGGCCTCGGGCAAGGTGGAAGTGAGCAGCCTGTGGACCGATCCTGCCGGCGCAGACGGCTCGGACAGAGATCATCTGCAGTCGGGGAGTTTCCTGATCGATGTTGCGCGCAAGAAAGCCCCGCTGGCAGCGGCGGCGCCCGGCCTGCACTGATCTGAGATGCTCCTGCAATCGCAGACGGATGAGCTGTAGCGCTGGCATCTTGTCGGCTGGGGTGTCTCGTCCTGGGCTCGGCGGGCGGGACGCCCGCCGGACAGCCGCCGAGGACGGCGGCGATACGATCACCAAACTCCTGCCAGGAAGTGGCAAGGACCACCCGGTCAGCGGACTAGCGGTTTACTGAAAAAGTTGAAATTCAAAACCCAGCCCCTAAAGATGCTTTTGGTTTCTAAGGACTTGCGGTATCGCTAAAGCGATACCGTGATACAAAACCGGGGCTTTCAGCAAACTGCTCGTGGATCGCCACTCCTGACAGCTGAGAGCTGAGAGCTGAGAGCTGTTCGTGTTACGTTATGTCTGCAATGAAAACTGCCGTTCGACTGGCTCTGGATGCTGCATCCGTGCGCGGAGTGACTTATGCCGACGCGCGTGGGGTCGCGATCCGCAATCGCTCGCTGACCACCAAGAATGGACGCGTGGGGCATGCCTCGGAGTCGGAATCGCTCGGCATCGGCGTACGCGTGATCGCAGAAGGCGCATGGGGCTTTGCCGCGTCTGCCGATTTGAGCCGCGCCGCGGGGGAAGCGGCGGCTGCGCGGGCGGTCGATATTGCGAAAGCCTCGGCGCGTGTGAAAAGGGAAGATGTGCGGCTGGTTCCCGAACCTGCGGCTGTGGCCGAGTGGACGACACCTTACAAGATCGATCCGTTCACCACGTCGGTGGAGCAGAATCTCGATCTCTTGCTCAAGGTTGACGGGGAGGTGCGCGCCATCGCCGGGGTCACGCTTGCCGAGGCCGGCATGAATTTCCAGCGGGAAGAATCGTGGTTTCTTTCTTCCGAGGGCTCCGACATCCACCAGACAAAATATTCGACCGGTGCGGGATACACAGCGTATGCATTCGCTGGTTCCGAGATTCAGAAGCGGTCGTATCCAAACTCATTCGGCGGGCAGTGGCAGAACCGCGGCTACGAACTGATCGAAGAAATGAAGTTGGTGGAGAATGCCCGGCGCGTGGCGGAAGAAGCCGTCGCATTGCATCATGCCGACCAGTGCCCGGAAGGTACGGCCACAATTATTCTGGATAGCTCGCAACTTGGCTTGCAGATTCACGAGTCCATCGGGCATCCGATTGAACTGGATCGGGTGCTGGGCATGGAAGCGAATTTCGCGGGCACCTCATTTCTTACTCTCGAGAAACTGGGAAATTTGCGCTACGGCAGCGACCTGGTCAACGTTGTGGCTGACGCACGGCAGGAACATGGGCCGGGCCTCGGGACGTTCGCTTACGACGACGAAGGCGTGGCCGCACAATGCACGCCAATTATCACGAATGGACGCTTCACCGGGTATCTGAGTTCGCGCGAAACCGCTCACACGATCGGCGCCACCCGGTCCGGCGGCACACTGCGCGCGGAATGTTGGAACCGGCTGCCCATGATTCGCATGACTAACGTCAGCATTCTGCCTGGGGAGAAGCCGCTGAGCCTGGAACAGCTGATTGCAGCGACCGACGCCGGCATCTACATGCAGACCAATAAATCCTGGTCCATCGACGACAAGCGCTACAACTTTCAGTTTGGATGCGAGATTGGTTGGGAGATCAAGAATGGTAAACGGGTGCGGATGCTGAAGAATCCCTCGTATTCGGGTATCACCACGGAGTTCTGGAATTCGATGGACGCGATCTGCTCGCGCGACGAGTGGACGCTGTGGGGCACTCCGAATTGCGGCAAAGGCCAGCCCCAGCAGGTCGTGGGCACGGGACATGGGGCGAGCCCGGCTCGGTTTAGAAATATTCGCGTCGGCTCCGCTTATTCGTAGAGACGGGGATTGCCCCGCCGCACGCGGCAAAGGAGACGCGGCAAGCCGCGTCTCTACGGGAAATTAGAGATGATGACCAAGGATCAAGCCGCTGACATCTTCGACCGAATTCGCCGCTTCTCGTCTGCCGACGAGGTCGAGGCCATCTTCACCGGATCACACTTCGCCCTGACCCGATTTGCCAACAACACCATTCATCAGAATGTGGAGGAAGAGAACTCCATCGTTTCGATCCGCACGAATTTTTCCGGACGGACGGCGCGCTCCACCGCCAACCAGTTTGACGACGAGAGTTTGCGGCGGGCCGTGGCTGCTTCGGAGAATCTCGCGCGAGTACAGGAGCCTGATCCGGACTTGCTGCCGATGCCGGATGCGCAAGAAGCCGGCGGAAGGACGGGCGAGGCGCCCGTCGCTCCATTGTCGAGGTTCTTCGAGCAGACGGCCGCGATTACTCCGTCCGATCGAGCCGAGGTGGTCAAGAGCATCGTGTCGGTTGCGGGTAAACATAACTTGACGACGGCGGGCATCTACTCGACCTCGGAATCGCGGGAAGGAATTTTCAACTCGCGCGGACTGGCGAATTGGCATCACCAGACGTTGGCTGAAGTTTCCATCACCATGCTGGCCGACGACTCTTCGGGCTGGCAGAAATTGAATTCGCCCGATGTCAGGAAGCTCGATCCCGTGCGACTGGCGGAAACGGCTGCGCGTAAGGCGGTCGAGTCGACCCATCCGCGCGAGATTGCGCCAGGGAAGTACACGGTAATTCTTGAACCGGCGGCGGTGCTCGACATTGTTGGCTTCATGTTCTGGGACTACAGCGGCGTGGCGATTCTCGACCAACGCTCGTTTCTCAACGACCGGATCGGCACAAAACTGTTTGGGGAGAACATCAATATTTGTGATGACGCCCAGCATCCGCTGCAGGCGGGCTCGCCGTTTGATGGCGAGGGCATGCGCCGCCATCACGTGCCGCTGGTGGAGAGCGGCGTCGTGAAGCGTGTAGTCTATGCGCGCGCGACCGCGCAGAAGATGAAGAATTCAGAGTACGCGGCCAAGGTCGGCCCCATCGAACCCACCGGCCACGGATTTCCGTTGCCGAACGAAGTGGGGGAGATGCCGATGAACATTGTTTTTGGCGCGCCAGAAAAGCCGCGAAGCGTTGCAGAGATGATCGCCTCGACCGAGCGCGGAGTGCTCGTCACGCGCCTGTGGTACATCCGGGAAGTCGATCCTTACGAGAAGATTGTGACCGGCATGACGCGCGACGGAACCTTCTTAGTCGAGAACGGCAAGGTCCAGTGTGGCCTGCGCAATTTCCGCTTTAACCAGAGCCTGATCTCGATGCTGTCAAACGTGGAAGCGATGAGCGTCCCAGTTCGCGCCTGCGGAGAGGAATCCTTTGACATGGTGGTTCCAGCCATGAAGGTGCGGGAGTTTAACTTCACAGAAGTAACGAAGTTCTGAGCCACAGTAGAGACGGGGCTTGCCCCGTCTTTGACGGCGAAGAAGACGCGGCAAGCCGCGTCTCTACGGAAAATCAGTTGCAGCTCCTGCAGGCTGGAATCCATTTTTTCCACAACCTGGCGCACTTCAAGCCAAAAGCTAACAGCTAAGAGCCAAAAGCCTCGTCTACAGAGCGTCGAGCAATTGCATAATCCTCCCCTACGCCCCTAAGTCCCTGTACCACCGGCACTTCGCCGCTCTTGTTCCATGACTTCCGTAACTTTGCGTTGCCGATGCCGGGGTGTAATCTCGCCCTGAAATGTGCACATGCTCAATAGGAGTGGTGCACGGCACGAACCGGAAGGAAGGTCGTCGCGAACGTGTCTGAAGCCACCAAGGGAACTGTTGAAGTCAGCAAGAATCGGAAAGGTTATGCCGACGTGCAAGGCGCGCCTCGTTTTCCCATCAAACTGCCGGTGGCACTGAAGTCGACTGTGAATCAGGATGGAGTTGCGGGCCAGGGCTTCACAGGGAAGACGGTCGAGATGGAAAACATTTCCGCCAATGGCGTACTGTTCCGCATGGATGCCGATGTGCCCGTAGGTTCGGCGGTTGATTTTACGATTTCACTTCCCGCCGATGTTGTGGGCGCCGAGGCCGACGTCCAAGTGGACTGCCGCGGAAGAGTGGTGCGCAGTTTTGCGGATGGCAGCCGGCGTGGAGTCGGTGTAGTGATTGACGAGTACCGGTTCGAGCGTAAGTAAGTTGGAGTAGAGACGCGGCGTGCCGTGTCTCAGGCCGCGCTTGGTAGGGCGCGAAAAGAGGACGGATGGGCAGCACTTCGGTCAACATCGAGCCAGGCGACGGTTTTCAGCCTGAGGATGGTAAAGGCACGATCCGCGTCATTGTGGCGGATACCCAAGCCATTTTCCGCGCCGGCCTGCGCAAGATCTTTGCGCTCGAGGACGACATACGGGTGGTTGGCCAGTCCGAGAGCCTCGATCAGACCGTCACCGCCATTCAGAAGTTTTCCGCGGACATTGTTATTTTCGAGGCGGCTCTCGCTCCGAATCCGGCCGACACCGTTTCCGATCTTCTCCGCCAAAATGCAAACTGCCGTTTGGTCGTCGTGCTGCAGGAACCCGATCAGGAGATGACGCTGGAATTGTTCCGGCGCGGTGCGCATGGCATCGTGTCGCGCGAAATTGAGCCGGAAATGCTGGTGGAATGCCTGCGCAAAGTCGCGCTGGGTGAACCCTGGCTCGAAAGCCACGCGGTCGCCTGGGTGATGCAGGCTTATCGCACGCAAGGCATGCGTCCCACCGGGTCGCGTCCCAAAGTTTCGCTCACCCCCAAGGAGTCGCTCATCGTTTCCTGTGTCACACAGGGAATGAAGAACAAAGAGATTGCCCTGCGGGTGGGCACCACCGAGCAGGTGGTCAAGAACTATCTTCGCAAGGTTTACGACAAGCTCGGAGTGGCTGACCGTCTGGAACTCGCCCTGTATTGCTTGAATCACCGGGTAGTGGAAGGCGCGCTCCAGGCCAAGCCTGCCCAATCCACACAACCAACCGATGGACACGCTCCGGAAGCGCAGCCAACGCCCAACGCAGCGGCCGCCGCAGCTTCGGGATCTCACTCCTGATTCTTCTCCATCTAGTACAATTCTTTGGCTAGTTCTCAGTTCCCGGTTCTCAGTTCTCAGCGAGGAGCCATGCGGGTTTTACTGAGAACTGAGAACTGTTCCCATCCCCAGAGAGAGGCGACCCATGAAAGGCGACGCAACCGTCATTGCCATCCTGAACGAGGTGCTCAAAGCCGAACTCACGGCGATCAACCAGTATTTCCTGCACGCCGAGATGTGCGAGAACTGGGGCTATGAACGCATGGCCAAGCAGGTTCGCAAGGAATCGATCGAAGAAATGCAGCACGCGGAAATTCTGATGGAGCGCATTTTGTACCTCGATGGCGCTCCCAACATGACCGACTATTTCAAGATTAACGTCGGGCAAACCCTGAAGCAGCAATTGGAGAACGACCTGCAACTCGAATACACGGCCGTGAAGCGCCTGAACGACGGCATCAAGGCCGCCGTGGCCGTCGGCGACAATGGTTCCCGCGAACTGATGGAGAAGATCCTGAAGGACGAAGAACACCACATCGACTGGCTGGAGGCGCAACTGCATGCGATCGAAGAGATGACGTACGAGAACTACCTCGCCCAGCAACTGCACAAGCCCGAGGAAAGCTAAACGCGAGGGTTAATCCTGTCAGTTGTCATCCCGGAGCGAAGTCGAAGAGAAGGAATCTGCAATTTCGCTGGCGGTCCTTGGCACTGTTAGAATCAAACCAATCGCTTCGCAGGGCGCCGGAGAGATGGCCGAGTGGCTGAAGGCGCACGCTTGGAAAGCGTGTTTACTCGAAAGGGTAACGTGGGTTCGAATCCCACTCTCTCCGCCAGACTTTTTGTTTTCAATAGCTTAAGTGCTTTGGTGTCGGTTCTGGTGTCTGTAATCCGTGGGATTTGACCGAAAGGCGATCTCAGGAGACAACAGCATCCATGAAACGGCACGCCTCGAACCCTCAAACCCCTCGCGTCAACATTCTCAAGAAAATTAAGGTCGATGGCACGAAGAAGCGCACCGGCAACAGTTCCAGGTCGGGGAAACCCCAGATCACTTTTTGCAGGCGGACGGCTTCGGCGAATTCGGCATGCCCGGAAAGAGCGCGGACGTTCATACGCTCTCGCGCTTGGACTCCTGCCCCTTCGCCTCTTGCCAAAGCCGTTCCATTTCTTCGATGGTGGCTTCCTTTGGCGATTTACCCTGCGCCTCCAAGCCCTGTTCGACGTGGGCAAAGCGGCGGCGGAACTTCGCGTTGGTCCCACGCAAAGCCTGCTCCGGATCCACTTTGAGAAACCGTGCGATGTTCACAATCACGAACAGCAGGTCGCCAATTTCGTCTTGTAGAGCCTCCGGCGACCCGGCTTTTCGCGCTCCGTCTAATTCGACCAGCTCCTCGCGGAGTTTTTCGAGAACCTCATCGACGTTGTTCCAGTCGAAGCCGGCTCTGGCCGCGCGGCTGGCGATCTTGCCGGCTTCCATGAGGGCAGGGAGGCTGCGCGGGACACCTGCGAGCAGGCCTTTCGGCTTCGCGCGAGCCGCCTTCTCGCCAGCCTTGATCTCGTCCCACTTCCGCAGGACTTCGTCCGAGGTTTTGGCGTCGCCATCGGCGAACACGTGCGGATGGCGCCGGATCAGCTTGCTGTTGATGGCCTCGATCGCGTCGGTGACGTCAAAATGACCGGCTTCTTTCGCCATTTGCGAGAAGAACACCACTTGCAGCAGCAGGTCGCCGAGCTCGTCTGCCAAGCCGTCCCAATCGCGCGCGTCGATCGAGTCCATGACCTCGTAGGTCTCTTCCAGCAGGTACGGCTTGATGGTGTCGAAGGTCTGTTCGCGATCCCAAGGGCAGCCTTCGGGTGAGCGCAGGCGGGCCATGATTTCTACCAGCCGCGCGAAGCCGGCCGCGGCGGAAGGCTTGGGCTCGGTGGGGGGCACGGGAATCTTCAGCGTACCACCTCAATGCGGGGCAGCGGCTACTTCTTGTCGGCAGTCTTGTCCGCCACTTTGTCCGCGGTGTTGCTGACTGCATCGGCGGACTTGTGGACCACCTTCTTGGTCGCCTTCTTGGTGACACTTCCCGTCTTCTTGGCAACCTTAACGGTGCCTTTTTCGGTGGCCTCTCCAGCCTTAACCGTCGCTTTCCCGGTGGCTTGTCCGGCCTTCTTTACATCCGTTCCAGCATCCTTGATGTCGTCTTTGGCGCCCTGTGGCAGCGCGAAGGCTGTCATAGCGAACGAAGCGATCAAAACCGCGAAAGACATCGAAATGCGTTTCATGGCAAAAGTCTATCATGATCGAGAAGCGGCACCGATAAGGGTACTGCTAGTTCCCCCTTGATCCAAGCCGACCTGGGCCTTAGAATTGTTCTCCATTCATCGAATGAGTTTTGGAGGAGGACCGATGAGGTTACGTTTGCCGATTGTTCTTTTAGGGTTAGCCAGCGCCGTTTTAGTCCGCGCCGGCACCGTCACCATCAACTTCGATGATGGGACCGCGGGTAATGCTATCGGATCGTTTTATGCAGCCCAGGGGCTGACGTTTTCGAACGCCGGCTGGACGGGCCTTGCGGTGACTGGCATCACTGGCCTCGGTCTTGTGGACATCACCGACGATGGGGCTAATCCCCCCTTCACCCCAACTCCCACGACGCCCATCGTGGGCGTCTTCAGTTCCGCGCAGTCCTTTGTTTCCATTCTTGCGGGGGACGTTGGGATCGCTGGAGCGAAGATCGACGTCTATGACGCTGTCACCGGCGGGAATCTTATCGGCAGCGATAGCTTCTTTGGCACCGGCACGGGCGCCGGGCAAACCGCAACGCTTTCCGTCTCGGGTTCCGGCATTCTGCGTTTCGAACTCTATCGGCCGGCTGCTGCTGACGAGGGTCTGGCGTTTGATAACCTCACCTTCTCGGCCGGCAGCGCGCCGGTTCCGGAACCGTCTACGCTTTTGATGATCGCCCCGGGCGGGGCATTGCTGGCTCTGCTCAGGGTTAGGAAGCGCTCCTGACGCTGGCTCCGGCCCTGAGTTGCGCACGTTCCACACGTTTGCTACTCTGGTGTTTCCACTTTGGGAGGCTGAGGCGGATGTCTCGCGCTTGGCCGTTTGGACCAATCAACTATGAGCCGCAAAACAGGCAAAAAGTATACCGCTGCGTTCCAGCAAGTCGAACTCAAGCCCTATTCCGTAGAAGAAGCCGTTCCGCTGGTCAAGAAGGTCAAATTCGCCAAATTTGACGAGACCGTGGAGCTTCATCTGCGCCTGGGCGTAGACGGCAAGCACGCCGACCAGATGGTCCGCGGGACCATCGTTCTTCCTAACGGACTCGGGAAATCGAAAAAAGTGCTGGTGATCGCCTCGGGCGACAAACAGCGCGAAGCCACCGAAGCCGGCGCCGATTACGTGGGCGGCGACGACATGGTCAACAAGATCCAGAACGAGAACTGGACCGATTTCGATGCTGTGATCGCCACGCCGGATATGATGCGCGGCGTAGGGCGGCTGGGTAAAGTGCTCGGCCCTCGCGGGCTGATGCCGAATCCCAAGACCGGCACTGTGACCAACGACATCGCGCAAGCCGTCAAAGAAGTGAAGGCCGGCAAGGTGGAGTTCCGGCTCGATAAGACCAACTGCATCCATTGCCCGGTTGGCAAGGTAAGCTTTGATGCGAATGCCTTGGTCGAAAACGCCAACATGCTGCTGCAGGCGGTGGTCAAGGCCAAGCCGGCCGCGGCCAAAGGCAAATACGTTCGTAGCGCGACGATCTGTTCCACCATGGGACCCGGCGTTCACCTTGATGTAACGCCTTACAACTTGAAGGCGGTCTAGCCCAATGAAGAAGAAACCGGAAAAACAGAAAGACATGGACGCGTTGAAGGCTGAGCTGAAGGACGCTCAGAACGTGTTCCTCACCGGCTACGAGAAGCTGACCGTGCAGCAGGATTTCGAGCTGCGCAAGACGGTCCGCGGCGCTGGCGCGAGCTACAAGGTCGTCAAGAACAATATTGCCTCGAAGGCCTCTGAGGGCACCAAATCCGAAGAGCTTCTGAAGGAACTGAAGGGCATGTGCTCCATCGCCTACACTTCGGGCGATCCAGTGGCGCTGGCCAAGGCCCTGACGGTGTACGCCAAGGCGAACCCGACGTTCACGTTCAAGGCGGGCATGGTCGAAGGCCGGGTGATCGACGTCTCCGGGATTACTGCCCTGGCGACGCTGCCGTCCAAAGAAGAGATTTACGCGAAGTTGCTGTGGCTGATCAACGCACCGGCTCAACGGCTGGTGACGGCGATGAACGGTGTAGGCCGGAACCTGGCTGTGGTTGTGGATCAAGGCGTTAAAGAAAACAAGTTTTCCGCGTAAGCGGGCGAAAAGGGCGAAGGAACAAAATGGCTGATATCAATGCGATTGCGGAACAGATTCAAGGGCTGACGCTGCTCGAAGCGTCCCAGCTCGTCAAAATGCTAGAGGAAAAGCTGGGCGTCTCCGCTGCGGCGGCTGCCGTCGCGGCAGCGCCGGCAGGCGGCGGTGCAGCGGCTGCGGCTCCGGCCGAAGAAAAGACCGAATTTACGGTTGTTCTCACGGCTGCCGGCGCCAACAAGATTAACGTGATCAAAGCTGTCCGCGAAGTCACCAGCCTGGGCCTCAAAGAAGCCAAGGACCTGGTTGACGGAGCTCCCAAGCCCATCAAAGAGGGCGTGAACAAGGAAGAAGCCGAGACCATCAAGAAGAAATTCACTGAAGCCGGCGCGACCGTAGAAGTAAAGTAAACTAGTTGTAAGTGATTGGCAGGGCAGGTAATCCTGGCCTAGGGGTGCTTGCCTGCCGGCGGATGAAGGTGAGGATTGTCTGTCCGCCGGCGACGCCGTTTGACGAGTGGCACGGCGTTTGCTAGGATTAAGACAACCGGAAAGAGCGCCCGGACCTGGTCACAGTGAATTTGGCATCCCGCGATCTGCTTGGCGGTTCGTCTGCCCTGCGAATAAGTAGCCAGCCCGAGGTGTGTCCACACCATCGGGCTTTTGCGTTTTGATTGTCCGGCGGAACGATGTCTGCCGGCGTCGCTCTTGAATAGAGGATTTAAGCATGCCTACCCCCGAAAACGGTGCTGCCCGCGAGCGAGTTGATTTTTCGAAAATCAAGACTACGATCCCGATTCCGAACCTGATCGAGGTTCAGAAGAAGTCGTACGAGCGCTTCCTGCAGATGGAGTTACTGCCGAGCGAGCGTGACGACACGGGTCTGGAGAGCGTCTTTAAAAGCGTCTTCCCGATCTCGGACTTCCGCGGCCTCAGCCAGCTGGAGTTCGTCGACTACGCGATCGGCAATTGGGAGTGCAAGTGCGGGAACCTCAAGGGTCTGCACCACTTGCGCTCGACGTGCCGGAACCCGGCTTGCGGCGCCACCATCCAGACGGATCCGTTCCATTCCGGCGAAGTTCTGTGCCAGCGCTGCGGAACCTTTAACAAGAACATCGTTACGTTCTGCAACCGCTGCGGGGATCCCGTGGGTCTGCAACTGAAATACGACGTGCCCGAGTGTGAAGAGCGCGGCATGACCTACGCCGCTCCGCTCAAGGTCACGATCCGGCTGACGGTATTCGACAAGGATCCGGAATCCGGGAACAAGACCATCCGCGACATCAAGGAGCAGGAAGTCTTCTTCGGCGAAATCCCGCTGATGACCGAGAACGGTACGTTCATCATCAACGGAACCGAGCGCGTAATCGTTTCCCAGTTGCACCGTTCGCCGGGCGTGTTCTTCGAGCGCCAGCCCGCGCAAGGGTATTTCCTCGGCAAGATCATCCCCTACCGCGGAAGCTGGGTGGAATTCGAGTACGACAACAAGAACCTGCTGCACGTCCGCATCGACCGTAAGCGCAAGTTCTACGGGACCGTTTTTCTTCGGGCATTAGGTCTTAAGACCGACGCCGACATCCTGCGCGCGTTCTACAAGTGCAGCGAAGTAGTTATCAGCGGCAAGAAGCTCCAGTGGAAGGTGACCGAAGCGCTCATCGGGCACAAACTTTCCCACGCCATCACCAAGGGCGGGGAAACCATCGCCACCCAGGGCCGCAAAATCACCGCCAGCGTCTTCAAGGAAATCCAGAAGGCCAAGGTGGACCATGTGGAAGTCGCTCCGAACGATCTCGAAGGCGCGTATGTCGCCGCCGACGTCATCGATCTGGACACGGGTGAGGTCCTGATCGAGGCCAACCACGAGCTGACGCCGACCATCGTCGGCAAGCTGATGGAATCCAAGATCCCCAGCTTCGAAGTGTTCTTCCCCGAGCTGGACGATGTCGGAAACGTCATCTCCATGACGCTCCGCAAGGACGGCGTGAAGCAGCAGAACGACGCGCTGCTCGAAATCTACCGCAAGCTTCGTCCCGGCGATCCGCCGACCGTCGATACCGCCACCCAGCTGTTCCAGGGGATGTTCTTCGACGCCCGCAAGTACGATTTCTCGCGTGTCGGGCGCATGAAGTTCAACATCAAGCTGCACGATAAAGCGGATGCCACCGGGCTCGATAAACGTACGCTCGATCAGAAGGATTTCATCGACACCATTCAGTACCTGCTCAAGCTGCGCAAAGGTATCGGGTCGGTGGACGATATCGACCATCTGGGCAACCGCCGCGTCCGCGCGGTGGGCGAGCTGCTCGAAAACCAGTTCCGCATCGGGCTGGTGCGCATGGAGCGCGCCATCAAGGAAAAGATGAGCGTGTACCAGGAAATGTCGACGGCCATGCCGCATGACCTGGTCAACGCCAAGCCGGTAATGGCCGCGATCCGCGAGTTCTTCGGATCGTCGCAGCTTTCGCAGTTCATGGATCAGACCAATCCTCTGTCGGAGATCACGCACAAGCGGCGTCTCTCCGCCCTTGGACCAGGAGGTCTATCGCGTGAGCGCGCGGGATTCGAAGTCCGCGACGTGCATCCCACGCACTACGGCCGTATCTGCCCGATTGAAACGCCGGAAGGTCCGAACATCGGACTCATCAGCTCGCTGTCCTGCTTCGCACGGATCAACGACTACGGGTTCATCGAGAGCCCCTACCGGCGCGTGAAAGACGGCCATGTGGTGGATGAAGTCCGGATTCTGAACCCGGGCGAAGCCGAGTTGAAGGTCGGGCAAATTCTCCTCCGCGGCGAGATCGACAAGGTCAACAAGGCCGCCAAGAAGCAGCCGGTCGAGTTCGAAGCGCATTGCGACTATCTCTCGGCCTGGGAAGAAGACAAGTACATCATCGCGCAGGCCAACGTCGGCCTCGACGAGAAGGGCAAGATTACGGCTGAGCTGGTGAACGCCCGCCAGGCCGGCAACTTCGTCCTGAAGCACGTGGGCGAAATCGAATACATGGACGTCAGCCCCAAGCAGTTGGTGTCGGTCGCCGCGAGCTTGATTCCGTTCCTTGAAAATGACGACGCCAACCGCGCGCTCATGGGATCGAACATGCAGCGGCAGGCTGTTCCGCTGCTGCGCGCCGAGGCTCCTTATGTCGGCACCGGCATGGAGCACGTAACGGCTCGCGATTCTGGAGCCGTGGTCCTCTGCAAGCGCTCCGGCGTGGTCGACTCGGTCGACAGCGAACGCATCATCGTGCGTGTGGAAGGGAACAGCCAGGAAGGGCAGCTTTCTCGCGAAGTGGGCGCCGACATTTATCAGCTCACCAAGTTCAAGCGCTCGAACCAAAACACCTGCATCAACCAGAAGCCGATCGTGTTCCAGGGCCAGAAGGTCAAGAAGGGTCATGTGCTGGCCGACGGTCCCTGCACCGAAAGCGGCGAACTGGCGTTGGGCCGGAACGTTCTGGTAGCGTTCATGCCCTGGCGCGGCTACAACTTCGAGGACGCGATTGTGGTGTCCGAGAAGCTGGTCAAGGACGATTACTACACCTCCATCCACATCGAGGAATTCGAAGTGGACGCCCGAGACACCAAGCTGGGTCCCGAGGAAATCACGCGCGATATTCCGAACATCGCGGAGGGCTTCCTCACCAATCTCGATGAGAGCGGCATCATCCGCATCGGCGCCACGGTGAAACCGGGCGACATCCTGGTTGGCAAGGTCACTCCCAAAGGCGAAACGCAGCTCACTCCGGAAGAAAAACTGCTCCGCGCGATCTTCGGTGAAAAGGCCGGCGACGTTAAGGACGCCTCGCTCTACTGCCCGCCGGGCATCGAAGGAACGGTCGTCGATTGCAAGGTATTCTCGCGCAAGGGCGCGGAGCTCGACGAGCGGTCCAAGCTGATTCTGGAAGGCTCGGAAGAGCGCATGCGCCGGAATCTCGAGGACGAAAAGCGCATTCTGAACGACGAGCGCGCCAAGCGCCTCGCGAATCTGCTGGAAGGCAAGGAACTCCTCGCCGACTTGCACGATGAGAAGACCAACAAGAAGCTGCTCGCCAAAGGGACCGACATGAGCCGGGACCTGATCGAGAAGCTGCGCGCCCGCGACCTGAAGCGCATGAAGCTGAAGGACAAGGATCCGCGCATCAACGAACAGATCGACGAGATCGAGGAAATGACCTCGCGGCAGATTTCGGTGCTCGAAAAGATCACCGAAGAGCGCGTCGGCAAGCTCAAGAAGGGCGACGAGCTGCCTCCCGGCGTGATCAAGCAGGTCAAGTGCTATATCGCGATGAAGCGCAAGCTGTCGGTCGGCGATAAGATGGCCGGCCGCCACGGTAACAAGGGCGTGATCGCGCGCATCGTTCCCGATGAGGATATGCCGTATCTGCCGGATGGAACCCCGGTCGAGATCGTACTCAATCCGCTGGGCGTTCCCAGCCGTATGAACGTCGGCCAGATTCTCGAGACCCACTTGGGCTGGGCGGCGCAGGCTTTGGGCGTTCGCTTCGCTACGCCGGTGTTCGACGGCGCGACGGAGAAGGACATCAAATCACAACTGAAGTCGGCGAACCTTCCGACCTCCGGTAAGATCCAGCTCCATGACGGCTTAAGCGGCGTGCCGTTCGAGCAGCCGGTGACGGTCGGATACATCTACATGCTGAAGTTGTCGCACTTGGTGGACGACAAGATTCACGCTCGCTCCATCGGGCCATACTCGCTGATCACGCAGCAACCCCTTGGCGGTAAGGCGCAGTTTGGTGGCCAGCGCTTCGGCGAAATGGAAGTTTGGGCGCTGGAAGCCTACGGCGCGGCTTACGTGCTGCAGGAGCTGCTCACCGCCAAGTCGGACGACGTCTACGGCCGAGCCAAGATTTACGAAGCTATCGTCAAAGGCGAGGCGGCCGCGGAACCAGGCGTTCCGGAAAGCTTTAACGTCCTGATTCGCGAGCTGCAATCGCTGTGTCTGGATGTGGAATTGATGAAGAAGCCGCGCGAGGGCATGGAAACTGCCCTGGCCGCTGATTAATGGCCGCAAATGAACGGGAATAGGCGCAAATAGGAGATTTTATGTATCGTTCATCCCCCTACGATCGTGCAAATTTGATTGCGGACTTCGACTCCATTCGCATCTCGCTGGCCTCTCCGGAAAAGATCCGGAGCTGGTCGCACGGCGAGGTGACCAAGCCGGAAACCATCAACTACCGGACCTTCAAGCCGGAACGCGACGGCTTGTTCTGCGCCCGTATTTTCGGACCCATTGCCGATTGGGAATGTCTCTGCGGCAAGTACAAGCGCATGAAGCATCGCGGCGTAATCTGCGACAAGTGCGGCGTCGAAGTCACCCTGTCCCGCGTCCGTCGCGAACGCCTGGGCCATATCGAGCTCGCCAGCCCCTGTTCGCACGTGTGGTTCTTCAAGGGCCTGCCGTCGCGCATCGGCTATCTGCTCGACATCACGCTCCGCGAACTGGAACGCGTGCTGTATTTCGAAGCGTTCGTGATCGTCGATCCGGGTGAAATCGCCGACCTCAGGAAGGGCGAAGTCATCACCGACGAGCGCAAGCGCGCGCTCGATCAGGAACACCCCGGCAAGTTCGTCGCCATGATGGGCGCCGAGGGCATCAAGGAACTCCTCAAGAAAATCGACGTCGACTTCCTCAGCGAAGACATTCGCAAGCGGATGCAGACCGAGGCCTCGCAGCAGAAGAAGCTGAAGTACGCCAAGCGCCTGCGCGTGACCGAGAGTTTCCGCAAGTCCGGTAATAAGCCGGAGTGGATGATTCTGGACGTGCTGCCGGTGATTCCACCGGAACTTCGCCCGCTGGTGCCACTGGACGGCGGACGATTTGCCACTTCCGATCTGAACGATCTGTATCGCCGCGTGATCAACCGCAATAACCGGTTGAAGAAGCTGATCGAGCTGCACGCGCCCGACGTCATCGTCCGAAACGAAAAGCGCATGCTGCAGGAAGCGGTCGACGCGCTGTTCGATAACGGCCGCCGCGGCCGTGTGCTGCGCGGCGCCAACAACCGCCCGCTCAAGTCGCTGTCTGATACGCTCAAAGGCAAGCAGGGGCGGTTCCGCCAGAACCTGCTCGGTAAGCGCGTCGATTACTCCGGCCGTTCGGTCATCGTGGTCGGTCCGGAGCTGAAGTTGCACCAGTGCGGTCTTCCCAAGAAGATGGCACTGGAACTATTCAAGCCGTTCATCTACCATCGCCTGGAACAGCGCGGCCATTGCACCACGATCAAGCAGGCCAAGGAACTGGTGGAGCAGCAGGATCCCGTGGTTTGGGACATCCTTGAGGAAGTTATCAAGGATCACCCCATCATGCTGAACCGCGCCCCCACGCTTCACCGCTTGGGCATTCAGGCTTTCCAGCCCGTGCTGGTGGAAGGCAAGGCTATCAAGATTCATCCGCTGGTTTGCACCGCGTTCAACGCCGATTTCGACGGCGACCAGATGGCGGTTCACATCCCGCTGTCACCGGAAGCTCAGATCGAGGCTTCCACGCTGATGCTCTCTTCGAATAACATTCTGTCGCCTGCGCATGGCGCGCCGATCGCTGTCCCGACGCAGGACATGGTGCTGGGCCTGTACTATCTGACGAAGGCCCGCCCGGGTTCGAAGGGTGAGGGCCGCACCTTTGCCTCCACCGACGACGTTCTGATCGCGCTCGAAATGGGCGAAGTCGAGACGTTGACTCCCATCAAGCTGCGCTACACCGGGAAGGTGATTGACCTGGTGAAGGCGTTCGACAACCAGAACCTGATCCACACCGAGCCGATCGAGTTCAGCAAGCAATACATGGATACCACCGTCGGCCGCGTGATCCTGAACGACGTGCTGCCCGACGACATGCCGTTCATCAACGGCCTGCTCAAGAAGAAGGGTCTGACGCAGATGGTGCACTATTGCTATCTGAAGTTCGGCCTGACCACTACCGTGACCATGCTCGACAAGGTCAAGGCGCTGGGCTTCCTGTCCGCCACCCGCGCGGGCATCTCCATCGGCATTGACGACATGGTGGTCCCCGGCGAAAAGGCCGGTCTGGTGAACAAAGCGCAAAAGGCCGTGATCGAGGTGCAGGAGCAGTATCAGGAAGGCTCCATCACCCGCGGCGAGCAATACAACAAAGTCATCGAAATCTGGTCCAAGGTCACCGAGCGCGTTTCGGAAGAAATGTTCAAGACCATGGAAGAGGACGACCGTACCGGCCGCTATCTCAACCCGATTTACATCATGGCCGACTCCGGCGCGCGCGGATCGAAACAGCAGATCCGCCAGCTCTCCGGTATGCGCGGCCTAATGGCCCGGCCGTCCGGCGAAATCATCGAAACGCCCATCACGGCGAATTTCCGCGAAGGTTTGAACGTTTTGGAGTACTTCATCTCCACGCACGGTGCCCGTAAAGGTTTGGCCGATACCGCGCTCAAGACGGCGGATTCCGGTTACCTGACCCGCCGCCTGTGCGATGTGGCTCAGGACGTGATCGTCACCGAAACCGACTGCGGCACCAGCGACGGCATTTACGTCGAGCCCATCGTCGAATCGGGCGAGATCATCGAGCCTCTGCGCGACCGCATCGTCGGCCGCGTGGCTCTCGAAGATCAGGTGGACTACGAAGGTAGCGTCATCATCAAGGTCAACAACGAAATCACCGAGGATCTGGCCAACCAGATCCAGGCAGCCGGTATCGAGCGGGTGAAGATCCGTTCGGTGCTGACCTGCGAATCCAAGCGCGGCGTCTGCCAGCTCTGCTACGGCCGTAACCTGGCCACGGGCCGCCTGGTCGAACGCGGCGAGGCGGTGGGTATCATCTCCGCCCAGTCCATCGGCGAACCCGGCACGCAGCTCACCATGCGTACGTTCCACATCGGCGGCGCGGCTACCGGATCGGCGGAACAATCGAAGCAGGATGCCAAGTCCAACGGCTTCGTGAAGTTCCACAACATTCAGACCGTCAAGAACGCCAAGGGCGAACTGATCGCGATGAACCGCAACAGCATCATCGCGGTGCTCGACGATAAGGGCCGCGAGAAAGAACGCTACCAGGTGGTGTACGGCGCGAAGATCTACTTCGCGGACGGCGCCAAGGTCAAGACCAACGACGTCCTGCTCGAATGGGATCCGTACACGTTCTCGATCCTCACCGAAGTCAGCGGCACGGTCCACTTCAAGGACCTGGTCGACGGCATCACCATGACGGAACAGGTGGACGAAATCACCGGCCGTTCGCAGTGGGTGGTGTCGGATTCGCCCGACGAAAAGCGCATTCCGGCGATTATTGTCCGGGCCGGCTCATCCAAACACGACGAAAAGCGGTACTTGATGCCGATGCACGCCCACTTGACGGTGGCGGACGGCGACGAAGTCCACGCCGGCGACGTAGTGGCCAAGATCCCGCGCGCGACCACCAAGACTAAGGACATCACGGGCGGTCTGCCGCGCGTGGTGGAACTGTTCGAAGCCCGCAAGCCGCGCGAAACCGCGGTGATCACGGAAATCGACGGTATCGTGAAGTACGGCGAGATCTCCAAGGGTACTCGCAAGATCAACATCATCGGCGACGATGGCGAGCAGAAGGAATACGCCATCCCGCGCGGTGTGCACATCAACGTCCAGGAAGGCGAGCGCGTCAAACACGGCGACCCGCTGATGGACGGCCCCCGCAATCCGCACGACATCATGGCCGTGCTAGGCGAAAAGGAACTGCAGAAGTACCTGGTGAACGAAATCCAGGAAGTCTACCGTCTGCAGGGCGTCAACATCAACGACAAACACCTGGAAGTGATCGCGCGCCAGATGATGCGCTGGGTGAAGGTCGAAGACATCGGCGACAGCGAATTCCTTCCGGAAGAAGTGGTCGACAAATTCAAGTTCCGGGAAGAGAACGCTCGCGTATCGGAATCCGGTGGCCAGCCGGCTACGGGCAAGACGGTGCTGCTGGGTATCACCAAGGCATCGCTCTCCACGGATTCGTTCATCTCCGCGGCCAGCTTCCAGGAAACCACTCGTGTGCTCACCGAAGCCGCCATCAACGGCAAGGTCGATCACCTGCGAGGCCTCAAGGAGAACGTCATCATGGGCCGCCTGATCCCGGCGGGTACCGGTATGGCGTACTACCGGACGGTGAAGATCGCCGGGGAGGACATCGAAGAGGAATTGGCCGCAGAGGCCGAGGCGGTGCCTCTGGATGCGATTCCGGGCTACGACGAAGAGACGCGCGCGCTTTATGCGGGCGGGTTGTCGGAAGCCGAAACACCTGCTGGTCCCGAAGAATCGCTGGCCGAGTAGGCCGAATAACCGCTCCATCACTGTCGCGGCTCGGAATCTGCTTTCAGAGCCGCGACAGCAATGGAGTGGTGTTACGCAGCCGTAAACAACGACTGCTGCTCGGCGTAGCGGGGGCCGAAATGCTCCAGCTCCACCGGGTAGCGTCGCCGCAAGTCCTTTGGGGCGTTCCCATGGACGCCCCGAATCAGCGCTCGCGTCTGTAGCGCGTTCACGAAACTCTTTCCCCCGGCATCGTTGTTAAACACCACAAAGGTCCGGTCGGCGAACCGGCTGGTGTGCTCGATGCGGTGGGTCCACTCGTCGAGTTCCACCTGCGAGTACAGGTAATCGTGCTGCCGTCTCCGCAAAGCTGTGGGCTCAAACGCGGCTTTATCGAATAAGCCCAGTGAGTTTTGCGGATTCCTCCCATGCAGCCGCACGTAACCTACATCCGAAGTGAGGATCGCCGACGGCGGCATGGCCCTAGTGTACTGGGGCTGATCGATATTGCAGAACCCCACCCGGTAGTCAAGGAAGGTGCCGATGGCCTCCTCCGCCATCCAGCTGCTGTGGCGCATTTCTGCTACCAGCGGAAACTCGTGGAAGGCCCTGCGGAGGTCGATGAAGAACTCCCGATTCTCTGCCGTGAACCGGAACGACCAGGGAAATTGCATCAGCAGTGCGCCAAGTTTCTTGGCTCGCAACAGCGGCCACAACCCTTCCTTGAAAAACGCGATGCTAGCTTGGTCCAGCACCCGTTTATGCGTGAAATCCTGATGGAGCTTGGCCGTGAACGTGAAGTCCGGATAGGCCTCGACCTTCTTGATCCATAACTTCACCACTTCCGGCTTGAGTGGTTGATAAAATGAGCTGTTAATCTCCACGCAGTCGAGCTGTTTTGCGATCAGCTCCAGCGGGTGGAACCCGGGCGCATGCGCCTTGGGGTAGACTAACCCGTTCCAATGGGGATACGACCAACCTGCAGTTCCGACTTTGACGGAGGGTGACATGGATGCATCCTGTATTCGTCTTATATTCGCCTATGGCAAGGATAGCGAAGAAGTGGCGAAAATGTCAACAGGAATCTTTGGCTGCGCGGTGACGATGCTAAAATAGCTGGTTTGCGAAATCATACTCGAACCTGCATCTGAAGTCACAAGTGGGGTCAAATTCCATGGAGTTTCGCGCGGCTCGCATTGTCGGAATATTGGCCCTCCTTTCACTCTCATCTGCCACTCTTTTGGCGCAGCGAGACCGCATCGCCGGCCCTGTGGATCGTTTCCGGAGAGTGGCGCTCAGAGGGAACGTCCATCCCAATGCGAATCCGCTGTTCGACGCCGGTCCGGTCGATCCGCTCATGAAACTGGACCATGTCCTGGTCATGCTCAAGCCGTCTGCTGCTCAGCAGGCCGACTTGGACCAGTTACTCGCGGAACAACAGGATCGGTCGTCGCGAAACTATCACGCTTGGCTGACTCCGGAACAGTTTGGGGACCGCTTCGGCGCAAGCCCGAACGATGTCGGCCAGGTCGTGTCGTGGCTGCAATCGGAGGGACTTGCGGTCGATGAAGTGTCACGGGCACGGACCTGGATCTGGTTCAGCGGCACAGCGGGCCAGATGCGAGCAGCCCTACGGACGGAAATACGCCGCTACAACGTGGCTGGAGAGCTGCATTTCGCTAACTCGACGGAACCGTCAGTGCCCGCGGCGATCGAACCCTTCGTAATCGGAATTCAGGGACTGGACGACTTTCTGCCGCGATCCAGACAATCGGTGCGGGCTCTAAACTCCGTAGCTCCTCAGTTCACTAGTTCACTGGGAAATCACTTCCTGGCGCCGGACGACTTTGCGACCATTTACAACCTGAAGCCGCTTTACGCCGCTGGTTACGACGGTTCAGGCCAGAGGATTGTCGTGGCTGGACAGTCGACTGTGGACCTGGCGGATATTCGGACATTTCGCAATCTGTACGGCTTGCCTCAGAATGACCCCCAGATCGTGCTCGTGCCCGGCTCTGTCGATCCCGGTAAGACTTCCGCGATGGGTGAAGCAGCTCTCGATATCGAATGGGCCGGTGCGGTGGCTCGCAAGGCCAGCATTATTTATGTCTATTCAACCGATGTTCTAAGGATCTCGGTGCCCTATGCGATCAATCACAACCTCGCATCCATCATCACCTACAGCTTCGGTTTGTGCGAGCAACTGAATAGCTCGGCCACGTTATCCAGTACGCGAGCCTTGGCCCAGCAGGCCAACGCACAGGGAATTACTTGGGTGGCCTCGTCCGGGGATTCGGGCGCCGCGGGCTGCGATCCGCACGCGGACTCAACGAACCCTATCAAGACTACGAAGGCGTCTTTTGGATTGGGTGTATCGCTTCCGGCGAGTCTTCCGGAAGTGACTGCGGTCGGTGGAACCCAGTTCGACGATGCCGGCGGCGCCTACTGGGCCACGTTGAATTCAACCACTCTCGCATCGGCTCTCTCCTATATACCGGAGAAGGGCTGGAACGAATCCGACGCGTCGGGCCTGTCGTCGAGCGGCGGTGGCTTAAGCGTCACGTTTCCCAAGCCATGGTGGCAAGCCGGGCCAGGTGTGCCGGACGCAAATTTCCGCGCTGTACCGGATGTCTCGCTATCCGCGGCGGGCCACGACGGATATCGGGTAATAAGCGAAGGCCTGTTCTTCGTAGACAGCGGAACATCGGCTGCGGCCCCTTCCTTTGCCGGAATTCTGGCACTGGTCAATCAATACCAGGAACTCAACTTCGCGCAAACCGGTTCCGGTCAAGGCAACATCAATCCTAACCTCTATAGCCTCGCCCGAAACACATCCGGCGTCTTTCACGACGTCATCAATGGGGACAACATCGTTCCATGTATAGCGAGCTCGCCTGACTGTATGGGTGGGACGCTGGGTTACACCGCCGGGCCCGGATACGATCTGGTCACGGGCCTAGGCTCGGTGGACGGATTCAATCTTGCTGTCGCGCTGACGACCCAATGGAACACGCCCGCCATCTCCCATCTGAGTCCCGAATCCGTTATCGCCGGAGGTGCGAACTTTACACTGGCGGTGAACGGATCCGGCTTCGATGCCGGAAGTGTAGTCCTGTGGCTGGGAACACCACTGCCAACTACGTTTGTGAATCGGACGCAATTGCTCGCTACGGTTAGTTCCGTATTGTTCGCAACGCCAGGTACTGCCGCCATTACGGTCCAAGCCAGCGGAGGAATCTCGGCTCCAATAACGCTCGCGATTGTCCCTTCCTTCGGCGCCACTTTCGGTGTCCAAAGAGTTACCACAACCGCGCCGCCAGCGTCCGGTTGTGTGCTGCCCCCTGCAGTTAGCTCTTTTGGAGCCACTGACACTGTATTCCTCTATTTCACAGCCGTTGTCACCTCGAACGATCTACTAACCCGCGAATGGATTGCGCCGAATGGGGTAGTGGCGGCCAGCGGCAGTTATGGCCCACAATCCGGCAACATTTGCTTCGTAAGCGCGAGTCTGAACTTAGGCGTTATTCAAATCAACCCGGTAGGGGTTTGGCAAGTTCGTGTCTACGACCATGGCAGCCTGCTCTTTTCCGTCCCGTTTACCGTGACTGTCGCCGGGAACCAAACTACCCCCCTAGCCCACGCGGCTGACGGGAATGCATTCAAGACCACGGTCCTTCTTACCAACGCAGGTTCGACCCCGGCGCCTTATACCTTGCGCTTCAATGACGACAATGGCAACCTGCCTTCCACAAGATTTGAATTGGAAACGGGTTCGCTGACCGGTATTATTCCGGCGGGCGGATCGGCAACGATTCGCACCGCAGGGCTGGGCCCCGCGACGGTCAATGGCTGGGCGGAATTGACTGCTCCAGCGTCCGTGGGAGGCAGCGTTATCTATAGTCAGAAGAATCCGAAATTGCCGTCGGTTCAAGAAGGGACGGCGACCATTGGGACCTCAGCAAGCCAGCACTTCTTTTTGCCGTTCGACAACACAAATAAGGCAGCCACCGGCGTTGCGTTTACCAATCCAGGCGCCACTGCGGCGAATAACATTCACGTCACATTCCACTACAGCGACGGCACCACGGACGTAACTACCCTGCAGCCCCTAGCTGGCCGCAACCATCGGGCGTTTGCGCTTTCCGTTCCTGACAAAAAAGGCGTAGCCGAAGTGACCTCCGACGCGGCCCTTCTCACCGTGGTGTTCCGCGCCAATTCGACAGGAGCGTTCACCGCTTTGGATGCCGTCACCGCCGGGACGGTACCCATCACCCGCACACTAGCTCACGCCGCTGACGGGAATGCATTCAAGACCACGGTTCTTCTGACCAACGCAGGCTCGGTACCAGCAACCTATACGCTGCGCTTCAACGACGACCAGGGCCACATACCGGCTACGCGTTTCGAATTGGACACGGGATCGGACCCGCTTACGGGCGCCATTCCGGCAGGCGGATCGGTGACCATTCGCACCGCAGGATTCGGGCCTGAAACCGTATTCGGCTGGGCGGAGTTGACGGCTCCGGCCTCGGTGGGAGGGAGCGTCATCTACAGCCAGCAGGTTTCTAGACTGCCGACGCTGCAAGAGGGAACGGCAACTATCGTTGCGTCGGGAAGCAATCACTTCTTCCTCCCGTTTGACAATACGGCTGGCGGGGCTACAGGCGTGGCCATTACGAATCCGGACCCGAGCCTGGCAAGTAACATCAGCATCACGTTCCGTTATAGCGACGGAACCACTTCGGTGAGTTCTCTAAACCCACTGGCCAGCCGCAATCATACGGCGTTCGCGCTGTCCGCTCCAGGCAAACAAGGTGTCGCGGAACTCACATCGAACACACCACTCTACACGGTGGTATTTCGAGCCAATTCCACGGGCGCGCTTACATCGTTGGGAGTGGTTGCAGCACCGTGAGAACGGGCGGCAGTTAGGGAAACGTAGGTTACTGAACGAAGGTAGTCTTCAGGTCGCGCGCCCAAACGCGCGATTGTGACGCGCGGCTACTCTTGCGTGCCCGCTTCTGCTGATACATCAGGCGGTCGGCTTCCGCCAGGAGCCGTTCCGCGTCGGCGCCGTCCGCGGGGAAGTGCGCCACTCCGACACTGGCCGAGAGAGGCTTGTCGAAGGACTGAATTCCGATGCCGGCTACCACACGCCGGAATTCCTCCACGCGCTGTTCCGCATCGGCCTGTTTGACTCCGGCGATCAGGACCACAAACTCGTCGCCGCCCATGCGCGCCACGTAATCGTATTCGCGGCAGTTCGACTTGAGCCCGGCCGCGACTTCCCGCAACAGTCGGTTGCCTTCCAGATGTCCGTAGCGGTCGTTGATCGCCTTGAGTTCGTCCAGGTCCAGCACCACCACGGTCAGCGACTGATTCGTGCGGCGCGCCCGCGATACTTCCGCGTCCAATTGCAGGAACAGGGACCGGGCGTTGGGCAGCGAGGTTAGGAAATCCGTGGTTGCCGAAGATTCCGCCTGCTGGAACCGGAGTGCGTTTTCGATGGACATGCCGATCTTGGGGGCGATCGCCATCAGAAGCCGCAGATGATCCTTGGTGAAAGCGTCCCGCTCCATGTGATACAGCGTCAGGACGCCAATCGTTCCGTTTGCGCCCTCAAGCGGCAGTGCAACCGCCGAGCGGAGCGCCGACGTCAACGTTTTGTCGTTAAGGTACGATGGCTCCACCGAAGGATTCCCGTTTACGATCGGCTTCCCGTTCTCCGCCACCCATCCGGAAAGGCCCTGACCCATCGGAATCTGGAGGGAAGAGAAGAGGCGGCAGTCTTCGCCGTTGACATATTCCGGAGTCAGCTCGTCGCCGCGCACCATCCACACCGCTAGGGAATGGTGCGGAATGATGCGCCGCAGACGAACGTCGAGGACCGAGAGAGTCTCGTCCAGGCTCAGCGAATTTCCCAGGTCCTGGGAGATTTCGAATAAGGCCTGGACTTCCTGGCGGGCCCCGGCAATCAGATTCAGGAAGTTCACCGGTTCGGCCTTGGCTATCACTGCGGCCGACCCGTTGGACGCTTCAAAGCCCGCTGCCGGCGCCAGACCGCGTTCGATTTTCACGTCTTTCGACAGGCTCGCCGACTTGGGCGCCGGGAGCTTCGCTTTGCGCTCCCACTCCACGTAGCCGTGCTCTAAAGCGTCCACCACGCGCGGATCGAATGCATGGCCGGCTTCCGACCGGACTACCTTCATGGCGTCTTCGAGGGGCATCGCACGCCGGTACTGGCGGTCCGAAGCGAGAGCATCCAGGCAGTCCACCGCCGCCAGGATGCGCGCCCCAATGGGAATCTCTTCGCCTCGGAGTCCGTTTGGGTATCCCGTGCCGTCCCATTTCTCGTGATGCGCCCGGACGATGGGAGCCACCGGATAGGGGAAGCGCACCCGCTCCAGGATCTCGGCTCCCACGATCGGGTGAATCTTCATCTTCTCGAACTCTTCCGGCGTCAGCTTGCCGGGCTTCGAGATAATGTGCTCCGGCACCGCCAGCTTTCCGATGTCGTGCAGCAGGGCGGCCGCCTGCAAAGCTTGCAGTTCGGCTTCGGTGAGGTCGAGTGAGGCAGCCAGTTCCCGAGCGTATATTTGGACCCGCTTCAGGTGGTCGTGCGTGGTGTGATCCTTGGCTTCGATGGCCAGGGCCAGCGCTTCGATTGTCCTGAGGTGCAGGGACGCGACTTCCTCGGCGTGTTTCGTTTCCGCCTCCAGGCGATTCAAGTACAGCCGGTAGGATCGGTAGATCAGGTAGACCACCGGGCCCGTCAACAGCATGGTGGGCCAGCCGACATAGCGTGCGGCCGTACTGACAGCCATGGCGATTCCGGCTCCGGCCATGTAATGCGGCAAGGACCAGAAGGACGTGCATAGCCATACAGCTGCAAAGTCTCGACGCTCGGCAATCGCCGTCCACTTGGCGATCGGAGCCGTATTCAGGAGGAACAGCGCCAGTGTAGCTATCGCCAGGCGATAGGATGTGTCGATGTCGGAGAACTGGAACCACGCGGAATGGTAAACCCGTTCGGCTGCCCCGGCCGCTACGATCATCAGCGCCACCTGGAATAAGACGAACGCTGCGGGAGGCCTCTGGGGTTGATTCCAGTAGCACTGGATCAGGGCTACGCCGCAAGCCAGCAGTATGGTCTCCGAAGGTGTGAGCTCCACCAGGCCGAGCAGCACGAACAGAAACCCGAGAGGCAGCGGCTCGGTCATCCCGGGAACTCGCAGGCGTGCTCCCGCCGAGATGAGGGAGATCGAGAGGAACGCTCCAAATTTGATCAGATCCGGGGAATGCCAGTATACAGCTGAATTCGCTAATACTGCGGCCGCAACGGTCATGACCACGGCCAGCAGGAGCCGGGCCCCGAAGGTCAGGGGACCCTGAACTGTGGTGTTCTCTGGCAGATCCGCAGCTTTGGACTCAGCACGAGAAGGTACCTGCGACTCCTCAAGAGGCGCCTGATGGTCCTCCGGCATAGCCTGCGGTGCTAGGAACACGTCCGACACGCGCTGTCCTGAATGCAAGCTTGCGGCCACTACTTTTGCCCTTCAGTTTCTTCAAGATGGCCGGGTTGGGGCATTAGTCCGGCGACAGTATGGCACTTTCTGGCCCCCAGTTTTGCGACAAACTGACGCAGTCTTCCGGGACAATTCCGAGAGTGGGTAAGGTGTTCCGCGGAGGGCCAATGTCAGCGTGATTCGGCAAGATGGAAGAGACACGAACCCAATGATCACCGAAGCCCCACGATTGCCGACAGTACGAGTGCCTACGGCCGAAGCTCCCTCACAGGTGTTTCTCGGGATGACCGCGATCATCGTGAGCGAGCCGATGCAGCGGCTCATGGAACTAGTCCAGCGCGTGGCCCGATCGAGCGCCACCACGCTGGTAACCGGTGAGAGCGGTGTGGGCAAGGAGCTGGTGGCGCGGGCGGTCCACTATCATTCGGGCCGGGCCGGCAAGCCTTGGGTCGATTTCAACTGCGCGGCGCTGCCCGAACAGCTTCTGGAGAGCGAACTATTCGGCCACGAGCGGGGCGCGTTTAGCGGAGCCGATTCCGCCAAACCGGGATTGTTCGAGCTGGCGCACCAGGGCACCATTTTCCTGGACGAAGTGGGAGAGCTGGACGCCCGGCTTCAAGTGAAGTTGCTGCGCGTGCTGGATGGCGCGCCGTACTACCGGCTGGGCGGCGTCCGGAAAGTTTCTGTGGACGTGCGCGTGGTGGCGGCCACCAACCGGGATCTGGAGCGAGCTGTGGCGCAAGGCCGCTTTCGCAGCGACTTGTTCCACCGGCTCAGCCAGTTCACGCTGCACGTGCCTCCGCTGCGGTCGCGCCCGGCCGATATCGAGCCGCTGGCGCGCCACTTTCTGGCCGAGCATTTTCCGGGGCTGGAACTGGGCCACTCGGCTGTGGGCGCGCTTCGGAATTATTCCTGGCCGGGGAACATCCGGGAATTGCGAAACGCTGTAATTCAGGCCGGCGTCATGAGCCAGGGTGGCGAGATCACAGCGCAGGATTTCCGCCTGCGGCCGTTGCCTTCGCCGATGAGCGATGCCAGCGACTACGACGATGATTCCGACGGCCTCGAAGAGGACTCGGGAAGCCTGGAAACGATGGAGCGCCGCATGATCGAGGAAGCGCTGGCAGCCACCGGCGGGCATCAGCAGAAGGCGGCTGCGCGTCTGGGAATCTCGCGGCGGACCCTCAGCCGCAAGCTCAAACTGTATGAATCCGAGCAGCGGGTGGCCCTATGAACATAGCGATTCACGAGAAGCGCCGGGAGACTCGCCAGCCGGCCGAAGGGCCGGTTCTCGTGAACTTCTCCAATCCCCAGCCGATGGAGATCCTGGGCGAACTGGTGGATGTGAGCCCCAGCGGATTCCGCATGGCCCACGCCAATCAATCGCTGCACTCCGGACAACTGGTCGGATTTTCTCACGGCTTCGCCATCGGCACGGCCCGCGTGATGTGGAACCGCATCATGGATCACCGCGTCGAGACCGGCTTCCGCATCGTCACCACCAGATAACATAATAACTGCCAGATCCACGCTTGATCCGCTAAAATTAGTGCGTGCCGAATCTTGAAGTGAAATGCTCGAAGGAGCTGGAGCACCTTTTCCTTGAGAACGACGGGGAGCTGCTCCGGAAACTGCATGCTCTGCTCCAGGGCCACCAATCCCTCGACCCCGTAACAGAAGAGCCCAAGAATACGATGCTGCGAAACCGCGTCGCGACCACGCTGACGCCTTGGACGTTCTGCATCGTCGGTGACGAACCCGGCCCCAGCAAACGTGTTTCCGTCAACTTTGCGCTAGGCGACAAGCCCGATCGCAAGGGCCCCCTTGGCGATCGCTTGCGAAAAGATCTGGGGCTCGATCTCGAGGACATCATCGTCAACCATCTGTCCGAGAAATACAAGATGGAAGAGGGCCGGGAATACACGATGGTCTCGGAGACGCGCGAGGTCAACCGGCATCACTATAACGACAAGCCTCGCAAGAAAGCGCCGGTTCGTGCGAAGAATATCGAACCCAATCCCAAGCCCGACAAGCCTGCCTTTGAAATGCCGCCGGGGGCGATCAACACCCATTGCCACGTGAACAGCAATGGGATGACGCCTTTTCCCTGGTCGGACGATCGAAAATACGATCCCGCGTTCGCTCCCTGGAGGAAACTGGAAGAACTCGATACGTTTCTGGGTTTCTCGGGCGAGGTGATTGTCGCAGCCACCTGCCATGGCACTGACAACAGTTTCATGCTCAACGCTCTGAAGAAGTCGAAGGGCAGGGCATTAGGTGTTGCGTTCGTGGAGAAAACCATATCGGACCAGGAACTCACGGATCTCGACAGAGCCGGCGTGCGCGGCGTGCGCTACAGCTACGTCAAGCGTCTGACGAATCCGCCTCCTCCCGAGGAGATGGTCGCGATGGCGAACCGGATCAAACGTCTAAAGGACGAAGGTCCGTTAAAGAATGTTTGGCATATCGATCTGTACTGTGAAGCGGCCGATCTCAAAGATCTGGAGTCACACGTCAAGGCCATTCCAGTCCCTGTCGTCTTCGATCACATGGCAGTGCCCAACATCGATAAAGGCGTCAGCGATCCCGAGTTTCAGCGCTATCTGCAGCTCTTTCGCGATAAGAAAGACTGTTATGCGAAGGTCACGTGTCCTGAACGCCTCACCGGATCGGGCAAGCCGGAGGACTGGAGTAAGGTTCTGCCGTTCGCGCGCGCCCTGGCGGAAGAATTCCCGGACCGCGTGATCACTGGCACCGATTGGCCCCATCCCAACATGAAAGAGGGACAGATGCCCAACGATGGCGAATTGCTGAATCGTTGGATCTGGGAAGTCGCAGGCAAGAACAGCGGTACGCTGAAGCGCATTGTGGTCGACAACCCGCGAAGACTTTTCAACTTCTCCTGACCTGCAGCATCCTGATCGATGGCGCAGCGGTTGACACCGCCGGCGTGGCTTCCTATACTACATTCGTAATCGAATGCCGAGAACGAAAACCGATCAGGAACTTATCGACGCCGACCGGGATCTCTACTCGGGACTCATCCGGCTGCACGTGATGCATCATGCGAGCGAGGAGCCGATCTTCGGGCTCGGCATGATGGAGGAACTCGGGCGCCACGGGTATCGGATTAGCCCGGGCAGCCTGTATCCGCTGCTACACGGCCTCGAGAAAAAAGGTTATCTGACTTCGCGCGAGAAGCGAAACGGAAAGTCCCTGCGTAAGGAGTACCGGGCGACGCCGCTGGGACGGAAAGCACTCAAGGCCGCGCGAAGCAAAGTGCTGGAGCTGCTTCGAGAATTGATCGAGGGCGAATGACGAGGCTTCTGGCGGTACTGATGACGGCGGCGGGCCTGTCCGCGCAGGCCCAAATGACACTGTCGGAAGCGGTAGATAGCGCGGTGCGCAATTATCCTTCCGTGCGCGTGTCGCGGGAACAAATCAACGCCGCTGCGGCCGGGATTCAGCTAGCGCGAACGGCTTACCTTCCGAGAGTGGACGCGATCGCGCAAGTGAATCGGGCCACGCGAAACAACGTCTTTGGCATGCTGCTGCCGCAGAGCGTGATCCCGTCGATCTCAGGTCCGGTGCTTGGTTCGAATAACTTCGGGACGGCCTGGGGCAGCGCGATGGGGGTGCTGGTGACCTGGGAGCCTTTCGATTTCGGTTTGCGAAAGGCGAGCGTGGATGCGAGTGCGGCGGCGCGCGCCGAGTCGGAAGCCGCCCTCAAGAAGACACAATTCGACGTGTCCGTGGCGGCCGCCGATGCTTACGTCACGCTGGTCGCGGCGCAGGAGACAGTGCGGGCCGCGCAAGCCGGATTGGATCGAGCCGAAGCCATTTCGCGGACCATTCATGCGCTGGTGCAGTTTTCGGCCTTCGACCGGGCGGCGATTCGCGCCAAGGAAGCAGGGCAATCGGCGACGATCAGGGCGGAAACGGCTCGCTACCAGCAGATCGCGACGGATCTGACGGCTGCGTGGAATCGAGCGGTCGCGATGCTGGGAGGCGCCAGAAACGTAGCCGCAAACACTCCGGTCCAGGTTGCTGCCGCGCGCGCGGCCACGGATCAGGCCACGGCTCGGTATCAATCGGGTCTTGGGAATATCGACGAAGTGGCGGAAGCGCAGCGGCTGCTCACGCAGTCGGAGATCGACGACGCGCTGGCCCGTCTGGGCGTGTGGCGCGGATTACTAGGAGTCGCGACGGCCGCGGGCGACATCGGTCCATTTGTCGCGGAGGCGAGCCAGTGAGGAGGCACAGACAATGCGCCTGGTATTAGCCGCTCTCAGCAGGCCGATCACGATCGTTGTGGCTCTGGTCGCCATCGCGCTCGGAGCTTTCCTCGCGCTGCAGCGGATGGCCGTCGACATTTTTCCGAAGGGCGGCGATCCGGCGATTTACGTCGCGCAGCCCTACGGCGGAATGGATCCCGCACAGATGGAAGGATACCTGACGTACTACTACGAGTATCACTTTCTCTACATCACCGGAATCGATCACGTCGAGAGCAAGAGTATCCAGGGCGCGGCGCTGATGAAGCTGACGTTCTACGAAGGTACCGACATGAACCAGGCTATGTCGGAAACCATCAGCTATGTGAACCGCGCACGCGCGTTCATGCCTCCCGGAACCGTGCCGCCGTTTGTCACGCGCTTCGATGCCGGAAGCGTGCCCGTGGGACAGCTGGTTTTCAGCAGCGAGTCGCACACGCAAGGCGAGTTGCAGGATTACGCGCTGAATCGGGTTCGTCCGCTGTTTGCGACGCTACCAGGTGTGTCCGCTCCACCGCCGTTCGGCGGGAACCAGCGGACCATCGTCATCACACTCGATCCGGACAAGCTTCATCAGTATCAAATCTCACCGGATGAGGCGATCGCAGCGGTCAGTAAGGGCAGCCTTGTGATGCCGTCGGGCAATATGTGGACCGGAACGCTCAATCGCATCGCCCGGACCAATGCCGCGCTGGGCGGCAATCTGGCCGACCTGTTGAGCATGCCCATCCGTCCCAAAGCAGGGGCCACGGTATATCTGCGTGATATCGGGACCATCGAGAACGGTACGGATTTGATCACCGCGTATGCGCACGTCAACGGAAAACGGACCGTATATATCCCCGTAACGAAGCGCTCCGATGCATCGACGTTAGCGGTCATCAACGCTGTGAAGGACGCACTCCCGAAGTTCAGGAATGCAGTGCCGCAAGACGTGGATGTGAGCCTGCAATTCGACCAGTCTCCTACGGTCACCAGCTCGATCAGCAATCTGGCAAGTGAAGGAGTGCTGGGCGCAATTCTCACCGGGCTGATGGTGTTGATCTTTCTGCGGGACTGGCGCAGCGCCCTGGTCGTGGTCCTGAACATTCCGTTCGCGCTGCTCGCGGCCGTGATTCTTTTGTGGTTCACCGGCCAGACCATCAACATGATGACGCTGGGAGGCCTGGCGCTGGCGGTCGGAATCCTGGTGGATGAGGCGACGGTCTCGATCGAGAACATTCACACGCAGATGCGCCCCGGTATGTCGAAGGCCCGTGCGGTTCTGGAAGCCTCGCGCCAGACCGCCGTTGCGCGTCTCCTGGCGATGCTCTGCGTTCTTGCCGTATTCGTTCCGTCGTTCTTTATGACCGGTGTGAGCCGGCAGCTCTTCGTTCCGCTCTCGCTGGCCGTTGCGTTCTCGATGATCGCGTCATACGTGCTGTCCAGCACTCTGGTTCCCGTGTTTTCCACATGGCTCCTGAAAGAAGCTCGTAGTGACCACAGAGAAGGCGCATTTGACCGCCTGCGTTCGGTCTATTCGAAGTACCTGGGCTTTGTGTTGCGATTCCGGTGGCCGGTGGCGCTCGTCTATCTTGCGGCGTCCGTCGGATTCATCTACATCATGGGGCCGCGCATGGGGACCGAGATCTTCCCGAAATCCAAGGCGTCGATCTTCAAAGTCCGGCTGCGCGCGCCTTCGGGGACCCGGGTTGAGGAAACCGAACGCATCGTACTGCGGGCGCTCAACGTGATCCAGCGCGAGGCGGGCGCGGATAAAGTGGAGATCACCAGCGATTTTGTGGGCGTCGTGCCGTCCAGTTATCCGGTCGACTTGATCCACTTATTCACCAGCGGTCCGCAGGAAGCCGTGATTCAGGTCGCGCTCAATTCCAAGGCCGGGAAAGACGAAATCAGAGGCGATCTGCTGCCGGAGCGACTACGAAAGAGCCTGCGAAGTGAGCTGCCCGCATGTCAGTTCTCGTTTGAGCCGGGCGATATCGTCGGACAGGTGATGAGCTTCGGATCCGCCACGCCGGTCGAGATCGCGGTTCTTGGGAACAGCCTGCCGGACACCAGCGCTTTCGCGCAGAAGATCCAGGCGCAGCTTGCGCCGCTGCCGTTCCTGCGTGATCTTCAGTTCGCACAGGAGCTCAGCTACCCCACGCTCGATATCAACATCAGCCGGGAGAGGGCGGGGCAGTTCGGCCTGACGATGGCCGACGTGGTCCGCTCGGTGGTCCCGGCGACGTCATCGTCGCGATTCACGCAGCCGAACTACTGGCGCGATCCAAATTCCGGCAACGCATTCCAGATTCAGGTGGAGCTGCCGCAGTCGCGGATGCAAGGGATCGACGAAGTGGGAGACATTCCGGTGATGCAAAACGGCCGCTCCGAGCCCAGGCTGACCGACGTTGCGGTTCTCAGTCCCGGAACCATGCCGGGGTTGATCGAACGTTACAACGGCCAGCGCGTCGTCAGTCTGACGGCGAACATTCACGGGATCACCCTCGGCGAAGCGGCGACCGAGCTAAACGCGGCCGTCGCCAAAGCGGGAACTCCGCCGCGCGGGGTGACGGTGAGCTTCCGGGGCCAAATTCCGCCGCTGGCGCAAACCATCTCCGGCCTGCGAACCGGCTTGCTGCTGGCGATTCTAGTAATCTTCCTCTTGCTGGCTGCGAATTTTCAGTCAATCCGGTTGTCGCTGGCCATTATCCTGACGATTCCCGCGGCGCTCTGCGGAGTCTTGCTTATCCTCCGATTAACGGGTACAACGTTGAACATTCAGTCGTTCATGGGCGCGATCATGGCGATCGGAATTGCCGTCGCAAACTCCATTCTGCTGGTCTCGTTCGCCGAGCGGTTCCGCCACGACGGCAGGCCGCTTCTCGAAGCCGCCCGGGAGGGTGCCACCAGCCGATTGCGCGCCATCCTGATGACGGCCGCGGCTATGGTGATTGGAATGGTGCCCATGGCGATCGGACTCGGCGAGGGCGTGTCACCGTCAGAACCGCTGGGCCGCGCGGTCATTGGCGGGCTGATCGTGTCGACCTTCGCGACGCTGACCATCCTGCCTTCGATCTACGCGATTCTACAAACCAGAGCGTCGGTGGCATCCGCGTCGCTCAATCCACTGGATCCCGAGAGCCGATACTATGAGCAGAATTAACTCCCTGTCGATTTCTGTCGCGGCGGCGCTCGCCCTGGCACCGTTGGCCTTCTCGCAGGTCCACGATTCTGTTCCCGTCATTTCGAAACCGGTATCCCGAATGGCGGATTTGCCGGGCGAGTTTCTGCCGTTCCTGAGTGTCTCTTTGCACGCCAAGGTGCCAGGTTATGTCGAGCGAATCCTGGTGGACCGGGGAAGCCGAGTCGATGGCGGGCAGCTTCTAGCGGAGCTGAGCGCGCCAGAAATGGCCGCCCAGATTGCCGAAGCCGAGTCCAAGGTACAGGCGATTGAATCGGATCGGCTCCAGGCTGAAGCGCAGCTCGCCGCGGCGCAAAGCACCTATGACCGGCTGAAGAAGGCCGCGGAGACGCCCGGGGCGATCGCCGGCAATGAACTTATTCAGATGGAAAAGCAAGTGGAAGCGGCGCAAGCTCTGGTCCATTCGCGCGAGCAAGCCAAGCGTGCCGCGGAATCGGCCGTCAAAAGCGAAAAAGAGATGCAAGCTTATCTGCGGATTACGGCGCCATTTGACGGTGTGGTAACCGAACGCCTGGTCCATCCGGGCGCGCTGGTTGGACCGGGGGCCGATCCGGTGCTGGTCACCATCCAGCAGATCTCGCGATTGAGGCTGGTGGTGGCGGTGCCGGAAGAGTACGTCGGCGGCATTACGGAAGGGGCGAAGCTCGCGTTTCAGGTCCCCGCCTATCCCGAGCGGACGTTTTCGGGAACACTTGCGCGAGTCTCCCACGCGCTCGATAAAGGAACCAGGACCATGGCGGTCGAATTGGACGTTGCGAATCGCGACGGATTGCTGGCGCCGGGAATGTATCCGAGCGTCAAATGGCCGATCCGGCGGTCCCGCCCCGCGTTATTTGTCCCGAAGACCAGCGTAGTAACTACTACCGAGCGGACCTTCGTCGTGCGGAATCAAAATGGCCGTGCGGAATGGGTGGATGTTCGAAAGGGTGCTGCCGAGGGCGACTTAATGGAGGTGCTCGGCGATCTGAAGGCGGGCGACCTGGTCGTGCGTGTCGCCACCGACGAGATTCGCGAGGGGTCGGCTATTCAGAGCGGCCGCAAGTAAGAATTTAGCGGTCTTGCCGGGTATTTCTTTCCACGCTAGTAAGACCTGCCAGATCGAATTTATACTGCCTCGGCGTGATAGACCCTATTTCTATGATTCGAGTAAGTCGTTGAAGTTGGCCAATTGCGTGCCTAGTTTAGCGCCAGTCTGGCTTTGGTCAATTTCGAAAAAAGGACACACACCAAGATGACTGATTCGATACTCAAGATGGCATTTGGCAGTCTGATCGTCGCCGGAACGATGGCCTACGGACAGCAGCCGCAGGACACTCCTCGGCCTGTGCAACAGCAGGAGAAACAAACTCAACCCCCAACGCCTGCCGGGGCGCCAAAAGCGCAGTCTGCCGATCAGGTATTCGCGGCACTGGATACCAATAAAGACGGTAAGCTCAGCCCGGAGGAATTCGGGAAGCTATTCCGGGACGCCAAAGTGTCCGACGTTCAGGCGGAGTTCGCCAAGTGGGACAAGAACGGCGACAAGAATATTTCGATGGAGGAGTTTAAGGCGAACTTTCCGCAGCAGTAGAGAGACGTGAGGATAGGGCAGGCCGGGCGGCCTGCCCTCAAAAAGTTGATTACCAGCGGGGCTCGCGCCGGCGGCCACCACCACCGCCACCGCCGTATCCGCCGCCACCGCCACGGTTGCCACCGCCGCCACCGAAACCGCCGCGCTCGGGGCGGGGGCGCGCTTCGTTCACGTTCAACGCGCGGCCGTTCAGTTCCTGACCGTTCAGGGCTTCGATGGCTTTCATCGCTTCGGCTTGATTGGTCATTTCGACAAAGGCGAAGCCGCGGGGCTGCCCGGTGTCGCGGTCGCGGACGACGCTGGTTTTTTCAACAGCGCCATACGCGGCGAAAGCGGCCTCGAGCTCCGACTCCGTGGTCTGATAAGCAAGGTTTCCAACAAAGATATTCGTCACTGATTTCTCCAATTAAGTTCAATTGACCAGGCGGGCTCGTTCCAAGTAGGTAACTGGCGGGCTAGGCACGTTCAAAAGTGTATCACAAGCGGTTAGATGCAGGCAGTTGGCGATGTGTTACTTAGATCAGGGCGCGCTCCACGAACTCGCCCCGCTCATTGATCCAGCAGCAGTATCGGGTGCGGACCTGGTTTTGATTTCTAGAACATACGTCGGCTTGGAGCATCACGGACGGGTCGGAAGATTGGACCAATTGCTTGGCCGCGTCTTTGGCGCTTCCCAGAGCCGGACAGGGCAGTTCCGGGCTAAATACTCGGGTACTGGCCTTATGCTTCTCCATGGTTCGAACAAAGTATTGCATGCTTTACCTATGTTACCACCTCCCTCTTTTCAGCAGTATGTCAACTGCTAAACTTGGCTCATGAGACTGCTTTTTAGCATCGTTCTCGCCCTTCCCCTCTCGGGCCCGATCCACGGGGCGGTGGTGGACGGGGCGAAGGTCCATTGGACCAGCCAGGGCTCTGCGAAACAAGCGGTCATCCTGGTGCACGGCTGGACCTGCGACGAATCGTCGTGGGATGCCCAGGTGCCGGTGCTGAGCCTGAAATATCGGGTCATTGCCTTGGATCTGCCGGGGCACGGCCAGAGCGATCCTCCCAAAGACGGGAAGTTTTCAATGACCGTATTCGCTCGAGCCGTGGAGGCGGTACGGGCGGAAGCGAAGGTCGATAGAGTCGTCCTGGTTGGGCATAGCATGGGAACGCCGGTCATCCGCGAGTATGCTCGCCTGTATCCGAAGCACGTGGCCGGGCTGGTGCCGGTGGATGGCTTAATCATCTTGTCGGGAGGTCGGGGCGCTCCGAATCCGGCGGCCATGACCGGACCCGACGGCATCAAGGCTCGGGACGCGATGATCCGCGGGATGTTTACTCCCGCGACGCCGGCCGCGGTCCAACAGCACGTGCTAAAGATGATGCTGGCTCCGCCGGAAGCCACGGCATCGGGAGCCATGATCGCGACGTTTGACACGTCGAGCCTGAACGATGAAGTCTCGACGGTGCCGGTACTGGGAATCTACGCCGGGAATGCGCCGATGGCGAATCGCGAGTCTTTGAAGAGAGTCTTTCCGAATTCGGAGTATGTGCAGGTGGCTGGAACCGGGCATTTCGTAATGATGGAGCGGCCTGAAGAGTTCAACCGGTTGCTGCTCGCATTTCTTGGAAAGGTCAAGTACTAGAAACAAGTGGGTCCGGTGCCGGTTCGCAGTCGCATTGTGTTCCTGGATTGGTTGCGGGGGTTGGCGGCGATCGTCATGCTCCAGGGGCACGCCTTTGATTCTTTCCTCAGGCCGGAATTGCGCACGCAGCCGGCGTTCATCTTCTCGCAATTTTTCGGCGGGCAGGCGGCCGCGATTTTTCTGTTCCTGACCGGGATTACGTTCGGCTTGGGCATGAACCGGCGGGACGAGCTACCGGCATGGGAGCGAATCACCGGCGCGCTGCGGCGGGCGCGGTATCTGTTCCTGTTGGCAATCGCGTTCCGGCTGCAGATGTGGGCTTTCGCCGGGCCCCATCAGCCCTGGACCGATCTGCTTCACGTAGACGTGCTGAACCTGATGGGCGCCACGGCAGCGCTATTGTCGATCACGGCGCTGGCCCAGGGGATGCAGCGCGTCCGGTGGGCGGTGTCCGCTGGCATCGCGCTTGCGGCACTGGCGCCGATCATGTCGGGGCTGGATACGGGTAGGCTGGTTGGCCCGGCACGCGACTATTTCGTGCCGAGCGGAGCATCCTTCAGCATGTTCCCGTGGGGATCGTATCTGGCGTTCGGACTGGCGGCGGGAAGCGCGATTCCGCTGCTGCGGCATTCGGAGTGGTCCCGGGTGATGCAGTGGGCGGCGTTGTGCGGGTTCGGGCTTCTCCTGGGCGGCCAGTATTTTTCGAACCTGCCGTTTTCGATTTATTCCAACTCGAATTTCTGGCTAAACAGCCCCGCGCTGGTAGCGTGCAAGCTGGGGATCACGCTGCTGCTGGGCTCGGGCGCCTTCCTGTGGACCGAATATTTCAGCAAAGGATGGAGCTGGGTACGGCTGCTCGGCACGACCTCGCTGGCAGTTTACTGGGTTCACGTGGAACTGCTTTATGGACGGTGGCTTTCCTCTTATAAGGCAAGCCTCACAATTGGGGAATGTTTGACTGTGGCGGCGATGCTGGTACTAGCGATGGTGGGGATGAGCGCGGCCATCCGGCGTTTCCGGCGGAAAATGTCGGGCGAAGTCTCGCAGGCCAAGCGTGTGGCGGCCTAGCCGTTTATTCGTGACGAAGGGCGATTATCGGATCCAGCCGCGCTGCGCGCCGTGCTGGAACATAAGAGGCCAAAATGGCTGCGCCGATGAGCACCAGCGAGACGGCGATGAGCGTTGACGGATCGCTCCCCCGAACTCCATATAACAAATGTGAGAAACTCGACAATGCTTTCGTCAGTATCAAAGCAGCCGCCGCTCCGATCGTGACGCCGGCAACAGCAAGCCTAAGACCTTGCCAAAGTACCATTCGCAGAACGTCCCACTGCATCGCACCGAGCGCCATACGAATTCCAAATTCTTGAACACGCTGGGTCATCGAGTAGGAAATCACACCGTATATTCCGACCGAAGCGAGCAGCAATGCCAGGACTGCAAATGCGCTCAGGAGGATCATCGGAAAACGCTGCGTTGCCATTGATGCCGACACAAGCTCCTGCATCGTGTGGACATTGTACACCGGCTGGTCTCCGGACGCTCCGTAAACCGCGCTCTTAATCGCGGGGATGATGGTTGAGATATCGAGGGAAGTGCGTACGGTGATCGTCAGGTCACTGCGGAACGTGGGCACCCATTGATCCAGGAGCTGGTAAAAAGAAGCGTAAATCTGTGGCTTGTCGTGTAGCGGGTCAGAGCTGTCGAGCCCCCAATGTCGAACGTGGCCAACCACTCCGATTACGCGGGCTGTGCCCCAGTGCGGGATCGTTACGGTTTGACCCACGGCGTCCCGGTCTGGAAAATAGCTGGCCGCCAGCATGCTGTCGATTACGATGACCTGCTCGGCTTGAACGTCGTCCGCTCGGGTCAGAAAGCGCCCGCGCAGGAGCGGTATTTCCATTGTGCTGACGTAGTCCGGACCAGTCCAATAGAAGAGCGCTCGCGGCATCTCTGCCGTGGATGGCGGCTGGCTCGAGCCAACCCAAAACGGCCCGGAGTTGTCATGCTGACTCAGCGGAACCAGCGCCGTGAAATCCGCTGCCTCGATGCCCGGAATTTGGCGGATGCGATCCATCAGCTGTTGATACGCAATTCGAATCCCGGCCGCCGTCTGGGCTACGGTTGGCGAAAGTCCCGCCTGGAAGGTAATGACGTGCCGTGTGTCGAAACCAGGATTGACGGCCCACTATTGTGCGTAAAAGCAAGCTGCCGCCCGTTAGCAGCACCAGAGCCAACGCGATTTGTACGACTACGAGAACACCTTGAGTGCGATGATGGCCGCCCGCGGAACCGCGGCCTCCTTCCTTTAAGCCCGATTGCAGGTCAAAATTCGAGCTCCTTAGCGCGGGCAAGAGGCCAAACACGATTCCCACTGTTATTGAAACGCCAAACGCAAATAAGAGGACTGAAGTATTGACTCCAATGTTCTCGATGCGCGGCAAGCTTCCGGGCATCGCTTCCAGCAACAAATTAAGTCCCCACTTTGCAATGGCCAGCCCCAGAGCACCCCCGATGAGCGAGAGAGCTACGCTTTCGGTGATCAACTGCCGTACGATTTGCATGCGTGTCGCCCCCAGCGCTCGTCGAACGGCGAATTCGCGTGTGCGCCCCGCTGAGCGCGCGAGCAACAGATTGGCGACGTTGGCACAGGCGATCAGCAAGACTAATCCGACCGCGCCCAGCAGCAGGATCAGCGTCTCGCCTACATCTCCAACGAGGAATGGCTTCAGAGGCTCGACAGAGGTTCCCAGGCCTCGTTCCGTGGCCAAGTTGAGTTGATCGATGTGCTCCTGCACGGTATTCATCTCTGCCTGAGCCTCGCCGATGCTCACCTTCGGCCCGAGGCGCGCGATGCAAAGTATATTGTGAACCGTGCGATCGTTGCGCTGCGCCGGATCTCCCTGGCCGATCGGAGTATAAATATCGGCCCGCTGGTTTCCAAAACGAAATCCTCGCTGGAGAACGCCCACAATCGTATAGTCGACGCCGTTCAACGTGATGAGCCGGCCGATGGCCGCAGGGTTGCCGGCGAACCGGTCTTGCCACAGACGATTGCTGATGACGACCTCCGGCATGCCCCCGGTTCGGTCGTCTTCAGGCGAAAGATCCCGCCCGGCAGCCAGATTCACGCCAAGAGTGCGGAAGAAGCTCCATGAGACTTCCGTTCCCGCAAGATGCTCAGGAGTGCCGGTATTGGTTAGATCGAACCCTTGCGGGGTAAACGCTGCGATCCGCTCGAATGAGCGAGCATCCCGCTGCCAATCGAGAAAGTCAAGATAAGAAAGGTCCGTAGCGTATTTGAGAGTTGGATTGTAGAGCATCACTACGGCCAACCGATCCGGCTCTCGATAAGGTAGAGGCGATAACAGAACGCCGTCCAACACGCTGAAGATGGCGGTGTTCGCCCCGATGCCCAGCGCAAGAGTCAGGATCGCTGCTGTGGTAAATCCCCGGCTCTTGCGCAACGAACGAAAGGCGTAGCGCACATCCCGGAGGAAGTGGTCCACCCATTCCAGAGGTCTTTCGTCGCGGCACTCCTCTTTCGCGAGATCCACCGATCCGAGCTCGCGTCGAGCGCGCGCTTCCGCCTCCTCCCGGCTGAGTCCTTGACGTACATAGTCGCGGGCCTGGCTTTCCAAGTGAAACTGAAACTCGGCATGCATCTGCCGTTCCCAACGACGTCGCCTTAGCCAGGAATCCCATTTCATTGTTTTGACTCCTCAGTCTCCGGTCTCCAGCACCAACGCAATCGCATCACAAAGACGCTTCCAACCGGCGGTCTCGGCGCCGAGTTGCTGCCGGCCTGTTTTCGTCAGGCTGTAGTATTTCGCCCTGCGGCCCTCTTCGGAGGTCTTCCACTCGGACTTGAGCCAGCCTCGATTCTCCAGCCTGTAAAGCGCGGGATACAAAGAGCCCTGCCGGATCTGGAGCGCGTCTTTTGAAATCTGTTGGATTCGCTGGACGATGGCATATCCGTGGATCGGTCGAAGCGCAGCGACTTTCAGGATCAACATGTCAAGGGTTCCCTGAAGAAGCTCGGCATTGCTGGCCGCGCCATCGACTTGCCTAGACATTCTAGATATGAGGTTAAGAGACGAATGCCCAGGATGTCAAGGCATCCCGTTTGTGGACGATCTGATATTCTGTTCTCACTATGCGAATCGAAAAACTCGCTGGATTTCTTCTGCCCGGGCTGATTCTCGCCGGTTGCGGCGCGGCGGCCCTGATGGCGCAGGCCGGCAAAGTCTGGACGGCGGCTGAGCTGTTCACGCGCAACATCGGCACCAAAGAAGACCAGGACACGGCGTTTCCCCCGCACAAGATCATCGGGAACCTGTACTACGTCGGTACTCGCAGCCTGGGGACGTTCTTGATCGTGACGCCGCAGGGCAACATCCTGATCAACAGCGACTATGAACGCACGGTGCCGGTGATCAAAGCGTCGGTAGAAAAATTGGGGTTTAAGTTCACCGACATCAAGATCCTGCTCGGCAGCCACGCGCATGGGGATCATATGGAAGGCGATGCGCTGGCACAGGAGCTAAGCGGTGCGCAAGCCATGGCGATGGCCGAAGACATTCCGGCGCTTCAGGCCATGCGGACTCCCAGCGGGAAGGCCAGGCCGCAGTACAAAGTGATCCATGATGGCGATAAAGTCTCGCTGGGCGGCACGACGTTGGTGGCGCATCTCACCCCCGGGCACACCCGCGGGTGCACGACGTGGACGGCCACGATCGAAGAAGGCGGCAAGTCATACGATGTGGTGATCATCGGAAGCGTGGGCGTGAACCAGGGAACCAAACTGGTGAATAACACGCAGGTGCCGCAGATCGCCGAGGAGTATCAGCGCAGCTTCCGGATCCTGCGCGGCCTCAAGTGCGATGTCCCGTTGGGTTCGCATCCGGCGATGTACAACCTGGCGGAAAAGTACCCGAAGCTGGGCAAAGGACCGAATCCGTTCATCGATCCGCAAGGGTACAAGACCGAACTGGACATCCAGGAAACGGCGTTCAACGCCGTGCTGGACGATCAGAAGAAAGCCGCTGCGAAGTAAGCCCCGAATGAACTCAAATAAACGGAAATTTCTTGTTCTGCTGATCGCCTTTGCGGGCAGCAGCGCGTACGCACAATGGGTGAACTATCCCTCGCCCGGGACGCCCCGGACGCGCGACGGCAAGCCGAATCTGACCGCTCACGCGCCGCGCGCATCCAACGGGAAGCCGGATCTTTCCGGACTCTGGCACGTCCAGCCGACGGGTGTTGAAGAAATGAAGCGTCTCTTCGGCGCCGATCTGATCAAGGCCGCCGACGCGACCAGCGTCCCCGGCATGGAACTCGACACCATTTCGAAGTACGCCCTTAACATTCTCGCGGACTTCAAACCCGAAGAGACGCCGATGCGGCCGGAAGCGGCGAAACTGTTCGGGCAGCGCGCTCAAGGAGCCGTAAGGGATCCTGGAGTCGATTGCCTGCCGCTCGGAATCCCGATCTCCTCGCTCGTTTCGGAAGTGCATAAAGTCGTCCAGACTCCGGGTTTGATTGTGATTCTGCTCGAAGTGGACAACGCGCATCGCCAGATCTACACGGACGGGCGCAGACTACCCGTGGATCCGCAGCCGTCGTGGCTGGGCTATTCCGTCGGCAAATGGGAAGGGGACACGCTGGCGGTGGACACTATCGGATTCAACGACAAGGCGTGGCTGGATGTACTGGGCCACCCGCGCAGCGAATCGATGCACATGGTGGAGCGCTATCACCGTCGCGATTTCGGCCATATGGATGTGGAGATGACGTTCGACGATCCCAAGATGTACACCAAGCCGTTCACCATCAAAGTTACGCACCAGCTGATTCCCGATTCCGACATTCTGGAGTATTTCTGCGCCGAGAATGAAAAGGATCGCGCCCACCAGGGGGCGCACTAAGTCAGTTGTGCCGGCCACGCAACCGGTCTACGAAACGGTGCCCAATGCGTTTCAGGTCGGGCTCGAATTCAGTCCACAGGGCGTCCTGAAAATAGGAAGTCGCCGTAAAGCCGAAACCTCTGGCTAAGTGCCCGGCGGTGAGGGGCCTCCCCTCCCAGGCCGAAGTGACGGCTACTGCGCCCAGGGTTCCGGCAAAGCGGCTGTAGGCGGGCTGCCATTCGCCATCCCGTCCGCGAGCCAGCGGCGCATGCAACAGGGCGTAAGACACGCGCTGCCGAAAGCCCGAAAGATTCGACGGCTGACGCCGCAGGTCCTCATGGAGCAGGGCGCCCGCCGCCAGTTCCATGGTCGTGCGGGCAGTACGGCGCGTCAGGGCTCCACCGATCTCGTGCGGAAAGCAATATGGCGGTCTTCCACATTTACTGAGCTGGAATGTCTGTTCGAACGCAGTTTCTGCCGCAACCGAGCTGATTCGTTTCCAGCTAAACGTCTTCTGGACGTAGCTATCCCAACGCTCATGCAGATTCTGCGGGTCCAGGATCGGTGAAGATACGTCCTGCGAATCGGGGCTCACATCCTGTGCACACAGTAATCCACAGGTAAAGAGCAAAGGGAGCACGCGCATCATGCACCCACTGGATGATCGACGATCTGCTCGTTATCGCGATCCCAGTAGAGTTTCTTGCCTTCGCGCTGGGCTTGTGCGGCCATGATCACGGCAACCGAGTGCGCGAAGCCGTGCTCAATCGTGGCATTGGTCTGATTGCGGCTGCGGATGCACTCGAACCAGTTCTTCATGTGGGAAGGATTGGCGTCGGAGATGAAGGGAAGGGGTCCGTAGGTCTTCTCGACAGCACCGGTCACTAGGCGCTGCGTCAACGGCAAGGAATGGAGCTTATCCCCCAGCTTGATGGTTTTCTGGGAGCGATGGACGAACGGATTGTCCTCGTGATTCCCCTTTTCCTCCACCATCTTCCAGCGCTGACTGCCCTCTCCTCCGATGTTGATGAGGGTAGCCTTCGTCCCCATGATGCGCGTGGAGCTATCGGAATCGTTGCCGAAGCTGGTGGCGTAACTCACCAGGAAGCCTTTCGGATACTCCAGAAGCGCGTGGAAGGTGTCCGGATTTTCTCGGCCGTCGTGCCAGGCATACACGCCGCCCATGGCGACGACCGACTTGGGGAAGGGGTCTTCCAGGAAGTAGTTGACCAGGTCGATGCCATGGCTCATCCATTGATCGGGGATTCCGCTGGAGAAATCCTTGTAGAGCCGGAACTCGAAGTAAGCTCGCGGATCGAACGGCCTGTAAGGCTTGTTGAGCAGCCACTTTTTCCAATCCGTGTCCTGCTCACGGATCTGGTCCACCTCGTCGCGACCCCGCCAGCGGGGACCGTGATAGTTCCACACCATCTCGACCTTGCTGACGTCCCCGAGCTCGCCATGCTGGATGGCTTCCTTGGCCGCGATCTGATACGGCTCGCTGCGGTGCTGGGTACCGATCTGCACGACCTGCTTTCGCGAGCGGACGGCATCGCGGACGGCTTTCGCCTCGTCCAGCACATTCGCCATGGGCTTCTCGCAATAGGCGTCCTTGCCGGCTTCGACGGCCATCTTGAGCATCGGCGCATGTTGGAAGTCGGCGGTGGCGATAATGACCGCGTCGACATCCTTCTGCCCGAGCAGATCTTCCATCTGCATGAAAGAGCGGGGCGCACGACCATAAACCTGGGTCGCCGTTTTCGCGGCTTTCTCGCGGTTCACGGTCCAAAGGTCGCAGACCGCGGTCATTTCGGCGTTGTAGCTGCCTTTGACGTCCGCGACGACCGATGCCAGTTCCCGCCCTCGCCGGCCCGCGCCAATCAGGCCGAGGGAGATGCGATCATTCGCACCAATAATCCGGCCGTAGGATAGAGCGCTGGTGCCGACAATGGCCGCACCGGCAAGGAGAAACGATCTGCGCCCGATCTCGGTGGATTCTCCGCGATCGAGCGGCTGCGGAGCCATGGAATTGCTGTCCCCGTTCACTGCGATACCTCCAGCCGGGCACACGTCACCTGTCTTGAGTCGAAAGCCAAGCGAGTCAGCCGTGTTCCGCTTCACCCGAGACGAACACACCGCCACCATCGGTTTCTGAGTCCTGCCGACGCCCCCGTTAAAAGCGTCTGATACTCAGTCCGAGTGTGACCGGATATTTCTTAGCAGAAGAAGTGTACACCAGTCTTGGCCAGATTGCACGCAGAAAATTCCGTTTGGGTGAAAACATTTTCACCCCATCAAGGCTGCACTCAACTTAGCGTGCGTACCAGTCACGGAAGCGGACTTCGATGCCGCTTCCGTTCAGTGCCGTCTCGAAAACCTTCAGGTCCGAACCCATGTAGTGATACGGGTAGACGATCTTGGGTTTGAACGCTTTAACCGCAGCGGCTGCTTCTTCCGGCGTCATCGTATACGGCAGATTCATCGGGATGAAGGCCACATCAATGTTCTTGAGTGCGCGCATCTCCGGGATGTTCTCCGTATCGCCGGCAACATACATACGCAGGCCGCCGTAGGTGATCACGTAGCCGTTCCCGCGTCCTTTATCGTGGTAGAGCTGCCCAGCGGATGGACCGCGCGTCAGGTTGTACATCGGAATGGCTTCGATGCTCCAGGCACCGAAGCTCTTGGTGTCGCCATTTTTCAGAATGGTCGTGCCGGTTACCGACTTGGCGACAGCTTCGGGCGCGACGATTACGGTAGATGCTTTCTTCAGTTTGGCAATGGTCGGCGCCGACAGGTGATCGCCGTGAATATCCGTGATCAGGATGAGGTCGGCGGCGGGGAACCCGTCATAGCTGCCTTGCGCCGGATCGATTTGCACTACCTGGCCTCCAGCCTGAAGCATCAGACCGGCGTGCTGGATCGGCGTCATGGTGAGGGTGCCGGCGGATGTCTTGAATTCTTCGGGCTTGCCGGCCGCGCGGGCGGCGATTGCCAGCGAGAGGGCGCATAAGATATGTGCGATTTTCATGCAGACATTGTATTGCATCCTTCGCCGGAGGGCTCGCACCGAACCTAGGCGTACTAGAACAAAACTTGAAATTTTAGTACTTTCATTATCGGACCTTGGTACTTCATACTTCTTCAGGCGGTTGTTCCAACAACGCGGCCATCCAACCGTCAAAAAGGAGACGCTTCAGTGAAACTAGCGGGAGTCGTGTTACTGTGCTTTGGCTTAGGAAGCGTCGCGGTTGCCGGGCCCCTCGGTGCGCCGGAGATTAGTCCGGCTTCCGCTGGCAGCGCCCTGGCCTTGATTTCTGGAGTTGTGCTGGTGATGAACGGGCGGCGTCGGAATTAGCGTCCCAACGATCGCGGACGTGGCAGATGCCGCGTCCGTGATTCGACATCCGTCCAAAAAGAGACTTATGGTGAAACTGATAGGAAGCCTGTTGCTGCTGATGGGTATGGCAGGCTTCGCTTTCGCTCCTGTCCCCGCTCCGGAAATTAGCCCGGATTCCGCGACTACTGCGCTCGCCCTGATTTCCGGTGCGTTGCTCGTGATGCGCGGACGGCAGAAGAAGTAGCTAGTCGAATCACAGGTCTGGCGGACGTAGCCCGGCTGTGTCCGGGTTTTTCGCTAAACTATCTCTTGCCCGACCTTACTCTAGGACTTACGGTTGACCTGCGGACGCCCGGGAAAGCATCCGGCCTACCCGCCGATTTCCAGCGTTTTGGTATTTTCGTCCGCCTGCTTATCCTGGCGGTTCTCTTTGCTGCGGAACTGTTGGCCATCTCGGTCGTAGCCGATGGAGCCGAACTCGCGAATCGGGGCGGCTTGTTACGATTTCTCGCCGCCTGGGGACCCTGGATCCTGAGATGCATCGTAGGTTTCGCCGCGCTCTTCATGACCTTCGGGTATCTGAAGAGCAAGGCTACGTTCGACCGAATCTCTGAGGGACTGGCCTCCAGTCCGGTCAGCAAGGGATTTCTCGCGGCCCACTTTGCCGCCATCGTTCTGGCCGGCGCTCTCACGCTCGCTCTTTACAAGACCAGCGTTTTCGGCCTCCAGGCGGATCTGATCGCGGGAGGCTGGCTGCTCGCGGGTCTTAGCGCGATCGTCTTCGCGTCCATTGCGGTTCTTCCCCCAGCCGCATGGATTCAGATGGTGCGGGGCACCGGATATCTGTGGCTCTATACCTCGGCCGCGGTTGCCGCGGCCTGCGTGGCTGGAAATGCCAGCCGGTCGCTATGGCAGCCGATGGCCCGTCTCACGTTCAGCCTTGTGGAGGGTTTGCTCCGATTGGTGGCTTCCGGCGTGACAGCCGATCCGGCCAAGATGATCATCGGGACCGGCAACTTCAGGGTAGAGATCGCGGACCAGTGCTCGGGTTTCGAAGGCGTTGGGCTGATGCTGGCATTCAGCGTGGTCTGGCTCGGTCTGTTTCGGAAGGAATGCCGCTTCCCCCAGGCGTTACTTCTGATTCCGGTTGGAGTGATCGTTATCTATCTGCTGAACGCCGTGCGCATTGCCGCGCTGGTTCTGATCGGTAGCGCCGGCGCGCGTGAGATCGCCGTGGGCGGGTTTCACTCGCAGGCGGGTTGGATCGCATTTAACGTGGTTGCGCTGGGCTTCTCCGTGGCCGCGCGGCGTGTGCCGTACTTCACTCTGAATCCGCCTCCCGCGCACTCTACGGCTCAATCTACCGAGAATCCCACGACCGCGTATCTGATTCCCTTCTTGATGATCCTGGGTGCGGGGATGGTATCGGGTGCGATGAGCGGGAAGTTCGAATGGTTCTATGGCCTGCGATTCTTTGCCGCGGCGGGGGCATTAGCGGTGTTCCGCAACACCTATTCGAAACTGGACTGGAGGGTGGGATGGCTGGGACCGTCGATAGGGGCCGCCGTTTTTTTTCTCTGGATCGGTATTGACCGAATGATGGGGCATCCGGTGACGACGGCTATGCCGGGTGCGCTCGCCGGGGCTTCGTCGGCTGCGAGGATCACGTGGCTCACATTTCGCGTCCTGGCAGCGACCATCACTGTCCCGATCGCCGAGGAACTGGCGTTTCGCGGATTCCTTTTGCGCCGTCTGGTTTCCGCAGACTTCGAGTCCGTCCCTTTTACGCGGTTCACCTGGCTCGCACTTCTGGTTTCATCGGCGCTGTTCGGCGCCCTGCATGGCAGTCTGTGGTTCCCGGGGATCTTGGCCGGGCTTCTGTACGCCTTCGCGGTTATCCGGCGCGGCAGAATCGGGGAAGCGGTGGCCGCTCATGCGACCACAAACGCGCTTCTGGCTGGATACGTCCTGCTGTACGGTGCCTGGCACCTTTGGTAGGAGCTATTCCTTACGACTGGGCTTGCCGGTCATTCTTTATGACTGGGCTTGCCGCCCCAGCCGGTCGGCATGCCGTAGGGCACCGGCGTGACCAGAGCTTCGATCCGCAGCAACTTTCCGTTGCGAACTTTGAATAGCTCGCAAATCTGGAACGAGAACGGCTCATCGAAGGGTGTGTTCACGGGGTGCACGGAGCCGTCATTGTAGGTGATGGTTTTATCCTTCCCGGCGTGATCGAAGCGGATGAACGCCCACACCGGGCCGCGCTCTTCATCGACCACCGGGTAGCGGCGCTCCTGCACTTTGGTGATGACCTTGGTGAAGCCGGTCGCGAACTGGGCGCCGCAGGGGATCCGGCTGATCTGCTTGGCATTGCCGGGATCGTTCGCGGTCACCACGCCGTTCTCGATGCGCTTGCAGTCCGGATCGAACGGAGTGACCTTGTCGGTGCCTTTCTCCATGCCTTCGAAATAGGCGTCCGAAGCGGTGATCAGCTCATCGCGAGTGCGCTTCTCGGAGGGCGCGAGCGGCTTGGTCATGATGGGATCGACCTTGAGCGCTTTCACGTCGGAAAATACTCCGCGCCCTGTGGAGCGCAAAACGATCGCTTCGATTTCGCTAATCTTGCGGTCCTCGATTTTGAGCCGCAGGCCAAGAATGGCAGGATGGCCGTGCTCTTCAAGCGATCCGTAGAATCCGACCTGGCCGGCTTTGGGATCGGCGAAGTAGAGTTTGTAATCGGTCATCTTCACGACCGGTCCCCACATCCCATCGCCTAACTTCAGTGGCACCCCGTTCTCGGTGTACCTGGCGTTCTTGGCCAGAGGGAGCTTCGATGTATCGCGGGCCTCGAGCGCGGCGAGGTACTGGTTGACGAATCCTTCCAGGCACGCGCGGTCACAGGCGCCGTTTTGGGCTTGTGCGAACGCCGCGAAAGCGGCCATCGCAAATAGTTTTTTGTGCATGTTCTGGGTCACATTACTTGGCAGCGCTCGACGCACGCCAGTATACACCCCTGGTGTGGTCAGTGCGACGCTTGCGCGTCAAGGAATGCTTTGCCCGGAGCGGTCAGTTTCCCCTGGTCGTCGTAGAGCCCGTACAGCCCTTTGTCGTTGAGGCCCGCCAGCGGCGGCTGATCGAAGATCTGCCACCAGATCGAGTAGTTCACGCGAGCTCGGCGCATGGCGCTGATCGCGCTCACGGTGCGTTCCACGGCCGACTGGTCCAGGCCGCGGTCGAATCCAAACTCACCTACCATCGCGTGGCCCTGGAATCGTTTCTGCAGATCGTCGAGATCCCGGAAGAGTTGCTCGGCCGGCAATCCGATGCTTTCCCAGGCAGAATAGCTGACGTAGTCGGGCATGGTGACCGAGGGAATCACGTCCTCCAGCATGCTCGGCAGGTGAGCTTCCTTGAGGAAGCGGAGCGCGCTCACTTCAATCACCGACACTACAGAGACGCCCTTGAGCCCTTCACGCAGTGCTCGCGCCCTGCCCGTATCGATCCCTTGTTGGCGAAGCTCGAAAAACTGACGGTATGCAGTCAGGACGTCCATTGTGTTGCGCTTGGCTTCGCAAGACGATCGAAAGGCCGGGTTGTTGGCGAAGTAATACGCCGAATCGCAGTACAGCTCGTTGTCGCCTTCCCAGTTGGCGATTCCGAAAACCTTCCCGCTGCCGCGATACGTTTTGTAAATGCGATACGTCAGGTCGGCATATTCGCTGCGCGTACGGTCGCGATTGGCCGCGATCGAATAGAACGCCTTGTCGAGATAGCGTTTGTGCGGGTGCTGATCGGTGCGGGGATCTCTCGCGTCACAGGCGTCGTAGGAGTTAGAATCTCCCCAAACGGTCAGGAAGATCGTTCGAAACGCAGGATCTCGTAGAACCTGGGCGTACGCCGGGAGCGAAACCAGAGACTCCAGCATCTGCTTTCCGTGGCACGCTGTTCCGATCCCGAAATCGGCTTCGACGCTGGCTACCAATGGCACTCTGATCGTTTGAAAGCCCGACCGTTTCGCCAGGCGCGCGCCCTCCTGCAAGCGATTGCCCGGGTAGGTTCCGACCCATCCAAGATACACGCCCAATTGCCGTGAAGGTGGTTGCTGTGAACCTGCGTTCACGGCGAGCGCCAACAGAATGCAGAGGCTATTTCTTATCCGAGGGAAATGCCGCATCTGCTGCCGATACGATCAGGCGCTCCAGCGCGAAATTCGGATACTTCTTGGTGAGTTTGGACCGGAACTCCGCGGCGGTCTTGGAAGAATTGAGATCCTCGTTGTAGTCCTTGATGTACGTCTTCATGACCGCCAGGATCGAGGCGTCGTGCCGCGCATTGGCCGATTGATGGCCCGGAATCACGGTGACAGGTTTCAACGCGGCGATCTGGTCCAGAGTCTTGAGCCAATCCTCAGGCATCTTGGGCGGAGTGAAATAGGATCCGCTGAACACGATGTCGCCGGCGATCACGGCGCGCAGCGAAGGGATCCACACGTACGAGTTATTGGGCCCGTCCCCGGTCACGCCGCCGACCACTTGCAGCGCCTCGCCTTCCAGATTGATCGCGTTCCCCTGGAGCTCGTCCGGCAGGATCGGGCCGGTCGTAGGAAGATTAAAGCCGAATTCGGGCGTCCAGTTCTTGAGGCGTCCGTCCCAACCGTTGCGGATCGCGGCGACGGTCGCCGGCAGCGCCACGAACTTGGCCTTGGGAAACGCTTGCTTCAGCGCCGCGATGCCGAAATAGTGATCCGGGTGGCCGTGCGTAATGTAGACCGTGGTGAGGTTCTTCTTGCTTTCGAGGATCATGGCCGCCACGCGATACGCTTCGCTCATGACAAATTGCGTGTCGACCAGGATCGCGTCTCTGTCGCCGTAGACCAGCGTCGAGTTGACCGAGAAGCCATTGGGTCCGGACGTGAAGACCCGGAGATGGAGTTTCGATTGCGCGGACACCGCGGAAGCGGCGGCCAATACCAGGGCGAACAAGTTCCGGATTTTCACGTACCTAGTGTACGCGACGGCCCGCGTGCGTAGGGACGAGGGGTAGTGTCTTAAATCTGCGTTGATGGAAAACGCTGATCGATTGCTTTCGTGCCCTGGCCGCCGTACCGTTGAAGTATGGCATCCGACCGCAGTTCGCTCCGGGCTCTACGCAGCCTGATCTCTGACGCGGACTTGATCCTCGAAACCACGCCCGCTTTACCGCAGAACCGTACCGCTGCCTGCCGGGAGAACCTACGCGCCGCCCTGGCACTCACCGATGACCTGCTCAAGCAGGCCAAGATGACGCCCGCCGCTGCCTTGGGGCACAAGGGCGGGACCAGCACCTCACGGAAGCTCGGCGCGGACCACTACCGGCGCATGGCCGCTGCACGCAAGACGCGGGGTGGTGGCAGACCGCGCAAGCAAGCCGACTGATCCAACCGATAGAATAGTCCCATAAAACGAAAAGCCCGGCGCGAACGCCGGGGCTTCTCGATGCGGACTTTAGACACCCCCATCGTAAGCCTCTTGTCGCGTCGGACGCAAGAGATACCCTTGGCTGATCTTCCCAACCTGCCGCTCGAAAGCAAGGCGTTGATTGAACACGCGCGCGTAAATGTAATCAGGACGAGAGAGGTATGCTATCCGCTCTGCTTTGAGAGCCCAATCGGTTCGATCCTCAAAGGACTACAGACTTCCGTCCTAACCTATTCCCCGAAGATGCCCTCAACCCTGATGGTTCAGTTGAAAAACTATGCGACTGAATTGTTCGACGCCGAGGCTGGGGTCTACATCAAGCATGCAGGGAGCGATTTCGAATTAAGAATATGGCTTAGCTCGTTGGCTTTACGGATTGAGGCAGAAGTCACCAAGGAAACAGAGGTAAGATCCCGGAGCCATGATTACCATTGCACGTTGACTGAGCGAATAAGCGCGATACGAGAAGGGCTTCAGCGGATTGATCATTGGTGCGAAGTCGCCAAGAATGACTATGAAGCCACTCTAACTCGTGGATATGCGGCCCTGGCACGATCACAAGCCGCGCGAACTGAGAGCGCTTTAGCAATCCAGGCTCCAGGGTCTACGCCGGTATCAGAGCCAAAAACTGAAATCATCGTATTGCCTAACCCATGGGCGGTCTGGGAGACGAATCGTAATCTCCCCGATACCACCGCTACTCTCAGGCTCTACAACGCCTGCAAAACGTTTCGAGAAAAAACTGACAGCCACATTTTGAACAATAAGGAACTCTGGAGGACCGTCGAGAAAACACTCACGCCCGGCCAAAAGATGAGCCATGGAGAACCAGATCCAGAAGCTATGCTGTCCGCGTTCTGCAAGCACTGCACATGGTTCCTGAGCGAGGTCAGCGAAACGTTCATTGACCACATTTCCCGTCGCGGACTAAGCGGCAAAATCGGAATTGAAGCCTTCAAAAACTATGCTCAGGGCTTCACTGCCCAGGCTTTCGAGAACAACTGGAAATGGGGGCTAGATCATCTTAGGTTGAAACCGCACGATGAATTCTACCGGTCGCTTGCAACCGAGGTCACCGAAGGCAAGGTCCAGCAGCTCACCTTGCTTTGGTCGGAAGGGAGCGGCCCGTCTTCCGAGCTTACAACCGCTCATCGCCCTACTAATATCAGCGATCAGCTTGACGAGGCCTGTTTAAAAGCAGACATCTCCCACGAAGAGCAGGCAGATCGCATTGGAATCTCCCGCACCACCTACTTCGAGGTGAAGGCTGGACGAGGTGGCCGAAAGGCCCGACGGAAAGTTTCTATCTACATAACTAGCATAGCCTCAGAAACTTCCAGCACGAAACCGGACTAATCCGGACTAAAACGGACCCAAAACCGTACTCGCCCGTATTCCTCCGGAACAAAAACAGACTACTTCGGACTAAAACGCGTACTGACAACAAGATACGTCGGAGGTAACCTACAAACACAAACGCCTCACGCGGTCAACGTGAGGCGTCGAGACAGGAGGCCGAACTTATGCAGCCACCGTAGTTAACTGAAGTATCCAAGTCGCCGGGCAACGGGCTTGCGACCGTCCCGGCTGCGCATCCAAATCTTAACCCTACAACCCATTCAAAGTAAAGCAAAAAGAGCCAGCTACCGGAAGCTGATTTGCGTTGACAAACAGCTACCGAAAGCTGTATTATTATAAGTATGAAGACCGAAGCAAAAGCCAGCCTAACAATGACTTGCAAGTCATGTGCCGTGCTTTGCCAACGCTTCGGCAAACACCGCAATGGACTCTGTAGATTCCGCTGCCCCGGCTGCAAGAAGACGTTCACGGAAGCCCATAAGCCCGCCCTGGCCGGAAGCTATCTCTCCCAGGATCGGATCATCCTCGCGTTACGGCTGCTGCTGGAAGGCAACAGCATCCGTTCTACGGAACGCATCGCGGAGACTGACCGGAATACCATCATGCGGCTGTTGACCCTGGCCGGTGAAAAAGCCGAGAAGCTGATGGCGCGGATGATCGTCAATATCCCGGTGCGCGACGTTGAATGCGATGAGCTTTGGGCGTTCGTCGGGAAAAAAGAAAAGCGTGTTCGGCCCGAGGACGATCCGAACTTCGGTGATGCCTATTGTTTCGTTGCCATCGAACGGCATACAAAGTTGGTTCTCAACTTCGCTCTTGGAAAACGTAACCAGCGCACGACGGACACCTTCATCGAAGGTTTGCGGCATGCCACGGCGCGATCACGATTCCAAATCACGACGGATGGATTCGCGCCCTACAAATCCGCGATCAGCAACACGTTGCACGACCGCTGCGACTTCGCCCAGCTCATCAAGGTTTACCGCGCTGCCAGCGAGGGAGAAGGCCGGTACAGCCCCGCTGAAGTCCAATCCGTGGAGGTGGTCCCAGTCATGGGCCAACCTGATCCTGACCGTATCTGCACCTCGATTGTGGAGCGCCAGAACTTGACGATCCGCATGCACATGCGCCGCTTAACCCGACTCACGAATGCTCTAAGAAGTGGGAGAGCTTGTGGTCCGCGTACTGCCTGTATTTCGCTTTCTACAATTTCTGCCGCGTTCACAGTTCAATCCGCGTGACTCCTGCGATAGAAGCGGGCATCACCGATCACGTGTGGGAACTGGCCGAACTGCTTGCTTAGTCCGGCAGATCTAGCAGCGGTCCGTGGTCCCGCCAGCCTGGATTGATAACCACGCCGATGCTTTTCATCGCATCTTTCTTGGCCGCGTCCAACGTGCTGGCGCGGCCGTAAAATTCTGGAAGCCCCGCGCCCGGATTAATCGCTCTGGCCCACCACTCCCATTCCTTGCCGTCTTCAAAATGAGAATAGACAGTCTCCAAAGAATATTTTCCCGCCGTAGCGATTTGAGCGAAGCCCTTGGCCATTTAGAAAGTTTACCGCTTGCCAACGCAGATTTCAGACACTACCGGACGAGGCCTGCTTCGCGCAAGTTTCAGTGGGAGCTGAGAGCGACTTTGCTGGCGTAGCCGAATCGTGAGCCATCGCGGGCGGGATACGCCGTGACCATCACGTGATCGCCCCGCCGGAAGGTATCCAGTTTCCAGCCGTTCTGAATCTGCAGGTTCGGGCTACCCAACTCGAATTCCCAGCCTGTATCCGGCCCGGCTTTGTTGTCGGCTTGAAGATACAAATGGACGTGGGGATTCTCCCAGCTGATCTTCGTGACCGTACCTTTCAGCAGGATGGACTGATGGGTGTCGTACTTGGCTGCCATGGAATGATGCGCCAGGATCGGCGCTGACGCCATGAGTATGCCGATCCCCGCGATCAGCAAGAACTTAAATTTCATCGTGCTACCTCCCGATGACTGTATCTAGCTATACCTAATCGGATTGGCGCAGTCAAGGTAGTCGTCTCGATCCTCCGGGCTGGTAAAATTCTTCTGACATGACAAGGAAGTGCGCAGGGAAGCTTGCGGCCACCGGGATCTGCTTTGCGATGGTTCTGGGGGCTGCTGCCGGGCGGTACTTGGCGTCCTTTAACGACGTTAGGCCGGTGCTGGAGGCCATGCGCGATCAGCTTCCCCCGGAGCTAAGGAATGCCAGCGAGGCCGCGTGGAATTCGTGGAGCCGCCGGCAAGACAGCGAAATCCGGGCGCGCCTGGAGCAGGGAGAAGTGGATTCCATGATTAACCTGCTCATGTTCGGGACTTCCTTCACCAAACGCCCGCGCATCCAATTTGAGTCGCTGGCCGAGGACACCAAGAGCGGCCTACTTCGATCGCGAGTAGAGGATTTAGTGCAAGGCCTCCGGTCGCCCGGCGACAATGAGCGCCTGACTTTCCTGCGGAATCTGGTCCGTCGGCAAGGCTTGGACCCGGATAGCAACGACGGTAAGACCGGACTTTTCGTGTTTCAGAACCTGCAACGCGTGCTTCTGGAAAATGCCAAGTTCGGGCAGCGGATCGCGCCCGGCTCACAGGACCAGGCGGCGGCCTTCCGCGACCGGGGTGTGTCGCTCGATGCCACCATCTTCCCGAATTTCAGCGTCGAAAAAGCTCTTCGCGATTTGAAATCTCGCGGGCTGCTCAAGGAAGGGAGCGTGGTCAGGGCGGCGGTGATCGGACCTGGCCTGGATTTTGCGGACAAGCAGTCGGGCTACGACTACTACCCGCAGCAGACCCTCCAGCCCTTTGCTGTGTACGATTCGCTGGCGCGGGTAGGATTGGCCAAACCGGCGGGTCTCACCATTACGGCATTCGATATCAGCAGCCGGGTTCTGGAGCATCTTCAGCATGCGCGCGAACGGGCGCAAAAGGGACGGACCTACACCATTCAGCTTCCCCGAGACCCCAACGCTTCCTGGAAGCCGGAAGCAGTCGAATACTGGCGCACATTCGGTGACCACGCAGGGAAGTCTGTCGCCCCGATCCGGCCGCCCGCGGAACTGAGCCTGATAACGAGGGCGGTCGAGATCCGGCCCGCCGTGGTGCTTTCGAGCGAGCCGGTTGATCTGAATATCGTGCTGGGCCGGATGAATCTGCCGGCAGGAGAGCATTTCGACCTGATCGTCGCGACCAACGTGTTCGTGTACTACGGCCCGCTGGAGCAATCGCTGGCGCTCCAGAACGTAAGCACGCTGCTGAAGCCGGGAGGGATCTTGCTCTCTAATGACGAGCTGCGAGAAATCCCCGGAATCCCGATGCGCAGGGTAGGAGTCACGGACGTGTTCTACACCGACAAGTTGGGAACTTCGGTGATCTGGTATCGCAGGGAATAAGACCAGGGAATAAGACCCGAGAACAAGACCAGGAAATAGAAAAAGGGCCGGGCTTTCGCCCGGCCCTCGATGAACTTCTAGACTGCCTCTAGAACTGCAGGCGTCCGACGAACAGACCCGTGCGGGAATTGGCCGTACCGCTGATAGGAACAACGGAGCCGAAGCCGCCGTTAATCACACCCTTGTACGGTCCGCTGGCCTGCGTAGTGATTTGCGATCCGAAGGTGGCAGTGGCGTTCGGTTGAGGCAACTGTGTGCGGTTGAACGCGTTCGTCATTTCCACGCGAACGTTGAGCGTCACCTTCTCCTTGATCCGGAACGTCCGTCCGACGTTCAGATTTTCGGTCGGGTACCGGAAGCCGCGATAGAAGCGGAGATTGCTGAAGTCGTTGGCCCACTGTCCGTCGGGTACGTTGGTCCACGCGTTGGGGTTCAGTACCTGAGTTTTCGTCGGGTCAAAGCAGTGGCAGTTGATATCGAGCGGATCGGTATGATGGACACCGCTGTAGTCTGTCCAGTCGACCGAGAATGGATTCATGTACTGGCCGGTTGCCGGGTCGATCTTCAACTGCGCCCCGCCGGGGCCGCGGCCCAGATAGTTGCTGATCGGAAATGCGCTGGAAGAAGCGGGCCGGCCGAGGATCGGGGCGCTCTGGTATTGCAGGTAAGCGCCGAGAGTCCAGTCACTGAGAACGCTGGAAACGACTTTGTTCGACAGGACCGCGTTGCTGCCCTTGAGACGGGGAGTACGGTACTCGGCGGACAGGCGGAACTGATGCGGCAAGTCGTTGGCGGAAAGATTCTTGCCCAAGCTCCGGTTGAAGATGTCCGGAGAACTCATCAGGTCGAGGTTCTTGGAGAACGTGTAGTTGGCGTTGAGCGTCAGTCCGTGCGAATAGCGCTTGGTGAGATTAAACTGCAGACTGTCGTACCAAGTCTTGCCCAGGGGGGCGTTGGTCGGAGCGATGGCCGTGTTGTATTGCGGGTAAGCCAGCAGCGATTGACGTACGGTCTGGTTTCCGGGGAAAGTGCTATACGGCAGCACCACGCCTCGCGCCGCGAGCGTGGAACGCTGCAACGCGCTGAGACTTCCGATCTGCGGGGTGAGCAGCGCAGAGTCGGCCGTGTTTCCGATCGTGAATCCGTACTTGGTCAGATCCGAAACCTGGAGGGCGTTAAGGGCCGTCAGGCCGCCGGCTGGCCACCATACGCCGCGATTCCCGACGTAGGAGACTTCCAGGACCAAGTCCCGGTTGAGTTCGCGCTGCACGCTGACACTATATTGATACTGGCGCGCCGGACGGTCAGAGTTCGGGTCGAGATAACCGGGTGCGCCGGTGACGACGCCGATGCCTTGACCAGCGTTCGGTGCCAGGTTCGGGAAAATGGGATGAAGGGTCGTGGGAATTCCACCCTGCAACTGGCCAACCCACTGGCCGAATCCCGGCGTGCTGGTGGTATCCGTGTTCGCGGCGACCGCGCCGCCCACGGCCACCGTGGCAGTGTAGACAACACCAAATCCACCGCGGACGACGGTCTTTGGGTTGATTTGGTAAGCCACACCGAGGCGCGGGCCAACCGCGTAGGGATAGTTGCTGGCGAAGTTGCAGTTGCAGGTGGCTTCAAAGATCTGCGCACCAGGATGGCCGCCCGCCGAGGGATTGGGAGTGGTGGGGCTGAAATTGGGATTCAGTCCGTGCTCCTCGTGTCCGTAGGTTGCGTAATCCCAGCGCAGACCGTAGTCCAGGGTGAGCTTGCGAGTGATCTTCCAAGTGTCCTGGATGAACAGGCCCATCTGCTTCTTTGCTCCGGTCACGCTGCCGGGCTGCGCGATGAAGAAATTGCTGACGTCTCCGCGCACGAACGAGGCGAAGCCGAAACCGAACACGCCCGAGGTGTTGCCTGCAACACCATCCAAGGCGGTTTGCATGGTGGAATTCGGCGCGAACGTATACTGCCCGGTTGTGCCCGTGTATGCGGTGGCCGGATACCGCTCTTGGCGCCACTCCGCACCGGCCTTGTAGGTGTGATTCCCTCTGACCCACGTCAGATTGGCGACGCCCGAAGGACGGCGCTCTTTGGAAGGACCCTGAGTGAATGGTCCGATGCTATTCATTCCGCCGGTAGCCGTCGTTGCCACACCGGCCGCGCCCTGGTTCGTCACGATAAAACGGGGGAACTGCCGGTTGATCCTCGCTCCAGTCAGCCCGAGGCCGCCCGTGCAGGTCTTGTCCAGAAGCCCGTCGAAGCTCGGGGTGTTGGTGCAGCTCTGAGCCGCGGAGGCGTCATAGCTGGTGGTAGCGGGCGCGTCGTCGTTAAATTCCTGTTGGAACCAGCCGGCGCCCACGTGCAATAGCAGCGTCGGGCTGACTGTGTAGTCCCAATTCAGGCGATAGGTCTTCGTATAGATAAAGCTGGCGCGCGCTCCCGTGATCGGGGCGGGGAAACCTTCGGCATTGCCGTTGGTCGCCGTGTACGGCGCGTCCATGAGCGTGCCGCCGCCGTAAAACGATACGTGGTGCTTGCTGCCGATGGATTGATCGCCCTTCACCGACGGAATCTTGGATCGGGTCTGGCTCAGGAAGGGCTTCTGGTAGTTCAGCCCGGTTTGACCATTGGCGAAATTGACGCCATACGGTTTCGGAACCAGGTTCAGGATTCTCGCGGATACCGGGTCAAAGGAACTCAACGGAATCTGGTTGGCGCTAGCGTACGGGTTTCGCACGACGTAGGTAGTCCCGACGTTGCAATCCGGTGTAAGTCCGTTAATCGGGGTGCCAGTGCAGACAACGTTTTGAAAGCTGTTCGGATCGAAGATCGTTCCGGACGGGAATTGGCGGCCCAGCGGGTCCGTGTATGTGTGTCCGTTGATCTGAAAGGGGAGGGGGCCGGACGCATTGCCGTTACCGGTGATGACCTGGTTGAAGTTGCCATTGCGATAGGCGTCAGTCGGAACCGTCGGAGTGCCGCCGGAGGCCGCTGGAATGGTTTGCACCAACGCGTCCTCGCGAAACTCTTCAAAACTGAAGAAGAGGAAGGTCTTGTTGCGCCCATCGTAGACTTTCGGGATCCACAGCGGCCCGCCGACGGTCACTCCGTAGTCATGCCGCTTGGTGGGAGTCCGCAGGCCAGTGTAGGGTTGATACGCGTTGAGGACTTCATTGGCGGCGTAGTCATAGACCGAGCCGTGCAACTGATTGGTGCCGGACTTCATGGTCGCATTGACGATCGCGCCCGCCGCGCCGTATTCCGCGGCATAGTTGCTGGTCTGTACGGCGACTTCCTGAATGGCATCGACGCTGGCTTGGCCCATTGAGGTGTAGCCGGCCAAAAATCCCTGACCGCCCGCCGTCTGGCCTTCCACGCGAATTTGCAGCGACTTGGTGCCGAACACCGAGTTCGGCTGTCCGTTGATTACGATTTGGCTGTTGGCGGCGTACTGGACGCCGGGCATCAGCTTCACCAACGCCAGCGGATCGCGCCAGCCGGAGGTGTTCGCGCTGAAGGTGCCGCCGGTGGAGAGAATCGGAAGCTCGCTCAACTCGGTGGTGGTGACGTTGTGGGTCAGATCGCCGGATTCGGTCTTCAGCAGCGATGCTTCGGCTGTGACCGTGACGGATTCGGTCTGCGAGCCGACCTCGAGCGGAATATCGATACGCATCACCTGCGCCGCGGCGAGATCCAAGCCCGACCTCTTATAGGTTTTGAAGCCAGACACCGTAACTGTTATGTCGTACGCACCGACTGGCAGCTGTGGCGCCGTGTAGTTGCCCGTGGCCGTGGAAACGGTTCTTACGACCACGCCGGTGGCCGTATTCTTAACCTCGATCGAAGCGTTGCCTACAACGGCACCGCTAGGATCGGCGACTGTTCCAGTGATCGTGCCCAGAGCCGTCTGTGCGAGAATCGCAGACGCGGACAGTAAAAGACAGGCTACAAAGCCAAGAAATTTCATACGATGAAGAACCCCCAGAAGTGCCCCTAAACTGAATCAAACAACTTCGCGTAGTTTACTCCAAATGCCGACGCGGGCGCAAGCCCTTTGCAGGCATTGGGGTTACGAGCGAAGGTTATTCCAAATTACGGAGGTGCTGCCCGCTATTTTCCCGGTTTCAGTAGTAATTTCTGGACGCGCCAGTTCAGGATCTCAGCGACGTACAATTCGTTTTCCGAGGGACAGGCCATTTCGTGGATCCAGCCGAATTCCTTAGGCTGGCGGCCGGAGCGGCCGAGCCATCCCAGTACCTTTCCGTCCAGCGACAGCTTATACACGCGACCGGGGTAGGCGTCGGCGCTATAAAGATATTGCGTTCCAGGTCCGGGCGTGATGCAGATGGCCCACGGCGCACCGGCAGTCGCGACATCCTGCGGCGTTCCGGCATTGCTGAACCAGGATTTCGCGTTAGGCGCGACTGGAACATCGATGGTGATGATCTTCTTGAAATTGCCATCGTGATCGTAGACCTGGATGCGGCGGTTGCCGCGGTCGGCGATATAGATGTTGCCCTGTGCGTCGGCGGCGATACTGTGCGGCGTATTGAATTCGCCGGGGGCCGGCATGGCGCGATTCTGGACCGGACCGCCCCAGGTTTTGATCCAGTCGCCGTTCTTATCGAGCTTGGCGACGCGCGAGTTGATGTAGCCATCGCTGATGAAGATGTTGCCCTCCGGGTCCCAGGTGACGTCGGTGGGCTGGCGGAACCGGCCGTCCTGCGCGGGACGCGGCGGATTCGGATGCTCCAGCGGATGTGCGTTTTCGTCGGAAGCTTCGGACTTGCGGCCGAACACCATCATCACTCGTCCTTGCGGGTTGAACTTGACGATCATGTCCGAGCCTTTGTCGACCGCCCAGAGATTATCCTGGCGGTCAACACGCACGGTGTGCGCGAAGGACCAGGCGTACAGGTTCTTGCCGATTTCGCGCAGGAACTTGCCGTTCTTATCGAATAGGAGGACCTGAGACGCCGTGGCTCCATACGCGGGACCGGTGGTGTTGCCGCGTGAGAAGACGTACACCTGGCCCTGCGAGTTGACCGCGACGCCGGCGGTTTCGCCGAAGTGCAGATCGTCGGGCAGCTTGAAGAAATCCGGGTTCGAGTCAAATGGAATTTCGGGAACGCTCTGGCCGAACGCGAGCGCCCCGGCCGCGCAAAACAGGGCGAGGGTGGCAGTTTTCATGATGCAAATTGTAGCGCGATAGGGTGGGAAGCGCACAGGGTATAGTGGGGAACAGAATGGGAGTATTACGTTGGGCGATTCTGATGGCGGTCCCTGTATGGGGCCAGCTACCGACGTGCACCGTCCCGGCCTGGAGCGCCTGCGATCTGGCGTTCGATCTTGAAGCCGGAGAGAATCCGGCAACCGTCCAATTGCACGGCGAGTTCCGGTCCGCCAAGCGCACCCTGCTGATTCAGGCTTTTCGCGACGGCGACCGGCGCTATGTGCTGCGATTCGCGCCTACCGAAACCGGCGAGTGGGCCTTCCGGCTGACCAGCAACATCAAACGCCTGGACGGGCAGCTGGGCAAAGCCACGGCCACCGCTTCGGACTCCCCGGGTTTCGTCAAAGTGGCGAACGTACATCACTTCGCCAACGAAGGCACCAACAAACAGCATCTATGGATGGCGACGGCGATCGACGATTTCGTCAAGATCCCGCGTGCCGACTTCGACAGTGCTGTGACACAGAGGGTCGCCGAGAAGTTCACGCATCTGCGCGTCACTATCGCCAAGGATGCCGACCTGAGAGAGGCTGCGGAGCGGATCCGGGCGATCAACGCGCGGGGCGTGGTCGCCGACGTGGTGCTGGCGGGCATTCCTTCCGATAGGCGTGATCGGGAACAGTACATCACGGATATCGCCGCACGCTTTTCCGCGTTGAATATCACCTGGATGGGCGTGCCGGTATTCGAGAACGTTCCAAATGGGAAGGCGATTCTGAAAGACGCCGGAGCGCTCCTAGCCAAGCTCGATCCTTATAATCATCCGCGGACGTCCATGGCGGAGGCCACTTCAGCCGCGTTACAGGGAGATCACCCTGATGAACGATGGATGAGCTTTCTGAGCTACGGCACTCCCGATCCTAACGTGGGCGCGGTGGAGCACCAGTTTTATGCGATGCCGCAGGTGAACACTGGAATTCAGTCGGAACGTGATTTGTGGAATGCCACCATGAACGGGCAGTATCCGGCCTCCGGATCAGGCAAATACATGACGGTCTGGTTCGACTTCATGTCGGGGAACCGCTACTGGGAGCTGGAACCTTACTTCGACGTAGACGGCGGACGGGCGGTGGCGCTGGAGGATGTGGAATACATCGTCTATGTTGAGAAGCCCGGGCCGGTGGAGCTGACTGTCGAGGATCACGGCTACGACGTGGCCTGGATCAATCCGGCGACGGGCGAGCGCACCAAGGCGAAGAATTACAAGGGCAAGCATTTCACCGGCGAGCCTCCGGATAAATCGCATGACTGGGTGCTGCAGGTTTCGCGCGAAGGGCACAAAGAAGGAATGTTGAAGTCCTACAAGTTCGATTCCCGGGAAGTTCCTATTCGGCTTCAGGAGGTGGAGACGAATCCGGCGAAGATGCCGTTTGAGGTGGCGTCGCCCGACGGTGACATTTCGATGTCGATCGCGCCGCGTTATTCGCTGAAGATATTGCGCCCGACGCGCGCCACGCGGGATCTGCTGGTCGAATGGACGGCCGAAGTGGTGCTGGATGGCGAAGGCTTCCGAGTGGCGGGAACCGGTCGCGAAGGGACGCTGCATATTCCCAAGGAGATCGTGCACAAGCTGCCGGGCACGTTGAGCCTGCGCGTATCGATCCTGAACGCGAATGGCAAGGCGTACGCGATCGATAAAGTGTATCGGCTGGGACCGTGAGCAGAAAACTGTTGCTGGCGATCGATACCACCAGCGAATTCGGCAGCATCGCGCTGGCCGAAGACGGTCGCGTGCTGGAAGAAGTTGCGATGCATTCGCCTGACGGCTTTGCACACGTCATGTTTCCGGAGATCGAGGCGTTGCTCGCGCGGCACCATGTTAAGATCACCGATATCGAAGGTTTCGCCGCCGCCGCGGGGCCCGGGTCGTTTACTGGCGTTCGCGTGGGCCTGACGGCAGCGAAAGGCTTGGCGGAAGCTACCGGGCGCAAAGTCGTCGCGGTGTCGAATCTGCAAGCCGTGGCGTCATTCGGCACGCGCGCGCTGCGGGCCCCGGTGATCGACGCGCGGCGCGGCGACATATTCGGCGCAGTCTACGATGCCGACCTGCGGCTGGTAGCCCCCGAGGTGGTGATGAAGCTCGATGACTGGCTGCAGACACTGCCCGCAGGCACGGAGGTGATCGACCATCCTCCGAAACATCTCGCCGGAGCCATCGCCAGAATCGCGGCGGGACAGTTCGAAGCCGGACTCGCGCAAGATCCCGCCGAGATCGATGCGAACTACGTCCGCCGTTCCGATGCGGAATTGATGTGGCGAGATAAGGTATAACCAATCCATGGTCGTCATCCTGGAGGCGGTTTCCGGACCGGTTTTAGGGCGTCGAATCGAAGTGCGCGGCGGAAGCATCGTGCGTGTCGGACGCACTGGCAAGTCCGACTATCCTATTGTCGAAGACGGATATCTCTCGGGCCTGCACTTTGCGGTTGAGTGCGATGGAACGCAGTGCCGCATCCGCGACCTCGGTTCGAGTAACGGAACCTTCGTAAACGGCTCGCGCGTCACCGACCAGGTGGTTCAGGAAGGCGATTCCGTGGTGGCGGGTGGATCCACATTTGTGATTCACGTCGATCTGCTCCCCTCCATTACCGGGGTCGGGCTGACGAGGGCGGCCACCGCGCCCACTCCGCTCGCGGTCGCGACCAAGGTCATGAGCGAGCCCGCGCCGCAGCAGGGTGGATACTCGCCCGCGGAAACGGCCTTGCTACAAGCGCTCTACGCTCCCGGCGAGGAAGTCTTCGCGGTGGTGGACGCCTCCCGCGACTCGCGAATTCCGGCGTTTCTGGCCGCCGCGGGCGAGTTGTACACTCCCTTGGAATCCTCCAAAGGGGCGGCTGCGTTTATCGTTGCGTTGCCGGCCGATTCCCGCCTGGTGCACGTCCTTATCAAGGACGGGTGGGGGCGCGGCTGGGGATTCTATGGAACGTCCCTTGCGGGCCTCGCGACCGTCCGCGAACATTTCACCAGCTTCGTGAGCCTGCACACGCCTTCCGGAGCGGCGATGACCTTCCGCTTCTGGGATCCGCGCGTTTTACGGGCGATGGTCCCCGTGATGCCGCCGGATGAAGCCGATGCGTTCTTCGGGCCGTGCGAGAGGATCATCGTGGAAGCGGAAAAGCCCACCATGGCGCTGGAATTTTCCCGGACGCCCGGTAGACCCCGGCAGCAGACGATCGTTCTTGCCTAAAATGTCCTGGCCTAAAAGTGCTGCTTTAAATCGGCGAAGCGCTCGATTTTCAGGAATCGTGAGCCGGCAGGGGCGCGCAGTTCTTGATGCTCCAGCACCCAGGTACGGGCGTGCGGCACCAGCACGGCTCCCAAACCCGCCTCGAGCGCGGGATTGATATCGGACTTGGGTGAGTTGCCGATCATCCAGGAATGCTCGGCCGGAAATCGATTCTCTTCGATCAGGCGAGAATACGCGGGCGAATCCTTTTCCTTCACGATCCCGGTGTAGGAGAAATGGCGGCCCAGGCCGGAACGGTCGACCTTCATGCGCTGCTCGTCGGGATGGCCTTTGGTGAATAGCGCCAGCTTGTGCCGCTGGCTCAGCTCTTCGAGCGTCTCTTCCACACCTTCGATCAGTTCGATGGGCTGCTGTAGAATCCGTTCGGCCAGGGACATCACGTGCTCCAGATCGTCGCGCCGGATCTCCCGCTCGGCCAGATGCTGGTACGCCTGCTGCAGGTTGCGGCCGAAGTTGCGCGATCCGTAGCCGTGGATCTTGGAGTTCACCAGCTCGATTTCATTGAGCACGTCGCGGACCTGCGGCGGGGTCAGCGAGGAATGTGCCAGAAACTCCACGAAATCGTCGAATGCGCTCTCGAAGTAGATATTGTTTTCCCAGAGCGTATCGTCGGCGTCGAAAATAAGGACGCTCATTCGGGTTTGTGGTGGGCGTGGCCGTTGCTGCCGGCGACGTTCTTCGTGTGCTGAATTCTTCTCCGCCGTTCCAGGAAACCCGGAAGGAAATCCGCGATGCGGCGCATACGCTCGGTTTCGCTGCGCATGGTCAGCAAGGTCTGGCGGAATCCCAGGTCGGGCACTTCCTGCGCCAGCCGGAAGCTCAGGCGCGGATCGCTGGAATCCGCTGAACCCAGCTCGGTGAATCCAGCCATAACGTTCCGCAAGAGATCCGGACCTGCCGGCTCGGCCTGATCGGGCTCGTCATCGTCGAAGAACTCGACCGCGCCGCGTAAAAAGGAGCGCTCGTCGTTCAGCAACAGAACCTCAAACCTCCGGCGGCCGCGAGTCAGAATATCCAGCCGTCCATCTGGGTATTCCCTTAAGACACGATCTACCGTAGCGGTGCACCCCGCGTTGACGATGCCTTTTTCGCTGGCCAGAACCACGCCGAATTCGAGCTTGTCGCGCAACACTTCTCCAATCATTTCCTTATAGCGGTCCTCGAAAATATGGAGAGGGAGCTGCGATCCCGGAAGCAACACTACTTGAAGTGGAAACAACGGCAGTAAGCCGTCCTGCATGTTACTATTATGGCGTTTCTGATTTCATCGCATGATTCTCAAGCTCAAACGCACGCCGGGAATTTTTCTGGTCGGATTTATGGGGAGCGGCAAGTCCACCGTCGGCCGCGCGCTGGCGGAAGAGCTCGGCTGGGGATTCGCCGACCTGGATGAAGACATCGAGAAGCACGAAGGCATGTCCATCAGCCGGATTTTCGAGACCCGCGGGGAGTCCGAATTCCGGAAGGCGGAGACGGCCGCGCTGCGGGAACGCGTCCGCTCGATCGAGCGCGGGAAGCCGTGCGTTGTGGCTCTTGGCGGCGGGGCTTTCTTGAGCGAGGAAAATTTCGAGATCGTCTCGAATAACGGTGTCAGCGTGTGGCTGGATTGTCCGTTCTCGACGGTCGAACGGCGCCTCGCAGCTTTCGAACATCGCCCGTTGGCGCGCGATCCGGAAAAGCTGCGCGAGTTGTTCGCCGTGCGCCGTGCGGGTTACGAGCGCGCCGATTACTGCATTCCCGTGGAAAGCGACGACGCGGCCGCGACCACCGCGAAGATCATGGCCCTTCCCCTGTTTTAGCTCGTGAGTAGGAAAATGGGGACTGCCTCCGATTTCGAAGAACGATTTTTCCCCTGTCCGCGGAGGTACGCCGAAATCGGCTGGCTGTCCCCATTTTCCGATAATGCGTAAACACGCTCTCCAGATCTTTCGTGCTGCGCTCGCCGCATCCGATCCTTACGCGGCGGTTCTGCGGCAGCTGAAATTCGACGGGCGCACGCTGATCGCGGGCCGCCGGCGATACCGCACGGCGGATTTCGATCGTATTCAAGTGATCGGGGCAGGGAAAGCCAGCGCCGCGATGGCTCGCGCGGTGGAGCACATTCTCGGGCGGCTCATCAAGGGCGGAGTCGTCAATGTGCCCGACGGAACGCTTCTGAATACACGTGTCAAGCTGCGGCGCATCGAACTGAATCCGGCTGGCCACCCGATTCCGGATGAACGCGGCGAGCAAGGCGCGCAGCGGATACTGGAGATCGCCCACGAGGCGGGGCCGCGGGACCTGCTGATCTGCGTGATCTCGGGCGGCGCTTCGGCCTTGATGCCGGCACCATCTCCACTGCTGACTCTGGCTGCCAAGCAGGAGATCACGCGCAAATTGCTCAACGCGGGCGCGACGATCCACGAACTCAACACAGTCCGCAAGCATCTCAGTCTGATCAAGGGCGGACAGCTCGCCGCCGCGGCATCGCCGGCATGCGTGCTTAGCCTGATTCTTTCGGATGTGATCGGCGACGATTTGGATGTGATCGGGTCAGGGCCCACGGTTGGAGACTCGTCCACTGCGCAGCAGGCGGAGTCCGTCCTGCGAAAGTTTGGTGTATCCGTTCCCGTGGGTGTTCTTCTCGAAACGCCGAAAGTTACGCAAGCGCAGAACCTGATCGTCGGCAGCAATCGGCTGGCGATGGATGCGGCTGCTGCGAAGGCGAAACAACTGGGGTATCGCACGCTGGTGCTGTCGAGTTCGGTGGACGGAGAGACCCGTGAGATCGCTCGGATGCATGCGGCCATCGCGAAGGAAATCCTGACGGCAGGACGTCCCGTGCGCCGTCCGGCGTGCCTGCTTTCGGGCGGCGAGACGACAGTCACAGTGCGCGGCAAAGGTCTTGGCGGGCGGAATCAGGAGTTCGTTCTGGCGGCGGCGATCGCGCTCGAAGGGTTCGGACCGGCGACGATATTCAGCGCAGGCACGGATGGTTTGGACGGTCCCACGGACGCGGCGGGAGCAATCGCGGATGAGAGAACGTCGGTGCTGGACGCGCGCGAATACCTCGACAACAACGACTCGTATCACTTCTTTGAGAAGCTCGACGCGCTCGTCAAGACGGGTCCCACGGGAACCAACGTCATGGATGTGCGGATCCTGCTGGTCCCTTGATTAGGAGCCGCACAGGCTGAAGGCCTGTGCCACATTGCACTGCATCGTGGCACAGGCCTTCAGCCTGTGCTAGAGCTATTGTTCGACAGGCTGCGGCGTTTTGGCCGCCGCGTGCGGGATTTCGGGCGACACACTGTCCGCAGCTGATGCCGACCGAATCAGCACCTGCCCGCTCTCGGTCGAAATGTTCACAGGAGGTCCGCCGTTCGAGCCTCGCAGTGTAGCGCCGCGCCGGCCGGTGGGCTCCAGTTTCAGCGGCGCCCCGAATTCGTTATCCACCGAGCCCCGTGCGCTGGTCGCGGTCAGATCGAATTTGGCGGACTGCGGCAGCGCCAGCTCGATGTGGCCGGAGCGGCTGCGCACGTCCATTTTCGCCAGCGGAAGCAGACCGGGCCGCAGGTCCACATCGCCTCCGTTCAAGTTGATGTCCACGGAGTTGGTGAAATTCGTGAGGCTCACATCCCACGACCGCGACGACGTCATCCGCACCGGTCCGGTCAGATCCGACGCATTCAGACTGCCCAGCGTGACTCGCATGTCGGTCAGCTTCTCGGCGGAAAACTCGGTATACGGGGTGACGATCCGAATCGTCTTGGCGAGATTGTGGAGCTGCGAGTTCCCGGTATACGAGCCGTTGATCGTGACCGTTCCCCCAATGTCCTGCAGGTCGATATCGGAACCGCGGCCCTTCAGCTCCACCGATCCCTTGACCTTGACCGCGCGCAGGATGTCGCTGCTGCGCGTTTCCACCAGTACGTCGCCCCCGATGTCCTCCAGGCGCACACTGGCATTTTCGGAATTGACGTCGATAGAGCCTGTGATGCCGTTGACGTCGAAATCGCCCGAGCGGCCGTGCGCTTCAATGGTGGCCCCTTTCGGAACCACGATCTCCAGATCGGCCGAGATGCGGCGGTTGCTGCCGGAAACACGGTTCTGCAAGGTGCGAATGTGGATCTCGTTCGGATCCCCGTCCAGCTCGAGCGGCGCTTGTTGATTGGCCCGATCCGCCGAAGCCTGGTCCAGGCTGCGAATCGTGGAGTGCCCAGTCACTTTGACGGTCTGGACATCGGCGCCGGTGATACGGGCATTGCCTCGAAAACTCTCGATGATCACGCGCGGCGCTTTAGTCGATGGTCGCTCGGCGGAAAGCGGATAGTCGTAACTCTCGCCGAAAATATCCAGGCCGCCCAGTTCGATCCGGCTGCCCGGCAGCCAGTCGGAGAATCCGCGCACGGCGTGCAGGCTTACGCCTAGAAAGCAGAGGAAGATCACCAGCACCCATTCGCCGCTGCTGATGCCGAATCGGGGAAGCGCTCGCCCGGTAGCCGCCCAGAACAGGATCTCGATCAGCCGCAGCCCGCCCCACACCACCAGCAGTAGAGGCCAGTACTTGGCTAGGTAATCCAGCAGCTGCATTTCGGGAAAAACATTGCGCGCCAGGAAGAGTAGCCCGATCCCGATCAGCAGCAGGGGCGCGACTAGGGACGCTCGTCTCATTGGTTCCTGGCTCCCTGGTCGTGCTGATTCAGGTCGGGCGGACCCGCGTCCTTGGGCCCCAGATGTTCGGCCAGCTTGAACAGTCCGAATAGGATCAGCAGCACCGGCCAGGTGCGCGAGAAGCTCATCCGGTCGAGTTGATCGGCTGCCATCAGCAGCCCCAGTGTGACCAGCAGCACCGGGCCGCGAATCGCCTGAAGGAAGCTACCGCCCATCGTTGTTCACCTGCGAGTTCTCCTTCGAGGAATTTCCAGCCAACCGCGCATACAGCATGTAAAGACCAAGCGCGATCAGCATCACCGGCCAGAACCGGAGCATGCGGCGCAGCTCGAAGATTTCGAGGTTGTTCAGCAGGAACACCACGCCTAACGCGATCAGCAAAATCGGCGCCACCGGGAAACGCGATCCGCCGTGGCCCGGCACTAGGCTGGAGAATTCGTCCACCGGCTGCCCCATCTGGCGAAGCTTGGCGGTGTGGTAAGCCTCAAAGGCCATGTACGCCCAGAACCCCGGGATCAGTATCCCGAACAGCGGCTCAAATCCCCCCACATCGTTGCTGCCGACGATCGTGAACAGCATGCCGAGGATAAAAACATGGATCAGGCCCTTGGCATATTGCCCGTTATAGATCGCGCCCACTCCCGGAATCAGCCCCAGAACAAACGCGACTCCGGGCGATACATCGGGGCGGGGAACGGGAGGAGGCGTGCTCGTATAAGGGCTGGCGTAAGGGGAATCGGAAACAGGAGATCCGTTAGACACGTTTTCGGCAGGCACGTGCTCGGCGCAGTAGATGGTCCCGTGGGCGTTGTGGACGTTCGTCGAATCGAGCGCCTTTCCGCAGGCCCGGCAATAGCCGACGATGGGGGCTTCGGGTGGCATGGAAGGAGGGGCTTCCGGATTCATTTCGTTTCTCCTGCGGGATTAGCGTTGGGTTGTGCTTGAGACGAGCCCGGTTGCTCATCGGCCCATTCCTTGAGCCTGGTTTGGATTTCGTAGACAACCTTCAGGCTGTCGTAATACTTCACGCCGCGGTTATACCAGCGGACCACCCGATCTTCCGCAGCGGTCCAGACCTTCACCGGATCCAGGTCGGCGGGCGTCAGTTGGCGCACATGCGTAAAGCGGCCGATCATGGCGAAGGACAAAACCGTCATCGCCATACCCATGGCAAATCGCGGCTGCAGCACCGACTCGAACACTCCTCCGAACAGCCGTCCGAAGAGGCGGCGGACGATCGACGGCTTCACCACGGCGTGGCTGGGGCCCGCGGTCACCTCGAACAGGATGCGCGTGACCAGCTCGGGAGGAGCCTGCACTACCGCGGCCCGCTCCATAAAGGCCACCGCTCCGGCGGAATCGCGCGCCAGTTCCGAGCAGGCTGCGCATCCGGCCAGGTGGGCTTCGAGGGCGGACTTCTCCTCCGAGCGGAGCGTTCCGTCCACGTAGTCGGCCAGCAGGATTTCTACATCCGCGCAGTTCACAACGATCCCTTGTAATGACGAAGGATCCGCCCCAGTTCGGCGCGGCCCCGATTCAATCTCGACTTCACTGTGCCTTCCGGCACATTCAGCACCTGAGCGATTTCCCGGTATTCCAGTTCTTCCAGATCGCGCAGGATCACCGTCTCGCGCAAATCCGGCGAAAGCTTCTGTAGCGCGGCCTGAAGGACTTCGCTCGCTTCCCGTCCGGCCAGCAACCCTTCGGCCCGGCCCAGGGAAGTGGTTTTTTCCTCCAGCATCGGCAACTGCTCTTCGATCGAGCTGCTGGCTCGCTCCAGCTTGGTACGACGGTAATGATCGATCAACAGATTACGCGCCAGCCGCGAAAGCCATACGGAAAACGAACCTTCGCCCGCTCGGAAGCTCTTGAGAGACCGAAAGACGCGCAGGAAAACGTCCTGGGTGAGGTCCTGCGCCTCATGATCCGAGCCGGTGAACCGGTAGCAAATCGCGTACACACGCCGGGTATGGACCTTTACAAGATCCTCCCAGGCGGCCTCCTCGCCTCCCAGGCACCGCTCGACCAGTTGAGTGTCTGCGTCCAAGAGCCGTCCCAGGATCTCACGAGGCTTGGTAATCCGGCTCCATAATGAGCCGGTTCCGGCGGCCGAGCGGCTTGGCGTGGTAACCTGTCGGACTGTAGCGATTGCCGCCATGGCGTTGCGTCGTGCGAACGAATCCTTGTGTCTCTATATGTTCCCGGATACTGTACTTATTTATGTAGTCCCACATATGAGAACGAAATCCCCGCACAGAAAGTTCGCTCTACATTCTATCCGCACGCGGGGGTACGCCGTGGCGGGGTATTGATCCGGAACGTCCGAAGGGAGCAGCTGTAAGAGATTGAAAAAGCATCACGTGGGCGCCGGGTTGGGAGTTCTCGCGATCCTCGCCGCAGTGCTGTTCGTGGTCTACCGCTGGCGCCATTCCGGTTTCGTGTGGGAGAAGTTCGCGGCCGTTTTCAGCAATGTCGACTGGAGCTGGCTGTTGCTGGGGCTGGCGCTGATCCTGGCGACTTACGTCGGTCGGGCCCTGCGATGGGAGATCATGCTACGGCCTCTGACCAAGGATGTCCGCCTGTGGGGCCTGGTGGTGGCCACCATAATCGGGTTCACCGCCGTGGTGCTGTTTGGCCGCGCGGGCGAGCCGGTTCGGCCGTATCTCATCGCCAAGAAGGAGGGCGTCTCGTTCTCGAGCCAGGTCGCCGCCTGGCTGGTGGAGCGGATTCTGGACCTGCTGATGGTCCTGTTGATCTTCGGTATTGCGCTGACGCAGATATCGCGCAGCGGGATACAGCCCGGGCCTCACATCCAATCGGCGCTCCAGGCGGCGGGTGTGCTGGCCGGGATCACCGGCGCGCTGTCCCTGGCCCTATTGCTGGGGCTGCGCCACTTTCGGGGAAGCGTCCGGACGCGGCTGATGGATTCCCTATCGTTCCTTCCGGACGCGCTGCATCAGCGAGTGTCCCGATTCCTGCACGCCTTCGAGGAAGGGATGCAATCCACTCAGCGCCAATCCTACGTCTGGCTTCTGGTAGCTTACACGATCATCGAGTGGCTGGTGGTCGCCGGATCGTTCTTCTGCGTCTTCCGGGCGTTTCCGGCCACAGCCGGCATGCGTGTTACGGATATAATCATCGCGCTAGGCTTCGTCGCTTTCGGGAGCGTCCTGCAGATCCCGGGCGTGGGCGGCGGCATGCAGATCGCGACGGTTCTGGTGCTGACTGAGCTTTACGGAGTCAGCCTGGAGGCCGCCAGCGGAATCGCTTTGGTGCTCTGGCTCATCACATTCGTAGTGATCGTCCCGTTGGGATTGGTGCTGGCGTTCCATGAAGGGATCAAGTGGCGTAGTTTAAGGGACATAGACTCATCTTCTTCAGGTTACGGACTATGACCTGCCCGTTCTGCCGCCATCGCCAGGACCGGGTGATCGACTCCCGCGAAAGCAAGGAAGGCGACCTGATTCGGCGTCGCCGGGAATGCTTGAAGTGCATGCGGCGGTTTACCACCTACGAGCGCAGCGACGAGATTCCTTACATGGTGGTCAAGAGAGACGGACGGCGTGAGCGCTTTGACCGGCAAAAGGTGCTGGAAGGACTGCTAAGGGCGTGTGAGAAAAGGCCGGTACCGATCGCTAAGCTAGCCGAGGTGGTGGATACCGTCGAGTCGATGCTAGCCGAAAACCCGGAAAGGGAGGTTTCGACGGCCGCCATCGGCGAGATGGTACTTGAGCGCCTGAAAAAGCTGGACAAAATCGCGTATGTGCGGTTTGCCTCGGTCTACAAGGATTTTCAGGATGCTGAATCCTTCCTGGTGGAGCTGAAGGAGCTGTTCCAGGACGGGAAATGAGACCGCTTTGAGTCCTAGCAAGGCTGTAACCAAATGCGATTCAAAGCATCTTTTGAAATAGAGGCTTAACTTAATATCAGAAGGCTGGTATACTGAATGCGGCGTCGACGCTAAGGCAGGAATTGCATACACTACCATTGAGTCTAGCTAAGTCTTTGGAAGATAAGGGTTTTGTAGTTTGGCGCGGGTGAACCACGTGGATCATTTCGAAGACCAATTTCTAGGCGAGGGTAACGAGCCGCTCGGGCTTCCTTTCGATGAGGAAGGCGGCTTTTTTCACCCTGAAGAGGTGCACGACGGCGAGGATTTCGCCCACGCGCATCCCGTCGAGGAATCGATTTACACAGACGACCCCGTTCGCGTATACCTACGCGAAATGGGTGCCGTGCCTCTGCTTACACGCGAGGGTGAAGTTAATCTAGCCCGTCGCATGGAGCGCGGCAAGCTGCGGATGCAAAAGGCGATTAGCCGATCCGCGCTGGTGCAGCTGCGGGCCGTCGAGATCGCCGATCAGATCAAGCACGAAACGGAAGAGCTCGACACTTTCGTCGATCTGGGGGACCTTGAGGACGAGAGTCCCGCCTACAACAAGCGCCGCAACGAAATTCGCGCCGAACTGGCCGAGTTGGTGGTCCTGCACAAGAAGCTGGGTCAGGTATCGGACAAGCTGGATTCGGTTCCGCTGAGCAACAAGAAGCTGCGCCGGAAGTGGATCGGCAAGATGAAGCGCGCCCGGGTGCAGGTTTCCCAGGCGATCCGGCATCTTCCCTACTACCTTTCGCAGTGGAAGGAATTCACCAAGGAAATCGAGAAGGTCGCGGAAGAGATGTCGCGCCTCGAAGCCGACCTGCGCAAGATTGAGGGACGTTCGAGTGCGACGGCGCAGAGCAAAGCCCGGGAAATCCGCCGGGAAATCCGCAAGCGCGAGGAAGTGGCCGGGGCCAACCTGGTCGACCTCAGGCACACGCTCTCCGTTATCCGCCACGGCGAAATCGAAGCCGAGCGGGCCAAGAAAGATCTGGTGGAGGCCAACCTTCGCCTGGTGGTTTCCGTCGCCAAGAAGTACGTCAACCGGGGTTTGCACCTTCTGGATCTCATCCAGGAAGGCAACATCGGCCTGATGCGCGCCGCCGACAAGTTCGAATACCGCCGCGGCTACAAGTTTTCGACCTACGCGACGTGGTGGATCCGGCAGGCCATTACGCGCGCCATCGCCGACCAGTCGCGCACCATTCGTATTCCCGTTCACATGAACGAGAGCATGAACAAGTTCCTGCGCGCCACCCGCGAGCTGGAAAAAGAAATGGGCCGGGCGCCTTCGAACGACGAAATCAGCCGGCGCATGGACATTCCGGTGGAGAAGGTCCAGAAGCTGAAGACCATCTCTCGTGATCCTGTATCGCTCGAAACTCCGGTGGGCCGCGACGGCGAATCCGCCCTGGGCGATCTGATCGAAGACCGCTGGGTGGGATCACCGGTCGACGCGGTCATCGACACGAACGTCCGCGACGAGACCGCCAACATCCTCAAGACGCTTTCTCCCAAGGAGGAGAAAGTGATCCGCCTGCGCTTCGGCATCGGCTGTGAGCGCGAGCATACGCTCGAAGAGATCGGCCAGGAGTTCGACGTCACGCGGGAACGGATCCGGCAAATCGAAGCCAAGGCGCTGCGCCAGCTCCGGTCGCCGGAACGGGCACGGCACCTGCGGGCTCTGCTCGCCGCACGCTAAACGCGTTCTACCCCAGACGGATCCTGATCCGCGAATGCGAGCTGGATCGCATGATCGCGGATGTCCTGCGGCCATCCCGCAATCAAGTCCGCGAAACGGCGGCGATCGTACGCAAACAACGCGCGGAGAGCTTCCTCGAATCCCGGCAAGTTGCCGGCGATGGCGTTGAGGAATCGATAGGCCGCCTCTTGCGCCGCACGAACACGGTCGCTGTCGCCCCGCGTTCGGCGAGCCTCCTCCACCAGCTTCCGTAAGGCCACCGAAGCGCCTCCGGGCTGGGAATTCAGCCAGTCCCAGTGGCGGGGCAGAAGCGTGACCTCGCGCGCCACAACTCCAAGGCGGGGGCGTCCACGCCCTCGAGCCGGATCGGACGGCGGCTCCGACTGGACCCCACGGACGTCCAGGTCGATCTGGCGCCCGGCATCATCAAACACCAGGAAATCATCCGGGCGCTTATCTTTCAGGAAGGAAGAGACTTCCGTCAGGTTTCCGGAAGCGATTTTAGTGTGTCCTTGGAATGCAGTGTAGCTCATGGGAATAATATACCCGGGTATAAATTCCTTGTCAATACTACCCGGGTAAATATTTTAGTTCGCCACGCGCCAGGGCGAGAACTCGGTCCAGGTCTTGAGCGACTTGTTGGCCCATTCCGCAGTCTCGCCGGTGTGACAGGAAGTGCACGAGTTGGGCATCTTCAGGCGATCGGCTTCCAGCGGGGCGATGAACTTGAACGTGTGGCTGCGGACGTTGGTGGTGGTGAATTCCTGCTCGATCTTCGGCATATGGCAGCCCACGCACTCATTGCCGGCGGATCCGGCCGGATGATGCGTGTGCTGCTCGATGGTCGCCGTATGCGGGCCGTTCGGCGAATTGGGGCCGTGGCATTGCAGGCACAGAACGTTGGCCGGCTTGATGAGGTCGGCGTTGTTCTCGGTGCCATGCACATCATGGCAGGTAAAACACGTGATGCCGCGCGTGTACATGAGGCTCTGCACAAAATCATTCCCCTGCATGCGATTCTTGTGCGCGGTGCCGTCGGGAAAATGGGTGAAGCTGGTCTCGCCCAGTTTGTGATCTTCGAGCTTCCAGAAATCGCTTAGGTTCTTAGTCACGTCAAATCCCACGGGCCAATCGTAGTATTTCCCCTGGATTGGATTCGCCAGGGGCTGGCCTTGGGAGTGGCATTGAATGCAGACATCGACACCGCGGGCGCCGAGGCGCGCCGGGTTCACAATATTCGCGCGGGAAGGCCGGGCGACGTGCAGGCTGCCCGGGCCGTGGCATTTTTCACAGCCAACGTTCCATTCGGTGACCGTCTTGGTCTGGATGTTGTAATTCACCGAGTGGCAGCCATCGCACAGCGGGCCGGTGGGACGCTGCATGTTGTCGGGAGGATAGTGAGCCGTCCACCAATCGGTGCCATTGGCGACCAAATACCGGCTCCAGCGTTGATTGGCCACGTCCCACTGCGCGGGCAGCGGAAAATAATCGTCGCCGACCTTCGTGAAGTAGCGCTGCTTCCATTTGCTGCCGTAGACGAAGGCGATCGCGTCTTTAGTGAACGTGACGATAGCCGGATCGGCCTTGCTGAGATCGGGAATGATCGCGTCCGGATGCACCTTGGGATCGCGCACGACGTTCGCCATCCGGGTCTTGCTCCAGCGTTCGTAGGTCGCGGCGTGGCACGTTTTGCATGCGGCCGAACCGGTGTAAGTGGCCGTTTGCGCGGAGGTCGCCCCGGCGAATCCGAATGCGAGAAAGGCAATCACTCCGAGCGAGCGACAAGATCTGGCGAGTTCTCTTGGGAATAGCATTTTCGACAGTCCCCGTTAGAGACAAGTATGGCAGGAATGGGGCATGAAGAAATACGTTCGCGCGGTTCTAGATGACCTGAAATCGAAAGCCGGGAAGAAGCAAAATCCAGTCGTACCGCAGGATCTGAACAACCAGATTCTATCCAACGATCCGAAGCAAAGGGTGCGGCAACTGGACTATCAGGCGCAGAAGGACGAGGAGCGGGAGACGCTTTCTTAGAACACGGGCGTTCCGCGGCCGAGCAGCACGGCACGGCGTGCGCCAGTGGCGGACGGCAGATTGCCCGGGCGGCTCATGACGAATTCGTGGGCGAGCAGGGCGAAGGCGATGGCCTCTTTCGCGTCCGGATCGATGCCATGGTCGGCGCTGGTAGACACCTTGAAATCGGGCATAAGCTCGCGCAGGCGGCGCATCAGCCAGCGATTGTGAACGCCGCCGCCGGAGGCGATAACTTCGCGGGCTTCGTTGGCGTACTGCGTGATCGCCGAAGCAATGGACCGCGCCGAGAACTCGGTTGCGGTCGCGATCAGAGTTTCGAGCGGTAGGCCGGTCGCGGCCAGGCCGCTGGCGAATTCCTGGCCGAACTGTTCGCGGCCCGTGGTCTTGGGCGGGCGGAGCTTGAAATACGGATCGGCCATCATCGACGCGAGCATCCGATCGTGGACCTGGGCGCGGCGGGCGATGCGGCCGTCGCGGTCGTACGTCTGGCGGCCTTGGGTCATGCGGGAGACCAGCGCGTCGATCACCATGTTGCCGGGGCCGGTGTCGAAGGCCAGAACGTTGTCGCGCGTGGCGCCACCGGGGATCACGGTGATGTTGGCGATACCCCCGAGGTTCAGTGCGATCCGGCCGATGCGGCGATGCCGGAACAAGAGAAAATCGGCCAGAGGGACCAGCGGAGCGCCACGGCCGCCGGCGGCGATATCGCGCTCGCGGAAATTGGAGATGGTCCAGAGTCCGGTGCGCTCGGCCACGACCGCGGCGTCCCCGATCTGAAAGGTGCTGGCGATGCGCCGGCCGAGATAGTTCACCGGGGCGCCTTCGTGGAAGATGGTCTGGCCGTGCAGTCCGCACAGCGAAATCGAGTCCAGCGGAACACGCCGCCGCCGGCAAGTCTCGCGCACGGCTTCGGCGTAAAGCTCGCCGAGCAGGAAGTGCAGACGCGCGATCGCCGAGGTGTGGGTCATCGTATTGGACACGCCCAGGATGGCCTCGCGAACGTTCTTGGGGTAGGGCACCGTGTGGAAGGCAACCGGCTCGATCTTCTTGCCCCGGATGTCGACAATGGCGACATCGATGCCGTCGAGCGAAGTGCCGCTCATGATCCCGGCTACACGCATTAGTTCTTGAGTTCCTTCTGGAGTTCCGCCAGCAGTTGTAGCGCTTCGATAGGACGCAAATTATCGAGATTCAGCGCGCGGATGCGGGCGGCAAGCTGGTGATTGACGGGCTCGAACAACTGGATCTGCATGGGCGCGGATGGCGGGGCTAATTCCTCCGTAACCGCGGACTCGTGATGGGCCAAGATCTCGCGGGCGCGTTCGATCACGCTCATCGGCAAAGCGGCCAGGCGCGCGACTTCGATGCCATAGCTGCGGTCGGCTGCACCAGGTTCGACGCGGCGCAGGAATAGGATTTGGTCGCCGGCTTCTTTCACCGAGACATGCAGATTGCGCACGCCGTCGAGCTGACCCGCGAGCTCGGTGAGCTCGTGATAGTGCGTCGCGAACAGCGTCTTCGCGCGGATGTGCTTGTGGATGTGTTCGACCACGGCCCAGGCCAGAGCGAGCCCGTCATAGGTCGACGTGCCGCGGCCGATTTCGTCCAGCACGATCAGGCTCCGGGCGGTGGCCGTGTTGAGGATGACCGCGGTCTCGGTCATTTCGACCATGAACGTGGATCGGCCGCGCGCGAGGTTATCCGCAGCTCCGATGCGCGTGAATACGCGATCGACTACAGGCATAAGTGCCGATTCGGCGGGTAGAAACGATCCCATTTGCGCGAGGATCGCGAGAAGAGCCGCCTGGCGTAAGTAGGTCGACTTACCACCCATATTAGGGCCGGTGATCACGGCGATGAACTCGGTGTCGGGATGAAAGTAGAGATCGTTGGGGATGAATCGCTGGGCGTCTTTTTCGGCGAGCTTCTCGATGACGGGATGTCGGCCGGCCACGACGCGCATTTCGCCCGAATCTGAGAAGCTCGGGCGCACATAGCGGCTTTCGGCGGCGACTTCGGCGAGAGCGACAGCAATGTCCAGCTCTGCGACGGCAGCGGCGGTCGCTTTGATCCGTGCAGCATGTGACGAAGCCAGGAGGCGAAGCTGCTCAAAGATCTCGCGCTCGATGGCGAGCGATCTCTCTTCGGCTTCCAGAATCTTGACTTCCAGTTCCTTCAGTTCCGGCGTGGTGAATCGCTCTGCATTGACCAGGGTCTGCTTGCGCTGGTAATCCTCGGGCGCGAGATGCAGATTGGATTTCGAGATTTCTATGTAATAGCCGAAAACATTGTTGAAGCGGACTTTGAGCGATGCGATGCCGGTGCGAGTGCGCTCGCGCTGTTCTATTTGCACGAGGTACGTGCGGCTGTTTTGGGAGATATCGCGCAGCTCGTCCAGGCTCGCGTTGAAACCCGTGCGAATGGTCCCGCCGTCGGACAGATTCACGGGAGGCTCTTCGGCGATGGCTGCGAGAACTCGATCTCGAACTTCGGGAATCGGATCGAGCCGCGCTTGGATATCGAGAAGCAGCGCTGCTTTGACGGGCAAAGCCGACAGTGATGGGATCACGGCCAGCGAGCGGGCGAGCGCGAGCAGGTCGCGGGGGCCGGCCGAGGAGAGCGAAATCTTCGCGAGAAGCCGTTCCAGGTCGAGGATGGATTCGAGATGCTTGCCCAGGTCCGCACGCAAGATGGGGGCTTTGTGCAGCTCTTCCACGGCATCCAGACGCGCTTCGATCTCAGCCACATCGATCGAGGGCGCGAGCAGACGACGCCGGAGCAGGCGGCCGCCCATTCCGGTGCGAGTGCGGTCGAGCACGTGGAGCAGCGTCGATTCCTTAGACTCGCCCGCGAACAACGGCTCGACCAGTTCCAGATTGCGGACGGTAGTGGCGTCGAGAATGAGGGCGTCGGCGCGGTTATAAAAAGCCGGCCGCTCCAGGTGATCGAGCGCGGTACGTTGTGTATCGCGAAGATAGTGGAGGATGGCGGCGGCGGCTCCCGTCGCCAGTGGACGCGACTCCAGCCCGCAACCGTCGAGCGCAATCAAGTGGAAGTGGTCGCACAAACTGCGTGCGGCGTAATCGTGCGCGAAGACCCAAGCATCCACATTGGTTTTGAGGCAGGGCAGGGAATCGGCCGATCCTTCCGGAACCAGAGCCTCGCGTGCGTTCAAGGTTTCGAGCGCCGCGCGAACTTCGGCAGCATCGACCTCCGTGGCGCGGAACTCGCCGGTGGAGATGTCGACGTGCGCGATCCCAGCTCTTCCATTTGAAGGCATCACCGCGGCGAGATAGTTGTTTTCGTGCGACCGCAGCACCTGCGGGTTCATCGACGTGCCGGGCGTCACGATGCGCGTGACCTCGCGCTTCACCAGCTTAGTGGCCGCGCTGGGAACCTCCATCTGATCGCAGATGGCCACCCGATAGCCCTTCTGGATCAGGCGCGCGATGTAGTTTTCGGACGCGTGATAGGGCACGCCGCACATGGGAATCGGCTGGCCTTTTTCCTTGTTGCGCGCGGTGAGCGTGATTTCGAGCTCGCGGGCGGCGGTGACGGCGTCGTCGTAGAACAGCTCGTAGAAGTCGCCGAGACGGAACATCAGCAGCGTGTTCGGCACTTGCTGCTTGATACCGTGGTATTGCCGCATGAGCGGCGTGGAGGCGTCGGCTGACATCAGGGGGTCTGATGTTAGTTTAACGTCCGACGACTTTTGCGACTTTAGCGGTTTCCGCTTCGACGGCTTGCAGGTGTTCGAGGACTTCGCCCCAGCGGTGGTCGAGCATGGACCCCGCGGCTAGGCCGAAGAGGAGCTGGAACCGGCTGACGGCGGCGGCTGTGTCGGCGTTCAAGGACGCGCCCTGCGTCGACAGCCTGGCGTTCATCTCAGCGGCGCTCTTCCAGGCGGAGGCGGCGCGCGTGGCATCCGTTCGGTAGCGATTCTGAAGGTCGGTGAAGGTTTCCTTATCGGCGGCCGCGACGTTGGGGACATCGGGAGGCTTGAGCGCGAACGGCGGCTCCGTGTTCACGGGCGGAGGGATCGGCTCGAACATCAGAGGCTCGGGCTGATAGCCGATCCACGCGCACGGAAATGCCGAGATCCGGCCCCTCAGTTGGCCCAGCGACGCGCGCATTCGCGGATCCCGCGTGTACGCGTTCATCGTGGCAACGTAAGACGCCATACTGCGGACCATGTAGCGGTTGGCCTCATAGTCGGCTGGAGTGAGCGCCGAGCAGTAGGCTCCGGCGCCTACCAGGTACTGGTCGAAGCGATTCAGATCGTCGTAGGTGACCTTGTTGGGCTGCTGGCCGAGGATGCCGCCGAGATTACCTCTCCACAGAGATCCCGCACCAATACCGACGCTGCCCACGCCAGGAACGCCGACGCGCGGCACGACCTGCGCTTGTGCGCCGAGGCAGACGACAAACAGTAGCGCGCGGGAAATCCGCATGGGGCCTACTTATTTCCTGACAACATCTCCGACCACGGGAGTCGGGCCGCCCGACGCGGCGAATGTTCCGGTGGAGATGCGATCGCGAACGTTGGTGATCGTGAGCTTGCCGATCGGGGTGGTCTGCACGTCCAGAACCTCGCCCGTCTTGGGATCCTTGATTTCTTTGCCCTTGTGATAGATGGTGAAAGTCTGGCCTTTGGCGAGACCCGCGGCGCTTCCGGCGTTGATCGTGATGTTGGCTCCGTCGACGTCCGCCACGACGGCGTCCAGGTCGTCTTCACGGCTGCCGGCGCTACCTGTCGTAGGCCCTGCCGCGATTTGTTGAGAGAGCTTGTTCACGGCGTCCATGGTGGCTTCGCCGATGATCGTTTCCGCGAAGTTCGAGCTGGTCATGTTGAAGCCGCCGCCCGCGCCTACGCCGCCCGCAAACATCGCTGCGCCGAAGCCCTTGCTGGTGCGCTTGGATTCGCCGCGAGCCTCGCCGCTGCCGACAACCTCGCTGGTTTCCGCGTCCACCAGGCGGTAGTCGATGACGACGACGGCCTTGGCATCGGATTTCGACCCGCCGATGACGCCGCCCGCGCCGCCCACGATCGCTCCGGCTGCCCCGCCGACCTTGCGATCATCGCGGCCAAACACGACGATGTCGCCCATCAGTGTCAGATCCGCACCGCGAATCTGGCCGACGCGCGCGCCGGTCCCTTGCTTCACGCGATTGCTGGCTGCGAAATCCTGCTCCTTGGTGAGGTTCGCAACCTTGCGGCGCTCCACCACGGTGAACTTGCCATCCTGGGTAATCCGCGTGGTCAGCATGGCGGCGATGCCGGTACCGATGTTCTGCTGCGTGCCGAAGATCGCCTGGACACTGGTCATCACGGTGGAGTAATCGAAGGGCTCGATCATCAGCGCCTTCTTGGTCTGTGCTGATACCAGGGTCGCCGACGCGGCGAGTAAGCTTACCAGAAGTTTTTTGTTCATGTGAGTGGCCCTCTATAACTTCTTGCGCGCCATGAAACCGACCTTTGCGGGTGATCCCGTATAAGTTCCGGTTGCAACTTTATCGCGCACGCTGGTGATCGTCATCTCGCCGGTTTTCTCGGTCACCACGTCCAGGGTTTCCTTGGTCACCGGATCTTTGACTTCCCGAATGATGTTGAGGATCTCGAAGACCTCGCCGACGTTAACGCCATCGTTCGATCCAACGTTAAGCACGAGCGTCTTTCCGGAAACGTCGGCCACGCGGCCTTCCACTTCACGAACCGACTTCTTCATGTTGGTGGTCTGTTCCAGGAGAATGTCCGCGAGCTTGTTGACGCAATCCTGCGTGGCTTCGCCGATGATCGTCTGAGCGAAGTTCGAACTGGTCATGTCCACCTGAACTCCGGCCACGCCCTTGCCAATCGCGCCGCCGATGGCGCCGAGAGCGTTGCCCTTGCGGGACGACTCGCCGCGAGCCTCGCCGGTGGCGATGATTTCGGACGTCTCTGCGTCGATCAGCCGGTAGTCGATCACGACCACGGCTTTGTCTTCATTCTTGCTGGCCGCGATGCCGCCGATCACTCCGCCGATCAGGCCGCCGCCCTTGACGCTCCTCTTCTTGTCATCCCGGCCGAAGACCACGATGTCTCCGGATAGCATTGCGTCAGCGCCAGAGATCTGGCCCACGCGGGCTCCGGTGCCTTGTTTGACCCGGTTGCTCGCGTTAAAGTCCTGCTCCTTGGTCAGCGTGTTGATCTTGGCGCGCTCGACGATGACTACCTTATTCGCCTGTGCCAGCCGCGTAACCAGCATGGCGCGAATGCCTTTGCCGATGTCCTGCTGGGTGTTGAACACCGATTGCACCGCGGTCTTCACCGTGGAGTAGTCAAATTCGTCGACAATCACGCGCTTCTTCTGCGCTTGCGTAGTGGGCCCGGAAGCGGCCGGAGCGGCGGCAGCACTCGCTACGGGTTCAGGAGCAGGTGCGGGAGCTGGCGCGGGCGCCGGAGCGGCGGCCGCAGTGGGAGCCGGAGCCGGCGCGGGAGCAGCGGCTGCAGCTGGAGCGCTGCCCGGATCGAGCATCACGCTGATAATGTTTTCCGATACGCCGTTATTCTTGAGCTTCACCATGTCAGCGGTGGTCAGATCGAACGGCTTGTTCTCGCGCTGCAGCCCCCGAATGATCAGGCTCTCCGAGAGTCCGGCTTTGACCGACTCGATTACCGAATCGACCCGAGAGGGGGCGGCTTTCGTCGCGGCTTTCGCCGGCGCGGCTTTGGGCGCCGCTTTGGAGGCCGGTGCGGGCGCCGGGGTCTGGCCCACGGTAATCCCGACGGCAAAGCCGGCCAACACTACGAGTCCGAGCGTGAACGTCTTGAGTTTCATCTAGAATCCTCCTGCTTAACGAATGGGAAACTGCGCCGCGCAATCGACTCTGCCAAGCCGATCGCTATCTTCTTAAGATCACTTAGGATGCTGTGCTTTAGTATGTCGATCCTGAAAGATCCGTGTCAAGGCCATCATCCCTGGAAACACACTGGATAGATCGGCAAGGAATGCGCGCGCCATTAATCGCGGCCGCGACGGCTAAGTAAGTGCTAAAATCGCCTCGGCGGCATCGTGAGCATGTGGCGAAACATCGCGCTTTTGCTGGGCATTTCCCTGATCGCCGGGGGACACGCCTGGGCGCAAGTCGTTACGCCGCGCGTGAAGCCGCCTAAGAAGGAAAAAGAGCCGGAGACCCAGACGTTACCGCTTCCACCCGAGCCTCCATCGGCGGTGATTGCGGAGACAGGCAAATTGGCGTTTCACGTCTCGCCGCTCTCGGCCAAGGGTCTGCTGACCCAGCAGGTGCACGATGCGCTCAAGGCGCTCGATCGGGCCAGCGGGGGTGCGACATTCGTGAAGCTGCGCGCGTTTGTCGCGGGCACCGGGGACATGCGCCGCGTGGCGACCATCGTGGCCGAGGATTTCTCGGATAAGAAAATGCCTCTGCCTGCGGTGACGACGATCCAGGTCGGCGCGCTTCCCATGGATGGCGCACAGGTGGTGATCGAGAGTATCAATGCCGAGAAGAAGGTGGTGAATCCCAACGGCCTGGCGTTCTTTTCGGCCCAGCACGTCCCGGAGTTGGCGGCGGCGGCTAAGGCACAAGACGCGGTCATGGTGCAGGTCACCTGCTTCGTGGGGGACCTCAATCAGGTGGATAGTGCGCGGGCGGCGGTAGCATCGGCGTTTCCGGGGTCAGCCGCGAACTTCGTGCAACTCACGCGGCTGGCGGTCGAGCCGGGGACTGCGTGTGAAGGCGTAGGACGCCTCCAGAAGCCGGGAAACAGTCCGGCCAAGCTGGTGTTCACCGCCACCCAGATGGCGTTTGGGGATCAGGAGCAGGCCCTTCGGCTGGCTTACGGCCGTCTCGGACGGGCGCTCCAATCCATGAAAGCCTCTTACGCCGATGCGCTGGTGATGAGCGTTTATTCATTAGGCCGGCCAATGCCCGACAAAGCCGCGGCGCTGGCCCCCGAGTTCCTGGGTGGCGCCCACCCCACAGGCTCGACGCAAATCGTGGAAGGGCTACCCTCCTTGGACGCCACCGTCGCGATCGAGCTGATTGCCGCAGGCCCTTGACACCGCATCTCGTAACTGTTACTTTCTATTGAGATTTGCGGGTCAGACCGATTACCTCAACGGATGTACGCCGCAGCCGAATCCCGCGCCTCGGGGTCCGGTAGGATCTGGAGTCAGACATGGCTTATACGATAAAAGTGAACGGGCAGTCCAAGACTGTAGATGTGCCCGCGGATACGCCCCTACTGTGGGTGCTCCGAGACGTTCTTGACATGAAAGGCACCAAGTTCGGCTGCGGAGCCGGGCTTTGCGGTGCCTGCACGGTCCACGTGAACGGCAAAGCAGTCCGGTCTTGCCAGACACAAGTGGGCACCGTGAAAGATCCGGTGACGACGATCGAAGGGTTGTCGGTAGACGGAACGCATCCAGTGCAGAAAGCCTGGATGGAAGTCGACGTCCCGCAGTGCGGGTATTGCCAGGCTGGCCAGATGATGACCGCATCGGCGCTGCTCGCGACCAAACCTCAGCCTACCGACAAGGACATTGACTCCGCTATGTACGGCAATCTTTGCCGCTGCGGAACGTATCTCAGAATTCGCCAGGCGATCCACAGGGCGGCTCAGCTAGCGTCCTCGCGGCCGGCGACCTCTGGCGGCGGCGCTGGAAGGGCAAGGGAGTAAGGGAGAACGATCATGAAAAAGAAAAACACCGTGAAGAATATCGATCGTCGCTCCTTTTTGACCGTGGCAGCCACCGGAACGGGTGGCGTGCTGTTTGGACTGGTATTTAAGGCGGATGCCCAGCAGGGCGCTGCCAAAGGCGCTCCTCCGGCCGGAGGCCGTGGCGGCGCGGGTGGCTTCGGAGGCCCGGGTGCCGCGCTGAAGCCTGCCGACTTCATCACCGTCAACTCCGACAACAGCGTCACCATCGTCGCGAAGAACCCCGAAGTAGGCCAGGGCGTTCGCTCGTTGTTGCCGATGCTGATCGCCGAAGAACTCGACGTCGATTGGAAGGACGTTAAAGTCGTCCAGGCCGATCAGGATCAGGCTAAGTACGGCGGCCAGATCGCGGGCGGCAGCACGGCGACCCCAACCAACTGGGTTCCGATGCGGCAGCTCGGCGCGCAGGCGCGGATGATGTTCGTCAACGCCGCGGCGCAGACCTGGAATGTTCCCGCAGCCGATCTGACTACCGGTTCCGGCAAAGTGATGCACAAGGCATCTAACCGGACCATCACCTACGGCGAACTGGCTTCGAAAGTGGCCAGCATGACGCCTCCGGATGCCGCGTCGATCAAGTACAAGGATCCGAAAGACTACAAGATCATCGGGACGACGGTTCCCAGCCCCGATCTTCCCAAGATCATCACCGGCAAGCCGGTTTTTGGCATCGACCAGACTGTTCCTGGCATGCTGTACGCCGTGTACGAGAAGTGCGGCGTGTTCGGCGGCAAGGTTAAGACGCATAATCTCGACATGATCAAGACGCTGCCGGGCATCAAGGCTGCGTTCGTGGTTGACCGGCCGGACATCACCGCCGCGGTACTACCCGGCGATCCGGGTCTTGAGAGCGGAATCGCGATCGTCGCGGAATCGTGGTACCAGGCGAATTCGGCTCGCAAGAAGCTGCAAGTCACCTGGGACGAAGGCACTCGCGCGACTGCGGATCACAGCAGCACCGCGTACGCCGCGAAAGCGCAAACCATCGGCATGGGCGAGCCCATGAGCACCACGCGCAAGGACGGTGATCCGGAAGGCGCCATCAAGACTGCGGCCAAGAAAGTGGAAGCGAACTATACGTATCCGTTTATTTCGCACGCACCGCTCGAACCGCAGAACTGCACGGCGCATTATAAGGACGGCAAGCTGGAGCTGTGGACCAGCAGCCAGATTCCGACGGGCGCCCGTGGGTTGGCTGCCACGGCTTGCGGCATCGATCAGAGTGCCATCACGCTGCACATGGTCCGCGGCGGCGGCGGCTTCGGCCGGCGCTTGACCAACGATTACGCGGCGGAAGCGGCGTACATCTCCAAGGAAGTCGGAGCTCCGGTAAAGCTGCTCTGGACCCGCGAAGACGATATGAAGCACGACTATTATCGTCCCGGCGGGTACCAGTTCCTTTCGGCCGGTCTCGACGCGTCGGGCAAGGTAGTCGCGTGGCGGAATCACTTCGTCACCTACGGCGCCAAGAACGACGGCCAGGGCAAGGGTCCCGCGATCCAGTCCGTCAGCGCGGGCGGCATCGGCGCGACCGAGTTCCCGCAACCGTTCATCGAGAACTTCGCGCTGTACACTTCGGCTCAGCCGCTGGCGATCCGCACGGGTTCGCTGCGCGCTCCGACGAGCAACGCGATGGCGTTCGTCACGCAGAGCTTCATCGACGAGCTGGCGCATGCCGCCGGCAAGGATCCGGTGCAGTTCCGCCGCGATCTGTTGTCGCAGACCAAGCCCGCTCCTCCTCCTGCACCTGGCGGATTCGGTGGCGGTAACGCGTTCAACGCGTCCCGTATGCGTGGCGTCCTTGACCTGGTCGCCGAGAAGTCGGGCTGGGGCAAGAAGACGCTTCCCAAGGGCACCGCGATGGGCGTGGGTTTCCACTTCAGCCATAGCGGTTACTTCGCGGAAGTCGCCGAAGTCACCGTTAGCGGCAACAAGAAGGTGAAGGTGAACAAGGTGTGGGTCGCCGCCGACATCGGCAGCACCATCATCAATCCCGGTCAGGCGATGAACATGGCGCAGGGCGCCATCATCGATGGCATGGGCGCGATGATGGAGCAGGAGATTACGGTGGATCACGGCCACGTGGTGCAATCGAACTTCGATACGCATCCGCTGCTCCGGATTACCGCGGCTCCGGCCGACATCGAAGTGCACTACGTCCTGTCGAACAATCCTCCGACTGGTATGGGCGAACCGTCCATGCCCCCGATTCTGCCGGCAATCGCGAATGCGATCTTCTCGGCAACGGGCGATCGCGTCCGGTCGCTGCCTTTCAAGAAGGCGGGCTATAGCTGGGCGTAATTCCTAGTGAGCTGTAACATGAAGAGGGGGTGCGCAAGCGCCCCCTTTTTCTTTATGAGACTCCGGATTCTATCTCTCGCGCTGCTGGTCCTCGCGGCAGCTTCCGCAGTTTTCGCCGAGACCGACACCGTCAGCGTGGCTTCTCCGGACGGGCAGCTGGTGTTGCGGCTGTTTGTCGTGTCGCCGAAGGACGCCATCCTGGTGCGGCTGGCTTACTCGGTGACCTTTCACGGGAAGCTGCTGATGGATACCTCCCTGCTCGGGATCGCGATCCACGACCAGGAAGTGTTTCTCGGAGAGACCGTGGGGTTGGTCAGTGCGACCCCGGCATCCGTGAACCAGCCTGGCAACCGCTACAATTCCCTCATCGCGCAATATATTCAGAATGGTTCGTTGGGACGCCGCATCACGATCGAAGCGCGCGCATACGACGACGGCATCGCCTTCCGCTATTACATCCCGCGCACCAGTACTGTGGAGGACTTGCAGATCGAAGAAGAGCTGACCGATTTCCATTTCGCTCAGGATGGAGATGCGTACACGGCGGTCGCTCCCGATTACCAGTCGAAAAAAGGCGACTACGGCAAAACGAAAATGAGCCGCATCGAGCGAAGCTCCCTTCTCGCGCTGCCCCTTCTGGTCGAACAGCCCGGAGTGGGCTGGGTGGCAATCACCGAGGCACAAATCGACAACTTCCCCGGGATGTACGTGTTCCATCCCGAGGGCACCACGATGCGCACGACGCTCACGCCGCGCTTCGATGACGCGGCTCTGACGATGCATGGAGTCTCGCCGGCGGAGACTCCCTGGCGGGTCCTGATGGTCGCAACCGAGCCTCGCAAGCTGCTTGATTCCGACATCGTCAAGAATCTGAACCCGGCCTCCGCGATCGCCGATACGTCCTGGATCAAGCCGGTGAAGGATTACGTTCCCATCACATACTCGGCCGATCTGGCGGACCACCTGCCGGAGGAGCTCACGAGAGCCCAAAAATCGGGTGCGGCTGGTGTGACGATCGACCTCATGCATCGCTCCGACCAGCAGATGATCGCACTCTACCGTCGCGCGGCCAAGGCTGCAGCCGAGCATCACCTGATGATCGAGTTTCTGAACGGTCCGACCCCGGATGGGATCGAGCGAACCTGGCCCAACGTGGTCGCGCGCGAGGACACGCAGTTCAAGCGCCTGCTCGGGAGTTTCTAGAGCGCTATTCGTCTAGTGCAGCGAAGATTTCCGAGAGGGGCACGGTCAGGGTCGGGTTTTCCGTTTGGAGAATCCCATTCTTGGCCTCATGGACGCCCTCTTTGGTATGTACCCAGGCGCGTCGCGTGGCCGGATCGATTACCCAAATGTACTGTACTCCGAATTTCAGATAATCGTCGATGCGTTGTTGAAACTTGGTCGTCCGGTCCTCCGGGGAAAGCACCTCGATGCATATGAAGGGAGGCGTGCGAAAGATCTGATCTTTAGGCCCTTCTCCCACATAGACGCAGACATCCGGAATCCGGAACCGTGTGGGCGAGACCTGGACTCGCTGCTCGGGATAGACAAGGACTTTCCATTCTTTCTTCCGTGATCGGAAGTAGTAAAGGAATTCGCCCTGAAGTGTGCTGTGATCTCGTGCGCCCAAATTGCGCTCCTGGACCTCGCCATCCACGTAGTCGCAATCCGGGCTATACGCGGTGCGCAGATACTCGGCGACGGAAATCAGCGCTGCGGACTTCACGATTTTAGTTTACTCCTTGCCCCAATTACTCGCCGCGAATGAGGTCATCGAAGGTCTCGCGCTTGCGGATCACGCGCCAGGAACCGTTCTCGATCAATACCTCAACGGGGCGGGGACGGGCGTTGTAGTTGGAGGCTTGCGCGAAACCGTAAGCGCCAGTAGTGCACACGGCCAGAAGATCACCCGGAAACACTTCGGGCATCTGGCGATCCTGAGCCAGAAAATCGCCGGACTCGCAGACCGGCCCCACTACATCCGCGCGCAGCCCGCAATCGGCTGACGTTGCGCGCAGCGGAAGGATCTCGTGATGCGCGTCGTAAAGAGCCGGGCGGATCAGGTCGTTCATGGCGGCATCCACCACCACGAATTCCTTGTCTCCGCTCTTCTTGCGATACAGCACGCGGGTGATCAGAACTCCCGCGTTGCCGACGATCGACCGCCCGGGTTCCAGGAACAAATGCAGATCATACCCGGCGACCTTCTCCCGGAGGGCGGCAGTAAATTCCGCGATGGGCGGAGCCGGCTCGTCCGGTCTGTAAGTCACGCCCAGGCCGCCACCGAGATCTGCGTGTCGGATGTCGAAGCCCTTGGCGCGCAAGCAGGCGATCAACTCGAGGACGCGGTCCGCGGCTTTCATCATCGGCTCAAAATCGAACTGCTGCGAGCCTATGTGGCAGCTCACTCCTTCGAGCAGCAGGTTTTCGTACAGGCGGGCGCGTTCATAGACCGCCTCGGCCTGGCCGATATCGACTCCGAACTTGTGGCCCAGACTCCCGGTCGCGATATGGGCGTGAGTGTCGGCGGCCACGTCAGGATTCACGCGGAGCGCAACACGAGCCTTGATCCCGCGGCGATGTGCCAGAGCATCCACGAGGGCAAGTTCCGGCTCCGATTCGCAATTGAACGCGAAGATTCCCGCGGCGAGCGCGGCATCGATCTCCTCCGAGGTTTTGCCCACGCCCGAGAAAACAACCTTGGCGGGATCGCCCCCGGCTTTGAGAACGCGATACAACTCGCCTCCGGAGACGATGTCGAAACCGGCGCCGGCGGCCGCGAGCAGGCGCAGGATCGCCAAATTGCCGTTGGCTTTCATCGCATAACATACTGTGTGCGGAACGCCCTGCAACGCGTCGTCATAGGCGTGATAATTCGCCAGAATGGTGGCGGCGGAGTACACATAGCACGGCGTTCCGACCTTAGCCGCGATGTCGGCCAGTACTACGCCGTCGCAGGAAAGAGCGCGACCCACATAATCCATCGGTCTCATTGCCGGCTTCATGCAAGCACCCTCATCACAACTACCGTTTGATCGTCGAAGATCTGCGCGGATCCGCGGAACTTGTCCACGGCCGCGATGATGGCGTCCGCAATGGCCTGTGGAGCCTCGGTCCCCTGCTTCTTGAGAACACGCATGATGCGCTCGCGGCCGAATTCGTCGCCCTTTTCGTTGGGCTGCTCGTCGACGCCGTCCGAGTAAAGGACCAGAACATCGCCCGGTTCGGATGCGATTTCCACTTCATCGTATTCACGGCCCTCGAGCAAACCGATGGGCACGCCTTCGATCTTAGTCTCCAGAATCTCACCCTTGCGAAGAACCAAAGGTGGTGCGGAGCCGGCATTCGAAAGTAGAAAGTGCCGCGAAGCCGGTTGCCACAGGGCAATCAGAAGCGTGGCGTATTGAGCTTCCACTTTCCGTTCGAGCAGCGTTTCATTTAGCTTCTGAATCAGCTCCGCGGGCTGGCGCCGCCGCGAGAGTGTCCGGAGCAATCCCGAGAGCAGTGCTCCGTACAAAGCGGCCGCGGCACCTTTTCCACTTACGTCTCCAAACGCAATGACGCAGGCGCCCTCCTCGGCGTGATCGAAAAACCCGAACACGTCGCCGGAGATTTCCCGAGCCGGGCGGTTTCGGATCCCGGTCACGAGGCCCTGTATTTCCGGATCTTCGCGCGGCAATAGGATGCGCTGGACCTTGCGCGCCGCCTTCAAATCCTGATCCATGCGCTGCTCGCGCTGGTTCACTTCCTCATACAGACGGGCGTTCTCTACGGAACTCGCGATCTGCTGGGCCAGCAGGGAGAGCGTGCGCTGATGGTCCTCGGTGAAGAATGAGATGCGCTCGCTTTCCACGTCGAGCACGCCGGCGACGCGGTCCTGCACGATCAGCGGAACCGCGAGTTCCGATCGGATTCCTGGATGCGAGGCGATATAGCGCGAATCGGCGCCGGTATCGAGCACACGAACCGGCTCGCGCGATTCCACGGCCGCGCCGGTAATGCCTTTTCCCAGGGGAATGTTGTCGATCTTCACTCTCTTGTCGTAGCGAACACTGAAGCGGTTTCGCAGAATGCTCCGTTCGTTGTCCACCAGGAAGACGCTGAAGGCATCGTAAGGGATCAGAGCCCGCGTAGCCGAGGCAATCTTCGTCAGCAGCTCATCCAGATCCAGGATCGCGCTAAATTCCCGCGAAAGATGAGCCAGGGTCCGAAGGGTGCGATTCTGCCGGTCGACGCGCCGGTACAGCCTGGCGTTTTCAATAGAAGAGGCCACGCGCGAACCGATCAGGCTGAGCATGGAACGGTCCTGCTCGCCGTAGGCCTTCACGCGAGTCGACTGGACGTCAAGCACGCCCACCAGCTTGCCCCGGGCGGTCATCGGCACGGCCAATTCGCTGCGAACGGCGTCCAGAGCGTTCAGATATCGCGGGTCCTGGCTGACGTCTTCGACCAGCACGGGCTCGCGACGCGCAGCGGCTGTTCCGACGATTCCCTCACCGAGAGGAATCGACAGGCTGCGCACAACTTCCTCACGGTGTCCGATGGCGTGCCGGATGGTGAGCGCGTGCGTCCGCTCGCTGTACAGCAGAATGGCGAACACATCGTAGGGAACCACTTCCTTCACGATGGAGGCGATGGTCGAAAGCTGCTCCGCCAGATCGAGCGTCTCAGAGCTGACGCGCGACACTTCGAGAAGAAAGTCCAGAAGTTCGGCGCGCTCCCGGAAACGAAGCGCGGTACGGCGTGGGGTTGTCACTGCTTGATGGCCTCCACGATTTGAACTCCGGAGCTGGTGCCGATGCGATTCGCACCCGCTGCTCGCATGGCTTCCAGGTCTTCCAGAGTACGGACTCCGCCAGACGCCTTGACGCCGATATCCGAACCGACGGTGCGACGCATCAGGGTTACATCGTGGACCGTTGCGCCTTGGGTCGAGAATCCCGTGGAGGTCTTGACGAAATCTGCGCCGGCCTGCTGACTGATGGTGCAGGCGGCGATCTTTTGATCGTCATTCAGCAGGCAAGTTTCGAGAATCACCTTGACGATCGCGCCGCGAGCGTGAGCGGCAGTCACCACAGCCGCGATGTCGGCGCGGACCGCATCGAGGTTGCCCCCGCAAAGCTCCCCGATATTCAACACCATGTCGACTTCCCGTGCTCCCGCGGCGATGACCGCTTCCGTTTCCGCCACCTTGATGGCCGTGGTATTCGCGCCCAGCGGGAATCCCGCGACAGCAGCTACTTGCACGGGAGATCCAGCCAGCTCGGACGCCGCCAACCCAACCCAGTAGGGATTTACGCACACCGTGGCGAATCCGTACAGGCGCGCTTCCTGGCACAACCGGCGGATATCAACGCCGGTCGCCTGCGGTTTGAGCAGGGTGTGGTCGATCAGGGCGGCGATCTCGCGCACGAGTCCCACTGAGGTACTTGGGGGCATTCTTCATAATATCGTGCTCGTCGGCACAATGGCCTTCGGTATTATGAAGAGATCATGGAAACCGCCGTAGCCACGCCTGCCACATCGGTAATCGATCTAGAAGCCAAGTACTTATTCCAAAACTATGCGCGGTACCCGCTGGTCCTGCATCGTGGCAAAGGATGCTACGTCTACGATACGTCCGGCAAGCGCTATCTGGATCTGATTGCCGGCATCGGAGTGAATGCCCTGGGCCACGCCCACCCGCGCCTGATGAAGGTGATCCGGGAGCAGGCCGGGCGAATGCTCCACTCCTCGAATCTGTACTATCACGAGTATCAGGGACCGCTCGCGGAGCGCATCGCTAAAGTCACCGGTCTGGACCGCGTGTTCTTCTGCAACTCGGGAACCGAGGCCATGGAAGGCGCGCTCAAGATCATCCGCGCGCACGGCAAGAAAATCAGCCCCCACAAGTTTGAGACGGTGGCCTTGTTCGATTCCTTTCACGGCCGGACGTTCGGCGCCCTTTCGATCACAGGCCAGGAGAAGTATCGCAGCGACTTTGAACCGATGCTGCCCGGGGCCCGCTTCGTGCATCGCAACGACATCGGTGCGCTGGAGCAAGTGATCGGCGAGAATACGGCGGGGATCGTCATCGAGATTGTGCAGGGCGAAGGCGGGATCAATCCTCTGACCGACGAATATATCCGCGCGGCCCGCGACCTGGCGAACCGCCACAATGCGCTGCTGGTATTCGACGAGATCCAGTGCGGCGTCGGGCGGCCCGGAGCCTATTTCTCGTATCAATTGCTGGATCCCGTGGTGATGCCCGATATCACCACGGCTGCCAAGCCGCTAGCGTGTGGGGTTCCTCTGGGCTTTGTCGCGGCCACCGAGCGCGCGGCGAATGCGATCGGCAAGGGCCAGCACGGGACCACGTTCGGCGGCGGACCGCTGGCGTGCCGGATCGCTCTTGAGTTCTTCGACATCCTGGACGAGCTGCTCCCGAACATCATCCATGTTGGCGGGTATTTCCGGATGCAGTTGATGGAACTGGCCAAGAAGTTCTCGTTCATCCAGGAAGTGCGCGGCTACGGCCTGATGATCGGAGTGGAGCTTGAGTTCTCGGGCAAGCAGATCGTGCTGGATGCCATGGAGCAGGGCCTGTTGATTAACTGCACGCACGATAAGGTTCTCCGCGCGCTGCCGCCTTATATCTTGAGCGAGCAGGATGTGGACCGGGCAGTGAGCGTGCTGAAAAAGGTCTTCAAGAAGGCGAAGCCGCCGGAAGCCTAATAGTGTAGTGGGGACAGGCTACTCTGTCCCCTCGCGTTAACTCGTGATTTCGCGCACGGGCCTGGGAGTGGACAGAGCTGCCTGTCCCTATTTTCAGCAAACCGGCCTCACGCGGCTACAACAGATGATGGTGGCCGGCCGCTTCCAGGAGCTTCACCAGCTCGCCGACCTGCTGGGCACGGCCGCGGTCGGCGATGAGCAAAGCGTCGGGCGTATCGACCACGATCAGGTCTTTCACGCCTAGCAGCGCTACCAGCTTCTTCTCGGCGTCGACGTAATTGCCCGTGCTGTTCTCGATCATGGTGTGCGTGCGCAGGGCATTGCCCGCCCGGTCGCGCGCATGCAGCTCATACACGGCGTTCCAGCTGCCGACGTCGTTCCAGGCGATATCGCCCGCCGGCAGTCCGACCACGTTGGCCGCACGTTCGAGCACGGCGTAATCGATCGAGATGTTCTCAGTCTTGGGAAACGCCTCTCCGAGGCTCTTGGCAAATTTCCGTGAACCGAACGGAGGAAGACTGGCCAGCAGGCTCGCGGTCTTGGGCAGATGCTGACGCAAGGCGTCCAGCAGGACCGATGTCTTCCAGAAGAACATTCCCGCATTCCAATAGAAATTGCCTGCTTTAAGAAAACGCGCGGCAGTCTTGGCGTCGGGCTTTTCGCGGAACCGCTTCACTGGCAGCGACTCCGACCCGCCGGGCTGCACGCCCTTCGGAAACTCGATATAGCCGTAACCGGTCTCGGGCCAGCGCGGCTGAATCCCCAGCACCACGATCTTGCCGGCCCGCGCGGCCTTCAGGGCGGCCTTGAGCAGGCGGACGTACTCACGCGGCTTGCCGATCACGTGGTCGGCCGGGAATACGCCCATGATCGATTCCGGATCGAGGCCGTAAAGAATCTGCGCAGCCAGGCCAATCGCGGGCGCCGTGTTGCGCTGAGCGGGCTCGGCCAGGATCTGGCGCTTGGGGACTTCCGGGAGCTGGCGAACGATCTCGTCCCGCAGATGGCCATTCGTGAGGATCCAGATTCGCTCGGGAGGCAGGACGGGACGCAGCCGGTCGACGGTCTGCTGGATCAGGGAGCGGTCGCCGAACAGCCGCAAAACTTGTTTGGCAGTTGCGCGGCGGCTCTTGGGCCAGAAGCGGGTTCCCCGGCCACCGGCCAGTATCAGTCCGTGCACGTGTTCCATGGGATTACTGGGCTCTTATTGAACTGGGTATCCGCGAATCAGCTTCAGTTCCCGATCCCAGCGCGTCTTGAAGAAGAAATTCTTGGCGAGATCGATGAAGTGATCGGAGCTGTAACCCACCAGGTCCGCGGTGGGCGCGTCGTAGGACCAGAAGATCAGCAGGGGCTTGCCGATGATGTTCTCGCGCGGCACAAAGCCCCAATAGCGGCTGTCGAGCGAGTTATCGCGGTTATCGCCCATGGCGAAATAGCTGTCGGGCGGGACCACCAGCTCGCCGTTCTGCACATGCTCGGCGAGCATCTGTTTTGCGCGGTCATAAACGGGACCATCCGGCTCTGTCGGGAAATTATCGCGATACGGATCCGGGCTGGGGAAAATATGCTGCGCGTACGGCTCGGTGAGCGGCTTACCGTTCAAATAGACCACCTTGTTGACGAGGTGAATGTGGTCGCCCGGGACGCCCATTACTCGCTTCACGTAATTCTGCGAGATGTCCATCGGGTAACGGAACACGATGATATCGCCGCGCTTGGGCTCCGTGTACGGCAGTATGTAGCGGGAAATTGAGCCGGGCGGGGCATAGGACAGCTTGTCTACCAAGAGGTGATCTCCCACCATCACGGTGGTGTCCATGGAGGGCGTGGGCACGATGAAAGCTTGCACCAACGTCGTGGTGCCGAACAGCAGAATCAGGATGTTCAGAGTCCACTCGTGGAAAAAGTTCCGGACGGAGTCGGCGTATCGGGTCATGGGATCCTACTTGATCGGATAGCCGTGGATCAGCATGAAGCTGCGGCGCCAACGGGTCTTAGTGAAGATATGCTCCGCCAGGTCGACAATATGATCCAGGCTGATGGAGGAAGTATTGAGCTGATCCGTGGGCGCGTCGTAGGACCAGTAAATGACCAACGGCTTGCCGATGATGTTCTCGCGCGGAACGAATCCCCAGTAGCGGCTGTCGAGCGACGAATCGCGGTTATCGCCCATCGCGAAATAGGAATTGGGCGGAACCACAACTTCCCCGTTGACGACGTGATTCAGCAGCATGTCGGTCGCGCGGCGGTCCACGGAAACGTTCGGCTCACCCGGGAAATTATCGCGATAAGAATCGATGTAGTCCGACTTGTGATACGTGTACGGCTCATCCAGGCGAACGCCATTCAGGTACACCTGCTTGTTGATGACGCGGATGCGGTCGCCGGGAACGCCGATGCAGCGCTTGACGAAAGTCTGGTTGATCTCCACCGGATAGCGGAAGACGATGATGTCGCCGCGCTTCACATCGGTATACGGCAGGAGATACTTGCTCACCGGACCATAGGGAGCGAACGCCAGCTTGTCGACCAGAAGATGATCGCCGATTAGCAGCGTATCTTCCATGGATCCCGTCGGAATCACATACGCCTGGACCAGGGTCGTGGTCAGGAACAGCAGCAGCAGGATGGTGATGGTCCATTCGGCGATGGTGCTGCGCGGGCGCTCATGGTTCGGATCGTCTGGAGCAACGACCGGAGCAGCAGGTACCGCTTCTTCGGTGGCGACGGCGCCGTTAAGGCCCGGCGACTCGGCCGGTTGCAACTGAGGGACCTCGGAGACAGTACCCGAACTCAAGGGCGGGGAGGGGTCCGTGGGATCTTGGGGGGTCACTACTTCTATCTTACCGGATAGCCGGGAAAGCCCCAATTCGAGGCGAAGCGGGCGGTAGAATACCAGCATGTTACGTCTCACTCTCTTTGGTGTCCTCGCGCTGGGAAGCGCGTATGGGGCTTCGTGCGATCGGGCGTGTTTGAAGACCACGCTGGACCAGTATCTGACCGCCGTGGTGCAGCACAAGCCGGCGTCCGCGCCACTATCCGTCGGGTTCCGGCAGACCGAAAATGCGATGGTGCGGAGGCTGGGCACGGGCCTATGGGAAAGCGCAAAAGGTCTGGGCAAGCTCCAGCTCAGATTTTTCGATCCGGAGAGCGGGCAGGCAGGCTATTTCGGAACACTGGAAGAGGCGACCGGCCCCGCCATCGTGACGCTGCGGATGAAGGTCGAGGACCGCAAAATCTCCGAGGCTGAATGGGTACTGGCGAGGAAGGGCGATCCGGGCTTGGGGCCCCTTGGTGGTGGACAGGCAACAGCAGCCTACAACGATGTCCCTAATCTGCTGGCACACGCACCGGGCGAGCGCGTTGCTCCGAAAGCCGGGCGCGTTTCCCGCTCGGAGTTGATCGCCATCACCAACAGCTATTGGGACGGGCTGTCGGCGCATGACGGAAAGCTCATTCTGGCGCACCCCGGCTGCACGCGACTCGAGAACGGGACGCTGACGACGCAACGGTCGCTTCCGGCGGGCGGCGAGACGGACTGCACATCGGAAGGAGCCATGGCGAATATTTTCGCGGTGACGGCCCGGCGCTATCCTATCGTCGATGAAGAGGCCGGAGTGGTGCTTAGCCTGGTGCTCTTTGAGCGCAAGCCAGGCATCGCGATGCGCCGCAATCTTCTGGCCGAGTGGTTCTTCATCGAACAGGGCAAGATTCGCTCGATCTACGCGTCGATGTACTATCCAGATGCGGAAGCGATGGCGCCGAACTGGCCGCCCTATGACGGCAACTGGCCGATTTTGCCGGCGCCTAAATAGGCAGCGGCGTCGTCCCAGATCTGTTGGACCAGATCGGCGGCTGGGATCGGTCGTGCCAGCGCGGCGGATTGACCTGCCCACACTTGCATGCGATGGTGGTCGCCGGCGGCGGCACCGGCTTCTTTCATCGCGGCGGTCAAGCCTCGCTGGACCGGATACGGTGCGGGAAGCGGAGCATCGTGCGATGCAGCCGCTCGTACATAATTGGTCGCGATCGCGCGGCCCAGGCGTCCGGTAAAAGCTCTGGTGAGTGTGGTGCCTTCGGGTTCGAGATCGACGAGCGCGTTTGCCCACGCGGGATGGGTCTGGGCTTCCGGACACCGTAGAAAGGCCGTCCCGAGCATCGCCGTACTGGCGCCCAGAGTCAAAGCGGCGGCCACGCCCCGGCCGTCGCCAATCCCGCCGGTCGCGATGATCGGGAGGTCGATCACATCGGCAAGACGGGGGACCAGTGCGAACAAACCCACGCCTTGGCGCTCGGCGGCCGCAGGGTCGGCTGGGTAAAAGAACGATCCTCGATGGCCACCGGCTTCATAACCCTGGGCGATGATCGCATCCGCACCCGCATCGCGCGCGAGTTTTGCCTCGTGGATCGTGGTGGCGGTTGCGAACCACGCGATACGACGGTCCTTTAGCCGTGTCACAAAGGACGCGGGGAACACGCCCATGATGGAAGACACGGCTGTGGGCGCGACCTCCAGCAACGTCTCGCACTGCGCATCGAAGTCAGGCGGAACCGTGTCACCGGCAGACGCCGGCACCGTTGGACCCCACGACTCGAGAAATTTCCTGATTCGTTCCTCGGTGGCAGGATCCCGGATTGGCTTGGGATCTGGAATCCACAGGTTTATCTGGAAGGGACCGCTGCTGCTGGATCGGAATTCCTGTACCTACGAGCGGATTCCCGCGGGTGGTGTGAGCAGGGCGCCGGTCGCACCCATTCCCCCGGTGTTCGCCACGGCGATGGAGAGGCTCGCAGGAGAGGCACCTGCCATGGGAGCAACCAGTATGGGGACCTTGAGGCCGTATGTTTCGCAGAATGAGTTGGCGCGATCGAGTGGGAGCGATCTCTTGATCGTCATGCTCTCAATATAACCGCGGAATTACGTCTGAACCTTTGGGTGGTGACCGCTCCATCACCGTCGCGGCTCGGTACAGGGGAGCTATTCCGGCGGCTCGTCCGGCAGATCGTCGATGCGATTTTCGAAGCGAGTATATTGCCCCAAAAACCGCAGCGGCACTGTCCCGATCGGACCGTTACGTTGCTTAGCGATGATCAGGTCGGCCAGCCCCTTCAAGCTAAGGTCGTCCCTCTTGTAAATTTCCTCGCGGTGGATGAAGCCGACCAGGTCGGCGTCCTGCTCAATCGATCCCGAGTCGCGGAGATCGCTCAACATCGGCTTGTGATCGCCCGGCCGTTGCTCGGAGGCGCGGCTCAACTGCGACAAAACTAAGAAGGGCACTTCCAGGTCCTTGGCCATCAGCTTCAGGCCGCGCGAAATGGCCGATACTTCCTGGTTGCGGTTCTCGATCCGGCCCATGCTGCTCATCAACTGGAGATAGTCGATGATCACCAGCGCCAGGCCATGCGTGTTCTTCAGGCGCCGCAGCTTGGAGTGGACGTCCATCAGGTTGACGCCCGCCGAATCGTCCATAAACAGCGGCGATTCGGTAATCTGCGCCAACGTGAAATGCAGCTTTCGGCGCTCCTCTTCGTTGAGGTAGCCCGCTCGAAACTTGTGCTGGTCGACGCGCGCGCCCGCGCACAGCAAGCGCGTCAGCAAACTCGCCGACGACATTTCGAGCGAGAAGATCGCCACCGGCTTCTGCATCTGCGGATGCGTCGCCACGTGCTGCGCGATGTTGAGTGCCAAAGCCGTCTTGCCCATGGATGGCCGAGCCGCCAGGATCACCAGCTCACCTGCGTGGAGGCCGCCGGTCATCTCATCGAACTTCGCAAATCCGGTACTGAGGCCCCGCACGCGCTGGCTGGGATCGAGAAAGGCGTTGGCGCCGCCCGGGAAGCTCTCGACGATGCTGGCAGGCGAAGATAGTTGCTCGCTCGCCGATGCCTCACCCAGCTTCAGCAGCGATTCTTCCGCCGACGCCAGGATCTTGTCCGGCTGCTCTTCACCGATCAGGCAGCGATCAATAATCCTCTGCGAGCTGAAGATCAGCTTGCGCAGCATCGCCTTATCCTTGACGATGCGGACGTAGCTGTCGAGGTTGGTGATCTCCGGCAGGCCGTCGTCGAGCGAGACTAGGTACGCCAGGCCGTCCACCGATTCGAGCTGGCCCTGCTTCATCAGCTCTTCGGCGAGGGTGACGCGGTCGATGCGCTCGCCGCGCCCGTACAGATCCCGCATGCGGCCGTAGATGCGGCGGTGCTTCTCCAGGCTGAAGTCTTCGGGTGATAAGGAACCCGCGACCTGGAGGTATACTGCGTCGTTGAGCAGGATCGAGCCGAGAACCAGCCGCTCGGTGTCTACGCTTGCGGGCAGACCTTTCTCAAATGTCAGATCCGCGGTTGCCATCATTTTGGGGTGCTTCTTACCTTAACCGGTTCGTCACAGTCCGTTACACTTTTTTTTGGCCGTTCCCCTTCTCGCACTTACAACGAGGAAAAACCTGTGGAAGATCGTGCGCGAACGGTGAACGCCAACTTGTTGAGATCAAAGCCGCGGCGGAACGATTTCCACACACACTCTCTAAATCATTTTACCGCGATTGTGTTTTGGAGGGTGGACGGCGCCTATTGCTTAGCGTCGTCCTTCTTGGCTTCGTCTTTCGGGGGCTCGGCAGGAAGCGGTTCGATCACCGCCGTGGTGATCTTGTCGAGCCGTGGGAAGTTCTTTTCAAGGAATGCATTGCCCTGGTTCATGATCTCGCCTTGGAGATTCGTGACCTGCTCGCCGTAGCCGGTATACAGCATGTCGAGATTATCCAGACCTTCGATCACTTCGCCAAAGGGGGCGAATCCCATGCTGTCCAGGTAACCGTTGTCTACCTTGCTGATGAAAACCTGCACGGAGCGGCTATTCTTGTCGCCAGTGGAGGCAAAGGTGACCATGGCGCGTTTGTTGGACTGAATCGGACGGTCGTCGAACATGGTGTGTTCCATCCAGACTCGCGATATTTCCGGCCGTGAAGGGATTCCGAACTGCGCGAATTGCTTGGTGGAGCGGAAGATGACGTTGTTGTTATAGAAACCGGCGCGAACCAGGTTATAGAAGCGGTCGGCGCCAATGGGCGCCCAGTTCTTGGTGACGCGGATGACGATGGGTCCCTTGGTGGTGTTCAGCTTCACCAGGTACACCGGGGGCGCTTTCGCGTTCAGCGTCGACGGGTCGAGCAGATTCGGTCCAGCTTTAGCCTTGGTGGCCGCTTTGGGCGCACCGGCCTTTGGCGCGCTTTTTGCAGCGGGTGCCGGGGCAGATTTGGTCTGCGCGAGCGCGGCGGCACACACCGCTGCCAACAACATGATCGAGGAGAGGAAAGCGTTCTTCATACGAAGCATTATTCTATCTCAGATTCCGAAGGGTTCCGTCAGCGTTTTCGTCCACTCGTTGAAGGCGATCTTTTCTCCCTGGCGGTTGTGCCACCAGCCGTTGGACGTAAAGTATTTGTCCGGCGCGGCCACGACGACGAATTTCAGGTCTGGCGCGGCGGTGCGGTAGATCTTTCCAGCGCGGCGGGTATGGTAATCGCTGGTGACCAGCAGCACTTTGTGCGCGCCCATCTGGCGCAGTCGCACAATCGCATCGTGCGCTTCCTCTTTGGTGGATAGGGCGTCGTTTTCAAAATGCAAGAAGTAAGACGCGGGGTATCCGGACTTCACCGCAAAGGGTATCGCCAGGTCGCACTCGTATTGCCCGTAGACTCCGGAAGGCCCGCTGACCAGGACCTTGGAGACGTAGCCTCGCCGGGCGAGTTGAGCGGCTTTGAGGATCCGGTTGCCTTCTCCATCGCCTGCCAGCACCAGGGCGATATCGGCCTTTTCTGGCGGATCGGCCTGGATCAGGTAGGAACCGAGTTCTGTCAGGACTGCGTTATGGAAAATGACCCCGAGGATGACAATGGCGATGAAAAGGAGCGCAAGAATACGAGTCGAACGCTTCAATGAAGTTTACTGCTCGTCGGAGCCGCGCTGGTCCAGCCTGCCCACGGATTTCAGCCGCTGGAACATTCGCTCGATTTCTTCTTCCTCTTCGGGCCGCAGCAGAGGCCGGTAGACCGGGGAAGATTGACGTTGGGGGCCGGACTCGAGTGTCTTTCGAGGTTCGGATCTTTTCTCAAGCCCAGGCTTTTCTCCCGGCTCTCCCCAAGCCTGACGATAGGGAATCCCGTCGAGCAGCGCGTTGCGCGAGTAGCGTCGCAGGTGACGCAGCAAACTGGTGGAGGAATCCAGGTCGCCGGCGTATAATAGGAACACGCGGCGGTCGGTGGAAAGCGTCAGAGAGACGACCAGAGGAGCAATCCAGCCGGTCTGGTCTAGCCTGCGAATTTCGCGCCATAGGATAATCCGCCGGCCCAGTTGCAGATGGGTCTCATAGATTTCGATTTCGGGTTGCCACAGGAGCGTGATCAACGCCACCGAAGTTACGCCGAAGAGTCCGGCCGCGATCCAGGTGGAAGGCCAGCGCAGGCCGGTCCAGGCTGAGAAGATGGTTCCGCAGATCGCCAGAAGCGCAAACAGAAGGTAGCGGCGTGAAGGTCGGTAGCGGGCCAGCGGGCGACTCACCCTTTCAGACTACCACTAGTCTTTGGGGGACAGGAAGCTGTTTCGTGGTTGGCTAAATCTGTCCAGCGGACGTACCACTTGGCAAAGTCGATGTCCGCCTCCGAGGGGATCAAGGGGAAGCTGGCGATCACTTCAGGGATGGACGTTTGATCGAGCTTCCCTTCGGTACGGATCCGCTCTATAGCGCTTGAACTTGCCGTCGGACCAATGACGAAAGTGCAATCGCCAGGGACCATTGGTTCCAGTTCTACGGAGGTCATATCGAAATACCCTTTCCCATGCGTTCGCACTGCTTGAAAAGATCGGCTTCCATGACGAGCACAGGCCGCCTGAGCCAGAGCACCGTCGCCACTCCGCCAGCGAAGTCGCCCGGTTGCCATTCCACGATCGAGCCCGCCGGTATGACGGTATCGGAGATGGAGTCTTTGGCCACGGCGATCAGCGGAACATTCACTCGAAAAGCGACTAACTTGTTTGGATTTGTCTTGCTGTACCACATGCCATCTACCAGTGCACCGGACGGCCCAACGCTATGTGCTTGATTGCAGGCTCCGGCCTAAGGTGGATGACGTACGGCAACTGGGCCAGAGAACTCAACCGGGCTGTGCGAAACCGCTCGCGGGCCCGAGTTACTGCGTGGTCGGGAACGTCTTGGAGATGTGGTCGTGCCAGGTGAGGTTTTCTTCATCGACCAGCGCCCAGACCAAACCGAGTCCTGCGGAAAGCAGGCTCAGCAGGCTGGCGATCTGGCGAATGCCGCGCTGCTCGCGGTCCGGCCGCCGGCCGTCGAAATCCACCAGGCGCAATCCGGCGAAGCGCATCCCCGGGGAATCGCCGTTGGCCAGGCACCACAGAGCCCGATAGAACAGCGCGATGACAACCGTGACTCCGAGCATGAAGGACAGAGCCTGGCGATCCAGGGCTACCTGGCCTCCTGACAGGAAGAAAATCGTCAGGAATACGGCCACGCCCATCAGAACCAAGCTGCCGTCCACGGCCGCCGCGACCAGACGATGCGTGGGAGCCGCCACGGGCGCATCGCAATCGATGGTCTCTCCCGGCTGGACGCGGACTTCTGCCGGCGATTCCTGAAATCCCAGGCTTCGCTGTAGGTGGCTCTGCTGGGAATCCGAACGGCGATGCTGCGACCGCATGGGAGAAACCCCGCGAGTCGCCGGGCGTTGCCGGGTCGCCGTCCGAGTCGTGTCGCGATGTGTGTCGCGATGATAGGGGTGCAGCGGTGTCAGCGTCGGGATGGGAATGACTTTGCTTCCCGCGGTCCCGTCCCGAAAAAGAGAGGTCTGATAGTTGGGAGTCTCCTGCGGCTGCGCGGGAAGGGGATCCTCCGCGGCAAAAACATCCAGGGCGGGCGCGGTGGCGGCCCCACTAATCCCATTCGCGCTGCGGACAGGGAAAGGCCCGGGCGCATCGCCGTTGAGGCGCCGACCGCAATGGACACACCGATCCTCCGCCTCTTCGTTCACGGCGCGGCAGTGCGGGCAATGCATAATCGGGTCTGGTTCCTTGGACTCCGGCCACCTTGAACTTGGGACGCTTGGTGACCTTTTTGGTCTTGACTGTTCTAGCCGCGCTCTGCTACGGTTGCGCTTGAGAGCTTTTATCTCTTTCTTCTCTTTTATCCTTCGTAACATAAACCAGCCGATTTGTCACGGACTTTGTGTGCTAGTCCTGGCCGGTTTACTTACGCCCAGCACTACGTTACAAGCCCAAACCTACCGGCCCACCTTACCTCCGCCCGCCGTTCCGGTCCAGCCGGGCCCCAACCCCAATCTGGCGATCCGGCCGCCCCGGCCCACGGCTCCCGGACCCGGCGAGACCGCCAAGACCCAGGGGGATCAAGAGGAATCCGATGGCAAGGTGCTGCACCTGCGCGGCAACGCCCGCGTCGAGACGGCGGATGCTCTGCTCACCGCCGATGAGATCGACTACAACCAGGAAACACACGAAGCTGAAGCTCGCGGCAAGGTCCGTTACGAGAGCTTCTCTCACGGCGAGAAGCTGAATTGCGACAGGGCGGAATACAACACGGAGAGCAAGACCGGAAAATTCTATAACGTCAACGGAACTTCGCCCGCCCGCATCGAGGCCCGCCGTGGACTGTTGACCACGCAGAATCCCTTTTACTTTAGCGGCGAATGGGCTGAAAAGACGGAGGATCGCTACCTCCTGCACAACGGCTTCCTCACCGATTGCCTGATCCCGGCACCCTGGTGGAGGCTCAAGGGGCCGACCTTCGACATCATCCCCGGGGACCGGGCGATCTCCAAGGCGTCGTGGTTCTACGTCAAAGAAGTTCCCATCTTTTACACGCCATACTTCTACAAATCGTTGAAGAAGCAGCCGCGCCGCAGCGGCTTGCTCACCCCTAGCATCGGCAACAGCTCCATTCGGGGAAAGACCGTGGGCGTCGGCTATTTCTGGGCGATCAATCGCAGCTACGACCTTACCTATCGCGGATTGTTCTACTCCCAGACCGGGTTTGGACATCAGGCCGATTTTCGCGGCGTGGTAAGCAAGAACACCTACTTCGATGTCTCCCTCTACGGCATAACGAGCACCAATGCCAACGCCATCTCGCCTAGCGGATTGGTGCTGTCGGTGGAAGGAAAGTCGGACTTGGGCAAGGGTTGGGAGGCGCGTGGCGATCTCAAGTATTTGTCATCCTTCGTTTTCCGCCAGCAGTTTACGCAGTCCTTCGACGAGGCCGTCTCGTCGGAAACTCACTCGGTGGGCTACATCACCAAGCACTGGTCCGATTACGGCTTCAATTTCGTGGCGGAGCGCAACGTCAATTTTCAAAGCACCGCTCCTAACGATGAGATCGTGCTTCGTAAGCTGCCGGAGGTGCAATTTACCGAGCGTGAGCATGAGGTGGGGAAACTGCCCGTATGGTTCTCCTTCGATAGCAGTTTCGGGTTGGAGCGCCGCACCGAGCCCGAGTTCCAGACCCGCCAGTTCGTACAGCGCGTGACTTTCGAGCCGCGCGTGATGACCGCCGTGCACTGGCACGGATTCGATCTTGCGCCCAGCTTCGGCGTTCACGAGATCGCCTACGATTCCCGCATCACCAACAATGTGGTGAGCGGCGACAATGTGCAGCACTTCGCCCGAGACGTCTCACTGGATGTATCTGTGCCGCCGCTTTCGCGGATCTTCGATGCTCCGAAGTGGATGGGTCGCGGAAAAGGAGCCAAGCTCAAACACGTCATCGAGCCGCGGGTGACCTATCGCTACGTCACCGGGATCGAAGATTTTAACAATGTAGTCCGGTTCGACGATACGGATATTCTCAACGATACGAACGAAGTCGAGTACTCGCTGACCAATCGGCTGCTGGCGAAAGACAGCAACGGAAGCGTGTCCGAGGTACTGAGCTGGCAGCTATGGTACAAGCGCTATTTGGATCCAACCTTCGGCGGCGCCGTGATCCCCGGCCAGCCGAACGTCCTGATGAGCACCGTGGATATCACGGGCATTCCGTTTGTGGATGGGGCCCGGCATCAGTCGCCGGTGGTGAGCGTGCTCCGGTACCAGTCGAACCTGAACCTGGAATGGCGCGCGGATTACGATCCGGTCCAGCATGGAATCATCGACAGCGGAATCAGTGTCGACCGGCGCGTAAAGCAGTTGTTCGTTTCACTGGGAGACTACCTGTTGAAGAGCAATCCTCTGCTGGGGGCTCCGGGCTCCAATCAGTTGCGCGGACAGGTTACCTATGGCGGCGATAACCGGCGCGGGTGGAACTATGGGTTCAGCGCGTTTTACGACTATCGCCTGGGCGTGATGCAGTTCGCGCAGAGCCAGGTGACCTACAACACCGATTGTTGCGGCTTCAGCGTGCAATACCGGCGATTCAACTTCGGTACGCGCGATGAGAACCAGTTCCGTGTGGCGTTCGCGGTGTCTAACATCGGCAGCGTGGGAACGTTACGGAAGCAGGATCGGATCTTCTAGCAGACAGGCAGAATACCGTGGAGAATTTCACACGTCCCGCGTCAGGGGCGCCCGCGTCGAACCGGAACAACAAGTACGAATCGGCGACCTCTAATGTCTCCAGCAGCTTTGTCCGAGTGGCTCGTAAGCCAGCCGCAAGGTCGGGCTCACTTCAACAACACCGTTTTCAGGGACGCCAGGCGTCAACCGGAAGATAATGCGAAAGCAAAGGCTTCGGGGCACCCAGCAAACACACGCTCCTCACCCGAAGCGCGTATCATCACTAAATGGCCGGACACCACCTACTCCTCCATCTGCCGGAGAACTGGTCCAATGACGAACGCGGTGCTTTCTTCGAAGACTTTATCGGCGACCTTTTGCGCCCAATGCGTCTTGCTGTGGAGAAGCGGCTGCGCGTCACGGGCATGGAAATCGATTTGTTGGCCCGGGGGTTAGACCAACCCCGAAAGGTTCTGGTCGAGTGCAAAGCGCAACGCGACGCGCTGCCAGCCGATGTAATATCCAAGCTCCTAGGGAATGTCACAATTCGTGGGGCAGACAGCGGGTGGCTCTTCTCTGCCAGCGACTTGGGGAAAGATGGCCGAGGTCAGTGGGAGGAGATACAGAGACAGCCGCAGCTAGCTTCGAAATTCATGTGGTTTCCGCCCGAACGGATAGTGGCGATACTTCTCGACCAGCGAACAATTGTTGACCCGACAACCGCTCTGCTGAAACTAACGCCGCAAACCGAAACCTTTGGAGATGCGACTCTGATCTGTGCGCCCAAAGGCAAGTTTTGGCTAATAGAAATACTGCGCGACGGTCTTCCTGCTTCTTATACCGTAGTCAATGCCGCGGACGGTGCACCCCTGGACGAGGAACAAGCTCTAGAGGTGGCGGGGTTTTCAGATCGGTTCATCGCACTGACTTTCGAAGACGTGCGTGCTTCAACCGTCTCAATCTATCAACCCCCTCCACATTCGCCCATCGCTCGCGTTGTGCCAGGAGACACGTGGGATGACCTTCGCCCAGCCCGTCCGAACGACTTTGTAGGTAGAGACGATCTCATCAAGGATATTTTTCAATTCCTTGAGCAGGTGCGAATGGGCAATACGGCAACCAGGACCTTCGCCGTTCAAGGACCTAGTGGCTGGGGCAAGAGTTCCCTCGTGATCAAACTTGTTGACCTCGTCAGTAAGGGTCGGCGAATAACGAACTGCTCGTTGACGGCAGTCGACAGCCGTTCTGCTACATCCGCAGCGTTCGTAAGTGGAGCTATTCGCCTTGCCTTGAATGACGCAGCGGCTGCGGGGCTACTCAGCAACGCAAATCACGACATTGTTAGCCTGACGCATCCGCTTGATTCTCCGGATATCTTGTCCGCAGCAGAGCAATTGAATCAAAACAGCGGTGTGGTGATACTCGTCTTTGATCAATTCGAGGAGCTTTTCACCAAGGAAGCGCTTTTCGAAACCTTCAACGCCATCAGAGAACTGAGCGTTGATCTAGACAGCAAACAAATTCCGATTGTGCTCGGATTTGCATGGAAAACGGATGTATCTTTGCCCCAGCAGCATCCGGCGTATCATTTATGGCACTCACTCGCCGATAGGCGAAAGGATTTCAGAGTCCGACAGTTTGGCGCACCAGACATTGGCAAAGTTATCACGCACGCCCAACGCCAAATTGGCCTCTCTTTGGTCCCGGCCTTGAGAACAAGATTGATAGAACAATGCCAAGGGTATCCTTGGTTGCTCAAGAAACTGCTCGTGCATGTAGCCAAGCGCTTAGAGGAGGCTGCTTCTCAGTACGAACTCCTTGAACGAGAATTGGATGTTCAAGCATTGTTTGAAGAAGACTTAGCTGGGCTCGCATCCGACCAAGTACGCTGTCTCAAATATGTCGCCGAGCGAGCTCCAGCGTATGTCTCAGAGGTTGAAGAGCATTTTAGCTCGGAAATCGCGAATTTCTTGCTGTCGAAGAGGCTGTTGGTCCGAAGCGGATTGAACTACGTAATTTATTGGGACATCTTCCGTGACTATCTGGTCGAGGGCCGTGCCCCTCAAATACCTTGGACACGAACGTTCCAGCGCGATCCCAACTCAGCAGTTCAAGCGGTAAGGTGTGTTTCACAAGAGCAACCGATTTCGGTAAAGCGCATCTCCGAACTGCTCGGCGGGTCCGAGAGAGGTTGGGTTAACGTGATGAGCGATCTTGTAGCCCTCCAGCTTGTAGACAGGATCGCAGAAGACAGTTATCGTCTTGCCCCGCACGTCAAGTCCATATCCCCTGTTGACCTAGCTGTCCACATCCATGGACAGCTCTCACGCCACGTCGTATGTCGAGAACTGACAGCGATAGAGAGAGATGCTATCGTTTCTAACGACATGCTGGACCGTCTAGTAGAGAAAACAAGGCCAGCGAGCACTCCCTCTCCCGTCGTAATCCATCAGTACGCGATGAATCTGAAGAAGTGGTTATTGTTTTCCGGACATCTAGAAGAGCGCGGAAGTTTTCTCTACCGGCCAGCCGGTAAGGGTTCACAAATGGGCCTGCTGAAAGCCCGCAAGAATCGAGGGAAGAAGTTCTTAGGGAGTGGAACACCGGATGCGCTCATGAAACTTGTCGCCCTCCTTGCAGGAGGGGGTAGCGATGGCGTCCCCGAAGCACAACTGATGAAAATGGGCCTAAGAAATGCAGTTTATGACGCGGTCGCGTTGCAACTCGTCGATCGAACTGAAGATCGAGCGGTGCGGTTGGCTCGCTCTCTGCGCGACACGCGCGATTTTGATCAGATCGTTCGCCGTGAGATCATCAAACAGCCAAGCACTGCTATCGTTGCGGCCGCACTACGTGACTCACCCGACATCTCGAATTTGGCGCTGGGAGATAAGTTGAGAACTGGGCTTCAACAAGATTGGAGACCAACGTCGGGGCTTCGATACGCGAATGGTGTGAGACGGTATTTTGAATGGGCTTCGCGGCCAACATAAAGTGGTTCTTGCCCGTGATCATCCCCAAAGTTCGGCTTCTGGGAACTTGGGGTTGGCTCCGTCAGAATGGATGGCGACTCGTACAAACTGAAGCCGAACCTAGCCAGGAAGCGGAGATTCGGGCAGCTGGTCCTAACCGCCTGTTGGTTCGAAGGACGCCCGATGCTCAACGGGTTTATGAGGTTGTTTCTAGTCCGTCTTGGTCGTGGTGCTGGCGGGCTTCGATTCGGTCTTAGTCTCGGATGACTTCGTCTCGGAGGACTTCGATTCGGCAGGTTTGGATTCGGTGGACTTTGACTCGGCCTTTGTGTCTGCGTCTTTTTTATCCGAGTCTTTCTTCTGAGAAGAAGATCCGCTCTTAGCGTAGTCGGTAGCGTACCAACCGGTGCCCTTGAGGCTGAATCCGGACAAGGATATCAACCGTTCCACCGTTCCTCCGCAGGCTTCGTGAACGGTCAGCGGGGCGTCGGCGAACTTCTGGATCACTTCAAACTTTTCGCCACACTTCGAGCATAGGTATTCGTACAACGGCATAAACTTTGCGGCGTCCTAAGGAACGATCGATTTCAGCGACTCGTAACCGTGCTTCAGGATCTCGTCCTCGCCGGGTTTCGCCGGCTGAGCGGGCGTTATCGGCTGAACGTTCGGCGAATCGTCATCGGGTTCGACAATAGCCGTGGTTTCCGCTTGCAGCACGTTGGGAGTGACGTGCACGTCCTGGATGGCTTTCCCGCTGGGGGTATAGTATTTGGCGACCGAAAGGATCACCGCGCTGCCGTCGTCCATGGTGATGGCCTTGCGAATGGCGGCGTCTCCGTAGGTCGGTTCGCCGACCACCGTGGCGCGTTTGGAGTCAAGCAAAGCACCCGCGGCGATCTCCGCCGCTCCCGCCGTCCCGCGATTCACCAGCACCACCAGAGGCAGTTTGGTGATCGCCTTGGACGCAGTAGCCGGATGATCCTGGCGCGGGGATTTCTGTCCCTGCGTGTAGGTGATCAGACCCTTGTCCATGAACAGATTTGCTACCGCGATGCCTTCTTCGTCCGGTCCAAGTGCGCAATAACGGAGGTCCAGCATCAGGCGTTTGGCGCCCTGCTTTTCGAGGTCGGTGATCTTCGTGGCGATGTCCTTGGCGCGGCCCGCTTGCAGGGTCGAGGTGGTGATCAGGCCGATGGCATCGGGGCCCTGATCGGTGACCAGCTTCCCGCTGACCGCCGGATACACCAGCGGAGCGCGCACCAGAGTCATCTTCTGCGGATCGGCTTGCTTCGGCGTGAGCACGCTCATCTCAATCGAGGAGCCGGGCTCGCCTTGCAGCAAAATCTCGGCGAATGCCAAAGGCATGTCGCGCGTGGCGATATTGTTGATGGATTCGATAACGTCGTTGGTCGAAAGGCCGGCTTTCGCGGCGGCCGATCCAGGCAGGGCGTCGACGACGGTCAGATAGCCCAAGCGCCGCGCCAGGGTCAAGCCGACGTCGGCCTTCCCGGTGCCTTTTTCCTTCTGATACTGCTTATATTGGTCCGCGTTGAGGTAGCTGGCGAAAGGATCCAGCGCTTCGAGCATGCCGTTGATCGCCCCGGCCGTCACGGCCTTCATGTCGGGTTCCTCGACGTAGTCCTGCTTGATGTGCGACAGAACGTCGGTGTAGACACCTAACTGCGTGTAAGGCTGATCTCCGGTACCAGCGCCCCGGCCTCGTACGGCCCCGAACAGCAACAACACGACCAAGCAGGTGGAGGATGCAACGACGGCGAACTTAAAACGACCATTCATGGCGAAAGGCCCTCTCAGTCTTGAGCATAGCAGGTCGGAATTAGGGATAGGCAGGACCCAGAGTACTAGGGAGTACCGGACCCCACAAATGCAACTGGCTCTGTAGGTTAACCGAATAGGGTCCGATTTCCGAATCCCCCGGGTGCGCCCCTCATCTATTCACATGGTTCAAGAAAGGAGGCTAGAGCCGGGTGGCTCTACCATTTATGACTATCGGGTTCTTCAGCGCGCTTCTGGTCGCGGCAGCGATGGGCGGCGTTTTGCTGATCCTGCTGTCGTCTTTTTATAGCGTCGGTCCCACAGAGGTGGGACTGGTTCGCAAACGTTTTGGGGCAAAACTTCCGGGCGACAGTCCCGTGGCAACGAAAGGCGAGGCCGGATATCAGGCGGACATGCTGATGCCTGGTCTTCGCTTCAAGCTAAGCCTGGTATACGCGGTGACCAAACACCCCTGGGTGCAAGTACCGGCGGGGCAGATCGGCGTCGTGATTTCGCAGGTGGGCGAAGCCTTGCCCATCGGGGCGAAGTCGGCCGTGTATAAACCGGAGTTCGGGAACTTCGCCGACGTTCGGACGTTTATGGCGAAAGGCGGACAGAAAGGTGTCCAGAGGCCGGTGCTTTCGCCGGGCACTCTGGCGCCGATTCATCCGGTGGCCTTCCTGGTGATCACGCGAGCGGAAGTGTTCGGTGTGTCTATCTCCGCGGATCTGCGCGCGCTGGCCAGATCGAAAGGCCGGCTCACGTTCGAGGCGTTCGGGCTTAGTCCGAACCAGCTCGAAGTAACGCGGATCTCTCCGCGGCCGACGGAAGGCGGCAAAGTGGTCGACATGGTTGGGATCGTGACGACGCTCGAAGGACAGCCGCTGCCGGCGGGCGATATCGCCAGCCGCTTGGGCGGATTCGATGACATTGCTAAGCTCGAAACCGCTGGTGAAGAGGGCAGTACGGACGCCCGCCTTATCGAGACGATTCTGGGCAGCCAGAACAATCGTCACAACGCCTACCAGGATTTTCAGAAGTTCCTGGACCTGGGCGGACGGATCGGATTGCAGCACGATCCGCTGCTGTATGGCGCATACAACCTGAATCCGTTCCTGGTGCGCGTGGAAGAAGTGCCCATGCTGGTGATCGAACAGGGCCAGGTCGCCGTGGTCAAGGCGTACGTTGGTCTGCCGACGCAAGACACTTCGGGTGCCGAGTTCAAATTCGGAAGCCTGGTGCGTCCGGGACATCGGGGCATCTGGCAAGACCCGCTGCGTACCGGCAAGTACCCCATTAATCCGCGCTGCTACCAGGCGGTAATCGTGCCGACGTTCATCATCACGCTGAACTGGGCCGACGCGGTATCGCAGGCTCACAACCTGGACGCGCAGCTCAGCCAGATCGAAGCCAAGAGCAGTGAGGGCTTCCAGTTCGCCATCGACCTGCAGGTCCAGATTCACATTCCGGACACGCAGGCGCCGTACGTAATTTCGATGGTGGGCAGCGTTCCGAACCTGGTGAATGAAGTCCTGCAGGCGGCGGTAGGCAACCATTTCCGCAATAAGCTGCAGAGCATGCCGGCGGTGAAGTTCATCGGCAGCCGCGAAGAGGTCCAGCAAGGTGCGTTCGACTACGTGAAGACCGAGCTGGCCAAATATCGGGTGGAGACGCGCGGCGTGTACATTCAGGCCGTGGTGCTGCCGCAGCAACTGGTGCAGGTCCTGACGCAGCGGGAAATCGCCAATCAGGAGATCGCCACGTATCAGATGCAGAAGGCCGCGCAGGACCAGCGCATCGAGACCGAGAAGGCCAAAGGCACTGCCGACATGCAGGCCGATCTGGCCAAGTCGCAGGTGGGCGTGACCATTCAGACCAACCGGACGGCTTCGCGCAAGATGGAAGCCGAAGGTGAGGCGACCTACATCGAGCAGACCGGCACGGCGCAAGGCGCGCAGGTACGATCGGTCGGTTTGGCTCGCGCGGAAGCCTATGAGCGTCAGGTGAAGGCTCTGGGCGAAAGCGCCACGGCGTTCGTCAACTCCGTGGAGGCGTTGTCGAAGAGCAATGTACCCTTCGTGCCCAGCACGCTGGTGATGGGATCGAACGAGGGCGGCGCTCTGGAGGGCCTGATGGCGCTGATGATGCGCCAGATGGGGGCGGCTGGGCAGAAACCGCCGCTCGCTTCTTAAGAAGTCGCAGTTCTTCAGTCCTGGCGGGGCGGGCGATTCGCGTCGCTCGCCCGGCGTCTTCCCAACACCAGCGACAAAAGCCCCAGTCCGGTTGAAATCATCACAGCCGGTTCAGGAACTGGTATGAAATTGTACTGGAAGAACGATGGGTCATAGTAGAAGTAACCTGGGTCGGGATCGTAGAATTGCTGCAAACCCACGTGCACTGTCCCGCCGCCGATTAGCGGGATAGTGATCCCCGATGTTGTGAAGCTCCCCGAGGCGGAGAAGCGTCCGCTGGCACCGCTCGGACCGTTACTCGGACCCAGCGCGGCATTGAGATACGACGTCACGTCCAGGTTGACAGCGCCGAATGTCGGATCGCAGACCGGGCAAGTCGGTGATAACACGACGCTCGCCGACACGTGATCCGTGAACGTTGTCACCCCATAATAAGGGGGGAACGAATCCGTCATATTCACAGAGAAAAGGCTGAAGTCCACACCTCCGGTCGAAAAGTGGAGCGTTAAATCGTCCGTCTCGCCCAGAAAATTGTGGTTGAGGACCGAATAACTGCGGGAGATGGAGCCGCCTGTAATCTCTGTCACGGGTTCCGCCCGGAGCGCCAAAACACCAAACGCGCCCAACCCGAGAGCCATAAGGCACGGTTTCATTGACATAAGTCCTCCTATGGTGACCAGGAACGCGAAGATGGGAGCAATTCGCGCTCCAAAGGTTTAGGGGTTGTCAACCCAAGTCCACCTGCGATATCCTATAGATTCCATGGCAAACACAGTTTCCGCGCTGAAGCGCGTCCGAATGACCGAACGCCGGACGGGCGTCAACCGGACCCGCAAGACTCGTCTCCGTCACCAGATCCGCGCAATGCGCCGGCTTCTGGAGTCGAAGGACGCCAAGGGTGCGACCGAACTCATCCCGAAGACTTTCTCGGTGATCGATCGCGCCGCCAAGTGGGGCATCATCAAGAAGAACACGGCTGCCCGTTATAAGAGCCGTCTGTCGATCCGGATTCGCAAGATCGCAAGCGCGTAACGCGCCTTAGCGCGCCGTTAACGCGAACACCATCTCTTCCATCAAAATGCGGTCGTCGGGACGAGCGTCCCGAAGTCCGCGATCTGTTTCGAACACCTTCTCTACAGCCAGTGCCAGGTGTTCTTTCGAGAATGCTTCCATAGTCTGCTCGATCTGCCGAGCCCGTTCGGGCCACATGCGCGCGCCCAGTTTATTGAAGTGCGCCTGAATCTGGCTGGCGCCTCGCAGTCCTGCCTCACGAGCCGCAAGCGCGGTCCGAAACTGCGTAGCGAGGAAGGTCAGAGCAAGAGGCATATATTCGCCTGACCGTGAGAGCGTGTCCAGGATATCGAGAGCCCTGGCACGGTCACCCCGGCCCAGTGCGGCCACGAGGACGAAGATGGTGCTCGACTGTGCGTCGGGGACCAGCGCGGCGATATCGCCGGCAGTGATCTTGCGCGCAGTTCCGGCGAACAGCCGCAGCTTCTCGATTTCCATGGCAATGCGCGAGGCGTCGCCGCCGGTGGCTTCGAGCAGCAACGCCAATTCCGCAAGACCCAGTTGGATCCCGGCTTCCTTGGCTAACTTCTGGGCCAGGAAACGCGCGGCTTCCGGCGCATAGGGACGGAACTCGACCTTGGCCGGCACCGCCGCGAAGAATGTTTCCACCCGCTCCATTCGAGGCTTATCTTCGCCTTCAAACTCGTAACGTGAGCAGTCGATCACCAGGGTCACGTCCGGCGTGGGCTCTTTCAGGTAAGCGGCGAGACTGGCTCCGCCGGTCTCGTCCTCGGCTTCGGCGTCCTCACTGTTCGCGCGGCCTCGGGGCGCACGCGGGACAGCGGCTTCGGCCGCGGCGAGCCAGATCAATCGGCGCGAGGCGAACAGTGACAGCGCACGTGCATCGTCCAGCGCGGCTGCGAGCGGGGTCCGATCCAGATCGTGGCGCGTAAATCCGTTCTCGCGTTCGTCGGGCGTGAGTACGGCATCGAGCAGCGCGCGGCGGCAGCGCGTCCGCTCAAACGCTTCGGGGCCCAAAAAAAGATAGGCGGGTTCGGGACCGTTCTTCGCTAGCCTTGCTAGAAACTGATCGGGCGTCATATCGTCTGAACTTCAGAAATTTTCGAGAACGGCGCTGACGATGGAACGGGCCACTTGCTGTCCAGCGCGCTTCAGCGCAGGATCGCTTTCCTCGAAGTACTGGGGGGCATCCGGGCTGATCTGGTAAGTCTCGCGCACGTCAAAGTTCTTCCGGTCAAAGAGGACCTTACCGGTGGTTCGCTCCGTCAGCGTGACGGAGAGCGTCACGCGCAGTTCGGCGTAGGCTGCGCGGCCATTCGCGGGATCGAAGGTGGTCGGATTAAAAGAATAGTTGACCACCGCGCCGCGCAGAACCGCGTCCGCGGTATTCGTGTCGGGCACGATCCGGTAGCGCGTGCGAGTCAGAAATTCGCGGGAGATCGCCTCCGGCATCTGATCCGAAAGCTTGTAGCGCGTAGTCAGATTGTTGAAGGCCGGGATCGCGATGGTGTGGACGGTCTTCGGCAGGGTGGTGTCCGTAGCCGCGAACTTGTAGCCGCAGCAGGCCAACGTCAGCGGAAGCAGCGCCAGCAGGTACCTCACAAACTTTCCTTGGCCACGGCGACAGCATTTTCAGCCGCCAGACGCAGATTATCCGACGCCAGCCAAAACCATGACGCGCGCGGCTGATTGTGGTCGACGGCGATCGCACCCACGCTCAATCCACTTTGTCCGGCCATGCCGACGTTCGACGGAGGCTCATCCGTGCGCACATCGAGACCCGCTTGGACCAAGGCTCTCGTGAGCGATTCGGCGCCGGGATTCTCTTCGAACTCCACCCAGGCCGAGATGCTGTGCCCGTGAAACACCGGCGCCTGTATCACGCGCAGCGAAGGCATGGGAATGCCGGGCCAGGCGGTCAGCAGCGACGCCAGATGCTTCTCCACCCGCTGCTCGATGCTTTCCAGCGGCTCCAGGGCTTCTTCGCCGTAACGCGCCAGCATGTTGAACGCGAGCTGCGTATCGAACACGTCCATTTTCAGTTTCTGGAAAGACAGCACGCCGACGGTTTGCTGCTGCAATTCGTCCAGGCCTCGCTGGCCGCGCTCGCTGGCCGGTTCGAACACGTGCACCACGGACCGGCGAATCGTTGCCACTTTGGAAAGGCGTCCCAGGAGCATCGCCAGAGCGATGGCCGCGGGGTGTGCGATGACTTGTATGGGCGAATCGGAATGCTGTGGCGCAGGGTCGGCGAAAGGCGCGCGCAGCCGGGCTTCAGGCTGTTCTTCGAGCCCGCCCGCCAGATCGATAAGCCGCGGACCGCCCTTGGGATTGACCTTGAGTGCCCTGCGGCTGGACGCGGGCGAGCCCGCTAAGAACGCAACCGTGGTTCCCGCCAGACTTTCGGCCGTAAGCGGCGCCATGACGATCGGCTCATCGCCTTCCGCGGAGAGTTTGGCGGTGCCGTCTCCGGATGCGGAGATCAATTGCACGCGCGGCGCTGGTTTGGTTTCGCCCAGCACTTCACGGATTTCTTTCGCCAGCAGCGTGTCGCCACCCACCAGCGCGATCAGGGGACGCTCGGTTAGGCTAGCCAACTTGATGCTCCGGCCGGTTGTCCGGTTGAGAGTGCGATGGACGCAGGCGGCGGCGTATGATGCCTCCGGCGCGGATCGCGATGCCGCTGAGAACGTAGCAGAGCGACATCCCCAGCAACATGGGCTGCGACAAGTCCCAGATCAGGTAGATCAGGATACTCAAGACGACGAAGGTTATCGGAGATCGCGGACGCACCAGGCTGAGGTCCTTGAAGCTGGGATAGCGCCAGGTGCTGACCATCAGGAACGCAAGCAGTCCGAGTACCGCGAGCCAGACCGTCGAAAAGACCCAGGACTCCAGAGGGCCGCTATCGACGAAGGCGTAGACCACGCTGGCCACCATGGCGGCGGCGGCTGGAATCGGCATTCCCACGAAGTACTTGCGATCCGCGCGCCCGGGATTCTTCGGTACGGGATTGACTTGGACATTGAAACGCGCCAGGCGCAGCGCCCCGCACAGCAGAAACAGAAACGCACAAAAGTATCCGGCACGATGCAAGTGATCCACCGTGAGCGGGGCAGGCGGGGCACTGGCGAACTCGACGCCCCAAGCGTAAGCCAGCACGGCCGGCGCGATGCCGAAACTGATCACGTCGGCCAGCGAATCCATTTCGCGGCCGAAATCGCTGACGGTTTTGGTGAGGCGCGCGATGCGGCCATCCAGGCCGTCGAGAAAGACGGCGACACCGATGGCAATCGCAGCGGCGCGAAAATGTCCGCTCGCGGCAGCCTGCGAGTTCGCCTGTACATTCAGGAGCGCCCCGCGGAATGCTTCCATGATGGAGTAGAAACCAAGGAATACGTTGCCCGCCGTGAACAAAGTCGGCAAGGCGTAGGCCGCGCGCCGGGGACTCCTGTCGGGCGAGCGTGGATCGATCAGCCGTTCTTGCAACCGCAATCGTTTCATTCCGCTCATACGGCCTCCGTTGCCGCAGCCTCACGAATACGGGCAAGGATGCTTGAACCCGCGCTTACGCGGTCGCCCGGGCTCACCACAATCTCCCATTCGGGGCCTAGAAATACATCGACGCGCGAACCGAACTTGATCAGCCCGATGCGCTCGCCTGGCTCCAGAATGTCGCCCGGCTTTTTGTAACAAATAATCCGGCGGGCGATCAAGCCGGCGATCTGCTTGAACATTACGGTCGTGTGAACGCCGCCGACGATCCCGTCCACGGTTATGATGCTCTGCTCGTTGGCGTCGCTGGCCTCGGTTTTGTTGGCGGCCAGAAACTTGCCCTTTTTGTAAGTGACGCAGGTAACCTTGCCGGGAATCGGCGTCCGATTCACGTGGACATCGAAGACGTTGAGAAAAATGCTGATGCGGTTTGCGCCCGATGCGACGGGCCGGATCGCGACCACTTTGCCGTCCGCCGGGGACACGGCGACAGGGCCCGGAGGAACCTGGCGCTCGGGATCGCGGAAGAAATTCAGGCAGAAGACCGCGAGAACGTAGAAGGGCAGGGCATAAGGCCATCCCAATAGGTACGTGGCGACGGCAGCACCTCCCAGCAACCCACCCGCATAGTAGTAGCCGTAGGACAGCATCTACCACTATTGTCGCACCGAGGCTCGGGATTGAAGTGGGGCAGGATTGTATCCAGCAAGCGGGTTTGGAACCCGCTGCCAGCGCCGGTTGGAAATCGGCGCGCAGGTTGAAAAACCTGCCCCACACGATCCTTGATGCTTAAGTTGTCGGTCGGCTTCGCCTCTATGTGATCGATCATGAGGACCTGCATGGGGCGCTCCGGTAATTCCAAACGCGGTTTTGCGTGGCGAGGATAGAATCGGAGGATGAGCCATGCAAAGCCGGAAAACCAGATCGACTATATCGAGCTGCCCGCGTCCGATATCGAGAAAACCAAGACCTTCTATCGATCGGTTTTTGGCTGGGAGTTTACCGACTACGGTCCCGACTACACCAGCTTCCACGACGGTCGCATGGCCGGCGGCTTTACCAAATTGCAGGCTCCTGGCACGGGCGTGTTACTCGTGATCTATTCGACCGATTTGGACGCGGTTCAGAAAAAGATCCTGGCCGCTGGCGGACGGATCGTCAAGGACACGTTCTCGTTTCCCGGCGGGCGGAGATTTCACTTCTCCGATCCGAATGGCAACGAACTCGCCGTCTGGAGCGAATGAAATGGTCGAAAGCGCTGAAAAAGACCCGCGCGTATACCTCGCGGCCGAGAGGACGCTGCTGGCCTGGATTCGAACCGGACTGGCCATGATGGGATTCGGATTCGTGGTGGCGCGGTTTGGACTCTTTCTGCGGGAAATGCAGGCTGTCCAGCAAGGCACGCCCCTGGCATCCGGCCGCGGATCGCTATGGTTCGGGATCGCGCTGGTCCTGATGGGAGTACTGGTGAATCTTTCCGCGGTGTTTCACCACAAGCGCCTGGTGCGCGAGTTGAGAGAAGGCAATTGGGATGCCGATCGTCCGGCACGTACCGGAATGATCGTAGCGGTTGTGCTCGCCATCGCCGGTTTGGCGGTCGCCATTTATTTGCTGACCGTGCGCTAGTTTATTTCGGCGATGCTTACTTGCGGGCGTCTCATTTGCGCACTGCCAGCACGCTAACGCCGGCCGGAACATCGACCCTACTGGGCGGCTGCTTGAGCGTCGCGGAAAACGATGCAGGCTCATTCGATGTCCTGACCCAAACCGTCTGCGTCGCGCCTTTGGCGAACTGAATCTCTACCGGAACATCGACAGAGAAGTTAACGTCGACGGAGGATTGTTCCACCGTGCCGGAGATCTTCCACGACGGAGCTTTGCCTTTGACCGAGTATTTTACGCGCAGCGTAGGGATGCCGGTGGAGTACACCCAGTTGTCGAAGAAAACCTCCATCGAGTCGGCGGACACGCCCGGGGGCAGCGATTTCTTGACCAGATCCAGCAGATCCGCGGTGCCCATCGCACGAAATTGGTATTGGCGCCGCACCTCCGCCAGTACCTTGAGGAAGCGCTCATTGCCCAACCGCTTCCGCAGCATATGCAAAACCCAGGCACCCTTCTCATACGTGATGACGCGGTACGCCTCGGATGTTTTCGATGCCTCCAGGCGATAGCCCCAGGTGACGGGTCCAGCCGATTCCACGGTCTGGCTGTCTTCGCCGGTCTTGAGCAGGTCAGCCTGAAAGTCCGCCATGACTTCGTCCAGAGCCTTGGACCCTTTCTTCTTCTCCAGCCACAGCAGCGCGGAATAGTGGGCCAGCCCTTCGAACAGCCATTCGTCCTGATAGCTCTTGGGCATGACGATATTGCCCCACCACTGGTGCGCCACTTCGTGAGCCGCCATCAAATCGGAAAAGAAAGTCTGCAAGGTTGCGTTGCGCGCTGCCGCTGGCCGCTCCAGCGGATCGAGATACGAGAGCGTGGACAAATACACCAGGCCCGGAAATCCCTGCCCGAAAGTACCCGGGATCGGCGCTACCGTTAGTGTCTTTAGAGGAGGAGGGCCGAAGAGCCCCGAGAAATATTGGAAAGATGCCGACACATCCGCCGCGACGGCGTTCAGCCGCGCCAGTGGATCGGGCGGCGTCGGGGTTTGAACGATGGTCGTCAGTTCTCGCCGCGGCGGAGTCCGTGGACCCATTGGGATCACCTGGGTATAAGTAGTAGTCTTGGGCGGCGGTTGTAGTGCGGGGTCGAGATTGCGATTCCCGAACACGTCCACCGTGAGCCCGCCCGCGGACATGGAACTCTTCTCATAGTTACCGAGATTGAATCCCGCCACGCGGATAGGCACGGGAGTGCGGCGCTCGGTGTTCCGGTAGTCGCCATCGATGGTGTCCATCACGATGTCGCCCGGCGTGACCAGCGTGAGCCGGCGGGGGTAGCGGAATACCAAATCGTAATCCGCGAAAGCCGATCCGCTGCGGGGATACCAATTGGAGCGGCCGCCGACGGAATAGACTCCGTTGCCGGGGCTGGTGATGAGCGCTCCTTCGTGTTCGAACTCCACTTTGTGCACGCTGCCGGGCGCGAGGGCATCGGGCGTCGTGAGCAGGAAAACGTCGTTCTCGTCAGCGCGCAGCGCGCGGCTGCGGGTGGACTCGCTGATCAGCAGTTCCACGGGTGCTCCGTCCATTCGCGCCGCGGTGACCTGCTCCGCGCGCGAAACTTCGAACGCAAACGCCCGCAGCGGCTGGGATCCGATCTTCAGAGTGGCGCGGGTGACGGCCCGCAGACGCAGGTTTTCGTCGAGCGACGCTTCTATCCGGAATTGGGTCAGCGAAAACAACGGATCGGGAGGCGCGGCTGCACCGCTGCGAAAGCGGCGGGCGGCAAATCTTGTCCAGACATCGTAGACCACGCGTTGGCCGCGTTCCATCAATTGGCCGACCACCACTTGTTCGGATGCGGCGGGATCGTAAATCACGTCGAAATTTCCGAGCGCCTTGCCGGCCAGCGCAGTCAACAGCAGCCCGTCCTTGCGGCCCGGAGTAAGGAGGTCGCCCGCGATGCGCGGCGCGAAGCTATCCAGGATATTGGAAACCACCGGCGCCCATTGTTCCGCCAGCAGCGGGGCCATCTCGGGAGCTTTGCGTCCCGAGCCCTTCTCGATGCTCTCAAGGAGTTGCCGCGCGGTATCGTCGGTGAACAGCAGCAGCGCCCTGGTGAAGTGTTCGTTGAGATTGGGGGAACCGGTGAAGCGCGCGAGCGACTGCCGTTCGCCACGCTGGGGCGGCAGCAGCAGGACCTCGCCATCGCCTCCCTCGACATCGGCGGTGAAGACCGCCGCGATCCGTTCCCCGGCTACGGGCTTGGAAAAAATCAGGTAGCCTTCGTTGAAATAGAGCTTGATGTCTTCTTTATAGAGGCTCAAGTCGCGGACGCGATAGCACTGGTCGAGGTCCAGGCCTGCGTTCTTGACGGCGCGCGAGGTTTCCACCGCGGTAGGACCGGCGGCCCAGCCGGCCAGCGGCAGGATCAAAAGGAATACAGCTCTCCGAACCACTTTGGAATCTAGTCTACTCCAAATGGCAGGGCTGCTTGCTAGATGAACATTTCCTCGTCAACGGTGACTTGATCCGGGCTGGGACGAGTGCCGCGCATCAGGAATCCCAGTGCCGCGCGAACGCCCGCGGCCACGCCGTTGATTCCGCGGATGGGTGCCAGGATTCCCTTGTGCACCAACTCGACGGTATCCTGAGCGCGATTGAGGGCGTCCTCCACCACGATTTCGGCGCGCTCCAGTTGGCGGCGAGTCCTCAAGGAAGCGTCCTGCAGAACCTCCTCCACGGTCTCCATTTGCTGCCTGGCGACATCCAGGATCTGATTGGTCCGGGTGGTGATTTCCGTCATCTTGATGCGTGCTTCATCGATGGTGGCGCGCGAAGTCTCGACCAGCGCATCCACTTTGACGGTCAGCGGAACGATCCGGTCGCGCAGCTCCCGCGAGGCCTTATAAGTTCCATACAGCATGGCCGCCTGAAAGATCAGAGCTGCCGCGGAAACTGCGACGAACACGGCAATCAGTGCAAGAAATATTGTCTGGTTATCCATATGACTCGCGAGCGGGCCCTCCGTCCCGCATGGCGGCCGCTCTGGTCTCTAATCGGTCTGCGGCGTCTTCACCGCTTCGCGATACGCCTGTTTCCCGGCGTCGACCGCCGCTGACAGATTCTCCTTATGGCGGCGAATCTGGTCCTTGCCACGATCGATTGTTTCCGCGGCCGTGTCACGCAGGTCTTCGGCGCGGCGCTTTACATAATCCGTGCCCTCTTCGGCTTTGCTGCGCAGGAACTCGCGAGTTTCCTCGCCCGACTTCGGTGCGAACAGCACCCCGACAGCCACGCCCAATCCCAAGCCTAGGAAAAAGTACGACAGCTTGTTATCGTCCTCCATCTCCGTTACTCCTTTCAATAAGTTCGCCCATGTCACTCACAGAATAGCAGTGTGGGACCCACTCTGCTGATACAGCGGAGGCGTGCTTCATTTCGCGAATCGTGATCCTGGAATCGAGATGATAGACTGGTGCAGCTATGACGCGCCGCGTCGCGTGCCTTATCCTCCTGGTGGTGCCGGGACCGGCGTTCAGCCAGGGTCCCCCGGAGTCTTTGTCCGATACTTTCCAAGACGTTCGCCGGATCGTGGCGATCGGCGACGTTCATGGCGACTATCAGCGTTTCCTGGAGGTGCTGCGCACTGCGGGGCTCGTCGACGCCAGGAACGCGTGGACCGGCGGCGACACCCACCTGGTGCTAACCGGCGACTTTGTCGATCGCGGGGATCATTCGGCCCAGGTGCTGGATTTGCTGATGGAGCTGGAACCGCAGGCTAGCAAAGCGGGAGGCCGGCTGCACGCGCTAATCGGAAATCACGAGGCCATGGATCTGTATGGCGATCTGAGGTACGTGACCAAGGACGACTTCGAGGGGTTCCAGCGGCCCGATTCCAAGGATCTCCAAGACCGGCAGATGCGCGCGGCGTTGGACGATCTCAAGCGTCAAGGCACGCCGCCCGCGGACGAAAGCGCGTGGCGCAAGAAGTTCCAGGACGAACACCCGCTGGGATGGGTGGAGCATGGCCTGGCGTTTCAGCCCAATGGCAAATACGGAAAATGGATACGCCAACTGAACGCCATCGTCAAGATCAACGATGCGGTTTTCCTGCATGGCGGCATCAGTTCGAAGTATGCCGCTTTGACTCGCGGCGAAATTAATACCAAGGTCCGGGCAGAGCTATCCGATTTCAGCAAGCTCGCCAAGGGAATCGTCACCGCCGACGATGGTCCGCTGTGGTACCGCGGCATGGCGCAGCTGCCAGAGGACGATCGGGGAATGGCGAAACTGCTGCCCCAGGTCCTGGCGAAGCAACAAGTCCGGCACATCGTGATCGGTCACACTCCTCAGCTGGCCGTGACGCCGCGCTTCGACGGAAAGGTGATTGCGATCGACGTGGGATTATCGAAGCCGTTTGACGGGCCGCCGGCGTTTCTCCTGATTGAGGACGGCAAATACTTCGCAATGCACCGCGGCCGCCGTCTCGACTTGCCGGTCGATGGGGGGAACCTGGTGGAATATCTCAGAGCGGCAGCCGCATTAGAGCCGGATAATTCGCGTCTGCGCCGGGCGGTCCAGAAGGGCCGGCCCTAGTTCCTCTTAGGGCGGTCGAACAACGCGCTGTCGCCTTTGGCTTCGAACAACTTCACAATGAGATCGCGCCTGGCTAACAGACCCTGAACTTCCGCTTTAGTCAGTTCCTTGCCCAGTTCCTTGCTTAAGGTAGCTTCGTCCAGGGTTTTCATTTTGGCGAGCAGGTTCCGGTCACAGCTCTTTAGAACGCTCGGATCTTTCAGAGCCTTGTGAACCCGAAAAGCCCGGCTGTGGTCGATCAACCAGAGATGCCAGCTCTTGTCGATCAGCATGTTGGTCTGGTTGCGGTCCATGTTGTAGATCAACTGATCGAAGACCTGCATGACATTGTTCTCACGGTTCCACGCTTCCTGGTCGGGAGGCTGGGTGTTCTTGGCCCTCCGCTCGGTCTCGTCCATCATGATGTTGTCGATCCACCATGTGAAGGACGCGCTCTTCCCGTCAAAGGACCGCTTCACCGAAGGAGGAATCATGTCGTCGAGCCCCAGCAGCCGCGCCAGCTTCCAGCCGGCGATGTTGAACTTGTACGTGTCTTTGAATCCTATTTCGTTCAGAAAACTCGTCTTGTAGTCGTCGATGGTTTGCACACTGGCCTCGTGAGTGAGGGCGCCGTCGCTCAGGCTGACACGCAAGGTCCCCGTGACGCCCTTCTTCGCTTCCTTACTCTGCGTGACCTTTGCTTTCGTCAGGAAATCCTCTTGTTGTTGCGATGTGAGCGTGTCGGCCGCGTGCAGCAGGCTGAAGGGAATTGCCAGCAAAACCGCAGCGAGGGCGGAACGGTGACAGAATGTTCGCATAATTCACAGCAGTCTATCACCATCCGTTGTAGTAAAATAGGCCCCTAAATTACATGTCTGCCGCTAAAGCGACGGATTCCGGCCCGAAGAAAGGCGCCGCGGAGAAAGTCTTGTCTCTGCTGGCCGATGTGCGGGCGGGCGAGGGCGTCGGCGTCTTGTTGCTGGCGCTGAACTCTTTCCTGCTGCTGATGAGCTACTACCTGCTGAAAACCGTGCGGGAGCCGCTCATCTTGACCCAGGGCGGCGCCGAGGTGAAGGCGTATTCGGCCGCGCTGCAGGCGCTGCTCTTATTGGGGATCGTCCCGGCCTACGGGGCACTGGCTTCGCGCGTCAGCCGCATCCGCCTGATCACCTGGGTCACGCTGATATTCGTAGTAAATCTCTTGCTGTTTTACGCCTTCGGCGTGGCGGGAGTGCGCGAGGGCGTGGTTTTCTTCTTATGGGTGGGAATCTTTAACGTCTTCGTCGTGGCCCTGTTCTGGTCCTTCGCCAACGACTTGTACTCCGAATCCCACGGAAAGCGCCTGTTTCCCGCGATAGCGATCGGCGGCTCGCTGGGAAGCCTGGTGGGAGCCCAGGCGGCTGCCATGATCATGCGCGTCACCGGTCCGTATCCCTTGATGCTGATCGCGGCCGGGGTGCTGGTGGTCTGTATCCTGATCAGCCGCGTGATTCATTACCGGGCTGCGTCCGACGCGGCGCATTTTTCCGCCGGACACGCGGCGGCTCCGTTGGCCCGAACGGGCACCCTGGAACTGCTGCTGCGCGATCGTTATCTGCTGCTGATCGCGTTGCTGGTCTTGCTGCTGAATGTGGTGAACAATTCCGGCGAGTTTCTGCTCGGGAAGCTGGTCACGGCCGATGCGATTCGCGTGGCCGGTTCCAACATAGGCCTCCAGGAAAAGATCATCGGGGAGTTTTACGGACACTACGAGGTCTGGTACAACAGCGTGGCGCTGGGGTTGCAGATGTTCGCTGTGTCCCGCATCTTCCGGTACGCGGGAGTTCGCGGCGCGCTGTTCGTCCTTCCCGCCCTGGCCATGGGGAGTTATTCGTTCCTGCTGTTGCTGCCGGTACTGCCGGTGATACGCTGGCTCAAAATCCTGGAGAACGGCGCGGATTACTCGGTGCAGAACACCACGGTGCACGCGCTGTTCCTGCCCACCAGCCGGGAGGCGAAATACAAAGCCAAGGCGGCTATCGACACGTTCTTCAAACGTGCAGGAGATGTGATCGAGGCAGGCGTCGTTAAGGTGGGATCCCTGTTCGAACTCGGGATTCAGGGCTTTGCCGTGATCAATCTGGTGTTGACCCTGGTCTGGTTCGCCGTGGCTTTCGCAATCGCACGCGCGCACCGCAGGCGGGCCGAGAAGGAACCTCAGCCGAAAACTGCGGACGCACCCGTTCTAGCATGAAGTTCCCCGGGCTTCCGAATTCCTCCACGGCCCGCCAGGCGATTCTGGTGTCGGGCCTGATGATGGCCTGGCAGCTGGCCGCGAAGACCACGCGCGATAGCTTGTTCCTGGCCGTGTTCCCGGCCTCGGCTCTTCCTCCAGCCGTGGGAGCGGCGGCCGTCTGCTCCATCATCGTTGCGCTTTTCAGTGCGAAGTTGGTGCATCGCTTTGGTCCTTACCGGTTGATTCCATCGGTGTATCTGCTGGGCGCCGGACTACACGTGGCCGAGTGGATACTTCTCACGACCTTTCCCCGGCCTGTCGCAGCGTTCATTTATATCCACATCATGGCGCTCGGTCCAGTGATGCTCTCCGGATTTTGGGCCCTGGCCAGCGAACGGTTCGATCCCCGCGAGGCTCGCCGTCGATTCGGCCAAATCGCGGGCGCCGGGACTCTGGGAAGTCTGGCAGGCGGCTTGATGGCGGAGCGGGTCGCGGCCCTGACCACCAGCGCCGACCTACTCATTCTGCTCGCGGTGCTGCAGCTCGCGGGCGGCCTGGCCTTATTCCGCTTCGCTCCGCAACACTCGGCGGAAAAGAAGCATGAGATTCCTTCTTTTCCTGAAATGCTTTCGGGCGCGCCCTACCTGGTGGGGCTGGCTGCCTTCGTGATGCTGATCTCGATGAGCGCGGCCGGTCTCGATTTTCTTTTCCGCTCGAGCGCCCTCACGCAGTTTGGCAAAGGCGCCGCCCTCAGCCGATTCTTCGCGATCTTTTACACGTCCACTTCCTTGGCGACATTCGGGGTTCAAGCCGGCCTCAGCCGGATTTGGCTAAAGCGGTTCGGTCCGGGGCACACCGTGGCCGTACTTCCCGTGGCTGTAACCGGGGTCAGTCTGGTGTCCCTGCTGGTTCCCGGCGCGGCGGCTATCTTCTTTAGCCGGGGACTGGAGGTTCTGCTGAGAGGATCGCTGTTCCGCTCCGGATACGAGCTGTTCTACACGCCTATGCCGGCGGCCGAGCGGCGCTCGGTCAAAACCGTGATCGATATTGGAGCGGACCGTCTCGGAGAGGGATTGGCCGCCGCGTCGATTCAGCTCTTGCTGGTGTTCCCCGCGGAGATTTCCTTCCGCGTCATCCTCGCCGCTACTGCGATATGGGCGGGCGTGGCCTCGTGGCTCGCGTTCCGGCTGGATCGGGCCTACATAGCGGTGCTGGAAAAAGGCCTGGCACGCCAGACCGTCACGATTACTCCGGAAGAAGCCGAGGATGCCGTTACGCGATCGATCGTGCTCCGTTCGTCGTCGATGATTGCCGGAGTGGGAGCGGGGCAGCACGGATCCGATTCTCTGCCTATCCATCCCGCCGATATCACCTTGCGTCGGCTGGCTGAATTGCGATCCAAGGACCCGCTGCGCGCGCGAGCGGCACTGCACGCCATCGATTTGCGGGATCCGCTGCTGGTGCCGCAAGTGATCGCACTGCTGGGCCGTGATGAAACGGCGCGCGCCGCTCACGAGGCTCTTTCCAGGGCGGCCGATAACATCGCGGGACAGCTCGCGGACCGCCTGGCTGATCCCATGGAGAACGAAAAAGTTCGCCGCCGCATTCCGCGAGTGCTGGCGGCCTCGAAGAGTCCGCTGGCCTGGCAGGGCCTGTTCCGGCAACTGCGCGATGAGCGCTTCGAAATTCGCCAGCGCTGCGCCAAGGGGCTCGAGAAGATGCTTCAGGTGAATCCAGAGTTCCGGCCGCAGCCCGTTGCAGTGTTCGAAATCGTCGCCAGCGAGCTGACCATCAGCCGGAAAAGTTTATCGAAAGCGGCGGCGGCGTCAGCGCCAGAGGAGGCGGATGGCGCGGACTTAGTCGACGAGGTGCTGCGCGAAAGAGGATCGCAGGTGATGACGCATGTCGCGACGCTGCTGGGTCTGGTGCTGCCTCAGCAATCCGTCCGGCTGGCGTTTCGGGCGCTATATACCGAAGACGCGAAGCTGCGTGGCGTCGCGCTGGAATATCTGGACAGTGTCTTGCCCAAGGGACTTCGCGAGCAGTTGGCCGCTCAGATCGAGGGTCCTGTGGCGCGTCCCGCGAAGAGCGGAACGGCTCCCGAGGAGGCCTTGTCCAATCTGATGGATGAGAGCCCGTCGATCATGGCGCGGCTGGAGCACCTAAGGGGCGACGCGCCGGAGCGCAAGGGTTCGTCGGGAACATAGGCTGACCCCACTTGAGTCAAACAGGCCGACGCGGCACCCAGACGTTCGGAGTCACGACGAATACTACCTCGCCCCTCTGATTCCGAGCCGTGGATCGGAGCTTCACGATGCCGTGAGTGGGCTTGGACTTCGAAGGCCGGATCTCGAGTATTTCCGTCTCGACTTGAATGGTATCGCCGGGACGCACTGGCAGCGGCCATGCCATGTTGTCCACGCCCATTCCCAGGATGGGTAAACTCCCCAGCGGCTTCGCGTCGGCAACCAGACGCATCACCAGGGCACCGGTATGCCATCCGCTGGCGATTAATCCGCCCTCTGCGTTCGGGTCCGTATGCATCGGCTGCGGGTCGAATTTGCGCGAGAAGTCGAGGATCTCCGCCTCCGTGATCGTCACCGAGTCTGTTTTGGTTTTTTCGCCGACCTGAAGGTCTTCTAGGTAACGATCACTCACAGCTTCAGCAGCGCTCGCAGCCGCTTGGTCTGGACGCGGCTCACCGGGATCTCGGTCTGTTTCTTGTCGTCCATGCGGAGCTGGAAACTGGACTTGAACCACGGGATCACTTCCTTGATCCGGTGGATGTTCACCAGATAAGACCGGTGCACGCGCCAGAAAGTATCGGGATCGAGATTGGATTGCAGCTCTTCTATGGTTCGGTAATTGGACTGGCCTTCCAGGTTACTGGCGACCACGGTGATCAGCCCGTCGTCGATGGTGGCGTAGACCACGTCCTGCGCGTCGACGATGAAGTTCCGCTGGTTGCTTCTCACCAGGAGCTTGCTGCGCTGCAGGGCAGGCTTGGGCGAAGGCGGCTCAGGCGGGGCGCCTTTATTTCGATCGCTTACCGCTTTGCGTGCGCGATCCACGGCCACCGTCAGGCGTTCCTTGTCGACCGGCTTCAGGACGTAATCGAGCGCTTCCCACCGGAAAGCCTCCACGGCGTACTGATCGTAGGCCGTGGCCATGACGAAGTGGGGCAGGGGAATGTCGAGCTCCCGCAGCTTGCGGATGACGCTCATGCCGTCCAGGCCGGGCATCTGGACGTCCAGGAACACCAGGTCCGGCTCCAGATCCTGGATGAGCTTCAGCGCCTCAAGGCCATTAGACGCCGTGGCGATGATCTCGATATCGGGGAACTCCTTGAGCTGGTAGGCCAATTCCTCGGAGGCGAGTTTTTCATCGTCCACCAGGATCGCGGAGATAGTCGCAGTCGCGCGATTCTGCATGAAATGCTAGTATATCAAGACAGGTGTTTTGCCCTCGCACGTCTTCGCCGCTCCCTGCATCGAAACGGCCTAAGACGACTGCCGGTGTCCAGAGGGCACGCCCGATAGGCCCAGGTAGGCCAGGAGGATTTGCAGTTGCCGAATAACGTCCAGATTGCGCCCGCTGATGGAAAGCTTGGCGTATTGATTCCGGGTATTGGCGCCGTGAGCACCACCTTTATTGCCGGCGTGGAAGCTATCAAGCGCGGCACGGCGCAGCCGATCGGATCGCTGACCCAGCTGTCTACGATTCGCCTCGGAAAGCGCACCGATGATCGAAGCCCGATGATCAAGGATTTCGTTCCGCTCGCCGGGCTGAATGACCTGGTCTTCGGCGGCTGGGACATTTACGAAGACACGGCTTACGAGGCGGCGGTCAACGCGAAAGTTCTCGAGAAAGCGCAGCTCGACGAGCTCAAGGGACCCTTGTCGGCGATTAAGCCGATGAAGGCGGTCTTCGACCCGGAGTATATCCGCCGCATCAACGGTCCGAACGTTAAAGAAGCCAAGACCAAGATGGACAAAGCGGACATGCTCATGGAGGATATCGAGCAATTCCGCAAGACCAACAACACGTCCAGGAACGTGATGATCTGGTGCGCTTCCACGGAGGTCTTTCACCGGCCTGCGGCCGTCCACAAAACCCTCAAGGATTTCGAGTGCGGGCTGATGCAGAACGATCCGGAGATCGCGCCCAGCCAGATCTACGCGTATGCGGCGCTGAAGTCCGGGATTCCGTTCGCCAATGGCGCGCCTAACCTGACCACCGATACTCCGGCCCTACTGGAGCTCGCGCGCGAGCGCAATGTTCCTATCTGCGGCAAGGATTTCAAGACCGGCCAGACTTTCATGAAGACCCTGATCGCTCCGGGCCTGAAAGCGCGGATGCTGGGGATCTCAGGGTGGTTTTCCACGAACATTCTGGGGAATCGCGACGGCGAGGTGTTGGAAGATCCAGGCTCGTTCAAGACCAAGGAAGAAACCAAGCTCAGCTCGCTGGACCAGATCCTGCAGCCCAAGCTGTATCCGCAGCTTTATAAGGATCTGTATCACGCCGTCCGGATCAACTACTATCCGCCGCGCGGCGACTCGAAAGAAGGCTGGGATAACATCGACATCTTCGGATGGCTGGGCTATCCGATGCAGATCAAGATCGACTTCCTGTGCCGCGATTCCATCTTAGCCGCGCCGCTGGTTTTGGACCTGGTTCTGTTTATGGACTTGGCGCAGCGCTGCGGGATGCGGGGCATCCAGGAATGGCTTTCGTTCTATTTCAAGGCTCCTATGACCGCGCCCGGGCTCTACCCTGAGCACGACATCTTCATCCAGTTGATGAAGCTGAAGAATACGCTCCGGTGGATGCGCGGCGAGGACCTGATCACGCACTTGGGCCTGGAGTATTACGACTGATCTCGCCTCGCGCGCGCCCGGCTTGCCTATGAATGTCTGCCCATGAATTCCCTCGTTATAGGAGGAACAGGATTCGTCGGCCAGACGTTGGTGGCAGAGCTCCTGAAAGCCGGCCACAGCGTCACCGTGATGCACCGCCGCGCCAAGCATAACCTGGGCCGCAAAGTCCGAAATATCATGGCCGACCGCAATGACGCGCAGGCCGTGCGCGCCGCACTGGCCGGGACGAAATTCGAGCTGGTCTTCGACAACGTCTACGATTGGGAACGCGGCACCACCGCGGGCCACGTGGAAGCCACGGTGCGCGCGGCTGGCGACAATATCAAGCGCTACGTATTCATGTCGAGCGTCGCGGCGTACGGCGACGGGCTGAATCACCACGAAGGCGACGCTCTGGCTCCCGATGACGCACCTGAGTTGTACGTCCGCAACAAGGCCATGAGCGAACGCGCCCTTTTCCGCCTGCATCAGCGGATCGGACTGCCGGTGGTGACGCTGCGTCCGCCCTACATTTACGGGCCGGGCAATCCGTTTTATCGCGAAGCGTTTTTCTGGGATCGTTTGCGCGCCGGCCGCGCCATCATTGTTCCGGGCGACGGCCGCCGCCTGATGCAGTTCGTTTATATTAAGGACCTGGTGAAGGCGGCGATACGCGCTATCGACGAACCAGCCGCCATCGGGCACGCGTTCAACATCGCCAATCCCCGGCCGATTTCCCAGACGGAGGCCGTGGAAGCCTTCGCCAAAGCCTGCCGCAAGCAACCTAAGTTTGTCCGGATCCCGCGCGAATATATCCTTCGCGCGGGCGGGCATCCCATGGGTCCGAAGTTGTATTTCGGAATGTACCTGGACGTTCCACCGATCACCCTCGTCACAGCCAAGGCTCAGAGGGTGTTGAAATTCAAACCTACGGACTTCGTCGCGGGCTTAAAAGAGACCCACCGGTGGTACGTCCGCAATAATGGCTTTCCTAAGCCGGATTTTGGGTTTGAAGACGGGCTGCTGGCGAATGCGCCAGTCCTCTCGCCGTCGAAGGCCTGACGCGCCTCTTCAACTGGGCAGGTTCCAGAAAACGCGGCGCGTAGAATCGTGCCCGGCATCCTGTGCAGCGGAAGGGCCGGAGCAAGACCACGGATGCGGCCGCATCCAGAAAGCCGTCTGAGCGGGATCGCCTCACTTTGGGCGCTCCGCAACGCCAGCACTGCGGTAGAGAAAAGCCTCGCACAACACTCCGGATGATGAACCCGGCACAAATCAACGCGGCTACCAACAAAGATGGAATGAAGGCAAAAACCCGGGGATCCATAAATGGGACGCTTACTCCTAACTTTGAAGCTGGAGTGCACGATTCATTCCAAAGCCTAGTACCTCCTAAGCTGCTGGTGGCACGGAAGTACTAAGGTTCCTGGCGGTTTTGCCCCGGTAGTTTTCCCGGAACAATCTGCACACCTTAGGAAAGATCTGCTTGACGGCTCTCAGGATTCAGTCGTATGATTGAAACGAACGTATGACTGAAAGGACCGACACCAAGGTCAAGATACTGGACGCCGCGGAGAAGCTATTTGGAATGAATGGCTTTGACGGCACTTCCCTGCGCGATATCACCTCCGCCGCGGACGTCAATCTCGCCGCTATTAACTATCATTTTCAGACCAAAGATAGCCTGATCGACGCGATTGTGGCCCGCCGCATCGAGCCGGTCAACAAGAAGCGATTCGAGCTTCTGGATGCCGCGGGTCCGAATCCTACCGTTGAGCAGATCCTGACAGCGTTCATGGCCCCGGTCATGCAGGTCAAAGTCGACGCGCTGGTGCCGCTGATCGGAAGGATCCTCTCTAACCCGGAGCTGTTTGTCGAGCGCGTTTTCCATAAACATCTGGTTCCGGTGTCGCGGCGTTTCGTCGAAGCGTTGTCCAAGGCGCTGCCGGAACTGCCGCCCTCGGAGATCCTGTGGCGACTGCATTTTTCGGTAGGAGTGATGACGCACACCATGCTGTGGGGGAGAATTTTCCCTAGAATCACCAACGGAGTGTGTGATATTTCCGACCGCGAGGCGCTGGTGGACCGGACGGTGCAGTTCGTTGCCGCAGGGTTTCGTGCCCCGGCATCCAAAGGGAGTGACTGATATGAAACGATTCCTACCCGCACTCGTACTTCTTGCCCCGTTGGGGTTTGCGCAGGACGTCATGCAATTGACCCTGAAGCGCGCCGTGGACATCGCCCTGACGCCTGAAGGCAGCGCCCGTGTGGCGCTGGCCGAGCAATCGGTCCGGGTGTCGGAAACGCACGTGAATCAGGCTCGTTCGGCGTTTTTTCCCAATGTCGATGGCACGGTGAACGAGCGCAGCCAAACCGTCAACCTGCACACGTTCGGCTTCAACTTCAGTTTTCCGGGATTCTCGATTCCGAGCATTGTGGGGCCCTTCAGTATCTTCGACGCGCGCGCCTCCACGCAATTAACGGTGCTGGATTTCACGACCATCCGCAAGTATCAGGCCTCGCGCACCGGTTTGCAGGCCGCCAAAGCGGATCTGGATGTGACCAAAGACCAAGTCAGCGAGCAGGTGGCTCGTGCGTATCTCGCCAGCCTGCGCGAGGACGCCGCATACGAGGCGGCGCGCGCCAATGTCGAACTTTCCGAGGCCCTGCTGCGGCTGGCGCAGTCGCAGAAGGACGCCGGCACCGGAACGGGTATCGAAGTCACGCGCGCGCAGGTGCAGTTGGCAAACGATCGCCAGCGCCTGATCGTGGCCGAGAACAATCGCCGCCGGGCGGTCCTGCAGCTGTTGCGGGCCATGGGCCTCGATCTGAAAGTGGATGTTCAGCTGAGTGACAAGCTCTCCTATCAGCCGGTGGATACCGCCGCGGTGGAATCGCTTCTCGAAACCGCGCGTAAGGGCCGCTCCGACCTGAAGGCGCAGCAGCAGCACCAGCAGACTGCCCGCATGAACTATTCGGCAGTGGAAGCCGAGCGGCTGCCCTCGGTCTCCGCGTACGGCGACTACGGGACCATCGGAAACGAGATCGTGGGTGCGCATCCGACGCATACCATCGGGGTTCAGCTCAAGGTGCCGTTGTATGACGGCGGGCGGCGATCTTCGCGTAAGCAGGAAAGTCTGCTGCAAGTTCGTGAAGAAGAAATTCGCACGCGCGACTTAGGGTTGCAGGTGGAACTGGATGTACGGCTGGCGCTCGACAGCCTGCGTTCGGCCGACAGCCAGGTGAAGACGGCGGGTGAGGGATTGACGCTGGCGCAGAGCGAACTGGAACAAGCCCAGCGCCGGTACCAAGCCGGCGTGGCGAATTCGCTCGAGGTCACGGATGCGCAAACCCGCTTGGATCGCGCGCGCGATAACCAGGTGGATGCGCTTTATAACTACAACCTTGCCCGGTTGGAATTAGCTACGGCCACCGGCGCCATTCAGGAGTATGTCCAGAAATGAAGAAACGACGAGTAGTCCTGATTCTTCTGGTGCTGGCCGCCGCGAGCGGCGGTGCGTGGTACTGGTATTCCGAAGCCAGGAATCACAACACCAATATTATCCCAGTGTCCGGCAATCTGGAGCTCACGCAGGTGGACCTTTCCTTTAAAACGGCGGGACGCATGACGGAGCTGGCGGTGCGCGAAGGCGATTTCGTGAAGAAGGGCGACCTGATCGCGAAGCTCGATTCCGCACAGTTGGAGCAGCAACTGCTGCGCGACCAAGCTGCGGTCGCGTCGGCGCAATCCTCCTTGCAGCAATTGCAGACCTCGATCGAATACCAGGCCGCGACCATCGACAGCGACATCTCCACGCGCCGGGCGGAGCTGGCGCAGGCGCAGGCGAAGCTGGATGAACTGCTGGCGGGAAGCCGTCCGCAAGAGATACAGCAGGCGCAATCGGCCGTTGCGGACGCGAAAGCCTGGAACGACCAGGCGAAGTCGGATTGGGAACGCGCGCAAACGCTATTCTCGCGCGAGGATATTTCGAAGTCGCAGTACGACCAGGCCCGCGCGAAACTCGACAGTACTGCGGCGCAGCTTCGGCAGGCGCAGGATCGCCTGGCATTGGTACAGGAGGGCCCGCGCAAGGAAGAAATCGCCGGAGCGCGTGCCCAGGTGGCCCGGTCCCAGGCAGCGGTGCAGACCGCGGAAGCGAATCGGATCGAGCTGCGGCGCAAGCAAGAGGAACTTGCTGCGCGAAGGTCGGAGATCGACCGCACGCGCGCACAAGTCGGCATGACGCAGACGCAGATCGCCGATTCGACGATCTTCGCGCCCATCGATGGCGTGGTCCTGGTGAAGTCGGCGGAAGCGGGCGAAGTGATCGCCGCCGGAACTACTATCGTGAGCCTGGGGGATATCGCACACCCGTGGCTGCGCGCGTATATCAATGAAACCGATCTAGGGCGGATCAAGCTGGGCGGCAAGGTGCAGCTCAGCACGGATTCGTTCAAGGGCAAGACCTACGAGGGCCGCATCTCATTCATTTCGTCCGAAGCGGAATTCACGCCGAAGCAGATTCAGACCAAGGAAGAGCGGGTGAAGCTGGTGTACCGGATCAAGATCGACGTCGACAATCCGCACCAGGAGCTGAAGAACAACATGCCCGTCGACGGAGAAATACTTTTGTGAGCATTGTCACGGCACAGGGGCTGACCCGTCGCTTCGGCGCGCTCACCGCTGTGAGTCATCTGGATCTGGAAATCCAGGAGGGCGAGATTTTCGCTCTGGTGGGTCCGGACGGAGCCGGTAAGACCACCACCATGCGCCTGCTGTGCGGCTTGATGGACCCGACCGAAGGCAAGGCGATTGTCGCCGGCCACGATGTGTCGAAAGAGCTCGATCAGGTCAAGGATCAGATCGGTTACATGGCGCAGCGTTTCGGCCTGTATGGCGATCTCACGGTGAACGAGAATATGGCGTTCTATGGCGATCTGTTTGGCGTGATCGGCCGTGAACGCGAGGAATTGAGCGGACAGCTCATGCAGATGACGCGCATGGAACCGTTCGGTACGCGCCAAGCTGCGAAACTCTCTGGCGGCATGAAGCAGAAGCTCGCGCTGATGTGTACGCTGTTGCACAAGCCCCGTGTCTTATTTCTGGATGAGCCTACAAACGGTGTGGATCCGGTTTCGCGGCGGGATTTCTGGGCGATCCTCTACCAGCTGGTGAGCGAAGGCCTGACGGTTCTCGTGTCTACCGCGTATCTGGACGAAGCCGAGCGTGCCAATCGCGTGGGCATGATGCACAAAGGACGGTTGATCCGCTGCGACGCCCCAGCGAAGCTGAAGGAGAGCCTGGAGGAGAACTGTTACCGGGTCCATTTCCCGCATCCGGAAGAAGCCCGGCCACTGCTCGAAAGCCAACCGGGCGTGCTGGGCGTATATCATGCCGGCATCGAATATCACTTGTTTGTTGACGAGCGCGTGACTACGGTCGAGAGCTTGCTGAAGCTGACCCCATTCACGTACCAGCGCATCGTGCCCTCGCTCGAAGACGTGTTTATCGCGCTGGAGCGCAAGGAAGAAGTGGCCCATGCTGCCTAGAAGATGGCCGCTCACTGACGTTCGCGGTTCGGTGCCAAGTGCGGGACCCCAGTGCACAGAACTGCGCGGGCCAGCAAGCGGCCAGGAGGGACCGCATGCAGCCTAAGAACGGCAATGGACCCGCGGTCCGCATCGAGAAGCTGGTCAAGCGCTTCGGTGATTTCGTCGCGGTCGACAATGTATCGATCGACGTCGCGCGCGGCGAAATCTTCGGATTCCTGGGTCCCAACGGGGCGGGGAAGTCGACCACCATTCGCATCATGTGCGGACTGCTGGCGCCCACGTCAGGCCGGGCCACTGTAGGCGGTTACGACGTCGCGACGCAGTCGGAACTGGTCCGCCAGAACATCGGCTACATGTCGCAGAAGTTCTCGCTCTATGAGGATCTGTCGGTGGAGGAAAACATCGAGTTTTTCGGTGGCGTTTATGGCGTGTCTCCCGAAAAGCTTGCACAGCGCCGCGACTACGTTCTGCGCATGGCCAACCTGGAAGACCGCCGCAAAGCCTCGACGCGCGAACTTCCCGGCGGTCTGAAACAACGCCTCGCGCTGGGCTGCGCGATCCTGCACGAGCCTCCCATTCTTTTTCTGGACGAACCCACTAGCGGTGTGGATCCGGTGGCGCGGCGAAATTTCTGGGATCTGATTTACCGGCTTTCCGAGGCGGGCCACACCATCTTCGTCACTACGCACTATATGGACGAGGCCGAGTATTGCCACCGCGTCGCGCTGATGTATGGCGGACGCGTCATCGCGCTCGGTTCGCCGACGGAGCTGAAGACCGCATTCGGCGAGCGCCATCTGCTGATGCTCGAAACCACGGACCTGTTGGGAGCCATGAAGGCGCTACGGGGCCGTCCCGCCATCGTAGACGTCGCGGTGTTCGGAAGCGGACTGCATATCAAAGTGGACGACGAAGCGCGTGCGATGCCGGAAATCCAGTCTGCTTTGGCCGGCGCCGGAATCAAGATCGGCGCGCTGGAGCCGATTCCGCCGTCCATGGAGGACGTGTTCGTGGGGTTGATCGAAGAGCAGGAACGCGCGGTGGCCAAATGAACTTTAGACGAACCAGCGCGATGGCTCGCAAAGAGCTGCTGCACATCATTCGCGATCCTCGCAGTCTGATGGCCGCCCTGACGCAGCCTGTCATGGTACTGCTGCTTTTCGGGTATGCGCTCAGCCTGGACGTCGACCGGATCCCGACGATGATCTATGACGCCGACCGCAGCGCGGTGAGCCAAAACCTGGTTCAGGAGTTTCGCGGCTCGCGATATTTTCAGATCGTGGACGAAGTCGATTCCTACAAGCCTATAGAACGCGCCATGGATCAGCGGCGCATCCTGGTCGGCGTCGCGATTCCGTACGATTACTCGCGCAATCTTCTCGCCGGCAAGGAAGCTCCGGTGCAGATTCTGCTGGACGGCGCCGATTCGAACACGGCTTCCATCGCCCAGGGATACGCGGAGGGTCTGGTTCAGACCTACGCGCGCCACGCTCGCGAAGACGCCCAAAGCATGCGCGCGGGCAGCGTTCTTCAGCCTCCCGTGGACGCCAGTGTTCGCGTCTGGTACAACCCCGATCTGCTCTCGCGAAATTTTATCGTCCCGGGGCTGATTGGCGTGATCACCATGATCATCGCGGCGCTGCTCACGTCGCTGACCATCGCGCGCGAATGGGAAAACGGGACCATGGAACAGTTGCTTTCGACGCCGGTGCGTCCTATTGAAATGGCGCTCGGAAAACTCTCCGCGCATTTTCTGCTGGGGCTGACCGACATGCTGATCGCCTTGTTCGTGGGCGTGGTTATCTTCAAAGTGCCGCTGAAGGGCAGTCCGGTGCTCTTGCTGTTTTCCGCATGCGTTTTCCTGTATGGGGCGCTGGCATGGGGACTTTACATCTCTGCCATGTTCCGAAACCAGCTCGCGGCCTATCAGATGGGTACGCTGACCTCGTTTCTGCCGGCGTTCTTGCTGTCGGGCTTCATCTACCCCCTCGCGAATATGCCGTGGATCATTCGCGTGATCTCCGTTATCATTCCGGCCCGCTACTTCATCGACATGACCAAGGGGATTTTCCTGAAGGGCACGGGACTGCAATTGCTGTGGTTCGATCTGCTGCTGTTGATTGTGTACGCGGTGGGCATTTCCTTCCTGGCTGTCCGAAAACTGAGGCAGAAAATCGCGTGAGGATTACGCCATGAGACAACGCCTCCGCTCCATGATTCGCAAGGAATTCCTGCAGGTCTTTCGCGACCCGCGCATGCGCGGCATGCTGTTCCTCCCGCCGCTGATTCAGTTGCTGGTTTTCGGCTACGCGGCGAATCTGGACGTCAATACGGCCAAGATCGCCTGGATGGACCAGGATCAAAGCCCGCAGAGCCGTGAGCTGTACTCGCAGTTCGTGGGGTCCGGCCGGTTCATCATTGCATCCATGCCGGAGAACGAGAAGCAAATGCAGCTCGCTATGGATCGCGGCCAAGTCGACGGCGTGATCCGCGTCCTCCCGGGATTCGCCCGGGATGTCGAACGCGGCCGCCCGACCAGCGTCCAGGTCCTGCTCGACGGCACCAATTCCAACGCCGCCTCCATCGTCTCCGGTTACGCCGGCCAGACCATCGCTCGCTTTACCGGCGACGTGATGGCGAATCGCCAGCGGCAAAAACTGGTCGCGGCAGGCGTGCCCATGCACCCCGCGGTTCCCCAGGTCTTCACCGAGGCGCGCGTCTGGTTCAATCCCGAACTCAAGAGCCGCAATTATTTCATCCCCGGCGTGATCGTCAACATCATCATGCTGGTGACTCTGTCCCTAACCACCATGGCGATCGTCCGGGAAAAGGAGCTGGGGACCATGGAGCAGCTCATGGTCACGCCGATTCGTCCGGCCGAGCTGATTCTGGGAAAGACGCTGCCTTTCGTGGTGATCGGTTTCTGGGACATGCTGCTGGTGCTGGGCGCATCGCTGGTGATCTTCGACATGCCTTTCGCCGGCAGCTTCTGGCTGCTGTGCCTGGCGTCGCTGCTGTTCATCCTGACGACGCTGGGCGCGGGCCTGCTGATTTCGACCATTTCTCACACCCAGCAGCAGGCCAACCTGGCGACGTTCCTGCTATTTCAGCCGTTCCAGATGCTGAGCGGATTTACGTTCCCGATCCGCAGCATGCCCCAGGCGGTGCAGTGGTTCACGTTCTTCAATCCCATGCGATATTTCCTGGAAATCGTGCGCGGCATCTTCCTGAAGGGGTCGGGGATCGATACTTTGTGGCCGGAGCTGCTCGCCTTAGGCGTTTTTGGCGTGACGATCCTGTGGATCAGCGTCCTGCGGTTCCACAAGCACCTGGAATGACCGCGTTGGTACACTGAAAATAGATGGATTCCCGCCGGAATTTCGTCGGCAAGGTCGCTTACGGCCTGGCCGGGACCCTGGCCGCTGGGCCCGCCCGCGTCCTGGGAGCCAACGACCGCATTCGCATCGGCATCATTGGTGCTGGCGACCGCGGGATGGAGCTGGTCAATCATATCCGCGCCTGCGCCAATACTGAAATTGCGGGATTTGCCGACGTCTACGCCAAGCGCCTGGAGACGGCCGCGGGGACAGCGCCCGGCGCGGCGATCCACAGCGATTACCGGAGTCTGCTGGACGATCCTTCCGTAGACGCCGTGATCATCGCGACGCCCCAGCATCTTCACGCGCAGCAGTTCTGCGATTCGATCGCGGCCGGCAAGCACGTGTATCTCGAAAAAGCGATGGCATTGAGCGTAGCTCAAGCCAAGGCGATGCGCGCGGTCTACGAAGGCGACCGCCGCCGTCACGTGGTCCAGGTCGGCCACCAGGCGTGCTCCACCGGGCATGTTACCGACGTCCATCAATTTCTCTCTCGGCCGGACCGCTTAGGAAAGATCACAGCGATCAGCATGCAGATGCATCGCAACACGCCGGCGAACAAGCCGCAGTGGGCTCGGCCCGCTCTGCTGACGCCGGATATGACGCCCGACCGTCTGGACTGGGCCGCCTTCCTGGGCGATGCGCCGCAGCACGAGTTCGATCCAAACCGGTTCGTCCACTGGCGATACTTTTGGGATTACTCCGGCGGAAGCGTCTTCGAGCACATGAGCCAGCAGTTGAGCTTCTGGTACGGGACGTTGAATCTGGACATTCCGCAATCGGCCACCATGAAGGGCGGCATCTACCTGTGGAAAGACGGCCGCCAGGTTCCGGATACCGTCAGCGTGACACTGCAGCAGCCCGAAGAAATCCTGGTCAGTTGGGTATCGGGCCTTGGGAACAATCAGCTGGGAGTCACCGAAGACGTGCTGGGCACGCATGGATCGATTACGCGCGCCAGCCAGGTCCGCTATGTGCCGCAGAAAGTGAACCGGCCCGATCTGCAGGAAGCTGTCGGGCGCACGGCGCACATCCCGCAGGCCCATTTGCAGAATTTCCTCGACTGTGTCCGGCTGGGTGGCGAGCCGAATTGTCCGTTCGAGTTGGGCTATCGCGTCTCGATCGCCTGCCGTATGGCTGTGGACAGCTATCGCGAAGGCCGCACGGTTCGCTGGGACCAGCAGCGCGAAGAGATCGTTTAGCTCCGGGAAGCGTTCCAGTCAACCCATGGATTTCGGATTCACCGAAGAACACCACCAGCTTCGCAAAACCATTCGAGCGTTCACCGAAGCGGAAATGCTGCCGCACGTCATGGAGTGGGATGAATCGCAGCAGTTCCCGGTGGAGATATTCCGCAAGCTCGGCGAGCTGGGCGTGCTCGGCGCGGTGTTTCCGGAAGAGTTGGGCGGGTCGGGTTACAGCTACGTGGACTATGCGATCCTGGTCGAAGAGCTGGCCCGCGTGGATCCGTCTATCGCGCTGAGTATCGCGGCGCATGTTTCCCTGTGCGCGAATCACATCTATCTTGCGGGCGACGACGCGCAGCGCCGGAAGTACATCTCCAAGCTCGCATCTGGCGAATTGATCGGAGCATGGGCGCTGACCGAACCTGAATCCGGTTCGGACGCCGGCGGCACACGGACTGCCGCCGTTCGTCAGGGCGACTGCTGGGTGCTGAACGGCAGCAAGACCTTCATCACCAACGCGCACATGGCCGATGTTTTCGTCATCATGGCGATGACGGACCGGGCGCAGGGAACGCATGGCATCTCGGCGATCCTCGTCGAAAAAGGCACGGCTGGTTTCCGCGCTGGCAGAAAAGAAAATAAGCTGGGCATGCGGTGCTCGCCTACGGGCGAGCTGATCTTTACCGATTGCCGCGTGCCGGCTGCGAACTTGATCGGCAAGCAGGGCGAGGGATTTATCGACAGCCTGCGAGTGCTGGACGGTGGCCGGATCTCCATTGCCGCTCTAAGCGTCGGCGTCGCGCAGGGGGCCTACGAGGCGGCGCTCAAGTATTCCAAGCAGCGGAAACAGTTCGGACGCTTCATCTCGGAATTCCAGGCGATCCAGAACAAGCTGGCCGACATGGCCACGGAGATCGACGCGGCGCGGCTGTTGACGCTGCGCGCTGCCTGGCTCAAGGACACCGGAGCATCGGTGAACAAGGAATCTTCGATGGCCAAGCTGTATTCGTCCGAGGTCGCGGTGCGCGTCGCCAACGAAGCGGTCCAGATTCACGGCGGCTATGGGTTCATCAAGGACTATCCGGTCGAAAAGTTTTACCGCGACGCGAAACTGTGCACCATCGGCGAGGGGACTAGCGAAATCCAGCGCATGGTGATCGCCCGGCAGCTGCTCAAGAGCTAATACATGACCGACGCCGCGCAGAAAATCGTCGACGGCGACTTGCGCGCGCTGGCCCGCGCCGCAACCTGGATCGAGAACCGCCATCCGGAAGCCGAGCCCCTGCTGCGCGAGCTTTTCCCGTACACCGGACGAGCTTTGATTATCGGCGTCACCGGGCCCCCCGGGGCGGGTAAGAGCACTTTGTGCGACCAATGTGCCCGGTTGATTCGCAAGGAAGGGAAGACCGTCGGCGTGATCGCGGTGGACCCCAGCAGCCCCTACTCCGGTGGCGCCGTCTTGGGCGATCGCATCCGCATGCAGGAGCACCATGCCGATCCGGGTGTCTTCATCCGTTCGATGGCAACCCGAGGATGGCTCGGAGGCCTCGCGCGCGCGACGACCGAAATGACCATGCTGCTCGATGCCGCGGGCCGCGATGTCGTGCTGGTGGAGACTGTCGGCGTTGGACAGGACGAAGTCGAGATCGCACGTTTGGCTCACGTGACGCTGGTGGTGCTGACGCCGGGCGCGGGAGACGATGTCCAGACGCTCAAAGCGGGTATCATGGAGATCGCTCAAGTGTTCGTCATCAACAAGTCCGATCTCCCCGGCGCGGATAAGCTGCAGCGCGACATCCATGCGGCGATGGGTCTGGCGCACGGCCCGGAGGTCGAAATCGTTAACACGGTGGCGCTAGAAGGCAAGGGCGTGGCGGATGTGCTGGCGGCTGCCAGGCGCGCGGAACCGCGAGGTCGCAGCGAAGAGCGATCCGCGCAAATCTGGGCTGCCCGATTGCGGGAAATGCTGCGTGACCGGATGCTGGATCGCTTCTCTGCCGAAATGTTTCTGACAGCCGGACGCGAGGTCGCGGCACACCAGCGCGATCCTTACACAATTCTGAATGACTGGCTCAAGAATTAATCACTTAGGGATCGCAGTGCGCTCGATCGATCAGGCGCTGCAGTTCTATCGCGACCAGCTCGGCTTGACTGTATCACTGCGGGAAACGGTCGCGGTCGAAAAAGTTCACGCCGCGATGCTTCCCGTGGGCGAATCGCGCATCGAGCTTCTGGAAGCCACAGGCCCCGATTCGGTGATCGCGAAGTTCATCGACAAGCGCGGCGAAGGACTGCATCACGTGGCTCTCACGGTCCCCGACCTGAGCGCGGCTGTCGAGCGGCTCAAATCCGCGGGTGCGCGTCTGCTGAACGAGCCTCGCGCCGGCGCCGGCGGACACCTCTACGTATTTATCCACCCCGCCTCAACCGGCGGAGTGCTCTTGGAATTGATACAAGCATGAAACCAACCATTGGCATCATCGGCGGCAGCGGACTGTACTCCATGCCGGGATTCGAAAGACATGAAGAGCGTGTGGTCCAGACGCCCTGGGGCGAGCCTTCGGACGCCTATATCGTGGGCCATCTTGGCGGACGGGAAGTGGCGTTTCTTGCGCGGCACGGCCGTGGACACCGCACCTCGCCCTCGGAACTGAACTTCCGCGCCAACATCTGGGGCATGAAAGCGCTGGGCGTCGAGCGCATTATCTCCCTCAGCGCGGTGGGCTCGCTCAAAGAAGAGCACAAGCCTCTCGATTTCGTCGTCCCGTACCAGTTCATCGATCGTACCCGCGGCCGGATATCCAGTTTCTTCGGCGAAGGACTGGTCGCGCACATCAGCTTCGCGCATCCCATTTGCACCCAGATGGCCGACGTCGCCTATGCCGCCGGTCAGGATGCGGGCGTGCGCGTCAAGCTGGGCGGCACGTACCTTTGCATGGAGGGCCCGGCGTTTTCGACTCTTGCCGAATCCAACATGTATCGAAGCTGGGGAGTAGACGTCATCGGCATGACCAACCTTCAGGAAGCCAAGCTAGCGCGCGAAGCGGAGATCTGTTACACCACCATCGCCATGGTGACCGATTACGATTGCTGGCATCCCGAGCATGACGCGGTTACCGTGAACGACATCATCGCCAACCTCACGCAGAATGCCGCCAATGCCGCCAAGCTGGTGAAGGCCGCGGTCGCCGCGATCCCGGAAATGCGCACCTGCAAGTGCGGATCGGCGCTGGCGAACGCCCTGATTACCGACCGCAAGGCGATTCCCGAGGCCACTCGCAAGAAGCTGGAGCTGCTGGTTGGCAAGTACCTGTAACGAGCTTCTGGATCTCTGCCTGCGGGGACAACCTTGGTCCTCAGAATTGCTCGATCGTGCGATCGCCGAAGACGAGGGGCGCGCGCTGTTTTCCATCGTGGTGGAACGCTTAGGTGACCTGTTCGAGCCTCGCCTGTGCGACACCTACGCGCGCCTGTTCTCGCAAGTGATCGCCCGGGCCTGTCCGGAATTGATCGCCCGCACCCGCCGCGTCATAGGTAGAGCCGGCCTATGGCCGGCTACAGACCGCGTTTATGTGCTCTCCCGGATCACGCTAGGCGCGGATGTCGCGGTCACCAGCGTCTTGCTCGATGCCGCCAAGCGCCGTTACCCGTCCGCGGAGATCGTGTTCGTCGGGCCACGCAAGAACTATGAGCTGTTCGAGGCTGATCCGCGCATTGTTCATCGCGATGTCCCTTACGCCCGCAGCGGCTCATTGCGTGACCGCCTGCAGGCATCCGCGGCGTTGTGGTTTGACGACAGGTTGGTCCTCGATCCGGACTCCCGGCTCACGCAGCTTGGCCTGATCCGCGTCTGCCCCGACGATCGATATCGGTTTTTCGAGAGCAGGTCATTCGGAGGCGATGGCAATGACAGACTTCCCGATCTCGCAGCTCGTTGGGCAGACGATCCGGAAGCCCGTCCTTACGTCGCGCCCCGCCCAGCCACAGGTCCGCCGTTCGATATCACCGTCAGCCTTGGTGTCGGTGAAAACCCCGCCAAGCACCTGAATGACGATTTCGAGCGAGAGCTACTGCGGCTGCTGGCCGCGACCGGCGCGACCATCCTCGTAGACAAGGGTGGTACCGCCGCGGAACGCGAGCGCGTCGAACGCGCGTTAATGCCGGGCATGAGAACCCACGATGGAGCATTCGCGCCATTCGCCGCCGAAATCGCTCGCTCGAAGCTGTTCGTGGGTTATGATTCCGCCGCCGGCCACGTCGCTTCCGCCTGTGGCGTCCCGCTGATCAGTATCGCCAAGGGTTTCGTCAGTGCGCGGATGGCCGCACGCTGGCGTCCCCTCGGAACAGTCATCGATGGTGACGCCCCCGACGTTCTAGGAGCTTGCTGAAATAGCGTCCGGGAACACCACTGGCACTTCGTAGGGAGCACTGTTACCGGCAGAAGGAGGCGTCGCGAGGCGCCCCCGCAGTCGGCAACCGGGCCTCTCAGTGGGCCCCGGAAGCGCCGCTCAACACACCGCGGCCCGGAGCTTTGGAATGCGCCACAAGTTGAAGGCCGCGGCAGTGAAGGTGAACAACCACC
>JAIQFE010000087.1 GCA_020073445.1 Terriglobia bacterium
ATCGAGAATCTCTGGTGGTTGTTCACCTTCACTGCCGCGGCCTTCAACTTGTGGCGCATTCCAAAGCTCCGGGCCGCGGTGTGTTGAGCGGCGCTTCCGGGGCCCACTGAGAGGCCCGGTTGCCGACTGCGGGGGCGCCTCGCGACGCCTCCTTCTGCCGGTAACAGTGCTCCCTACGAAGTGCCAGTGGTGTTCCCGGACGCTATTTCAGCAAGCTCCTAGCGATCTGCATTGCCGGCTCTGGTGAGGCCGGCATCATATACACGGTCAACTATTCCGCAGTCAGTGGACCGATCCAGAGCTTCTCATTTTCATTCGAGACGCCTACCTTCATAACGGATCTTTCTTCTCCGGTTTTCACTCCGTTTACCGTGACCGACGGCGCGATTAACTGGACGTTCACCAGGGATTTGGTTTCGGGCTACCCGGGTTTGGGATGTTTCGTTTTTGGCACTGAGTTTGCCACCATGGGCGCGGGCCCGTTTGGTTCGTGCGGTTTCGGGGTCGGTGGTCCGGCTGTTCCGGTGGGGGGCTTCTATTTTACGGTGAATGGCGGACTTCCCATGGCTCCCGGCGTCTACCTGGCGAGCTACTTCATTGGACTGTTCGATTCGCCGGCCACGAGTTTCGAGTGGATCGGGGATATGAACAATCCCACCCACCCGACCGGCGACATAGTTCTAATAATCTCCCCGGAACCGTCGAGCCTGAGCCTGATGGCAGGTGTTATTCCTTTAATGCTGATCTCGTGGCGGAGCATTCGCAGCTGGGTCCGATCGTGAAGTGCAACCCTGCGTATCCGGACGTGATCTGGTAGATTCCTGGCTGCATTGGCGATCGAACACGGAGCAGAACTCTGCTCCTCCAATACCGACTTCGCCAGGTTCGCCGGCCTGAAGTGGCTCAACCCTCTACCCTGATTCTGGTTCCTGGTCTGGACTTGCCTTGCTGTGATACAATCTAACTTCATGAATCGCAGTTTTGCTAGCTCGTATCGATTTTGGTTCCGCTACTTTAGCGGCTGAAACGGACGAGTGGGCCTATTCGGAATTTCAAAACGAACCCACTCGAAAGAGTGGGTTTTTTAGTTTGGGGGAAGCGGAAGATGATTATTTCCATGAAGCTGCATGCGACCAAGGAGGAGGTGGCCCAGGTGCGCGCTCGTATTGAAGAGTTCGGCTACAAGGTTCACTCCATTGAAGGCGAGGAGCGCGTGGTGATCGGCGCGGTCGGGATGGGCGATGTCACCGCCTGCCTGGAATCGCTCGAAGCCATGCCCCAGGTGGAAAAGGCGGTCCGCATCTCGGCTCCGTACAAGTTCGTCAGCAAGGAATTTCGTCCAGAAAAGACGGAGATCAAGGTGCACGGCGCCACCATCGGCGGCGACGACTTCGTCGTCATGGCCGGACCCTGCTCGGTCGAAAGCGAGAAGCAGATTCTGGAATCGGCCGAGATCGTCGCCAAGCACGGAGCCAAGCTGCTGCGCGGCGGCGCCTTCAAGCCGCGGACTTCGCCCTACGATTTCCAAGGCCTCGAAGAAGAAGGTCTGAAGCTGCTGGCGAAGGCTCGCCAGCTGACCGGGCTCGGCATCGTCACAGAAGTGATGAGCGACCGCGACGTGAGTCTGGTGGCCGAGTACGCCGACGTTCTGCAAATCGGCGCACGCAACATGCAGAACTTCGCGCTGCTCAAGACGCTAGGCAAGTGCGGCCGTCCCATCCTGCTGAAGCGTGGTCTCAGCGCCACGGTCAAAGAACTGCTGATGTCGGCCGAATACATTGTCGCCCACGGGAACCCGGACGTGATGCTGTGCGAGCGCGGGATCCGCACCTTTGAGACCGTGACCCGCAACACCTGCGACATCGGAGCTATCGCGGCCCTGAGCGAGATGACGCACCTGCCTGTGATCCTCGATCCGAGCCACGCGGCCGGAAAGCGCAGCCTGGTTCCGGCACTGGCGCGCGCGGGAGTCGCTGTCGGAGCCGACGGCTTAATCGTCGAGATGCACCCGAACCCGGAGAAGGCGGTCAGCGATGGTGCACAATCACTCGATCCCAAACAGTTCGCCAAAATGATGGCCGATCTGAAGCCGTACATCGCCTTGTGGAAGCAGGCGCGCATGGCTGAGACAGTGGCGGCAGTGTAAAAATGGGGACAGCCAGCCGATTTCGGTGCGCCACTACGGACAGGCGTACGCTGAGTTTTCGAAATCGGAGGCAGTCCCCACTTTTATGAAGAAGGGCGCCGCCATCGCGGCCGTGCTGGGCGTGCTCCTGGGCATCTGGGGGTACTGGTTTTACTCGCGCCCGTACGATGCGGTGAGGCTCGTTCAGTGTCTTCCGCAGGACCGTTCCCTGCACGTCTACATGAACATCGGCCTGCTGCGTTCGGCGGGCATCCTGGATTTGTTGGCAGGCACCCAAGGCACGGAAGAAGCCGACTACAAGAAGTTCGTTGAGCAGAGCGGCTTCGATTACCGCACTGACCTGGATGCAGTCGCCGCTGGATTCCGCGATAGCGACGAATACTTCGCCGTGCAGGGCCGCTTCAAGTGGGACCGGTTGTCCGCCTACGCGCAATCGCATCAGGGCAAATGCGACAGCGGCACATGCAGCATGCCTGCCAGCCAGCCCGGCAAGACGATTTCCTTCTCACTGCTACGGCGCGACGTGCTGGCCATGGCTGTGGCGCGAGATCCTCAAGGCTCGCGCCTCATCTTTCCCGGATTCTGGAAAGATCCACCGACAATTCCGGCGGCCGCGATTTGGGTCTCTGCCCCGCCCTACGTCTTTGCCGATGCGAAAAGTTTGCCCGCGGGTCTAGGTCCATTCCGGTCGCAGCTCGAGCGGGCGCGCGGCACGGTCTTCACGTTAGCTCCTTCACCAGATCAGAAGGCTTTCGAAGTGCGCATGACTGTGGACTGCACCGCTCCGGACGATGCCGCCAAGATGGCCGCGCAGTTTTCAAGTGTGACCGATCTGCTCAAGAAGATGCTCGACCGCGAGAAGCTCAAGCCAGCTGCGGGCGATCTCAGCAGCGTTCTGATCGCCGGGCATTTCGAAGCACAGAAGGACCAGGTCACCGGCACGTGGCCGATCGAGCGGAAGTTTATCGAGTCACTGGTGTCAGGAAAAGTTGAATGAGGATTTTCCCATTCGGCGGATCCTGATCCGTCACTGTTCCCGAAGCCCCGTCGCGACGCACCGGCGCACCGGTAATTCCCGGCGTCATCGAAAATGCGATTACCAGGCTGGTTGCACCTGACGGGATCGCGATCCGAACCGGAGTTCCCGCCGGGACCGCAGCGCTGGGAGCGATGACCGAGTCGTTATTCGTGACCGACAGGAATCCTAACGCTGTCGGAGTAATCACCAGGAATCCGTCGGCTCCCACTGCGTAGCTAAACCCAAACACGGTTGCCACGCGTGCCGCCGCGAATTGACGTACCGCGCCGGCCGCCGCTGGTGGCGCGGCTTGTGGCGCCACGACTGGTTGGGTCTGTTGAACCTGATCCGCCAGCTTGTTTTCTGACTCCGCTTTCTGCAGGTCTTCTTTTTGCAGGTCTTTGCTCGATTCCGCGATCGGTGGTGGTGGAGGCACCGGAGCAGTCAGAGCGGGTGCGACTTTTGGCTTGACCGCCTTAAGGACGGGAACGGGCGCTGCTACCGGGGCTTCCGCCGGCTCGGACGATTTCATCACCCGGGCGATCTGCTGGGGAGGCGGCGGCGGGGTTCGCTGAGACACCACAATTCCGATGACGACCGCGACCGCCGCTGTCGCCGCGACCATAGCCCATAGCCACGCCCGATGCTTCCTCGGCGGTTCCAGAACCGCGATTAGCCGTTGCCGGGCGCCGGGTTCGTCCAGGACCTCTTTCAGCACCTGCTCCCCCGCGAGCTCGTCGAAGAGTTCCTGGTCTTCCAGAGCGGCCTGAAATAGGGCCGTCCGCTCGGCCTCACTGAGCGAGCCGGTGGCGTAGCCGCCGAGCAGTTTCCGGGCTTCTTCAGGAGTCATTTCCGATCCCAATCCTGGCCCAGCCGCTCCCGCAGTTCTTTGCGGCAGCGGAAGTCCCAGGTATATAAGGTATTAATCGAACCCACGTTCAACTGTTTCTGGATGTCGATAAAGCTAAGCCCCTGTAACTTAAGGCGAAATATCTCCCTGCACCGGTCGCCCAAGTCCTTCAGGGCGCCTTCCAGCTGCTCCAGCCGTTGGCGCCGAACCGCCTGCTCCAAAGGGCCCGGATCGCCGCCGGCCAAGGGGAGATCATCAACCGATACTTGAGTATTCTCGCCTCGCCGGATGGTCTTCCGCCGGGCCGCCAGGATCTTGAATCGGGCGATTTCGATCGACAAGGGCAGCAGGTCTTCCACCCTATCGAGGGCCGGATATTTCTCGTGCAGGACCAGAAGAACCTCCTGGGCGATATCGTCGGCTGCTCCGTCCGCAACTCCCCCCGATAGTCTAGATGCCGCGAATCGGACGATCCTTTCGCGCAGCACGACTAGTAGTTGGTTTCGGTCCACTCTATTCACTTAAATGTGAGGATCTGCGCCTATTATATTGCGATGCACCCCTTTGGCCTGCCACAATAACCCCCATGCAGGCTAGGGTGCTCGCGTTCGTGCTGGCGGGAGGAAAAGGGACGCGGCTTTCACCGCTGACCAAGGAGCGGGCCAAGCCGGCCACGCCCTTCGGGGGACGATATCGTATCGTCGACTTCGTCCTGAGCAACCTGGTCAACTCGGGGATCTATTCCATCTACGTTCTGATCCAGTTCAAGAGCCAGAGCCTGCTGCAGCACTTGAGTGAAGGATGGGAAGTGGGCGGGCTGCTGCAGCAGCACTTCATCATCCCGGTGCCCGCGCAAATGCGGTCCCCCGGCGAGGACTGGTATCGCGGCACAGCCGACGCGCTGCATCAGAACATCAACCTGATCGAGCAGGCCGATCCGCATTACGTGGCGATCTTCGGCGCCGATCACATCTACCGCATGAACATCCGCGAGATGATCGAGTTCCATATGCACAAGCGTTCGCAGGCGACCGTCGCCGCGATCCCCGTGCCTAAGGAACAGGCTTCGGAGTTTGGGGTGATCGAAGCGGCGCCCGATGGCGCCATCGTCGGCTTCCATGAAAAGCGCGCGGACGCGCCGACCATGCCGGGCGATCCGGATCGCGTGTACGCGTCGATGGGGAACTACATCTTCTCCACCAACCTTCTGTTGCGCGAGCTGTATGCGGATGCGGAGAACGAAAACAGCTCGCATGATTTCGGCCGCGACATTCTGCCGTCGCTGGTAGGGCGCGCGCCGATGTACGCCTACGATTTTCAGACCAACCGGATTCCCGGGGATCCTCCGAACCAGGAGCCGTACTGGCGCGACGTAGGCACCATCGATGCGTTCTATGACGCCAACATGGATCTGCGGGCGATCAGTCCGGCGCTGAACCTGTATAACCGGCAATGGCCGCTGCGTACCGCGAGTTACACGGATCCGCCCGCGAAGTTTATTTTCGACGAGCAAGGGCGGCGCGGCCAGGCCATCGATTCGGTGGTATCGGGCGGGTCGATTCTTGCCGGTGGAATGTTGCGGGGATCGGTGATGGGCCGCAACGTTAGAGTGCACTCGGGCGCAGTGGTGGAGGATTCGGTGGTGTTCGATAACTGCGATATCGGGAGGAGGGCCCGCGTGCGGCGGGCCATCCTGGATAAGAACGTGCGTGTGCCTGAGGACGCAACCATCGGGTTCGACCACGAGCGGGACCGGAGCCTGTACTACGTGACCGAAAGCGGGATCGTGGTCGTTGAAGGCCACCGGTCGACTGTAGACGTCGCGACGATGCTTGTGTAAGACCTTGATCAGTAGGTTGAAGGTTCATTCCTTCCGTACTGTTCCGGTTCAGCTGGAAGTGGAGAAGGCGTTCTCCCTGTAAGGTAATGGAGAGAACGCATGAAAAAGCAACCGAAGCACTACACGCCGGAAGAGAACGTCGCCATCCTCAGGCGGCATTTGCTGGACAAGGAGCCCATCTCGAAGCTCTGCGGTGAACTGGGCTTGCAGCCCACGGTCTTCTAAGGAGTTCGCCCGAAGGGCGAAATACTCAACGGAGAGCGCCCTCTCTCTATTTCACGCTGAACCAGCACATACTCACCGCAGGCGAACGCACGCGGCCACATCCAACCGCTAATTCTGTGGGCTGTTGATACAATGAAACGACATGACTCGCGCCGAATTTCTGAAATCTTTAGACGAAATCCTGGAGCTAGGAGCTTGCTGAAATAGCGTCCGGGAACACCACTGGCACTTCGTAGGGAGCACTGTTACCGGCAGAAGGAGGCGTCGCGAGGCGCCCCCGCAGTCGGCAACCGGGCCTCTCAGTGGGCCCCGGAAGCGCCGCTCAACACACCGCGGCCCGGAGCTTTGGAATGCGCCACAAGTTGAAGGCCGCGGCAGTGAAGGTGAACAACCACCAGAGATTCTCGATGCCTCGCAGCTTCACCTTGCGCATGCCGCCCACCGTCTTCATCCATCCGAACGGCTTCTCCACCCAGTAACGCTTTGCCTGACTGATCTTGTAACTCGCATGCCGCGAGGTGCGTTCATCAATGGCGCTCCCCTTCTTCTTACGCGCCACGTGCGGCGCCACATTCATCTCCCGCAGACGCTCTACAAAATCCGCTACATCGTAACCCTTGTCGGCGCCCAGCGTGAAGCGTTTCGCGCTGCGCTTGCGTTTCTCGTACATCATCAGCAAGGCCGCGTCGCGCTCGGCGTAGCCATCGGCCCGCGTCACATACGTGCCCACGATCATGCCGCTGCGATTTTCCACCAGCGTGTGCCCCAGGTAACTCAGCTTCGACTCGGCGTGGTTGCTCTTGCGATACAGCCGCGCATCCGCATCGGTCCCGGACTGATGCGTGTCGTTCTTGCGTTCCGTGCCGTGGAAGTTCGACCCATCGCCATCCTCGGAACCATCTTTACGACGGAAACTCTTCTGCGACGCCCACGCTTCGATCAGCGTGCCATCGACGGTGAAGTGTTCGTCGGATAGATGCGGCTGGGCGAGCTGCAGCACGCGCCCGAAGAAGTTCTCCGCGATGGCATGCTTCAGTAAGCGCTCCCGATTCTTCGTAAACACGGTCGGTACCCACATGCGCTCGTCCATGCTCATGCCCACGAACCAGCGGAACAGCAGGTTGTAGTCGAGCTGCTCCATCAGCAGCCGCTCGCTGCGGATCGAGTAGAAGATCTGCAGCAGCAGCGCCCGCAGTAGCCGTTCGGGTGGGATCGAAGGACGTCCGTTGTTGGCGTAGATCCTGGCAAACTGCGGCGACATCTCCTTCAGGATCGGATCCACTAGCCCACGGATCGCTCGCAGCGGATGGTCTTGTGGAATCCGTTCTTCCGGTGCGATGTAACTGAAAACTCCGTCCTGATGTTCATCTTGTCCGCGCATTACTACAAGACGTTTGCTTCTGCTTAGAGGCTACGCCCCTGCAGAGTTTTTCAGCAAGCTCCTAG
>JAIQFE010000011.1 GCA_020073445.1 Terriglobia bacterium
TGCCAGAAACTCGCGGTAAAGCTGCCTATCGTGCGCCACCCGCAGCGCCTCGCCGGCCTGCCCTTTTTCGTTCACGGCGACGAAGACGGAAAACTTCTTGTGTGCATCACATCCGATAAAATGTTCCATATTGCTGCAGCACCTCCTTGTGCTTGGGGTTTCGCTCGCAGTCTACGCGAAGCCCCGCTGCAGCGCTTTCATAGCATCATTAGCGGAGGCGATATGTCAGCGCGCCATCCTGACTGTCCATAATGGTCACGCTTTCGCAACTTCCGAATCCAGCCGGCAAAGCCCGAACAATGACTTCTTTTCTGCGCGTTGCGACGCGCTTCTTGGCTGCCACCACTGCCCGTGCTATACACTGTCCCCGAGAGATTGTGGACTCGTCTCTCGGATATTGGAACGGGACTCCGTCACCCTTGATAGGACCAAGCGCATAGCCGTCGCAGTGCCGATCCCCAGCGCCTTCGCGGTTTGGCGCCAGGAAGCTCCTTGACTCCGCAGTTGCTGCACCTGCTCCGGTGTGACGCTGATACGGGGTCGGCCTACTGGATTTTTTGTGCCGGTCTCGGACGGTGTCATCGCGACACCTCAACTGTCAGCCCCAGGTGGTCGCACGGTGCGTCCGTGAGATCCTGTCTGACGCCCAGGTACCGTTCCGTGGTCGTGACAGATGCGTGTCCCAAACTCAGTTGAATCTGCTCTAAAGCGGCTTTACCTTTATGCGCCAGCTTGGCAAATGTGCGCCGAAGATCATGAGGAGCAAGATTGGAGACGCCGATCTTCGCCCCGGCGTCGCGGACGATTTCGAAGACGCTGCGCGCCGTCATGCTCTTTCCGATGACGCGCCCGCCTTTGTCCATGCGACGGAAGACTAGGCCGCTACCAATCCCTGACCCTGCCATCCATGCGTCGATAGCGTGTTTAGTCCAACTAGGCATCGGCACGGTGCGAACTCGCCCGCCCTTGCCGATCAGGTCTACGATCACCCAACGAGCATCACGCAGCTGAATATGCTCGACGGAAAGACTTGTCACTTCTCGTCGTCGCAAGCCGCAGCCGATCAGGACGGCCAGTAAAGCCTGGTCTCGCGCCCCCTTCAACGTTGCCGGATTCGGAATAGAGATAAGACGTTCGGCCTGCTCGCGAGTCAGCCACTGGCCGGTACGGATGCCGGCTTGTTTGGCTCCCTTCACCCGCGAAATCGCCGAGGCTTGCTCGGGTGGCATGAAGCCGTTGTCAGCCGCTTCGATGGCCAGCTTGCGGATGGCTGAGAGTCGCTGGTTGATAGTGGAAGACGAGAGACGCCGTGCTTCGAGGTTTGCTCGATAGGCGTTCACGGTGGCCTTGGTGAATCCGTCGACCGCTTCCCCACTACACCAGCGCAAGAAATCATCGAGAGCCTGGCCATATGCCCGCTTACTCTCAGGGGAGGGAAGCGTGTCGAGGACAAGGGCTTTGATCCTCTCAAGCGCCGCAGCCCGCGGAGTTAGAATCGCCCCGTTCATGACGACCGTCCCGGTGGTCGCCAGCAAATGGCGGAATGGGGACAACCTTGGAAGGAGGCGATGAGAACAGTCCTGTCTGTTCTTTCCGCTGACAGTCCGTTCAACGCCTCCCGATGTTCGAACGCAGCGGTGCCTCGCAAGTTCACCTCAGGTACGCGCCGTTTCGCAGGTCGAACTGAGCGGGGTGTGGTCCGTGATACGCGGCTGCAAGGCAGTTCCCCAACGACAACGGCCCGGCTGTTTTGCGAGAAGGAATCGTCCCCAGGTTGGGTTGTCGGATCAAAAGGCGCTCGTCCTGTCTGGAATCGAATATAAGAGTCGGGTGAAAAACATGGGCTGGCGTCTTGTTCGGTGTTCACGCGTTGCGGTCGGACAATGCTGTCCCGAACGTCGAAGACCAAGGCTTGCCCCGTCGTGAGGCTAGCGTTTCGAATGAGCAGTGGTGGAGAGGCTTGAAAGAAGTTGTCTGCGCGTCGGCTGCTGATGTGATCCTGTGGCTGCTGATGCCAATCGTGAACAAGTTCGGAAAAACTTTGCTGCCGGAGAACGGCGTCCAGCACCGCCCAAAGTGTACTCGCGCACCAGGCGCATTTCGGGCGGCGCCACAAGGGAATGTAGTCGAACGTCTTGCCCAGGTAGACCGATGAGAGCCTCGGCGGGAAAGCGTGGCAACGGGTTTTGGAAACATGCGGCTCGACGTGGATATGTTGCATGAAGAAGTCGGTTGCTTCTTGCCCCGAGTGCGCTAAACACTCGGTCCAGTGTTTTGGACGGCCTCACCTTTGGGGGGCTCGCCTCCATCCATCGGGCAAGGGAGCGCCGCCTTCCCGGATAAACGTGGCGAGGCGGTCTCCGTCCACTCGTACTTGTCGCCCGATCTTGACCACTGGAATTTGTCCCGTCCGAGCAAGTTCGTAGCAGCGGGCGACTTTCACGCGCAACAACTTTGCCACTTCCGGCACTGTCAAAAGTTCTTGGGGCATCTCTCGTGACCTCTCCACAAGTAGTAGGCCACGAGGCAGAATAAAAATCGAGATGAAAGCAGGTGTAGTTTACTAAGGGTTTGGTGGAGTTTCAGGCGAGCCGGATAGAAAAGCTTTGCGTATGTAGCGCTCCACTGCGCTCCGATTGTCGCCTTCGGGACGGTGTTTCCCCGCTTCCCACGTTTTAACTGAATCCAAAGAAACCTTCATTTCATCCGCAGCGGTTTGCTGTGTGTGACCTCTTCGTTTCCGTGCATCCCTTAAAAGGGCTGGAAGCTCCGTCTCTATGCGTACGTCTACGAGCGTGTCGGGCGCAATCCTGGAAAGTGCACGTTTGAGGTGGTCGATGTGAAGCGCCAGGGCTCTTACAATCCCTTCTCCCTCAGAAGTGTTCACGTCGGTGGGCCGGAGCGCCGACAAGAGTCCCGTCGCTTCGTAGATGGAGCAATAGTCTTCGAGTCGTCTTCTCAGTGCCCCGTAACGGTCGAGAAACTCTGACGCCTTTCTTTGACCCGCAGAGGGACCGTCTCCGAGAACCTGACGGAACGGGTGGTAGAACGGCTTGTGGACTGCCAAGGTGCCATTCCGCTCTCTCCATGCTTCCGTGTCACCCTCCTCGGGGAACTCGTCAGGGACCGGAGCGCTAAACTCTCCGAGCGTGTTTGCGTAGAAGGCCTTCAACTGGTAGTAGTCCAGTATGAGGCGCTTGAGTTCCTCTACAGACTCTGCGGCGCTTTGTACCGTTTTCATGTGTGCCATCTGCGTGCCAACTCCGCCAGCCTGAGCCGATCAACTCACCTTATCTCCGCCGATAAACGACCGCCTGAGAATAGCTTAGACGACTCTCAGGCAAACTCACGCAATATTTCGTAAGTGATTGATAATGCGTGCGGATGGGGATTTAGGTTCCAGCGGTTAACAGCCATGTGGGTTCGACCCCCACCGTTCGCACCACACGTTTTCTTATAGATAGCCGCAGCCGACTGCCCTAGCGCGATCGAAGGTACTCCCCACCTGAGGGACGTACAGTACTTCAGCACGGGATGGGCTTCGCGAAGTCGCGGGGTAGCATTCCTTAGCGGATGTTCTAAGCGAATGTACAACGCATTTTTTGAATTCGAGGAAAACCCCTTCTCGTCGAGGCCCGATACGGCTTTCTTCTACCGGAGCAAGCAGCACGATACCTCTATCCGCAGCCTGACGTTCGCCGTGCAGGCCAGGATGGGACTATCGTCGCTCGTCGGCGAAGAAGGCACCGGCAAGACCATGCTGTTGGAGTGCCTGCGCGACACTCTCGAGTCGACCCAGATTCACTGCGCGTTCTTGCGCGAGTCGCGCATTTCCACGAACCGCTTCTTCCAGACCGTCGCCTCGGAACTGGAATTGAAGTCTCAGGGAACGTCCCCTTACCAGGTGTTTTCGGCGTTGCACCAATTCACGCTCCAGCAAGCCCGAAAAGGGCGCACCGTGGCGTTGATCGTGGATGACGCCCACAACCTCCCCGCGGACGTTCTGAACGAAATTCTTCATCTCGCGAGCCTGCACGACGACAAGGTCAAGCTGCTCCAGACCGTCCTGGCCGGCCGCCCCGAGCTGCATTCCACGCTCGATGCCCTGAATCTGGAGCGGCTGAAACAGCACGCCATCCTGAGCTGCCATCTGGATCCATTCACGGCCGAGGAAACCGAGCGTTACATCGAATTCCGGCTGCAGAAGGCCGGCCTGTCCGATCAAACGATTTTCCCTCCAGACGCGATCTCGGAGATCTATGTTCGGTCCCGGGGATTTGCACCCGCGATCCACGCGATTTGCGAAGGGCTGCTGTTGGCTGCCTTTTCGGCTGGATCCAAAGTCTGCACCTCAGAGATACTCGATCAGGTCTTCAGAAATCCCGGCGCGGAAGAACCATCGGTTGTTGCAGTCAGTACGATAGATCTTACCCGTCTCGCGGTTCTGGCCGAACCCGAGCCTCTCGCTGCGCTGACCGCGATGCTGCGGCTCACCTTTGCCGCAACGAAGACTTTGCCGCCGCCACTTCCGGTGCCAGTGACCGGGCTGCTCGAACCCCAGCGGGTCGCTCTCAGGCTGATGTTCCCGAGCTGGAAGTGTACCCTTCGGGTCGGAGAGTTCGTTCAAGGCGCGAAAGAACCAATGCGATGGTCGGACGCCGTCGGAACCGCATGGAGTACTCAGCCCGAGATCCACGCGATTCCCAGCGCCGTTACCATTTCGAGACCAGTCCTGTCCAAGCCCGCGCTTCAGGCCGAGCCGCGTCTAGAGAACACGCTGCAACGAATTCGCACCCATAACCCGGCGCTCACCGTATCTCGCTCGACAGCTCTCGCGACGCCAATCGACTTCCCGGGCGTTGCTTTGCAGCCCTCGAACTCGGCCATCGATAGCCTCAAGGCCGCTACAGTACTCCTCACGCCAAAGGGCGTAAAAAAGCTCGCCCGCCTCTCGGGCGAGGTTAAACCCAACTCGGGAATCTTCGGTCAGGTGGACGTCCCAGCAAGCGCTCTTGACGTCCCCGCATCCCGACCCATGCATCCCGCCGCGAAACTTCAGCCGGCCGGGGCAGGATGGCGACGGACTTCGATGGTGCAGCTGCCTGCAACGTATCCGCCGCCTGCCAGTTCGACGGGAACGCACAACATCGACGCAACGGCGGCCCCGTTCACTCAGTCTCTTCCGTGCCGTCCGACGATTTCGGCTGGCGAAGCTTGCCAGGCCGTCGCACCGCTCCCTTCGAACGAGCTCTTTTCCTTGGACTGCTCGATTGCGCCAAGGCCCGGGGTGGCCGGAGTTCCCGCCGGTGCACAATCCGTCTCCATCTCCATTGCCCGGGCGCCCGCGCCGGCGCATCCCGCTGCGAGCTTACAACCGGCTGGAAACAGTCAGCTGCCGCGCGTACCGGTCACACCGTTCGGAATCGCCGAATGCGCTCCGCCCGCCCCGAGAACCAGCGGGGATTACCGGAATCACCTAGTGAATCTCCAGAATCCCGTTGGGCCGCGGATCGGAATGAACCTGGCCTCCGATGAGTTGAATGCTCCGGAACACGATCGTCTCGTCTCTTTGTCCTGCAACGTGGCCCCGAGCGCGCCGCCGGTGCGGACGTCGATCAAGCCGTTTTTGAGCCTGCTGCAGTCGCTGCGGCCGCTTGGTCCGGTGGCGAACATAGAGCCGGTCAATCCTCGCAATGCCTGGCTCCTTCTGCCGAGTTGGAAGCCGGCCGCCACCAGTCCTGTTGCTGCGAATCCTGTGGTTGAGAGCCCGGTCGTTGAGAGTCCCGCTGTAGTGCTCGAAGCCGCACTTGCGAAAACCAAGAAACCAGCCTCTTTCGACCAGAAGTGGCTTCTGACCTTGGCGATTCCGGTTCTCTCCGTCATCGCGCTGTACGGCTTGGCGCCGAAGATGTTGCCCGCGGCAGGCGCCCTGAACCAAACCTGGCACCGCGCGCACCAGGCAGTGGTCGACCGCGCGGCCATCGCGTTCCGCGAAGATTTCCGTGCCGGCTGGGATGACTGGATGAATCGCGCGGGCGCCCGTCCTGGCTGGACTTCCGATGCGGCCGGGTTCGCACATCCCAGCTCGCTCGCTCTCTATCGCCCTTCCCTGGGCCTGTCCGATTATCAGCTGCAATTCGTGGGAACCATCGACAAGAAGGCTCTGAGCTGGGTGGTGCGCGCTGCCGATTTCAATAACTACTACGCCATCCAACTGGCCGTGCTGAAGCCGGGTCCGGTGCCCACCATCGGCGTGACCCGCTACGCCGTGATTAATGGCAAGGCACAAAACCAAGTCACGACGCCTCTATTGATGAGCGCTCGTTCCGACACGGTCTACCGCGTGAGCCTGGACGTCGATGGCGATCGCTATCAACTCTCGGTGCAAGACCAGCGTGTCGATTCCTGGTCCGAGCCGAAGCTGCGGCAAGGCGGCATCGGTTTCTTCTCGGAACCAGACGCAGCAAGCCGGATCGCGGGTCTGCAGGTTAAGGGGCAGGATGACATGCTCGGAAAGCTCTGCGCGTTCCTGGCGCCTTCCGTCACTTCGTACAGGGCATCCCTCAGTGAACGCGCGGCGCTGACCTTGACGTCTCAAATGAACGCACGCAGCGGCGGCTACGGCCATCGATTGCCGCACGGCCCGGCGCGACTGGATCCAGCGTTTTGGCAGGTGCCCGAAGTAAACTTGCCGAACGCGCGGCGTTGCTCGCCCCCGACGAGCCGGCTGGGCGTTGTACGGACGAGGCGTTCCTCGCCCTTCACCGGAGCCTCATCCTCGACGCCGTGCTACTAGTTCGTCGTCCCGAGGTAGCGCTCGCCAGCGCATTTTGAACCACTCCACTCGCCCTTCCATGAGCAAGCTGCGCGCTTTAGCGCAGGCTTAGAATCGCTCCGCCCGCCCTTCAAAGCCACAAGCCCTCTGGAATCATAGGTGTGCACTCTGGCGCCGGTGGAGCCTTGAATGCTCCCCAGTTACACGACTGCAGCTGCACACGAAAGGAGAATCTATGATTCGCAGAACGATAACTTGGGCCGCTCCCGGACTTCTGTTGGCAGGACTCCTCGCGACCCCGCTCGCTTCCAAGGCCGCTGAAACTCCCGATTCCGAGCAGGTTTCGAAGCTTCTTTCAGAGGCCAAGACGATGGCCTTCGAGCTAAAGGAAGACGCCGTCACCATGGAGAGTTTCACGCGCATGAACGTCTCCATGCAAAGCCACGCTGTTGCGATTAACCAGATCAAGGACCACATCAACGCTCTGACACGCCAGACGGCCAAACTTAAGGAAGCAAGAAGCGCCGGCTCCCCCTGGCAACAAACGGCGATCGATCGGATCACTCCGTTCCTGGACGAGCTCGGCGGATACACCTACGCCGTCATCGAGCACCTCAACGGCGATGTGAAACACACGCCGGCTGAATACAAAGACTACCTGCAAGCGAACGCCGATTATGCGACCGACCTGGCCGCGATGATCGCGGACTTCGTGGATTTCGGCAGAAGCAAGGATCGAATGCAGCACCTTGCCGACAAGCTCGAAATTCCCAAACATTGAATCAGACCGAGTACGAGTAAAGGACGGTTCACTATGGAACGGTTCAGACTGCACCTGCTGGTTGGGTTGCTATTCAGCGCCATGATCGCGCAGGCGCAAATCTTCGGAACCGTTCGAGGAACCGTCCTGGATCCTCAGAAGCTGCCGATCCCCGGGGCAACGGTGACGTTGAAGGCTCGGGGATCGGCTTGGTCGGTGGAAGCCACGACCAACGACGCCGGTGAGTTTAGCGTCCCCACGGTTCCTGCCGGGTCCTACACGATCGAAATCGATCACATGGGCTTCAAGACGATGAGCGAGTTGCTCAACCTGAGCATCGGCAGTGCTCCGGCCTTGATCTTCTTCATGGAACTCGGATCGGTCAAGACCGATTTGGAGGTGACGGCGGCGCTCGAAATTACCAACCCCGAAGCTTCCAGCCCGCCGGTCAGTATCTCTGAGCAGGACATTCTGCACACACCGGGCGCGGATCGCACCAGCAGCATGAACTTTGTCACCGATTACGTGCCGGGCTCGTATATGCTCCACGACCACCTGCACATGCGGGGCGGGCATGAAGTGACCTGGCTGGTGGATGGCGTGCCCATTCCGAATACGAATATCTCGACCAACGTTGGCCGCCAGATGGATCCCAAGGACATGCAATCGGTTGAAGTGTCTCGAGGCGGCTATTCGGCGCGGTACGGCGACCGCACCTATGGGATGGTGAACATCGTCACTCGCTCCGGTTTCGAGTTCGATCGGGAAGGCGAGCTTAAGGTCGGCTTCGGCAGCCTGAACCAGACCAACGACCAGTTGAGCCTGGGCGGCCACAGCACGAAAATGGCGTATTATGTCAGCCTGACCGGCAGCCGGACGGATCTTGGCCTGGAGCCTCCCACCACCTACGTTCTTCACAACAACGGATCCGCGCTGGGCGGATTCACGTCGCTGACTTATAACGCTGGCCCGAACGATCAGCTGCGATGGAACGCGTCCCTGCGCAACGACCGCTATCAGATCCCCAACACGTACGCGGAGCAGGCCGAGGGGTTTCGCGACATCGACTCCGAACGTGACTCATTTGTGAACTTCTCCTGGGTGCACACCGTGAATGCGTACACGCTCCTGACGGTATCGCCCTTTTATCACTACAACAACTCTCAGTACAACGGCGGGCTTGGGGATCCCCTGATCACTACGGCCAACCGTGTCTCGCACTACGGCGGCGGCCAGGTTACGCTCGGCGTCGTCGAAGGGCAGCACAATTTCAACGCGGGACTGTATGGATTCCACCAGAGCGATGACAGCCTGTTCCGGTTGGAGCAGACGGGTGTGAATCCGCTCACCGCCAGCGAGCACATCCAACCCTCCGGAGACGTCGCCACCGTTTTCCTCGACGAGCAATACAAGCCCTGGCGATGGATTACGCTCAACGCCGGCTTGCGCATGACGCACTACGCGGGCCAAGTGAATGAGAATGCCGCGAACCCGCGCATGGGCGCCGCCCTCGAGATTCCGCGACTCAAGTGGGTCGCGCGCGCCTACTACGGCTACTACTACCAGCCGCCGCCGCTTTCGACCATCAGTGGTCCGCTGCTGTCCTTTGCGGTTGCGGAGGGGTTCAACTTTCTGCCGCTGCACGGTGAGCGAGATCACCAGAAGGAAGTCGGGTTAACAATTCCGTACCGCGGCTGGGTGGCGGATTTCGCTCATTTTCAGACCGACGCCTCGAACTTCGCCGACCACGATGTGCTGGGCAACTCCAACATCACGTTGCCCCTCAGCATCGCGTATGTGCGGGTTCGCGGCTGGGAAGGGACTCTCCGTTCGCCGCAGGTGTGGCGCAGGGTGCGTTTCCACCTGGCCTACTCCAATCAGGTCGTGAAAGGCGCCGGGTCAATCACTGGCGGCCTGATCAACTTTGTGCCGCCCGCGCAAGGCTTCTTCTACATCGATCACGACCAGCGCGATACGCTGAGCACGGGGGGCGAGGCAACTCTGCCGTGGCGCACCTGGATGTCCACCAACATCAACTACGGGTCGGGATTCCTGGATCTCAATGGTCCGCAACACTTGCCGCCGCACACCACGGCGGACTTCTCGTTGGGCAAGAGCTGGCGCGAGGACTGGACGTTCGGTTTCACCGTGCTGAATATCGCTAATTCGCGGTACCTGCTTGGCCGGGATAGCGCGTTTGCGGGTACGCACTACAACGATCCGCGTCAGGTTATGGGGCAGGTCACCTATCGATTCCACTACTAGTGGGTGATCGGGTAGAGGACGTAGTTCACGCCGATTCGTATCCCCAGCGCGGAGAATCGCTCCGGGTAAAGGGGAGCATCCGCGAACTCCCACGAATCGCCGATATCTGAATTGGCCGTGATGGCCACCATCAGGCGGCCCTTATCGTCGCGCACGCCCATCCACCGCGGAGTGATGCCGCCATCGCGCGGACCGCGCCGCAGGCCCCATTCGCCCAGGATCTGATACCGGTCATTGAGGTCGTAGACGGTGTGAAATAGCGGCTCTTCGTTACTCAGGTCAACGATATCGCGGTTGGGGAAAATCTTCTTCATGCCCGCTTCGAACCCGCGCCACTCGTCGGGACCCCAGAAATCGTCGGCGTAAAAGAAGCCGCCGCGCAGCAGGTATTCGCGGATTTTCGCGGCCTGCTCATCGGTCAGATCCCAGTTGCCGGTCAGGCCGGAATAAAGCCAGGGCCAGTTGTAGATGTCATCCACGTCGTCGGGATTCACGGGTTGCTCCAGACTGCGGGCATCCACCCGGCTCAAACGGCGCAGCGCGGTCAGGAAATGCCGGTCGGCTCGCGGATAGTCCTCGGTCCAACTGGTTCCACCCTCGCGCCAGTCTCTGCGCCCGCGGAATTCGAACCGCGCGTAGGGCAGCGACGGGAACATCAATCTGGCGAATACGAACTCGGCCGGCTTTTGCGCGTCGGCCGGCATGGGGATGTCGTCGTACTGCTCGAGACTCTCGAAGAGCCTCCAGGGGCGCTGATACGCGTACAGACATCCGCATAGCGCGAGACAGCCTACGCTCAGCCACAACGCGTTTTTCAGCTTAATCACACGAGTACACTCAAGCCGGCATCAGATCCTGATTCACCCACAGCAGATTCCAGGGGCGAATGGTCCAGGATACGAACACGCCGCCTTGTCCAAACGGGTCCTCCCGAATCATCCGCTCGACTTCCTCTTTCGTTTCTGCTTCGTAGATCAGCAGCCCGCCGCTGTCGTCGGTGAACGGTCCGGCCATGGCCGCTTTGCCGGCCTTCCTGAGACCCATCAGATATTCGCGATGCGGGGGCCGGAATTGGGCGATTTTGCTCTTGTCCGGCGTGTATTCGATGACGGCGGCGAATTTCATAGGATGTTCTAGTGTATCCCCATCTTACCCCCGCTTCTGGCGGCCTCCTTGGAGCGGCAGCATACACTGGACATAGTGGTTCCTTCCCGTACCAAGCCCGAAATCAAGAGCCCGGCCGGCCATTGGCCGCAACTCCACGCCGCCATCGAAGCGGGCGCCGACGCCGTGTACTTCGGGCTGACACATTTCACCGCTCGCGCCAAGGCTGGATTCACCACGGCCGAGCTGCCGGAAGCCATGCGAACCCTGCATCGACGCGGGGTCAAGGGTTACGTGACGTTCAATACCTTGGTCTTCGATAGCGAGCTGCAATCCGCGGCTCGGGCCCTGGCGGCGATCGCGGAAGCCGGGGCCGATGCGATTCTGGTTCAGGACTGGGCGGCCGTCGCGCTGGCCCGCCGCATCGCGCCCGATCTCGAAATCCACGGCAGCACGCAGATGAGCATCACCAGCGTGGAAGGCGTGAGACACGCTCTGGGGCTCGGCGTGCGGCGTATGATTCTGGCGCGCGAGCTTTCGCTCGAAGAGATCCGTGCGATCCGGCAGCAGACCGATGCCGAGCTGGAACTTTTCGTGCACGGCGCGCTGTGTGTCTCCTATTCCGGGCAGTGCTTCTCTTCGGAAGCCTGGGGCGGACGCAGTGCCAATCGCGGCCAGTGCGCGCAAGCCTGCCGGCTGCCCTATGAAATGCTGGTCGATGGCGTCGCGCAGCCTTTGGGCGATGCGCGCTATCTGCTCTCGCCCGGCGATCTGTACGCGCTGGAGCAAGTGCCGGAAATCGTGGATATCGGCATCTCCGCGCTCAAGATCGAAGGCCGGTACAAGGACGCGGAGTATGTCGCGCTGACGACGCGTGCGTATCGAAAAGCGGTGGACGATGCGTGGGCTCGGCGTGAATCGCGTGTCGATGGAAGTGTGAAGGCCGAGCTGGAACAAGTGTATTCGCGCGGGCTTGGTCCGTTCTTTCTGACCGGGACAAATCACCAGGTGGTGGTAAAAGGTCGCGCACCGCGCCATCGCGGACTGCGCGTCGGCCTGGTGAGGAGCGTGTCGCCCACTAGCGTTGTGGTGACTCCGGAATCCGATCCTACGATTCCGCGCCTGAAGCCCGGCGATGGAATCGTCTTCGATGCCGCCGATTGGCGCAGTCCTGGCGAGCCGGAAGAAGGCGGGCGCATTTACCAGGTGCTGCCGGTAGCAGGCAATCTGGAACTAGCGTTCGCGAATGGCGCCGTGAACACTTCGCGGATTCGCCCAGGCGATCTGGTGTGGCGCACGCATGATCCGGAGATCGACAAATCGGCGCGACCCTACACAACGGCTGCATCCCCCGTGAGCAGGCAGAAGGTGAATGTTCGCGTCGTCGCGCGTGAGGGCGAGCCTCTGGATCTTGAATGGTCTCTTCCAGCGCGGCCGGAAACCCAGGTGCGCGTCGTTTCTGATGTGCCGCTGGGCGCCGCCCAAAACCGCGGAATCACCGCCGAGTTCCTGCGCGAACAACTCGGCCGCCTGGGCAACACGCCGTATGAACTCGGTGAGCTGGATCTGGTGTCCGAAGGTTCGCCGTTCGCGCCCAGCTCGCTGCTGAATCATTTGCGCCGTCAGGCCGTTCAGAAGCTGGTCGAACTCCAGTCGAAGCTGCGCAAATTGGAGATCCGCGATCCTCTGGACGCAGTCGCGCAGTTGTTGCCTTCGCCCAGACCGGCCGCCGCGCAGGCGACGCAACTTCATTTTCTGGTCCGCACGGCCGAGCAACTGGATGCCGCACTTGCGATAGCCCCCGAACTGGCGCCCGCCAGCATCACGCTCGATTATCTCGACCTGTACGGCCTGCGGCCCTCGCTCGATCGCGTGAAAGCGGCCGGGATAGAGGCGCGCGTAGCTTCTCCTCGCGTTTTGAAACCAGGGGAACAGAGAATAGCCGATTTTCTGCTGCGCTGCGAGGCTCCGATCCTGGTGCGCTCCGCGGGACTTCTGGAAACGCTCCGCCCGGCCGGAGTTCGATTAGACGGCGATTTCAGTTTGAACGCCGCCAACGCCATTTCGGCCGACCTGCTGCTCGCCATGGGTCTCAGCCGCGTAGCGCCCACGCACGATTTGAATGCCGAGCAGATCGCCGAGCTTGCCCGCGGCGTCGATCCGTCGCGTCTCGAAGCCATCGCTTACCACCATCTCCCCGTGTTTCACACTGAACACTGCGTGTTTTGCCGGTTTCTTTCGACCGGCACCAGTTATCGCGATTGCGGCCGCCCGTGCGAGAAGCACCAAGTGGCTCTGCGCGATTCCAGCGGTCGTCCGCATCCCGTCATGGCTGATGTCGGTTGCCGCAACACGGTCTTTGGAGCCGAAGCGCAGGAGGCGAGCCTGCATTTGGCCGACTGGCTTGCGGCGGGAATCCGGCATTTCCGGCTTGAATTTGTCCACGAAACGCCCGATCAGGTTACCCGCGTCGGCCGGGCGTTTTCCGACTTCTTTGCCGGCCGTTCGACGCCCGAGGAACTGCATCGCGCACTGCGGCGCTGCGCTCCGGAAGGCGTGACCGAGGGCAGCCTTTTCGTTCCTTCGAGCGCGCTACTGCCGGTGTTGCAATAACTCCAAATTTGATACAGTCGTGCCATGAAACTTCCGCTGGTGCTGTCACTGCTCGCGCTCGCTGTGGGGCCAGCGCTGGCGCAAAAGATCGACATCGAATTCGACGAGTCCGCCGTTTTCGAACGCTACAAGACCTTTCACATTGTTCAAGGCCAGATCAACGCCAAGGCTGCGGCTCTCAACAGCGATCTCACGCGTCGCAAGATCGAAACGGAAATCCGCAAGAGGCTTACCGAGAAGGGGCTGATGGAAGTGGAGAGCAACCCGGATCTGAACGTGCGCTTCACCCTGGGACAAGCCCGGAGATCGGAAGTGGAGGCTTATCCGGCAGGCTGGCGCGGGCTGGGCACCCGGCGCGTCCGGGTCGCGTATACCGAGGGAACGCTAGTCATCAATCTGCGCGATACCAGCCGCAAGGAACTCGTCTGGCGCTCGGTTGCGGTAGAGGATAAGAGCGATCCCATAGAGATCTCCAAGCATCTGGACGATATGGTCAGGAAATCGATCGAAAAGTACCCGCCGAAGACGAAATAGTGGAGAGAAAGTGGACAGGCAGCTCTGTCCACTCCCAGGTTCGTGCGCGAGGTCACAAGTTTGCGGGAGGGGACAGAGTAGCCTGTCCCCATCTACCACGTTCTAATGATCGTGTCCGGCGTCGGGACCAAACGCCGATCGACGGTAGGGCGCGGCTGGCGTCGACATCTTTTGGTGCTCAGGACCAGTTGCCGGGCGCGGACCCGGATACTTGATCAGATCCCAGCCGGCGAAGTTCTTATTCCCGCCATAGTACGGATCGCCGAACATACCTTCGAGCGTCAGCCGGCGCGCGCGATTGAAGAATGCCCGGCCCGTCGGCAGTCCTTCTGCGCGGTTCGTATCGATGGCGGTGAGCACTTCGTCGCGTTTATCAGCGGAGAGATCCGCCAGGGGCGAGCCGTGCACGCGTCGAGCATAGGCATCCACGGCTTCCAGGCCTGCGATGAAGGTGTCTTTTTCGCTGCTGAGATATCCCGCCAGCTGCCGATCGATATAATTCTGCGCCCCCGCATCCACCGCTCCCGGACCGTTTTCATCGCGCGGAATCAGCCGGTCGATGAACGCCTCCAGAGTGCGAAGCTGCGCGGGCGTCAGGGCGTGCTCTGATGGCTGTCCGGAAGACTTCAGCGCGGCGACCGGAACAAGCGCCGCGCTAGCGATCAGAGTACGCCGGGAGAACGCCATGGAATCTACTGTTGCCCGAACATGCCGATGTACACGCCCTTGGAAAGGACCTTGCCGTTCATGGCGGCCATCAGATCCGCGCGCGACGTGTTGGCAGGCAAGCCGAGCTTCGCACTCAGAGCGTAAATCTCGAACGTGTAGTGATGATCGCCGTGACCGGCCGGAGGGCAGGGGCCAAAATAGCCGGCTTGTCCGGCGATGTTGTTGGGCTGCTTGGCGCCGCTCGGGAGGTCAGCTGTATTCGGCACGCCCGCGGGAAGACTGGTGGCATCGCCCGGAATGTCGAAGATGGCCCAATGCAGCACGTCGTTGGTCGCAGAGCCCGCGAGGACGGGATCGGGATCGTGCAGGATCAGAGCGTAGCTCATAGTTCCGGCGGGACCCGCGGTCCAGCTGATCGCGGGGGAGGGAACTCCCTGGCCGGCAGCGCATGTGTTCGCAGCGGGAATTCTGCCGCCATCGACGAAGCCTGCGATGGTCATCTTGACCATGGGGGGAAGGTTGGGACCGCCTTTACCCTTGCCGTTGCCTTTGCCGCCACCCTTGCCGCCTTTGTCCTGGGCGATCATGGCGCCCGCGCCGGCCGCAACGATCAGCGCCAGAGCCATCATAAACCGTGTTGCTCGCATTGTCTGTGTTGTTCTCCTCGTCATTCGAACTCTACCAAATTCAAATACCAAATCCACCCAATTCTAGCTTCTTTTGACCGCCGCCCGCGTGATGTCTTTGATCGCCGGCGTCCCGCACTGTTGCATAGTCCTTTGCAATTCGGCGCGCAGAATATCCAGGACCCGCTCAACGCCTTCCTGGCCGAACGCGGTTAGTCCGTAGATGTACGGCCGGCCGATGCCCACCGCACGCGCGCCGAGCGCCAGAGCCTTGTAGATATCCGTTCCACGCCGGAAGCCCCCATCCACCAGCACCGGAAGCTGGCTGCCCACTGCGTCCACCACCTCCGCCAGGCTGTCGATCGTGCTCCGCAACGTTTCGGTCGCGCGGCCTCCATGATTCGACACCAGCACTGCATCGGCGCCGTGCTCACGGCACAGGCGGGCATCCTCGGCGGTGTCGATGCCCTTGATGATCAGTTTCATCTTGCTCGTCATGGTCAATTTGCGCAGCCGGTCCATGTACTTCCAGTCCGCCGCAGACGGGTTGATTCCGCCCTCGATCCCGTCGAGATTCGGTCGTCCTTTGAGCGATCCGACCCCGCTGGTGTGACACGACAGGCAGTTCCGCGTATCGGTGCGACGCAGCCGTTCGGCCGTCTCGGTGTTGCGGCCGCCCAGGAGATCGACGGTCCATGCCAGCACAGGACATCCCGCCGCTTCCGCCCGGCGAACCATCTTCTCGGTCCCGTCCCAGTTGACGGGCATGTAAAGCTGATACCAGAGTGGGCCGCCGAGCGCCCGCGCGACTTCCTCCACCGGAGACGACGACACGGTGGATAGGATCTGGGTGGCCTTCTTGGCCTTGGCCGCGCGCGCGACCGCGACTTCACCCTCGGGGTTGAACATCTTCTGCCCGCCCACGGGGCACAGGAAGATGGGAGTTTCCCAGGGAACGCCGAACACTTCCGTGCGCAAGTCGGGCTTGGAAACATCCACCAGCCGCCGTGCGCGAAGCTGGAAGTGCTGAAAGCTCTCGCGATTGAGTTTCAGCGTGGCATCGTCATCTACGCCGCTGATCAGGTAGCCGAGATGCGCGGGCGGCAGCATGCCACGCGTGAGAGCTTCGAAATCGCTCACGCTCAGGGCGTCGGCCGCGCGGTTCATAGCCGGCGAATTTTGCTGCGCCCATGCCTTGTTTCCCATAGCGGCGGCCAACGGGCTGGCCGCGAGAAAACGCAAAAAGTCGCGTCGTTTCGAGGATGTGTGCGATGCCATCGCCGCTGATTCTAGCACTGTGGTAACATTCCGTACATTGTGTCAAACGGAGCCAACGCCGCATCGGAAGTCCCTTCGCAGATTGGGCGCACCGTCCTAAACCTGCGGGAGATGCTTCTGCGCGGCGATTTTCAGCCAGGAGAACGCCTCTCGGAGCTTCCTCTGGTCGCGCGGTTGGGTGTGTCGCGGACCCCGATCCGACTCGCCCTCGATCGGCTAGCCAACGAAGGTCTCCTCGAAATCGTTCCTACCGGTGGCTTCGTGGTGCGCGCCTTCACTCTGACGGATGTGAGCGATGCCATCGACATGCGCGGCCTGCTGGAAGGCGCCGCGGCCCGGCTCGCGGCGGAGCGGTTTCAGGATCCCGCCGAGCTCTCCGTGCTTCGCGCTCTCCAGGATGAACTCGAAAGGGTGATGCCGCTGGATCCGCAGCTTTATCCCTCCATCGATTCGTTTGCCCACTATCTGGATTTGAACGAAGCCTTTCACTCGGCCTTGGTCGACCTTGCAAGGAGTCCGATGCTCCGCAGGACCTTCGATCGCATGCTGTCGCTGCCGTTCGCCTCGCCCAGTGCGACGGTGTTCGCGCGCCTCAAATTGCCGAAGGCCAAAGAGCTGTTGACGGTCGCTCACGATCATCACAATGCGATCATCGACGCGATATTGAAACGCCAAGGGAGCCGTGCGGAGGGTGTGACGCGTGAACACGCGAGTCTCGCGCATCGGAATCTGGACGCCGTTCTGGCTGCCGACAAGCGATTTCTGAATTCCGTTCCAGGCGCCTCGCTCATCCGCGTGCCGGACGTGGCCTGAGGTGTTTGGCAGGCGACACCGCCTGCCCCACCGTTAGTGCGTCAAAGCGTACATCACATAATTGACGCCGATGTTAATGGCCAGATGTGAGTACTGCTCGGGATAGCCGGGGTCGTCGGCGTATTCCCACGCGTCGCCTAAATCCGAGTTGGGCGTGATGGCAGCCTCGATCCTGCCCTTGTCGTCGTAAATGGCGCGCCAGTAGGGAGTGTCGCCGCCATTCTGCGCGCCGCGGCCATAGAGGCCCCACGCGCCCAGAATCTGGAAGCGGTTGTTCAAGTCGTAGAGGATGTGAAATGCCGTGTCGTCTTCCGGAATATCCACGGGAGTCTTCCCAGGCAGAACGCGCCCCATGCTTTGCATGAACACATCCCACTCGTAAGGTCCCCAAAAATCATCGCACCAAAAGAACCCCCCACGAGCGAGGTAATCGCGCATCTTGGCGGCCTGTTTGTCGGTCAGATCCCACTCGCCCGGCCGAACGGCGTACAGCATGGGCCAGTTGTAGACGTCGTCTTCGTCGTCCAGGTTTACCGGCTGTTCCACCGGCCGCGCGTCGATGCGCGTGAGGCGCATCACCGCGGTTAGAAAGTGGCGGTCGGCGCGGGGATAATCCTGGGTCCAGCTGGACATGCCGTTCATCCAGCCGCGACGGCCGGAACGGTCGAAACGCGCGCCGGGTGCGGGTGGATACATGAGCCTAGCAAACACCCATTCGGACGGCCGCTGAGCGCCCTCGGGCAGCGGGAAGTTGTTGTACTCGATGGCGGGATACTCGCGAAACTCACGCTGCCACGCGCACAGGGATCCAACGAAGACGGCACCGCCCGCTAGCAGGAAGAGGATGTATCGACTGCTCATTCCGCGACCAATCCATTCGGAGGATAGCACCTCTGCATTGGACCGGCCATCCGTGCCCGACTCGCGCTAGCATAGGTATCCGGGAGACTTCCAGGTGATGCCGGAAAACGCTGCTGCGAAAGCCACTACTCTGTTGACCGTCGCCACATCCACCGAAGACGACGCGACCGGCACGTTTACCAGAGTCCGTTGCACCGGCAAGCTGGTCACCGGGTCAACCGGTATCCTTCAGACCGAAGTCCGTAGCCTGCTTCCCGGGGCGAAGCGGATCGTGCTCGACCTGACCGATCTCGGCTACATGGATAGCAGCGGGCTCGGCTCGATCATCGGGTTATACGTTTCGGTCAAGGGCGCGGGCGGGCGTCTGGAAGTGATCAATCTGAGTGCGCGCGTGCGGCAACTGTTCAGCATCACTAACGTGCTGAGCTTGTTTGAGGTGTGCGGCGAGCAGAATATTCGACTTCCGTAACGGCAGGTTTTTCCGGAATCGGCCCGGCAAAATTCCTCCGGTCGAGTCACTTCTCACTGTAATCCAACGATTTAGCGCTGGCATCGCAATTGCAGCGTTAATCGTTCTGGAGGTGTGAGCGATGGAATCTGCCGATCGACCTGTACATGATTCGAGCCGCCCGAGTTGGCCGGTCTACCTGTTGATGGCCGTACTCGCGGGTTCGGCGCTAATCACTTCTGCGTACCTGTATCGCGAGAAGAAGCAGACCCAGGAACTAACCGCGGCCAATCAGAATCTCAGCACTACGTTGACGCAGCTCCAGAGCCGGATACAGGATCTGACGCAGCGTGTGGACGAATTCAAAAGCTCGCCCGTAGTGGCGGCCCCAGTCGTGCGGGCCCAGCCTGCCAAGCCTCGCCCGGCGAAAGTATCCAAGACGGCCGCGCCGCGGACACCCCGCGACGATGCGCGTTTCAAGGAACTGCAGGGTCAGCTATCGGATCAACAAAAGCAGCTTGCCAGCACCAGAGAGGATCTGGACAAAACCCGCGACGATCTGAACGGCGCGCTGAACAGCACTAAAGACGAGCTTTCAGGTTCGATCGCGAAGACGCATGACGAGCTGGTGGCGCTCCAGAAGCGCGGCGAGCGAAACTACTACGAATTCGAACTGAACAAATCCAAGCAGTTCGAGCGGGTGGGCCCGCTGCGGCTCTCCCTTCGCAAGGCCGACACCAAGCACAAGCGCTTCGACGTGAACATGCTGGTGGATGACAATCAGCTGCAGAAGAAGGGCGTGAATCTTTACGAGACGATCTGGATCAACACGGGTGACCGCCCGCAGCCGATGGAGCTGGTGGTGAACCAGATCGGCAAGGATCACATCCAGGGGTACCTGAGCGAACCGAAGTACAAGAAGTCGGAGCTGAGCCAGACGGCGGATACAGCGGCTCGGCCTTAAGGACTCAGACGTCGAAGATCCGGTCGACGAATACCGAGCCTTCGAACAATCGGACCGGAATGGCATCTCCAGCGGCGTAGGTTTTAGCACCCGCCGGGTCCGTCACCAGCACGGTGCGTTTCTCCGGATCGACCACCCAAAACTCCAGTGTTCCTGCCGACATGGCCACGATCCGTTGCCGGCTGATCTTGGCAGGCGTGTTCGACGGTGACAGAACCTCGACGATCAACGCTGGCGCGTAGACCGGGTAGTCATTGGGAGGCATCGCGTCCCAATCGGCGCGCGGAATATAGGCAACATCCGCGAACCAGTACTGGAGATTAGGAGCCGGACGGTACGGGAATTCAATGGTAACAACGCCACGCTCGGCGGCGAGGCCTTCCAGCAGATGCTCGATCCGCTTCTGCAGTTTGATGTGGAGAGGGCGCGCCGGAGGCACTAGCACGACCTCGCCATCGTGCAGTTCATGTCGTTTTCCTGTTTCGGGGCGCTCGGGCAGCCGCAAGAAGTCGGCCCAGGTGACCGGAGAGTGTGCGTGGCTGCTCATGAGCTAGCTCGATTATAACTGTGGATCACTATAGTCCGTTATTATGTCGGGAGCACCTGTAATTCTTGCTCGCTTGGCACCATCGGATTCAGTGTGCCGGACTGGAAATCCCAGAATTGCTCGAAGCTGCTCCTTAGCACAGTTTCGGCAGGATCGTGTAGCTTAGCGAGGTAAAGTTCGAAGGCTGTAACGACGTCCTCGACTAGCTTCTCTGGACAAATGAAGATGCTGAATTTGTCGCCAGTCGAGCGGATGCGGATCGATCGCTCTCTGTTTCCCCAGATCACAACCCTGTTTTTCGTGATGGCTTCGTGGAATAGTCCGCAACGAACCTGGTCGTAAATGTCACTTGCAATTTCTTCCTTCGGTGCGCCATTGTCCATCTGGAAAGTTGCAAGGAATCCCTGCTTGAAGAACTCTTTTGATCGACCATCGCTCCCTTTCCCTTGCTGGTATTGCGCCAACATCTCGAAATAAGGAAAGATGACAGCGAGCGCCGCCATGCCGGCGTGCCTAGCGTCTGGCTTGCCCGATTCAAAGAGTGCTCTGGCTTGGTTTAGCATCCAGCCTTTGACGCGGTCTTCAAAAACATCGATCTTATCGGTGATATTTCCAGAAGAAAGCTTTGTCGCTGTGAACTTCGGACTGAGATAAACATCCACGATATATATCGTAATTGACGGATCGAATGCGCCCAGGAAGCTGCTAGTACTCCAGATTGGCATTCATGACAACGCCCGCCGTTGACCCCTGGTTTCCTCCCCGATACACTCGTGGGGTGAAACTCGCGAGCTCGCTGCTTCTGTTGGCTGTGTCTGTGGCAGCCCAGAGTCCTTACCAGGACCGGTTCATCACCGTCAACGGCCTGCGGTTGCACTATCTCGACTGGGGCTCGCCCGATAAGCAGCCCTTCATCATGCTGCACGGGATCGGGCGGGTCGCCCATTCCTTTGACCACATCGCGCCGCGGTTCGACAAGGACTATCACGTCATCGCGATCGACATGCGAGGTCACGGCGACTCGGCGTGGTCGCCGGAGGGCGCTTATCTGGTGGAGGATTACGCCAAGGATCTGGCGGCTTTCATCGAGCAGCTGAACCTGCGCAACGTGGTCCTGCTGGGAAATTCCACCGGCGGACGCGTGGTGCAGTTCTACGCCGGGACGCATCCCGAGCGCGTGGCGAAGCTGGTGGTCGAAGACGTGGGGCCGGAGCGGACGAATGAAATCGCCTCGGCGTTCGCTCGCAGAGTCGAGCAGGAAGATAAAGGCTGGGCGTCCGAAGACGAGCTGGTTGCATCGTTAATGCGCGGCGGCAGTACGGTTGCCGAGCAACTGCAACGGAATTACGCCCACTTCGGAAGTAAGCGGCGCGAGGATGGCCGCATCGTGTGGAAGCGCGATCCGAATCTGGTCAAGGGGTTCGTTCCCACCGAACTCTGGGCGCAAGTTCTCAAGATCACTTGCCCCACCATCTACATCCTGGGCGGCGCCAGCACCATTGTGCCGGCGGAAACGCAGAAGAAATTGAAGGAGAGTCTGCCGGCGGTGCAGATCGTGACGATGCCCAAGCTGGGGCACTACCCACATCAGGAAGCGCCGGAGGACTACATCCGCATCGTGCAGACATTTCTTGCCCGGTGACCACGCTTCGTGTTACCTATAGGCCTTGATTCGCTGGTTGCGAGGGATCGTATGGATATGCGCTGCCGCTGCTTTTGCGCAGGACCAGCGCCTCCCGCGCCAGACTCCCTCCCAGACCGCGGCGGTTCAGGGAATCCTGCGGGATCCATCGGGGCTCGGACTCGGCGGCGCTGCCGTCACACTAAGGAATCTGGGAAACGAGCAGACCTTCTCCACGATGACGTTGGGCGACGGCGTGTTCCGATTCCTGAACTTGACTCCGGGCCGCTACACGCTGCAAGCTACGCTGGATGGATTTCAGCGAATCGATCGAACCTTTACCGTACTCAGTGGGGTCGACACGTTCGCGCTGGAATTAATCATGACTCCCGTTCCAGCGGCTCCGCATCCCGTTCCGCCGGAGGCTCCACCGCAGCCGCCATACCGAACGCTTCCGCAACCGCCTCCAGAAGGGCTGCCGGAAGTCCTTCCTCCTCAAATCATCCCTCCGCGCGGCCGCGTGTTCACGCCTCTGCCGAACCGCTGGAAGTTCGACTGGCCAGACTACAAGCGTTACGGGCCGATAGACGAAAAAGCCGAAGTGCCTTATGTGAAAGGACACTGGTACGATCCGTTCAATCGCAACAAGCTGAAAGGCGACTACCCGATTCTCGGGCAGAGCACGTTCTTGAATATTAGCCTGGTGAGCGATACCGCGGTCACGGGCCGCAAGTTGCCGGTCCCGAGCGGTGTGGGCTCCGACGATCCCGACAGTTCCGACTTTTTCGGTCGCATGGGCCAGTTCGCTCTCAGCCAGAATTTCTCGTTCTCGGCGACTCTGTTCCACGGCGACACGGCGTACCGTCCGGTGGATTGGCAGATCCGGTTCACGCCGGAAGTGAACGTCAACTACCTCAAGGTCCGGGAGAACGGGATCGTGAGTCCCGATGTACGGGCGGGAACCACGCGCCTGGATGCACACCTCGGGCTCCAGGAAGCGTTCGTGGAGGCGAAGATCGCGGATCTGAGCTCATCGTTCGATTTCGTCTCCGCTCGCGCGGGTATCCAAACCTTCAACAGTGATTTCCGCGGGTTTGTATTTTTCGATCAAGAACCGGGGCTGCGCCTGTTCGGTACGCTCGATTCCAACCGCTATCAGTTCAACGCGGCGTACTTTTCCATGCTCGAAAAGGACACCAACAGCGGGCTGAACAGCATGGCGTACCGCAACCAGCAGGTGCTGGTGGGGAACTTGTACCGGCAGGATTTCCTGAAGCCCGGATACAACATCCAGGCGAGCTTTCATTACGACAAAGACGACGCGGCGCTGCAGTACGACACCAACGGCTTCCTGGTGCGGCCTGCGGCGGTCGGCTTGGCCAGACCGCACAAAGTGCGGTCGTACTATTACGGGCTGACTGGAGCCGGGCACATCGGCCGGCTGAACCTGACGCACGCGTTTTACCAGGTGCTGGGGCACGATTCGCTGAATCCGATTGCCGGTAGGCGTACGGATATCAACGCGCAGATGGCCGCGGCCGAGCTTTCCTGGGACCGCGACTGGATCCGTTTCCGCGCCTCGATATTCTGGTCGTCGGGCGACGACAATCCGCGGGACGGGACGGCTCGCGGGTTCGATGCCATCCTCGACAATTCGAATTTCGCGGGCGGTTTCTTCAGCTTCTGGAATCGGGAGGGCATCCGGTTGACGGGTTCCGGGGTAAGCTTGGTTTCGCCCGGGAGCCTGATCCCATCCCTGCGCTCGAGCAAAGCCGAAGGGCAGGCGAATTTCGTGAATCCCGGAATCTTCATTTACAATGCCGGGGCCGATGTGGAGATCACGCCCAAGCTTCGCGGCGTCCTGAACCTGAACGTGATCCGGTTCCAGGACACCGAACCGCTGGAGCTGATTCTGTTGCAGGCGCCCATCCACCACGGCGTAGGTGTCGATTCCGGCTTGGGCGTGACATATCGTCCTCCGCTAACAGAGAACATGGTGATTACGGGCGCATTCAACGCATTTTCCCCGGCGCAGGGATTCCGCGATATCTTTACTGACAAGACTTTATTTTCCGCGGCTGCTAATGTCCGTTTCCGTTTCTAAAAGTATTTCGATCGCGGCTGTCGCCGGCGGAGTGACTCTATTCGCTGCCCTGGCGCTGCTGCCGGCACAATCTCCCGGCGAGACGGAGCGAAACAGCGCAGGGTGCATCTCTTGTCACGGATTGACCGAGGCTCCCAGCATGCACACCACGGGAACCGTGCAGCTAGGCTGCATCGATTGCCACGGCGGCAAGGGCGATGTGACGCGTCCGGCGGGATCGGATATGCGCGCCTATGAGCGTGCCAAGCATGAGGCGCATCCGAAGTCCAGGAATTCCGCATATGCCGATTCGTCGGCGAATCCGGTCCGCCCGTACACGGACTGGCTGAAAGAGGATAAGGAATATATCCGCTTCATCAATCCCGGCGATCTGCGGGTGGTGGATGAAACCTGCGGGAATTGCCACGCCCGCGAGGCTCGCGCCGTTCAGACCAGCATGATGACTCACGGCGGCATGCTGTGGCAGGCGGCTCTCTACAACAACGGTGGTTATCCGTACAAGAACGCTCGCTTCGGCGAAAGTTATTCGCCCGATGGGCTGCCGCAGCGGGTCACGATGCCTGAGGCGCCGAGCAACGAGCTGACCAGGACCAAAGGGATCCTGCCTTACCTGGATCCCCTGAATCGCTGGGAAGTGTCGCAGCCGGGAAACATCCTCCGCGTCTTCGAGCGAGGTGGCGAGGCGCGTGCCGAGGCCGGCAATCCGAATGGCGGGTCCCGGCCGGGGCTGCCCGATGACAAGCTAAGCGACCGCGGCCTAGGCACGTTGTTGCGCACGGATCCGGTGTTTCTGGGCTTGCAGAAAACGCGTCTGCTGGATCCGCTGCTGTCGTTGCCCGGAACCAACGATCATCCCGGCGATTATCGCCACAGCGGCTGCACGGCGTGCCACGTGATCTACGCGAACGATCGGAACCCGGCTCATTCCGGGCCGTATGCCGCGTACGGTAATCAAGGACGCAGCGCGCAGATGGATCCGACGATTCCGAAGAACGAACCGGGCCACCCCATCAAGCATGAGTTAACTCGCGCGATTCCAACCAGTCAATGTATCGTGTGCCACATTCATCCCGGCACGAACATGGTCGCGTCGTATCTCGGCTATATCTGGTGGGATTCGGAGACGGACGGCGCGAAGATGTATCCGGCCAAGCAGCACGATCCGACGGATTCGGAGCGGCTGGAATCCTGGATGAAGAATCCGCAGAACGCGGCGGCGCGCGGTTTGTGGGGCGATCTGGATTTTCTGGAAAAGACCGGTACTCCGGAATTCAACGCGCAGCTCCAGAACACGCAGTTCGCCGATTTCCACGGTCACGGCTGGGTGTTTCGTGCAGTGTACAAACGCGACCGGAAAGGGAATCTGCTCGACGCTGAGGACCGCGTCGTTCCTCCAGACGATAAGAACAAGTTCCAGGACGCCGTGCACCTCAAGGACATCCATCTTGAAAAAGGGATGCACTGCACGGACTGCCACTTCGAGCGCGATAGCCACGGCAACGGGAATTTGTATGGCGAAACTCGCAACGCGGTGGAGATCGATTGCGTGGATTGCCACGGGACGGTCAAGTCCAAGGCGAATCTGCGGACTTCCGCGGCTGCGGCACCAACCGGAGGGACAGATCTTTCGCTGTTGCGAACAGCGTCGGGACAGCGGCGATTCTATCAACAGGACGGCAAGATCTATCAGCGATCCAATTTAGATCCGGCCAAGTCTTGGGAAGTGGTGCAGGTGGTCGATAGCATCACTCCTGGGAATCCGCACTACAGTGAGGCGTCGCGCCTGGCCAAGACTCTGCTGAAGGACGGCAACACTTGGGGATCGGCTCCCGGCGACGAGAAGCAACTCGCGCACGGGAACGATCGGATGACCTGCTATGCGTGCCACTCGTCCTGGACCACGAGCTGTTTCGGCTGCCATCTTCCGATGCGGGCGAACGCGAAATCGGCGGCCTTGCACAACGAAGGGACGCAAACACGCAACTACACCTCGTACAATTTCGAGGTCCTGCGCGATGACATTTACATGTTGGGCGTGGACGGCACCGTTACAGGCAATCGCATCGCGCCGACGCGTTCCACCTGCGCGGTGGTGGTCAGCTCTCAGAACGCCAATCGCGACTGGACCTACTACCAGCAGCAAACGATTTCCGCGGAAGGTTTCAGCGGGTTCGGTTTCAGTTCCTACTATCCGCACACAGTGCGCGCCAAGGAGACCAAGACCTGCACCAGCTGCCATATCTCGCGCGATGGCGACAATAACGCCTGGATGGCGCAGCTTCTGATGCAAGGAACGAATCTGGTGAACATGATGGGGCGTTACGCCTACGTCGCCGAAGGCTCCAAAGGCTTTGACGCGGTGACCGTGGCCGAGCACGACGATCCCCCCGCGGTTTTCGGCAGCGATCTGCAGAAGATCGCGTACCCGGCGGATTTTGCCAAGGTCGAAAAACACGGCCGCGAGATTGAAGAAGCGGACCATCATGCGGGTAACGTGCTCGACCTGCAGTTGCGTGGAGAATATCTGTACGCCGCGCTGGGCAAGGGCGGCTTCCGCATTTACGACGTCGCCAACATCGACAACAAGAACTTTTCCGAGAAGATGACCACCGCGCCCGTTTCGCCGGTGGGCCAGGGGTTCTACTTGAAGACGAAGTACGCGACCGCAGTGGCTTCGCCTTCGACGCTGGCCGTGGATCCGCTTCGCGCGCACATTCCAGAAAATGAAGAACAGCCCGCAGCGTTGATGTACGGATTCCTCTACGTGGCGGATCGCGAAGAGGGCCTGATCGTGGTGGGCGATCCGGACCTGAAGAGCCGCAGTCCGGGTGTCCTGACGTTGCTCGACGGCAATCCGCGTAACAATTTCCTGAAGCGCGCGGCGACCTTTAATCCGGGCGGCGTGCTGACGGGCGCCCGGCGGATTACGATTGCGGGGACGTTTGCCTACATCCTGACGGATCGAGGGCTTGTCGTCGTAGATATTGCGAATCCGGGGCAGCCGAAGGTGACGGCGCAGATCGGCGCACCGGATTTGGTCGATCCGCGAGGCGTCGCCGTGCAGTTTCGATACGCGTTCGTTGTGGATCGCGAGGGGCTGAAGGTGCTCGACGTGACGTCGCTGGCGAATCCGCGGATTGTGCGAGGAGCGAAGCTCGCGTTAAGTGACGCGCGCAATCTCTACATCGCGCGAACGTATGCCTATGTGGCCGGTGGCAGCCAAGGCTTGGTGATCGTGGACGTGGAGAGGCCTGAGAAACCCGTCATCGACCAGGTGTTCAACGCGGGTGGGGCGATTCACGACACCAACGATGTAAAGCTCGGCATGACCGCGGCGAGCGCGTTCGCTTATCTGGCGGATGGCTCTGGAGGCATGCGCATAATTCAGCTCTTCGCGCCGAGCGACAATCCCAATTACCTCGGGTTCAGCCCGCGGCCCACGCCGAAGTTGATTGCAACGTATCGCACCCGCGGGCCGGCGTTGGCGATTTCGAAAGGCGTCGATCGCGATCGAGCGGTGGATGAAAGCGGCAATCAAGTGGCGGTGTTCAATCGCAGAGGGTCTCGGCCACTGAACAAGCAGGAAGCCGAGCGGCTCTTCTTGCGCAACGGCCAGGTTTATACGGTGACGAACGCGCCGCCGACTCCACCCCGTTAACGAACGAAGTCCAAGATCGTATGCACGCTCGAGGCCGGCTTCGCTTTCGACCAGTCGTGATAGTCGTGGCACTCCGAGCAACGCGTATCTGCTGCTGTACGTCCGCCGCTGTGGCATTTCTGGCAGGTCGCGATGCCGGGCAGCAGCACGTCGGCAGTGTAGTTACTGGTTTTGGCTTGAGCGTGACACTCGGTACAGGTCACTAGCTGGTGTGCATTGTGATCGAACTTGGCGTGGGTCATCCATCGGACCAGGATCGCCGATTTCAGAATGTCCGGACGAGCCTCCGGAGCCGGGTACGTCAGCACGTGGCATTCCTTACAGGTTTTCTGCCACAGGAGGCGCTCGGCTTCCTCCACACTCTGCGCGAGCATTCCTTGATTGCGAACTACAAAATCGTGGACGGTTTTGGTGTCCTGATGCGGCGCAGGCTGGGCGAAGCGGCTATCAAACACCAGTGGATGGCAGCTGGCGCAGTGCTGCGCATAGGTGACCGGGGCCATCGGCGCATTGGGTGAGTGCGAAACCGGCTGGTGGCAATCCACACATTGAAGCTGCCGCACGGTCCCGTTGGGACCCTTGAGATCGGGCTTCATGTGCACCTGGTGGCTGAGCTTGATCGTTCCAGGATCGGCTGCGTGCCCCGGCCGCACTGCGGCGAACTCCGGATGTCCGTTGTTAAATGACGATATGCCGGCGGCGAATTGGGTTTTCCCGTCGGCGGTTTTGAGGCTGCGGTGGCACTGGGTGCACGATGCCTGGCTGGTATCGGCCAATCGGAAAGCCCCCTGATGTTCGATGTGGCAGGACGTGCAAGCCGGCGTGAAGGTTTGCTTGGCTTGATGGATCGGCGCATTGTGGCAGGACTGGCATGCGGTCTCGGTCACTTTGGTTCCGAAACCGCCCGAGGGCACGTGGCAGGACGAGCAATTGCTTGTCAGGATCAAGTGCCCGTGAGCCAGAGGGCCTGCGTTGAACGCGCTTTGCTTACCAGTAAGGGCTCCCCAGCCTAGCCAAGCGACCCCTATGCTCACAGCGGCAATGCTTAGTGTGCGCTTCCAGCGGGGAATGGGATACGTCCGCTTGAAGTAATTCAAGTCGATGCGCTGAGCGAGCTTTTTGGTAGTTCTGGTTCGTCCCGCCATGCATCAGTACCTCAGCGCCATGACGGCATGGATCCCGCCGAGGACCAACAATGCGATCGAGAGCGGGACGTGCACCAGCAGCCACGCATGCAGCCAGTGATACATGCGCCGCTGGCGGCTAAGCTGGCGCTCCTCTTCGCAGATATTCTCCAGATCCTCCAAAGCTGGATGTAACGCTATTGGAATGTTCCGGCGCAGCGATTCGAAGACCGGCGACTCCATAGTCTCGGGAGCTTCGAGAAATGGGCGTATGGAACTCGCGTAGGTTTCGCGAAATCGAACTTTGTCATCGTGCTCGGCTTCGACTGCGAGGGTGCCCACCAGCTGTTCCGCTTCCTCGCGAAGCTGCGCGCGCACGTGCGGAATTTCTTCATAAATCGTCTCCATCGGAACGCGCGTGGTGATCATTCGCGGAAGATAGTGTTGGAGAATCGCTCCCAGGATGCCGCTCGCGACGACAATGAGCAGAAGCACCATCAGCACGGCTGTAAGCGCACCGCGATAAGCAAAGCCTGAATGGAATAGGATCAGCGGCAACGTGAGCACCCCCAGCCACAGATGCCCGCGCATCCACGTCGACGCGCGACCGAGTCGCCATACTGGCACTTTCTTGCGCACGCCGAGCAGTCCCTCGAACAGCATCACCGCATAGCCGGCGATTCCGAACGCCAGGCCGATCACAGTGCCGCCGCGCGGCCCGCCAGGTGTTCGCAGGGCGTACGCCACGTAGATGATCGACGTCGCCAGGAACGCTACGATGGTCCCTGCCAGCCACGGCCGATGTGTGCGGTCAATGCGCATCTCGTTATCCGGAAATTACGTGCTTGAAGAACTGATTCGGGTCCACGCGATGCGCCGCGTCGTGCGGGCAGGCGTACACGCAGCTCGGTTCGGCGTGATCAGTACAGAGATCGCAGGAAGTTGCCTTCTGCTTGGTCACCACGGCTCGTTTGCCAGGTGCGTCGGGATTCTCGATGTTCACTTCGAACGGATGGAGCGTAATGTTGCCATAGGGGCAGTTCTTGGCGCACAGTCCGCAACCGATGCACCAGTCTTCGATGATGACTTCGAGCGACTGGCGGCGTCGAATAGAGCCCACCGGACATCCCACCATGCACAGCGGGTCGCGGCACTGACGGCAGGAGGTCGCCACCAGATAGTTCTCAAACCGCAGGCCTTCGCGGATGAGGCGCGTGACGCCGTCATGTGCATCGGCGCACGCGCGCACGCACGAATCGCAACGTGTGCACTTTTCGAGATCCAAAACCAGGAGGCTCTGCGCTTCCATGAGCCCCTGGGCCAGAAAACGATCAAGTGGGATATCGGTCGATTGCTTCAAGCGCTGGCGATTCTGCTCCAGATGCTCTGCGGCGACCTCTTCCAGGCTGCGGCGGATATCTGGGAACGAGTCCATCATGCGCTGGAAGTCCTGAGCTTCGATGCGGACCACCTCCACGTGATCGAGCGCCGAACACGTGGCCGTACGGCGTCCGCCGCCCCCTGCGTCCATCCCCAGCAGGCCGATCTCGCCGAAATAGCCACCGCGACCCAGGTAGTTGAGCACCAACTCACCCTGCGGATGGTCCTCGGCTACCTTCACGAAGCCGATGCGAATCAGATAGAAGCTGTCGGCGATGTCGCCCTGGCGGCAGATGATGTCGCCCTTTCCGAATCGTACGAGCTCCACGCGATCGCGCAAAGAATCGATGAACTCGGGCGTCAGCGAAGCGAACAGCGGGACGTTCTTGAGATGATCTTCGAGCGCGCGTCGTTTGTAATTCTCATCCAGGCGACCTTTGATGTTCTTGTTGCGCTGCATGATATCGAGCACGTTCCGCAACATTTCGTACATGGTGCAGTCCGTCGCCGCGCGCACCGTAGCCGAGCGCGGATATAGACTCATGCAGGTCATCTCGCCGAACAGATCGCCGGGGCCAAGCTCGGCGACCGGATTGTCGTACGGCAGATCCACGGAGGCATCAATCGGAATGGTGCGACGGTTGACCTCTCCCTCACGTCGATCCTGTTTCCGGCCCAGCAGCTTGCTGCCCAGGCGCTGGAAGAATCCCGAAGCGCCGCCTTCGGTGTGAACGTGCGCGATTGGCGTCGAGAGAAATACCTGAGCTGTGCCGTCCAAAATGTAGAACGCCGTGGATCCGTACTCGCCTTCGCGGCAGATGATGTCGCCTGCGCGAAAAGTGCGCTTGACCACGGCGTTCCGGTTAAGTTCCAGGAACGTCCCCGAAACCTTCTGGAAGTAGGGGAGCTTGAGCAGGTCCTCGACCTCGGCTGGTTCACCGCCGAGCTCTGTCTGCACCACGAACTTGTTGGTGAGCGCGCCAGTGGGGCAGGAGACCACGCACTCGCCACAGGAAACGCAGGTCGAGTTGCCCATCGGTTTATTCAGATCGAAGGCGATTCCCGCGTTGAAACCCTTGCCGCGCCGGCCCAGCACGAAGTTGTTGCGGATCTCGCCGCAGCCGCGAATGCAGCGGTCGCAGAGAATGCAAGCCTCGTGATCCACGGCGATAGCGAGCGACGAATCGTCCTGCCCGCGCGGCGAGAGGCGCTTTGAGAATCGTGACCCGCTCAGGCCTTCCTGGCGCGCCAGCGTTTCGAGCTCGCAATCGCCCGACTGGCTCTGGCGAGCGCACGGCGAAGGATGATCGGCCATCAGCAGTTCGAGCAGAGTGCGCCGTACGTTGCGCACCTTGTCGGAGTTCGTGGCGACGGTCATGCCTTCTTCGGCGGGCCGAATGCAGGACGCACTCAGGACGCGTCCGCCCGCTTCCACAACGCACAGGCGGCAGACACCCACGGGTGTTTCGTTCTGTTGATGGCACAGAGTGGGAATGGCAATGCCCTGGAGACGCGCTGCGTCGAACACCGTCGTCCCGCTGGGAACGGTGACCGCCTGCCCGTCGATGGTTAAGTGAAGATCACCCATATACAGATCTCACGCGACCTCTCGCATGGGGCACACACCCTCCGGACAGCGATGCTCCAGAATGTGGGCTTCTACTTCCGGCCTGAAGTGCTTGATCACCGAAGTGATCGGCGAATGCGCAAACTGTCCCAGGCCACAAATGGACGCGAGCTTCATCGCTTCCGACAACTCGTCCAGCAAGACCATGTCGGCGGCGGTCCCCTTGCCCTGGGTCCAGCCGATGAGGATGTCGGTCATCTTCTGCGAGCCGTTGCGGCAAGGGACACACTTCCCGCAGGATTCGTTGCGAAAGAAACGAACCGCGTTCAGCGCCATATCGAGCATGCAGCGACCCTCGGCGCAAACTACGATGGCAGCCGATCCCATCATCGAGCCCGCAGCCGCCAACGACTTGAAATCGATGTGGACGTCCACCATCGACGCAGGCAGATAGCCTGACGACGGACCAGACGGAGCGAACGCCTTCAGACGTTTACCACCATCGATGCCGCCGCCGTGCTGAAAGATCACCTCTTCCATCGGCGTTCCCATCGGGATCAGATAGACGCCCGGTTTCTGGACATCGCCGCTCACGCCGACGAATTTCAGTCCGGCGCATCCGTTCACGCCCTGCGACTTGTACCAGTCGATTCCATTCACCAGGATTTGCGGCACATTGGCAAAAGTCTCCACATTGTTGAGAGCCGTGGGCTTGCCCCACAGGCCTTCGTAAACCGGAAACGGCGGCTTATTGCGCGGCTCGGCGCGCTTGCCTTCGATGGCTTCCATCAGCGCGGTCTCTTCGCCGCAGATGTATCCGCCGGGGCTGACGAAAAGTTCAAGATCGAACGGAAGATCCGTACCGCACACGCGCGGTCCGAGCAGGCCATTTTCATAACAATGGCGAATCTCTTCCGCGATGAGATGTTCCTGCGGTTCGTATTCGTGGCGGATGTAGAGAATCCCTTTGCGAGCCCCGGTCACCAGCCCGGCGAGAATCATGCCTTCGATCGCCAGGTGCGTCAGATGTCCCAGGATGAAGCGGTCTTTGATCGTGCCGGGCTCGCTTTCATCGGCATTGCAGATGACGTACTTTTCGGTCGCGGGCGTCTTGCGCACGGCTTCCCATTTGACGCCGGTGGGGAATCCCGCACCGCCCAAGCCGGATAACCCGGCAGTTTTGAGCTGCGCGATCACGCCGTCAAAGTCGCGTGTCTCAGCAACCGTCCGCAGCGCTCCGTACCGTTCCGTGTTCTGGTAGGGATCCGCTGCCAATCCTGTCTTCCGCGGTTCTGGCGAAACCGCCGGAGGCTGACTGCCGCCCAGCGCGCTGATTGCGATCGCCTCGGCTTGCGGAGCGCTTACATGCCGAAACGAGTGATCGTTGATGCGTACCGCGGGAGCGCCGTCGCATTGACCCAGGCAGGAGACATCGGTGATGGCGATATCACGATCGCTCATGGAACCGAACCGGCGCGACAGTTCTCCCCGCAGTTCGTCAGCGCCGCGCAGATGACACGACATATCCGCGCACACCTGAACCGTCACACGGGGCGGAGGGGAAAGATGGAAGTGAGGAAAGAAATCGGCGACGCCGTGAATGTGCGGCAACGAAATCTGCGAACGGCGCGAGAGAGCCTCCAGTTGATCGGCAGGCAGATAGCCGTACTGGCGCTGAATCTCCCTCAAGTCGTCGAAGAGCAAACCGTAATTATATCGGCAGAACCCCCCGATCATTGTACTGAGGGCCGGGCATCGAGTATCGTGAGAGGAAACATGCGTGTTGCCGTTTGTTTGGTGCTCGGGTCCGGTGTGCTCTTTGCGCAGGCCGGGGAAACACCCAAATACACCGGCCCTGGATCGTGCGCTTCGCCCAGCTGCCATGGCGGGGTGCAGGTTCGAACCACCACTTCCGTGCAACAAAACGAGTACAGCACCTGGGTGGTCAAGGACAAACATGCGCACGCATTCGCGGTGCTGACCAATCCCGTGGCCACCCGAATGGCCAAGATTCTGGGGCCAGATAAGCTAGGATCGGCCAAGGCGGACACCGCTCCGAAATGCCTCGCTTGTCACGCCCTCAGCGTGCCTGAGGCGGACCGGGCCAGAACGTTCGATTCCACCGACGGCGTGAGTTGCGAATCCTGCCACGGACCGGCTTCGAACTGGCTGGGTCCGCATACCACCAAAGGCTGGACGCACGAACGTTCCGTCGCGGCGGGGATGCGCGATCTGCGGGATCCCGTGCATCGCGCCGAGAATTGCCTGACGTGCCACTTGGGCACTGCGGACAAAGCGGTGGATCACGAGATGATCGCCGCAGGACATCCGGATTTGTACTTCGAGCTCGCGTCGTTCACCGCAGCGATGCCGCGACACTGGATAGAGCACGCTGCCGACGATCGCACGAAAGAGGATCCGTTCGCGGATGTTCGCATGCTCGCGGCCGGGCAGGCCGTGCAACTGCGCGAACAGTTGCAACGCGTCGCACGCAACGCACAAGGCAACTCTTGGCCCGAATTTGCCGACCTGGACTGCTTTGCCTGCCACCACAGTCTGACTAACGCCGAGAATAGCTGGCGGCAGGAGCTGGGCTACGCCGGGCGCCGCGCGGGCAATCCGCCCTGGAATGTGTCGCGATACGCCGTGCTTCGCCAGATCGTGAACGAGATGGATCGCGAGAACGGACGCCGGTTGGAGACGGAGGTCGACAAGCTCTACGCGATCATGAGCTCGGGAAACCCGGATCGCAATCAGGCCGCGGCACAGGCGCGGACCACGGCCGATGTCGCTGGCCGCATCGCGCAACAAATGTCGACTGCAGCGTTCGATCAGGCGCGCACTCAGCGTTTGCTCAAGGCCATTGCGGGCGACGGCGATTATATTTCGCGTCAGGGCGAGCGTGCCGCGGAGCAGGTGACGATGGCCCTTCAGTCCTTGTATCTGGCCTATTCCGCCCAGGCGCATCCGAACAACGATACGCAGATCCGCGCCGCGATCAAAGCTCTGTTTCAGCAAGTCGAAAATCCGTCAGCTTACAACGCTGCCAAGTTCGCAGAGCAAATGCGCGCACTCAAGCAGGTATTGCCGTGAAGCATACATTGTTCGTGGCCGCGCTCCTGGCCGCTCGGGCCTTTGGCCAGGAGCTAACTGCCGATGAGGTTCGCTCGGTTGCGCAGCATGCGGCATCCTCGATCGGCTCGCGGGGAGTGGCGATTGCGGTCACGAATCGCCAGGGCGATATATTGGCACTGTTCCGAACTCCGGGTGCGCCCGATACCTCTATCGGTAATTTCGGTGCGAGCGTCGACACTAACGAATTAGCAGTGGCCCTGGCGCGGACGGCATCTTTCTTCAGCAACAATCAGGCGCCGCTCTCCAGCCGCACGGTCCGCTTCATCAGTGGCGTGCACTTTCCGCCCGGAATTAGCTTCACGCCGAACGCGGCGCTGTACGGGATCGAAAACACGAATCGCGGATGCGGATTCAATACGACATTCGTTGTGGCCAAGGAGGTTCCGCCGGCGCGATCGATCGATGGGACGCAGCCTGGCCTCGGAATCCAGACCGGCAAAGCGGATCTGACCGACAGCAATCCCGACGCGGTGAATCCCGGCGGCGTTCCGCTTTTCAGGAACGGTGTGGTGGTCGGCGGAGTCGGTGTTGCTGGTTCGTCGGCGGCGGTGGATGAGTATGCGGCCTTCAGCGGAGCCATCGGTGCAGGATTCGTTCCGACCCCCGCGGCTCCCGGTGTGATCTTCATCGATGGAATCGAGCTGCCCTTCGTGAATCAGACAACCGCGCCCGACGGCGTCGCATCGGGCGATGTTCGGGGCGACTTCCTGATAGGGCCGCTCGACAGTCCTGGGCCAGCGCCAGACGGTGACCTGGTCGCGCCGCAAGACGGATCCAAGTTGTCGGCGACGGATGTCCGGCAGCTCCTGGACCGGGCGATCGCCACGGCCAACCAGACCCGAGCGATCATTCGCCTTCCGATCGGCTCGCGTGCGCGCATGGTGATCGCGGTGACGGATATCGATGGTACCGTGCTCGGTTTGCACCGCATGCCGGATGCGACCTTCTTCAGTATCGACGTGGCCGTGGCCAAGGCGCGCAACATGGTTTATTTCAGCGGCGCCGGCGGTTCCGTCGATCTGCCTGGAATTCCCGACCGTACGGCCGTCACGAATCGGACGATTGGTTTCAGTGCGCAGCCGTTCTTTCCGCCCGGAATCGACGGTTCCGGTCAGGGGCCGTTCTTCGACTTATACGTGCAGGACACGAAGAATCCGTGCACACAGGGATCGCAGCCGGTCAACTCGAATCAGAACGGAATCGTGTTCTTCCCTGGCGCGTTGCCACTGTATCGAAACGGCGTTTTGGTGGGCGGACTCGGCGTGAGCGGCGACGGCGTGGAGCAGGACGATTACGTGACGTCGGGCGCCGCTGTGGGTTTTGAAGCACCTGCCAATGCTCGCGCCGACCGCGTGTTCATCGACGGTGTACGGATGCCGTACTTGAAATTCCCACGCAATCCGACCAAATAATCACAGCAGGACCACCAATCCCTCGCGTGCGGCGCACGCTTCGTCGAACTCTGCCGCAGCCAGCCGCTCCGATTCCGCCACCCGGGCGTCGGTATGCGCTGGATCGAAATGAAACAGGAACAGCTTCCCGACGTCTGCGTCCCGTGCGACGCTGGTCGCCTCGCGCCAGGTACTGTGCCCCCATCCTCGATGCGAGGCGTATTCTTCGTCGTTGTACTGCGCGTCGTAAATCAGCACATCGGCTCCCGCGGCATGATCCCGCAAGATCTGGTCAAGGTGTCCGTCGCCGTGCTCCAGATCCGTCGCATAGACGATGCTCTTGCCATCGGCCTCAATGCGATATCCGTAAGCGCCCTGTGGATGATTTAGCGGGAAGGATTCCACGGAGACATCGCCGATCTTCACGCGCTCGGATTTCAATTGGGCGAAGCTCGTTCGCGCACCGGCATCCGCCAGATTCAGCGGAAAGTTCGGAATGTTCATTTGAGCCTCCAGGACGCGCCGGGTCTGCTGGTCCGAAGTCCAGGAGTGCACGTTGAGTCGCGTGGACGGCGAGAAGAGCGGCTGGAAATACGGAATGCCTTGAATATGATCCCAGTGGAAATGCGTAAGAAACAGGTTCAGCGAGAGCTCACGCCCGGCGAACTCGGTAGCCAGATGCTGTCCGAGTGCGCGAATCCCCGACCCTCCATCGAATATCAGGACCTGATTGGATGCCGTGCGGATCTCCACGCACGGAGTGTTGCCGCCGTACACCAGCGTGTCCTTGCCGGGCGCGGGAGTGGACCCGCGAACGCCCCAGAATCGCATCTGCAATTTGTGCCCGGTCTCCATAGGACTCACGAAGCGGGACTGGCTGCCGGAGTACTTTGTACGATACGTTGCCAGTCGACCGAGTAAACCCGCACCTGCGCGTCGCGCCCTTTGACGCTGACCTGCCCGAGGTCGTGAAACAGATCGCTGCCGCCCGCGGCCTTATACATCGCTTCCGAAACCAGAATCTGACCCGGTTCCGCACGGCTCACCAGCCTTGCCGCGATGTTCACGGTATCGCCAATGGCGGTGTATTGCATCCGTTCCGCCGATCCGATGTTGCCGACCACCGCCGGGCCGTGGTGCAGCCCAATGCCGATCCGGATGGGCGCCAGCCCGCGCTGGACCCGCTCCTCGCCCAGCCGCGCGACTTGCTGCTGCATCCGAACGGCGGCCACCAGCGCGTTTCTGGGACTGCGTTCGGAAGGAATCGGAGCGCCGAACAATGCCATCACGCAATCGCCGATGAATTTGTCGAGCGTGCCCTGCGACTGAAAGATCGCGGCCGTCATCACTCCAAAAAAGTCGTTCAGCAGGTCCACTACTTCGCGTGCGTCCATCTGCTCGGAAAGGGGCGTGAAGCCGCGGATGTCCGCGAACAGGACGGTCACGGGCTGCAATACGCCGCCTAGTTCCACTGACCCGCCCTTCGAACAAATCAAATCGACCACTTGTGGCGGCAGGTATCGGCTGAGGTTCGCGCGTTCCACTTCCTGGCGCGAAATCTCTTCCCGGGCCAGGCTATTCGCCAGCGCCATGCCCGCCTGCGCCGCGATGATGGTGAAGGTCTGGAAATCTTCTTCCGAGAATGCGTCGGAGCGCATCACGTTATCCGCGTAGAGCACTCCCAGCATGCGCCCCTGCGACGTCACCGGGGAGCAAAACGCAGCTTGGATCCCGGCGCGGACGATGCTTTTCGAAAGGTTATACTCCGACGATTTGATATCGCGGATCAGCAGCGGACGGTTGTCCTTCCGCACTTGATTCAGAATGGTGCTGCTGAGGACCAGATTCTGCGGATCGAACATCGGGGCCGCAAGCTGATCGAGCCCGGCGCGCGTCTCCAGAGGCATCTGATGAAAGCAGCGTTCTTTCTCGTCCCAGGGCCATAGCGTGGCGCGCTGCACGCCTTCGATCCTGAAGAGCAACTGAATGGATTCTTTCACCACCTCCGAAGGCGTATGCGTCCCGGCCAGCTTTAAGCCGACCTCATTCAACAGTTCGAGGGCCTTGAGGCGCGGCGCTTCAGGAGCCTTTACTTCCGATTTGAATGCTTCGGGCTGTTGCGGCTTCTGGAGTGCAGTGAGGTCAACTGCGCCAGATTGGATCTTCCACGGCAACCCGCCCGCCTTCTCTTCCCGAAACACGATCTCATGCGGGCCGATGGTGATCACATCGCCGCCGTGCAGAGCGACGGGTGCCGTGACTCGTTGCTTATTCACGAAGGTGCCGTTCACGGCGCCTCCATCGCGAAGCGTGGCGCCCCGTTCGGGATCCCATTCGATCACGGCATGGCGCCGGGAGACACGCAGTTCGCTGTCGGTGAGAACTACGTCATTCTCTTGGGACCGTCCCAGCGACAGGGTCGGCCGCTCGATCGGCACCACTCGCTTCTTGCCGTCGGGTTGTTTAATGACTAAGGAACAGGCGCCCATGTCGCGGTAACCGGATTATCGGATGCCCCCGGCTTTTCAAACAGGAGCCTAGTGCGTAATAGAGTACATCAAGTAGTTGATGCCGTAGCGGTACGCCAGCGTGGTCATCCCCTCGGGATAATACGGCACGTCGGCGAATTCCCAGGCGTCGCCAATATCCGTGTCGAAATTGACGGAGACTACCATGCGGCCCTTCGGGTCGTACATGGCGCGCCACGCGGACTTGGTGCCCGGCGGTTGATATACCCTTCCGTCGCGACCCAGATGGCGCGACCCCGGAATGAACATCAGATCTTTCGCCTGGATGTCGTACAGAACGTGCATGACCGAATCATCCAGTCCGATATCGGTGATGGGCTGGCCGGGAAACACGCGGTTCATGGCTTCCGTGAATACTTCCCACTCCTGCGGCCCGTTCTGATCCCAGAAATCGTCGGTCATGATGAACCCGCCGCGCAGAAGGTATTCCCTAAGGCGCGAAGTTTCTTCGTCGGATAGCTCCCAGTAGCCGGTTTGCGTTGCGTAGATCCACGGATATTCGAAGATCTTGTCGTCCCTCAGGGACACGTGTTGAGGATTCCCTGCGTCGATACGTGTCAGCCTTTGCACGCCTTTGGTGAAGTGTTCGTCGGCGTCCGGCCAATCCTGCCCCCACCAGCCTGACGCTCTGCCCCGGCGCGAGCCGAACCCGAAGCCGCGGTTTCCGCCGGCGTCGGTATATTCCATGCGCAGAAAGTGGAATTCGGCATTCGAGGGAAACTCGGATTCTGGCGGTTCTGACGTAAAACCACCGCCTCGAAAGCCACCACCGAAGCGCTGAGAAAAGGCCACTGCGGCCAGCCCCAGAAGGCCGGCGGCAATGAGGGCAGCTCGGATACGACCGATTCTCATCTCGTGTCCTACATTGTAGCCCCAGCGGCGCCGGCGGCTGTCGTGACGCGGGTATTCTGAAGAAATGGAGACACGGCGCTTAGCGGAACGCGATGTCGAAGCGCTTTGGAAGCTGAGGCTGCAAGCTCTGGAATCCGTACCGGAAGCTTTCGGTGAGTCGGCCGAGGAGCATCGCCAAACGTCGCTGGAGGCAATCGCAAACAGGCTCCGCGATGGCGGAGACGAGAATTTCGTGATTGGCGCTTTTGCCGGTTCCGATCTGGTAGGGATGGTCGGATTCTATCGGGAACTGCGATTGAAGCGGCGGCACACCGGCGGCATCTGGGGGATGTTCGTCGCGCCTTCTTGCCGTGGTCAGGGCGTAGGAGCGGTACTGCTCCAGGAAGCTTTGACCAGGGCCAGAGCCATCCCCGGCCTGCGCAGTGTTCACCTCTCGGTTACCGCGAATCAGGCAGCCGCTCGCAGACTGTACTTAAGCGCGGGGTTCCGATCCTACGGAACGAAGCCGGAAGCGTTGATGGTTGGGGATCGGTACATCGATGAGGAACACATGATCCTCAAGTTTTGATCCCGCGATTACGGAAGCCTTATGCGGGTTCCTCAGCAGCGGGAATGCTAAATCCCGGCGGCGTTCGGCGCAACGTTTGCCAAAGCGTGGTGAAGAGCCCCACCGCCAACCCGCATCCGAGCCCTATGAGCCCAACGAAGGATGGTGGCGTGTCGGGTTCCTGCGGCAGAATCGGTTCGTCCAGCTGTTCGAGCCTCACGTCCTGCCCTCTGCTCGCCAAGTCTTTTAACATTTCGGCGGTTCCCAGCTTTTGCGCCGCGGATTCGTACTCTTTGCGTTTCTGGTCACGAGCGAGCAGGAGGAGTTCATAGCGTGGGTCAGAGGCGGGTGTGGTTTTCACGCTGCTGCTCAACTCCAACCAGGATTTGCTAAGCTGATCGACTTCGTATTGAAAGAACCCTACGCTCTGAACTGACAAATTGGCCCTCTCGGTGAGCATTTGGGCGATGATCCGGCTGACCAGATCTCGGGTAACCTTGTTCGCAAGACCAGGTTCGGGATAGGTGAAGGCGACGTGGATGAGCTTCTCCCCGGAAGAATCGATACGAACAACTTTCCGGAATTCCTCGATGACGTCTTCCATCGGCTCACGTTTTCGTTCGCCGGGATAGAGGTCGAGGTTATTGATGATCGTCATGATCACATTGCGGGAAAGCACTATCGGCTTGACGAGCTCCAGCAGACGGCCGACATCGACTGTGTCGTGCGGCACCAAGTCCTGGGAAACTATAGCGGGCACCAGGCGCAAGGTCGCTTCGGAGGTATAGCGCGCGGGCAGGAGGAATGATATGAGGAAGCCGGCAGCAAGGCCGACAAGGGCCCAACCACCTATTCGTATCCACCATCGTTCCGCAGTGGGAAATCTGCCGAGCTGGCGGAAGAATGAAAGCATGGTGTCCTCCTAACGGAACGCGAGTTTGGCCTTGCGATCTTCTTCAGCCTTGATTCCAGGGCCGAACAGGCTCTCGAAGAAGCCCTCTTTCACCAGACGGTCCACCAGGCTGTTATCGATCACCTTGTGAAAATCGTACGCGCGCATCTGCGCGGCGATCTGCGGATCGGCCACGTGCTCCAGGATGTACTTGACCGCGGCCGCCGGAAGATAGGGCACGCGTTCGTAGGTGTTGACTTCCTTGTAGTGATCGTAGGTGCGCTCGAGCTCGGCCGGATCCTGCTTGTCCCATGCCTGATACGCCTTGAGCGCGAAGGCCTTGTCGTCGTAGAAACGCTTGATGGCTTCCGCGTGGGCCTTCATCAGCAGCTCGGGTAGTTTCGGATTCGCGGCGATGGTCGCCTTGCGGAACAGGTATACGGAAGGTGCGTAGATGTCTTCGTAATCGCTGATGTTGCCGAGGTTGGTATAGCCTTGCTGCTCGAGCTTGAAGTACACCGGAGCGGTGAGCATGGTGGCGTCGACCCGCCCGCTGAGCAGCGCCGTTGCGCGGGTGGTGACGTCGCCGCCGGTCGGAACCCACTGCACATCGCGAGGCTTCAGGCCGGCCTTGGCGATCAGCCCGTTGGTGTAGTTATAGGGTGCATCGCCCACCTGGCTCACACCGATGCGCTTGCCCTTGAGATCCTGAACGCGCTTGATATCCTTGGTCGCCATGAGGGCGAAGAGGCTCTTCTTGAACGGAGTCCCCAGAATGCTCAGCGATCCGTCCTTGTAGGCGGCCGTCATGGACTGTTCCAGCGTGTAAGGAGTCATCACGGCTTCGCCGCTGACCACCATCGCGATGCCGGCGGGGTGAATGGCGAAAACGAGATTCGCGTCCAGACCGTATTTCTGGTAGTAGCCGCCTTCTTTGGCGATGTACAGCGGCCAGACTTGGCCGGTACGGGTGGCGTAGTTGATGGTGATCTTCTGGAGTTGCTGCGCGGGCGCGGTGTGAGGCGCCAGGACGATAGCCAACGAGAGGATCGCCAACAATGCGATACGCCGTTTCATAAGAGCAATACTAAGCTATAACAACTTACGTTTTAGCACCACCGTGCGAAGCCCATGGCGCTGCCGGTGCCGGCTTCGGATCGATAGCAGGGCACGTAGTCGACCAGGTTCATCTTGAGGCCCGCTTCCGCCATGACCCCAGCCACTACGATCCAGTTCTTGATCTCGGAAGTCCCTGCCTGGAACATGTTTTCCGGAATGCTGGCTAGTTTAGCCGCATCGCCTGCCTGCATCGCGTCGAGTAATTCCTGATCGAAGGATTCGTCGAGCACAAAATGCGTCATTCCGCCAGATGCAATGAAAGCCACTTTAATATCCGCTGGCCACGACGTGACCGCACGTGCGAGCGCACGGCCGAACTGGAAGCAGCGTCCCGCGGGAGGTTGGTTGGGCGGATAGAACGTGTTCACCAGCACCGGCACTTGCAGCGGCACTTTGTCGCGCATAATGCGGCGATACACGAATCCGTACGCGTGCGGTACGGCGTTCGATCCGATTTCGCCGGTCGGCAGCTTGGTCAGTTGCGAGACGTCGAAACCGTCCGTGATCACGCTCTGGATAACGTGCTTGCCGAGCTCGGGTGAGCAAGGATAATCCGTGTGAACCGACGGCGTGCGATCGGCCTCCGCGCGAGCCACTGCCGGATTCAGCTTCGCCAGAAATTCGGGCGACCGGGGATGTCCCTCGACGTGATCGCCCCAGAAGACTGCGAGCGCGGGGACGTGCTGGTCGGTGAAAATCTCCATCTGGTCGTTGCCGACGACGACAGCGATATCCGGGCGGTGCTGATCGAAATAGTCGGCGAGCTGGCGGATCGCACTCTGATTGCGATTGTGCCGTTCCAGCATGACTTCAGGCGTGATCTGATCGGCCAGGTGCGCGTCTTTGCGAAGGGCGACCATCTCGTCGAACGTGTAGGTCTTGCCCCGGTAGAAATGCCGGGCTTGGCGATCGAATGAGACGCGATCCTGCCAGTACTCGGGCGGAATCGAGAGCATGGGGCCGTGCGACGTTCCGAGTCCGAAAGTGATCTTAGCCATGTGGTTACCTTGAGACGGTCTGAGCCGCGTCTTGAGACCGCGGGATCTGCAGCCGGGAGAACAGCCGGCGGGCGTTGTCCTCGAAGATATTGCGGCGGTCCTGGTCGGTCAACGTTTGAATGGCATCGATCAGCGGCTTGATGTCGTCAAAAGGCTTGCCGGTTTCGGGATTGGGGGCCGATCCCGAGCCTGGATTCTCGGTTCCGAACATCACGTGCTCGCTGCCGGCAATGCCCAGCAGCAGCTCAAGCGACTTGCGCGCGTGCAGGCAGGTATCGAAGTACAGCATGCTCAGGCGGCGATTGAATTCGTCCACGGTGCCGCCGCCCTTGAGGACGTAATCGGCCTGCCAGCGACCGATCTGATACGGCACCGATCCGCCGCCGTGCGAAACAATGATCTTGAGCTTCGGGAAATCCTGCAGCACGCGCGAATTAACGATCGAAAGAATGGCCAGGCTCTCCTCGGTGATGAAGTGCTGGCTATAGTTTTCGCGGCCGTGCTTGCAGCCGGTGGAATGAATGAGCCCGGGGAGGTCCAACTGCACCATCTTTTCCCACAGCGGATACCAGTATTCGTCGCCGAGCGTGGGCGTGCTGTTGTCGCCCTCCCCAGGGTCGGTATCGATCAGAAGTCCGATGAATCCGAGATCCTTGACGCAGCGGTCGATTTCCGGAAAGCCGAGAGTGATGGGTACGCCCGGAGCTTGCGGGATCGCGCACACGCCCTGAAAGCGGTTCGGGAACGCCTTCACTTGCTGGGCGATGTAATCGTGATTGGCGATGGCCCACGACTCCATGAGTTTGACGGGTTTCTCGGCGTGCATGAGCTGAAAAGGCCGGGGTGATAGAAACTGCACGTCGGTTCCGACCGTGTCCATGACGCGCAGATTGCGCTTGGTATCCGGATGATCGCGCACCCACTCGTCGGGGAATTTCTTGGGAGCGAAACCGTGAGCCCCGCGCGCCGACATCTGGTTCGCTTTCCATTGGTAGAGCTCCGGAGCAGCGCATACATGGGCGTGAATGTCGATGATCATTCCTAATTCTCCTTCAATCCATGCCGGCGCAGGACCTCTTGCAGTGCGTCGGTGCCTCCCAGCCTATCGGGCAGGCGCGCTCCCGCGTCGAGCAGGACTTTGACCGTTGCGGGGTAATCGCCCGCTTCCCGGTACCATCCGTTCTGAGACCCGTGGATAGCCCAGTTCAGAGGCGTAACCCGGTAGTCATTGTCGGAATTTTCGATCGGCGGCTTATGAGTCAGGATCAGACGAACCAGTTCGGCATTTCCGTGCCACGCTGCCCAATGCAGGGGCGTCGCATGATGCTGACCGAAGCTCTCCACAGGCAGGCCGGCAACCAACATCAGGCTGGCGGCTACCGGGTCATTGTTTCGGGCGGCGTGCGCCAGCTGGCGCCGGCCCTCGGCGGGCAGGCTGGCAGCGAGATCGGGATTCGCAGCAAGCAGCGTCTTCACTAATGCTTCATCATGCAGCCAACAGGCGTTGAGCAGACTCTCGTCGGCAGGGCATCGTTCCATGAGCAGATCGAGTACTTCAGCATGACCGAACTTTTTGGCCACCTGACAGGCGGAAACATGCCATCCCAGCTCCCATTGATAGATGGTGCCGCCGGAGTGGAAGTTGGCCTTGGGGAAATGCTGATCGTTGACGCGCATGCGAATGCATTCCGGGTCGGCTTGCAGATGCCTCTCAATCAAGGCAAGATCGCCCAGCGCGGCAGCCATCAGGATGTCCGATTTCGCGCCGCGCTGGATCAAGAACTGCGCGATTTCCGGGCGCGACCGGACCATGTATTGCGCCGGAGTCGACTCGTGGTCGACGTCACGGGCGTTGATATCCGCGCCATGATCGAGCAGGTATCCGGCGATCTCGATGGTCGAGGCGAAGTGGAGCGGCGTCTGTCCGTCTCCGCCCTGCGCGTGAACCAAAGCAGGATCCGCCTCAATCAATTCCTTGAGCCGATCGATCATGCCCAGCCGCGCCGCCGCATGGACGGTGATTACCGCCCCGCCTTGGATCGCGCTGGCAGCAACGTCGGGGCTGGCTTGGTCCAGCAGCCCGAATCCCCCGGCCCACCATTTGCTGCGGGCATTGATATCCGCACCGGCCTCAAGCAATGCCGCAAGCATCGCCTCGCTACGGACCCACAGGATCAACGGCGACTTGAAATGGGAAATCGGCTCGTTGATACCGGTTCGCAGTTCCGGACATTGGTCCAGCAACTGCCTGAAACCCGCGACATCGTCGTCTTGTAATGCCTTATTGGCCAGCGGCACGGCTTCGGCTAAGGAAACCATCGCTTGGATCTCAGCCGACGAAAGCGATCACTTCGCATTGCACCAGCATTCCCGGCGGCAGATCGGGCGCTGGAAACGTGTGCCGAGCCGGGCGCGAGTGCGGATCGGGAAACATCGCCAGCCATTCCTTGTTGACGTGCGGGCGGAGAGCGCGATCCTTGATCCACACATTGATCTTGGCGATGTCCTCGGGCGTCGCCCCCGCGACTTTCAGAATCTCGCGGATCGACGCGAACATCTGGGCGCACTGCGCTTCGATGCCGTCGGGATATTTGCCCGTGAAAGGCTCCTTGCCTGACACGCCGCTGGTGATCAGAAAGGGCCCGACGCGGCACGCGGCTGGAATAGGATTATCGTGCTCGAACCCCGGTATTTCGATGCTGACGCGTCTGCTCATATGTTTGCGACCCTTTATAATAGCCGAAGCATGGGACCACTCGCCTCCATTCGCGTGCTCGATCTGACGCGCGTGCGTTCCGGGCCGACCGCGGTGCGCCAACTGGCCGATTGGGGCGCCGACGTGATCAAGATCGAACAGCCCGCGCAGGACGATGTCGATCCCTTCGGAGGCGGCGAACGCCATAGTCCGGATTTCCAGAACCTGCACCGCAACAAGCGTAGCCTTACGCTAAATCTCAAAACACCCGAGGGTGTCGCGATTCTGAAACGCCTCGCGAAAGACGCCGATGTGATGATCGAAAACTATCGGCCAGATGTGAAGCGGCGGTTGGGTATCGATTACCCCGCCATGCGCGAGGTCAACAAGCGCCTGGTCTACGCCAGTATTTCCGGATTCGGCGAAGACGGCCCCTATCGAGATCGCCCGGGGTTCGATCAGATCGCGCAAGGCATGGGCGGATTCATGTCGGTGACGGGGCTGCCTGGGCAGGGTCCGGTGCGCGCGGGCATCCCGATTGCCGATCTCTGTGCGGGCATCCTGTGCGCGCAGGGCGTTCTGCTTGCGTTGATCGAGCGGCAGACCTCGGGAGAGGGGCAGTGGGTTACTACGTCGCTGCTGGCCGCGCAAATCTTCATGCTGGATTTTCAGGCATCGCGCTGGCTGAACGCAGGCGAGGTGCCGAAGCAGGCGGGCAACAATCATCCGCTGTACATTCCGACGGGAGCGTTCAAGACCGCCGACGGCCACATCAACATCGGAGCCAGCGGCCAGAAGATTTGGGAGCGGCTGGCCCCCGCGATCGGCGCGCCGGAGTTACTCGATGATCCGCGATATACGAATGCCGACAAGCGTTCCGCGAATCGCGATGTGCTGACGGCGGAGATCGAGCGGCATCTGGCGTCGGCTGATAGCGCCACTTGGATCGACCGTCTGAACGCCGCCGGTGTGCCGTGCGGACGGATTTATTCGGTGGATCAGGTTTTCGCCGATCCGCAGGTGGAGCACTTGAAGATGGTGGACGAGATCGAATCGCCGTTTTATCACCCGCTGAAGGTGGTCGCGCAGGCGGTGCGGCTGTCGCGTACGCCGCATGAGCTGCGACGGCGGCCGCCGGAACCCGGTGAGCATACGGATGAGATTCTCGGATCGCTGGGGCTCGCGCCCGCGGAAATCGCCGATCTGCGGAGCAGGGAAATCGTTTAAATCGTGGACAAAATACTTTCCAGCGTTGATGGCGCGATCGGGACGCTCACGTTCAACCAGCCCGAGCGGCATAACGCGATGTCGCTCGACATGTGGCGGGCCGCGACTGTTGTATTGCAGCAGTTTGAGCAAGATCCGGCCGTGCGCGTGATCGTGCTCACGGGCGCGGGCGGCAAGGCGTTCGTCTCCGGGGCCGATATTTCCAAATTCGAGAGCGAACGCGCCACGGTGGACGCCGTGCTCGAATACAACGCGGCGGTGGACCGCTTCGGTCAGGTGCTGGGCGAGTGTTCGAAGCCGACCATTGCCATGATCCGCGGGTACTGCCTGGGCGGAGGTGTCGGAATCGCGGTGTGCTGCGATCTGCGCATCGCCAATGACGCCGCGCGCTTCGCCGTTCCCGCGGCCAAGCTCGGCCTGGGCTATGGATACGCGAATGTTCGGCGGATCATGGATCTGGTGGGTCCTCAGTTCACGACGGAAATGCTCCTCACCGCGAGCCAGTTCGATGCTGCTCAAGCCGAGCGAACGGGCCTGGTGAGTCACGTGGTGCCGGACGCCGAAATCGAGAGCTATGTGCGCGACTTGGCGGAGACCATTGCAGGCAACGCTCCCTTGACGATCCGCGCGGTGAAACGCATCGTTCGTGAACTGCGCCGCGAAGATCCCGATATCGCCGCCTGTGACGCGCTGGTCCGGCAGTGTTTCGAGAGCGCCGATTATCGCGAGGGGCGCAAGGCGTTTCTCGAAAAGCGCAAACCTGTGTTTCGCGGAGTCTAATGCCTCATGGGGTTGATGGAATGAAGGCCGTATACATCGAACAAACCGGCGGGCCCGAGGTCATGCGCCTCGGCGATCGCCCCACGCCCGAATTGCAGAAAGACGAAGTGCTGGTGAAAGTCGCCGTCTCGGGCGTCAATTTCACCGACCTCAACCAGCGCAGCGGCATCAACAAGATTCCAGTTCCGGCGGTCCTGGGGTCGGAAGGCGCGGGGACCGTGGAACGGTCGAACTCGGAAGCTTTTAAACCCAGCGACCGCGTGGCCTGGTGCATGGTGCGCGGGTCTTACGCCGAATACGCAGCGGTTCCGGCGAAGATGCTGGTGCGCATCCCAGATGGCATCGACTTTCGCACGGCGGCGGCCGCGATGCTCCAGGGCATGACCGCGCATTACCTGTCGCACTCGACCTTCCCCCTTAAGAGCGGCCACACCGCGCTGATTCACGCGGCTGCGGGCGGCACCGGCAGGCTGCTGGTGCAGATTGCCGCGATGCTCGGAGCGCGCGCGATCGGTACGGCGGGGACTCCGGCCAAAGCTCAGCTGGCCCGTGACGCGGGCGCGAGCGAGGTGATTCTCTACGACCAGGTAGACTGGGTGGCTGAGGTGAAGAGGCTGACCGACGGCAAGGGCGTCGACGTGGTCTACGATTCCGTCGGCCAAGCGACCTTCCTGAAGGGTCTCGACTGCCTGAAGCCGCGCGGCATGATGGTCCACTTCGGCGTTTCGAGCGGGCAGATCGAACCGTTCGACACCCGAGGGCTAACCACCCGGGGTTCACTGTTTCTGGCGCGTCCTACGTTGAACACGCATATCTCGGACCCGAAGGAACTGGCCTGGCGTTCGGGCGATATCTTCCGGTGGATCACGGAAGGAAAGCTAAAATTGAGGATCGATCGCGAGTATCCGCTTGCTGACGCGGCTCAGGCGCATCGCGACCTGGAAGCCCGCCAGACTAGCGGAAAAGTTTTACTGCAGATCTGAAAACGGCTACTGGCAGCCGTTCACGCCCTTCGTCAGGCAGATCGAGGACGTAATGTCGGCCGGGATCGGAAGACCCTTGTCCGCCATCAGCTTCTTGATGAACGCGGTGGTCTCCGGATGCGCGATCGCCGATTGCACGCCCACGCGAACCAGCCCTTCGGAGTAGTGCACCGGGATCCAGGTTACGCCCTTCATGGCGCCGTTCACCGTGTCGCGGCTGCCGTTGTCGTGAGCTTCGAGATCGGCGCCGTGGTCCACCAGCAGCTGCACGATCTCGTTGCGGCCCTTGTGCGCGGCGCCGTGCAGAGAGGTGCGGCCGTCTTCGTCGTGGATGTTGGGATCGAGACCGAGATCCAGCAGCATCTTGACCGTCTCGACGTTCTGTTCACGCGACCATTCGTAGGTGACGCCTTCCACCCAGGCGATTCCCGAGGCGACAGCCAGAGCGGTGACGTTGCGCTGCGTCTGAATCTTGGGATCGGCGCCTTTGGCCAGCAACAGCTTCATGAGTTCGACGTCGCTCGATTGCGCGGCGCGCAGGAAGGGCGTCGCGCCGTCCTCGTTGAGCCACTGCATGGTGAAATTGGTACGGGTTTCGGTGCTGTCCCCTACGCAGTTCGTGGGCGTCGATTGCGTCCCGCACACGCGGACGTTCACGTCGGCGTTCTTGGCGAGCAGCAGTTTGATGAAGTCCAGATGGTCCATGTCGGGCTTGCGGACCGGATAGTCGCCGCCCTCGATGTTACGGTTATCGGTGGACAGGTACAGAGGCGACCAGCCGCCGTTATTCTTGATATTCGGATTGGCGCCGTGATCCAGCAGATACGCGCCGATCTTGTAATGCCGGTTCTGGGTAGCCGTTAACAGCGCGGTCCAGCCGTAGTGCGTCTGCTGATTGACGTCCGCGCCGGCTTCGACCAATTCCTTCACGCACTCCATACAGTTCTGCCGCGCGGCGAAGACCAGAGGGGTGATTCCGCCGCCATCGGTGTCGCGCGTGCGGCCGAACGCAAATTCGGCGGCTGCCGCGTCGAGGGCCGCCACTTGATCTTCTTCCGCGGCAGTGCCTTCGCCAGCCTTGGCCTGCTTGCCTTGCTTGCCCTGTCCTGCACCGCGTCCGCCGGCCTTTGCCTGGCCCGCGCCGGCGCGTCCTCCCTGCTTGCCTTGGCCGAAGCCTCCGGCGCCCTGCGCCGATTCAGCTCTCTGGCGGACGGTCGGAGCCAGATAGGCACGATTGCCTTTGGTATCGAACGCGGACGCGGCTTTATAATCCGCGCCACTCGCGAGAAGCAGTTTGATCGCCTCAGGATGCGATTGCTCGGCGGCCCACATCAGCGGCGTGGTGCCACGCAGCTTTTCCTTCGCGTTCACGTTGGCCTTCTGATCGATCAGAACCTTGATGGCCTCCGGGTTGCCGTTGCGAGCCGCGAACATCAGCGGAGTCTCACCGTTCGGGCTGACCTCATTCGCGTCCGCGCCGGCCTTGAGCAGCTTCTGGATCATGGGCGCGCTGCCGTTGATGCTGGCCAGGCGCAGAGGGGTTGCCCCATCGTGATTCGGTTTCTTCACATCCGCCCCGGCGGCGATCAGCAGGTCGGCGATGTCGGTATCGTTGCGGTAGGCCGCCCATTGGATCGCGGTGGCGCCGTCGGCTTGCGGCAGGTTCACATCCGCCTTCTGCTTGAGCAGCGTCTGTACCGCGGCTTTGTCGCCCTTCATGGCGGCGTCGGCCACCGGGCTGTCAGCGGCGTTTAGAACCGTAAGATAAATGGCCGGAACCAAGACCACGGCGGCGGCCGCCACGGCGTGTCGGATGCGCATCGTCGATGTTCTCCTGAGCATGAGCAATGAAAATGTTAAACGAGACGATTAAACCGCGAGTCCGGCGAGCCGGCCCGTGCTATCGTCTCCGATCTTGTCCTGGTTTACGCCGAACATATCGAGTACGCTCAGCAGCAGATTGGATGTGGTGACCGTCTTGGTCGGGAAGTTGAGATGCCGGCCGCCCTTGAGCTTGCCGCCCGCGCCGCCCGCCAGAATGTAGGGTACGTCGTAGTGCAGGTGCTGGTTGGAATCTCCCATGTTGGTGCCGTAGAGGACCAGGGTGTGATCCAGCAGGTTGCCGTCGCCGTCGGGGATGCTCTTCAGCTTGCCCAGGAAGTAGGCCAGGCACAGCACGTGATACCGGTTGATCTTCGAATAGTCGAGGATCCGGTCCGGATTCTCGGCGTGGTGCGAGCCGCCATGGAAGCTGGTGTTCGTGCCGCTGGCCGGGAAGCTGCGGCCGGTCAGGTCGCGAGCGTAGAGCAGCGTCGAAACGCGGGTGATGTCTCCCTGATAGGCCAGAGCCTGCAGGTCGAACTGCAGCTTGATGTGTTCGTCGAACGAGTCTGGCACTCCGGCCGGGACCACGATGCCTTCCCGGGTCTCCATGGTGCCGCTGGCCTTCTTGGCGATCTCCAGCCGCCGCTCGATCTCACGCACGCTATCGGCGTAATCATCCACGCGCCGCTGGTCGCTGGCCGGAAGAGTCTTCTTGAAGGCCGACAACGTGCCGGTAATCGAATCCAGAATGCTGCGATCCTGCTCGCGGCGCGCCGCCCGCTCTTCGGTGGTCTTGGCCTGCACGTCGCCGAACAAGCGCTCGAACACCACCTGAGGGTTCAGTTCCATGGGCAGCGGAAGGTTGGTGGCAGCCCATGAAATGGAGTTCGTATAAGCGCAGCTGTAGCCTTCGCCGCAGTTGCTCGAATTGGCGCCGGGATCTTCGATGGCCTGTTGCAGGGAAGGCAGCAGGGACTCCTGGCCGATGTGATTGGCGATGATCTGGTCGATCGTCACGCCGTTGTGAATGTCCGAACCCGTCGCTTTCTTGGGCTTCTCGCCCGCCAGGAAGGCTGCTGCCACCCAGTGGTCCGCGCCGGTGACTCCCGGAGGCGGTTCGGCCGATTTCGACCACAGACCGCTGATGATTACGCTCTGGTCCACGTAAGGCGCCAGAGGCTCCATGATGGATGGAAGCTTGTTGGGGTTGAGGACCGGTCCTTCGGGGATCCAGTAGCCTGGGGCCATCCCATGCGGGACGAAAATGCCCGTGAAACGGGTCTTGCCGGCTGCCGCGGTCTTGGCCAACGGCGTCTGTGCCGGAATCATGGATTCCAGCAACGGCAACGCCAGCGTCACGCCTGCGCCACGCAGGAACGTCCGCCGCGGTATGTGCTTCTTAGTAAGGAACATTATTTCAGCTCTCCTTCTTAATTCTATGATTTCTCAAGGTCATTGCCTATCGCTGCTTAACGGGAGGCGCGCTCCTGCCCATTACCGCTCGATTCCAGCTTCTGATTCATCTGGAACGGCTGGCTCTTCACTACTCCAATGACCAGAGAAGAGAACTTGTACTTGTCCTTTTCCGCCGAGTGCACGATGCTGCGCACCAGCGGCATATCGTAATATTCCGTGCCGCGGCCCAGCGAGTAGATCAGCAGCTTCTCGGTGACCACCCGCACGAACTGCGGTGAGTACTTGACCAATGCTCCGCGCAAGTCATTGATACCGTTCAGCTTGGTACCGTCCACCAGCACCCCCGCGGCGTTGATCGGGGTCCCGTCGTCCAGCGCGCGGAATTGTCCGATTCCGTCGAAGTTCTCGAGCGTCAACCCGATGGGATCCATGATCTTGTGGCAGCTGAAGCAGGGCTCCGACTTGCGGTGCATTTCCATCTGATCGCGCATCGTGGGCTTCATGCCCCCATGGGTGTTGTTACCGGGCACGAGATTGACCTCTACGTTCGGCGGCGGCGCGGGAGGATCCACACCCAGGAAGATCTGCAGAGTGAACTTGCCCCGGTTCACAGGCGAAGTCCGGTTGGGGACTGAGGACACCGTGAGGAAGGAAGCCTTGCCGATCAACCCGCGGCGAATATCGAATGCGGGCGGCAGCTCCACTCGGCGGAAATTGCTCCCGTAGATACCGGGGATTCCGTAGTGTGTGGCCAGCCGCTCATTCAGGAACGTGTAGTTGGCATCCAGAAGATCCGTCACCGGGCGGTCTTCCTGAACCACGCTGTTCACGAACAGTTCGGTTTCCTTGCGCATGGCCTGGCGCAGAACGTCGTCGAAGTCGGGATACTCCGAGGGCACCGGAGTCTGCGACTGCAGGGCACGCAGGCTGAGCCACTGCCCTGCGAAATTCTGAACCAATTGCGAGGAGCGCGGATCCTTGAGCATGCGGCGGACCTGCTGTTCCAGAACCGTGTTGTCGTGCAGCTTGTTCTGGCTGGCCAGGGTTAGCAGCTCGTCGTCGGGGATGCTGCTCCAGATGAAGAACGACAAGCGCGAGGCCAGCTCGAGATCGCTGATCCGGTAGGTCTGGCCGGCGGCGAGAGTGGCCGGCTCCGCTTCGCGGCGGAACACGAACTCGGGATCGGCCAGGATGCGGCGAAGCGCCATTTCGATCCCGTTATCGAACGTCCCGGCATTGCGTCCGCGCTGGTAGAAGCCCATCAGGATTTCGGTATCGGCGTCCTTCAGCGGGCGGCGATACGCCTTGCGAGCCAGAGCGGTGATGATCCGCCGCGCACAGGCCGTTTCCTGGCCCGTGCTGGCCGGCTTACATACGAAAATTTTGCGGCGGGCGGCTGTATCGGTCGCACCCTTGGCATCGTAGGGGCCGTCGATCACGAACTTGCCGACGTGCGGGAAGAAGCGGTATCCAGGAAGTCCGCCGGTTTCGATGGTGCTGCGCAGGAAGTGCTCGTTCAGGTCGGTTCCCGGCGCGTAATTCGTCGCCAGGAACGTGACCACCACGGTGTGGCGTCCAGCCTTGGCCGGGAACTTGAAATCGTACGTGCCGTCGCCGCGCTCGCGATCCTTGTCCCACTCGAAGACATGCAGGCGTTCGCCATCGAGAAGCACTTCCAGCTTTTCGCCGGGGATTTCACCGAACGGGTTGGTGTTGCCCATGTTGCCCTTGCTGATGGGCGTGACCTTGATGCTGTATTCGCCGTCGGCCGGGAACTCGTGCTGCGCGATCATGCCGCCGCGGGTTCCGAAGGGCATTCCCTCGACGTGATAGTCCTGATCGGTGTCTTCCGCTACCCGAAACGTCGTCTGCGTGGGGGTGCTCACGTCGCCTAGCGCCAGGCGGCTGATCTTTCCGGCGGCGGACACATAGCCTTCCAGAAGGGTCGGGGAGATGCCTAGCGCGCCCGCCACGTTATCGAAGCCACGGGTGGAATCGTCGGAGGGCAGGAACTTGGTGGCGTCGATCTGGATGTCCAGAAGATCCCGGATCGCATTCGCGTACTCGGTGCGGTTCATGCGGTGCAGGCCGGGGGGCGGGATATGGAGCTTGGCCGTGCGGTCTAACTCGTTCTCCATGAATACGATGGCGGATTCGAGGACCTCCGGTTTCGGCCGCGGCATGCCCGAAGGCGGCATCATGCCGGCGCGAAGCTTGCGGACCACCTTCTCGAACGTCTCCGGGTTGTTCTCCACGTGCGCGGGATCGAGTTGATCGAGCGTGAGTCGCAGGGCCGATTCCACGCCACGCGTTTTCGCGGCCTGGTTGTGACACCCGTAGCAGTACTGGCTAAAGAAGGTCTTTTCCGCCTCAGCCGACGTGATCGTCGCGGGGGCGGCTGGCTTCGTAGCCTGGCCCGACATCCCAATGACGCCCAGTACGACGGCAGCGCAGCCTACCAGGATTTTTGTTCGCATGATTTCTTTAACCCTTCAATAAATCGCGACGTAACTTGCACCAGAACTATGACGTTGCAGGCTACTCAAAACTTCCCTGAGATTAGGGCAACGGTTCGTGTTCCGCGTCTGCCCTCAGTATACACCAACTTGTTGAAAATGTGGGGCCTACTCGGTACTAGCCGCTCGGTAAGCATAGCACTGGAAACCAAAGTATCCATAGCACTCGGCGTGCCGGAAGGTTCTCAGGTTACAGATCAACAGATTAGCGTCCAACCCGGCGGTACCAATCGTGTCCTTGGGGGATTTCGCCTGGGATCAGTGCGCCATTTGGCGCGCTAGAGTTGAGACCTCGCAGACTCCTGCGAAGGTCGCGAAGACTTCTGCGAAGATATGGAAGGGATTAGCAAGGTGGCGCGTCGAATGCGTATATAGAATCGTATGTGGACTGGACGATCTTTGACTGCGCGATGGCTGGTTTTGGGATGTGCCGTGGCTGGCTGGGCTACCGGGCAAGGGGTCGGCGAAACCTCGATGCTTCCCATCGATCACCCAGCGATTCAATACGATACGCGGCCCCTGGATGATCGGATCACGCGCCTCGGACGCGATCTGATTGAGGGGAAAGTTCACCTGAAAACCGGCGAGGACGGGTATCTCTCGAGTCTGCTTCAGGCACTGAGGGTGAATCCCGATTCCCAGACCCTGGTGTTTTCGAAAACCAGCTTCCAGGCGGCCCGGATCGAACCGCGGAATCCGCGGGCTCTGTATTTCAACGATGACGTCATGGTTGGACACGTCCGAGGCAGCGACCTGCTGGAGGTGGCGGCGCTCGACCCCAAGGAGGGCATGGTTTTTTACAGTTTCAACGGCGCGTCCGATCCCCCGAGCTTCGATCGCCGGGATGCCTGTCTGCAGTGCCACCTCAGTCCCGGCACGTTGGGCGTGCCCGGGCTGCTGATCGCTTCCTCCTACACCGACGCATCCGGGATGCCCGCATTCCGCGGCGCGCAGCGCATGACCGACCATCGCACCCCCTTCCAGGACCGCTGGGGTGGTTGGTACGTCACCGGGACGCACGCGGACATGCGCCACATCGGGAACGCGGTAGGGCACGATTCGGCTCATCCCGAGCTGCTGGACCTGCATGATAGCCAGAACCTCACGAGCCTGGCGAAGAAATTCGATTCCACCGGCTACCTCAGTGGATTGAGCGATATCGTGGCTCTCATGACGCTGGAACATCAGACTCGCATGACCAATCTGATGATTCGAACGGGCTGGGAAGCCCGCATGGCAGAAACGCCCGGAGTGGATCCGTCTATCAAGACGCAGCTCGACACCGATCTCGAGTCGCTGGTGACGTATATGCTGTTTGCCGACGAGGCGACGCTCCGTGGACCGGTGGTCGGCGTCTCGACGTTTACCAAGACCTTTGCCGCACGTGGACCGCGCGACCATCAGGGCCGCTCCTTGCGGGATTTTGATTTGCAGCACCGGATGTTCCGCTATCCCTTGAGCTACATGATTTACAGCGAGACGTTCGACGCTATTCCGAATCAGGTGAAGGATCGTATCTACCGGCGCCTCTACGATGTCCTTAGCGGAAGCGACCAGAGCGACAAGTTCAAGCGCTTATCCGCGGACGATCGCCGGGCGGTGTTGGAAATCCTGCGGGAGACTAAATCGGGGCTGCCCGAGTATTTCAAGACTGGCGCTTGAACGGCGGCCACCGGGAATGGGTGACCACCGTCCAGGCTTGCGGGCGAAACGCTATTAGTGGCTCCCGTGCTCCGAATCTTCGTGATCTGATTCGTGCGGCGAGACCACGACTCCACTCGAAGGATCCAGAATCAGGCGCGGCGGACCATCGCCCCTCTTAGAGAAGTCGAACATCGGAAGAAGCGAACCTGCAAGCTCGTCCGTTGAAGAATTGCCGATTCGGCCGAGGTTCCAGTTGTCTTCGATAAACCGCAGGATCGAAGACTGGTCCGTAACGCTGTGGTCCACGAAGTTCTGCTTCGCGAACGGAGAGATCACCAGCAGGGGCAGGCGCGGCCCGTATCCGCAGCGATCTGGAAACGGCGCGGTGCCGCCATCGCCGCACATGCCGGCGCCGGTCAGAAAGTCGTTCGCGACGTCACTGGACTGGTTGACGATCGGTCCCATCACGTGGTCGTAGAACCCATCGGAGTCGTCGTAGGAGATGATGATCGCCGTGGAGTTCCAAAAAGGCGACTTCATGATCTCGTTGATCGTGTTCACCAGGAAAGTCTGCTCGTCGATGGGGTCGGAGTATCCGGCATGCCCATCCTGGTACGCAGCAGCCTTAAGGTAACTCACCGCGGGCATGTTGCCGGCATGCAAGGCATTGAAGAAATCGGTCAAGTCATATTGATGGTTGGCCTGATCGCTGTGTCCGATTTTGGCGACCGAAGTCGGCGGCAGATGGTGCGGATTCGAGGTCTGCGGATAATACTGGAATCCCGCGTGGTGCGGGATGTAGTCTGTGCCGGCCGAAGCGCCTGACACGTTATTGTGCGAAGTGGCGCATGTAGCCTTGCCCGCGGTAACGGAACTGGGCTTGAAGCCGCCCTGGAACCATCCCCACGTCAATCCCTTCGCGTTGAGCAGATCGCCGACGTTCGTGCCGGACATGGTGATGAGAGTCTTGGTCGGGATGGTGCAGTCATCCAGCGCGACGGACGGCCGGGGATCGCCGATCACCGACGAATTGGACACATTGCCGGCGGGATTTCCGGAGGTCACGGTTGCCCCGTGCGTCTGGCCGGCGATGAGATTCAATACGCCCGGAGTGGAGGGACCGAAGGTGGTGCCGAACGAATTGTCACTCATCGCAAAGTGCTGAGCGTAATTCCAGAGCGCGGTAACGGTGTTGCCATCGTAGTAACTCATCACGATGCCCTTCCCCTTGCCGGCTACGTCGCAACTTGCGCTGGTCGAGCCGACAGACTCGACGAACTTGTTCATCAGTCCCGAGTTGAAGGCTTTTTGCTCATCGTTGTAGTTGTGGTCCTGATCGCAGGTCACCGCTTGCTGCCGCGTTAGCCGGAAAGGCTGAACCGAATTGGGGTTATGCGTGAGCAGCGAGCCGTTAAACCCATTGACCGACGGCGTGCCCGGCAGGGCGTGAAATGCCGGCTCGGAAGCCGAGTTATTCGCCGCCACGGGATAGGTGGCGAAGTAATGATCGAAAGACACGTTTTCCTGGAAGATGACGACGGCATGCTGAATCGGCGTGGCCGGATCGGCGGCATGCGCCAGCGGCACGACAGCCGATAATCCGGCGAGCCAAACGGGAAGCGCGAAGGCCAACTTCCGGTGGCGAATACAGAACGAGTCTTGGGACATAAATATCCTCAGGTATCCTTTCTTTTCTTGAACGCGGCATAGTCCGGCTGTGGTTCGCCGTGCCGGATTTAACATCTCATTGGCCGGTTACGGGACGTTGACGTGCAGGTTAAAAAATCGTCGAAGAAGTAAACAGTGAAGCTCTCGAAGCTCGGCGCGACAAGTGCGGAAGGGCTTCTAGGACCAGGGGCTGATTTCTTGCAGGAATGAGCCCACGCCTTTCGGGAATGTGGAGCCGGTTCGCCGATTCGCCCGGCGCCACGCTTCCCAAATATTTCCCGCGAGCACTCCCGCCAGCAGGTAATAAACCACGCCCGCCCATTCGAAAAACGCAAAGCTGACCACGGCGACAATCAGGCCGCACACGATCTGGTCGGGATACTTCGCGGGCGACGTCGGCGGATCGGTCAGGATGATGAACGCGAAGTATAGCGCCGCCTCTGCGTCGGGAGTCCGGAATATTTCGGCCACCGCGAGCGGATTGCTGACGAAGGCCGTCACCGTGAACAGCAGGAAGTAGGCTCCCAGGAACGTCAGCACCAGAGGCAGCTTGTTGACCCTATCGGTGATGAACACGCCCGCCGCGAGCAGAATTACTTTCGCCACCGGCGCAACGTCGGTCAGCGCGCCCCACCAGCTCTGGCCGGTGTGGAAAACGAAGTAGCTAGCGACAATAGCCAGTGCCGCAGGATTGAACACGTTCGCCGACCGGGTCCGGAAGAGATACTTGCTGAGAACCGCCGCCACCGAAGTGATGGTGGTGACGTACCAGGGCTCCTGCGCCCGCAGCACCATCGCCACGATCATGGCGGTGAGCACGGCCCCGCTGGGAAACTCCCAGACTTTCTTTCTTGCTCGAAGAATCAGCAAGTCCACCAGGCCGGCGGCCACGGTCGCGCTCGCCAGTCCGGCCCCGACCATGCGGAAACCCTGCCCCGGCGCCGCCATCGCGATGAGGATCACAAGAATGATCGTCACCAGGCCCTTGGGCGTTTTGAAGAAGTTCCTGATCTTACGCAGCACGGCACAGGCCTCTGGTTTCGTAGCGTTTCAGGTCCGGAGTGACGATCAAACCCTCCACGCCGAGCCGCGTAAGAAACGGAATGCCTTCTTCGGGGCCGAGCACAAACGCGGCGGTGGCGAGAGCGTCCGCGAGCATGGCGCTGGGAGCAACTACCGTCGCGCTGGCTACCCTATCGGACGTTGTCTTGGTGCGCGGATCGAGAATGTGGGTCCGCCGTTCATAATCGCCGGAGGTGCACACGGCCTGGTTCGAAACGCGCAAGCTGTCGATCAGCGCCTGATCTTGCTCGTCAACAGGACGTGGGTGGCGGATCCCGATAGTCCACGATACGCCCTGCGGGTTCGATCCGCCCAGATACAGGTCGCCGCCGGCATCGATGGCGAAATTCTCAAACGGTTCCAGCTCGCGCGCGGCCGTATCGACGGCGAGTCCCTTGGCCACGCCGCCGAGGTCGAGCGTCAGAGGGCGAAGCAGCGTGATGGTCTTTCGATCCGGATCGAGTTCCACGTCCCGATAGCTGACGTCGTTATCGGGCGTAATTGTGGTGTGGACGATTTCGCCGGTGCGGTGCTCGCGGTTGAATCCGCGCGCTTCCATGCGGTGGCCGACAGTCGGGTCGAAGGCGCCGACGCTCTCGTCCGCGACCATCAACGCGAACCGCACAGCTTCGTAGAGGATTGCGCTCGCGGGAACCGGCATGCCGGCCCGTGCCGTAAGTTGCATCAGTTCACTCTGCGGGCTGAACCGAGTGCAGCGTGCCTCGATCTCGTGAAACCATCCGAAGGCGCGGTCGATTGCTGGATCAACTTCAGGGTCAAGGCGCACGACGTGAATGGTGACAAGTGTCCCCATCACCGCCTCGGTTCGGACGCGACCAATCACTTGGCCTTGCTGAGCGCTTCGAAGACTGCTCCGTAGAAAGCGTCCGCACTTTCGGTCGCGCCGGAGACGTAATCGACCTCGGGACTTTGGCGCTGGGCCACCTGCGGGATGATTCTATCGATCACGTCGCAGGAATAGCGCGTCCGGCATTGCGTGATGTTTGCAGACAGGATGCGCCCGCCCTCGATCACGACTGCCGCCTCGATATTGCCGTGGCGGGAATAGCCCCATCCCGTGTAGGTCCCGTCTTTCCACGCCGGCTTGGCCGGAACAGTAGAAGGAGAGGGAGAAGGAGAAGGTGCAGGCGCAGGAACGGGCAGTACGGCAGGAGTCGGCGCGATCGCGACGGCCGGCGCAGCGGTCACAACTTGTGCCGGCGGAGGTGGCGGCTCGGGCGTCTCGATGTGAGCCGGCTCCGCAACGCTGGCCGGAACGTCGACTTTCTTTTCTCCTTGTCCCGGTACCCGCGCCGTCTCAACTTTCGCGCTCGGGACTACATTTCGAGTTCGCTCAGCGGCGGGTGGCAGGAACCGGTCGGGAAGTGGCGCGGTCGATGGACGCGCAGGGCCTTGAAATACGACTCGTTCGCGCGCGGGAACCGCTGCCCTTCGCTCGGCCACTTGCGCCGCAAGCCGATTGGCCGCGGACTGGGTGCGGGCATACCCAGCGGTGTACACCGCTAGCACAGCCGCAAAACTGCCGGCCACCAGCTTGCTCCCGACTTTGCTGTTCGAGCCGCCCTGCGCCATTGCACAATTATAGACAAGGGCGCGAGGTGTTTATGCCGACGACCTATCGGGCGGTGATGTTGACGAAGAAAGGCGGCCCCGAAGTGCTCCAGGTCGTCGAGTTGCCGGTCGAACCACCTGGTCCAGGGCAACTGCGCATTCGCGTGCGTGCGGCCGGCGTGGGCGCAACCGAACTGATCATGCTGACGGGCGGCTATCTATACGCGCCGAAGATCCCATTCGTGCCTGGATATGAGGTAGCCGGCGTGGTGGACGCGATCGGCGCTGGTGTCGCCGGATTCGAGGTGGGGCAGCGCGTGGCAGCGCTCACGGTTTATGGCAGCTTCGCAGAGTTTCTCGTTCGTGAGGCCGAACATTTTCTGCCGATCCCAGGCGGCGTCTCCGATCGCGACGCGGCTGCTGTGATCCTGAACTACGTGACTGCCTGGCAAATGATTCATCGCGTCGCAAAAGTGCAGCGGGGCCAGACAGCTTTGGTCACGGGTGCGGCAGGAGGTGTCGGAACGGCGGCTTTGCAACTGCTGCAACTGGCCGGAGTGAAGACGTATGGCGCGGCGTCCGCGTCGAAACACGGCCTCCTGCGTTCTCTCGGCGCGACGCCGATCGACTATCGGGCGGGGCGCCTCGATCGGCTCGCCCGCGCTCTCGAACCCCAAGGCGTCGATTACGCGTTCGACGCCGTCGGCGGGAGCAATATCGGCCTGTGCATTAGTGCGGTCCGGCGGGGCGGCACGGTGGTCGGTTTTGGTTTCGTTGGCGCCGAGAGTGCGCTTTCCAAGCTCGCCATGTTCGCCAATCTATTTATCGGAGCCCGCCTGCGAGGCCGGCGCGGGACGTTTTACGGCATCACCGCACTGTACCGGAAGGATCCGAAGCCGCTGCGCGAGGATTTGCCGAAGATCTTCGCGCTCCTCGCGGAGAAGAAGATCAACCCGCTGGTTAGCCACACGTTCGGTCTTCTTGAGGCAAGACAAGCTATCGAGCTCCTGGCAAAGGGTAAGGTGGAAGGCAAAATAGTACTGGTGAGTAGCTGACGTGCCACAGTATCCTGGAGAATGCATCAGGGATTCACGGTATGGTTCACCGGCATGTCCGGCGCGGGGAAGAGCACGGTCTCGACTCTGCTTGCCCAGCGGCTGTGCGCGGCGGGCGCCAAGGTGGAATTGCTCGATGGCGATATCGTGCGCACGCATCTTTCCAAGGGCCTGGGTTATAGCCGCGAGGATCGTGACGAAAACATCCGCCGCATCGGCTTCGTCTGCGAACTGCTCTCCCGCAATGGCGTGATCGCGATTGCCGCGGCCATCTCGCCCTATCGCGAAGTGCGCCGGAGCGTCCGGGCGCGCATTCCCAACTTCGTCGAAGTCTACATGGAATGCCCCATGGATGTGCTGATCGAACGCGATGCCAAGGGTCTCTACAAGAAGGCTCTGGCCGGCGAGATCGACCACTTCACCGGCATCTCCGATCCATACGAATCTCCGGAAGCGGCCGAGCTGATCATTCATTCCTCCGTGGAGACTCCCGAGCAAAGCGCCGATAGAGTCTGGCATACACTCAAGAGCTTGGGACTGATCGCTTATGCCTGATTCTTGCTTATGATCGATTTGCACTCGCACACCACCGCGTCGGACGGGACTTTTTCGCCGGCGCAGCTGGTGGATGAGGCGGGACGCACCGGTGTCCGCATCCTGGGAATCACCGATCACGATACGTTTTCCGGATATGACCAGGCTTTGCCGCTGGCCCGGCAGACGGGGCTGGAACTGGTCTGCGGGATCGAGCTATCCACCAAGCTGCACGGGCATTCGGTGCACCTGCTGGGCTATTTCCTCAACCCATCCCTCAACCCAGACGGCTTAGGCGATTTTCGAACGTGGATCGGCGACTTGCAGGCGTCGCGCCGCGATCGCAACGTCCGGTTAATCGCGCGGCTCCGCGAGCTTGGCGTGAACATCACGCTCGAGGAGGTGCAGGCGCGCGGCGGCGGGATGACGGGCCGTCCCCACTTCGCCAAGTTGCTGCTCGAGAAAGGCTACGTGAGCAGCATGCAACAGGCCTTCGATGATTATCTGGACGAATCCGCCAAGGGCTACGTGACGCGGCGCGAGCCTCAGTTTGCCGAAGCCGTGCAGCACATTCGGGACGCGGGCGGAATCGCGTCATTGGCTCACCCGATCCGGATTCGCGAGGACGTCGCTGCTGTCCTTTCGGAGTTGCGCGCCGCGGGGCTGAACGCGATCGAGGCCTATCACAGCGATCACAGCCCGGAGCAGACCAAGTTATATCTGGAGCTTGCCGGGCAGCACGGTCTGCTGATCACCGGCGGCTCGGATTTCCATGGCGCGGTTAAGCCGGAGATCCAGCTGGGCACGGGCCGTGGCGGGAATCTCCGGGTTCCAGATGATTTAGTCGATCGCCAGCGGTGTCAGATCGCTCACCTGGTTTTGATCCAGGTACAAGCCCCGCCATGCGGTGAGACTGGTCAGCGGCGAAAGGTCAGCCACGCGATTCTGTTTGATGCTCAACGTCTGCAGCGACTTGAGGCTGGCCAGCGGCTTGAGGTCGCTAATCTGGTTGCCATCCAGGTACAGAGATTGGAGCGCGGCCATGCCTTGCAGCGGGCCCAACTGCACAATCGCATTGCTAGAAAGCTTCAGCGTCTGCAGGTCCTTGAGGTTGGCGAGCGGCGTGAGATCGGAGATTTGATTCAGCGACAGGTCCAGATAACGCAGATGCGTGAGACCGGCCAACGGCGTCAGATCCTTGATCTTGCTCGCCGCAATGGTGAGCTGCTCAAGGTTGGTGAGTTTGCTGAGGGGACTAAGGTCAGAGACCTGCGATCCCGTCAGAAAGATGGTGTTGAGATTAGGACAGTTCTCCAAACCGGCTAGATCTCGGATCGGCTGGTTCGAAGCGGAGACCAGGTACACATGGCTCAACTGGTCTTGCGTCAGGGGCTTGGATGGGTCCGCGCCATGGATGAAATTCCTGACGTTCGCCTCGAGGCTCGAATCTTTGAAGACCGCCGGGTTGTCGGCGGCGAATGCGATCAGGCTCGTCGAAAGAACCATCCGGATGATCGGTTTCATCGGATGCTACCTCCGGAAAGATTGATTTTACATGTCCATTATATTTCGAGACGAAACGCGGCTACAATGCTAAAGACGAAGAATCATGTCTAGACGGTATGATCCCTACGATGACCGCACCCAGCTGGCGCGCTACATCGACCGCTACCCGCTTAGCTTTAAGCGGACGCCCCTTGCGCCCTTGGTTCCGCGGCCGCTGACGCTCTCGGAGCAAACGGGACCCGTGGCGGCCGACTTGTTCACGCTCGGGCCAATGGATCTTTCCAAGACTTCTGCGGACGGGCCTCGGGCCACGGGTCAGCTCATCCAGATCAGCGGGCGCGTCACGGATGAGGACGGATCGCCACTCGCCGGCGCAGCGATCGAGATCTGGCAGGCTAACTCGGCCGGCAAGTACATTCATGACGCCGATCGGCACAATGCGCCCATCGATCCCAACTTCACGGGCGAAGGCCGTCTGATGACCGACTCCGAAGGCAACTTCCAGTTCTTCTCGATCAAGCCCGGAGCGTATCCGGTGCTCGAATCGGGCTGGTGGTGGCGGCCGCCGCACATCCATTTCTCGATCCTCGGGAAGAGCTGGATGGACCGCTTCGTGACTCAGATCTTCTTTCCGGGCGAGCTGCTGAATGAAACCGACCTGTTGCTCAACGCCGTATCGGATCGCGAGGTCCGCGAGCGCCTCATCTTCCAGTTCGAAGGAACGTCAATGGGTGAGGTGAATGCGATGGGTTTCCGCCGCGACTTTGTTCTGCGGGGGCGGCGGCAAACGCCCGAGGTCGATTGATGAAAGATCGATTGATGATCGTCTCTCCGTATTGCACAATTGGTCCCTTCTTCCCTGCGTCGTTTGTCGAGGGGCATGACGATCTGACGCACTATCGCGGCGGCACGGCTCGCGGCCAGCACATCGTACTCACTGGGCGGGTCTTGCAAGAGGGCGGGGATCCCACAAGGAACACGATTCTCGAAATCTGGCAGCCGGATGCAAACGGCATCTTTTCGAGTCGCGAGGGAGCGGACCCTGGATTCGCCGGCTGGGGCCGCGCGCGTACCGACGCGGAGGGATGGTACAAGATCCGGACCGTGGTTCCAGGCAGTTATGGCGACCGCTGTCCGCATGCCAATCTGATGATCCTGGCAATCGGGCTGACGCGCCGCTTGGTTACTACCGTGTTCTTTGCGGACGATCCGGATGCCGTGCGGGATCCTGTGCTCGATTGCGTGAAGGATGCCGCCGCGCGAAAACGGCTTTTCGCCAAGCGCGAAAACGCTGGCGAGTATCGGTTCGATCTGATCTTACGCGGCGAGGGTGAGACGCCGTTCTTCCTGGATTAAAGACCGCCGCCCTTCCGAGCCGCGACAGTCATGGAGCGGTGTTCAGAAATACGGCCATTGGCTCACCTTGACCATCGATCACATAACGCACAGCTCCCGCCACATTTTCTGTTTTCCATAAGTATCTTGTACTGCCGTGTCGTGTCCATCGGTGAATTCTGGCCCTCTCGTGCACGTTTAGCAGTCGCGAGGCATATGCCTTAAATGCCTGCATCGGGATCTCCGGCACGAGGTCGGCTGACACGACCACATGTACATGGGTCATGCGCACATGTGCGGCAATCAGCAGCCATCCCCGATGCACGCACACTTGACGGATTGCCGCCAGCACAACCCGCCGCCGCGCGTTGTTGAGCGCGTAGATCGGCTCGGCCATTTGCCCCGCTCTCGCCCGTAGTAGACCGGGCTCCGGCGCGACACAGGGTCCACCCAAAACATTGTGGTTCCGGTCCACGGATCCGTCTTCTGAGCCATGCAGATGCGAACCGTAACAACTGAATGTGATCAGGAAAGCCAGCGGATGGCCCACGTACATGAGTGCATGGGAAACCGTGGAATTCTCACACCGCTCCATCACTGTCGCGGCTCGGAAGTTGAATTGCGCCTACGGCAGGCTGAACACGTAGATCGAGTTGTGCCCTTTCGGCGTCTTCATCTCCGGCACCTCGGCGGCCAGCTCGGGAACCTTCAGATTGTCGCCGGTCATCACGCAGATGTACTGCTTGCCGTTCACTGCGTAACTGATGGTGCTGACCGAAATGTTCCCGCCCAGAATCGATTCCCAGAGTTGTTTTCCGGTTTCCGCATCGAAGGCCCGGAAGCGACGATTCATGTCTCCATGAAATACGAGATCCCCCGCTGTTGCCAACATGGCCCCGTTGCCGGGCGCGCGGCCTTGATCGAAGCGCAGGATTTCGCCGGTCGAAAGGTTGATTTTCGCGAGCCCCGTAAGCGCCTTCGGATCCGAGCCCGGACGCGGCACGACCTTCCAGCTTTCGCGTTTGCCGGGGCTGGCAGTGGTCAGCTGGCGGCAGTTATCGATGTAAGACGTGTACAGCGAATTCGTAGAAGGAGAATACGCCGTCGGCCAGTAACTGCGTGTGTTCCAGTAGCAGATCGTGTGGGTCTCGCCGGGCGTCTTGAATACGTTGTCCCAATTAATGGACGTCTTGCCGGTCTTGACGTCGATACCTGTTATGACGCTCTCCTTCGCGTCAAACGGGAACGGCTCAGCCCACAGAAACTTTCCCGTGGAACGATCCAGCACGAATAACCCGCCTGCCTCGCCGATGGTCACCGCCAGATCGACCTCTTGACCGCGCGGGATGTCCGGATTAATCCACTTCACAAATTTGGGATCGGGATTCACCCGCGTGCGCACCAGCGTGCGTTCGTGGGTGTAATCGGAGTCCCAGTCGTCGCCGGGAAGATGCTGGTAATACCACGCGAGTTTTCCAGTCGCGGGATCGATTGCCACCGTGGAGTTGCTGTAGAGATCGGACGGTGCTGTCCGAGAGACCGCGTCGGGATTTCCGTCATGGCGCAAAGCGCGCTGGTCCGGCATCGGATTGGCGATGCCCCAATAGAGCATCTTGCGGGCGGGGTCGTAAGCGCCTGGAAGTCCCCAGGTCGAAGCCAGCCGCTTATCCACCGCTGCGCCTGCCCAGGTTTCATCGCCAGGCTCACCGACGGCCGGAGTCGTATAGAACCGCCAGGCTTCCTTGCCCGTGAGGGCGTCGTGAGCCGAGATGTAGCAGTTCGCTCGATTGCCGGCGCAGGCGCCGCCGGAGATGACTTTACCCTCGACGATCAGCGGGCCCGAGGTGTTCCCGCGCGAGTCGACCTTGGTCTGCCAGCGCGGTTCGCCGGTGCGCGCATCCAGCCCGACCACGAAACTATCGGGCGCGGTGTAGGCGACGATATCCTGGTAAATCGCCAGCGATTTCGTGCGTCCCTGAGCAGCGACGTTGGCGGGCACATCGCGCTTGTACTCCCAGAGCACGTCCCCGTTGGTCGCATCCAGGGCTTGTACAACGGCCCCGGGATTCACCACGTACATGACGCCGTTGTGGACGATCGGGATCGTCTCGGTCTGGCCCGCGCCCATACCGCGTTCCCAGGCGAGGCGGAGTTGTCCCACGTTCTGTTTGGTGATCTGCTTCAGAGGGCTGAAGCGCTGGGCATCGTAGGTGCGGCTGAACATCAGCCAGTCGTCCGGGCTCGGGTTCTCGAGCATCTGCTGCGTGACGGGCACATAGCGCTGGACCTGTCCGATTGCCAGCAAGGAGGAGCATGCGAGAAGACATAGGAGGCGAGTCATCGTGACGAATTATACTCGATTTGTGCGCGCTGCCTGGCGGTTCCTGCTTTCAATGACACTTCTTATGACGCTGACTGCCGCGGACCTGACAATCGATCATGTGACCATCGCCGGGAAGGATCTGAAGGCGATGCAGGCCACCCTGGCCGCAGCGGGGATCCCGGCCGAATATGGCGGGCCGCACAGCAACCACGCGACGGAGATGGCGCTGGCCAGCTTCCCGGACGGCTCGTACCTGGAACTGATTGCGATCCAACCCAAGGCGGATCCAGTGGCGGTCGCGGCGCATTACTGGTCGAAGCACATGCAGAACGATGCGGGACCCGCCGCGTGGGCAGTCCGGCCGATGGATTTGGCGGCCGAGGTCAAGCGTCTGCAGGCTAGCGGTGTCGCCGTGACCACGCCCGCGCGTGCCGGACGCGCGCGACCCGATGGCGTAACTCTTGATTGGGAGACCGCGAATGTCGGCAAGGAACCGAACGGCACCTTCTTCCCGTTCCTGATTCGCGATTTCACGCCGCGCGATCAGCGAGCGTATCCGAGCGGAAAGCCGACCACGCAGGATTTCAGTGGCGTGGCGCGCGTGGTCATCGCGGTTCGCGACCTCGGGGCATCGATCCAGCGCTATCGCGAGGCTTACGGCCTGCCGGTCCCGGTCCAGCAGGAGGATTCACGTTTCGGCGCGCATCTGGCTTCGTTCCTGGGCACGCCCGTGGTGCTCGCCGCGCCTCTCAACGCGCAATCTTGGCTGACGGCGCGGCTCGACAAAATCGGCGAAGGGCCGTGCGCGTTTCTCTTGCGCCTGCAGAATCCTGCGCAAAACGCAAAATCGTACCGGGTCACGTCGCAAGCCACCTGGTTCGGAATCGAAATTTCCTGGCTGAATACCCGGAAAGCCGGCTGGTGGCTCGGTTTCGAATAAATCTGCGATCATTAGCGTTTATGACCAAGTTTGTCATCGCGCCGCACATGCGACTGCAGGAATGGGTCGCCGAAGAGAAGGGCTATTTTGCCGCCGAGGGCCTGGAGTACGAATTCCGCGACGAGCTGATCTCCAAAGAAGGCAAGAAGCACGACCTGGGTGACAAGTTCGGCGCTTATCAAACGTTCGAGAAAGGGCGTACCAGCGACATTAGCTGCGCCTGCCACTGGACAGTGAACGTCGCGGCGACGAATGGCCATGGCAAGCTGTATCGGGACGCTTACTCGGTATCGCCCGCGGGCGTTTTTGTACCGCAGGATTCGCCGATCAAAACTCCCGCCGACCTGGCGGGCGTGCCTATCTCAGTGGGATTTCAATCCGGAAGCCATTATTCGACCATCCAGGCTCTGGAGCAGTACCTGAAGCCTGATCAGATCAACTTGTCCTTCTCCGAGGGGCTGCTGTTCCACCGCATGGAGCAGCTCATCGACGGGAAGACTCCGGCGGCGTCGCTGTTCAGCGGTCCGTATTATTTCCTGGAGCAACTGGGATTTCGGAAAGTCATCGACAGTACGTTTATGATGGCGACGCTGATCACGGGCGATCCACGGCCGGAAGACGTGAGCAAATTCTTCCGGGCGCTGCGGCGCGCCCAGCGCGACATCGACCTGCGGCCCGAGCTCTACACGCACTATTACAAGAAGGAATTTCCGGAACGCTTCCACGACCAGATGGATACGCGCCGCTGGGGACCGGGCGAGCGCATCGTGTTCGAGCCGTATACCCGCGACGTGTTCGAAGAATCGTTCCAGTGGATCGCCGAGCGGCCCATTTTCGCCGAGGGCGGCATGGGCGAGTGCAACTACGACGAAGCCACTTGCTCGGGGCCAGTCGAGTAGCTTGAGCCGTCGCCGGTGCGCATGAAAATCGCAGTGCTTCCCGGGGACGGGATCGGCAAGGAAGTTACCTCGCAGGGAGTTAAAGTACTGCGGGCTGTGCTGGGTGACGCGCACGCTCTCGAACTGCACGAGGCTCCCATCGGCGGAGCGGGTTTCGATGCCGCCGGCGATTCGTTGCCACCCGCGACCCTGGAACTCGCGCGGCAATCGGACGCGATCCTGCATGGAGCTTCCGGCGTCGCCGAAGATGAGAAACGTCTTCCCCAGCAGGCGGCCGGGTTCGCACTGCTCCGTTTGCGGAAGGCTCTGAACCTGTTTGCGAACCTTCGCCCGGCGTTCATGTTCCCGGAGCTCATCGGGTCATCGACACTGAAACGCGAAGTCGTCGATGGGCTCGATCTGCTGATCCTGCGCGAATTGAACGGCGATGTTTATTACGGCGAGCCGCGTGGGATCGATGCCTCCTCGGGATTCAATACCATGCGCTACACGGAGCCGGAAGTCGAACGCATCGGACGTGTGGCCTTCCAGCTCGCCCGGCAGCGGCGCAAGAAAGTCTGCTCGGTGGACAAGGCGAATGTGCTCGAGACCAGCGCGCTGTGGCGCCAAGTGATGATCCGCGTGGGCCGGGACTATCCGGACGTGGAGCTGTCTCACATGCTGGTGGATGCGGCCGCGATGATGCTGGTGCGCAATCCCAAACAGTTCGACGTGATGGTCACCGGAAACATTTTCGGCGATATTCTTTCGGATGAAGCGGGCATGCTGACGGGGTCGATCGGTATGCTGCCCTCGGCGTCACTTGGGGATGACAAAAAAGGGCTGTATGAGCCGGTTCACGGCAGCGCGCCCGATATCGCCGGGAAGGATATCGCGAATCCGCTGGCGTCGATTCTCTCCGTGGCGATGATGTTGCGGTATTCTTTCGATCTGGAGGAGCACGCGTTGCGGATCGAACGGGCCGTGCGCGAAGTGCTGCGCAAAGGCCTCCGGACGGCAGATATCGTGGAGCCCGGCACCCGCCGCGTGGGAACGGAAGAGATGGGCGAGGCAGTCGCGGTAGCAATCTCCCAGGTCTAGATGGCATCGTCACAGGCCGCTCCCGAGTTCGCCAGCCGCATCGCTGCGCGGCTCGACCGGCTGCCGGTAACGCGAACGTTGTGGCGCCTGGTTTTCCTGATCTCGCTGGGCGGCGCGTTCGAGCTGTACGATATTTTCCTCAGCACCTACATCGCGCCGGGTTTGGTCGCGAGCGGGATGTTCACCAGCAGCGCAGCGAATCTTTTCTCGATCAACGGCATCGGGTTCTTCGTCTTTTGCACCTTCGCCGGGATGTTCGTGGGTTGCATGGGCTTCGGTTTTGTTGCCGACCGCTTTGGCCGCCGGGCGATCTTCATTTCGTCTCTGATCTGGTACTCGATCTGCACCGCGATCATGGCGTTTCAGAACACCGCCGCGGGGGTCGACACGTGGCGCTTCATCGCCAGCATCGGGGTCGGACTGGAGCAGGTTACCATTGACACCTACCTGCCTGAGTTCGTGCCGCCGAAGGCTCGCGGGAAGGCTTTCGCGTTTTACCAGTTCGTCGAGTTTTGCATCGTGCCGGTAGTCGCGCTGCTGGGTTGGCTGCTGGTGCCCAAGCGGCCGTTCGGACTCGACGGCTGGCGCTGGGTGGCACTGATCGGTGCGGTGGGCGCGATCATCGCGTGGGGGTTGCGGCGCGGGTTGCCGGAAAGCCCGCGCTGGCTGGCTCTGCATGGACGCAAGGACGATGCCGAGCGGGTGACGGCGGAGCTCGAATCGCGTGTGGAGCGTGACACGCGGGCTCCTCTGCCGCCGCCGGGTCCGCCGATCGCCGTCGGTGGGGGCTCCAGCACGTTTCGCGAGATTCTTCGGCCGCCGTACGGAAAACGCACGCTGGTGCTGTCGGTCTTCAACCTGATGCAGACCATCGGATTCTACGGCTTCGGTTCGTGGGTTCCGACGCTGCTGATCGCCAAGGGAATCAACATCACCACCAGCCTGGAATACTCGTTCATCATCGCCATCGCCAATCCCATCGGACCCCTGCTCGGCATGCTGGTCGCGGATCGCATGGAGCGGAAATGGCAGCTCTGTTGCGCCGGTTTGTGCATCGGGACCTTCATTTATCTGTTCGCGATCCAGGAGAGCGCTGCGATGGTGATTCTGTTCGGCGTGATGGTCACGCTCGCGAATAACTGGATGTCATTCTCGCTTCACAATTATCAAGGCGAATTATTTCCGACTCGTATTCGTGCCAGGGCGGTGGGATTCGTCTATGGGTGGAGCCGGGTCAGCGCGGCCTTCGCCGGCCTGCTGATCGGCTTCTTCCTGAAAGCGGGCGGAGCTCCGGCCGTGGCATTGTTTATCGGCGGCGCCATGCTGATTATGATCGTGACCATCGGCGGCTTTGGGCCGAGAACGCGCCATCTGGCGCTGGAGGAGATCTCACACTGATGAGCCGTTGCGATGGAAAGAGGGTGGTAGTGACTGCGGCAGCGCAGGGGATCGGTCGAGCGACGGCCGAAGCGTTCGCGCGTGCGGGAGCGCAAGTCTGGGCAACCGATATCAACTTGGCGAAGCTCGCGGAGTTGGACTCAATCTCAGGAATGACGACGCGCCAGCTTGACGTGCGGGACACTTCTGCAGTCAAGCAATTCGCCGGCGAAACGGGACCCATCGACGTCCTGTTCAACTGTGCCGGGTTCGTGCACAACGGTACAGTCCTGGACTGCACCGACGAACAATGGGACTTTGCGTTCGACTTGAATGTCAGGTCCATGTTTCGTACGATCCAGGCTTTCCTTCCGGGAATGCTGGCGAAAGGCGAGGGCTGCATCATCAACATGTCGTCGGTCGCGAGCAGCATCAAGGGCGTTCCGTTGCGATTCGTGTACACCACGACGAAAGCGGCTGTGATCGGGCTGACGAAATCGGTGGCGGCCGATTATGTCGGGAAGGGAATCCGCTGCAACGCCATCTGTCCCGGCACGGTGCAATCGCCATCGCTCGAAGATCGCCTGCGCGCGCTGGGCGATTACGACAAGGCCCGCGAGGCGTTTATCGCGCGGCAGCCCATCGGCCGCATCGGGACGCCGGAGGAGATCGCTGACCTCGCTGTGTACCTGGCGACGGCGACATACACCACCGGGCAGTGCCACATCATCGACGGCGGTTGGGCGGTTTAGTAATTGGGTTCGCATCTTGATCGATAAACCTTTTCGTCCCGAGACTCGCATCGTGAAACAAGTCGGATCCCCGCCGGTCCGCGAGCATAAGGCCGATATCTGCGTCGTCGGCGCGGGCATCTCTGGCGTCTCCGCGGCGATTGAAGCCGCGCGCCTCGGCCGCAACGTGATCCTGATCGATGGACTTCCCGCGCTGGGCGGCCAAGCGGTGAATTCGATCATCGGTATGATCGTCGGCCTGTTCGGCAATCCACCAGGCAACAAACAACTGACTCACGGCATCGCCGACGATCTGATCCGCGATCTGGGCGCGACTGGCGATCTGCACCTGGTCATGGGCGGCGTCTCGCTCAACGCTCTCTATAACGAAGTCGCTCTGGGCCGCTGGGTGGAACGCAAGATTCTCGAACTGAAGATCACACCTTTGTTGGGTGCGGTCCTCCGCCGCGTCCGCATGGATGGTCAGGCCGGGCGCAGGATTTCCGCACTGGAGTTTGCCACGCGTTACGGCGACGTCGTGGTTCGCGCGAACGGATTCGTGGATGCCACCGGCGATGCGGCCGTCGTCTGGCAGGCGGGACTTGAATGCCGCGAGCCCGCGGAAGGCTTGATCTACGGATCGCAGATGATCGTGATCGAGAATTTCGACGACGCGAAGAAGCCCAGCCGGGAAGAAATGTCGGCACGGATTCGTGAACGCGGCGCGAAATACGGGCTGGTCCGCCGCGACGGATTCGCGATGAGTTTCCCGGGACGCGCTACCGCGGTGGTCAACATGACGCACATCGAAACGCCGCTCGATCCGCTGGAGTCGTCGCGCATCGGCATCGAAGGCAAAGAGCAGGCCGACCGCACGATGAACTTTCTTCGTGGCGAATTTCCCGAAGCATTCGGTCAGGCGCGGGTGCGGGCTTACGGACTGCCTGGTATCCGCCAGACCCGCTGGATCGTCGGTCGGCACCATCTGACAGTCGATGAGGTTCGGCACGGCGTGAAATTCCCGGACAGCATCGCGCGCACGGCGTGGCCGCTCGAGCAGCATCATCACGCCGAGGGTTACGTATGGGAACCGTTCGACGCCGAGCATGTTCACTACGTGCCGCTCGGCAGCATGACGCCTCCGGGCGCCGACAATTTGCTAGCCGCGGGGCGCTGCATCGATGGCGACGCGACGGCGCTCTCGAGCGTACGCGTGATGGGTCCCTGTATCGCGATGGGAGCGGCCGCGGCGCACGCGCTGGACCTCGCGGGCACCGGCAGTGTGCAAGACTTCGATCTCGCCGCGTTGCGCGACCGGCTGCGGCCCAATATCGAGAACTAAAGCGAAGGTTTGTGGGAGAATAACCTCAGGCTGAGTGCACTTAATTGTGGTGACGAATCAACAACTTTATCTCGCCATCGGGATTCCAATCTTATTTAACGCTGCCTCGATCGGTTTGGTGTTGGCACTTATCAGCTCCAAGTTCGCCGCCGTGGACGCGAAGTTCGACGCGGTGTACGCCCGTCTCGACGCCATCGATAAGCGCTTTGACGATATGCGCGATCTCTGGCGCGCCGAACTCCATCGAGTCGAAGAAGTTCTCGACGCCCGCCTGAAGCATCTCGAATCCCGCTAAGATTCTGGCGCAGCTGGCGCACAATAGAAGCATGCGCCTGACCGATCAGGAGAAAGCCATGCTCGACGGCGCCGAAGGTCCCGCCAAGCAGAAGGCCATGGATCTCCTGGTCCGCTACGGCGAAGCCTTGGGTGCCGAGCGCTTTGTCGGCGTCACCAACATCGCGGGCGTTCCCGGATCCTCGACGATGTTCCTGCATGAGTACTACAAAGAACACGGCGGGGGCAGCTTCGAGGACGTTTTTTCACGCTTCGATCTGGATAGCGATGAGACCGTCCCGTTCCCCAAGGTCGGAGGCAACTGCTGTCATCTGCAAGGCGGCATGGATCCCGAACTGTGGGCGGAGCAGGGCATGAGCCGCGAAGCCTTCGAGCATCAGCAGCAGGATGAAGCCGAACTCATTCGCCACGGAGTCAAGTTGCTCAAGACGTGCACGCCTTACCTGGCCGGTAACATGCCCGCGTTCGGCGAGCACTGCGCGTGGATGGAATCGTCCGCCGTAGTCTTCTGCAATTCGGTGGTCGGCGCGCGCACCAACACCGAAGGCCGGGAGAGCACCAGCGCCGCCATGCTCACGGGCAAAGTTCCCGACTGGGGTTTCCATCGCGATGAACATCGCCGCGGCACCCACATGATTCAGGTCGACGTGCCGGTAGAGAGCGTGATGGATTGGGGTATGCTCGGCTATTTCATCGGCGATGCCGTGCAGGAGAATATCCCCGTCGTGGTTGGAAAAATCGGACAGCCCGATCTCATCCGCCACAAACATTTCGGAGCGGCGGCTGCATCGTCGGGCGGCGTCGAGATGTACCACATTGTCGGTGTTACGCCCGAAGCTCCTTCACTCGATGCTGCCTTCGGTCCGACGAAGCCTGTGGCGACAATCCACTACGGTCCCGCCGAACGGCGTCGCGTTTACGAATCGCTCAATTCCAACGGCCGCGATCGCAATGTCGACTACGTCATGCTTGGCTGCCCGCACGCCTCGATCGAACAGATCGGCGAGGCCGCGCAGTTGCTGGCTGGCAAGAGAATCCGTAGCGGATCCAGCCTGTGGCTCTTTACTTCCCGTGCGGTGAAGAGCGTGGCCGACTTGCACGGCTATACCAAAACGATTCGTGACGCGGGTGGTCTGGTGATGACGGACACGTGCTCCGCCATCGGAAAAATGCTGCCCGAGGGAACCAAGGTAGTCGCGCTCGATTCCGCCAAGCAGGTCCACTATCTTCCCGCGATCATGGGCATCGAAGCGTGGTTCGGCTCGACCGAGGATTGTATTCGCGCGGCGCTGACGGGCCGTTGGGCTGGGGAACTCCGATGATCGTCCTGCGCGGACGCAAAGTGGTCGGCGGGTGCGCGGAAGGCGAGGCGCTGGTCACACACGACACGATTTCTGGCTGGGGCGGGATCGATCCCATGACCGGGACCGTTATCGAGACGCATCACGAGCTTCGCGGCGTGAGTTTCAAGGACAAAGTTTTAGTATTCCCGGGTGCCAAAGGATCGTCGGGCTGGTCGGCAGCATTCCATTTGGCACGCATCGCCGGCTTTGCGCCCAAGGCGATGGTCTTCAACGTAATGACCACTAAGATTGCGCTGGGCGCCGTGGTCATGCGCGCTCCCGCGGTGACGGAGTTCGATCAGGACCCGCTCACTGTAATCGAAACCGGCGATTGGGTGAAGGTCGACGGCGATCGCGGGATCGTTGAAGTAACCAAAGCCGAAGTGACCAAAGCCGTGATCACCGAGAAGTCCCCGGTATAGTGAAGATATGGATCGGAACCTTGGCTTTGCGCTAATGGCCGTGACCGCCGCGGTCACAGTACTGGTCGCACAGCAGCTGGAAGACACGTTCTACATCCCTCTTGACGATCCCGCCATTCAGTACGGCGAGCGGCCAGTGGACGATCCGGTGGCGCGCCTTCAACGTCGTCTGGAAAGCGGTCAGGCAAAGCTGGAAGTCGCTGCTAACGGCTGGGGATACTTGCCTTCCGTCCTCAAGCAACTCAATGTGAATCCCGATTCCCAGGCTTTGGTATTTTCGAAAACCAGCACGCAGGTGGAAAACATCAATCCCCGAACGCCGCGCGCCCTCTACTTCAATGACGATGTCATGGTCGGGTTCGTGCGCAACAGCGACGTTCTGGAAATCGCCTCGCTTGATCCGAAACAAGGCGTGCAGTTTTATGTGCTGGTGAAAGCCTCGGAACCCGCATTCGCCCCGAGCCAAGGCTGTTTGCGCTGCCATCAGGGCGCGATCACGCTCGGCATCCCGGGACTGGTCATCAGCTCGGTTCATCCGGTCTCGCAAACGCGCTCGGAACACGGCAACGCCTTCATGACCGACCATCGCAGCCCTATCAGCGGCCGATGGGGAGGATGGTACGTCACCGGCAATACCGGTTCGCAAACGCATTTGGGGAACAATACCAATCTGGTGGATCCGGTCCGCTCCGGCGGCCCATCCACGGAGCCGACGCAGAACCTCACCAGCCTGGCGCAGATGTTCGATACATCGAAATACATCGAGCCGACCAGCGACGTTGTTGCGCTGATGACACTGGAGCATCAGAGCCGCATGACCAACCTGATGATTCGCGTCGGTTGGGATTCGCGCATGGGCATGGCGCAGGACAAACTTGATCCGGAGATTGAGGAGCTGCTCAAGTACATGCTCTTCGCGGATGAGGCGCCGTTGAAGGCTCCCGTCAAAGGCGTCTCCACGTTCATGGAAACCTTTCCACAGCGCGGTCCTCGCGATCCCCAGGGCCGCTCGCTGCGCGATTTCGACCTGAAGACGCGGCTGTTCCGGTATCCGCTCTCTTACATGATTTACAGCGCCGCCTTCGATGGAATGCCGGATGCCGTTCGCAATCGTGTGTATCAGCGGTTGTTCGAGATCCTTACCGGCAAGGACACCAGCAAGACGTTCGTAGGTTTGACGCCGGAAAGTCGCAGCGCGATTTTGGAGATCCTGCGCGCCACCAAGCCGAACCTGCCTGCGGCTTGGGCAGCCAAGGGATAGGAATCCTGGCCATGCGCGTTGCCCTCATTCCTCTTCTATTCCTTATCGCGATCGCTGCGTTCTCACTGGACACGAAGGTCCTTCCGGATTCGGATCTCCGCAAGCGTGTTCCCATGACGGTGGTGTTCTATCAGAACTCTGCTCTAACTAGACCCGTTCGAACACCGGACTTCACTGTCACCCGTAGACCGGATGGGTCCGTTCTGGCTCAAGGCAAGCGATGGCGGGCGGTCCTTTCTCCGGCCATACACGGCTTATGGAACACCAATTCGAACGGCCATCGCGCGTATTATTTCGCCGGCTACACAGGCGGCACCGGAATGGCGCCGGGCAGTTGGCTTCTCATTCTTTCTTTTGACGAGCGCGGAAAACCCGTTCCGTTTTACATAGTCGGGCGCGTTCAATATGACAGCCGTGGAGTTGTCGATGTCTTGAATCTGGATGGAACGGGCCCTGAGTTACTCCAACAAGACTGGGCGGAGACGAATTGGATGCCAGATTCGCGATCCGGATACTACATCACCACGCTCTACCAGCAACGAGGCCTCTACTGGTATCGCACCGATGGCAAGCACGGGGAGAGTTTGTTCCCACTCTATGAGAAATGGGCGATCATTGTGAACACGAAGCCTGAGCTAGTGACCGGTCCAACCCTTCCGCAGGGAGCGCTGGCCGACTACGGAAACGATCCCAGCGGTGGCGTTCGCGCCAAAGTCCAGAGTCCTGACGGGCGCACACTCCAGGTGGGATCCGAACTCGGTTGCAAGCTGAACTCTGACCCGTTAGTAGTCCGGGACACTCGAGAAGGACGCGAAATGACGACAGATCCAAGCGGCTTGCCGACCGACTTTCAGGCAACATTCACCGGGGTCCGCCGCTGGCCCAATGCCGATCTCTGCTCAGCCTCAATCATGTGGGTCACGGCCGAGTAGAAGGCACGGCGGGTTCTGATATCGTAGATCCTTGCCTGGAAACACGATCGACGTTTCCGACGTCATTGAGAGACAGAAGCTCAGCGGCTTTCTGATCGGCCTCGCCGTCGTCTCCTGGATCATCACCTTCTTCGACGGCCTGGACGCCAATCTGGTCACCTTCGCCGCGCCCTACTTCCGTTCCGAGTACGGCCTCACGACGATTCAAACCGGCAACATCTTCGGCATGCACCAATTGGGCACGCTGATCGGCGGATTCCTGCTGGGCTATCTGGGCGATCGCATCGGCCGCCGCCCCACGATCATCCTCGCGACAGCCGCGTTCGGCGCGCTGACCATGTGTTTCTACTTCACCAGCAGCTACGGAACGCTGTTCTGGCTGCGGCTGATCGACGGGATTCCGCTCGGAGGCATGCTGCCGCTGGCCTGGGCGCTGAATATCGAATACGCGCCTAAGCGGTATCGCGCCACCATCGTGACGGTCATCATGGTCGGCTATTCGCTGGGCACCGCGCTCGGCGGACCATTCGCGAATTGGCTGATTCCGAAACTCGGGTGGAAATCAGTATTCATCAGCGGCGGTGTTGCCGCACTGGTCAGCGCAGTCATCCTGTTCGCGGTTCTGCCCGAATCCGTCCGTTTTCTCGCCACCATGGGCAAGCGTCCCGATCGGATCGTCGCCATGCTCCGCCGCGTTGCTCCGGGTCAGACTTTTTCAACGGACGCGAACTTCGTGGTCGGCGACGAAGCCGGCCATAGCAAGGACTTCAAGCCCTCGCTGCTGTTCAAGGGCGAGCTGCGCACCATCACGCCTCTGCTCTGGATCGCCTATATCGCCAGCTCTTTCGCGGTGTTCTTCATCGTGAACTGGACGCCGCTGGTGTTCGAAGCGCTGCATTACGCGCGTGCGCAAGCTGCCACCGCCGCCACGATGAATTCGATCATGGGCGCCATCGGCGGAATTCTGCTGATGCGGTTTACCGATGCTAAGGGTGCGATCGCGATTACGATCATGCCCGTGATGACGTTCGGGCTGCTATTGATCGCCGCCTTCACGCCCATGAGCCAGGGGGCCTTTCTGGTTCTCAGCGCGATGATCGGCGGATTCCTGATCGGCGGACACTTCGGGATGCACAGCATCTCCGGAATTTTTTATCCCACGGCGTACCGCGGAAACGGCGCGAGCTGGGCCACTTCAATCGCCAAGATCGGGTCGATCAGTGGCCCGATGGTCGGCGGCTGGGTACTCGCCACGAGCCTGCCGGTGAAACACATTTTCGCGCTCCTGGCGATCTTCCCCGCGATTTTCGCTGTTTGTATCTTCGCCGTTGGCCGGAGGCATAGCCGCATGCTAGGGCGGGAAGCAATCGCGGTGGAAGCAGCGTCTATACCGCCTGCGGAGCGATTTCCAGCCGCTCGCCGAGCGTGAGGTAGTTCAGCACGGCAGACGCCACGGCGCATCCCGCGATCACCATCGCCATCGGGACGGCCGGGTTCTCGAGCAGGCCGAGAAAGATGGTCGCGATGGCCGCGATCAGGAACTGGTTGGTCCCCAGCAGCGCGGACGCCGTACCCGCGATATCTCCATGGCGCATCATGGCGATTGCGGAACCGTTCGGGAACACGAACCCCTGCCCCGCAATATACACGAAAATGCACCCGAAGACCGCGGCTAAGCCGCCGGTGTTCGTCAGCACCACGGCCAGCAGCAGCAAGCCGGCGGCGAGCTGTACCAGATTCGCGTTCCGCAGCACCTTCCACAGCGGCGTCTTGTGGGACATCCGGCCGTTGATCTGCGAGGCCGTGACCATGCCGGCCGCGGCGGCTCCAAACAGCCAGCCGAACTCCGCCGGGGGGACGTGATACAGGCTGATGTACACGAAGGGAGCACTGGTGATGTAGGCGAAGGTGCCCGCCGAGCTGAATCCGCAGACCACCGATGCGCCCAGGAACGTTTTGTCTTTGATCAGCCGCGAATACGCCGAGACGATCGTGTCCACTCGCAAGGGGATGCGTGCGCTCTTAGGCAATGACTCGGACAGCCGGAAGTGCATTCCGGCGAGACAAGCAATGCCGATCAGCGTCTGCGTCACGAACGCGGCTCTCCATCCGAACCAGATCAGCAGGTAGCTGCCAAGCATCGGCGCAATCACCGGAGAAACGCCCACGACCAGGATCAGCATCGAAAAGATGCGGCGCAGTTGCGAGGGCGGGAAGAGGTCCCGCACGATCGCGCGCGAAATTACGGATCCCCCGCATGCGCCGATCGCTTGCAGCAGCCGGAAGAACGACATGATTTTGATCGACGGGGCGAAGGCGCATGCCGCGGAAGAAACGATGAAAAGCGCCAGGCTGGCGTACAGCGGAGGCTTGCGTCCGAAGCGGTCCGTGATGGGTCCGTAGAGGCTCTGGCCCAGCGCGAATCCCACCAGGAACGTGACCATGGTGTACTGCACGGCCGCGGCCGAGGTGTGAAATACCTGCTCCATCTGCGGCATCGCCGGAAGATACATGTCGATTGAAACCGGCGCGAAAGCCTGCAGCATCCCGAGCAGGAACAGCAGCTCTAGGTACCGGAATCGTGACACGGAGGCGGTTTGTTGCGCGATCACTGGAGAAGTGATCAGTTTAGCAGCCTGGTATGCGGGGAGTGGTGGCCTCGCGTGATATCCTTGGGGTACTTCCCAGCGGTGTTTTATGCGCCCCGACAGTTATTCCACACCTAGCGGCATTGTTGTCGAACGCACCTTTTCGAAGATCGCGTTTGAAAAAGGCCTGCGCGGTTTGCTCCACAAGCTCGATACCCAGCGCGGCATCTATCTTTCCTCGGGTTACGAATACCCCGAACGCTATTCGCGCTGGGACGTGGCATCGGTCGCACCGCCGCTTGAGATCGTCGCCGCCGATTGCGACATTACCCTGACTCCGCTGAACGCGCGCGGCGAGGTTATCAATCGCCTGCTCGAACCCGTTCTGCGTCCGCATCCTCACTGGGAATCCTTTGAGATGGTGAACGGCATCATCCATGGCCATCTGAAGCCGCTGTCCGAGCTGTTCCCCGAAGAGGAACGCAGCAAGCAGCCGTCGGCCTTTTCCCTGCTGCGCGCGCTGATGGCCGAGTTTCACGGACCATTGGCAGGCCGGCTCGCGCTGGTAGGCGCATTTGGCTACGATCTGCTGTTCCGTTTCGATCCGATTCGCCTCAAGCATCCCCGCTCCGGCGTCAAGGATCTGCGTTTGTTCCTGTGCGATGACATCTATTTCATGGATCGCAAGAAGGAGCAGATCGAGCGCTACCGCTTTGACTTCACGCGCGATGAGGACTCGACTCGCGGACTTCCCCACGCGGCCCAGCGCGTGAAACAGAGCAAGAAGAAGCCGGCCCCGGGCCCGATTGTCAGCGATCACACTTCCGCCGAATACGCCGCGAAAGTCGAAACCGTCCGCGAAGGCATGCGCCTGGGTGATTACTACGAAGTCGTTCTTCGCCAGACGTTCCGCACGCCTTACTCCGGCGGAGCCGCGGAATTGTTCCAGCGTATTCAGAAGGCCAGCCCCAGCCCGTACGAGTTCCTGCTCCAGTTCGGCGATGAGCAGTTGATCGGCGCCTCGCCCGAGATGTTCGTGCGCGTGGAACAGCGCGAGGATGGCGCGCGAGTGGAGACTTGCCCCATCGCCGGCACGGCCCGCCGCACGGGCGATCCGCTGCGCGACGCCGATAATATTCGCGAGCTGCTGTCCTCGGCTAAAGAAGAATCTGAGCTCACGATGTGCACGGATGTGGACCGCAACGATAAATCGCGGGTCTGCAAGCCCGGCACGGTAAAAGTGATTGCTCGCCGCCTGATCGAAAGCTACGCGGGACTGTTCCACACTGTGGATCACGTCGAGGGAATCCTGGCCGACGGCTTCGATTCGCTCGATGCCTTCCTCACGCACATGTGGGCCGTTACTCTCATCGGAGCGCCCAAGAAGTGGGCCGCACAGGCCATCGAGGATCTGGAGATCGACGCGCGCGGCTGGTACGGCGGCGCCGTGGGGCTGATCTCGCTGGACGGCGGCATCAACACCGGAATTACGATTCGCACGGTTCATCTGCGCGACGGGGTCGCGGCGTACGGCGCCGGCGCCACTCTGCTCTACGATTCCATCCCCGAAGAAGAAGATCGGGAGTGCCATTTGAAGGCCACCGGCTTCTTCCGCGTGCTCGATCCGCAATTCAAAGCCCCGCCGGCCTACGCCCCCACGAAGGAGCACAGCCACGGCGTTCGCATGCTGCTGGTCGATAACGAGGACTGCTTCATCCATACGCTGGCGAATTACGCGCGCCAGACCGGAGCCGAGGTCATCACCTACCGTGCGGGTTTTCCGCTGGAGATGATCGAGAAGCTGGCGCCTTCGCTGATTCTGGTTTCGCCCGGTCCCGGGCGACCCGAGGATTTCGGTGTGCCCGCGCTGGTGAAGTATGCCGCCAAGCTCGAAATCCCGGTGTTCGGCGTGTGCCTGGGCTTGCAGGGCATGGTGGAGGCGTTCGGCGGCGAGCTAGGGGTTCTGGATTACCCTATGCATGGCAAGCCATCCACCGTACGCCATCACGGCAAGGGCGTTTTCGAAGGCCTGCCCGAAACATTTCGAGTCGGAAGGTACCATTCCCTTTTCGCTATCCGCAATCGGCTGCCTAGCTGCCTGGAAGTGACCGCCGAGAGCGAAGACGGCGTCATTATGGGCGTCCGCCACCGCGATTTGCCCATGGAAGCCGTGCAATTCCATCCGGAATCGATCCTGACGCTGGAAGGCGATTGCGGCCTGCGCCTTATCGAGAACGTCGTCAAGACGCTAGGCCATGCCCGCGCCGGTGCAGGTACTCGGTAACAATTTAGCTCAGTACTATGTCCTCTGGGACTTGTCGAGTGGCGCGGTCTAGGGTCATACTGTAGATTCCTAGTATGGATTTGCAAGACGTCCTGTTTATCGTTTTGGTCGTGATGGTGGCGCTCGATCTCATTGGTCGGGATTCGGGCGGCGGACGTCGCGGCCGCGTTCCCGTCGTCTAGGCACGACGTATAAACGCGAGGTCGTGTAAACATAGAATTTCATGTTTCCACGACACGGCTCCGCATGGCGGAGGTAATCGTCATTGGCGGCGGGCTGGCGGGGCTGGCATCCGCGGCAGCATTAGCCGGCGCAGGGCACACCGTTCGGGTTCTCGAATCGCGGCGCTTTCTGGGTGGCCGGGCTACGTCCTACGAAATCGGCACGGGCGAAAACGCCGAGACCATCGATAACTGCCAGCACATCCTGCTGCGCTGCTGCGTCAATCTTCTGGACTTCTACCGCCGTCTCGGCGTCGAAGACCAGATCACTTTCTATCGCGACTTCATCTTTATCGAGCCCGGCGGGCGGCGCAGTACGATGCGCTCGGGCCTGCTGCCTGCTCCCGCACATTTCATCGAGTCCTTCCTCAGTCTGAAGTTTCTGAATTTTTCCGAAAAGCTGGCGGTGATGCGCGGGATCAACGCCATCAAGAGCCAATACAAGACGCGCACCGATCTCGACAAGATTTCGATGCTCGACTGGTTGAAGGAACAGCGTCAGCCGCCGCGCGTGATCGAACGGTTCTGGCGGCAGGTGATGGTAAGCGCGATCAGCGAGGAACTGGACGCCACTGCGGCTGCGCATGGATTCCAGGTGTTCCGGCTCGTTTTCTTGGCGAACAAAAACTCTTATGAAATGGGCGTCCCTGCGGTTCCCCTGGGCGATTTCTACGGCGTAGATAGGTGGAAGAACGTCGGACCGGTCGAATTCCAGTTGCGGTCTCCGGTGGAACGGATCGTAATCGAGGATGGAACGGTGCAATCGGTGGTCGCGCGCGGTGAGGAGCTGCGGGCGGATCAGTATATCTGCGCACTTCCCTTCGATCGGGTGGCCGAGGTGGCGCCGGGGCTGGATCTGGATGTATCGGGGTTCGAATACTCGCCCATCACCGGAATCCACCTGTGGTTCGATCGGCCGGTGATCGACGTTCCTCAGGCGACATTGCTCGACCGGACCATTCAGTGGATCTTCAACAAACACGAAGGCCGCGCGGTTCAACTGGTCGTGAGCGCGTCGCGCAGTTTGCTGGACATGCCGCGCGCGGATGTCATCGCTTTGGCGATTCGGGAGCTGGAAGAGTTTCTTCCCGCAGCTCGCGGCGCGAAACTCGAAAAGGCCCACGTGGTGAAGGAAGTCAAAGCTGTCCTCTCGGCCAAGCCGGGTTTGGAATCGCGGCGGCCGGTGACCCGCACGAACGTGTCGAACCTGTTTCTGGCGGGCGACTGGACGCGGTCTGGATGGCCGGCGATCATGGAAGGCGCCGTGCGTAGCGGGTATCTTGCCGCGGAAGCCGTGGCCGAAGCGGTAGGCGCCCCTCGGCGGTTCCTGCTGCCGGATATCGCGTAGGGGACAGACTACTCTGTCCCTAACCGCAAGTGCTTAACTTCTCCTGCAAGCGTGGAAGTGGACAGAGCTGTCTGTCCCCTTTTCTGCACAATGGCCCATGAGATAATAAGCCCGATGCGGAAACTGGTCCTTCTGCTTGCTCTGCTGTTGCCGCTCAAGCGGGTAAACGCAGACGATCTCACGCGGCTGCAGATTCACGTGACCAACGAGCGCGGCAAGCCGGTGGATCGCGCGACCGTGATCGTCAAGTTCGTGAGCGGGCGTTCCCTCAAAGCTCTTGGATTGAAAAAGGCCCGGCTGTCCTGGGAACTAAAGAGTACTCAGGAGGGTATGGCTAAGATCCCCGGAATCCCCAAGGGTAAGATCCTGATCCAGATCAACGCCAAGAACTACCAGACGTTCGGCGATACCTTCGATATCGACGAAGACGAGCGCGTGGTGGATATCGTACTCAAGGATCCGCAGTCGCAATATTCCGCGCACGATCATTAAAAGGCCGCCTGGATGGTGAAATCCGACCTGGCCCTCTGGAAGTTGGTGGGCTCCATCGTCGCCGGCGATCTTGCCGGTGTTTCCCGGTTGCTGGCCGAGTCGCCACAATTGGCGAACGCCAGTTTCCAAACGGGAGCGAGTCGTCAGGCGGCGAAGACGTTCTTCCTCGATCCGATTGGACGCTATGTCTACGCGGGCAATACCGCTCTTCACATCGCTGCCGCGGCGTACCAAACAGATATCGTCCGCAAGCTCATCGCCGCGGGCGCGGACGTGCGCGCAAGGAACCGCCACGGCGCCGAGCCCCTGCACTCCGCGGCGGTGGGCGCTCCCGGTTCGACCTGGTGGAATCCGTCCGCGCAATCGGCCACAATTGCCTGCCTCGTTCAAGCGGGGGCGGATCCCAATGTTGTCGACAAGATCGGCGTAACGCCTTTACACCGAGCCGTGCGAACGCGCTGCGCCGCAGCCGTGCAGACCCTTCTCGAATGCGGCGCCGACCCCGGCCGCAAGAACAAAAGCGGTTCCACGCCCATGCTGCTTGCGACCGTAAATTCCGGCCGGGGTGGCACCGGCTCACCGGCGGCCAAGTCGCAGCAGCAAGAAATCCTGCGACTGTTCCAGCAGCGCGCCTGACTCCCCGTGGTATACGATGGAGAACGGCGCCCCGGATCGCACAGGGTGGAGCGCGCCTGAAAAACAAGGAGAAATAACGATGAAATTGGTGAAAGCGGGATTGCTTTTTACCCTGGCATCGGTGGCAGCCTGGGCCCAGGTGAATGCGGGCGAACAGAAGCCCGAAGCCAGCGTGCCCTTCAACATGACCACGACGACCACCTTTGAGCTGCCGTGGCGGATCGCTTTCCTCCCGGATGGCCAGATGCTGGTCACCGAAAAGATCGGACCGATTTGGCTGGTGTCCGCAAAGGGAGACAAGATCGCGCCGGTGGCCGGAACGCCTCCCGTTTATTGGCAGGGCCAGAGTGGCATGCTGGGCGTCTACGTCTCTCCCACGTACGTCACCGACCAGACTATATATTTCACGTACTCCGAACCGGGTGACTACGGCGGAGGGCTGGCGCTGGCTCGTGCCAAGCTGACCATCACCGGCCCCGGCGGTAGAGGCGGCGCCGGCGCGCGACTGGGTTGCGTGACCGGTGACCGATGTCCTCCTCAAACCGGCTACGCCGTGCTCTGGCATCAGATGCCCAAGGGCAAGGGCGGCCAGGAAGGCGGGGCACTCGCCTTCGCACCCGACGGCCGGTCTCTGTTCCTCACGGTTGGCGACCGCCAGCGCTTCACGCCGGCTCAGGATCCGGACCAGCCTGTCGGCAAGATCCTGCACCTGACGCTGGACGGCAAACCCGCTCCGGACAATCCCAACGCCGGCAAGACCGGCGCCCGCACTATTTCTCTGATCGATCCGCCTAGCGACACTGAAACCGCCAAAACGGCGAAGGTAGTGAGCACCTATACCTTCCCGGCTGAGAACCTGACACCAGCGGAAACCTGGACCATGGGCCATCGCACGCCCTACGGCCTGGCGTTCTCTCCCACTGGCGAACTGTGGGAGGTCGAACACGGTCCGCGCGGCGGCGACGAGCTGAACCTGATCGAGAAAGGCAAAAATTATGGCTGGCCGCTGGTCGAGTACGCCGACAACTATAACGGCGTCCCCATTCCCCGGCCCGAGACCCGTCCCGACTTGGCGAAGCCCGTGATCTATTGGGTACCGGTGGTTGCGCCGGGCAATCTAATGTTCTACCGCGGCACCCAGACCTTCCCGCAGTGGAACGGGAACGCCTTCATCAGCGGCATGGGAACTCAGTCGCTCAACCGCGTCATCATGGACGGCAAAGGCGGCGCAAAAATGGCCGAGCGCTGGAGTATCGGCAAGCGCGTCCGCGATGTGGCGGAAGCCCCGGATGGCTCGCTGTGGCTGCTCGAAGACGCCAATCCCGGCGCTTTGATCCACGTCACGCCCAAGTAATTCCTTCGCGTTAGACGAAAAAAAACAGAAAGGGCCGGAGCGATCCGGTCCTTTTTGCTTTTTGACGATCGCCTCTAGCCATCCGCACATGCCAGACTCTGAAACGTCTCAATAGCCGCCCACACACCAAACCCGATCCCCTTGGCCATCTGCGCCAGATCGATCATGTTGTGCGCCAGGAAGATGAGCACGGAGCCGTCGTTCGGGTCGGCCTGCCACCATCCTCCGAAGGCACCAGGCCAACTGACCGATCCCACGCCGCCCCGCCCCATAATGTCGGTCTTGTCCGTCGCCAGCACCACTGAAACACCCAAGCCAAATCCGCGGCCTCCGGCGAAAGGCTTCCGTCCGAGATATCCGGAGTTCGCACGTTGGCTGTCCGTAAGCTGATTCGTGACCATCCTCGCGAGCGTTTCCGGACGCAGCAGACGTACGCCATCCACTTCACCGTCACCCACGAATAGTCGTGCGAATTTCAGATAATCGTCGATGGTGGACCATAGCCCGGCACCGCCCGATTCGTAGGCCATATCGTCCGGCCGCTCTGCAACCACAGGCCGTTCCGCAGCGACCACTCCGCCCCATGTGAGCCGCTTGATCAACCGGCCCTCTTCATCGAAGCCGTGTGCGGCAGCACGGCGATCCCGCTTCTCTTGAGGGACCAGGAAACTGGTGTCTTTCATCCCCAACGGATCGAAAATCCGCCGTTTGAGCACTTCTCCCAGTGGGGCGCCTTCGATTCTTGCGATCAGCAACCCCAGAAGGTCCGTCGAGCGCCCGTAGTGCATCGCCGACCCCGGCTGGCCGATCAATGGCAGCTTCGCGAGTCTCGCGATCCAGTCGTCGGGTGCGACGTCACTGTCGATGTCGCCGCCCAGCGCATCGCGGTATGCCTGGGCGATCGGGCCGAGGTGAAAGTCCGCATAAGTGAGGCCTGCCCGGTGGGTCAGCAAGTCTTCAAAGGTAATCGCGCGTTCCGCGGGATCGGTCTCGGCTTCGTCTAGCGGACCCTCCGCGGATCGCAAGACCCGCATGTGTGAGAACTCTGGCGCATAGCGAGAAATGGGGTCCGCCAGTGCGATCCGGCCTTCATCGACCAGCATGAGAGCCGCCACGGAGGTGATTGGCTTCGTCATGGAAGCGATCCGGAAAATAGTGTCCCGCTCGATCGGCAGATTGGCTTCTATATCCCGCCAGCCCACGCAGGCGATTTGAGCTTCTCCCTCTCGCCAGATCAGTGTGGCTGCCCCGGCGAGCTGACGGGCATCCACGACTTTCTGCAATCCCACGGTCACCTGGCTTTCTATATTCATTTCAGTAGCTTACGCCTTCCCGCCAAATAATATGGTTTTACTATAAAATAAAACTGCTATAAAATCAAGACATGGCGATCGATCCTGAAGCAAGTTCAGCCCGGCGACAGCCCAAAGGCGATAAGCGGGATCGCACTCGCGCCAAACTCCTGGAGGCTGCCCGTTGGCTGATCCGCGAAAAGGGCTACGAGCACACCACGCTCGAAGAGATCGCGGAAAGGGCGGGGATGACCACGGGAGCCATCTACGGGAACTTCAAGAATCGCGACGAGCTTTTTGTCTCGCTCGGACAGACCTACTGGCCTCCGATTAAGCCCCAGGTGAGACCAGGATCGAGTTTTTCGGAGATCATGCGCGCCATGGCCGACGCCACGATAGCAGTGCTCCCGGAACGCAGAGCCGCCGCGGTGGGTCGCCTGACTGGCTTGGCATACACGCTGACGCACGAAGAGATGCGTGCCCAGGTAAGAGAGATCACTGCCCAGAGCTACGCTTTCGGTGAGCAGTGGATTCGCTCGGTGACCAAAGAGGAAGATCTCCCCATGCCGGCGGACCAGCTGGTGCGCGTCATCCATGCCCTGAGCGAAGGGTTGGTGTTCCAGAGACTGCTAACCCCCGAACTGGTGCCGGACGAAGTTATCCGCGCGGCTTTCGCAGCCCTGGGCTAACCCGCATGTAAAGCCACATAAAGGAGCGATCATGAAAACGGACTTGCTGCGATTCAACGGCGCTGTCGAGCGCGACCCCGCCATCGACGCGTGGATGAAAGAGCATTCTGCTGAATTGGGAGCCATCGCACATCACTGGTTTGAGGTGATGCGAAAATGCGGGGACGAGGTCCGGGAGCTCTTGCATGACGGCTGTCCGGTTGCATGCCTGGGAGACGCGCCCTTCGGCTACGTCAATGTGTTCCGTTCGCACGTAAACGTGGGGTTCTTTCAGGGCGCGGCGCTGCCGGATCCGGCTCGCTTGCTGCAAGGCGCCGGCAGGTTCATGCGCCATGTGAAGCTGAGGCCGGAAACGGCTACAAACGCCGCGGCCCTAAGCAGGCTCATCGATGATGCGTACTCGGATATAAAGGCCCGCGTCGAACACGGCTAGCTCAGCCACCAAAACGCACCGTGGGACCACTTGCCCTACTTTTGCTGCCGCTGTTTCCGCCGCGCTTCGATCGAGTTAATGATCACCTGGAAACGCGGATCTTGACGGATGCTCGCGAGCCTCGGATCCCTGCGAAACCAATCCACCCGCTCGTCGCCGTTGCGATAGGCCCGTTCCAGCCATTCAATCGCCTTCGAACTGTCCTGCAGCACCGCGTAAAACTCCGCGGCTGCCAGCGTTGACGGAAACGCGGCGGCAGCGAACTTCAGCGTTTCCTGGTCCATTGTCTGAAGAGCCTCTTGGCGCTTACCCTGTACGGCAAGCAATAGGGCTCGGGCTTCGCGCCACATAAAATTACCCGCGAAGGCAGGCCGTTTCTCCTCCAGCAGCGCTTCCGCCTTTTCTAATTGACCGCTATCGAGGTAGGACAAATTCAGCAGCGAGACACCACTGATGTTTAGAGGCGCCTGCTCCAGGATTCTTTGCTGCTCGAGAATGGCTCCCGGGAGGTCTCCCTCGGTCCGAAGAGTGTCGCTCAGGAACATGCGGGCCGGCATGAGCAGCGGCGCGCGGTCCAGGAGGCCCTGGGCCAATTCTTTGACCTGTGCGCGTTCTTCGTTTTGCCAGTGATAAATCTCACGCCACAAGAGGGCTTCATCCGCCAGCGGATTCCGCACCAACGCCAGGTCTAGTTGCGCGGGCACCAGCTCCTTGCGGCCTTGCATCAGATAGACCGCTGCCAGTGCGCTGTGAACATCGTCCAGGCCGGGTTCTTCCTGAGCGGCACGTCCCAGTTCCTCTTCGGCCCGATAGAGCAGGTTCGTATCGTTTACATAGCCGTTGAGAATCTCGATCGCGTAGTTGAATGCGTGGTATCGGAGCGCTTCCGCGAAGTGGGGATCAAGCGCCAGCGCCCGTTCGAGCAATTCCTGGGACTTCGGAATATCGTTCTGTCCCCGCTGAAATTGCATTGCCAGCGCGAAGTTGGCGTTAGCCTCCTGGTTCGATGACGGTTGGAAGGCTGTACCGGGGGGCTGCTTGCTTCGGGACACTTGCCACACAAGTCCCGCTGTCAAAACCACAATCGCAGCTGCCGCTGCCCACAACCAACGTTTCCCACGGTCTGTCCCGAACTTGTGGGCCGCGCCAGACGGCAAACCTTCGAGCTCCGACCTGATCTGAGCCGCGTTTTGGAACCGCTCTTCAGGTTTCTTGGCCAAACAGCGCTCGACGATCGCCCTTAGTCCGGAAGGCACACCTGCGGGAAGCGCTGGCGCCGGTTCGCGGAGGATCGCCGAACTCACCTCGAACATCGTCGGCCCGTTGAATGGCCGCCGGCCGCTCAGCATTTCATAGAGGACCACTCCGAATGCCCACAGATCAGCGCGAGCATCCGCGGGCTGACCTTGCAGGATCTCGGGCGCCATGTAGTGAGGAGTGCCCACCACGGTTCCCGCGGCGGTCAACGACTCCAGCGTGAGGGTGTCGTCCGTTTCCGCAGCGGTCATTTGTTTGGCCAGCCCGAAATCCAGCACCTTTATATGCAGCCGGGCGTTCACCATGATGTTCCCCGGCTTGATGTCGCGGTGCAGGATGCCCTTGGAGTGCGCGGCTTCCAGAGCGTCCACTATCTGTCTGGCCAGCGCCAGTGCTGCTGCGGTCTCCACGGGCTTCTTGCCGATATGGACACCAAGGGTTTCGCCCTCCAGCAGTTCCATCACCAGGAACGGCCGTCCGTCCGCTTCGCCCACGTCGTAAATTGCGCAGATGTTCGGATGATTCAGCGCCGAGGCCGCGCGCGCCTCGCGCTCGAATCGTTCCCAGGCGCCGCTGCGAGCAATCGTTTCCGTCAGGACCTTGATTGCAACCTCCCGGCGCAGGCGCGGGTCCCGCGCCCGATAAACCTCACCCATGCCGCCGGCGCCGATCGGTGCAAGGATTTCATAAAAACCGAGTTTGTCGCCGACAGAGAGCGGCATGTGAGTGAGTCAGCTAAGTTTACCCCATGAAGGAGGCGGATAGCGCCCGAATTACGGCGTACCCGCAAGCTATCTGGCTTTCAGTCGCTGTCCGAAAGTCGGGTCCCAGGAACGCTGCAATTACTCTTGCCGGCTCCCCGGAGACCTGCGCAACTTTCGCAGTCTCAAGCTCCAAACGAATCTCTTCCCAATCCCATCAGACAGATGGACCTTTCGTCTCTCCTCGTCCGCCAATCTGGATGCTAAACCTTGAATTGGAACCCGCTCACAGCCTCGCGGGAATTGAACGCCGGAAGGAGCCATTGGAAACCGGTCATGAAAAGCCACACGCTTAAAATGCCCACCCTTGTAGTCTCAAGCACTTGTTGGGTTCGTTTTGTCGCTGGCGTTTTTTCGTGCCCCGCGGACCCGGCATGTTAGGATTTTGAGTTCATGTCTCAACCCTCCTTCGATCTTCGCGCCGCCGCGCACCAGGAAATGCTTACCGAAGGATTTCAGCCGGACTTTTCACCGGCCGTCGACCAGCAAGTCAAGGCACTGGAAGAGCGGAAAGGCCTGCCGAATGCCGATGGCATCCGCGACCTGCGGTCTTTGCTGTGGTCGTCCATCGATAACGATTCCTCGCGCGATCTGGATCAGGCTGAGGTGGCCGAGCGCGTGAACGGCGGGATCCGTGTGCTGGTTGCGATCGCCGACGTGGATACCGATGTGCCCATCGATTCTCCCATCGACAAGCATGCAGCGTATGAAACGACGTCGGTGTACGCCGGTGTCAAAACCTTCCCCATGCTGCCGGAGGAACTCTCGACGGGCCTGACCTCGTTGAATGAGAATGCGGACCGGCTGGCGGTGGTGGTCGAGTTGGTGGTGGGTGCCGACGGGACGATATCTTCCCCATCCGTGTATCGGGCGCTGGTCCGTAACCAGGCGCAGTTGACGTATAACGGCGTCGGGCCGTGGCTGGAAGGGACCGCTGCGGTGCCTCCCAAAGTGGCCGCGTCCTCCGATCTGGCGGCGCAACTCAAACTGCAGGATGAGGCTGCACGGATTCTGCACGACGAGCGTTGCCGGATGGGCGCACTGAGCCTCGATCGCGTGGAAGCCGAGGCCGTGATCTCCGACGGCGAGGTGCAGGGTATCAACGCACGCAAAAAGAATCGCGCCAGTGAGCTAATCGAAAACTTCATGGTGGCCGCGAACGGCGTGATGGCTCGCGCGCTTCAGGACGCGAAGGTAAGCTCGATCCGGCGCGTGGTCAAGACGCCTGAGCGGTGGCCGCGCATCGTCGAACTGGCGGCGCAGCACGGCGGGAAACTTCCGGCGGAGCCGGATTCCGCAGCCCTCAACGAGTTCCTGCAAAAGAGAAAGGCGGCCGATCCGGATCACTACGCGGACGTTTCTCTGGCGGTGGTCAAGCTGATGGGGCCCGGCGAGTACGTGCTGGCGCGGAGCGGCGAAGATTCGCCCGGACACTTTGCGCTGGCCGCACATGACTACACCCATTCGACGGCTCCCAACCGGCGCTTTGCCGATACGGTGACGCAGCGGCTGATCAAGTCTGTTCTGGGCAAGCAGCCCTGTCCGTATTCGGATTCGCAACTGGATGTGATCGCCCAAAACTGCACGCTGAAAGAAGACGCCGCTCGCAAGGTAGAGCGGGTGATGGGCAAACGCATCGCGGCCGTGGCTCTCCGGCATCGAATCGGAGAAACCTTCAGCGCGATCGTGACCGGAGCGGGACCGAAAGGCGTGTTCGTGCGGGCGCTAGGGCCTCCTGTCGAGGGAATGCTGGTCCAAGGGCAGCAAGGCGCCGACGTGGGAGACCGTCTGCAGGTGAAACTGGTCGGCACCGATCCGCGGCGCGGATATATCGACTTCGCGAAGGTCTAATCGACGGTTGCGATGCAGTCGATTTCCACTCGGACGTCGCGCGGAAGCCGCGCGGCTTCCACTGTGGCTCGCGCCGGCGGGCTGGCCGGAAAATAGCGCGCGTAGACTTCGTTCATCTGCGCGAACTCGCCCATGTCCTTCAGGTACACGGTGGTTTTGACGACCTTCGTTAAGGACGACCCGCAGGCTTCGAGCACCGCCTTGAGGTTTTCGAGCACCCGCTCGGTCTGCCCGGCGATGTCCCCGTCCACGATCTTGCCGGTGGCGGGATCAAGCGGAATCTGGCCGCTCAGGAACGCAAAACCGTTGGACACGACGGCTTGGGAGTACGGCCCAATCGCTGCTGGAGCATTCGGAGTCGAGACGATTTTCATAACTTGAGAGTCCCAATGATTTTGCTGACGTGGTCGATGCCTTCCTGTTGCAGGAACTCATCCAGCTCGCGGGCGATGCGCACGGGAGCCGAAGGATCCCAGAAATTGGCCGTGCCGACTTCAACGGCGGACGCGCCCGCGATGAGGAATTCGGCCGCGTCGAGGCCGTTTGAGATCCCACCTAACCCCACCACGGGTATCTTGACCGATCGAGCGGCTTCGTAAACCATTCGCAGGGCGATGGGTTTAATCGCCGGGCCCGACAATCCCCCGAATCCAGCACCCAGGCGCGATTTCCGCGTCTTGGGATCGATCGCCAAGGCGACGAACGTGTTCACCAGCGACAACGCGTCCGCACCAGACTCCTCGGCAGCTTTCGCCAGGGGTTCGATCCGCGCGACGTTCGGAGAAAGTTTCACTATCAGAGGCCGCCGGGCGATCTTCCGCACCGCGCCGATCACTTCGGCCAGCAAGGCCGGGTCGCTAGAAAAGAAGATCCCTCCGTGCTTGGTGTTGGGACACGAGACGTTGAGCTCGTAGGCGGCGACGCCTTCGGCATCTTCGAGCACCCGAACGACTTCGAGATAGTCTTCAATGGCGTAGCCGAATACGTTGGCAAAGATGGTAACGCCCGCGGTGCCGGCCGTGCGCAATTGAGGCAACTTTTCGGCGACGAAGGCCCGGACGCCGATGTTCTGCAAGCCGATGGAGTTAATCATGCCGGCCTGAGTCTCCCAGACGCGGGGAGGCGGGTTGCCGTCCATGGGCTCGCGCGAAAGACCCTTGACCACGATGCCGCCGACAGCGGAAAGGTCCACCAAATCCTTCAGCTCGACGCCGTAGGCGTATGTGCCCGACGCTGCCAGAACCGGGGTCTTAAGAGGAATGCCGCACAGCGAAGTAGCCAGGCGGGAAGACATTTTGTTACAGAGTAGCAGGGTAGCCCGAAGGTTCTGTGGCTAGTTGGCAAAAAGACGGAGTACTAAGGTCTTCGACCGATGGCCGGGTCCCTTAGAAGGGCGGAACATTAGAGTGTGGGAAAGCCTCGCATAGGCAAGCTTCGCTCGCTGTCGTCGAAGTACTCGGCGTTCACGTCGATCCTGCTGCTTTGGGTGGTGGCGACGAGCCTCTGGTGGGACATCCACCTCCACACGTTCGACTGGACCAAGGGAATCATCCTGTGCGGAATCGTGCTGGGAGTGGCGGCGGCCATTTCGCGCTTCACGAATCGCCTGCTGGCGAGGCCGCTGACGTTGCTCGAAGCCGGTATCACTTCGGTACGCGAAGGACGCTTGGAGCCCATTCGAGTCAGCCGGACCGGCGACGAGATCGAGTACCTGGGAGAGAGCTTCAACCGGATGATCACGGCCTTGGCTTCCTCTCAGGAGGAAATCCGGCAGTACCAGGAGTTGCTCGAAGAGCGCATCCGGCAGCGCACTCAGGAACTGGAAAAGGCCATGCACGGAGCGCTGGCGGCCAGCCAGGCGAAGAGCGAGTTTCTGGCGAACATTTCCCATGAACTGCGGACGCCGATGAACGGCCTGCTGGGCATGCTGGATCTGGTTCTCGACAGCCCCGTGGCCGGCGAGCAGCGGGAGCAGGTGGAGATCGCGCAACGCTGCGCCTATTCGCTCCTGGATCTGCTGAACGACATTCTCGATCTCTCTAAGATCGAGGCGGGCCGCATGATCCTGGAAAAGGTACCGTTCGATCTGCGCTCGGTGGCCGAGGACTGCGTGCGCGCGCAAGGGGCCAAGGCGCAACAGAAGGGCATCGATCTCCGCTTCCAATTCGTCGGCGAGGTGACCAACGTAACCGGAGATCCGCTGCGGCTGCGTCAGATCGTCGCGAACCTGCTTTCGAACGCCATCAAGTTTACCGAGAAGGGCTGGGTCAGCGTGCGCCAAGCCGTTTCGGAAGGCGCGGATGGAAAACTCAGCATGGTGCTTGACGTGGTCGACACAGGGGCGGGCATTCCAGCTGAAAAGGTTCCGCTGATTTTCGAAAAATTCACGCAGGCCGATTCCAGTATCAGCCGAAAGTATGGAGGAACCGGCCTGGGGCTGGCCATCACGAAGAGGCTGGTGGAGCTGCAGGGAGGACAGATCCGCGTGGAAAGCCGGGTAGGACGAGGGAGTACGTTTACCGTGGAAATACCTTTTGAGACAGCGCCGGCGGTGGAGGCCACCGTGGAGCCTCGGCTGGAACAACGAATCGCCGCGCCGGCCGCAAAACAGGCAAGGCTGCTTTTAGTGGAAGACAACGCCGTCAACCAGCGCGTGGTTCTGGCGATGCTCCGGAAGAAGAACTATGCGATCGACGTGGCCAACAACGGGCAGGAAGCGTTGGACAAGCTGGAGCGCGCTACCGAACCGTACAACCTGATTCTGATGGACGTCCAGATGCCGGTCCTGGATGGGCTCGAAACCACGAAGGCTATCCGCCGCAACAACAACTGGGATTATCTGCCGATCATCGCCATGACGGCCCACGCCATGATCGGAGATCGCGAGCGCTGCCTGCAAGCGGGCATGAACGCCTATATCTCCAAGCCGGTCCAGCAGGCCGGTTTGATCGCCGTGATCGAACAGTACCTGGCGTCCGGAACGGGCCAGTTCGCGATACCGAAAGCGAGTGGCGTGGAACGAATTCTGACCGACAAGCTGATGCAGCAGGATCGGGCCCTGGTCAGCGAAATGCTGCGCCTCTTCATGGAAGTTGCGCCGGAGCGGCTGGAGAAGCTCGAAACAGCGGCGGCTCGCGGAGACGCGCAGACACTTTCGGATGAAGCCAAGCGAATCGGGGCGGCCGCCGAGCACATCATGTCCACGAATCTGGGCCAACTGGCCCGGAGCATCGGAGAAGCGGCTGCGCAAGGCGACTTCGGCGCGGTCAAAGCGGACGTAGAGGCTCTGCGGCGGGAGATCCAGTCGCTGGAATCGCTGACGACCTGATCCATTCCCACGTCTGACGAACGTCGTCCCCGGTAGTGGCCACATTGCCGATCGCGAGACGCAATACGAATTTCCCATGCAGCGTGGTCCCGGACAGGAACGCGCGGCCGCTGGAGTTGATACGTTCGAGCAGATCGCGATTGTCCTGATCTGACCCCAAGTAGCGAAAGCACACCAGAGAAAACAGAACGGGCGCGGCGACTTCGAATCGCGGATCGGCGGAGATACTCTGCGCGAGATGTTGCGCCATTTCCATGTGGCCGCGCAGAATCCGGATGATTCCTTCGCGGCCGAAATACCGCAGCACAAACCACAGCTTTAGAGATCGGAAACGCCTGCCCAGCGCCAGGCTGTATTCCGAGAGATTGACGGCGCGGTCCTGTTCGGGCGCTTGAAGATAGGGAGGCGCCTCTTCAAGCGACAGCATGCGTCGCATGACGTCTTTTCTGCGAGTAAAAAGAACACTCAGATCCACCGGCGTGAAGAGCCACTTGTGAGGGTTGACCACGAGCGAATCAGCCTGCGCCGCTCCGTCGAGGATGTGTCGGTGCTCTTCGAGCAATGCGGCGGATCCGGCATAGGCGGCGTCGACGTGAAACCAGAGCTTGTGGCGCCGCGCGATCTCGCCGATTTCTGCCACGGGATCGATGCTGGTAGTCGACGTGGTGCCCGCGGTCGCGACCACGCAGAAGGGCTTCCGCCCGGCTGCAAGGTCGGCTTCGATCATCGCGGCGAGGGCATCCGGGCGCATGCGGAATTCGTCATCGGAGGGAACGTGACGGATGTTGTCGAGGCCGATACCGGCCGCCAGAGCGCCGCGGTCGATGGACGAATGCGCGTGCTCGGACGCATAGAGCACGAGCTCAGGATGTTTTCCAGTGCGGTGCGCGTCCGGGGCCGCGAGGTCGCGCGCGGCCAGAATCGCGTGCAAGCTTCCGGTGGAAGCGGTGTCGTGAATGATGCCGAAGAAGTCGTCGGGCAAACCGAGCCACTGCCGGAGCCAGCCGAGCGTTACTTGCTCGAGTTCGGTGGCCGCGGGCGACGTCTTCCACAGCATGTGGTTGACATTGAGCGCAGCCGCGAGCATTTCGCCCAGGATGCCGGGTCCCGAAGCGGAGATCGAGAAGTAAGCGAAGAAGCGCGGATGGTTCCAGTGAGTGATGCCGGGGACGATCAGGTTCCGGAAATCGGCCAGAATCGCATCCATGGATTCGCCTTTTTCCGGGCCCGCGGCAGGCAGGGCATCCACGAGCGCGCCGGGTTGCACATCGGGCAGCACGGGAAGATCGCGTATGTCGCGCAGATAGTCGGCGATCCAATCCACAACTTCGTGGCCCGCGGCGCGGAATTCTTCGGGAGACATTTCAGAAGGCATAGCAGGGAAAAAATGGGGACAGCCAGCCAATTTCGGGGTCCTGATGCGGACAAAGCGGCGTTCGTTCTTCGAAATTGGAGGCAGTCCCCATTTTTAGAAAACGCGGCGCGTGAGGCGCTCGACGGTGAATTTGGCGGTATCGGCGACCGCCATCACGGTCATCACGCCGGCTTGAACCGGATCGGTGACCACCAGATCGGCGGCATCGGGAACGCTTCCGGCCATGTTGAGGCTGACGACCAGGAGACCGTGTGCGCGGACCTCCCGCACGGCGATTTCGATTTCGCCGCCCATGAGCGATCCGGCCAGCACCAACGCCTTTACGCGCGGTAGGCGTCCGGCGGCCCGAACGGCATCGGCCAGCGGCTGCTCGCCGACCAGCGGAATGGTATCGACCGAGATATGTTCGCCGCGAATGTTGTGCCGGTCGGCCTCCGCGATTGCCCCCAGCGCCACCTGGCCCACCTGTGCACCGCCGCCCACGATGATGATGCGCTTGCCGAAGATCTTCTGCATGGTCTGGACCAGCGCCACGCGATGGACCACCGGCAGGGCTCGGAGACCCTGCAAAAGCTTCTCTGGGTCGCCCGGAACGTCGATCTCGAAATAGGTGACGGTCTCCGGAGATTTCTCCTCCACGATTTCGATGCTCAAGATGTTGCCCTGCTCCTGCGCGATGACGCCGCTCAGCTGGTGCAGCACGCCGGGGCCGGGATCGGCGCCCACTTCTACTCCGATTCGCTGCGACACTCTTAGTCCACCTCGTATTTCTTCAAGATATCCGACCAGCGGCCCTGAGCCTGGAGGAGCAGCTCGGCGACCTCGCGAATTGCGCCCTGGCCACCCGATGCCGTGGTGACGTAATGAGCGGAGCGCCTGACCTCCGGCCGCGCGTTGGCGGTGGCAATGGCCAGGCCCACGCGGCGCATGACGACGACGTCGGTAAGATCGTCGCCGGCGTATGCGGTTTCCTCCGCCGGGATGCCGCTCTTCGCGAGAATCTCCTGGAGAATCGGGATTTTCTCGATGTGGCCCTGGTAGACGTAGGTCATCTTGACCTGGCGGGCTCGCTCGACGGTGGCGGGCGAGACACGTCCGCTGATGACGCCGGTGTCGATGCCGTTCCAGGAGAGCCACTGCAACGCGATGCCGTCCTGCGAATCGAAAGCCTTGGTCTCGAACATGGTCCCGTCGGGCGCGGGAACGTTGATCAGGCGGCCGTCGGTGAGAACGCCGTCGACATCCATGAGCAGGAGTTTGATGCGGGAGGCGCGCAACCGCACCTCGTCTTGGATGAGGTCATCCTGGGTTGTATGAGGGGTAGAGGCGTTCATAGAGTTGGTTTTGTTGGGCAAGGAGTTCCTGGTAGGCGGACTGATATTCGGGACGCGGCGTGAACACCGCGCCAGTAGAAGCCGGCAGCGCGCCGATTCCGTCGATGATGTCGAGGCGTTCAAGCGCCCAGAGCGCCGCGCCGCGGCAGGAGGCTTCATTTTCGGTGCAAATGGTAACAGGGCGGCCGAGGGCGTCCGCCATCATCTGGGTCCAGGCGGGCGAATGGAGCAGGGCTCCGCCGGATGCGATCACTTCCGCGGGCGCTCCCCAAGGCGCGGCGAGCAGGCTATAGATTTCGCGAAAGCGCAACGCGACCGATTCGAGGGCTGCGTGGGCGATGTCGAAAGCTCCGGTGGAAGCGGAAAGGCCGGTTATGGAGGCTCGCAGATCGGCGCGCCAGTAGGGCGTGCGCTCGCCCGAGAAAAAAGGCAGCATCTTTAAACCGTGGCTGCCGGGGGCGGCGGATTCCAGTCGAGCCTCAATGTCCTTGGGCAGCGCCAGGTTGCGCTTCATCCAGGCGTAGACGTCGCCGCCGTTCGACAGCGCGCCGCCGGTGACGATTCGCGACTTGTCGACGCGATAGCGCCAGAGACCCGGAGCGATCTTTGCTTGCGGGGATTGCGCTTCCGGCGCATCGGAGACCAGGCGCATCGCTCCCGTGGTGCCCACCATCAGCGCGGCGCGATCGGTCGAGACGCATCCGCTGCCGATGCTGTTGCAGGCTCCATCGCCGAGAGCGGGAAACCAGCGGGCCTTGGCGAATTCCGGCCATAGACGGCGATATTGGGGCAGCAGTTGATTTTCGCTCTGATCGAGCGATACCGGATCGGCAAGCTGTTCGCGGCAGATGGGCAGAGCGGCGAGCGTTTCGGCGTCATAATCCGAATTGTTCTGATCCCACAGGCCCGTGGCGGAGACCATCGAGGTAGATGCCCGGGGGCTCCCAAATAGTTTCAGATATAGATACTCGGGGAAGCTGAGAAAACGCTTGGTGGCGCGAAATTCGTCGGGACGATTGGCCGCCAGCCACAGCAGCTTTGCGGGCCAGTAGCTGGAGTGGGGCACGCAACCCGTGCGTTCGTGAGCATCCGGCACTTTCGAGACCTGATCTCCGCTGCGCGTATCGAGAAGATGCAGGATCGGGAGCGTGGGTTTGCCCTTTGCGTCGACGCCGCAGAAGCTGTGCCAGAAGGCGCTGCCGGCCACGGCGGCGATCTGGAATCCAGCGGCTTCGATCTGGCGGTGGAGCTCGTCCAGACAGTCGATGGTCAGCTCCGCCAGCGCATCGGGATCGACTTCCGCGCCGCCATCGGGCGTGGTGCGGATGCGGTAAGGGAGCTGCGCGCCGTAGCCCTCCATCTGCCGCGCGCCGCAGTCGAACAGCAGAGCGCGCACGGAAGAGCTGCCGACGTCGAGGCTGACGATGAAGGGATCGCCTGAGGGGGTGCTCACGACAAGTTCCCGTTATAGCATGGGTGCATGGGACGCATAGCTGTATTGATTCTGGCGGTAGCAACGCTGGCAGCCGGGCAAACGAAAACCCCATCGAAGCCGACCCCGAGGATGCCGGACGGCAAGCCGGATCTTTCGGGATTCTGGCAAGGGCCGTTGCTGCGGAACATGTTCGAGAGCGTGGGCGGTCCTCCGTTCACGCCGGCGGGCGAAGCCGCCTATCGCTACAACATGACTCAGTCGGTCAATCCAGAAGGACTCTGCCTGTTCGCGGGGATCCCGCGGGCCAGCATCAGCGGCGTGCCGTTTGAGATCCTGCAGAACTCGAACCGCTTGGCGTTCCTGTACGAGCTGATGACCGCGTGGCGCTCGATACCCATTGACGGACGGAAGCAGCCGCCGATGAAGGATATCGAGGAGTCGTATTTCGGGCACGGCGTCGGCCGCTGGGACGGCGATACGCTGGTGATCGACTCGATCGGGTTTAAAGATAAGCTGAGCTGGGTGGACGACGACGCGCATCCGCACAGCGACGCGATGCATGTGGTGGAGCGCTGGTCGCGGCCCGATTGGGACCATCTGAAACACGATCTGTGGGTGGAAGATCCCAAGTTCTACACCAAACCGTGGACCTATAGCCGCGTGTTCACTCACATGGCTCCGGGTAAGCAACCCATGGAGTACGCCTGTAACGAGAACAACAAGGATCTAGCGCACGGGTTAGGGTTCGGTCCGCAGAATCCGGAATTGGACGGAAGGAATTAGACCAGCGGGACTAAAGTCCCGCGCGGGCTGAAGCCCGCCCCACGCCGCGACATAATGGGAGCGTGCTGGAACGCGTAGCCGCGACCATTTCCCGTTACAACATGCTGGCGCCGGGCGCTCGCGTCATCGTGGCGGTATCGGGCGGACCGGACTCGGTCTGCCTCCTGCACGTTCTGCGGGAACTGAAAATCCGGGTCACCGGTGTCGCCCACGTCAATCATAAGCTTCGGGGCGAAGACTCGGAGGAAGACCAGCGGTTCGTGGCGGGCTTGGCTCGCGAAATGGAGTTGGCGTTCTATTCCACGGCCGCAGCTTGCGAAGGCGGCAACCTGGAGCAGACTGCGCGCCGCGCCCGGCGGGCGTTTTTTGACGATCTGATCCGGCAGGGCAGGGCGGACCGGATTGCCCTGGGCCACACGCATGACGATCAGGCGGAGACGGTACTGTTCCGGATGTTACGCGGTTCGGGGCTGGCGGGACTCGCGGGGATTCTGCCCGTAACCGCCGAAGGGCTGATCCGGCCGCTTCTCGGCGTAACCCGCGGCGACGTGGAGACATTCCTCCGCGAACGCGGCATCCGCTGGCGTGAAGACTCGAGCAATCGGGAGCCGAGGTTCGCGCGCAATCGTATCCGCCAGGAACTGCTGCCGCGCCTGAAGCGGGAATGGAACCCGAATCTGGCCGAGGCCCTGGCCCACATGGCGGATCTGGCTTATGAGGAGGAGCGCTGGTGGGCGCCTGAGATCGCTCGGCTCGCTCAGGAGATGGTCACGCGGTCCCCCGGCGCGGTAGAGGTCTCAGCGCGCGAGCTTGCCCGGTTGCCTCGCGCGGTGGCCCGCCGGCTGATCCGGCACGCGATCCGGTCGGCCAAAGGGAACTTGCACGGCGTCCAATTCAGCCATATCGAATGCGTCCTGGAACTGTCCGAATCCGGGGGGAAGGCTGAGTTGCCGGGGATCCACGCGATCCGGTCTTTCGACTGGCTACGTCTAGAAGTACCAGGCCAGACGCCTCGCGATCCCATGGCGAGGGACATCGCGGGCGAAGTGTCGGTTCCCGGCCGCTACCTGGCTCCCGACGGCAATTCCATGATTTGTTTGGAGGTTATCCGCCAAAAGCAGGGGGCGGATGCGTGTGCTACGCTGAAGTCGGACCTATATTTCCGGAGGCTTCCGGAGAGGTTGGTACTCCGTGGTTGGAAGCCGGGGGACCGTTATTGTCCGGTTGGACACACCAATGATCGGAAAATCAAAGAATTATTCCAGCGGCAGCGCATACCCTCTTGGCGCCGTCCGTTCTGGCCGATTCTCTGTTGTGGGGATAAGATCCTGTGGGCGCGGGACTTCGGACCGGCAGCGGAGCATGGGCAGCATTCGGGCCGCGGGACGCAATTCCGGCTGCGCGTCACTGAGGTCCGGCGCAAGCTTCCGGTGGAAGCATGAATCTTTTAGCGTCTGCCCAACGTCTTTAATGTTGAGGGGCCGTGTCATTTTTGAAAGGCCGTACCGGGGGAAGTCGAGATACTCATGAATTCTAATGTCAGAAATGCTGTGCTGTGGCTGATCGTCCTGTGCCTGGTGGTACTGGTCTGGGCGGTTTTCCGCCACCCGGCGAATGCCGGCAAGACGCCGCAGTTCTCCGATCTTTATCGTGACGTGCAGGACGGCAAGGTGGAACAGGCCACATTCAACTCCACCACCGGCGACGTCTCGGGGAAATACAAGAACGGCGAACAGTTTCATTCCACTGTTCCGCCGGCCTTCACCGACTTCCAGAAGTTGATGCTGGACAAGAACGTCACCGTCACGGTGGTGCAGGATAACGGCAGCAACTGGGTCAACTTGCTAGGCACGTTCCTTCCATTCGCGCTGGTGATCGGGTTCTGGGTATTCATGCTGCGCCAGATGCAGAGCGGCGGCAACAAGGCACTGAGCTTCGGGAAGAGCCGCGCCCGGCTGCATTCGTCGCAGCAGAAGAAGGTCACGTTCAAGGACGTGGCGGGCGTGGAAGAAGCCAAGGAAGAACTGCAGGAGATCATCGAGTTCCTGCGCGAGCCGCAGAAATTCCAGAAGCTGGGCGGCCGGATCCCCAAGGGCGTTCTGCTGATCGGATCGCCGGGCACAGGCAAGACGCTGCTGGCGCGCGCGATCGCGGGCGAAGCGAATGTTCCGTTCTTCTCGATTTCCGGTTCCGACTTCGTAGAAATGTTCGTGGGCGTCGGCGCCAGCCGCGTGCGCGACTTGTTCGAGCAAGGCAAGAAGAACGCGCCCTGCATCATCTTCATCGACGAAATCGACGCCGTGGGACGCCATCGTGGAGCGGGCCTGGGCGGCGGTCACGACGAGCGTGAACAAACCCTCAACCAGCTGCTGGTGGAGATGGACGGATTTGAATCGAACGAAGGCGTGATTCTGGTGGCGGCCACCAACCGGCCGGACGTGCTGGATCCCGCACTGCTGCGGCCGGGCCGTTTCGACCGTCGCGTGGTGGTGGGGCGTCCCGACGTGAAGGGTCGCGAGCAAATCCTCAAGGTGCACACCAAGAAGGTTCCGCTGGCCGACGACGTGGATCTCACCGTGGTCGCGCGCGGGACGCCGGGTTTTGCCGGCGCCGACCTGGCCAATCTGGTGAACGAAGCTGCTCTTGTGGCGGCTCGCCAGAATCGGAAAGTGGTCACGCAGTTCGATTTCGAACTGGCCAAGGACAAGGTGATGATGGGTGTGGAGCGCAAGAGCCTCATCATCAGCGACGAAGAGAAAAAGAATACGGCTTACCATGAGGCCGGGCATGCGCTGGTAGCGGCGCTGACGCCGTTCGCCGATCCGCTGCACAAGGTCACGATCATCCCTCGCGGGATGGCGCTGGGCCTCACAATGCAGCTGCCGCTGGACGACAAGCACTCCTATCACAAGGAGTATCTGGGCGCACAGCTCGCGATCCTGATGGGCGGCCGCATTGCCGAAGAGGTCTTCATGCACCACATCACCACTGGTGCGGGCAACGACATTGAACGCGCCACGGATATGGCGCGCAAGATGGTCTGCGAGTGGGGCATGAGCGAACTGGGTCCGCTGAGCTTCGGCAAACGCGAAGAGCAGATTTTCCTGGGCCGCGAGATCGCGCAGCATCGCGATTACAGCGAGGCGACGGCGATCCGCATCGACGAACAGGTCAAGAAACTGGTGCAGGACGGCTATGATCGGGCGCGCGCGGTTATCGAAGAGAAGTCGGACGCCCTGGAGCGGATCGCTCTGGCGTTGCTCGAACGTGAAGTGCTGGATGGAGCGGAAGTGCACCAGCTGATCGCGGGAGAAACGCTGCGGCCTTTCGAAGCGCCACGGCAGATTCCGCCGGATGACGGACCTGCGCAGCAGATTCTGAAGCCCGAACCCGGACGCCGGATGCCGGGAATCTTTCCCGAGGGTGGTCCGCAGCCGGCATAATGCGCGACGACAGGCCGAGCCTGGGAAAGAAAAAGGGGACAGGCAGCTCTGTCCACTCCCACGCTGGCAGGCGAAGTCAGGAGTTTACCGGAGGGGACAGAGTAGCCTGTCCCCTTTTTCAATGACACCCTTCCCCGTCTACTTGTTCGACGTAGACGGAACGTTGATGGACTCCGCGCCGGATATCTGCGCGGCGCAGCTCGCTGTTCTGGCCGCGAATGGCCGGGACAATGTTTCCGAAGAATTCCTGCGGCGCTACATCGGCCGTCATCTGACCGATCTATTTCAGGACCTGGGTTTCGGCAATGAGGCCATGGAGCCTCTCATCCAGAGCTACCGCACCACCTACTGGGCTCGAAAACACGCTGCCACACGGGTGTTTTCGGGCGTCGCGGAGATGCTCGATTCTCTAGGCGGGCGCAAATCGACCGCCACCATCAAAACCACGCAGACCACGCGCGGCGTACTGGAGCAGTTCGGATTGCTCCAGCATTTCGATCATGTGCAGGGGACCGACGGATTCCCGGCCAAGCCGGAACCGGATGTGATTCTGGCGTCGTTGCGAGCGTTGGGCGCGAGTCCCGAGCAGTGTCTGATGGTGGGTGACGCGGCCTCGGACATGGAAGCAGGCCGTCGCGCCGGCGTCAAGACCTGTGCCGTGCGATGGGGATATGGCAACCACGAGGAGATGGCCCGGTGGGAACCGGATTACTGGATCGACGAGCCGCGGCAGCTACTATTGCAGGCGGGCAAGCTCGCCTAGGTCCAGCCGGCCCGTATAGATCGCCATCCCGAGCGCTGCGTGAACGTTGATCGCGGATAGAGCGCGGATGTCGTCGAGCGTGGTGATGCCGCCGGCCGCCGTGATCTCGTGGTTGGTGGCAGCGCGCAGACGGCGAAACCAATCGAGATCCGTCCCCTGCATCATGCCTTCTTTATCGACGTAGGTGCACAGGAATCCTCTGCAGAACGGCTCCAGGCGGCCGATCACTTCTTCCGCGGTGAAATTCGTGGCCTCCTGCCAGCCCTTGACGACGATCTTCCCGCCTTTCGAATCCAGCGCCACGATTACACGTTCGGGGCCGACCGCTGACGCGATCTGTTCCAGCGCGGGTGTAAATGCCGCCGTGCCAACGATCACACGGAACGCGCCCTGGTCGATCAGTTTTTTCGCGCGCTCGGGGGTTCGTACTCCGCCGCCAACGCGGCAGCGGGCTTTCCCGGCGACGAGTTCCACCAGCGACGAATTCTCGCCCTTGCCCATGGCGGCATCCAGATCGATGACTTGGATTTCGGGGAACGCGGCGAACTTGCGCAGCATCTCGAGCGGCGCGTCGCCTTCGAGAGCTTTGTCACGGCCTTGAACCAGCTGAACGACCTTGCCGTCCATGAGATCGATGCAGGGAATAATCATCGGCGTATAGGGACATTGTGCCCCGCCAGGAATTGCTTCAGATCGCCGACGGTGTAGGTGCCGTAATGGAAGATAGAGGCAGCGAGAGCGGCGTCAGCGAATTCAAGCACCTTAAGAAAATCTTCGGGTTTCCCGGCGCCGCCGGAAGCGATCACCGGAATGTGCGTGGCGTTGTGCACCGCGAGAGTCAGCGGGCAATCGAAGCCCGTCTGGACTCCATCGGTATCCATGGATGTGAGCAAGATCTCGCCTGCGCCCAGTTGTTCACCGCGGGCGGCCCACTCCACTGCATCCATGCCTTCGTCGTGGCGGCCGCCGCGGGTGTAGACATTCCATCCGCCGCCGCTCTGATTTGCGTTGGCCCTCCTGCGCGCGTCGATGGCGAGGACCACTGCCTGTGATCCGAATTCTTCGCTCAGTTCGGTGATGAGCTCGGGCCGGCGCACCGCGGCGGTATTGACGCTGACCTTGTCCGCGCCCGCGTGCAGGATGCTGCGCGCATCGTCGACGCTGCGGATCCCCCCGCCCACCGTAAGCGGAATGAAAACCTCGCGCGCGGTGCGGGAGACCACGTCGATCATGGTGTCGCGATTGTCGCTCGACGCGGTGATGTCGAGGAACACCAACTCGTCGGCGCCTTGTTCGTTATAGCGCGCGGCCAGCTCCACGGGATCACCGGCGTCGCGAAGGTTGACGAAGTTCACGCCTTTGACCACACGGCCGGCGGTGACGTCGAGACACGGAATGATTCTTTTAGCCAGCATTTTTGAATCGCGCACAACGCAGCGGGATGCGAGCGTTAAGAGAAAAATCGGCGCGCATCCCGCGCTGTGCGCTCATGCCTCGCTCTCCACGAAATTCTTCACAATCTGGAGCCCCGCGGGTCCCGATTTTTCGGGGTGAAACTGCACACCCCGGACGTTGGCTTGCTCGAGGATGGCTGTGTACGGCACTATGTAATCGCACACGGCAGCGGTTTCCGGAATCACCGGACAGTAATAACTGTGCGCGAAATATAGGTACGTCGGGGACGCGAGCAAAGTGTTCGGCCGGCAGGGTTGCACCTGATTCCAGCCCATGTGCGGGATACGAAGTTCCCCGCGAAAGCGCTTGACTTCGCCGGGATAGATCCCGAGTCCGCGCTGATCGGGTGCCTCTTCGCTCGACTCGAACAGAGCCTGCAAGCCAAGGCAGATGCCGAGAAAGGGAACGCCCGCGCGAATGCGCTCGATCAGGGCGTCGCGAACCTGCAGATCGTCGAGCGCGCGCATCATCTGCCCGAAGTGGCCGACGCCGGGGAGGATCAGCTTTGTAGCTTGTCGAATACCTCCGGCATCGCGAATGAGTTCGTACTCGGCTCCGATGGCGCCCAGGGTGTTCTGAACCGACCGAAGATTGCCGGCGCCGTAGTCGAATACGCTGATCACAGCAGCCCCTTAGTCGACGGCAGCTGCTTCTTCAGGCGCGCGTCTTTCGAGCACGCGTAGCGCATGGCGCGGGCGAAGCATTTGAAGATCGCCTCGATCTTGTGGTGATTGGACCGGCCGTAGAGCACCTTGGCGTGCAGATTCGCGGCGGCGTGGTTGACGAAGCCGTCGAAGAAATCATGGACGAGTTCGGTTTGCAAATCGCCGACCAGCCGCGTCTTCACCAGATCTTTGTAGACGAGCGCCGGGCGTCCGCCCAGATCGACGGCGACAACCGCCAGCGTTTCGTCCATCGGCAACACGAAATAACCGGCCCGATTGATCCCGCGGCGGTCACCCAGGGCTTTCGCGAACAACTGGCCCAGAACGATACCCACATCTTCCACGGTGTGATGCTGGTCTACGTCTAAGTCGCCTTTGGCGACTAGCTTCAGGTCGAAGCCGCCGTGCTTCGTGAACAATTCCAGCATGTGATCGAAGAAGCGGATGCCGGTGGAGATCTGGTAGGCTCCTTGACCTTCAATGGTGAGGCTGCCGCGGATCTGCGTCTCTTTGGTGTCGCGCTGGATGGAGGCTTTTCTCACAGTGCACCTTCGATCTCGTTCACGTTTTCCAGAACAGCCACCGCATTCTCTTCGCGAAACAGCCGCAGAATCTCGTCTCGCCGGGAATGGCTCTGCGCCGCGATCCCGATGAACGGGACTCCGGCCGCGCGGGCCGAGCGTGCGTCGTCGACGGTATCGCCGACATACCAGAGTTTGCGCCCCGGATGGCGGCCCTGAATCGCGAGCAAACCCTCGGGATCAGGCTTGGCTCTGGCGACGTGCTCCGCACACAGCAGCGGATCGAACCGGCAACCCGCGGCGAAGCGCTTGAGCGTGATTTCAGCCTCGTATTGCAGGCGGCCGGTGAAGATTGCCAGGCCAAATCGCTCGCGCAGGCGTTCCAGCAGGCCGGGCTTGGGGAACCATTGTTCACGCTGGATCAGGCCGTCACCGTTTTTGCCGATGAAAATCTCGTTGAAATAATCCACGACGGTGTTGTACGGAACGGCTACGCCCAGATCAGCGGCGATCTTCTGCGAGAGAGCCCAGTCGTTGTTCCAGCCACCCTGGTTCTTGTAGTCCTGGATGAGGTCGCGCTCGATCCGCTTGCCGGTGAAATGTTCGACGGTTTGCACGATCGCCTCGCGGTAGGATTCGGTCACTTCCGCCAGCACACCGTCCATGTCGAACACGACTATTCCTTCCACAACGTCTCCAGTTCAGTGAAAAAACGCTCGACCTGCGATCGCGTGCCGATGGTGACACGCACGCATCCCGGGATTTCGTAACTGCGGTCGCGCACCAGAACGCCGCGCTCGCGAAGTGCGTCGCGGATCGGGATCGCACGGTCGCCTGCTTGGAACAGCACGAAGTTTGCCTGGCTTGGGAAATATTGGATACCGAGCCGCTCGAAGCCGACGTAGGCCATTTCGCGAGCGGCCAGCGCCTCGCCGACGTACTTCGCGATGTGCTCGCGATCCTGTACAGCCGCGCGTGCCGCGATCACCGCGAGCATGTTCACGCTGTAGGGCGACTGCGCCTTCCGAACCCACGCGATATTCTCCGCGCAGCTGAACAGACAGCCGCAGCGCATGGCGGCCATGCCGTAGGTTTTTGAAAACGTCCGGCTGACGAACAGGTTCTTATATTTGTTGATCCAGCGGAGCGCTGTGACACCGTAGAACTCGAAATACGCTTCGTCGATCAGTACGGCAGCATCGGGAGCAGTTTCGAGGATCAGCTCGATCTGGTCGAGCCCGATTGCGGACCCGGTGGGATTGTTGGGATTGGCGATCAGGATCGCGCGAGTCTCCGGCCGCATCGCATCCAGGAACTCGGTGACCGGGAAGCTGAGATCGCCGGCGTATTCGACTTCGCGCACGGACGCCCCCGCCACCTCCGCGTAGAACTTGTACATCGCATAGGAAGGCTTGAGCAGCAGGACGTCGTCGCCATCATCGACAAACGTGTTGATCAGGAGCTGGATCGCCTCATCGGTGCCGTTGGTGATGGCGAATTCCTCGGGCGAGACGCCGAAGAACGCGCCCAGGTCGCGCCGGGCATCCTGATATTCGGGATAGATGGTCAGATGGTCGGCAGTCAGGTACTGCTGCACGCACTCGATCACTTTCGGCGAGCAGCCTACTGTGTTCTCGTTGAAATCCAGGCGCAGTTTCCCGGCACGCCCGGCCGAGGGCGGGGAATAGGGCGCCATCGCCTCGATGGCCTCGCGTGGCGTGAGAGCATCAGCCATGGCGAACCTCGACCGATCGCGCGTGCGCTTCCAGGCCCTCGGCGCGAGCCAGAGTGGTGACCGCGGGCCCCAAGGATTTGAGCGCGGCCGGACTCAGTTCCTGCACTGAGATCACCTTGACGAAGTCCGCCGCTGACAGGCCGCCGCGCAAACGGGCTTGGCCCGAAGTCGGCAGCACGTGATTGGGACCCGAAGCGTAATCTCCCGCAGCTTCGGGGCTCGAAGGTCCCAGAAACACAGAGCCAGCGTTCTGAATCGAACTGAGTAGGGCGGGATCGTGCAACGCAAGGTGCTCCGGCGCGAGCGAGTTCGAAAACTCGACGGCGCGTTCCAAGGAATCGACGATCACGATTGCGCCATTGTTGTCGATCGACGGGCGCGCGACGGCGGCGGTCGGCAAGGAATGAAGCTGACGCTCAACCGCTTCAGCTACGGCGTTCGCCAGCTCGCGCGACGTCGTGAGCAAGATCGCCGAGGCATCCACATCGTGCTCGGCCTGAGCCAGCATATCGGCGGCAATCCACTCCGCATTGCCTTCCGCGGCTATGATCACGATCTCGGTCGGCCCGGCCACAAAGTCGATGCCGGTTTCCCCGGCGATCAGCTTTTTCGCAGCGGCGACGTAGATGTTTCCGGGACCAACGATACGATCGACGCGCGGAACGGTGGCCGTTCCGAACGCCAGCGCGGCAATCGCCTGCGCTCCGCCCATCTGGAAAAAATGCGTCACGCCGAGCCATGCGGCGATCCCCAGGATTTCGGCGCTGGGGTGCGGGCAGGCGACGCAGGTAGTCTTCACGCCGGCCACCTGCGCCGGGATGATGTTCATCAGCAGCGTGGAGGGCAGAGGATAGCGGCCCGCGGGCGTGTACGCGCCCATGGAATCGAGCGGCCGGACGATCTGGCCCAGCTTGCGGCCGTCCGGATATTCCACCATCTTCTCCACGGGAAGCTGCAGGCGGGCGTATTCGCGGACGTTGGTATCGGCGATGCGCACGGCGCGCCCGAATTCCGGCTCAAGTGTGCCATGCACCGGGATGCGCACGCTGGATCCTTCGAAGCCGTCGAATTTGCGTGCGTACGCCAGTAGGGCGGCGTCGCCCTCACGGCGGACATCTTCCAGGATCGGCGCGACGATGCGCTCGGCGTCTTCCAGCCGCTGCGTTTTGCGCGCGACGAGAGTCTGCGCTTCCCGATGATTGATGATCCTGATCATGTGGATGGCCTACATCACGATTTTGTTCAGCGGATATTCGACGATGCCCTGTGCGCCGGCTTCCTTCAGACGTGGAATGATGGTGCGCACGGTGGCTTCGTCAAGGATAGTGTTGAGCGCCAGCCAGTCGCCATCGCTCAGGGGCGAGATGGTCGGCTTCTTCAGCGCGGGCAGGACGCCCAGAACGCTGTCCAGGTTTTTCTTTTCCACGTTCAGCATCAGTCCGACTTTGCCGAGCGCGTTAATGGCGCCTTCCAGCAGCATCCGCATGTCTTCCAGCTTGCGCCGCTTCCACGAATCCTTCCAGGAGTTGACGTTGGCGATGAGCTGAGTATTCGATTCCATCACGGTCTCGACGATCCGCAGCTTGTTAGCGCGCAGAGAGGAGCCCGTTTCGGTAACTTCCACGATGGCGTCGGCCAGCTCGGGAGGTTTCACCTCGGTCGCACCCCAACTGAATTCGACCTTCGCGGTCACGCCGTGGGACTTTAGATAGCGCTCGGTGGCAGCTACCAGCTCGGTGGCGATGATTTTGCCTTGCAGGTCCTTGACGGTTTGCACTGGCGAGGATTCCGGCACCGCCAGCACCCAGCGCACTTTGCCGAAGCTCTGCTTGGCGTAGATCAGATCGGCGACCGTCTGGACCTGAGCGTCGTTTTCCTGGACCCAGTCGCGGCCGGTGAGGCCGGCATCGAGCACGCCGTCTTCTACGTAGCGCGCCATTTCCTGAGCGCGAATCAACATGCACTCGATTTCGGGATCGTCGATCGCAGGGAAATAGGAGCGGCTGCTAACGGTGATCTGGAATCCCGCGCGGCGAAAGAGATCGACGGTCGCATTTTCGAGACTGCCTTTAGGAATACCGAGTTTGAGTTTCATTTAATTTCCGTAGACGGCCTTGGGGTCGTAGGCTTGAGTATCGGTAATCTTCCATTCGTTGCCGTCGAGCTTGCGGAAGAAACAGCTTTCATAACCTTCGTGGCAAACGCCTGGGCCGAGCGCCTCACACTTCAGAAGCACCGCATCGCGATCGCAATCGGTCGAGATTTCCTTGACCACCAGCTTGTGGCCGGAACTCTCGCCCTTGAGCCAAAGCTTGTTGCGCGAGCGACTGTAGAAGACGGCGTTGCCCGTCTCGACAGTCTTGCGGAAGCTTTCCTCGTTCATGAAGCCGACCATCAGGACGCGCCCCGTTTTCCAATCTTGAATCACTGCGGCCACCAGGCCATCCAGTTTGCTGAAGTCCAGTTCCATAGTTGTTTCCTATAACAAAAAAGCCCACCGTTTCCGGCGGGCTCAGTTGATCTCACTTCCAGTTGACTTGGTTTATGCGTGAGCCCGTAACGCACCATTTGCGTGGTGATGATGGTGCATATGATGGCGGGCCACAAACATAGAAACTACAGTATACCAGATTCTCAAGCCAACGCTTGCTCCAGGTCGGCCTAGGCGCGGAGCGCCTGTTCCAAATCCGCGATGATGTCCTCCACCGCCTCGATACCCACCGATATCCGCATCAGATTGTCGCGAATCCCCAGACGTTCGCGATGCTTGGGCGAAAGATCGCGATGCGATCCCATGACCGGATACATCATCAAAGTGTGCACATCGCCGAGCGAGGTGGCACGCACCACCATCTGCAGCTTTTCCATGAATCGGAAGACTTCCGTGCGACCCGCGCCCTTCAGCTCAAATGACACCAGCCCGCCGTAACGATTCGGCGGAAACAACCGGCCGATGGAATCGGCATCCGGATGTTTCGGATCGCCCGGGAAAAATGTTCGCTCCACGCGCGGGTGCGCCGCCAGCCAGGACGCGACCTTGCAGGCGTTGGCGCACTGCCGCTCGACGCGCAATGCGAGTGTCTTGATCCCGCGCAGCGTCAAATAACTTTCGAACGGACCCATGACCGGACCGATCGTACGGGAAAGCGTCCGCAGCGCGTCAAAGTTCGCCTGATCCGCCACGATCACGCCGCCGAGAACGTCGCCATGGCCGGCCAGGTATTTGGTGGCGCTGTGGCAAACGATATTCGCGCCGAGCTCCAGCGGCCGGACGAGCATTGGCGTGGCGAACGTGTTATCGACGATCAGCGGCACATCCGCGGCACGGCAGATCGCCGCTATTTTATCGAGCGCCGGCACGCGCAGTAGAGGATTCGCGATGGTTTCGACGACCACTGCAGCGGTCTTCTCTTCGTTCAGCGTCGCTTCGAAGGCGGCCAGATCGCAGGGATCGACCTGCGCCGTCTCCACTCCCAGAGGGCCGAATATGTTCATCAGCATGGAAGTGGTGGCGCCGTACATCATGTTCGCGGCGACCACGCGTTTGGGCCGGTCCATCAACGCGGCGAGCACAGCCATGTGGATGCCGGCCATCCCCGAAGCGCAGGCGATCGCGCCGGCACCGCTTTCGAGCTCCCGGACTAATTCCTCCAGCGCCGAACGCGTGGGGTTATCGTAACGCGCGTAGGACGGGCCGGATTCCTCCAGCGCAAACACGCGATCGAGCTGCTCCATCGATTCGTAGACGTAGCTTGCCGCCGTGTAGATCGGAGTCGTAACAGGAGTGAAATTGCCAGCCTTGCGGCGGTCGCCCCAGTGAACGGTCTTGCTTTCGATTTTCATGACCGTTTCCAGCGTACTCCTTCCTTGGTGTCTTCGAGGATCACGCCCTGGGCTGCCAGTTGCGCCCGAATCTCATCGGAGCGTCCGAAATTCTTGGCTTTCTTGGCGGCAGTGCGTTCGGCGATGAGCGCGTTCACGTCGGCGTCTAAGAGTCCGCCGGCGTGCGCGGTAGGTTTCAGCACATCGAAGATCGAGTCAAAGCGCCCCAGGAATTCGAGCGCGTCAGCAACATTACCGGCGGGAAACTCCCCCGCGTCCATAGCGGTGTTGGTATCGCGGACGTATTCGAAGACGGCTCCTAGTGCCTCGGCCGTGTTGAGATCGTCGTCGAGCGCCGCGTCGAAAGCAGCGCGTGCAGTCTGGGTGCGCTCGGCCAGCGCCGCGTTGGTACCCGCGGGAAACTTGTCCGTCTCCAGGCGCAACTTGTAATTCCGCAGCCGGTCAATCGAGGTCGCGGCTGCCTTCAGCCCGTCGAACGTGAAGTTGAGCTTCTTGCGGTATGGCACCGAAGCCAGCAGATAGCGCAAAGCCTCCGGCGCGAAGCCACGCTCCTTCAAATCCCTCAGCGTATAGATGTTGCCGAGCGATTTCGACATCTTCTGCGAGTCGACGCTCAAATGCTCGGCGTGTAGCCAGAACCGGACGAACTGCTTACCGGTGATCCCCTCGGCCTGCGCGATTTCATTCTCGTGATGCGGGAAGGTGAGATCGACGCCGCCGGTGTGGATATCCAGGGTATCGCCCAGATACTTCATCGCCATGGCGGAGCACTCGATATGCCACCCTGGGCGGCCCTTGCCGATGGGCGTGTCCCACGAAGGCTCGCCTTCCTTGGCGGCTTTCCAAAGAACGAAGTCGCGGGCGTCGTCCTTGTCGTATTCATCCACGTCGACACGCGCACCGGCCCGGATGCCGCTGAAGTCGTTGTGCGAAAGCTTGCCGTATTCGGGAAATGTCGAGATGCGGTAGTAAACCGAGCCGTCGCTCACGTAAGTATGGCCGCGTTCGGTGAGATGCTGAACAGCTTCCACCATTTCGGGGATGTGCTGGGTAGCAGGGACAATGCGTTCGGGGCGCTCCAGCCGCAGAGTGGCGGTGTCTTCCAGAAACGCCTTGGTGTAGACCGCCGTAAACTCATCCAGGGATTTGCCTGCGGCCTTGGAATCGCGGATGATCTTGTCCTCGATGTCGGTGATGTTCATCACGTGATCGAGCTGGTAGCCGCGCGCACGCAGCCAGCGGCGCAGGATGTCCGGGAACACGAAGGAACGGAAGTTGCCGATGTGGGCGTAGTTGTAGACGGTCGGCCCGCAGGTGTACATCCGTACGACGTTGTCGTGAAGAGGCTTAAACTCCTCCAACTGCTGGGTCAGGGTGTTATAGAACCGCAAGGACATGAGAGATGTCCTACTATCCTACCAAGGGCCTGTTTTGGCGGGCCTCGATGCCCACCCTACTACAATCTAGAAGTGTTCCGATTCGAGCTACAGGCGGTCTGCCCAGAAACCGGTGCCCGTGCGGGTATCCTCCACACCGCGCACGGCGATGTGGAAACGCCAGTGTTCATGCCGGTCGGCACCCAGGGGACCGTCAAAGGCATCTTGGCGCGCGATCTGTTGAACGATCTGGACGCCAAAATCATCCTGGGCAACACGTATCACCTGTTTCTCCGGCCCGGCCACGAGACGATCCGGAAGCTCGGCGGACTGCACAAGTTCATGAACTGGCCGCGGGCGATCCTTACCGACTCAGGCGGATTCCAGGTTTTTAGTTTGGATACGCTGCGCAAGGTCACCGAAGAAGGCGTGCTGTTCCGCTCGCACCTGAACGGCGATCAACACTTCTTTTCGCCCGAATCGACCATCGATGTTCAGCTCGCGCTCGGCAGCGACATTATGATGGTCCTCGACGAATGCCTGGCCTATCCGGCCAGCCATGAGGCCGCCAGGGCTTCCACCGAACGGACGCTCCGCTGGGCTCGGGCCGGCTACGACCATTACCGCCGATTGGCAGATGGAGCCCATGCGCTCTTCCCGATCGTCCAAGGTTCCATGTATCCCGACCTGCGCCGCCACTGCGCCGAGGAACTGCTGTCACTGAACGCAGAAGGCTACGCGATCGGCGGCTTGTCGGTCGGCGAGCCCCGCGCGCTGAGTCTGGAAATGACCGAGATCACCACTCCCCTGCTGCCAACCGATCGTCCGCGCTATGTCATGGGAGTGGGCATGCCCGACGAGCTGCCGGAATATGTCGCGCGCGGTGTCGACATGATGGATTGCGTACTACCTTCCCGCAACGCTCGTAACGGGTACTTATTCACATCTCAGGGACGGGTTGTCATCAAGCAAGCGCAGTATAAGGAAGACCCGAGTCCAGTGGACGAGTCCTGCTCCTGCTACACTTGCCGCAATTTTTCGAGGGCGTATCTTCGCCATCTGTTCCTCGCGGGAGAGATGACGTTCTCCACGCTTGCGACGCTCCACAACCTCCACCGGTATCTTGACATCATGCGGCAGATGAGGGAGGCTATACTGGTTGGGGAGTTCCCCACGTTTCTGCGCGCTCAGCGCGTCACCATGTTGAGTTGGCGGTAATCTAGAAAGCCGTATAAATCTCCCGATGCAAGACCTCGCCTTTTGGCTGCTTCAGCAGAGCGCGCCCGCTTCCAACCCGATTATCGGCTTCCTGCCTCTCATCTTCATCGTCGCGATCTTTTACTTTCTGGTTTTCATGCCGATGCAGCGGCAGAAGAAACAGCAGGCGTCGATGCTGGCCGGATTACAGGCGGGAAATGAAGTGGTCACCACGGGGGGAATCGTCGGAACTGTCGTGAGCGTTGCTCAGGACACCTTGATCGTGCGGGTGAAGCCCGATAACATCAAGCTGCAGATCACCCGAGCCGCCGTGGCCAGTCTGGTGAGCCCGGAGAAAGCCCTCGAAGAGAAAAAGTAAATAAAGACTCAGCAGAAGAAGTGATCCAATTATGACCAGCAACACCAAAATACGGCTTCTGATCATCGTGGCGGTGACGCTTGTTTGCATTTACGGCTTGATCCGCGATCCGGACACCATGGGGATTCCCACCTCCAAGCAGGAACTGGTGGAGCACTGGAGGAAGAACATCCGGCTCGGCACCGACCTTAAAGGCGGCAGCAACCTGGTCTATCAGATCGAGATGCAGGACGCCTTCAAGCTGGAGGCTGACACGATTATCCAACGCCTGCGCGATGAGCTGGCCAAGGCGTCCATTCCGTTCGCGGACATAACCCGCAACGATCCTGACTTCGATCACGCCAACAGTATTCAAATCAACATCGCTGGTGTGCCCGGGACCAAGGCGGGCGACTTCCGCACGATCGCGAACGATAATTTTGGCTCGGTGTGGATTCTCACCCCGGTGAACGAAACCGATTACCGCATGACCATGAAGGCCAGCGAGGCGCTGCGCGTGCGGTCGGATACGCTTTCGCAAACCATCAACACCGTCGAAAAGAAGATCAACGGCCTGGGACTCGCGGAATCGAGCGTGCAGCAGCGGGGCGAATCGCAGATTCTGGTCACCCTGCCGGGCGTGGACGATCCTGCCCGGATTAAGCAGATCCTGCAGACGGCCGCGATCCTGGAGCTGTATGAGGTCCAGGGCGGTCCCTTCGCCTCCCGTGAAGAGGCCATGCAGAGCAAGAACGGCATTCTGCCTCTGAGCTCTCAGATTTTGGGCAGCGGCGCGCGCGCCGGCACGCCCAACGAGTTTTACATTCTGGCCCGGACGCCGGTCGTGACAGGACGCGATCTCCGCGACGCCAAGCCTACCCAGAACGGCCAGACCGGCGGCTGGGAGACCAATTTCGTTCTGACTCAGGACGCCGCCAAGCGCTTCGAGAAGTTCACTGGATCGCACATTAACGACCGGCTGGCGATCGTGCTCGACAAAAAGGTCTTGAGTGCGCCCACCATCCAGGCCAAAATCAGCGACAACGGCGTGATCACCAACATGGGCGGCCATGACGCGGCCGCGGACCTGGCGCTGAACCTGAAAGCCGGATCGCTTCCGGCCAGCCTGCTCAACATGGAAGAGCGGTCGGTGGGCCCGTCGCTGGGCGCCGATTCTATCCGGCAGGGAATCGTCAGCGGCATCGCGGGCGTGGTTGCCGTAGTCGCCCTGATGCTGATCTACTACAAGAGAAGTGGCATTAACGCCACCCTGGCGTTGATTCTGAACGCGCTGATCCTGGTCGCGGCGCTGAGCTACTTCGAGGCGGTCCTGACGCTGCCGGGTATCGCCGGCATCATCTTGACCATCGGTATGGCGGTGGACTCGAATGTGCTGATTTTTGAGCGTATTCGCGAAGAGCTGCGGGCGGGCAAGGCCGTGGTGGCCGCCGTGGAAGCCGGATTCGGGAAGGCCTTCCTGACGATTATCGACACCCACGTAACTACCATTGTTTCGTGCTGTTTCCTGTTCCTCTTCGGAACCGGTCCGGTCAAAGGGTTTGCGGTGACGCTGGTCATCGGTTTGTTCGCCAATGTGTTCACGGCGGTGTTCGTTTCCAGAACCATTTTCAACTGGGAGCTCGGGGGGCAGAAGCGCGCAGTTACGCTTAGCATTTAATGGGTTGCATGATTCGTTCGAAGGTTATGGTTTGTGGTAGCCTGAATCGTTTTGCGGATTCCGGATCTTCGGGATTAGGATCGGCGGGAACTTTTGTATGCAAGCCGGTGTCTGATACTCTAAGCCGGCAGTAACGGGCTCAATGGAATTATTTAAGAACACCAATTTCGATTTTCTCGGTAAGAAGTGGCCTTTCATCGGCTTATCGCTCGTGTTGACGGCGGCGGGGTTCATCAGTATCGGAATGAAGGGCATGCGTTACGGCATCGACTTCAAGGGGGGCGCGCAAATGTCGCTGCGCTTCGCCCAGGAACCGCCCGTTCAGCAGATCCGCAGCGCGCTCGAAAGCAAGCTGCCCGGCGAGATCTCCGTACAGCAGATCAGCGGAAAGCCTGAAGTTTTGATCGGTACCGAGATCAAGGATGAGAAGGAGTTGAACGCCAACCGCCAGTTGATCGACGAAACCCTGCGCGGGATGTTCGGAGGCGCCGACGGCAAGTTCGACTTGAATAACTCTTCTTCCACGGAGCTGGCTGACCGTCTGCGCGGGCCGTTGCAGCAGGCGGGAGTCCCACTCTCCGAGCAGGACCTGCAGGATCTGTGCGCCGCGATCAATGGCTATCGGGCCGATCACGGCGGAATCCTGCGCTCCGCCGACGAGCTTTCCGGCGTGAAGGGCGTGACGCCCAAGGTCATCGAAGTCCTCAAGGCCAATGTCAGCTTTGGGCCATTCACAATTTTGTCGACCGAAGTGGTGGGTCCCAAAATCGGCGACGAACTGCGGCGTCAGGCCGTGCTCGCCACGTTGTATGCGCTGGGCGGGATGCTGGTGTACATCGCTTTCCGTTTCGAATGGATTTACGGCGTGGCCGCCGTGGTCGCGGTGTTTCACGACACGCTCATCACCATCGGGCTTTTCTCGCTGTTCAACAAGCCGATTTCGCTGACCGTTGTGGCCGCGCTGCTGACCCTGGTCGGTTATTCGATGAACGACACCATCGTGGTTTTCGATCGAATTCGAGAGAACCTGAAGATGGTGCGCCGCGAGTCGCTGGAAAACGTCATCAACCTCAGCGTCAATCAAACCTTGAGCCGGACCGTGCTGACCAGCGGCCTCACCTTGCTGACGGCGCTGGCGCTGTTGCTGTTCGGTGGAGACGTGCTGAACGGGTTTTCCTTTGCGCTGGTGGCGGGTATTATTGTGGGGACGTATTCTTCGGTTTTCGTCGCCAGTCCGATTTTGGTATTCTGGCAGAACTTCCGCGGGACGGGTAAGCCCGCCGCGGCCGCGCCGGCCCCTCGGGAAACAGCCGGCCAACGGAAAGCTGTACGAGGGTAGTGCGTGCGCTGCTTAGGAAATAGGAGAACGGGAGATGTTTGATCAGACCTTCGTAGATGGAGTTGGGAAAACAAACAAGAGCTGGACGGTAACGCTGTCGTTCCTGATCCAGGTCGGCATCATCAGTGTGCTGGTCATCCTCCCCCTGATCTTCACGGATGTTTTGCCGAAGGCGCAGTTAGTCAGTCTGCTGCAAGCGCCGGCGCCGCCGCCTCCTCCGCCACCACCGCCGCCGCCCACCCCGGTCAAGGTCATCAAAGTTCCGCCACGCCAGTTTGACGCTGGAAAGCTGATGGCGCCCAAGGAAATTCCGAAATCTGTAGCGACTATCGTGGAGGCGGAGCTTCCACCTTCGGTTTCGAACGTAGCGGTTGTGGTCGGCGTCCCGGGCGGTGTTCCGGGAGGAGCCATCGGCGGACTTGCCGGGCTCGCGCCGCCGCCTCCGCCTCCTCCGCCACCACCGCCGCCACCCAAGGAATCGAAGCCGGTGACCGTGGGCGGAAAGGTCTTCGAAGGTCGTATCGTGAAGCGCGTGCCGCCGGATTATCCGAGAGTCGCGAAACTGGCGCGCGTGCAGGGCGCGGTGCGTTACACGGCATTCATTGGAAAAGATGGCAAGATCCGGGACTTGAAGTACGTCTCCGGTCCCGCCATGCTGGCCACTCCGGAAGTACTGAGGGCGGTCTCGGAATGGGAATACCAGCCTTACTTGTTGAACGGTGAGCCGGTGGATGTCCAGACCGAGATTACAGTGAATTTTGTACTGAACTAGTTTTGTATTGAACAAGGTTTGTATTGGAAAGAGGCGGCTGCGGCGTAGAGAAACGTCCGTGGTCCAAAATCAACTCGCAGGAGACTAAATGATGTTTTTACAGTTGCAATCCCAGGCATTCTTGCTTCTTCAGGAACGGGCGGTCAGCTTCGACCTGATGACGATGTGGAACAACATGGAATGGCCGGCCCGCACGGTCGTAATCGTGCTGTTCATTATGTCGGCATGGTCCATCGGTGTGATGATCGACCGCTGGATCGCTTATAACGGAGCCCGTAGCCAGTCCCGCGCCTTCGCCCCGGCCGTAGCTGGAGCGTTGCGCGAGGGCAAGCTGGATGAAGCGATCAAGATCGCCGACCGGTACGGCAAGAGCCACCTGGCCAAGGTCGTCGTGGCCGGTCTGCAGGAGTTTCGGGCGCACCAGATGAGCTCGGAAATCTCGGGTGAAGAAATTGAGGCTTCCCGCCGCGCCCTGGAACGCGCGCAAGCCATCGTGCACGCTGAGCTGAAGCGCGGCGTCTCGACGCTGGCGACCATCGCATCCTCGTCCCCCTTCGTGGGACTGCTGGGAACGGTCGTCGGCATCATCAACGCGTTCAAGGGAATTGCGAGCGCCAAATCGGCCGGTCTGAGCGCGGTGGCGGGCGGTATTTCGGAAGCCCTGGTGACCACCGCCGTCGGTCTGTTGGTCGCCATCCCCGCGGTCTGGATGTATAACTACTTCAGCAACCGCGTGGAAGCGTTCGACGTCGAGATGGGTAACTCCAGCTCGGAACTGATCGACTACTTCCTGAAGCGGACCCAACGGGCCAGCGCAGGGAAGTAGGTTCTCTAGTCTCTTTGCGAATGTTGACGGAGGGGGCGCCGCCGAGCGGCGCCTCGTCTGAAGAGGATTGACGGGAGTGCGTCGGGAGTACTGATATGAAGAAGCCAGAAGCCCCAGTAGTCGTCTCCGAGATCAACGTCACGCCGATGGTGGACGTCATGCTCGTGCTGCTGATCATTTTCATTGTGATCACGCCCTTGCTGACCAAGGGGCAGCCGGTGGACTATGTGAAAGCGAAGAATCCGATTGCGATGCAAAACGCGGACAAGGAAGACGCGATTCTGATATCCGTGACGCGCGATGGGAAGTCTTTCCTGAGCCCCGGCAATAAGCAGGTGGCCGTGGACGAGTTGCCCACCAAGGTCCAGGATCTGTTGACTAACAAGCTAGACAAGACCGTGTACATCCGCGCGGACGCCCGCTCCAAATATCAGGCAGTGGAGGACGTGGTGGACAATTTGCGCGCGGCCGGCGTGGACCAGCTGGGACTGATTACGGAGACCCCTGCTGGCGCGGCACAAGCTACGGCTGCGACTCCGGTTCAGTAGGTTTTCGATTGGATTTAGGGCGAGCTTAGAGCAGGCAAGGAGAATTTCTTATGGCAATGGCAGTCGGCGGCGGGAAGCGGGTCCAGGCGAACATCAACGTGACGCCGCTCATTGACGTGCTACTGGTGCTGCTGATCATCTTCATGGTGATCACGCCCTTGACGCCGTACGGGCTGGAGGCGATCGCGCCGCAGCCACCCAAGAAGGATCAGCCTACCAAGCAGGATGAGCGCACGGTAGTGATTCAGATCGAAAAAGACCAGTCCATGAAGATCAACGAGGAGCCCACCGATTTCGATAAGCTGGGTCCCCGTCTGGAGCAGGTGTTTAAAACCCGCGCCGAACGCGTGGTGTTCGTGAAGGGCGATCCGGACCTGGATTTCCAGACTGTGGCGCGGGCCATCGATATCGCCAAAGGGGCCGGCATCGACAAGATTGGTCTGATGACGCCCAAGATCGAAGCAGGCGAGTAATATCATCGCTCCCGAGTAATTTAACGACGAGGAGAAGAAAGTCTTTATGCGCAGAATACCGACCCTGAGCGCGGCGCTGCTCGCTGCGGCAATGATCCTGGCGGGGACCGGCTGCAGTTTTCTCAAATCCCGCGATCATATCAATCAGGGAATCGCCTCCTACCGCAACGCCAAATACGGCGAGGCCGTCGATCATTTCGAGAAGGCCATCCAGCTGGATCCGAATAACCCAACGCCACGGATGTACCTGGCGACCTCTTACATGGTCCAGTGGATCCCCGGCGCGGAATCGCCTGAGAATCTCGAGTATGCCCGGAAGGCGAAGGAAGAGTTCCTGAAGGTTCTGGATAAGGACCCCAACGAGAAGACGGCCTTGGCGTACCTGGCCACGCTGGCGTTTAACCAGGCTCTATCGCTCCCGCAGGACGAGAAGCTGAAGATGTTCGATGAAGCCGCCAAGTGGCATCGCCGCCGCCTGGAAGTGGATCCCAAGGAGAAGGAAGCCTACTACACCCTGGGCGTGATCGCGTATCAAAAGTGGATTCCCGCGCTGAATTTGGCCCGCTCCAATCTGCGGATGCGCCCCGAGGATCCCGGTCCGCTCAAGGATAAGAAGGTCAAGGAAGAGCTGCTAGCGCAGTACGGTCCCATCGTCGACGAAGGGATGATGGATCTCAACAAAGCCCTGGAGATCGATCCCGAGTACGACGATGCCATGGCGTACCTGAATCTGCTGACGCGCGAGCGCGCCGATCTTCTGGACAGCCAGGACGACTACAAGAAGCAGATCGAGATCGCGGACGCCTGGCTGCAGAAAGCCTTGGATACCAAGAAGATCAAGGCTGCCCGCGCCGCCAAGCAACCGGGCGGCATCCACGCCGAAAACTAAGCCCTGTGGGCCAGGATTGCTGACATAGGGGATAGGCAGCTCTGTCCACTCCCAGGCTCGTGCGCGAAGTCACAAGTTTAGGGAGGGGACAGAGTAGCCTGTCCCCCCGCGCAGCACGCATCTCCGCAACCGCTGAAAAACCTGCCCCACACTTAAGGCTTCGATACACTGGTATCACTGGATGCCACCGGAATCCACTGATATCGTTCCGCCCGCCACTCCAACGGCTGTAACTGCGCTGGCCGAGCCTCCTCCGTCCGTCGAAACACTGTATCGCGGCCTGGAGGCGCACCTGCGGGAAACCCGTCCCAAGGAGGATCTGGCGCCCTTAGAACGCGCCTATCGCTTCGCAGCAGACCGCCATCTGGGCCAGACCCGAGTATCCGGCGAGCCTTACATGACCCATCCCCTGCTGGTTACCCGCCAGCTCGCGGACATGAACATGGACATGGTCTGCCTCCAGACCGGGCTTCTGCACGATGTGGTCGAGGATACCTCGGCGACGCTGGAAGAAGTCCGCAAGGAATTCGGCGACGAGGTGGCCCGCTGCGTCGACGGCGTTACCAAGCTGAGCAAGCTCGACCTCGCTTCCCGCGAGGAACGCCAGGCCGAAAGCGTGCGCAAGATGCTGCTGGCCATGGTCGACGATATCCGCGTCATCCTGGTCAAACTGGCCGACCGCCTGCATAACATGCGCACGCTGGGCTCGCTGCCTCCGGAGAAGCGGCTGCGAATCGCCCAGGAAACCATGGATATCTACGCGCCCATCGCCCACCGCCTGGGAATGGGAAAGATCCGCAGCGAGCTGGAGGATCTGGCGTTTCGGTACCTGGAGCCCGAGGCCTCCGAAGGCCTGCTGCGCGAATTCGAAGCGGCCCGCCCCGGCAATGAAGCGTTTCTCAACAACGTCAAGCATATTGTCGAGGTCAACCTGGCTCGCGAAGGGATTCCCGCGCGTGTCGAAACTCGCGTGAAGCGAGCCTACTCCGTATTCCAAAAGCTCAAGCGCCAGAAAATCGTTTTGGACCAGGTGTACGATCTTCTCGCCGTGCGCATCATTACGGATTCTGTCAAGAACTGTTACGCGGCTCTGGGCGTCATCCACAACGAATGGCATCCCATCCCCGGCCGGATCAAGGATTTCATCGCTATTCCGCGGCCGAATCTGTACCAGTCCCTGCACACGTCCGTCATGGGCCCGGAAGGCCGCCATTTCGAAGTCCAGATCCGCACCGATGAAATGCACCGCATCGCCGAGGAGGGTATCGCGGCGCACTGGAAGTACAAGGAAGGCCGCCGAGGCCCCGCCGCCGACGATCAGCGCATCTCCTGGCTCCGCCAGCTGGTCGAATGGCAGCGCGATATGCGCGATTCCGGCGAGTTCATGTCCACCCTGAAGGTGGATCTCTATCCGGAAGAAGTTTACTGTTTCACCCCCAAGGGCCGCGTAATCGCCTTGCCGCGGGGAGGCACGCCCATTGATTTCGCGTATGCCATCCACTCCGACGTAGGCAACACCTGCGTGGGTGCCAAGGTCAACGGGCGCATCGTGCAGCTAAAGCATCCGCTTGGCAATGGCGATGTAGTAGAGATTCTGACCCAGACCGGCCATCTGCCCAGCAAAGATTGGCTCGGGGTGGTGAAAACGGCCCGCGCGCGCAACAAGATCCGGCACGTCATCAATACCACCGAGCGCGCCAAGGCTATCGAAATCGGCCAGAAGTATCTGGAACGGGAAGCGCGCCGCCTGGGCGTCCAATTGGGACGGGTATCCAAAGCTCAGCTGGAAGCCGTGGCAGCGGATTACGGCTGTTCCAAGATGGAGGATCTGCACGCCGCGCTGGGCTATGGAAAATATTCCGCTCGCCAGGTGCTGCAGAAGATTGCGCCCGAGCTGGTGCCCGCGGAAGTTCCCGAACCCGCCGCACCCACCCCCGAACGTCCGGCGGCCCATCGTCCCGGCGACGACCAGGATCTGGTTATCCAGGTTAAGGGCATCGATGATCTGATGACCTATCGCGCCAAGTGCTGCAATCCCATCCGCGGCGAACCCATCGTGGGCTACGTGACGCGTGGGAAAGGCATCGCGGTGCATTCGGTCAACTGCAGCAACGTGCAAAACCTGATGTACGACGCGGAGCGCAAGATCGAGGTGGAGTGGGCGCGCGCTGTAAGCCATACGTTCCCCGTGGCGCTGCACGTCCGCACCGAGGACCGTCCGGGAATGCTCAGCCAGATCACCACCGCTCTGTTCACGGAGCAGACCAACATCCTGAGCCTGGAAACGCACGGCAGCGAAACCGACGGCGGCGCCGTCATAGACATGACCCTGGAAGTCAAGGACAAACGGCAGCTCGAACGGGTGGTCTCCGCCATCCGCCGCATCTCCGGCGTCCGCGACATCGAACGAGTGAATGAACGCACCTGAACCCGAGCACATCGCCATTTCCAAATCGAAGGGCATCAAGATCGATTGGAAAGACGGCCATCATAGCGATTACGAACTGGGCTACCTGCGCGACGAGTGTCCCTGCGCCACTTGCACCGGCGCGCACGGCACGGTGCCGCAGAAGACCAGCTATGCGGCTCCTGAGCCGGCCAATCCCTTCAAAATGTTCACGCCCACGCTCAAGATGCTGAACGTCGAGCCGGTCGGCGGTTACGCTATTCGCGTGGATTGGAGCGACGGACACGGCTCGGGAATCTATTCGTTCGATTACCTGCGGTCGATATGCTCCTGCCCGGCGTGCCGCGGAGGGCGGACTTAAGTCCGCGCGAGGCGTGAGCCCCGCCTAAATCTTCCACACCACTTCGCCCGCCACCACCGTCGCGACCGGACCACCCTTGAACATCTTCCCGTCGAACGGCGAATTCCGGCTCTTCGAGAACGATTTGTTCACGTCGTAAGTCCACTCGCGCTCCGTCGAGAAAACGGTTACGTCGGCCGGCGCGCCCTGCGCCAGCGTCCCGCGATCGAGACCTAGTATCCGTGCGGGACCGATCGTGAACAGCTCGACCATTCTTGCGACCCCGATTTTTCCGGGGTGCACCAGTTGCTCGAGCGTTATCCCGATTGCCGTCTCCAGTCCCAGAATCCCGAAGGGGCAACTCTCGAACTCCTGCATTTTCTCGCTGCCCGGATGCGGAGCATGATCCGTGGCGATCGCGTCGATCGCGCCATTCACGATCCCTTCAAGTACCGCTGTAACATCGGAACATCCCCGCAACGGCGGCTTCATCTTGTAGTTACTGTCGTACGGTTTCATGTCGCGATCGGCCAGCGCGAGATGATGAGGAGTCGCCTCTGCCGTAACCGCCAGTCCCTTGGATTTGGCGAATTGCACCATCTCCACCGAGTGACGCGATGAAATATGCGCCACGTGATAGCGCGCGCCGGTGACCTCCGCCAGCAGGATGTCGCGCGCCACCATCACGTCTTCCGAACAGCCCGGGATGCCGCGCAGGCCCAGGCGCACGGACTCCGCGCCTTCATGCATATCGCCGCCCGCGCTCAGATGCAGATCCTCGCAATGGTTGATCACCGGGATCCCGAGGCTGCGCGCGAACTCCATGGCCCGCCGCATCACCCGCGCGTTCATCACCGGACGTCCGTCGTCGGAAATAGCCACCGCGCCGGCTTGCTTCATGGATCCAATCGCGGCCAGTTCTTCGCCCGCACTGCCCTTGGTGATCGCGCCGATCGGGAATACGTTGACCACGGCGTGCCGCCGTGCCTTCTCGATCATGTAGCTGGTGACCGTGGCATTATCGTTCACCGGCTTGGTGTTGGGCATGGGACACACAGATGTGAATCCGCCCGCCGCCGCCGCACGCGATCCGCTCTCGATGGTCTCGGCATGCTCGAAGCCCGGCTCGCGCAGGTGCACGTGCATGTCGATGAACCCCGGCGCGACGATCAGCCCGGTCGCATCGAAGACATCAGCGCCCGCCGGAGCCGTGAGATTCGCCCCCACGCCTTTGATGACGCCGTCCTCGATCCACACGTCTGCCACGCCGTCATGACGCGACGCGGCATCGATCACCCGGCCGTTCTTAATGAGTAGTCGCGCCATCGGTTTTCTTTCCGGCCATCACGCGCTCCAGAACTGCCATTCGCACGGCGATCCCATTTTCTACTTGATTCAGAATCACGGACCGCTGCGAATCCGCCGCTTCGGACGAAATCTCGCGGCCGCGATTAATTGGTCCCGGATGCATCACAATGGCGTCCGGATGAGCTAGCTTCAGATGCTCCAGCCGCAGCCCGTAGAACTGAAAATATTCGCTCGCCGAAAAGCCGGGCTCATGCTGCCGTTCCAGTTGGACACGCAGCATCATGATCACGTCGGCGTCTCGTATTGCTTCATCCATGTTCGTGGTCAATGTCACGCCCGGGGCGATTTGCTTGAGAGCTTCGGGCAGCAGCGACGCGGGGCCGCATAGCACGACGTTCGCCCCGAATTTCGACAGCAGATATACATTCGACCGCGCCACGCGGCTGTGTGCGATGTCCCCGATGATCGCCACGCGTAAGCCTTCGAGCTTGGCGCCGCGATCCAGAATCGTCCGCGCGTCCAGGAGCGCCTGCGTGGGATGCTCATGTGTCCCATCGCCGGCGTTGATGATCGGGATCTCCAGATGCCGTTGCAGAAAATGCGGTGCGCCCGATGCCGCATGCCGCATGATGATCGCGTTCGGACGCATGGCCGCCAGCGTGTTCAGGGTGTCCACCAGAGATTCGCCCTTGGTGACACTCGACGCCGACGCGGTGATCGAAACCGAATCCGCCCCCAGGCGCTTGGCGGCGATCTCGAAGCTGGTCCGCGTGCGCGTGGACGTCTCGAAGAACAGGTTCACGACCATTCGGTCGCGCAGCAGGTCGTACTTCCGGAAGCTCTGCCCATCTCGCGGCTGAAAATCCTTGGCCCGGTCCAGAATCGCCTGGATCTCTTCACGCGAGAGTGCTTCAATCCCCAGCAGCCCTTGCGCCACGTTAGCTCGCCTTTTCCGTCAGCAGAACCTTTTCCATCCCGTCGATTTCTTGAAACTTGACCTCGATAATCTCATTCGCCGATGTTTGAATGGTGCGTCCGATGTAGCGCGCCTCGATCGGGAGTTCGCGGTGGCCGCGGTCGATGAGCACCAGCATCTGAACTCTTGCCGGCCGGCCGTGATCGAACAAAGCATCCAGAGCAGCCCGCGTGGTGCGCCCGGTGTACAGCACGTCGTCGGTCAGGATCACGTCTTTCCCGGCCACGGTGAACGGGATGTCCGTTGCGCTCACCACTGGCTGGTGTCCCACCGTTGAAAGATCGTCCCGGTAGAGCTGGATATCTAGAATCCCGACCGGCACTTTGCGCCCTTCGATCGCTTCGATTTTGCGGGCTAGTCTCTGGGCCAAGGGCACACCCCGGCGGCGGATGCCGATGAACACCAGATCATCGTGATTCGTGGTTTTTTCGAGGATTTCGTGCGCCAGCCGGACCAGCGTCCGGTCGATTTCTGACGCGCTCATTAACTGGCTCTTCTCGCGGGTGGGACTCATAGGGTAAACGTTTCAGGGTAACACGTTGGTCTAATTTCTTCTTAGCCGCTGCCGGATGTCTTTCGAGAGCTTCTCGACGTCTTCCAGCTTTTTCAACGTCTTCGTCGAAACCAAATACCGGTCGCCCTTCTCCAGATCGTCTTTGATCTCCTCGGAGAGCCGCGCCAGTTCCCCGGCGTCCCTCAGGTTGTGCTCATAATCCACGCGAATGATTTCGTCCTTTTGCGATTTCCCGTTGGGAAGCTTCACGTCGGGATCTTCTTTCGTCGACGAATTCTGCGCCAGGAGGATACAAACTGTGAGCAAAAATAGGCCCAGATACCTCATACTTACTAGTGTTACATGCTCCGTTTCCTGGTCTTCCTCGCCCTGGCTGCACATGCGTTTCCGGCCGATCTGGAGATCCGCTACTCCGCGCTGGAACGCATGGTCGCTGCGCAAATGTTCACTCAGGAAGGCCGCCGTTACGTAAAAGGCAACCAGTCGGCGAAGTGCCAATACGCGTACCTGGAAGCCCCGAAATTGAGCGCCGTCGGCGAGCGTCTTCAGGTGGCCGCGCGTTTCAGCGGCCGCTCCGCCATGGACCTGTTCAATCGCTGCGTGGGTATGGGCGATTCGTTTACCGTCAAGATTACCGCCGTGCCCGTGCCGCGCAAGGGTGCCATCGCATTCCAGGACACCCAGGTCAGCACAGCCAAGGATTCTTACTACATCCGGCGCGTCCGTACCGCCATGATGCGGACCTTCGATCAGGATTTTAAGATCGAGATCCGCGATCAGGCTCGCCGCCTCCTTGAGCAGCCTACCGCCAACTCGATATATCAGCAGGAGCTCAAGGATCTTGACCTCAACGCGATCCGCGTCACGCCGGAGGCCCTGGTGCTGGTGGTCGATTTCAAGTTAGTCGTGAAGTAGGCGCGTGATCTAGTCGTGCATTCTGCGCGATCATAGAAGTTCAGCCATTACATGGAACCCGTCAATATCGGCATTATTGGTCTCGGAAACGTCGGCCTCGGGACGCTGGATGTCCTTGCGGAAAACCACGAGATGATCGCGCAGAAGCTCGGCTTCCCGCTCTCTATCGTGGCGATCTGCAGCCGCAGCGTGGCTCAGCGGCATGTTCCGCCGATTTTCGCGTCGGCGCACCGCACCGCCGACTGGCGCGAGGTGGTGAATCATCCCGACGTCCACATCGTCGCCGAACTTGTCGGCGGAACCAGCGTTGCGCGGGACATTATCGAAGCCTCCATCGCCCAGAAGAAGTCGGTGGTCACCGCTAACAAGGAACTGATGGCTCTGGCCGGTTCCGAGCTTTGGGACAAAGCGATCGCCGCGGGCGTGAACATGGCTATGGAAGCCAGCGTCGCCGGCGGGATCCCCATCCACAATGTCTTGCGCGAGGGCATCGCCGCGGACCGCATCAACACGCTCTACGGAATCCTCAACGGGACCTGCAACTATATCCTCACCGCCATCGAACAGCACGGCTCGAGCTTTGAGCATGTATTGCTTGAAGCCCAGCGCGCCGGTTACGCCGAGGCCGATCCTTCCGCAGATGTCGACGGTTTCGATGCCCGTTCTAAGCTCGCTATCCTCGCGGCCCTGGCGTTCGGCGAGCGCATCGTTCCTTCCGATATCTTCACCGAGGGCATTCGCCGCATCACTCCCGTCGATTTCGAGTACGCCCATCAGCTGCACCACACCATCCGGCTGATCTGCGTTGCCCGCCAGACCCCCAACGGCGTGATCCTTTCCGTTCGGCCTTCGCTGATCCCGCAATCGACGATTCTGGCGAGCGTCCGCGGCGCCTATAACGCGATCTGGGTGCGCGGAAAATTTGGCGCCGATACGTTCTACTACGGTCGCGGCGCGGGGCCGCACCCTACCGGTGTCGCGGTCGCGAGCGACCTGATGAGAGTTGCCCGCGAAATTCGCTACGGTGGTCCGGAGCGCGTTTCGCCGTTCGCCCACGCCCGCCTGGGCGAGTACAAGCCGATACCCGTGACCCTGCACGAATCGGCCTACTTCTTGCGGTTCCGCGTTCAGGACCGGCCGGGAATCATAGCGCAGCTCGCCGCCGCGCTGGCTGCGGAGAATGTGTCGATTGACGCCGTACTCCAGTTGCCCCATTCCAACTGGCGCGACCTGCCGTTTGTCATCACCGTGCAGCCGACCACCGAAGCGTCGATTCGCGCTGCCGTCGCGCGTATGGCCGAGCTCAACTTTCTGGTCGAGCCGCCGCTCGCCCTGCCTATGGAACAGGCCCTTTAAAGAACTCCACCGGATCGAGTGCGGTAATCTTCCACTTCTTCCCCTGCTTCTCTACCCGGCACTTCACGATCTGCCGTCGAGGCTCGTTATTGTTGATCTTCAGCAGCCAGTCCAGTTCCAGCATCCGCTTCTGCTCATCGCCTTCGTCCGTGATCACGTCGATGGTCGATCCGATCTCCTGTGCTGCGCCGAACAAGTCCTTGATCTCATCGCGCAGCTTCTCGTATTGCGGCATCTTCGCGTCGAACTGATCGAGAAACGCATCGGCGTCCTGATTCGCCAGCGCTTCCGTCACCGCGCGAAAAACCTCCATCTGTTCCGGTGGCCGATTCTGCCCGAAAGCCGCCGCTGCCAGTAGGAGAAAAACGGAAAGAAGGGGGACTGCCTCCGATTTCGAAAAACCTGCCCTGCCCTGTGCGGAGCATCGCCCCGAAATCGGCTGGCTGTCCCCCATTTTTCCCCTAAGTCCTGTAACTTGCGTTAATCCGAATGTACTCTTCCGTCAGGTCGCACGTCCAGAATCGTGCCCGCCCCTTGCCTCCGCCGCGAATCACGAACCGGATCAGACATTCGTTTTCATCCAGCTTGCGCGTCAGCTCGGCTTCCGAAAACGCCGCCGCCAGGCCGCTCCGGCACACCGCCAGACCCTGCATGAAGATGTCCGTCTTGCGCGGATCGAACTTCACGCCCGAATAGCCCGCAGCCGCGAGGACTCTGCCCCAATTCGGATCCGATCCCGCGATTGCCGTCTTCACCAGCGGAGAATTCGCGATCGTGCGCGCAATCGTTTCGGCGTCGCGATCCGACGCGGCCCCCTCCACGTCGATCGTCACCAGCTTTCGCGCGCCTTCGCCATCCCGTGCGATCTGCTTCGCTAGCGAACACAGCACTTCGGTCAGCGCAGCTTCGAGCGCCCGTGCTCCCGGCTTGAATCCCGATGCGCCATTCGCCATCACAGCGACAACGTCATTAGTCGAAGTGTCCCCATCCACCGATATGCGGTTGAAGGACACCCCAATGGCCTTCTTCAGTGCGGTCCGCAGCTCCGCGGGCGATGCGACCGCGTCCGTCATCACGAATCCCAGCGTCGTCGCCATGCGCGGATGAATCATGCCCGAGCCCTTCGCCATGCCCGCCATCGTCGCGCGCTTCATCTTCGCGGAGGCTGTCTTGGCGCGCGTATCCGTGGTCATGATCGCTGCGGCCACGGCATCGAACGAATCCGGCCGAAGCGCTGCCGCCAGTTCCGGAATCGTGTCCACCACCAGGCGCGCGTTCATCTCCACGCCGATCACGCCCGTCGATGCCGGCAGAACCTCCTGCTCCTGGACGCCTAGCGTCTTCGCGACGGATCGGACGCACTCCAGCGCCACCCGCTCCCCCGTTCGCGTCGCACAGTTGGCATTGCCCGCATTGATGAGCCACGCCCGCACCTTGCCGCGAGAGACTTGCAGATTTCGCCGCGCCAGCTCCACCGGCGCTGCTACCACCAGATTTTTCGTGAACACTGCGGCCGCCGATGCCGGCGTGTCCGAAACAATCAGCGCGAGGTCGTCCTTCGCCACCTTCCGAATCCCCGCATACGTGGCGGCGTATCGAAAACCGAGCGGAAGACTCATGCCAGTGTCTCGCCCCCGCTCAAGATGAACCCGTTCAGAAAAGCTGCTGCCGTCATTCTCTTTTTTCCTTCCAACTGGACCTCCAACAATTCGATCGCTCCCCCTGTGCATCCCACGTACAAGCCCTTCCCCGCCACGCGCAGTTCTCCGGCTTGGAAGGAGCCTTCAGCCCGCCGTGCTTTCCAGATGTGAAACCGCTGTCCCCGCAGCGATCCATAGCATCCCGGCCACGGAAGAAACCCTCGCACCCGATTCACGATCTCTCCCGCGCTCATCGACCAATCAATCCGGCCGTCTTCCTTTTTCAGGATCGGCGCGTACGTCGACTGCGCGTCGTCCTGCTTCTCCGGCACGATCGCCGGCAGCTCCGCCAGCGTCTTCACCAGCAGATCTGCGCCCGCGACCGCCAGCCGCTCGCCCAATTCCAGCGCCGTCTCTTCCGGCCCGATCGCCGTCTCCCACTTCAACAGCATGTCGCCGGTATCCAGACCCGCGTCGATCTTCATCGTCGTCACGCCGGTGCGCGTCTCCCCGCGTGCGATGGCCCACTGGATGGGCGCCGCCCCTCGATACTTCGGCAGCAACGACGCGTGCACATTGATGATCCCCTTCGGCGGAATATCGAGAATCGCCTGAGGGAGGATCTGTCCGTACCCCACCACCACCATCGCTTCCAGACCCATTGCTCGCAGTTGCTCGATCACTTCCGGCCGCCGCACCCGTTCCGGCTGATGCACGGCCAACCCTAGCCGCAGTGCCGCTTCTTTCACCGGCGGCATCGCGTCTTTTTGGCCTCGCCCCTTGGGCCGATCCGGCTGCGTGAACACTGCAACCACTTCATGCCCCGCTTGCACGACGCGCTCCAGCGTTGGCACCGCGAAAGCCGGCGTACCCATGAAGACTAGCCTCATACTGGTCCCTGGCCGCTGGCCCCTGGCACCTGTTTCATCCCCACTCGTTGGCTTTTTGCAGCTTCCGGACTTTCCGCCGGATCAAGTCGCGCTTCAACGGACTAATGTGGTTGATGTACAGCATCCCGTTTAAGTGGTCCGTCTCATGCAGGAATGCCCGTGCCAACAGATCCTCACCCGTCATCTCGAACGGCTTACCCTTGGCGTCGAACGCGCGTATTGTTACTTTCTTCGCCCGCGTCACCGTCTCCCGAAATGTCGGAAGGCTCAAGCAGCCCTCTTCGCCGCTTTGCGACCCTTCCTTGCCGATGACCTCCGGATTGATCAGCACCAGCTTCTGTCCCGCATCCTCGCCAACGGTCGTATCGATCACCGCGATCCGTTTGCCCACGCCGATCTGCGGTGCTGCGAGCCCCACGCCCTTGGCCGCATACATCGACTCGAACATATCCTCAACCAGCTTGTGCAGGTCCGGCGTATCGAACTCGGTAATCTCCGCAGCCTTGGTCTCGAGCACCGGCTGCCCGTACTTCACAATCGGGTAGATCATGATAAGAAAAAGCCCATGTCAGAAGTTCTTCACCTGTTCCAAATATCCCTCGTAATTCCGCTTCGTTTCCGTCATCGAATCCCCGCCGAATTTTTCCAGCGCCGCCTGTGCCAGCACCAGCGCCACCATCGCTTCGCCGCCCACACCCGCGGCCGGCACAACGCACACGTCGCTTCGCTCGTACGCCGCCGCCACCGTTTCCCGAGTTTCGAAATCCACGCTCTCCAGCGGTCGCCGCAGCGTCGAAATCGGCTTCAGCAGCCCCCGCACTACGACGTCCTCGCCGTTGGTAATGCCGCCCTCTAGGCCACCAGCGCGATTCGCGCCCCGCGTGAACTTATGCTGCTCGCCGCTGTAGTGAATCGTATCCTGCACCTTCGACCCGAAGGAGGCCGCGCCCTCGGTCGCGAACCCGATCTCTACGCCCTTCACTGCCTGCAGCGAGACAATCGCCTGCGCGAGTTTCCCGTCGAGACGGGAATCCCAAGTGATATGCGATCCCAGCCCCGGCGGAACCCCATGCGCAACCACTTCGAACACTCCGCCCACGGTGTCGCCGGTTTTGTAGATCTGATCCACAACGCCCTTCATCCGTTGCTCGGCTTCCGCATCCACGCAATTCAGCAGAACCTCGTCACGGCTGTTGAGCGCAACCAGTTCGTCCCACGTTACCGGACGATCCGACCGCTCGTGTCCCACCGCGATCACATGGCTCAGCACCGCGATCCCCAGCTCGCCCAGAAACGCTTTCGCCAGCGCTCCTAACGCTACCCGAGCCGTCGTTTCCCTAGCGCTCGCGCGTTCCAGTACATAGCGCGCATCGTGAAAGTTGTATTTCAACGCACCGGACAGATCGGCGTGTCCCGGTCTGGGCCGCGTCACCTTCTTCTGCTTCTCCGCCGATCCCTCGAAATCCTCCACCGGCAGCGCTTCAGTCCAGTTCTTCCAGTCCGCATTGTCGATGATGATCGCTACCGGCGACCCGATGGTCTTCGAGTGCCGCACACCGCTGACGATGTGCGCCTTGTCCGTTTCGATCTTCATCCGTCCGCCGCGCCCGAAGCCCTGCTGGCGGCGCCATAGATCGCGATTGATCGCCTCCAGCGACACAGGAACTCCCGCCGGGAGCCCCGTCAGCGTGGCTACCAGGCACTCTCCGTGCGACTCTCCTGCCGTTTCGAAACGCAACATGGGGAATCATTCATGTTAGCAAGTAGACCCAAGGTGCGACAGTCGATCTTGCTTGCCCGTAAGCGGGTCGCCGCTTGGGTTAAACTGTCTTCATGGCGAAACTAACTACCAGTCTTCTCAGTCTTCTGGCCTTGTTCGCGCTGGCCTTGACCATGTTTGCTCAGACCAAGGCTGGAAAGTCCAAAATTCTGCAGCCTCAAATGACTCCTGCGGCCGATGGCGGCACCTACAAGGCACCCCTGGGCAAGCTCGGCGAGAAAGCAGCCGAGCCCTGGAGCGCCACTACCCTTGGAGCCTCCGTTGACGGCAAGCCGAATCCGGGCACGGTGAAAACCGTGGTCGGTGAAATCGTCGATTTCTCCTGCTACCTCGAAGTCGGCAAGCATGGCGACAAGCACCGCGATTGCGCCCAGAAGTGCTTCCGCAACGGCCAGCCGATCGGTTTGCTGACGGAAGACGGCGGCCTCTACATGCTGATGGAAGAAGAGCATGATCCGCGCCGCGATGGCATGGGTGTTTTCCGCCAGGCTGCCATCGACCACGCCGGCCACATCATGGAAGTCACCGGCACGGCGTCCTCCGTGAACGGCTTCAACGCTCTCTACGTCCGCGGATTCCTGAAGAAGTAAGGCGGACGACATTGCGATTGTTTGCGGCGATCGCCGTCTTGTTGACGACGGTGATCGCGTCAGCCCAGAGAGTTCCGCTCGGCTTGTTGCCCGTCCCTTGGCCTGCCGACAATCCTTATTCTGCTGCCAAGGTCGACCTGGGGCGTCTTCTCTATTTCGAAAAGCGGCTCTCCGCGGACGACAGCGTGTCCTGCGCGACCTGTCACGCTCCCGAAAAAGGATTCACCGACGGTGCGCCGGTTTCCACCGGCATCCGGGGCCAGAAGGGTGGCCGCAGCGCACCCACCGTCATCAACCGGGCTTACAGCCTGGCCCAATTCTGGGACGGCCGCGCGCCCACTCTGGAAAGATCAGGCCAAGGGACCCATTGCAAACCCTATCGAAATGGACAATACGCACGACGCCATGGCGGCCAAGCTGAACGGCATTCAAGGCTATCGCCCGCTTTTCCAGAAAGCCTTCGGCTCGCCCGACATCAGTATCGACACCGTCGCTAAGGCCATCGCGACTTTCGAGCGCACGCTGCTCTCAGGCAACTCCGCCTACGATCGCTACAAGGCCGGGAACAAATCCGCCATGACCCGCGCGCAGATTCGCGGTATGGACGTCTACTTCAACAAGGCCAAGTGCGATCAGTGCCACGAAGGAATAAATTTCACCGCCAATGCATACGCCAACCTGGGCATCGGCACCGATAAGCCCGAGCCGGACACGGGCCGCTTCGCTGTCACCAAGGATCCCGGGGATTGGGCAAAATTCAAAACCCCCACGCTTCGCGATATTTCCAAAACTGCTCCCTACATGCACGACGGAAGCCTGAAGACGCTGGAGGAAGTCGTGGATTTCTACGACAAGGGCGGCACTCTGAACAAGAATCTCGACGAGAAGATCAAGAAGCTGAATCTTACGGCGGAGCAAAAGAAGGACCTGATGGAATTCTTGAAGGCACTCGATGGAGCCCCCATCCACATCGTTGTCCCACCATCCTTCCCTCAATAAGTTTATTGAGGGGTCCCGCTCAACGCCGACCCTACTCTGGAGAAGATCTGGCTGAGCGTCGGCCCCACCCACGGGGCCAGCCCGCTCGCCACCAATACCACGACCAAAGCAGCCACCAGCGCGTATTCGATCATGTCTTGCCCGCGCTGGTCGGCTAAGAGCCGCGTGGCCCACCGGTATGTAGTCGATATAGTCGTCATTGTGTCCTCACAGCGCCAGCCCCATAGTGGACCATACCCGCTGCCCAGGGCAAGAACCAATTGACTCTAACCCTCCGGGGCAAACCCCTTATGTATCCATATGCCTGCATTTATCCGCGGGCAGCTACAGGATTCGTCTTACGGATTCGCTTGCGCCGGATACCGGATCACCGTAAAGTTACGTAGGATCACCGAGTCGGAGGTCGTTCCCGCCATTTGCCCCTGCAGACTTACTCTCACAGCCTGTGAGGTATTCTCGCTGGCAGTCCCCGCATTCGACGCCAGGCTCAGCGCGACTCCCCAGGTCTGGCTGTCCCACGTCTGGCCGCTTCCGTAAATCCCGAAGCTGGTGTGTCCGGCCAGCAGAGCCTCGGTCGCTGCTCCTGATCGTGATGCTACCGTCGTGTTGCCGATCAGCACGGCACTTGTGAAACCCGTGGCGGTCCCGCTGTGCCCGTAGTGGAACTGAACTTCAAGCCGGTCACCCGCTCCCATCAAACCCGCGGCGATCGTGCAACTTCCCAACTCGATCAGCGTTGTGCCCGAAGTGCTCGATCCCGTGCTGCTGCACACCACCTGGGGCGACGCCAGCGAACTCAGCGGATCGTTCGGATTCGCGAACCGGTAGCTCGCCACCAGCAAGTCTGCGCTCTGCGGGACGGAGCCGATAAAAAAGGTGATCGTGTTCGTGGCGATCTGGTAGTCCGTGCCCTGCCGCATCAGAAGCCCGTTGCGATACAGTTCCAGGCTGGCCGCTGGCGACGGCGCGGACGCTAGCGTAAACACCGTATTCGATCCGTTCACCACGCCGGCAGGAACCTCTGAATCGGCGAAACTTCCGCTGGTCACGCCGCCTCCTGAACCGCACGGACCCGAACTGCCGTCGACCCGCACGCAATCGCCCAAGTTCCCCGAAGCTGCATCGACCTGTCCGGCCTGATTGATCACCGCCGTCCGCCCGATCCCGAATCCCACGCCCTTCATCGGACGCACGGAAAGCTCATTCACCAACCCGGTTACGTCGCTGATCTGCACCGGTGAGATCACCGGCGGCGGGCCGACCACCGTTCCCGACGACACCCGCACATCGCGCACCCTCAAGGGAATCGTGCTGGGCGGCACTGCCCAGATTTCCGTGAACTGGTCGATGCCCTGACTGTTGTACGTCACCGTGTACTGCGCTCCGGCCGACGCCGTCGTGGTGGGAACGAGTCGCACGCGCAGTACGCCGTTCACGATCGGCAACGTCAGATTCGCTGTGGCGATATTGGATGTATCGCCCGCCAGGAAACTGTTGTACCGGATGAACATGGTCCCCGTGAACCGCGTTCCGTCCGCGCGGTAGAGGATATCCTGGATCGAAGTCAGCGCCGGTTGCCCCGCCACTGTTCCAATAGCGCCCGCTGCCAGCAGCGCCAGCTTTCTCCAACTGAGCATTCCGACTCGCCTCCCGTCGGACTCAGTGTCGAAGTGAAATGCGCGCGGCGCGTGTGGATCGATAATCCAACGCGCGGATTCAATACGAGATAGATGTTATTTGCAGCCGCGAATTACATCCACGCCCAGATACGGACGCAAGACTTCGGGCACTACCACGCTGCCGTCGGCCTGCTGGTAGTTCTCGATGATTGCCAGCCACGTTCGCCCTACAGCCAGTCCGCTGCCGTTAAGCGTGTGAACGAACTCCGCCTTCTCTTTCCCCGACTTCGCGCGAATCTGCGCCCGCCGCGCCTGAAACGCTTCGAAATTCGAACATGAGGAAATTTCTTTGTAGTCGTTCAGCCCCGGCAGCCAAACTTCGATGTCGTAGGTCTTGGCCGAGCTGAACCCGATATCCCCAGTCGACAGTACTACCGTTCGGTACGCCAATCCCAGCCGTTGCAGAATGTCTTCCGCGTCCCGTGTCAGCTTTTCCAGCTCTTCGTAGCTCGATTCCGGCCGTGAAAATTTCACCAGCTCCACTTTCTGGAACTGATGCTGGCGGATGATTCCCCGCACGTCGCGTCCATACGATCCTGCTTCGCTTCGGAAACACGGCGTGTACGCCGTCAGCTTGATCGGCAACGCCTCCAGGTCCAGCGTCTCGTTGCGATACAAGTTCGTAACCGGAACCTCCGCCGTCGGCACCAGGTAGTAATCGGTGCCCTCCAGCTTGAACAGATCCTGCTCGAACTTGGGCAGCTGGCCGGTTCCGTAGAAGCTGTCCTTGTTCGCCATGAATGGCGGCAGCACCTCGGTGTAGCCGTGCTCGTTGGTGTGCACGTCCAGCATGAAATTGATCAGCGCGCGTTCCAGCTTCGCGCCCAATCCCATATACACCGCGAATCGGGCACCTGTGATCTTGGCCGCTCGGTCGAAATCCAGGATCCCCAGCTCCGGCCCCAAGTCCCAATGCGCTTTCGGAGTGAAGGAAAATACCGGCGGTGTGCCCCAACGCCGAACTTCAACGTTGTCGGCCGCGCTTGTCCCCGTCGGCACCGATTCGTGCGGTGTATTCGGAATTCCCGCCATCAGCTGGCTGAATTTCTCGTCCAGAGCCGCCGCTTCGCCGTCCAGCTTCGTGATCAGCTCGCCCATTTCGCGGACCCGCTGCTGCATGTCGGCTGTGTCGCCGCCGGCCTTCTTCAATTTGCCGATTTCCTGCGACTCCGCATTGCGCTGAGCCTTCAGTTTCTCGGATTCCGCCAGTGCCGCCCGCCGCTGGCTATCCAGCTCCCGGAACGCCTCCATGTCCACGGTGAATCCGCGGTCCGCCAGCCGCGCCGCAATCGTACCGATGTTATTCCGGAAATAGCCAAGATCGTACATGTTGGTAGAGCCGGCCTCCAGGCCGGCTGATTTTAGGCCCCTAGCCCCTGGCCCCTATGTCGACCCACTTCTGCCCGACGGCTGGACCCAGGTACTCCGCGCGTGGCCGGATCAGCCGGTTGTTGGCGTACTGTTCGAGGATATGCGCCGTCCAGCCTGACATGCGGCTCACCGCGAAAATCGGCGTGAACAGATCCACTGGGATCCCCAGCGAGTAGTAGGTCGAAGCCGAGTAGAAATCCACGTTCGCGTTCAGATTCTTGGCTTCTTTAACGTAGCTCTCGATAGCCCTGGAGATTTCGAAAAGCTTCTCATGTCCGGTGCTCTTGGCGAGCGCCTGAGATAACCCCTTCAAGCTGGCCGCGCGAGGATCCGTGGTGTGATACACGCGGTGGCCGAACGCGGGCACCTTCTTCTTCTCCGCCAACATCTTCTTGACCACTTCGACACCTTGTTCGGGCGTATCCAGCGGAAGAAGCAATTTGATGGCGTCCTCGTTGGCGCCGCCGTGCAGCGGGCCCCGCAACGCTCCAATTGCCGCCGTCACGGCCGAATAGATGTCGGAAAGCGTGGCCGCGGTAACCCGCGCCGCGAATGTTGAGGCGTTTAGCTCGTGTTCCGCATGCAGGATCAGCGCGATGTCGAAGGCGTGCGCCATCACGTCATCCGGCTTCTTCCCCGTGAGCGTGTACAGAAAATTCGCGGCGAAACCCAGTTTCGGATCGCCCGCCACCACCGGTTGGCCCTTGCGCAGCCGGTCGAAGCTGGTCACGATGGTCGCCGTTTGCGCCATCAACCTCACGGCCTTCTTCGCCGCCGGTTCCGCCTGCACATTGTTGGCGTCCGGATCCGACAGCGCCAGCATCGAAACAGCCGTGCGCAGAACATGCATCGGCGAAGCTTTCGGATTGCTCTTCAGGAAGGCTTCCACTTCGGTGGGAATCGCCCGCTCCGCCACCAGTGCGGCTTTCAGCTCATTGAGCTCCGATTGCGTAGGCAGCTTCCCGTGCCACAGCAAGTAGACGGTTTCCTCGAACGTGGCGTGCTCGGCCAACGTCTCGATACGGAAGCCCTGATAGCTCAGGATCCCCGCATCGCCATCGATAAAGCACAGCCGCGATTCCGTCGCGACAATTCCTTCTAATCCCGCACCTGTGACTGGCATAGTGAAGCTCTATTCTAGCAATTGAAGTGGGGCCGGTCTCCAGGCCGGCCGCTCGCTTCAGTCCGCCCGGCCCCTGGTATAAACTTGAGACGGACATCCATGGCAAGCGGAGTCACCGACCTGGCACTTAGGCCGCCCGGACCCTCGGGTCTCGGGCGCGACGAACTCATTCGGGCTTTCCGCCTCATGTACCTCTCCCGGCGTATCGACGACCGGGAGATCCTTCTCAAGCGTCAAAGCAAAATCTACTTCCAGATCTCCGGCGCCGGCCACGAGGCCATTCAAACCGCCGCCGGAATGTTGCTTAAGCCTGGCCACGACTGGTTCTTTCCCTACTATCGCGATCGCGCACTGTGTCTGACTCTCGGGATGACCCCGGAAGATATGCTGCTCCAGGCTGTGGGAGCCGAGTCCGATCCTTCGTCCGGCGGACGCCAGATGCCCTCCCATTGGAGCAACCCGCGCCTCCACATCGTTTCTCCGTCTTCCGCGACAGGGACCCAGTTTCTGCCCGCGATCGGTTGTGCCGACGCCCAACGCCGCCTCGAACCCGGCACCGACGCGATTACACTCGCGACCACCGGCGACGGCGCCACCAGCGAAGGCGAATTCTGGGAATCGCTCAACATCGCCTGTCTGGAGAAGCTTGCGATCCTGTACCTGGTCGAAGACAACGGTTGGGCCATTTCCGTCCCCGTCGACAAACAGACCGCCGGCGGCAACATCGCCAAGCTGGTCTCCGGATTCCCGAACCTGAAGATTTTCGAGTGCGACGGCAGCGACTTCATCGCTTCCTACGCCACCATGTTCGAAGCAGTCGCGTATTGCCGGCGCCAGCAATCGCCCGTTCTGGTGCACGCCCGTTGTACGCGGCCCTACTCGCACTCGCTCTCCGATGACGAGCGTCTCTATAAAACCAAAGCCGAGCGCGCCGCCGAGGCCGCTCGCGACCCGATCGTCAAGTTTCCAGAGTGGCTCATCGCTCAGGGTTTACTCGAACCCCACGGCTTAGAGTTGTTGACTCATGAAGTCGAGCTGGAAATCCAGGAGATCGGCCAGAAGGTCTTGAAAGCCGCGCCGCCGCCAGCGGGTTCGGCCATGCGATTCCTGTATTCGCCTTTGGTCGATCCCACCTCGGACGAGTTCGACGTCGAGCCGCGATTTTCCGGCAATCCCCGGACCATGGTCGACGCCATCAATCTCACGATTCACGAGGAGATGCGGCGAAACGACAAGATCGTGCTGTTCGGCGAAGACGTCGCCGATTGCAGCCATGAGGACAACCTGAAAGAAGTCAAAGGCAAGGGAGGGGTGTTCAAAGCCACCCAAGGCCTTCAGACCGTTTTCGGATCGCAGCGCGTCTTCAACACCCCTATCGCCGAGGCCGCCATCGTAGGCCGCGGAGCCGGCATGGCCACGCGCGGGCTGAAGCCGATCGTCGAAATCCAATTCTTCGATTACATCTGGCCGGCGATGATGCAGATTCGCGACGAGCTCGCCAGTCTGCGCTGGCGCTCCTATAACGGATTCTCGGCCCCCATGGTCATTCGCGTGACCATCGGCGGATACCTGAACGGCGGAGCGATTTACCACAGCCAGTGCGGCGAAGTGACGTTCACGCACATCCCGGGCCTGCGCGTTGTGTTTCCGTCGAACGCGCTGGACGCTTGCGGCCTGTTGCGGACCGCGATCCGCTCCGATGATCCCGTGCTGTTTCTGGAACACAAGAAACTCTATCGCGAGGCTTATAACCGTTCACCGCACCCCGGTCCGGATTACACGATTCCTTTCGGTAAGGCCAAGATCGCCAAAACCGGCTCCCGGCTGACCATAGTGACCTACGGTGCGCTGGTCCAGAAGTCGCTGCAAGCGGCTCTTCTCGTCGAGCAGCGCAATTCCGATCACAGTGTGGAAGTAATCGACCTGCGGACGCTCTCGCCGTACGACTGGGAAGCCATTCGCGCCTCGGTCGAAAAAACCAGCCGCGTGATGGTGGTGCATGAGGATACGCTCTCGTGGGGATTCGGTGCCGAGATCTCGGCGCGCATCGCCAGCGAGCTGTTCTCGTCGCTCGACGCTCCGGTCGGCCGCATCGGCGCGCTGGATACATGGGTCGGCTACCATCCGAATCTCGAAGCCGAAATCCTGCCTCAAGTCGACGGCATCGTCGCGGAAGCCGACCGCATTCTCAGCTACTGACTTGGCACGCGACAAGATCGCCTGCCCCACTGGGAGTTATCCCTGCTCTCCGGCACTTTGTAAATAGTGTCCTTTACAAGACGTCGCCTTCCCCATTGGATTCCCGACAATACCATCATCTTTGTCACCTGGAGGTTAGCCTGCGGGAGCGCTCTTGCCGATGCGCGCTGCGCTCGTGTCGTTGCAGACGCCCTGATCTACGGGACGAAAATGTATGAATTGCACGCGTGGGTGGTGATGCCGACCCACGTTCATGTAATCATGACTCCGAAACAGCCATTTCCCGAGATCATGCGTTGGCTGAAGTGGACTACGGCCCGGCGGTGCAATCGGTTGCTAAATCGAACCGGCGCATTTTGGCAGGACGAGTCCTTCGATCACTGGATACGGACTGGCGGTGAACTGGAGAGCCTCATTGCATTGTTGAAGGGAACCCAATAGCCGCGCGGCTGGAAAACTGGCAATGGTCCAGTGCAGCAGTGGGGCAGGCGATCTTGTCGCCTGCCATCAAATAGCCGTAACCCTTTTCCTCGGCCAGTACGTCCACATGCTTGATGCTGTCCCGGCGTAATTTCCTCTACCTGGCAGGAGCCCTGCCAGCGCTCGCCCGGGCGCAGGACCCCAAATACTCCACCAGCGTCAACGTTGTCAGCGTCCTGGCCACCGTCCGAGACAAGCAGGGCAAGATCGTCCACGATCTGGCCCAGGACGAATTCGCCATCCAGGAAGACGGACACCCGCAATCCATTCGCTATTTCTCCCAGCAGAGCGACCTTCCGCTCACGCTCGGCCTGCTAATCGATACCAGCGGCAGCCAGTCGCGTGTCCTCGATCGGGAGCGCAGCGCCAGCTACGAATTCTTCGAACACATCCTTCGCGAGGACAAGGACAAGGCGTTTCTGATCCACTTCGACCGTGAGGTGGAGCTGCTGCAGGATCTGACGTCGTCGCGCAAGGAACTGGAAGCAGCTCTGCGCGAAGCGGACCGCCCTCAGCTCAATCGCCGCTCGTCTGGAAACGGAGCGCCACAGGGCCGCGGACAAGGCCGGGGTGCTGGCGGCGGCACCGCGTTGTACGATTCTGTTTTCCTCGCCGCCGACGAAATTCTCAAGAAACAGCAAGGGCGTAAGGCAGTTGTGCTGCTCTCCGACGGAGTCGATACGAACAGCAAAACCTCGATCGGCGGGGCAATCGAATCCGCCCAGCGCGCCGACATGCTGGTCTACTCTATCCGCTTTGCCGATTCCGACGTCAGCCGCAGTCCGGTTGGCTTCGGCGGACCCGGCATGGGACGTGGTGGCCGGCGTGGAGGTGGCGGCCGTTTCCCACAGCCGTCGGCCGGAGGTAGGAGTGGCGTCGATGGCAAGAAGATCCTGCAACGCATCTCGGATGAGACTGGTGGGAGCTACTTTGAAGTGAACGGCAAGATGTCCATCGACAAAATCTACGATCAGATTGAAGAGGAGCTGCGCAACCAGTACAGTCTGGGTTATACTCCCGACCAATCCAGCGGCGGCTATCACAGGATCCTGGTATCTGTGAAGCGCAAGAACCTGACTGTTCGCGCCCGCGACGGGTATTACAGTTAAAGGGTGGGCCTGCCCTTATCTCGACGCACCGCGCTCGGGCTAATCTACACGATCGCCAGGGCTCAAGAACCTACCTTTTCTACCGGGGTCGACGTCGTCAACGTCCTTGTCACGGTTCGCGACAAACAGGGACAGCTCGTGAAAGGGCTCGCCAAGGACGATTTCAAGCTTGAGGAAGACGGCCGGGCTCAACCGATTCGCTATTTTTCGCCTCAGGCAGATCAGCCTCTGATGCTAGGCCTTCTGATCGATGTGAGCGGCAGCCAGCGTACCGTTCTCGCCGAGCAGCGACGCGCGAGCCGTCAGTTTCTCGACCAAGTCCTGCGCCCAGAGGACCGGGCTTTTTTCGTCCGATTCGACCGCCGGATTGAGCTGCTCGAGGACCTCTCTCTGTTAGACGCCGATCCGAAGGAGAGCAGCGCGCGTGGCACCGCCCTTTACGATGCGATTGTTTCCGCGTCTCGCGGGCTCGCCGGCCAGCCGGGCCGCAAGGCGCTAATCGTTCTCTCCGACGGATACGACACCAGCAGCTCGGCATCGCTCGCCGCGGCGGTGGAGACGGCCCAGCGGGCTGACGCTCTGGTTTACTCGATCCGCTTCCTCGATCGCGGAATCTTCGCCTTCGAAGTCCCCGCCTCGCAGGGCGGCTCGCCGGTTCCCCGCGAAGGCCGCAAGGCGCTCGAGCAGATCGCGAAGGAGACCGGCGGAGCCTACTTCGACCTCACTGCCTCGGAGACTCTCGGCAAGATCTACGCGCGTATTGAAGACGAACTGCGGAACCAGTACAGTCTCGGCTTCACGCCCGCCGGCAAGCGTTCCGGTTATAGGAAAATCCGTGTGTCGGTAAAGCGAAAAGGGCTCTCCGTCCAGGCCCGCGACGGTTATTTCCCCGCCGAATGACCTCCTCGGAAGATCTCCGTTCGCGCTGGATTCTGGGCGGAGTTGCCGCTTTTTCGATGGCCTGGGCGATCGCGCGCGCCGCCATCCAGTCCATCACCATAGACGAGGCGAACACCTATGTCTCCTTTGTCTCCCGGCACCTATATCTCTGGTACGCCGCGAATAACCACATCCTGAACTCGACCCTGATGTACGGATTCACAAAGGCATTTGGAGTCTCGCAGTTCATCGTCAGGCTGCCTGCATTGATCGGCGCCGCGCTCTACATCTCGGCCACGTATCGATTGTGTCTGTTGCTCCGAGCCTCGCTGCTGGTGAGACTGACGCTGTTCGTGTGTCTGGTATTCAACCCGTTTATCTTCGATTACCTGGTCGCCGCCCGTGGATACAGTCTGGCACTGGGATTTCTCATGTGGGCGATGGTGTATTCGGTTGAAGAAGGCCTCACCGTCGCGGCCTGCGCGGTATCCTCCGTCTGCGCCGGCATGTCCGTCAACGCAAACTTTTCTTTCGCCTTCGTGAATCTTGCGGCGATGACCGCGATCCTGTTGTGCGCCTGGTACCGGCGTCCGGACAACTGGTTCCGGCTGCTGGCCGCCTGCGTACTGCCTGGCGCGGCCACTATCGCGATTGTCTCCGGCTATGCGCTCCTTCATCGCCATCCCGGCGAGCTGATTTACGGCGCCGCCAGTCTGAGTGAAACCTTCGGCAGCATCCTGGAGGCTTCGCTGTTTCAGTCTCCGTTGGACGTTTTAGCGCCGCTCGTGTTTCCACTGGTAGCCGTCACAGGCTTGGCGTGGCTGCTTTGTTCTGCCGCCAGAATTCCGCCTATGGGATGGGCGGCTGCGGCCATCCTCGCCGTCACCCTGGTCATCCATTGGACCGCGCTCCGGCTGTTTGGCTTGCCGCTTCCAAAAGATCGCACCGCCATCTATTTGTTCCCGATCTTCATGATCGTTGCCGGCGTGTTGGCCACAATCCCACCCACGTCGAAGCTCGCCCGGTATCTGCGCGGGAGTTTCGTGGGAGCGCTGGCGTTCATGGCGATCTATTTTCTCTCCTGCTTGCGGCTGACCTACTTCAAGGAGTGGTACTGGGATGCCGATGTCCAGAAGACCTACGCCATACTCTCTTGCCTGAACCGCGAACACAACGTGACGCACGTCGTATCGAGTTGGTCTTACAGCCCGTCCTTGAGGTTCTACGCGATTGCCCAGCCGACGTCCTTGCAGATCGATGAAGGTTCGCAACTGGCGCAGGTCTATGTGAGGGACACGCTTCACGGCGGCGAAACAAACCCCCTGTTCGATCGAGTTTTTTACAGGAGTCCCACCACGGATCTCGTGCTGGAAGCACCTTCCGCATTGGCGGATACCTACGCGTCATGTAAACCGCGCTAGCTGGAACATGCCGAGCTGACCCGCATATCTCGCCCCGACGTCCAGAGCCAGGTCCGTCATGATCTCGCCCACGACGCTGGCGAACTTGAACCCGTGTCCCGAGAAACCCGCCGCGATGTAGACGTTGTCGGCTTCCGGATGCGCATCCAGGATAAAGTGCTCGTCGGGACTGTTGGTGAACATGCAGGTTTTCATCGCCAACGCCGGACCATCTGCATCCGGAAAATACCGGCGGATCCCCTCGCGGAGCACGGCTTCGTCCTCGGAATGAATCTCGCGATCGATGCTCGTCGGATCGACGTTCTCACGGCGGTGGTGATATTTCCCGATTTTGAAGCCCGGAACGCCGTACTCGGGACATCCGTAGAATCGGCCCTCGGGGGCTTCCAGGTTGAAGACTGGGAAGGATCCGAGTTGAAACAGTTCAGGACGCGACGGCTGTGCCCACAGGACGACTTGCCGCTCAGGGATCGCAAGATTCCGCAGCAAGGGACAAAGCTGCGACGCCCACGGTCCGGCCGTGATCACCAACTTGCGCGCCCGATACGATTCGCGGTCCGTGCGAACCTCTACGACGCCACCGGACGCGTCCCATCCGATCACGCGCTCGCACGTGTGGACCTCCGCGCCCAGTGCCTGCGCCGCTTTCACGTAGTTCACGATGCAGCGTTCCGGCAGCAGAAAGCCGCCATCAGGTTGAAACACGGCCGCAACGTCGCCAGGAAACCGATAGCCGGGAAACTTCTGGTGCAAAGACTTGGCATCGAGCGCCTGATGCTCCAACCCAAACTGGCGGCAGGTTTCGAGCGATCCTCGGACCGTCGCGCTATCCGGCGCGCCTGCATCCACACATCCGGTCACAAACAGCAGCCGCTCACCCGCCCGTCCTTCAAGATCCCGCCATAGGTCGTAGGCCCGGCGCAGGAGCGGGACGTATCCGGCGCCCTCGGGATACGCCATGCGGATGATGCGCGTGATTCCGTGCGACGAGCCGAAATCGTGCGGTACGTCGAACTGTTCCAGCCCTAGGACCCGTTGTCCGCGCTGGGCCAGATGATACACAGTCGCGCTGCCCATCCCGCCCACGCCGATGACGATCGAGTCGAATTCGCGCATCCGGGCTACGACGCGGCAACGTGTTTGCGGCTATAGAGGAAATAAATAGCCAGCCCGATCACCAGCCACACGATGAAGCGGATCCAGGTTTCGAGCGGCAGACTCAGCATCAACACCAGGCAGGAGGCCATCGAGAGCAAGGGCAGAAACGGAACCCAGGGGACGCGGAATCCCCGCTTGTAATCCGGCTGTTTGCGGCGCAGAATAATCACGCCGGCCGACACCACCACGAACGCGAACAGTGTCCCGATGTTGGTCAGATCGCCCAGCGTACCGATATCCAGGATCCCCGCGGGAATGCCGACCACGATACCCGCGATCCACGTGCTGACATGCGGGGTCTCGTACTTGGGATGCACCCGCGAGAAGATCGCGGGCAGCAGGCGGTCGCGCGACATCGCGAACCAGATGCGCGCCTGCCCGTACTGAAACACCAGCAAGGACGAAATCATCCCCAGCAGCGCGCCGATCGTCACCACCAGCCGCAGCCGGTTGAATCCCAGCATCTTGAGCGCGTTGGCCACGGGGGCGGCGTTGTTGAGCGTGTCCCACCGCGCGATTCCGGTCAGCACCAGCGCAACAGCGGCGTAGAGAATCGCGCAGGCCGCCAGCGTGATCAGAATACCCAGCGGCATGTTGCGCTGCGGATCATTGCACTCCTCAGCCGCGGTCGACACGGAATCGAACCCGATGTAGGTGAAGAAGACGATCGCGCCGCCGGTGAGTACTCCCGAGAATCCATTGGGTAGGAACGGATGCCAGTTGGCAGTATTGACCGCGCGCGCCGCGCCGAACACGAATAGCAGGATCGCGGCGATTTTGATCAGCACCATCCAGTTGTTGGCTTGCGCGCTCTCGCGAACGCCGCGCACCAGGATCCAGGTCAGGACCATGATCAGCACAAAAGCCGGAAGATTGAAGATCGCGCCTGTGGGTTTGTCTTCGACAAAGACCGGATTCGACAGCGATTCAGGCAGGCGAAGGCCGGTGACGTTTTCCAGCAAGTCGTTAAAATACGCCGAGAATCCCACCGCCACCGCCATGTTCGAAACCGCGTATTCGAGTATCAGGTCCCAGCCGATGATCCAGGCGAAAATCTCGCCCATGGTCGCGTAGGCGTAGGTATAGGCGCTGCCCGCCACGGGAATCATGGAGGCGAGTTCGGCGTAGCAGAGCGCCGCGAATCCGCAGGCGATCGCCACCAGCAGGAAAGAAAGTGAAATCCCCGGACCCGCGCCCGGCCGTCCCGTGACGCCCAGGGCGTTGTGCCCGTGCATCAACAGATCGAGGACGGGGGCCTTGTAGATGGACGAGAAATCGAACTGGAGCCCGGCCGCGGCGGTACCGGTGAGCGTGAAAATCCCCGCGCCGATAACCGAACCGATGCCGAGCGCGACCAGGCTCCACAGCCCAAGATGGCGCCGGAGCCGGCCCGAGTGCGCCTCGCTGGCCGAGATCAACTCGGCGATCGATTTGGTGCGAGTCAGGCTCGGCATCGAGTGCCTTGGCAGGTGACGAGATCACCTGCCCTACACCGCTTTATTTAGCGCTTGCTCTGGCCCTTCACCATCTTCGCGACCTTCTGCTTGCGCGAACCGCGCGCCACATCGGCGGGGCGCTTGGCCTTGGGCGCCGCTTTCTTGCGCGCCGTGCGCTTCAGCTTCTTCCGTTCTGCTCTATCGGTAACTTTCTTAGTGTTCATTCGACCTTGATTCCCGCGTATTTCGCGATCAGTTTCTTTAATCCGTAATTCGGAAAACTCACCGTAACTTTGGTGTCCTCGCCGGATCCTTCCAGGCGCAACACCGTTCCGTGACCGTACTTTGCATGCTCGATGGTGGAGCCGGGCCCGAGCTTCTTGGCCTTCACTGGCGCCGTTGTCTTAGGTGCTGTCTGCTGCGCCGGCTGTGCCGCCGGCCTTGGAGCAGCCGGTTTCGGCGCGCCCCCAGCGAAAAATTGCTGGATCGCATCCACCGAGTTATAAGTCTTCCCAGTATAAAGGTTCTTCTGGGCAGTTTCCCGGACCATGTGCCGCTCGGCGTACAAATCCACATGCCCCTGGTCGCCGCGGACGCTCTCGATCAGCGTCGCGGGAACTTCTTTGAGGAATCGCGAGCGAATGGAAGCCTCGGGTTGTCCCGCGCCGAAGCGCCTGCGATAACGCGCCCAGCTTAGGTAGAGTTTCTTGCGCGCCCGCGTCATCCCGACGTAGCACAGGCGGCGTTCTTCTTCCATCTGCAACGCGTCGCCTGAATTGATCGACCGGCTGTGCGGGAACAAGCCTTCTTCCATCCCCGCGATAAAGACCACCGGGAATTCCAGGCCTTTGGCGTTGTGCATCGTAAGCAGGGAGACAGGAGCGCGATCGTCCACCGAATCTGCGTCAGAAACCAGTGCGGCATGGTCAAGAAAATCGCGAAGTGTCTCGCCGCGTTCCGCCGCGTCGGTAGCGGCGTTCAGAAGTTCGTCCAGGTTGGCCATCCGCGAAGCCGACTCTTCCGTGCCTTCCTCTTCGAGCATTTTGCGATAGCCGGTGCGATCGAGCAGGGCGTTCAACGTTTCCGCCGGTGGCCGGGTTTCGATCCCGTCCGCAATCTCCTTCATCATTTTCAGGAACGCCGCGAGCGCCGCGTCCGCGCGGGCAGGGAACAAACGTTCCTCGAGCATCCGCTCGAGCGCGTTCCATACAGCGAGCTCATGCGTCAGCGCATATTGCTCGATCTGGTCGATGGTCGTCCGGCCGATCCCGCGCGCCGGTGTGTTGATGATGCGCAGCAGGCTGATCGTATCCTGCGGGCTGAGCAGAACCCGTAGATAGGCGATGACGTCCTTGATTTCGGCGCGCTGGTAGAAACTGAAGCCGCCGACCACGATGTACTTGCGTCCATAACGCCGCAGGGCCTCTTCAATCTGCCGCGACTGGGCATTGGTGCGATACAGTACCGCGACGTGTTCTTCCGGATTCCGCGCCATGTGCGCTTCGATCTTGTCGGCGATCCACAGGGCTTCGTTTTCGGCGTCGGGAGCCTCGTACAACGTGATTTTATCGCCCTCGCCCGCTTCGGTCCAGAGCCATTTCCCGATCCGCTCGGTGTTATTGGCGACCACGGCGCTCGCGGCCTCCAGGATGTTCTTGGTCGAGCGGTAATTCTGCTCCAGCCGGATGATGGTGGCGCCCGGAAAATCGCGCTCGAAGTCGAGAATGTTGCGGATGTTGGCCCCGCGCCAGCCGTAGATGGACTGGTCTTCATCGCCCACCACGGCCACATTGTGGCGATCGCCCGTTAGCAGACGCATCAGCTCGTACTGGCTGCGATTGGTGTCCTGATACTCGTCCACCATCAGGAATTCGTAACGGCGATTGATGCGCTCCTGCGTGGGCGCGTCGCTCGCCAGCAGCCGCACGGCTTCGAGCAGCAGATCGTCGAAATCCAGGGCGTTCGATTCCAGCAGCTTGGCCTGGTAGCGCTCATAAATCACCGCCAGCCGGGTGGTCGTCGGATCGGTCGCGGCGCGGGCCATCTCCGCCGGGGATTGCTTTACGCTCTTGGCGTGGCTGATCCGCGAAAGCGCCGCGCGATGCTGCATGAACTTGTCATCCAGGCCCAGTTGCTTGTAGACGCCGCGAAGGATCGAGATCTGATCGTCGTCGTCGTAGATGGTGAACTGCGTGGTGAAGCCGGGCCGGATCTGCGCCAGCGCCGCGCCTTCACGCCGCAGCAGGCGGACGCAGAAGGAGTGAAACGTCGAGACAGTCGGGGCGTCGCGCGGCTCGCCGGCGACCAAAGAATGGACACGCTCGCGCATTTCTCCGGCGGCCTTATTGGTGAAGGTGACGGCCAGGATGGCCCATCCCGGAACTTTGTGGGCGCTCACCAGGTGGGCGATGCGGTGCGTGATCACCCGAGTTTTGCCGCTTCCGGCGCCGGCCAGGACGAGCAGAGGTCCTTCGGTATGCTCCACGGCCTCACGTTGCCGGGGATTAAGGCCGTCGAGAAAGTCCATCACTTGATTGTGGCATGTGGTCAAACTCCGCCATCCACCCACTTCCCTCGATCTAAGACCACGGCGAGTGACCGAAGAATCTGCTGGCGGATCTCATTGGTGGACAATTCGCTGTTTACAGTTGCGGTCCCAGCGCCGTAGGGGTACGTCCGGACCTTATCGGCGACGATCGCGGGGGTGAGATCGATGGCATGGTGCGCCTGGCGATTCTCGAAGCGGTCGAGCGCCACAGCGACGCTGACGAGGAACTCGATGACCACCAGGGGAGCGTCGTCGGGAACATTACTGACAACCTGCTCTCGATACTCTTTCCGGCTATAGGTGCAATCCAGGGCGGCTGACAGCCCTCGATCCAGCACGGGTTTTATGGCTCGCGCGGCGACTTCATACGCGAGACGGCGGTCTTGGAGGCATCGGTCCGAACCGGGAAGGATCGCGGTCAATATCGCATCGACGTGCAGATGAATCCCGGGCAGTGTCGATGCGAGCCAGGCGCCCGCCGTCGTTTTCCCGCTACACGGCGGCCCGGCTAGGACCACCACCATGGGTTTGCTGACCATGTAATCCCATTCAAGCAGGTCCTGCGGTGATACACTCTCGTCGAGGTGAACGCCCTGCGAGCGAGTCTCATTTTTCTGCTCACGCTGACGCCGCTATTCGCCCAGGACAGCAAGTCGCTGGCCGCCCGAGTCCAGCGGCTGGAGGACGTCCAGGAGATCCAGGGCGTTCTGCTCGACTACGGCCGCTTCCTCGACGCCCGCGACTTCGCGGCCTACTCGCGGCTGTTCGCCAAGGACGGCGAATGGGTGGGCGGATTCGGCACCGTCCAGGGTCCCGCCGCTATCCAGGCGTTCATGGAAAAGAATATTACCGGACCCAATCGGGGTAATACCTTCCACATCCTGACCAATTTCAAAATCGACGTGCATGGGGACACCGCGACGGCCTGGTCGCGCTGGACTTTCGTGACTCCAGGACCGGACAAGAAGCCCGCGATCTCGCAGGCTGGGCGCTATGACGACACCTTCGTCCGGGAGAACGGACACTGGAAATTCAAGCGCCGGACGGCATCAAACGACATCCCGGTACCCGATCCGGCTCCCGCAAAATAGGGGAAATAGGTCGTCAGCGCCCGTATCTCACAGATATAAAGGGATTTGAGCGCCAAATAGCCACCCGTAGCCCAGGGGGCTGAACTGTTGTAACCTAGCAGTGAGCCGGTGCGCCTTTTTTCTTGTAGGGATTGGACTTTTAGTACCGCCGGTAACGCTGGGAGTGGCGGCGGTCATGCTGGTTGACTTCGAACTCATAGTACGGGCTCGGAGTGGCGATGACAGTGCGTTTAACCAGGTGGTGCAGGCGTACCGCAAACGGATCCTGGGGACCATCGCGCGGCTCATCGGCAGGCCGGAAGATGTAGAAGACGTCGGACAGGAAGTTTTTCTCAGGCTGTATTTTTCTTTGGACCAGCTGAGGACGGCGGAAGTATTTGAGCCGTGGCTGTACCGGCTGACGGTGAATGCGGCGTATGATTATCTGCGCAAGCAGCGCCGGCGGCACGAGAGCCGGATGTCGGATTTGAGCGAGCAGCAGGTAATGATGGCGGATGCTGCCGCAGGTGGGAAAGTCAACGTAGAAGAAGTACGCCGGACGAAAATCCGGGAGACCGTGGACGACTTGCTCGGGAAGATTTCCGAGGAAGACCGGATCCTCCTGACGCTGAAGGAAGTGGAAGGGTTATCTCTCAAGGAGCTGGAGAAGATATACCAGGTGAATGAAAACGCTCTGAAGGTACGGTTGTTCCGGGCTAGGCAGCGGGTTCTAAAGGCTTACGAAGCCGGGGAGCCTGAGGCGGGCGGGTAGCAAAATCGATGTCCGGAGGTATAGAATGGATCGCATGAAAGACAGGCTCGACGCGCTATGGGTTGAGTATCGGGAAGCGACTCCTGATACCGATGCAAGCCCCAACTTCATGCCACAACTGTGGCAGAAGATCGAAGCGCGCCGCGTAGAAACCACATCCGTTTTTCGCCGTCTCGCTCAGATCTGTGTGATGGCCAGTATCGCTTTGGCCCTGGTTATGAGCGTAGTTCTGATTCCCCGCGGCAATAACGACGAAGTATTCTACAGCGGGACCTACGTGGATGCTCTCGCTGCGGAACACTCCAACGACTATGTGGATGTGCTTTCCGCTGCTGACCTGCGATGAACTTGACTCGCAGTTCGATCGCCCTGTACATCGGCCTGGTGTTTATCAGCGGCGCCATTCTGGGAGGGTTCGGCGATCACGTGTATGGCACGTATCGTGTTTCACCGGCCAAGAGCGGCAAGGCACCCAAGAGTCCGGAAGATGTTCGTCGCGGGATTATTGACTTCTGGAAGAGTCATCTTAAACTGACGGACGATCAGGTCGTGAAGGTGGGTCTGATCATGGATGAAACTCGGGCCAGGATGGACGAAGTACATCGCGGAACGATACCTGCCCAACAGGAAATCCGGCGCGAGCAGATGGACAAGATGCGCGCGATGCTATCTCCCGAACAGAAGGTGGAATACGACCGTCTGCAGAAGGAGCGCGAGGATCGAATGAAGAAGGGCGGCCCTCGCGGCGGCCCCGGCGGCTTCTGACCTTTTTTGCTACGCCGCATTCTCCCTTACACCAGTTTTCTAATGGTTCTGGCCGCCCTCTATAGCGGCTGGATATTCTACTCCCGGCGCCAGGCTGCCGCGGAAGCGGAACGCGAAGCCCAGCAGAAATTAGCCGACGAGGAGCAAAGGGTGGTCTCCGGGTTCGGCGGTGACGAGCTCAAGATTCTGTCGTTTGGCGCGGCGAAGGGGGACGTATCCCCGGGAGAACGCGTAGTCTTGTGCTACGGCGTCTCGAACGCCACGCAAGTGAAGATCGAGCCGGGAGTGGAACCCATCAAGCCTGCGTTATCGCACTGCCTGAACGTGTTCCCCAAGCAAACGACGACTTACATACTGAAGGCGGAAGACGCGAACGGGAACAGCAAGAGTGCGTCGTTGACGATCAGGGTCCGTTAAGGCGCTTAAGAAACGGGGACCGGCTTCTTTTTGGCTGCGGCAGCCGCGGCTTGGGCGTCGCGGACCTTCTGATACTTCTTTTGGAACCGGTCGACGCGGCCTTCGGTGTCGATCAGCTTCTGCTTCCCTGTAAAGAACGGGTGGCAGGCGGAGCAAATTTCGACGCGGATGTCGCCCTTATGAGCCGAGCGCGTCTTGAACGTGTGCCCGCAAGCGCAGACGACGTTGATTTCTTCGTAGGCGGGGTGAATTCCAGCTTTCATGGGAAATTTCAATATACCACAAGCTCTAGACACACAAAACCCCGCCAACGGCTTTTGAGGGCCGCAGCGGGGCTCTGTGATCGTTTATCAGACTCTCTTCGCGTTGAGGGGGCCGTTCCACAGGAGCAGCGGCCTCGACACTGATCGAAACCTGAACGTTAGCGGGTCGACTTTAACAGTCGGCCACCTCACGCGTGGTTTGAGTACTGTTTTTTCTACTGCCAGATGACATTAGACTGGACCACCTCCTTCCTCAGTGATGCCTTCATCTTAAGACCTGCCCACAAAAGTGTCAAGCTAGAAACGACAGACATGGAAACATTCGTTACTTACTCTGTTCAAGGCGATATCGGCGTCATCACCATCGACAATCCGCCTGTGAACGCGCTCAGTTCCGCCGTGCTCGAAGGCCTTAGAACCGCGTTCGATGCTCTGGAGAAACACACGGACGTGCGTGCGATTGTCGTGATGGGAAGCGGGCGGACGTTCGTAGCTGGTGCGGACATCAACGAGCTTGCCGAGATCCACGCTGGTATTGGACAGATGCCACCGTTTCATCCGGTGCTCAACGCGATCGAGAATTGCACCAAGCCTGTGATCATGGCGATTCACGGTATGGCGCTCGGGGGCGGTCTGGAATTGGCGATGGCCGGACACTATCGGGTGGCGACTCCGGACGCGCAGGTCGGGCAGCCGGAAGTGAAGATCGGGCTGATTCCGGGCGCGGGCGGGACGCAGCGGCTGCCGAGACTAGCTGGCGTTGCAGAGGCGGCCGAGATGTGTGCCTTCGGCGACAGCATCCCGACGGACGTGGCTAAGGACTGGGGCATCCTCGATTGGATCGTCAAAGGCGATCTTCGCGAAGGCGCGATTGAGTTCGCCCATGAGGTCATGGGACAGCCCGTCTGGAAAACACGCGACCGGGATGATAAGCTGATCCCCACCGAAGCTCTGGCCGCTCTGCGCGCGCAATGCAAGCGGAGTCGTCGCAATCTGATTGCTCCCCTTGCCGCGATTGACGCCGTGGAACTTGCGATTACCACGTCGTTCGATGAGGGTCTCAGGAGGGAAGCCGAGATCTTTGAGCGATGCTTGTTCTCAGACCAATGCAAGGCTTTGATTTACGCGTTTTTCGCCGAGCGCGCGGTGGCCAAGGTCCCGGACATTCCCAAGGACACGGCTCTTTATGCGATCCGGAGTGCGGGCGTAATTGGGGCGGGCACCATGGGCGGCGGAATCGCAATGGCCCTCGCCAATGCCGGCATTCCCGTCCGGGTCAAGGACACCGAGCAGGCGGCACTCGATCGCGGCTTGGCGACCATTCGCAAGAACTACGAAAGATCGGTCAAAAGCGGACGGCTCACGACGGCCGCCGCGGAAGAACGGATTGCTAGGATTTCGCCCCAGCTCGGCTGGGAGGGCTTCGACCAAGTCGACATCATCATCGAAGCGGTGTTCGAATCGATGGCTCTCAAGAAGCAGGTGTTCGCGGAGATCGATAAGATCGCCAAACGCGAGTGCGTGTTGGCTTCGAATACTTCGACGCTGGACATCGACGCGATCGCCGCGGTGACGTCGAGGCCGGAGATGGTGATCGGCACCCACTTCTTCAGCCCCGCGAATGTGATGCGGCTGGTCGAGATCGTGCGGGGGAAGGCCACGGAGAAGCCGGTGATCGCGACCGCCATGGCGCTGGCGAAAACTCTCAAGAAGGTCGGAGTGGTGGTGCGGAACGGATTTGGCTTCGTCGGCAACCGTATGGTGTTCCCATACATGAATGAAGCGCAGTTTCTGGTAGAAGAGGGCGCGACGCCCGAACAAGTGGATCGCGCGCTCACCGATTTCGGAATGGCTATGGGCCCTCTGGCAATGGCCGATATGAGCGGGATCGACGTGTTTTGGCGAATTGAGCAGGAGTTCCCGCCTCGCACTGGTACGAAAGCGCCGGAAGCGATCGCGAAACTCTACGCGGCGGGACGTTATGGCCAGAAGACTGGAGCAGGTTTCTATCGCTACGACGAAAATCGCAAACCGGTTCCCGATCCCGACGTTTTCAAATTGGTGCAGAAGGACACGCGATCGATTTCTGACGAGGAAATCGTCGAGCGGTGCATCTACGCGCTGATCAATGAAGGCTTCAAGGTGCTTGAGGAAGGCATCGCGTCGCGAGCGGTGGATATCGACGTCATTTACCTGACCGGTTATGGTTTCCCGGCGTATCGCGGCGGGCCGATGTTCTACGCTGACTTGGTGGGCCTCAAAAAGATTCACGCCCGCGTAGTCGAGTTCGGATGGACCCCGGCGGCGCTGCTTATTTCTGCAAGCCGCCTCGCCGCAAATGAACGCACATGAACGCGAATTACGACGCTCACCCTGAGATTGGCGAGTTGTACGATCACATTCCCCTGTATCGGGATCGCAAGGATGTGGCGTTCTATGTCGATCTTTGCCGCGCCGCTAAAGGCGAGGTGCTCGAACTCGGCTGCGGCACGGGCCGGATCCTGATTCCGGCAGCCGAATCGGGGTGCGCCATCACAGGCCTCGACCAATCGGGTTCCATGATGGATCGATGCCGGACGAAGTTGCGGGCATTGACTCCTGAAGTTCAGAACCGTATAACGCTCATCGAAGCGGACATGACAAGCTTTTCCCTCGGCCGCACATTCGCGCTTGCCACAGTTCCGTTTCGCCCACTTCAGCACCTGATAAGTGTCGAAGAGCAACTGAGTTTTCTAGCGTGCGTGCACCGGCACCTCCGGCCCGGAGGGAAGCTGGCCCTGGATGTCTTCAACCCAAATCTTCAGGCGCTCGCCAGCGCCATCCACCCTGATGAGATCGAGGACACTGCGGAGCTGGCCATGGCGGATGGGCGCACAATGCGCCGCATGTACCGGATAACCGCTAAACATCCCGCTGAGCAAACCAACGATATCGAGCTGATCTACTATGTTCGTGATGCCGCCGGCGCTATTAAGCGAATCGTGCAGGCGTTCCCCATGCGGTACTTCTTTCGTTTTGAATTGGAGCACCTCATGGCGCGGGCGGGATTCGAAATAACCGAGCTCTACGGCAGCCTCGACCGGTCGCCGTTCACGGATTCGTCTCTCGAAATGATCGTGATCGCGACGCGGAAAGACTGATCCCTGAGCGGAATCTATCTCTTCTTATCGTCGTTGGCGAACCACTTCACCCACTTGGTGGGCGGAAAGACGAACAAGCCAATCAGCGCGATGATGCAGAAAAAGACAAACAGCAAAACGGCAAGTGCCATGTCCCTCCATCTTATACTGTGGCTATGAAGTACTGTTACACCGATAGCCCGATCGGCCCTTTGCTGATCGCAGGCGATGAAGACGCCATTCATCTGATCGGGTTTCCCAAGAACGGCAAGCCCCATAAGCCGGAGGCGGGGTGGACCCAATCCATGAGCGGTCCGCTGGCGGAAGCGGTGCGGCAGTTACGCGAGTACTTCGCGGGGCAGCGAAAGGATTTCGATCTCCCCCTGGCGCCCGAAGGCACGGACTTCCAGCGCAAGGTGTGGCGAAAGCTGCAAGAGATCCCCTACGGAGAAACGATCTCGTATGGCGAGCTGGCCAAACGCGTGGGGAATCCCAAGGCGTCGCGCGCGGTGGGGTCGGCGAACGGCAAGAACCGGATTCCGATCGTGATCCCGTGCCACCGCGTGATCGCGGGTGACGGCGGGCTGGGAGGATTCGGCGGCGGGCTCACCGTTAAAGAAAAGCTATTGGCAATCGAGAGGGCGCCGCTCGCCAAGTCGGCGGTCTAGCGGCTTCGCTTGGGGCCGTGGCCGTTTCCGCCGGTGTGCCCGTTCCCAGCGCTGCGGAGGAACGTGTCCATTCGTTTGCCGAGCGATTTGATGTCGGCCGAGTTTCGCATCACGATCTTCATGCCCGATACAACGAGCTTGCGCGTGGCCTCTATCTGCTTATCCGCGCGGTCCATGCGCTTTTCGGCCGCATCCATCCGCTTGTCAGCCGCATTCATGCGGCGATTGAAGCGAGCCTCGGCCTGCTCGCCACGTTGGGCCGTTCGTTCCAGAATGGCCCAAACCTCGTCAAACCTGCTCTGAACTTGCCGATCCATTCTCTCGAAGTGTAACTCAGGTGGTAATCGGACCCTCGCCGCGCGAGAGTGCGGTGACCATCTGTTCCTTCAATTGCCCGGCTGCGGCCACGGCGGAGTCGAGCGACAGTTTGTAGACGACGGCCCCGATCGCCGCATCCACAGCCAGGACGGCGAAGAACGCAGCCTCGCTGGCAAACGCGTATCGAGCCAGGTAGGCCAGGGCGACCGGCACAAAAGCAATCGGGTAAATCAGGAAAAGGATCGCCTGCACACGGCCGGACGCTCCGGAGCGGAATGAGGCCGCCGGATTCATCGCGCGCGGCTGACGAATGGAGAGATGGTTGCCCGCGGCCAGCAGGAAGATGCTGACCACCCCCGCCACTCCGAAAGACTCGGCCAAGGTGCGCGGGCGCAGAGGCATTCCCAACAATCCGCACACCAGGGCGATGACTCCAATCTCCAGGGCAATGAAGAACAACGCGCTCAGGTTCTTCCCGATCATGACGCGTGAAAACGCGACGGGTGCCAGAAAATAGAACTGGGCGGCCGAGCGGTCGAATCCGAAAGAGTTCCAGAAACACGCTTCGCTAAGCAGCAGCAGTGAGTACACGCTGACCACGGTCAGGTAATTTGAGCCGAGGAATGATCGTGAGCTGTCCTGACCGCCCAGGGCCACCGGCAGCCAGATCAGCAGGCCGAACGTGAATCCCATGAGGAACACCAGACGGAATCGCGGCGAGCGCGTCAGGAAACGCACTTCCTTTTCGACCAGCGCGCCTAATGGATCGCCCAGAAGCATGGACGGCAACCGGAAGAATCGTTCGACGAATTGCTCTCGAACGCCCGAAATGGCGGATCCGCTCGACGAACGCGCGGATGCGGCGTCGACATCGAAGAAGATGGTGCGGCGGAACTGCCAGTAGCTGAGGAGCCCGGCGGTGGCCAGCCACGCGATGAGGATCGCCAGGGACCGGAGTTGCCCACGTCCTTGAAGAAAATCCGCCGTCGCCGTCCAGGGCCAGCCGGGCCACGATCCACGCGCCATTAAGGCGCGAAACCGGCCCGAAGATTCAGTCCCTGGAGTGAACAGAAGCCTCGGCAGCGACGCAGCCAGTATCAGAAGAAAGAATGCCGCCTCACGGATGCGCCGCCGGGCGAGAAGACGCGCGATGGTGTCGCGCGATCCAACCCCCAGCACCAGGTTGAACGCCGCGAAGGGCACCAATCCCAGCGCATTCCAGGCATGCAGCGTGGGATTCCGTATAATCCCGATCCCCGCGCCGATCAGGACGAGAACCACCTCGACGGCCACCGTGACGCGGAGCATCACCTCGAGTGCGAAGAATTGCTTGATCGGAACGGGATAGGCCTGGAGCTTGCGAAGATCGAGCGAGGCTCCAGAAGCGGCCATCAGCACCGGGACCACCTGCCAGTAGAGGAAGACCAGCAGAAAGACTCCCGACAAACTGGCGGACAGCGGCGAGCTGGTCAGCAGCATGACGGCGAACGCGGCGGCGATCCAGAATCCATACCAGATCACGCCGACAAATGCGCTCCAGCCGATGCCCCGCCGCAGGAAGGAGTTGCGCAGCGAACGCCATTGGCCCCAGAGGATCGCGCGGGCCTGATTCATTCCCATGTTTTCACGACGGGTTCACAGCCAATCCAGAGTTTCGCGCATGGTGCCGATGCCCACGGCGCGAACGAACGCGTCTTCCAAAGTCTTCGACGATCCGCGCAGTTCGTCCATGGAGCCTTCCTGCACCAGCTTGCCTTCGTTGATGATCGCGACCCGGTCGCACAGGCGCTCCACCACTTCCAATACATGTGACGTAAGAAAGATCGTCGCGCCGTGGCGGACCTGGTCGAGCAGGATATCTTTCATCAATCGCGCGCCGACCGCGTCCACGCCTTCAAACGGCTCATCCATCAGGAAAAGCTGGGGCCGGTGGATCAACGCGGCCGCCATCGCCACGCGCTTGCGCATTCCCTTCGAATACTCGGCGATCAGCTTGCGCGACGCATCGCCCAGCTCGAACAGGTTCAGCAGCTCCTGGCTGCGTTCTCTCGCAACGGCGCGCTCCAGGCCGTAGATGCGGCCGACGAATTCGATGAACTCGCCGCCGGTGAGGTGATCGAACAGCAGGGATTCGTCGGGAACCAGTCCGATCTGACGCTTGATCGCCAGGCCCTCCTCCGGCATCGGCAGCCCGAGCAGACGGATGGAGCCCGAGGTAGGCGTCGCCAGGCCCATCAGCATCTTGATGGTGGTGGTTTTGCCGGCGCCGTTGGGTCCCAGGAAGCCGAAGAAACAGCCGCGCGGAACGCTGAGGGTGAGTCCATCCACGGCGGCCTTCTGGTCGTACAGCTTCCGGAGATCTTTAACTTCGATGGCCGGCGCCGTATCCCGAGAGAAGTCGGACATGCTTCTCTCCTATGTTAACTATTCGACGCCGAACGCCCGCAACACGGGGCGGTCCTCCCGTTATTCTTCCCGCAGCGTCGTGGCTGGATCGAGACGCGCGATGCGAAGGCTCGGGAGCAGGCTGGCTAGAGCGGCGACGATCACCAAAATTGCCGTCACGCCTGCGAAAGCGGTCCTGTCGTCAGCCTGGACGCGCCACAGCACATGCGCAAGCAATCGTCCTGCGCTGCGCGCCAGGAAATAGCCGATCCCTGCGCCGATCAGCGTCAGCAGAATGCCCGGCCGCGCGGCTTGTCCCATCGCCTGCCAGCGCGAAGCCCCAAGCGCTAGACGAATGCCAAACTCGCGCGTGCGCTCCATCACCGAGTGGGCTACCAGGCCATAGATGCCTACCGCCGCCAGTACCAAAGCGAGCGCGGCGAGCGATCCCAGCAGAACCGCCTGGAGCCGCTGGCGGGCAAATGCGCCCGAGCGAACCTCATCCATGCTGCGGAATTCCGCGAACGGAAGCTGGCGGTCGACGGAAGCCACCGCCGCACGCATAGCCTGTGCGATTTCGGCTAGCGGACCCGCCGAGCGCACCACCCAATGCGGGGAGTAATAGTTGTGCATGGCCACGAAATCCTTGCCCGCAAGTTGCGCCGCAGGGACATAGACTGTGGGCGATGGCGCCACTGGTCCGAAGCCGCCCAAACCGCTCTGCTGCTGCACATCCGTCACCACGCCGACAATCTCATGAACGGTGCCGCCCAGATTCACATGGCGGCCCAGCGGAGAATCCTCCTTAAGAAACTGGCGTACAAAAGTTTCGTTCACGATCGCGACCAAAGGCGCTTCGGCCCGATCCTGGTCTTCGAATTTGCGTCCGCGCTGCATCGTGAAGCGAAGCGTCTCAAAATACCCCTGAGTGACGTAGAGCAGGTCCGTGCCTTGCACTTCAGGCATGGCATGGGGTCCATCCATAATGCGCATTCCGTTATTCAACGGCCGCTCGTAAGGCAGCGTCAATCCGATTCCCGCGGCTTCGACGCCAGGCGTCTCGCGGAGCTTGGTCAAGGAAGTGTCGAACAGCCGATGAATCGCGCTGTCGGTGGTGTAACGTGCATCCCGCAGCGAAAGGCTCGCGGTCAGCACGTTGCGCGGGTCGAACCCGGGATTCAATCCGTTTAGGTAGAGCAGCGGACGCAACACCAGGCCAGCGCTCACCAGAAGCACCATGCCGAGCGCGACTTCACACACCACCAGTCCGCGGCGCGCCCACGCGTTCCTGTGCGCCGAAGCCGTTCGGCTGGAACTGCCCAGCGCCTGGATCAGGTCGCCGCGCGAACTGGCCAAGGCCGGATAGAATCCGAAGATCAGGCCGGTCAGCAGAGCGGTCAACGCGGTCACGATCATCACCCGCGCATCCATCGTGATGGGTTGCGTGGGCCGCAGCGTGGCCGTCACCACGGGTTTCAGCGCGTCCATGGCAAGCGCGCCCAGTGCGAATCCGCCGATGCCGCCCACGACCGCCAGCAGCAAGCTCTCCGAGAGCAGTTGCGCGAGTATGCCGCCGCGCCCGCTTCCGAGCGCCATTCTGGTGGCGATTTCGTGCTGGCGCGAGCCGCCCCGGGCGAGCATCAGTCCGGCGATATTCACGCATCCAATCAGCAGGACCAAGCCGACGGCGGCCCACAACAGAAGGACAGGCCCGCGGTCGCTGTCGCCATTGGCTCGCTGTACGGTGATCAGGTGCCACCGCATGGACGCCAGCTTGAAATGATTCTCGGCGATGAACCCAGCGCCGAGCGTCTCCAGCTCCGCATTCGCTTGTGCCATCGAAGAGCCCGGCCGCAGGCGCACGATCATCGAATAGTTCGTCCCGCCACCTTCGCCGCGCGTCGAGGGGCGCAGCGGCGTCCATAGGTCGGCCGACGGCGAGGTGTCGAAGCTTTGTGGCATCACCCCGATCACGGTGAAGGGCTCGCCCCGCAGCAATATGGTCTGCCCCAGAATTCCGGCATCGGAGGCGAACAGGCGTGTCCACAATCCGTGGCTCAAGACGGCTACCGCTGGGCCGCCATTGCGGTCTTCCTCGGGAGCGATTTCCCGCCCGATCATCGGCGAAACGCCCAACACGCGGAAGAAGCCTGTGGAGACGCGAACTTGGCGGATATACTGTGCCCCGCCGGCCGGCGCCACCAGATTCACGCCTTCAAACCCACTGTGTACGGCCACGTCCATCGTGCGCGCGTGATCGCGAATATACTCCCAAGTGCGGCCGGTTACCTGGACTTGTTCATACCAGCCTCGATCGCTGCGATCCTGACGCGCCACGCGAGCCAGACGATCCGGTTCGGGGTAGGGAAGCGGACGGAAGAGCATCGCATCCACGATGCTGAAGATCGCCGTGTTGGCGCCGATACAGAGCGCCAGTGTGACGATCACGGTCAGCGAGAACGCCGGGTTCTTGCGCAGAACGCGAAAGGCGTAGCGAAAGTTGCGAGCGGCAGTGTCGGCCCAGGCCAAGCCGGAGGATTCTCGAACCTCTTCTTTGACGGCGGTCACGCGTCCGAACTCACGGCGCGCGCGCAGTTCTGCTTCTTGCGGAGAGACCCCGCGGGAGACCAGGTCGTCGCGGTATTTCTGCATATGATCGCGCAGTTCGGCATCTAGGTCCGATTCAAAGCGCCCGCGGTGGAACAGGGGTCGGAATCGCTTGAACATGGCCTACACCTCGCTAGGCCGCGCCTTCAGGACGTCGCCGATGGCCTCGCTGAGGCGTGACCAGTACGCAGTTTCTTCGGTGAGGTGTTTCCGCCCGGCCGCGGTCAGTTCATAAAACTTGGAGCGGCGATTGTTCTCGCTCTCTCCCCATTCGGAGGTGACGAATCCGCCGTGTTCCAGCCGGGCCAGCGCGGGGTACAGCGATCCTTGGGGAATCTGTAAGGCTTCCTTGGAGATCTGCTGGATTCGCAGCAGAATGCCGTAGCCATGCAGCGGGCCGAGCGAAACGGCCTTCAAAATCAGCATGTCGAGCGTCCCTTGCAGGATCTCAACGGGCGGTTTAGCCATGAGAAAGGACTCCTTCCTAGAATGACTAGGGGAATCCTAGCATGACTCTCCTAGAATGGCAAGGGGAAGGAGGATGGCGACTGCTCGATGACTCTCGCGGCTCGGAATCGGCATACAGAGCCGCGGCAGTAATGGAGCGGTTCCGAATCGGGAGGATTACGCCAGGTTCAAAACCTTCGCCACGACGTTCTTGTCCTGCTCGATCTTCTTCTGCAGGAGCATGATGGCGTAGATCAACTGCTCCGGCCGCGGGGGGCAGCCGGGGACATACACATCGACGGGGATCACCTGGTTCACCGGCACCAGGGCGTAATTCGAAAACACGCCGGTGGAGGTGGCGCAGGCGCCCATAGAGATCACCCACTTGGGCTCGGGCATCTGCTCGTACAGGCGGCGGATGACCGGGGCCATCTTATTCGATACTCGTCCGGCGATGATCATCAGATCGCTCTGTCGCGGCGATCCGCGCATGACTTCCGCGCCGAAACGCGAAATGTCGTAGCGCGAGGCGATCATCGACATCATCTCGATGGCGCAGCAGGCCAAGCCAAAGCTCATCGGCCAGATGGCATTCTTGCGGGCCCAGTTAATCACCTTGTCGAGCGACGTGGTGAGGATGGATTGCCCGAATTCGTCCATCGCTTCGGGTTCATCGTCGACGCGCGCGAACAACGCGGGCGGCTGGCTCAACTGAAATTTGGGCTCTTCCACGAAGAATATTATCTCACGGGCGTTTACACTGGAGTTTGGCGTCCAACCGGGAAGCTTTGGAGCGCGCCGCCACCCGGTGGGGCGTCGAGCTCGAATACACCGACACCTGGGGGCGGACCCACGCGGCCACCGACGAAACCCTGCGCGCGGTGCTGGTGGCTCTGGGCCTGCCTGCCGAGAGTGAACAAGACCTGGAACGCGCCAGTCTGGAGCGCGATCTGGACCGGTGGTCGCGCGCGTTCGATCCCACGCTGGTTGTGTTCGAAGATTCCGACGCGCTTCCGCTGCGAATTCCCGCCGAGCGCGCCGGCGGATCGGTGAAGCTCGAATTCCGGTGGGAGAACGGCGAGATGGAGCACCACTGGTTCTGGCTGCCGGAACTGCCGGAGCTGGAGCGAGTCTCCATCGCGGGGCGCGAGTTCATTTCCAAGCGCGTACCGTTGCCCGCCCTGCGGTTGGGCTATCACGACCTGATTGCCTACTGGATGAAAGAACCAGAACTGGAAGCGTTTCAAGACGTCCGGTTCATCGTATGCCCGCGGCGGGCGCGCCAGATGGAAGGACGTCCGGCTGGTGTCGCCGTCAGCCTGTATGGCGTGCGTTCGGCGCGCAACTGGGGTTGCGGCGATTTCACGGATCTTCGGGCTCTGGTCGATACGCTGGCTCCCTCGGGCGCGGCTTTCATCGCGCTGAATCCGCTGCACGCGATTCCCAACCGCCAGCCGTACAATACCAGTCCGTATCTGCCGCTGTGCTCGTTGTACCGGAATTATCTCTACTTGGATGTGGAGCGCGTCCCAGGGTTTTTGCCCGAAGATGCTCCCCGAAATGAGATCGCCGAGCTGCGAGCGACCGAGTTCGTGGAATACGAGCGAGTGGCCAGGATCAAGCTGCGGGCGTTGCGCCGGTCATTCCAACGATTTCAGGAGTCGGGCCACACCGGCGCCTTTGAGGAATTCGTGCGGGTCGAAGGCGCGCTGCTGCACGATTTTGCCGTGTTCTGCGCGCTCGATGAGTATATCCACGGCCAGAATCCGGAAGTCTGGTTGTGGAAGGACTGGCCGGAATGGTATCGGGATCCCGGGTCTCCCGCTGTCGCGAAATTCGCCGATGAGCATCGCGATGAAGTTCTGTTTCACGAGTTCATGCAGTGGCAGGTGGACCGGCAGTTGGCCGAGGCGCAGGATCACGCCATCGTCAGGGGGATGAAGATCGGGCTGTATCACGATCTGGCGCTGGCGACCGACCGGTTCGGCGCGGATCTGTGGATGAACCGGCCTTTCTATGCGGACGGGGCTCGCGTCGGAGCCCCGCCGGATGAGCTCGCTCCCAGCGGCCAGGATTGGGGATTTCCGCCGCCCGATCGTGAAGCGCATCGCAGAAACGGCTACGAGCTGTTCGCGCAGTCGATCCGAAAGAACGCGCGGCACGGCGGCGCGCTGCGCATCGATCACGTGATGCGGTTCTTCCGCCTTTTCTGGATCCCGGACGAGCTCACGGCGGCGCAAGGCGTCTACGTGAAAGATTATGCCGAGGACCTGCTCAAAATCCTGGCGCTCGAAAGCGTGCGTGGCGGATTCATCGTGATCGGAGAAGACCTGGGGACGGTGGAATGGTCGGTGCGGCACAAGCTGGGGGAGATGGGGATTTTGGGATACCGGCTCCTGTGGTTCGAGAAGAATCCGGATGGAAGTTTTCGCCTGCCGCACGAGTATCCGGCGCACGCAGCGGTCTCGACCACCACGCACGATCTGCCGACGCTGGCGGGATTCGTCGAAGGGCGCGATATCGAAGCTCGCCGCGGTGCGGGGTTGGTCGATCAGGCGGGCTATGAGCAGCAGTGGGCCGCCCGGCGGGATGAACTCGGCCGCCTGGAAGACGCGTTGCAGCGGGCCGGATTCGCTCACGATCCGCTGGCATTCGTGCTGGCGACGCCGTGCGCGCTGGCCATCGTCAATCAGGAAGACTTGACCGGAGAGACCCAGCAGCAGAACCTGCCTGCGAGCACGTGGCAGCATCCCAACTGGCGGCGGAAGATGAAGGTTGCGGTGGAGGAGATGGGTCCAATCGCCGAGGATCTGCGGCGGCGATTGGAACGGTCGGGGCGGCTGTAGAGTGTGTTGCAACTGTGTTACGCTGGGGCTGTGGCGTCTTCAACCACCAGCATTCGTATCCCGGACGATCTCAAGGATCGTCTCGAGAGTGCCGCTCGCCGGATGAACAAAGGCAAGAACTGGATCATCAAGGAAGCGCTCGCGGAATACCTCCAACGCCACAACATGGATTTGCTGCGAGCCGAAGCACGGCGGCAGTCGATCGCGGCGAGCAAAAAGAAGTGGAAAGACGCGAAACTCTGGGAAGAGGCGGTCGCCGAGGTCTGGGATGCCGACTAACCCTGGCTTTCGCCGGGGCGATCTCGTCGTTGCGGTTTTTGGACGGGACCATGGCAAGCCACGTCCCGCGGTTGTCATCCAATCCGACCTTTTCAATGATTCCCATGCCAGTGCCGTGCTCTGTCCCATCTCGTCGGATCTGACCGGTTTCACCGTCTTCAGGGTGAAGGTGTTGGCGTCCCGTGCAAGCGGCCTCCGTGCCGATTCTGAAGTAATGGTGGACAGGATGGCCACCGTCGATAGAGGACGGATCCGGCAGCGGATTGGGCGCCTCTCAGGGTCCCAGATGGACCAAGTTAGCGCCTCGCTACGGATCTGGTTGGACTTGCCAGTAACAGTCTAGCCGTCAGTGTCCAACTCGCCATAACGACGCATTTTCTAGACTAGGAACCCGTGTATCGTTGAAAGGCCCGGTTTCGAATTCTTTTAGTGTGAAGTGCTTCTGCCGAGAAACGCTTCCTCGACCAGAGCTGCAGAATAGGCTACGAACACCGTTGCTGTCACCCCTCGAGCGGCCCACCAGAAACGCTTCGGATTGTATAGAGCCAAAATCAGCAAGACAGCTATCGCATCAAATGCGAGAACTGTCGTAGTGTTCTGAAAAGTCCACGGGTCTTCCAGCAACGTCATGGAGACTGCGCAGAGGAGCAACAAAGGAGCCAAGGTCCAAAAAATGAAACGACTTCCGCTGAAGAGAACGTTCCAAAATCGGGCCATGTCGCCGTCCCCTTCCGGCGGCCATCTTCTACATGAAGTAGTCTTTGACCTTGGACAGGATGCTCTTCTCTTCCGGCTCATTTTCAGCCGGAAGCGTGTCGCGGAGCTCCTCAAGCAGGCGGCGCTGGTCGCGCGTAAGCTTTTGCGGGATTTTCACCGCCACGTGAATGTAGAGATCGCCGCGCGTGCTGGAGTTGAGGTGCGGAACACCGAGCCCCTTCAGCTTCAATCGCTGGCCGGCCTGCGATCCTTCGGGGACCTTCACGGTCTGCAACCCGTCGAACGTCAAAACGTCCACCGAGCATCCCAGCGCGGCCTGTGCGACATTCACCGGAACCGTGCAGTGCAGGTCGAATTCGTGCCGCTCGAACACCGGGTGCTCGGCGACCTTCAACACTACGAACAAATCTCCAGGGGGTCCGCCGTTTGCGCCGGGCTGGCCTTCCTGCGACAGGCGGAGCTGCGTGCCATTGTCGACCCCCGCCGGAATGTTGACCTTGAGCTTGCGTTCGCGCTGCAGATAAGCCTGGCCTTTGCATTCCTTGCAGGGACGGCGGATCAGTTGGCCGCGGCCGCTGCATGTGCTGCAGGTGCGGCGCACCGAAAGGAACGCCTGCTGATAGATCACTTCGCCCCGGCCGCGGCAGGTAGGGCAGGTCGTCACGCCGTCGTCGGGCTCGGCGCCTTTGCCCTTGCAACGGCCGCACTCTTCCATGCGGGGAACCTGAATATCGACCGCCAGGCCGCGCATCGAATCTTCGAAGCTGATGTCCAGGTCGTAGCGCAGATCTTCGCCGCGCTGGGGACGTGACCGGCGCTGCTGGCGCGATCCGGAGTTGAACACGTCGCCGAACCCGAACATCTCGTTCAGGATGTCGCTCAGGTCGGGCATTCCGTTGGGATCGAAGCCTCCGCCGGCGGCGGTAGGTACACCCTGATGGCCGAAGCGGTCATAGGCTGCGCGCTTCTGCGGATCGCTCAGGACGCTATAGGCTTCGGCGGCTTCCTTGAACTTCTCCTCGGCGTGCTTGTCGCCTGGATTGCGGTCCGGGTGATGCGCCAAGGCAAGCTTGCGGTACGACGCCTTGAGCACCGCGTCGTCGCAGTCCCGGACTACACCGAGGACTTCATAATAGTCTCTTTTGGTCACGCTCACGGATTAATCTCGCTTCGGCTCGACGGCGACCTTGACCATCGCGGGACGCAGAAGACGGCCCTTGAAGTTATAGCCACGCTGGAATTCGGCAAGCACGGTATGGTCGGGTGCGTCTTCGGTCTCCACCATCTCCACGGCGTGGTGGACGTGCGGATCAAACGGCTCTCCCTGAACAACCATCGGCTCCAGGCCCAGTTTCTTGAGGGTGTCGAACAGGCGCTGCCGGATCAGGTCCATGCCCTGGGCGTAGGTTTTGTCCGAAGTTTCGGTCTGTAAGGCGCGTTCGAAGTCGTCGATGATCGGAAGCAGCGTGCGGACGGCTTCCATGCTGGCGTACTCGCTGAACTCCAGACGGTCTTTGTCGGCGCGCTTGCGAAAGTTCTGGAATTCGGCCTGGAAGCGCAGAAAACGATCCTGTAGCTCGGAATTTTCGGCGGACAAGCGGTCGCGCTCGGCCGTGATCGCTTCCATCGCGGCGGGTGAATCGACGTGCGCCTGATCGTTGTTCACGTCCGGGTTCGTTTCCACTGGGGTCTTTTCAACGTGATCGGTGACCGGGTCCCTACTCACAATTCTAGATTAGCAGGCAGCGCAAAGCGTCTTCTTAGCCGAAGAACGCCTGGCCGACCTGCTGAATGACATGGGGACAGGCTACTCTGTCCCCTCGCGTAAATTTGTGACTTGGCGCAAGCGCCTGGGAGTGGACAGAGCTGCCTGTCCCCTGCTCCCGCAATCTCTGCAATCCTGCTCCACTTAGCCAAAGAAGGCCTGGCCGACGTGCTGCACGGTTGAAATAACACGGGCGTAATTCATGCGCATGGGGCCGAGCACGGCGATGACGGCGGAAAGGCCGTCTTCCAAGCGCACAGGCAGCCCGATCAAAGAAAGCTCCCGCATCGAGGGATGAATGCCCTCCAACCCGACGTGCACGCCCACTTCGCCCGCGGGATTTTCGAGGAACCGGTCGAGCAACTCCAGGACGCGTTTCTTCTCTTCCAGCGCCCGGAACAACTCGCGCATTTTTTCCTTGGTGAGATGCAGGTCCAGAACTACAAGATTGCTGGCGCCGTCCATGCGGACTTCCGGAGCCATCCCGATGTCCAGCAGGCCTTTGGAATAGAGCACCGTGAGCTTCTGAAGCACCGCGTCGTAGGTCGCTTCCGCGCGCGCCAAGCGGCCTGCCAGTTCGCGGCGAACGTTTTCGAGCGACCAGCCGGCGAAGTTGCGGTTGATGTAGTTGCGGATCGATGCTAGCTCGTCGGAGGTGAGCGACTCTTCGAGCGTCACCACGCGATTGCTGACCTGGTGATCCTTGGTGACCACGACGACCAACACGCGGCGTTCGGGAAGCGCGATCAGTTCCACCTGATCCAGGGCCGGATTCGCGCGGGGAATGGACGCCGCCAGGCCGACGCCGTGAGTCAGCTCGGTGAGCGTGCGCGACGTGTATTCGATACGCTGCTCCATCGTTTCCAGCAGTCCGAATTGCCCGCGGAGGCGCTCGATTTCGGCCGCCACCATCTTGCGCATGCCCAGCGACTGAACATAACTGCGGAAGGCTTTTTCGGTCGGGACCCGGCCGGCTGACGTATGGGGCTGCATCAGGTAGCCCTCTTCGTCCAAGTCCGCCATGACGTTGCGGATGGAGGCTGCGCTGAGCCCGTCGCGGCGCCGGCGGGCGATGGAGCGCGAGGCTACCGGTTCGCCGGTGGCGATGTAGCTTTCGACGATCTCATGCAGAACTTCCAGGCTGCGCGGCGTCATACTTCCTGTAAACGTTCAGAATAAAGCGGTTGCCGGACGGGCGAACTCCCGTGGCACCTAAGTAATTCTATCGACATTATCGCACGGAATCTGATCTCTGGAACTTTCTGGCGGGAGAGCTAAAGCTTTACACCTACTGCGCCGATAGCTACCCAATTGGGCATTGGGCATGAGTGGATTCCTCAAGACCTGGCAATGGACTTGGACTCGCGCGCCGCAGCGCGGATCCTGGGGGCTTGACCGGAACTGGCACCGGTCGGAAGCCGCGCGTCATCTGAAAGCGGGAAATCTGGCCGACGCGGAGCGCCATTTGACGCTCGCCGTAAAAGAAGCGGACGCCCGGGGACTCGCTCCCGCGCAAAGAGTCACGCTGCGCCTGGAACTGGCCGGTCTTCAACGTTCACTGGCCGCGCCGCCCGGAATCGACGGGGCAGATCAGATCGATTTGTCCAAGATGCGGGACGCGGAGAACACGCTGCGCGAGGCCATCATTGTGTGTACCCAGGCCTCCGATGCGAAGCTCTACCTGCGCTCGCTGGATGCTCTGGCGGATATCTTTTGCCTCGTGGAAGATTACGAGGCCCTGGAAGGCGTCGCCTCCGATGCGATCCGGCTGGGCGCGGCGATTCCCGGCGAGAACATCCAGCAATTGGAAGAACGGCTGCGGCGGCTGGCGGTGGCCCAGGACAAAAACGGCCGCTTCACCGACGCCCTGAAGACCTTCGAGCAGGCTATTACCCTGCGTGAAAAACGGTATGGGCCCAGCCACATCGAAACCGGCAACCTGATGGCGGAAGTTGGCCGCATCTGCCGGGCACGAGGATTTCACGATCATGCCCAGGCGTGCCTGAAGCGGGCTCTGCGCATCTATGAGTCTCACTTCGGAATCGATTCCGCGGAAACGCTGGGGGTGGTCCAGGAACTTGCTGGAGCGCTGGAAGGCATGGGCGATCTGGACGGAGCCGCGGCACAGTACGAGCGTGTCCTGGGACTGCAGTTGAGAAAGCTGGGCTACGAGAACGTCGAAGAAGTCGCCGAGATGCAATACAGTCTCGCCTGCCTGCAGATAGGCTGGGGCAATTTCTCGCGCGCGCGGGAGCTCTTGACGGAGTGCCTCGGGGCATTCAAGCGAGCGGGAGGGGCGCGCCTGGCGGTGGCCTACGAATCGCTGGCGCACGTCGAGGAGCGGGAGGGACGGGTGTCCTTCGCACTGGACGAACTGGCGAAAGCGACCAAAGTCTGGGAAAAGTGCAATCCTCCACAGTTGGAAGACCTGGCGCGGAACCTGGAACTCAGAGCGGAATTATCGGAGCAGCTTCGCCTGCGCGTCGACGCGAATCACTTGCGCAAACAAGCCCGGCACATTCTGGCAGCCGCGGAAGATCAGGCAGCCGACACCGAGACCCAGACTGCTTAGCCTCTACTTGATTTCGGGACTGGCGGGCGTGGCGGGTTCCTGGCCCCAGTTGTTGCGGATCACCAGGGTCTGATCCGAGTAGAACGTCCGGCTGCCCGAGTTCCCAAACGATTCCGGAACGGCCGTCACTGCATAGCCTCCCTGCGTCCCCGTCAGGGTGTAGATGAACCCGTTCTTCTTGCCGTCGGCCAGGACCTTCGGGAGCAGGTTCGCAGCCTCGGGACTGTCAGCGCCGCTGACTGGTGGGCCAAGCTGGGTCAGAGCCGTCGCGTACTTCCCGAACTGCGAATAGTACTGCGTCTCAGCCTGATGGATGCTGCCGATTTCCCGGATCACCGCCATTTCGCGGGCGCCCTGCATCTGCTTGTTCATCTTGGGCACAGCGATGGCCAGGATGACCAAAATGATGGAGATTACGATCAGGAGCTCGATGAGGGTAAAGCCTCGGCGACGCTGGCGCATAGTTCTCATACCTGACATTTTAGACGCCCCCTTGGACAAAAGCGTGCAGGACCAAAGTTAGGGGCTTCCTAGGAAGCCGGCGAGTTCCGGCCTAGTGAACCCGGAGCATCATCCGGTCCTGGGCTTTTTCCCGGGTGACCAGTTCGTCGAAGATCGACAGAACTTGCTTGCGGTAAAGGTAGGTGCGCTGCAGCTTTTGCCGTACCGCCTGCTCATTGCGGTGGCGGAACATCAGCTTGTTCAACAGCTTGACGGGTACGTCGATATCGCGGCGCAGGGTTTCGGCCGAGTGCCCCCGCAGGAATAGCCCGTAAAACAGAGCCGCCTCCCGCTGAGGCGCGAGGGGATCGAATTCTTCCAGTCCCGCTGCCACCGGCATAAAAACAAAATTATAGTCGTGGGAAGAGTGAACCGCAAGACCCCATAGGTTCCACGGGAGGCTTTTTGAGACGCTACCTCAGGCGCCTTTCGACACAGGGCTGTGCCACTATTTCACGCTAGGTGCGCGGTTTGACCCTTCCTGATGCGCTTTCGGTGAAGACGAAACCATCTCCAGGAATAACGAAACGATCAGCAATCCGGCGATCACGGCTCCGATTAACATAGGCGACCCCATTTCCACTACTTTTCTTTAAGCACGCTGCTCTCCATAGTGCTGATCATGGCGACAACGTTTCACTCTTCAAATACGATTCATCGGATGCTCATGGATGTTCGCGCGATGCGGATGAAATGCGGCTCAGCATTGTGACTGCACGCGTGACTGCACGCCGGGCGACTGCACCAGGGCGGCCACATGCCGGGCTACACTGGAATCTGAATGCCGAAACAATACCCCAGTCCACCCCAGATGGCGATCGACCCCAACAAGAAGTACTCGGCCACGTTCAATACCTCGCAGGGCGAGATCGTCTGTGAGCTGTTCGCCAAAGAGGCGCCCAAGACCGTCAACAATTTCGTATTCCTCGCCCGGGATAAGTTCTATGACGGTACGAAGTTCCACAGGGTCCTAGCCAACTTCATGATCCAGGGCGGCGATCCGGAAGGCAGTGGACGCGGCGGTCCCGGCTACCGGTTCGAAGACGAGACGAAGGGCAATCCCCACAAGCACAAAGTCGGGAGTCTTTCCATGGCCAACGCCGGCCCGAACACCAACGGGAGCCAGTTCTTCATCACGCACGTGGTCACTGACTGGCTGGACGGAAAGCACACCGTCTTCGGACAGGTGCTCACCGGTCAGGACGTCGTGAACGCCGTGCAGCAGGGCGACACGCTCAACAGCGTTACGATTACCGAAGCTGCGGGCGATTCCGGCCAGGCGCAACAGGGATCGAAGACGGTTCCGGTTCCGGAAACCCGCAAAGTCTAAGTTTTCGCTCATATGAAGATCCTGGCGGTCGGGGCGCATCCCGACGACGTCGAATTCGGCTGTGCGCCCATTTTGATCCAGGAAGTCCGGAACGGGCACGAGGCTCGCATCCTGGTGACTTCGAAAGGCGAAGCCGCCAGCGCCGGGACGCCCGAGGAACGGGCTCAGGAAGCCAGGGACGCTGCCCGGGTGATCGGGGCCGCGATCCAGTTCCTGGAATTGGGCGGCGATTGCCACGTCGAGAACAACACGGCGAACGCAATGACGTTCGCCCGGGAGATTCGCCGGTTCAAGCCGGACGTGATCCTCGCCCCGCACCTGGGGGAGAACCAGCATCCGGACCACTCGGCCGTGGGAAAAATCGTGAGGGACGCCGCCCGGCTGGCTCGATTTGGCGGTTTGCGGGATCTCGAAGACCTTCCGCCGCATCCAATCACGAGCCTGTACTTCTACACCATCACGCAGGTGTTCGTCGATCCTCCGGAACTGGTGGTGGATGTCAGCCCGGCACGGGAGGCATGGGAAGCCGCGATTCAGTGCCACAAGAGCCAGATGAAAACCCGGAATTACCTGGACTTGGTCATGTCGAGAGCTAGGACGCTAGGCGCGGCGATCGGTGTGGAATATGCGGTTGGTCTCTGGCTAAATGATCCGATTCGGGTCGCCTCGCTGGGGGATTTGCCGCTTTCGTCGAGGTACTTCTAACTTGAAGCGCAACCCGAAACGGCTTTCTATTGGGATTACCTGCTACCCGAGCGTCGGCGGCAGCGGAATCGTCGCATCGCAGCTCGGCAGCGAGCTCGCCCGGCTGGGCCACAAGGTGCACTTCATCAGCTACGAGCCGCCCTTCCGGCTGGATCGCAAGCAACCCAACATTTTCTTCCACCAGGTGGAGCTGAACGAATACAAGTTGTTCAAGTATCCGGACTACACCCTGCCGCTGGCGGTGAAGATGGTGGAAGTGGCCGACAAGCATAAGCTGGACGTCCTGCACGTCCACTACGCCGTTCCCCACGCGACGGCCGCGCTGCTGGCCACCCAGATCGCGCGCGACCAGATGCGGCATACCCCCCATGTAATAACAACATTGCACGGGACGGATATCACCCTGCTGGCGCGGGACCCGAACCTGGGGCCGATCATCAAGTATTCGATCGAAAGTTCCTGCGGCGTCACGGCGGTATCCCGTAGCCTGCAGAAGGAAACGATTCAGGTCCTGAAAACGAAGAAGCCGATCGAAGTGATCTACAACTTCTACCGCGCTAAGCCTCCCCGCAAGGGGCGGCAGGAGATCCGTCGGTCCCTGCGGGTCCGCAAGGACGACTTCCTCCTGATCCACATGTCCAATCTCCGGCCGGTGAAGCGCGCGCAGGACATCCTGCGGGTACTGGCGGAATTGCATGACCAACCCAACATCAAGCTGCTGATCCTGGCAGGCGAATCCTTCGCACCGTTCCGGCCGGTGGTCAAACGGATGGGGATCGAAGACCGGCTGGTGGTGAAGTCCAACGTTCTGGACATCGAGAATTATCTGCACGCGGCTGACGCGGGACTGTATGCATCCGAGCGCGAAAGTTTCGGCATGGGCGTGCTGGAGACGATGAGCTTCGGCAAGCCGGTGGTGGCGACGCGCGTGGGCGGCGTGACGGAGATCATGCGCGACGGAGAAACCGGATTCCTCAAGCGCCTGGGTGACGTGAAGGCGATGGCCGAGGCCGTTCGCACGCTGGCCAATGATCCTGCCAGGGCCGCACGCATGGGAGAGGCCGCCCGGATCCGGGCGGAGCAACAGTTCTCGTCGCAGAAGAGCGTCGATCAATATTTGGATCTGTACCGCCGGACGATCCGGGACTGTCCGGATTAAGGGCTACAATCTGTAGGTATACAGTCGCCCCCCGTCGGTCGGCCAAGGAGACGACGCATGAAAAAAATAGAAGCCATCATTCAACCTCACAAGCTAGATGACGTGAAAGCCGCTCTGGCTGAAATCGGCATCGACGGTATGACGATTTTCGAGGGACGCGGTCACGGCCGGCAGAAGGGCCATAGCGAGGTTTACCGCGGCGTCGAATATAAGGTCGACCTGCTGCCGAAGTTCAAAATCGAGATGGTGGTTCCAGAGGACCGCGCCGAAGAGGTGGTCCGGAAGCTGATGGCGGCGGCGCGCACCGGCAAGCTCGGCGACGGCAAAATCTTCGTTTCCGAGATCTCCGACGCCTACCGCATCCGCACCGGCGATTGGGGAGAAGCTGCCCTTTAAGTCCCGGATTATTTTCCGAACGCAGTAAAATCCTCCAGGCACTTCTCGTGCCTCGGCACGCAGAATCAATCACCTGCGCGTCTCGGACCTTCAGTTGCGAATCGAAAAGCGCCCTGGAGGCGGGCCTTATGGAAAAGGACCACTCGAACCTTAATTCTGTTCGTGAGGACGACGAAGCAGACTTGCGATGGGAACGTTCGCGCCGCCATCACCGCATTCTTACTGCCTTTCTAGTTCTGCTGGCGGCAGGTGTGGTAGCTGTCGCCTGGTATGCCTACCCGATTCTGGGGCGGCATGATTCGCTGCTCTCGCAGATCCCCACGACCTTGACGGATATCCGGAAAGATGTTTCCAGCCTTGGTGACCAGGCCAAGTCGACGGACGCCAAAGTCGACGACTGGGGAAACCGCCAGGAAGAATTGCGCGGCCAATTGAGTAAGGCTCGCGCGGATCTGATGGCGCGCATCGACTCCGCGAAGAGGCAAGCCAGCGACGCCTCGGCCGCGCTGATTCAACGGGCACGCAGCGATTTCGCCACCCAGGTAGACGGCATCAAAACTCAGTTGGCCAAGCTCGAAACCTCGCGTGAGAGCGACCGGGAACAGATCGCACAGCTGCAGCAGGAACTGGCCCAGGTCCGAAGCCAGGTAAGCCAGCAAGGCCAGGAACTGGCATCGGTGCAGGGCCGGGTGACGCAGAACGCGGCCGCGACCAGCCAGGAATTTGCGTCCGTGAAATCCACCCAGCAGCAGGATCGGCACGATTTCGACGCATACGCGGAAAAATTCGCCGTGAAGCGCGTCGATTTTGAAGTGACCAAGAACCATCAGAGCTCGGTCGCGCCCGGGATTTCGGTACAAGTGAACAGCACCGATGTTTCCTACCAGCGGGTCAACGGGTCCGTTTTAGCTTCCGACGGCCACACCACCTGGCTACGGCAACTAAAAGTGCAGGAACCCGTTTTCTTGACGAGCTTCCCGGATGGACGCACACGCGAATTGGTGATCACGCGCGTCAATAAGAATGGCGCGGTCGGTTATGTGTTGGTCCCGGCGCAGGAGAGCGCGATGAATCGCGCGACACGGCCTCTTAACGGGCCATTTACCAGTCCAGAGCCAGCCGAGTAAAGGTTCGGACGGCCACGCCCGAGGGACCCTTCGCGAGGAACGGCTTGGATTCGTCCAGCCAAGCCGTTCCCGCGATGTCGAGATGCACCCAAGGCGTCTCGCCGGCGAATTCCTTCAGGAAATATGCCGCGCTGATAGCCCCGCCCCATCGCCCGCCGATATTGGCCAGGTCGGCGAAAGCGCTCTTGAGAAGATCTTTGTAGTCGTCATCAAGCGGCATGTGCCAGGATTTTTCGCCTTCCGCTTTGGCGGCGGCCAGCACGCGCGCCAGCAGCGGATCGTTATTAGTAAAGACGCCGATATTGACGTTCCCCAGGGCGACCACGATCGCTCCCGTGAGCGTCGCCGCGTCCACCAGGTGCGAGCACCCCAGGCGCTGCGCATAAGTAATCGCATCAGCCAGGATCAGTCGGCCTTCGGCGTCGGTGTTGAGCACTTCGATGGTCTTGCCGGAGAGCGATTTGACGATATCGCCGGGGCGTTGCGCCTTGCTGCCGACCATATTCTCGACTGCGGGAATCAACGCGGTTACTGGGATCGCCGGCTTCAGTTGTGCGATGGCTTTCATCGCCCCGAGCATGGCCGCGCCGCCGGCCATGTCGTACTTCATCTTCTCCATTCCCTCGGCGGGCTTGATAGAAACGCCGCCGGTGTCGAAGGTAACGCCTTTGCCGACCAGCCCGAGATGGTCGGATGTCTTGGGCGGCTGCGCGGGTTTGTATCGGAGGATGATCAGCGCAGGTGGCTCGGCGCTGCCTTGCGATACGCCGAGCAGTGATCCCATGCCGAGCTGGCGCATGCGCGATTCGTCCAGCACCTCGAATTCGAGGCCGACTTCGGCGGCCATCGCACGGGCGCGATCCGCGAGAAGCGTCGGGGTCATGATATTGGCCGGTTCGTTGACCAGTTCGCGGGTGAAATTTTGCGCTTCTCCCAGGATTTTGCCGCGCTCGAAGGCGGCGCGGGCGGAATCGGGAGCGATGAGAATAAACGCCTCGAGAGACTTCGCATCGCTGGAGGTTTTGTGGCGATCCGGTTCGAAGTTGCCGAGAATTGCGCCTTCGACGGCGGCTTCGGCATTCGCGTCGCCGAGAAACCACGCGAGCTTCTTCACGCCCTTCTGCTTCAGCGCGCGCACGGCGGTTCCGACGGCTCGGCGCAGGACGGCGGCGTCGAATTTATCTTTCTTTCCCCCGCCTGCGACCGCCAGGCGCTTGGCCTTAAGTCCCTGGGGTTGATGCTGAACGGCGAGCTCGCCGGTCTTTCCGGTGAATTCACCGGAGGCGCGCAGCTCGTCCAACCATCCTGAGAGGCCCTTTAGCTCGGCGGGCGCGGTTTCTTCTTCAAACAAAAGCACAACGACCGCGTCAGCTTCGACGCGGTCGAGGGATTGAGATACGAGAGTGGTCTCCACTCCTAAAGCTTACTACTGAGCTGTTGCTGCTCGGCCCTATTTCTTGGCCTTAGAAAGCTCCTCGTAGAACGGATCGAGACGGGCCGGCGGAGTCCATTGAGGACCGGTGACGTTCCAGCCGATGTCGTCGGTCTTGATCGACGCGAGCAGCTTGTCTTTGGGCGTGCCCTTCTTGACCTCGGCTTCGGCGCGCGAGACCAAGGTGTCCCACTTCGTCTTGTAGGCTTGCACATCGGCTTTGGTCATCACGTTGCCGTGTCCGGGGATCAGCGTGTCGAAATCGAGCTTCAAGGTGCCGGCGATCAGCTTGGGCCACTCGACCGCGCTGCCGCCGTTGGCGAAATCGATATTCGGAGCGCCATTGACGATGGCATCGCCGCCGGCGACGATCTTGAATTTCGGGAAGTACACGACGGAATCGCCGCCAGTGTGGGCGCGCGAGAAGTGGTAAACCTTAACCTGCACGCCACCAAGCTTGAAGGAGTAGTCCTTGCCGTAGGTGACGTTGGGCTCGGCGGGCTTGCCGGCCGGGGCTGTGTAGGTGGCCAGCTCGGCCTTCTCGCCATTATTCGCGATGACCTTGGCCCCGGCGTCCTCAAAGCTCTTAGTGTTTCCGCTGTGGTCTTGATGAACGTGGGTGATCACGACGTACTTCACGGGCTGGTTTGTCACCGTCTTGATCTGTGTCATGAGGTCGTTATAGTTGGCCTCGCCCAGATTCTTGGTGTCCACCACGATCACGCCGTCGTTGGTGACGACGACGCTGGTGTTCCCGCCAGCCCCGGTGACTTCGTAGAAACCGGGCTTGATCTGGGTGATCATCTGGCCGGCGGGCGGGCCGCCTTTTCCTTTGCCATCGCCCTTGCCTTTTCCATCTCCTTTACCCTTGCCGTCCTGGGCAGACATGATCATGGTGGCGGCGACGATAGCCGTCAACGCGGCGCTTGTGAACAAAGATTTTCGCAACATGGTTATCCTTCTCTGGGGCAGAAGTGGTGCCCGAGCAGGATCGAGTATAACTCACTTCCCTACGTGGGGTTCTTGCTGAGGGGACAGGCTACTCAGTCCCCTCGCGTAGACTTGTGACCTTGCGCAAGAGCCTGGGAGTGGACAGAGCTGCCTGTCCCCTTCTTCTACTCAGTCCCGGCCGCGGCGGCCTAGGGCGGCTTTGGCTTCCGCCTTCATCTCGCGCGACCGCTCGCTCTCGCGCTTGTCGTGGAACTTCTTCCCTTTGCCGACCGCCAGCTCCACCTTGATCCGGCCGTTCTTCAGATAGAGTTTCGTGGGCACGACGGTCAGGCCGCGCTCGCGGGTAGTTTCCTGAAGTTTGACGATCTCGGACCGGTGCAAGAGCAGCTTCCGGCGTCGAACCGGCTCATGGTTCATCAGATTGCCATGAGAGTAATGTGAGATGTGCGCGTTCACCAGCCAGGCTTCGTTGGCGGACACCTCGCCATAGGCGTCCTTGAGCTGGATCATGCCCGCGCGGGCGGCCTTGACCTCGGTGCCGGTTAACACCAGACCGGCTTCCGTCCGATCTGACAGGAAGTAGTCATGCCCGGCCGACCGGTTGTCGCTCAGGATCTTTATTTTCTCTTTGTCTTCCACGCTGGGAACTCAAATCTCGTCAAGGGGTTATGAGGCCCTGAGTGCAAGTGTAACACGCGGGGTCGGCGCAGATTCGGTAAATTAATGACGTATAAGCACTTACGAGTTGTCGTGGCGATTTGCCTAACCCTGCTGGCCGGGTCGCCGGTGCAGGCCGGGACTCGCAAAGGCGACAAGCTTTATAAGCAGGCCCAAGCGGCGGAGATCAAGAAAGACTGGGATCTGGCGCTGCAGTTGTACAAGTCGGCCGTGGATGAGGATCCCCGCGATAGCGGGTACTTGATCGGGATGCAGCGGTCCCGTTTCCAGGCGTCCTCCATGCACGTGGAGCGCGGGCAGAAAAGCCGCTCCGACGGGAAGATCGAAGAAGCCCTGAGCGAATTTCAGAAAGCTATCATTGCGGATCCTTCCTCGGCGATCGCGCTGCAGGAACTGAAGCGCACGCAGGATATGCTCCGCTCACCCGCGGCGACGGCGGGTGGCAAGGTGCTGACGCCGGTGGAACAGATCCGCCGCGACGCCAACCTGCAAGTCGAATCGATGATGGGGCCCCCGGAGCTGAAACCGGCTGTGCGGCGGATCCCATCGGTCAAGCTCAATAACCAGCCCCCGCGGGTGCTCTACGAGAGCATCGGCAAGATCGCCGGCATCACCACGGTGATCGATCCGGATGGCCTGGGAGCCGTGCAAACGCGAAATTTCAATGTGGAGCTGGGTGAGTCCACCGTGGAACAGGCTTTCGATTACGTGGCGCTGCTGACGCACACGTACTGGAAACCGATTTCCCCTACCAGCATCTTCGTCGCGCAGGACACGGCCAACAAGCGCCGCGACTATGAGGATTTTGTCGTCAAGACGTTCTACATCACCAACGCCAGCACGGTCCAGGAGTTCCAGGAAATTTCGACCGCGGTGCGCACTATCACCAACATCACGCGCGTGTTCACGGTGAATCCACAAAAAGCACTAGTAGTTCGGGGTTCGGCGGATGCCGTGGCGCTGGCCGAAAAACTGGTGCACGATCTGGATAAACCTAAGTCCGAAGTAGTGATCGATGTGCTGATCATGGAAGCGAACACCACTCGCACGCGGGACCTGGCGGCGACGTTGGCATCCGTGGGAGCTTCCGGGCTCAGCGCCGGCCTCAGTTCGGCGATCAACTTCACGCCTCGAAATTCTATCCCTACGGGCAGCGGAACTGGTACGGGGACAGGCACGGGAACGGGGACTCCGACCACGACGCCAAGCGGCTCCATCAATCTGGGCCAACTAGGCCACATTTCCTCCGCCGATTTTTCGACTACCCTGCCGGGCGTGTTGCTGCAAGCCGTCCTCAGCGACAACAAGACGAAAATCCTGAACTCGCCGCAGGTGCGCGCATCCGATGGCATGAAGGTTTCGCTCAAGATCGGCGACCGTATTCCGATCGCCACGGGCAGCTTCCAGTCCGGCGTGGGCACGGTAGGCGGTGCGCCTTACGCGCAAACCCAGTTTCAGTTCACCGACGTCGGCATCAAGGTGGAGATTACGCCGCAAGTGCACTCCGCCGATGAACTGACGCTTCACGTAAGCTTCGAAGTATCGAGCGTCCGGAGCTACACCAACATCGGTGGCGTGCAGCAACCCATCATCGGACAAACCACGACGGAAGCCGACATCCGGCTGCGCGAAGGCGAGATTAACATTCTGTCGGGTCTCGACGCGACGCAGGACTCGAGCGTGGTTAACGGTATTCCCGGTTTGGTGAATATTCCGATCCTGGGCAAGATTTTCTTCGGCAGCGATCATACCGAAAAAGACGTGCAGCAGTTGATGATCGCGCTACAGCCGCACATCGTCCGGACTCCGGACTACACGCCGGAGAATCTGCGCGGTGTATCCTCCGGGCCGGACCAATCGTTGCGGTTGACATACGCGCCCCGGGATAACGACGGTTCCGCTCCGGCGGGTCCTGTTCCTGCGACGCCTGCTCCGATCGGCCCTGCTCCTGCGGTTCCTGCTCCGAATCCTGCTCCCAATCCCGGAGCGGCCGGATTAGTTCCCGGACCGGGGCCTGCGTTAACACCGACGCCAAATCCGGTAGCCGGTCCGCCGCCGGGAACGGTGCCGTTGCCCCTACAGCAGCCGACGCCCGGAGCGCCCGGGATGCCGCCGCCAATCCTTCCGGTGGGTGCATCTACTCGAGTGGTATTCACGCCCGGGACCGTCTCGGTCGGGCCGAATACGCCCTTCACGGTTAACGTGGAATTGAACGGAGCCGCGGATGCAACCGCGGTAGCGCCGCTGCGGGTGAAGTGGGACCCGGCAGTGCTGCGGCTCACCGACATCACGCCCGGCGACCTGCTTTCGCGCAACGGCGGGGCCGTGAGCTCGATTAAAGACATCCGTAATGACGCGGGCGAGGCGACGATCAATGTAACCCGCACTGCGGGATCTGGTATCTCCGGGTCCGGGCCGGTGGCGGTCCTGAATTTTGTGGCTGTGGCGCCCGGAAAGGGCTCCGTATCGGTCACCGAAATGGGGTTGAAAAACTCCCAGTTGCAAGTGGTGCCGGTGGCGCTGGGCTCCGTTTCCGTGGCGGTACAGTAGGAATAAGATGACCAAGCGCGGCCAGCGCGGCATGACATTGGTCGAGTTGATCGTCGCGGTGACGATCCTCGGTCTGCTCTCGACGCTTGCCGTTCCCCTGGCGGCCTACAAAGTAAAGCGCGACAAAGAACGCGACCTACGCTACGCGCTACGGGAGATTCGTGGCGCCATCGATCGGTACAAGGATGCTTCCGATCAGCAAAAGATCCAGGTGAAGGTGGGGACGGACGGCTATCCGGCCGATCTGGACGTTCTGGTGGAAGGCGTGACGCTGGTGGGCAGCGCGACCGGAGCCAAGATCAAGTTCCTGCGGCGCATACCTATAGATCCCATGACAGGCACCACGGATTGGGGCAAGCGAAGCTCACAGGACGATCCCAAGTCGAACAGCTGGGGCGGCCAGAACGTCTTCGACGTTTATTCGAAGAGCATGGATCGGGCGCGCGATGGAACACCGTATTCGGAATGGCAGTGAGATGATAAGTCATTCGCCGAAAAGACCGCTCCATGGGTATCGCGCCGCGGACACGAAACGTGGTTACACGTTGATCGAGCTGATCATCGTGATGGCGATCGTCTCGATCCTGATGGCCATTGCCATTCCGCAATATCAGAAGTCGCTGAGGCGCACCAAGGAGACCCTGCTCCACAGCCACCTACAGACGCTGCGGACGGTCATCGACGAGTACACTTTCGACAAGAAGAAGGCCCCCCAGACGCTCCAGGACCTGGTGACCGAGGGATATCTGCGAGCGGTACCTATCGATCCCATCATGGGCAACGATCAATGGCGCACGATCAACGAAGATTCGCTCACCGCGGTGGACCAGACCGAACCGGGTATCTTCGACATCCGCAGCCTGTCGGACCAGATCAGCCTGGAGGGTACTCCCTACTCGGAGTGGTGAAACCCGAAACTCCCCTCTCGCGTCATTAACAATAGTTCATGACGCCGACAAAAGAGGCACCCCAAAAACAAAGCACGGAATTCAAGACGGCCGACCGGGCCCATACCAGCTTCCTGGCCGCGGCTGAAAAGCGCACGCTCATCTGGATTGCGAAGCGGCTTCCGGATTGGGTCAACTCCGATCACCTCACCGGGCTGGGCTTCGTTTCGCTGATCCTGGCCGGCGCCAGCTACTGGTACGCGCGGTCGAATGCCCGGGCGCTCTTGCTGGTGATCCCGTTTCTGGCGCTGAATTGGTTCGGCGATTCTCTGGACGGCACCTTGGCGCGGGTTCGGAACCGGCAGCGTCCGCGTTACGGATTCTACGTGGATCACATCCTGGACGCCCTGGGAATGAGCTTCCTGATGGCGGGCATGGCTCTTTCCGGCTTTATGTCGCCGCTGGTGGCGGGCACGTTTCTGATCTTCTACCTGCTGCTTTCGATCGAGATCTACCTGGCGACGTACACCATCGGCACGTTCCATCTTTCGTATTGGCGGTTTGGTCCCACTGAGCTGCGGATCCTGCTGGTGATCGGCAATCTGTTCGCGCTATGGCGTCCTCACGCGCTCATCGCAGGGCAGGAATTCCTGCTATTCGATGTGGGCTTTGCTGTGGGCACCGCCGCGCTGGCGGTGATCCTGGTGCAAGCGACGACGAAGCACATCGCGATGCTGTATCGCGAGGAAAACCGGCCGTAAGCTCCGCGAAGATGACGCGGTGGCTGAAGTTCAATGCGGTCGGTGCGATCGGCGCGCTGGTTCAGCTCGGCATGCTGGCGCTGCTGGTCCGGCTGGGCATCCACTATCTGGTGGCGACGGCGCTCGCGGTCGAAACCGCGGTGCTGCAGAACTACTACTGGCACGTGCGCTGGACGTGGAAAGGCCGCAATGGAAGCCTGTGGCGATTTCATCTGGCCAACGGGTTGATCTCGGTGATGTCGAACCTGATATGGATGCGCATCTTCACCGGGTGGCTGGGGATTCCGCCGATTCCGGCGAATCTGATGGCAATCGCGCTGACGTCCGTGGCCAATTTCCTGTTCGGCGACCGTTGGGTATTTCCACGTCCTTCCGTGTAGGCGGAAACGTCATCACAGCGTAATTCTCAAAGCGATATTATTAAGTGCGCGCCGTCCCCGCCGACGGAATTCTTTGACCGGGGGAGGATCACTTGCCACTTAGTGCAGATCTGCTGGATCGGAAACAGACGCATTTTGTGGTGTGGCACGCTCAGCATGCAGCCGCGCCCCCGGTGCTGGTGATCGGCGAGTTCCAGGCGGGAAATCCTCCGCGGCTTGCGAATGGGAAGCGGTTCCCGCTTGCACCGGTGGCGGGCTTTACGGATCTGTTCGCCATCGCTGCCACCGATTGCGGGCTGCATGAAGGCTCGGTCTACCACTATTTTTTCGAAACCGCGGCCGGCATCCAGACCACCGATCCCACAGCCTACGCGGTCGACTGGCGGCTGCTTTCGAACCGCTTGCCGCCTCCGTTCACGACCGACGACCGGCAGCCTGCGGCGGTGATCAAGTACCGCAGCGGTCAATTGGTCGCCTGCGATCCGGCGGGCGAGGAAGCCGATTTCACTGGTGATCCCAGCCCGGCTACGCTTCCGCCGAACAACCGGCTGGTGATCTACGAAATGCCGACCGCGTGGTCCAACGTTTCGGCCACAGTGGATCTCGATATCGGCGTCGGTACGTTTCGGGATGTGCTGGCCTTGATCGACGCGGGCGCGGCCGGCGCGAACTTCGACAATCTCGGCGTCACGCAAGCGGGGAAGACGTATCTGGTCGATCTGGGGATCAACGCGATCGAGCTTTTGCCGCCCGCGGACAGCTTCTTCAAGCGCGATTGGGGGTACGACACCGCGCACTTTCTCGCGCCCGATTCCGAGTTGGGCTTTCCCGAAGGTTTCTCTTCATCCACGGCGAACCAAGACTTGGCGACACTTGTGCGCACGGGCCACCAGAAGGGCATCCGCTTCTTCCTGGATGTGGTGATGGCGTTTGCGCGGCACGAAGCGTACCAGACTCTCAACCTGGACGACCTCTACATCACGGATCCCGGAGCTGACCTGAGCGATCCCGATTCGCACACCTCGCGCGGCACCGGCAAGGACAACCTGCGAAACGGTTTCGGCAGTACGCTCTTCCGCTATGCGCGCTTCGTCAACGGATACGACCCGATTTCGGGCGCGCAAACGTCCATGGCCCCGGCGCGGCAACTGATGTACAGCTACATCACACGCTGGATGCGCGATTTCCGCATCGATGGAATCCGCATGGACAGCGTGGAGAACGTCTCCAACTGGGATTTCGTGCAGGGATTCAAGGATCGAGCCCGCACGCTGTTTCAGGAGCGTTGCGCAGTGCAGGGCATGAGCCCGGCCGAGGCGGACGCACGTTTCCTGGTGGTGGGCGAGGAACTGAACCTGCCCATGGCTCTGCTCACCCAGGGCCGCCTGGACGGGCTGTGGAACGATGCGTTCCGAGGCTTGGTGCGCTCCGTCATCTTAGGCGAAGGCGACAACGGGGCTTTTGAAAACAACGTTCGGCGGATGGTGGATTGCCGCAGCTTGGGTTTCAGCGACGGAATGCAGGCTGTGAACTATATCACCAGTCACGACGTGGAGGGCGGTCGCCGGGAGCGTCTGTACAACTTTCTGGTCAACGTCAATCTGGCAGATTTGGATCTGGAAAAACGATTCAAGCTGGCGTTCGTGTGCCTGCTGACATCCGTTGGCATCCCCATGATTCTCGCGGGCGAGGAGTTCGCGGATGAGCACTCGAGGTTTGACCGCTTTGGGCATGTGACGCAGGATGGCGGCAAGCAGGTGGACCCTGTGAACTACGGTCGTCTGGAAGGTTCCGACGACACTGCGAAAATGCGCCAGCGGATTCTTGCCTATGTTTCTAGGCTGGTGAAGTTTCGCACTTCGGCGCCGTCGCTCGGGGTGAACGACAACAATTTCCTTCACGTGGATTTTAACGACAACAAGCGGGTTCTGGTGTGGACTCGCGGCGCGGCCGGCATGGATCCCGTGGTCGTGATCGCGAATTTTTCAGACTTCGTAAGCACTGCGGGTACCGGCCCGGCCGAGTATTTGGTACCCGGCTGGCCCGCCACGCCGCCCGGACGCCAATGGCGCGAAGTCACGCAGGCCCGCATCGTTCCGCCGGAGTGGATCGGCCGGGAGCCCATCTTCCCATGGGAAGCGAAGGTCTATACGACTTTCCCGTAGACGTGCACGCCGGCTACTTTCGTGAACTGGATGAGGAAGGCAAAGATTCTCCCGACAGAAATCCCGGCTGGAGCGCCGGTTGATGGCGCGCGGGACCAATCGTTCGGGCGATCATGTCGTCCAGGGACGTGGTGGGCGACCACCCGATGAGCCGCGAGATCTTGCAGATGCACGGCACTCGGCGCCGCATATCTTCGAAGCCGCCCTCCGGGTAAGCCTGATCGTACGGCACCTTTACGATCGGGCTCGATGAGCCGACGATGGACCTGACGCGCTCGGCCAGATTCAGAATGGAGATTTCGTGCGGGCTGCCGATATTGACGATCTCGCCTTGCGCCTGCGGCGACCACAAGAGACCCATGAGAGCATCGATGCAGTCGCTTATGTAAGTAAAATTGCGAGTTTGGAGTCCGTCTCCGAAGACCCGTATGGGTTCGTCCTTTAGCGCAGCCTTAATGAAATTCGGCAGCACCATCCCATAGCGGCTGGCCTGCCTGGGCCCGACGATATTGAAGAACCGCGTCACGATCACCGGCAGGCTGTGGGTTTTGGCATACGCCAGCGCCAGGAACTCGTCCAGTTTCTTCGAGGTCGCATACGACCAGCGGCTGAGCGAAGAAGCCCCGAGCACGGAGTCCGCCGTCTCGCACAAGGAGTCGCTCGCGTTCTTTCCGTAGACTTCCGAAGTGCTAGCGACGAGGGCTTTCTTCCCGGATTTCCCGCATGCGTCGAGCACGATGTGAGTCCCGTCCACATTCGTCAGGATGGTGGCGAGCGGATGTTCCAGCACGTAGCGCACGCCGACGGCCGCGGCAAAGTGGACCACCAGATCGCTTTGTGCGACCAGCCGGAGCACCGTGTCTCCGTCGAGCACGCTGCCCTCGACGAACTCGAAGCCGGGATAATCGAACGCCCCATGCAAATTCTCAATCCAACCTGTACTTAAGTCGTCGAGCACGGTGACCTCACGGCCTTCACGCAACATTCGTTCCGTGAGATGAGACCCGATAAAACCCGCTCCTCCGGTGATCAGAATCCTCATTTTTTTATACCTAGGGTGAATTGGAGACCTTGATACCAGCCGTCCCTCGTCAGCAGACTGTAGTTTCGGCGTTGGTAGCTGCCCGATAGTTGAAGCACCCGGCCGAGCGGGATCGAAACAATGGAAGTGACGTCCCAATCGGGCCGATAGGCTGCAGTGCGGGTCACTTGTTGGGCTCCGCCCGAGCCGCGGACTTCATACCGGACTCTCCGCAGGTCGCCATGCAGGCCCAGGTAAGCGTCGTCCCGCTGGTAGCGATCCGGGGTGAAGAAGCCGGCTTCGGATTCGGTGTCGTGGTCGAACGCCTCCCAATGCGTCAGCAGGCCCGCGTCCACGGAGAGGCGATTGTTGTAGCGGAGAATCTTCCGCAGCGTTGCCTCCGCGACGATACTTTGGTTGTCGTCGCTCCACGTGCGGCCTTCCACGCGAGCCGATAGAGACGTCCTGGAGTCGATGGCGAATTGTGCGGCGCCGCCCATGGCGTAGCTGGAAATGCTCTGCAGGATGGCGCGCGGAGTGACGGCCAGGAATTCGCGACTCGTGGTGAGATCGAAGGTCCAACGATCGATCGGCGACGCCTTGAAGTGGGCATTGAAAATCGGCCGCATTTGGTCATCGAATTGGCGGTAAGAGCCCCCGCCTAGCAACGTCAGGTACGCGGCCGGGGCGAGCCGAAGCTGCGCGCCGACCCGAAAGTTGTCCAGGTACATGGTCTGGTCCGGTCCCTCGTTGAAGATACTTTCCTTCGGCGCGGACGATCCGTACTGCGAAACGTCCACGAGGAGCTTGTGGTCGGATGCGAGAGTTTTCTCAAGACTCCAGCTCAAGAAGCTATCGTGTATTCCGTCCGAATCGTTGTAGATGTAAAACGCGGGCTGCATCGAAAACCGAACGGGTTCGTCCAGAGTGTCTTCCAGCAGCTTGTACGCGTCGCGGAACGTCGAATCCTCCTGGACCCCGCCCTGGTTATTGATCTGGTCTCTCAAGGCAGCGAATTCATCCGTCGCTCTGCGATTCTCTCCGTAATCGAGCGAGGCGTAGACCTGCGAGACTTTCGCATCTGGAGACGCCGGCGCAAGGGCCGCGGCCTGGTTGGCAGTCCGGCGAGCCAGCGAGCGGCGGTTGCCCGCCCAATGCAGCACCTCGGATTTAAGCGCCAGCACTTCGGCATCGTCAGGGTGGGCGGATAGCAGCCGGTTACAGAGCTTCTCGGCCTGCGAGTAATCTCCGCGATAGCGGCGCAGCCGGATTAATTCGATGGTCGCCTGCCTATCCTGCGGCGCGGCGCGCAGATAGGAATTGTATTCCTTGATCGCACGTTTGTTATCTCCGGCCCAGGCGTAGTTGCGGCCCAGACGGAGTTCGATGCCATGATCCTGTGGGGAGAGAATCTTCATTTCCCGCAGCACAGCGATGGCTTTCCGGTATTCTGCGGCCATGGCGTAGGAACCGGACAACGCGTCCAGAGTCGCGAGATCGTTCGGGTGAGCCTCGCGCGCGCGTTCGAGCGCCGCCAGTTTCTCGGCAAAATCCGGAGGCAGCGGGGGCGTCTGCGCGGCTGCGATCCATGCCGTAGCGAGTATCGCCATTGGTAAGATCCGGCTCACTTATTCCACTCCCGGTTGCCCGTGCCCAGGTCGAACAGGTACTTGAGCGTCGTGGCCAGATCCACACCGAGACTCAACAGACGTATGGGTGTCGCGGCCAGCATCATCAGGGCGGATTTCCAGCGGCTTCCCGGGTCGGCGACGATAAAGACCCCGATGGATGCCAGGACTGCTTCCAGCCCTACGCTGATCCAAAATATCCGATGGTTGAAAAGCGCAAAGTAGAGAAGCAGGACTGGGTAAGTTACTTTCTCAAGGAGAGAAAGCAACTCAACCCATCCCACGGGGCGCCCGTATCGCAGGGTGTGATCCTCGCCCCACGGGGCTCGATACTGCTCGTGGATCTGCCGCAGCTGTGCTCCAGCAGGAGCCTCGTGCCGGTGCTTGGAAAACAGTTGTGCAGCCCGACGTTTGGCTGCCTTGAGCGGAGAAAGGGGCAGAGCACTGAAGTAGTACATGGCTTGCAGGAAAGAACTGGACCACAGGTAGAGCTGGCGGGGCAACCGCTCGACGCTAGGCTCGATCGACTCGCAGCGTACGTCGGACACCTGGATGTTGCGCCACCCTTTCCAGGAGAAGAAATGCCCGATGAAGATATCTTCGGAGTTGGTGAGATTGTCGCCCATCTGCGGCTGTGCGTAGGCGAAGCATTCCCGCAGGCGCGGCGCGCGGTAGACCACCGCGCAACCAATCGGATTCAGGCGCGTTCCATACATCTTCATGTGGCCGTCATAGAGAATTCGCTGCAGAAACACATACAGCGAAGTACGGTAGATCACTGTTAAGAACTCGGACAGCCGGCGGGGACCGTGGGAAGGCTCGCTGGGGTCGAGGTGCAACTCAGTTTGGATGCGCGCAAGCAACGGGTTCGCCTGCCTCCGGCGGTCGCGGGTGAACGGCGACACCTCCCCGCACGCCGAAGCGACGCCCGCGTTCTTAAACAGATTTTCAATAAGCCGGGAGGCATAGTTCCTGTTCGTCAAGATTGTATCGGCGTCCAGGATCAGGAATGCATCCGCATTGCTGTTCTCGCATAGTTCCCGGACGGCCGTCGTTTTGCCTTGGGACTGGCTGCGGACGATCAGCTCGATCTGCCTGCCGCTGAGTTCTTCATATCGGCGGACCACCTGCGCCGTCTGGTCCGTGGAGGCGTCATCGACAACGGTGACTTTGCGAATCCGAAAATCCTGATCGAAGAGCGATGCCAGACAAAGGCCAATACTCGATTCTTCGTTCTTCGCCGGAATCAGCACATCCAGCGTGGCTGTCTTCCAGTCGAAAGTGGGCGTGGGCTTGGTGCGTTCCCATCCTCTGAGCTTTCCTATCAGGGCGAGAATGACACTCGGTGATAGAAACCAGTACGAAATGGATGCCATGATTCGATGTTTGTTCTGCTGAACAAACTCATCGGCTCATGGTCGCGGGAACAAGATATTTCCAGAATTCCCGCGCGGAATAGGCCGGGGGGTTAGTGCAGGGCTCGAAGCGTGGCTTCCATGGTGCTCTGCAGCGATTCGCGCGGCACGGTTGTCAAAAACGGCTGCGCCAGGCCCAATCCAAAGGGAATGGCGCGCGAAAGAGAGATCGCGCGGCACTCCAGATAGACACCTTCCGGACGCGGCTCGATCAGCCAGTAGGCGTTGATCCTCCACAGAAAACCGCGGCTGGTACCGGGCGGCAGTTCGCGATCGCCGTCCATTTCGGCGATGCGCGTGGAGCGGGAAAGCACGCTCCAGCGGTTGTTCCCCAGCGAGCGGTAATGAACATCGAAATCGCCATTGAGAACGACGGTGAAGATCTGCTTCTTCACCATGCGCAAGTGGATTTGCCACAGATCGCCATCGTGGCGGAGGAGTTTCGATTCGGTCACATCGCCGCGGTAGATATTTTTGTATTCATCGTAGTTCTGAAGAACGGCGAGCGTTCTGTCGACCGTCGCGCCGGGCACGACGATGGCGGCGGTCCAGTCATGGATCATGCCGTCCTTGACGTCCATGGAGCCCAGCTTATTGGTGGGCGCGATTTCGACTTGTCCCGGCTTCAGGCCGGAGGAAAAGCGCGGACGCCCATCGAGTTTCGTCTCGGCGGCCTTGCGGTAATCTTCGAATGCCTGATCGGTTTTGGGGCTGAGGTGCACTTGAAACTGCGCGGCCAGAGGCAGGGTTGCGGCGAAGGCCAGGATCGGAAGAATCGGGAACGTTCGCACTGAGTATTAGACGAAACGGGCGCGCCGCCTGATACACTAAAATAGTTCTCGCCTAGGTCTTCCCCGGTCGTCTAATGGTAGGACAGCGGCCTTTGGAGCCGTGAATCGTGGTTCGAATCCATGCCGGGGAGCCAAATTTCAGTTTTGTCCGGATTCGGCAACGTGGCAGGATTCATACGCCGGTGGGTCGCGGCTGCATCTGCCAAGATATCAAAGGGTTGTCGGTAATCAGCCACGAGTTCTCCTTCCTTCCAGACGCAGTTCGAGAGTACAGAATTTAGAAGTTTGCGTTTCTCCGTTGCTGGCTGACTCTCGAACAGCGTTGCGGCGCGTTGGGCAAGTTCCAGCAGTTTTATACCTTCCTGTATGTAGGTCTGGCTGGCGGCGTTATGAGTGTCGATGTCGCCTCTGAGTCGCGCCTGTTCGGCTCGCCATTCGACAGCCTTGCGGTCGAAAGAGTCGGCATCGATACGGCCATCGAGTTTATCGATGTACATGGCATCGATACGTTCCTGGATGCGCCCGTGCTCACGCTGGAGTTTTGCTATCTGCTCATCGTGGAACTTTTTCTCATCTCCGTGGCTCTCGCGCAGCGCGCGCGTGACCCAAGCCAGCACCTCGTCACTGAAACTGATCTGCTTCAGCAGGGCCGTGAACTTGCGCTCCAGGACCTCTTGCCGTGTATACGGCTCGGGGCATTTCCCCTTGTAGCCGGTGCAATGGTAGTAAACGTAGAGTCCCTTCTTGATTTCGCCAACGAGTGCGCAGCCGCAATGACCACAGGTGATCAGGCCACTGAAGGCGAACAGGTCTTTCCGCTTGTGGGTTTTCTTTGTGCCACGGCCGTCCAGGATCGTTTGCACTTGTTCCCACAGTTCTCGTGAAACAATCGGCACGTAGGTGCCGCGGTACGTGGCGCCGTCGAAATCAAAGTCGCCCGTGTAGATGCGGTTCCGCAAAATCTTGTGGACAGTGGATAGTGGCACGGGATTTCCGCTCTTCCTGAAAGTGAGTCCCTCTGTGCGGATAAGTGCCGCGATCTGCCTTAGCGAATGTTGACCAGTCGCGTAGCGTTCGAACAGCCTTGCCACGACGGTCGCCAGTTGGGCGTCCGGCGCGATCGTCCGTTTCCCATTGGGGCCCATGACGTTTACGTACCCGAGAGGGGCGTACGACGGCCAGATTCCTTGCCGCGCTTTTTCCAGCATTCCCTTGCGCGTCTCTTCCGAGAGATTATCGATGTAGTTCTTGGCCATCAACACCTTGATCCCATGCATGAACTTCTCTGATGATCGGGAATCACGCGACAGAATCACATTCTCTTTAACGAAGTGGATCTCCACGGTCAGTTCATCTACGGTGACCCAATCCTTCAGATTCCGGTATAGGCGATCCGTTTTCTCGACGAGCAGCGTTCGGCAATCCGGATTGCCGCGGAGAAACAAGAGCATCTGACTGAATCCGGGGCGGCCAGCCCGCTTGGCCGTTTCCACGTCGACGAATTCATGCGCGACAGCTTGGCCGCGGCGTGCGGCATACTCGCGAAGAAGGCCCAGTTGGGCAGGGATCGAAAAGCCCTCCCGCTCCTGATCCTTGGAACTGACTCGGGCGTAAACCACAGCTGGCCCCAGGCGCACGCTAGAATCCGCTTCGGAGATCGTCTTTCCAGGGGCCATGTGAAACTCCGTGTTCTTCGTCTGCCGCCGACTCTCGTCGCTTCTCAATCAGCTTAGAGGATGTCGGGGATTCTAGCAATTCTCCGTCGGCAGCGTCAGCCAGAGCCGTCTCGGTACCGGGTGCTTCATCACGCAGTTTGTCTTCATCCTGTTGCCCTCGCCGCTCTCTAGCATCCCAATCAAGCAGGACCCTGAAGAACCCGCTCGCATTTTCGATGATCTGACGCGCATCTTCACGGCTCAACTCCCGTCGCGTCCGCGGCTGCCAGAATGCGACTGTGTCATCGGTGAAGTCTTCCAAGTGGCCGCTCAATCATCCAAGCCGCCTCGGAATCACACCGATAACGAATTACGAAAAGATTTCGATCATCCAGCGCTCCCTTCTCAGGAGTCGCCGATCCGGTTGCGGTTAGTGCTCACTTCTTCCTCCGGAATAATGAATTTGTATTTCTTTCCGGCTTCCAGTACTAATTCGCGCCTGCGCCCTTTTGCGATCTCGCATCGCACCCGGTATTCGAAGAACCCGTGCTTGAGGCCCTCGCGCAACTCTACCGCCACCTTCATGAGAGCTCTCTCCAGTTGACTCGTACCGTTGTTCGGGCTTCCGGCTCCGCCCGAATGGATGCGGCTGTCTTCTAGCTCAGGCCCGGCCTTGGCATCCAGAGAAGACTGCGAGTTCACTTCCAAATCCGAAGGCCTGTCCATTCTGTTTACCTTGGAGTCTTCGAGGGTGCACGCCGCGTTCTCGAGCGACCCCTACTCTGCTTCTTCTTCTGGTCCTTTCGTTCTTTCTGTCGCTGCAACGACAACTCAAGCTCGAAATTCCCGCCATCGGGAGGCCTCAAAACGGCCCTTATCCGCAGAGGGCCTTTCCCGTCATTGTCGTCTTGCTGAAAACTAACCAACTCCATGCCGGCTGAGGTGAGCAAGTCTATCAACTGCGACCAGTTGAAGAAGTTAGGTCCAGCAAACGGCCTAGCTGCTCCTTCTGGAAAACGAGACAGCGTTGCCGGCTTTCGGTTGTCCGCCTGGCCCACCTTAATTCCTTGGGAACGATAGTATTGTCCGGCTGGGGAATCAGAAGCAGTCAACTCGGGCGGCAGCCCTGACAAGCCTAAGGCCCGCGGGGGGTTCGTTATCGGAGACAACTCGATCAGAACTTGGCGACGCTTCATGTCCGTACGATTCGCGCCGAAGCGTTCAGCATAGGCTGTCTCAAGTAGTTCTCGGTACTCGGGCGACGCGGGCTCAAATCCGAAGCGCTCAGCCATTCGCTGAATGTGGGGTACGATCTGGGGCGGTGGCCTAAGCCCACGTTCGATTTTTGACAGCAGCCCTTGATCCATCTGCGCGGCTCGCGCGAGATCGGTTATGGAAATCCCGAGTTGTTGCCGGTGGTGGCGCACCAACGGCCCAAAGCGTCCAGCGACAAGCTCTTGGTCTTTCTGGGGCGTGTTGGGCACGAAGTAAGGATATGACAACTGTCATGTCCATGTCAAGGGCTGGCGTCAAAACATCTGGCCACGTTCCTGGTGGGAACCCGTTGCTAGGATCACGCGATTTCGTTGGTGTAAGACGCCAAGTTGGCCAAGCTGACGTGGTCACCCGCATTCTTGAGTAAAACCACTTCCAAGGTTTCGAGAAAGCACACAAAGCGAAGGCCATGTTCCTTGCATCGTGGCCGGGGCCCCGGGACGGGTCAGGCGGATGGCATCGGCGCACCGAAAGCCCTGTACCCTCGGGACGGAACATGCAAAAACAACCCTGGTTGTTCGCCCGCCGGCGACGGCGCTCTTTTCCGGTCGATAGGAACCCTTCCGGAATGCTCGAAACGAGTCCCTTTTCGTGGCCGTTTTTGCCTCAATTTTCCTGAGAACCCCTGTAAGAACTAACTCGTTGATTCACAAGTATTGTTCCCATGTCCTTGGCTTTGCGGACGCACGTATAATATATTACTCACTAGAATTGGCGCTCGCGCAGAGTGGTTCCCAGACCCAAAACGTGCCCGAGCCAGACCCGACGGCTCGCGCACTCCTGCGAGAGTGCCAAGACCGGGAGACAATCCTAAACGGCACGGGCTTGTGTCTCCAGGAACTGGCGCCGCGCTTGGGTAAACAATATCGTGCCAAAAACGTTTGGACGACTATGAGCGCGCCGGGCGAACCGAATCCGGCATCGGTACGATTCCGTCCCCTGATTGCGCTACGGGCGCGCAAAGACGTGCCAAAAACCTGGCTTCAGTTCGACTTCCCGCTAATTGGTAACAGCGGATCGTCCAACTGTTTAGGACCGTTATTGGGCCTTATCGGTATGTCATCTGGACATTTCCACTGGGGGGGAGGGGCATCAAGCGCTGAAAGCACTCAAGTGGAATCGATGGTTCGACCCAGGGGGCACTTTCCCGGCTTGCCGGTTAAGGTTTACGTGAGCCTCCCGTGCAATTTAAGCAAGTGTTTCCGTTCCTAGACCACAACGGCGTCAGTGGCATCAGTTCCGCCACCTGAGTTCACCTATTAAGCCCAGGTGGCTCATGATGAGGAGCCAGGGCAATCCCTAGTGTTCTCGCCACCGATCCCGTATAATTGGACTCGCCGCATCTAAAGGCGGTAGCGTCCGCGTAGGTACTCTTTTTCTTCGAGCAGGGAACGGTTCATGTTAACTGGCAAACGATTCAAGCTGACAAAGTCCACTCGCTCTTGATGATGTTGGTGGGCGCCGCTGGAGCGAGCATAGAGTCGAAGTCAGGCAATCACATCAAGGGAGACAGGAGCCCATGAAGGTCAACCAACTGAGGTCAAGTCTAACCGCATGCGCGGCGTTGCTGCTCGCCAGCAGCCCTCTATTCTTCCCGAGCAAGTCATATGCGATTCCCGCATTCGCTCGCCAGTATCAGACGTCCTGCACGACTTGCCACGTAGACTTTCCTAAACTGAACGACTTCGGCAAAGCGTTCAAGGATGCCGGTTTCAAGTTCCCCGTCGATGATGAAAACAGCCTGAAGAGCCCGCCTGTTCTGCTGGGCTCGGAAGCGCAGAAAGAGGCGTTCCCGCACGCAGTCTGGCCGGGCCAGATTCCCGGACTTCCCCCCATCGGCTTGCGCATGAACAACTTCCTTCAGTTCACCGGCAACAACCGCAACCGTTTCAACGCCCTGGCGGCGCCCGGCACGGTGCCTCAGGTCATTCCTGGCAACGATTTCGAGACCGGGTTGTTCAGCATCTTCACAGCGGGCAACTTCGGCGACGGGATCGCCTTCTGGGTGGATGACGACATTAGCGTCTCGGGCGACAACGCGTCCGGATCGCTGGGAGACGCCTACGTGAAATTCGTGAACGTCAGCCGGTTGATGAAGCTCCCCAAAGATTCGCTCAGCTTCCGGGTAGGCCAATTCGAGCTCGACCTGCCCGTCAGCCAGGCGCGAGACATCAATCTGAGCCCCTACGACATCTACGAGCAGGCCAATGTCGGAACGCAACCGAACGCAGCAAACCAGTTCACCTTCGGCGGCGCGGCGCGGGGCGCCGAGGTCAGCGGGGGACACCAATACGGTGGCTATCATTATTCCTTCGCCGTGTTCGACCAAACCACTACTGGCGTGGCGCAGTCGGCCAACGCGAGTGCGTTTGTGCCCTCGGCCACCGGCAGCGCCAACGGCGGTGTGGGATTCGGCTCTGATACAGGCATAAAGAATATCTACGGCCGGTTCTCCTACCGGTTCAACCTGGAGCACGACCGCGAGAGCCGGCGCGCCGTGCAGGCGGCCACCGCCACGGGCCCGCGCGACCATACCTACCTGAGCCTGGGCACTTTCTACATGCGTGGCGATCCGCAGCTGGCTGTTGTGGGTGAAAACGCGGACGGAACCTCCAAGCTGCTTTACGCCCGGGCGCCGTTTTATCGCATAGGCGGGGACTTCAACTTCAACTACCGGAAGCTGAATGTCTATGGCCTCTACATGTACGCTCATGATGACAACCGGCTACCGGTCGACGCCTTCGGCGTGCCCATCCCGCTTCCGTTAGCTTCCGGCGGTCCGATTCCTGTTGGATTCATGGCCAGCGTGCCAGCGAAATTCAACGGCGGTTTCGTCCAGGCGGACTATCTGGCCTTGCCCTGGATCATGGTGATCGGCCGCTGGGATCAGGTGAACTCGACCGCGGACCGGATCAACGCGCTCGCTCTGGCGGACAGCACGTCCTACTTCGCGCCGTACTCTTCCTCGCGGAACCGGTTTACCCCGGGAGTACAGTTCCTGATTCGCGCCAATTTGAAGGCGTCCATTGAGTATCAAATCCGGCCGCAGCAGTCCCTGACCACGGTTACCAATCCGGTCACAGGTTTGCAGCGCGCCACCGATCCGTTCCGCGTGAACACCGTCTTGTTCGCCACGGAATTTGTTTTTTGACAAAGAGGAGAATCTCGTGAAAATGCAAAGAAGAATTCTTGTTGCCGCCCTGACCGTCTGCAGCGTTGCGATGGGAGGCGCTCTCACCGGCAAAGTCACCGCCGGAAAAGGTAACTCGGTCGTTTACGTGGAAAGCTTCGCGGGTGCGACCGTTTCGGTTCCCGCCAAGCACTTCGTCATGGACCAGAAAGGACTGTCGTTTCAACCGCACATCCTGATCGTTCCCGTGGGCGCAACGGTCGATTTTCTCAACAGCGACAAGGTGCAGCACAACATCTTTTGGCCGTCCATCAGCGGCGACAAAAAGCAGACCCACAACATGGGGACGTGGCCCACTGGGGAAGTCCGCCCGTTCAAGTATGACAAGCCCGGCGTCGTTCCCTTGTTGTGTAATGTGCACCCGGAGATGGGCGGCTACGTGATCGTGGTTCCGACGCAGTACTCTGCCGAAACCGACGCCAGCGGCGCTTACAAAATTGATGGCCTCCCCCCTGGCCAGTACACCGTCACGGCTTGGCACGAGGGCATGAAGACCCAGTCCAAACCAGTGACTATCTCGGGGGACGCTACGCTGGATTTCGCGCTCTCCAAGTAAGTAAGCATAGGACGCCGTCATGCGGATGCGGTTTCGCGACAAGAAGGTCGATCCGGACTGGCTTCACACCAACTTCCCCTGCATGATGGCGTGCCCGGCGGGAACCAACGCTGGGCGATACGTAGCGCTCATCGCGGAAGGGCGGTTTGAGGAGGCCTACCGCTGCGCGCGCGATCCCAACCCGCTGGCTAGCGTCTGCGGCCGCGTGTGCGCGCATCCATGCGAGACCGCCTGCCGCCGAGGCGAGATCGACCAACCCATCTCAATCCGCGCGCTGAAGCGCTTTCTAACCGAGCGTTACGGGCCAGAATCGCGGCATCCCGTGGAAATCCGTCGCGGTCCGGTGCCGCGGCTCTCCTACCGCGTGGCCATCGTGGGGAGCGGGCCAGTAGGACTGTCCGCCGCTCACGATCTGGCCAGGATGGGATATTCCGTGACCATCTTCGAGGCGGCATCGGCCGCGGGCGGGATGATGCGGCTGGGCATTCCGGAGTATCGCCTGCCGCGCAGCGTCGTCGACGCGCAGATCCGCGAAATCCTGGAAACCGGCGACGTCACCTTGAAGCTGAATTGCGCGGCCGGGCGCGACTTCACCATTTCCGGGCTTCGCCGCGAAGGGTTCGACGCCGTGGTGATCGGCGTGGGGGCGCAACGCAGCCGCGACCTGTCCATCCCGGGCGTAGACCTGGACGGCGTGCACAAGGGCATCGAGTTTCTGCTCAACGTGAACCTGGGCTACCGCTTCAGTATCGGCAAGAAGGTGGCGGTCATCGGCGGAGGCAACGTCGCCATGGACGTGGCCCGTTCCGCCGCGCGCGAAGTGCTCCGCCATCACGCAGGTGAAGAGGGCCACGTTCCCAGCGAAGAAAACATCGCGGCGGTGGCGGCGCACGAAATGGTCGACGTGTCTCTATCCGCCTTGCGTCTGGGCGCGCACGAAGTCAGCATCGTGTGCCTCGAGCAGCGCCACGAAATGCCCGCTGCTCTGGAAGAAGTGGAAGAGGCTGAACAAGAGGGCATCGTGCTGCATGACGGGCGCGGCCCCAAGCGCGTTGTCGGGCGCGACGGAAAAGTGGTGGGCCTGGAGACAGTCAAGACGCGATGGGTCTTCGACGCCTCCGGCCGCTTTAATCCGGCATTTGAGGATAACAGCGAATCCGTGATCGACTGCGATACCGTGATCCTGGCCATCGGGCAGAGTCCTAACGTGGATTTCCTGACGCCCGAGGACGGCGTCCGCGTTTCACCGCGCGGCTTGATCGTCGCTGACTGCGACACGCTGATGACCACCGCTGCCGGCGTCTATGCCGGTGGAGACTGCGTCTTCGGACCGCGCCTGATCATCGATAGCGTCGGCGACGGTCGGCGCATCGCCGCGGCGATCGACGAAGCTCTTACGGGGCGTAAACGCGCCGAGCCCGTGATCGAAGTCGAGGTTCTCGACCGCCACCACATGCTCGCCGGCTTTATGGATCTAAAGCGGCAGCTGATCCCCATGCTGCCGCTGGACCGACGCACGGGCATGACCGAAGTCGAGGTCGGCTATGACGAGGAAGCGGCCATGCGCGAGGCCCGGCGCTGCCTTCACTGCTGGGTCAACACAGTGTTTGAAGGAACGGAAGCTGACGGCTCCCAGTGCATTCTTTGCGGAGGCTGCGTGGATGTCTGCCCGGAGGATTGTCTGAAGCTGGTGCCACTGGAGCAGATCGAGTTCACTCCCGGCATGCTCGATCACATTCGTGGCAATGAAGGGCTCTATCGCGTGGAACTGGACGATGTCGCGGCCGAGGAGTTGGCTCTGATCACTGGCTCCGCCATGATTAAGGACGAGACCCGCTGTATCCGCTGTGGCCTGTGCGCCGCGCGCTGTCCCGTGGACGTGATCACCATGGAGTCTTACCACGTGGTCAGCGAAGGATTACCGCCGCTCGTGCACATCCAGGCCGCGCCGGTGGTTGCCGCCGTTTGAAGTGAAAGGAGACATCAGCGATGCCCGATGAGCAGAAGCAGACGCCGCCGGTGCCGCAAGACCAAAGCAGCCGGCGCGAAGTCTTCGGAAAGCTGGGCTTGGGATGTATGCTGGCCGCGGGAGCGGGAAGCCTCGCCTTCGGCTATGAGTTCCTCTCGCCCAACGTGCTCTACGAACCCTCGCCCATCACCAACGCGGGCAAGCCGGATCAGTATCCAGTGGGGTCGGTCACGACGAATGCCGAAGCGGGAATCTACATCGTCCATGGGCCCGAAGGATTCTACGCTCTGTCGGCGACGTGCACGCACCTGGGTTGCCGTACGGCGTGGGCGCCGGAACTGGGACTGATTGCCTGCCCGTGTCACGGCAGCCGCTTCAATCAAGCTGGTGTCAAGGTAGCCGGTCCGGCTCCGAATCCGCTGCCGTGGTTGCGGGTTTCGATCAGCGACGAGGGCGATCTGATCGTGGACCGGTCCGCAGTCGTTCCACCGCGTCAGTTCCTGAGGACCTGAAGTGGCCAGATCCTTCCAGAACTACCTCGGTGATTTGCGCGAGTCGCGCGTCTGGCAATCCATTTTCCGCAGCGGCAGCGGGCCCAGCAATCTGCACCGCTCGCAGGCCATCCAGCAGAACTTGTATCTGCATCTGTTTTCCGTCAAGTCGCGGCGGAGTTCGCTTGCCATCGGCGTGACCTGGTATCTGGGCACGCTCAGCATGGTCACTTTCCTGATTCTGGTGGCCACCGGCATTCCGCTAATGCTCTACTACCATCCTTCGGTTCCGCAAGCCTACGCGGACATGAAGGACCTCCAATTCGCGGTTTCCGCCGGACTCTTCCTGAGGAACTTGCACCGCTGGTCCGCGCACGCCATGGTGTTGCTGGTCTTCGCGCACATGTTCCGCGTGTTCTACCGTGGCGCGTACCGTCCACCGCGGGAGTTCAATTGGGTGATCGGCGTGATGCTGCTACTGGTCACCCTGTTTCTCAGCTACACCGGTTATCTGTTGCCCTGGGATCAACTGGCGTTTTGGGCGATTACCGTCGGGTCCAATATTATGTCGGCCGTGCCGCTGCTGGGACCGAAGATCCGCTTTCTCACGCTGGGCGGGAACACGGTGAACGCGAATGCACTGCTGCGCTTCTACGTGTTGCACTGCGTGATCCTGCCCTTGGCGGGCGGGATGCTGGTGGGGATCCACTTCTGGCGCATCCGCAAGGATGGCGGCCTGTACAGCGGAAAATCAGGCGACGAGAGCCAGCCGCAAGTGAGCCAGCCGCATGAGTGAAAAAGACAAGAAGTTCGCCGCGGCGCTCGATTCCGACAGCCGCCGCACGCCGGTGCGCCTGGCCTTCCTTACGCGCCGCACTTCACCGCACGTATCGGTGAAGGACGAACCCTTCGTGATGACCTGGCCGGACGCTTTGTTCCGAATCATGGTCGCCGCGCAACTGGTGGCCATTGCACTGGTGCTGGTCTCGCTGTTGTGGGATGCACCGCTGGAAGGGCTGGCCGATCCGTTGCAGACTCCCAACCCCGCCAAGGCGCCGTGGTACTTCCTGGGGCTTCAAGAGTTGCTGCATTACTTTCCTCCGGTGGTGGGAGGTGTGCTGATTCCCACACTGGTTGTGATCGCGCTGATCGTGATTCCGTATTTCAACGTCAACATCCAAGCGGAAGGACTGTGGGTCCGGAATAAGCCGCAGCGTTTGCGGATGCTGGCGATCGTCACTGCCGCTCTAACGGTGTTCCTGGCGGTGCTGAAGGTGTGGGCACTGCTGGCCGCGACGCTGCCGATGGCGGCGCTGATGGCGTGGTCGGCCGGCGTGACGCCGGATGCGCCCAACCGATTACGCCGGTGGCTCTTCTCCAAGCCACTGTCGTTCTGGATCATGACCTGGTTTCTGATCCAGGCGGCGTTGCTGACCATCATAGGGGTCTATTTCCGCGGCGCGGGTTGGGAATGGGTCTGGCCGTGGAGCGAGTGAGGGAAATGGGACGCAAACTCGCAGCGCTCTACCGCTTTCTGTTCGGCGATAGCGTGCGCGCCTTCGGCTCGCTGAGCTTGATCCTGCTGGTGTTGCTGGCGGTGGTTCCTGCCAAGGACTACTTCCGCGAGTGGATCCGGATTCAGAGTCAGTATTTGAAACTGATCCGGAACCGCGGCGACGCGGCCACGCTGCAGCGACGTTTTCAAGGCGGCCTGCAGCAGGTCTGGCTCCCCCGTCTGGGCGTGGTGGACCGCTGCACCACCTGCCACGTCGCGTTGCGGGAAGCCAGTATGGCGGATGTGAGCCTTCAGCCTTTCCGGCCGCATCCCGTGATCCCGCATTCTCTGGATCAGTTCGGATGCGTCTTCTGTCATCGTGGTCAAGGCGCGGCCACCACCGTGGAGGAGGCGCACAGCAGCACCAAGGCTTGGGAGCAGCCGCTTCTGCCCGCGCGCTACCTGGAGTCCTCTTGCGGCCAATGCCACCAGGATGCGCCACCGGGCACGCCGCAACTCAATCGGGGCCGGAAGCTGCTGGCAAGCTATGGCTGTGTGAATTGCCATACTTTGCTGACTTCTTCGGGGTTGTCCCCTGGCGGGGCGCGGATGAAAGCTACCGACGATCCTCCCGAGTTGACGCACATCGCCCAAAAGACCACGCGGGAATGGATCTTCGCGTGGCTGAAGAATCCCCAGGCCTACGCGGGTTCGGCCACCATGCCGAACTTCGAGCTGAGCGACGCGGACGCGCGCGACATATCCGCCTTTCTGATCGACCAGAGCACGCCTCTCGGTCCCGCAGTCGAGGCCAAGCCGCCCTCCAGCCCGCCAGGCGCGGACGACCCCCAGGCGGGTGCGACGCTGTATGGAGAATCCTTCTGCGCTTCCTGCCATGCCGCGCAGAACGCAGCCGGTATTTTGACGGGCGGAGACGTGGGACCGGAGCTGACGCGCGTTGGCTCCAAGGTAAGGCCGGAATGGCTGCTGGCCTGGTTGCGCGATCCCCATCAGTTGGATCCCAACACCGCCATGCCGCACTACCGCTTCAATGATAAGCAGCTCGGTCTGCTGGCAAGCTTCCTGGAGTCCAAGACGGATAGCGATTTCACCGCCAACGTACACCTGGAGGCGGCCACCAAGGAACAGATCGAGCACGGCAGAACGCTGGTAAACGAACGCGGCTGCGCCTCCTGCCATCAGATCAACGGCATCAAGCGGCCGGACAATTTTGCTCCCGAGCTGACCGCGGTGGGCAGCCGTCCGCTTGCAAAAATCGTCTTTGCTCCGGGCGTGCCCTACGATCTTTCGTCCTACCTGGAAGCAAAGATCCGAGAGCCCCATTCCTTCGGAACGGCGATGAAGATGCCCAAGTTTACGCTCGCCACGTCACAAGTGGAAGCTCTGGTGACCGCGCTGCTCGCACAGACCGACCGGGGCGCGACGGTTCCCGCGGATTTGCGCGTGGCGGGACATCCGGAGTCGGATTACCAGCCCGCGGGCAGCGCCGGCAAGTTGATGGACGACCTGCGCTGCTTCAGTTGCCACTCGATCAATGGACGCGGCGGCGATATGGCGCCCGACCTCACCTCGGAAGGAAGCTCGGTGCAGCGCTCCTGGCTCCTGGATTTCCTGAAGAACCCGAACACCTTGCGCCCGGCTCTGATCCGCCGGATGCCGCGCTTCAATCTCACCGATGCCGAGGCTGCCGCGTTGACCGACTACATCATGACGGTCTACCAGACGCCTGCTTTCGACTCCGCTTCGTTGCCCGCGTCCAGCTTTACTGCCGAGGACCGGGAACATGGACGTCAACTGTTCTATTCGAAGTATGCCTGCCAATCCTGCCACATCGTCGATCCTAATAACGACAAGGGCTACATCGGCCCCACTCTGACGGTGGTGGGCGTGCGGCGGACCGCGGCCTGGATCTTCCATTACTTGAAAGATCCTCAGGCGCTGCGGCCGGCAACCCTGGAACCCAACCAGCACATCAGTGGCGAGGATGCTCGGGCACTGACCGCATTTCTGATGGCGCAAACCAAAGCGCCGCCTCAGCAAGGAGGCAAGAAATGAGAGGGCGCTGGTTGTCGTTTGCGGCTTTGGCGCTGGTGTTGCCGGCGTGCCACCGCACACCTGACGGCAAGTTGGATGGCAAGGCCACGGCGCAACCCAAGGCGTTCGGCGCAGGGCTCGTGGAAATGGGCGGCGGCTTGCAGGCGGCGTCAGTCGGAACTGTCCTCGACCAGCCGCTGGTAGTGCAGGTGAATGATGCGCAAGGCAGTCCCGTGAAGGGGGCGCTGGTCACCTTTCGTGCTGCCGGAGAGACAATCCTGACCCCTTCCTCTGGCCTAACGGGCGACGACGGGCAGCTTAGCGTGACGTGCCAGCTCGGCAGCTCCGCCGGACGGTATCAGATCCTGGCGGCCACCACGGACAAAAGCGGTAAATCCGTCACGCTACGACTGGAGGAAATCGCGCTTGGGTATCAGCAGAACCTGGGGCGCCAGCTAAGCGACCGCTACTGCTCGCGCTGCCACGATCCGGAATCGAGCGCGGAGCGCGTCTCCAACTACGACAACCTGACCGTCAAGCCGCATACTTTCACGGATGGCGCCTTCTTGAACTCCGTCAGCGACACGGACCTGGCGGCAATCACCACCTATGGCGGCGCCGCGCGAAGTAAGTCCGCGGAAATGCCGTCTTATGGCGGCACTCTGAGCAAGACGGACATCGAGGCCCTGGTGGCATACATACGAGCCGTGGCCTCCCCACCTTATCGTGCGAGAGGATTGATCTATGCATCGGAATAAGATTCTGGCCGTTTTACTGGCGGCGGGAGCCACGTGGACATCCGCGCAGGTGCTTGCTCCGGCGGAAATCCGTGATCCTAATCTTCGGGAGCTGCAGCAGAAGCATCTCCCCGACCTTGAGAAAATCAGGGCGGAAATCGCGCGCCATCGGTTCCCGTATCATTTTTATTTCAGCCGAAAATTGGACCTGAGTGAGGAACAGCAGCGAGGTGCTGATCAGCGCTCCATCCGCTTCGATACATTTCATAATCAAACCGTACTGGAAATCACTGGCAACTATTACGCCTCCTACTCAGCCAGCTTGATGGATACGCCGGAGCGTGCCCGCCGCACACTGATGGACGTGGTGGCGCCCATCCTGCAGGCCGCTGTTCCGCCCATGCAGGATGAGATTGCGATTCAAGGCTTCGCGGTGGAGGTGTCCCATCACGTGCGCCGGCAGATGCTGGGCGTGACCATCGAAGGCGTGGAGCACATCGCCTTCCTGCTGCCACGCTCCGCGGCTCGCACGTTCCTTTCCGCCGCCACGCCTGGAGAACAGGAAACGGCCCTGATGCACGGCGCTCTTTATGTGAATGCTTCACCAGCTCCGGGCTGGGAGAATCAAGCGCAAGCTTGGACGGAGGCACCCGCCGTCCCGGCCTCTTCCAGCCCAGTCGCAGCTGTCTCAGCGACCCCAGCACCGCCCGCCGTTGCCTTACGCTCGCTGGCCCCCACCCGTGAGACGCTGCGCCAGAAGCAGGCATCCTACCAGCCAACGCTCGACACTCTGGTTCGGGAATTGGACAAGGACGCGCACTTTGTCGCTTACGCGCCCCCTGCGTTCATCGCCTTCCGCGACGGCGCGTACCTGCAACTCTCCGTTTCCACCACGCTCGAAGAAGCGCAACCCGGCTCCCGTTACCGCGCGGCCGCGTTGGCGTTCGATGAGCACATTTCCCACCTCATTCGGCCCGTCCTGTCGCGGCTAAAGGATCGCGCCGGTCTCGACGGTGTGGACTTCAGCACCGCTGTTCGGGCCGCGGGCGAGAACGCGTCGGCCCTAGCTATCGAGTTTATCTTTCCCTGGCCGGCTCTGGTTTGCTACGAGAAGTACGACTGCACCGGACAGCAACTCGTCGACCAGGGATTTATCCTGATCAACGGAGAGCGCATCAGCCTCGACTTGCAAAGCGCCGAAGCCGCGCGATGACAAGCCCAGGATTTAGTTGAAACGCTGCGACCGAGTAGGGAGCCGAAGTTAAAGGTATGTTCACCATCCGAGATCAAATAGCATGAGCACGAAGCGCGAGTTATTCTGGAGCCTGATGGTGGTCCTTGTGCTCGTGGCTACGTGGATAGTTCTGATTCTGTCCGATTATATTCGTCGCCCAACGTGAGAATCGGCAATCAAAGTGGGCAAACCGCACAGGTGGTCAGAAACAGCGCCCTGCCCGCCCGTTATGCACCGTTATCGGAAGGTCCACTTCCGAAGGACATTTCCCTGGTTTGCCTGCGAATCAGTGCTGGCGGCCTTGTGTGGGGTTAATGAGTTAAAGCCGCGGCATTTGCGGATTTCGCAAGAGTCACTCCTACCGAGGCCACAACTGTTTGCTGGCCAACGCCGCGCCCTCACCCAGCGCCTTCAACTTGGCCCAGCAAATTTGGGGATGCACACGAAGCCCCATGCCGCAATCCGTGCCGGCGATTACGTTCTCGCGGCCCACCAGGCTCGCGTATAACGCGATCCGGTCGGCCACCAGCTCGGGGTGCTCCACCACGTTGCTGGCGTGGCTGACCACGCCCGGGATCAGAATCTTCCCATCCGGCAATTTGACTTCTTTCCACACTTTCCATTCGTGCTCGTGGCGCGGATTGGCGGCCTCCACCGAGTAAGCGCCCGCCTTTACCTTCAACATCAAATCCACCAAGTGCTTTAGCGGGAGGTCGTGAGTGTGCGGACCATGCCAGCTTCCCCAGCAGATGTGATAACGCACGCGGTCCTCCCGCAAACCACTGAGAGCAAGGTTCACCGCCTCTACGCGCACCTCGGCGAATTTTCTGTATTCCTCGATGGTCGGCCTCGGCACAATCATGTCGTAGGTGTCCGGCAGCGCCGGATCGTCGATTTGAAGAATGAAGCCCGCGTCGACGATGGCTTTGTATTCGTGCTTCATCGCGTCCGCCAGTGCAAAAAGATACTGCTCGTCGCTGGCGTAATACTCATTGTGGAAGAAGTGCTCCAGCCAGCCCGGAGCCAGGACGCACATGAAGGCCTCTTCCGGTCTCGATTTCGCCGCTGCCAGCGCGGACTGAAAAAGCTGAAGGTCGTTCGCCACCTCTTGCTCGCCGATGTAGGTGATCGGCCCGGCGCAGATGGCACGTTCCTTAGGCTCCGGCAGGAAGTTGAGTTCCTTATAGAACTCGGCAAACTCGGCGCGCTCCCCGCTCCCTTGACCCATCCATCCCGATTCGCCCGGCTTGAGCGGCCGCGCCTCCAGGCCACTGAGGCGACGACCATAATAGGCTCTGCCGAAGCCGAGCTTGCCCAGTTCGCCGTCGCTGACGATGTCGATACCAGCTTCCGCCTGCTGGCTGAGGATGTCGATCATCGCGCGCCGCACGAGTGGCCTGACGGCTTCGAGATCCGAGGAACGCCCGGCCATGATCGCCCCGGTCTTTTCCCTTAGTTCAGCTGGCCCGTCGAGCCTACCGGCGTGGGTGGTGAGAATACGCTCCGTGCTGCGTTTCATTTGGCTCCCATACTATCGCGAACCGCTTTTGTGCGGGATTTCACGCCGAACGCTCTGGCGCCCGATAAGGGGCATAGAACTAAGCCGCTTCGCGGCGGAACGGTAAGCGGGACGTTTTGTCTATCGTGGATCGCGGAAGGAGATTCCGTGACCCAACTTCGCAAGCGAATGCAGGAGGAGTTGCAGCGACGCAACTACTCCGAGTCCACCACTGTCTGCTACCTGCGGCAGATCACCGAGTTCGCCAAGCACTTCAAGCGCAGCCCCGCGCAACTCGGACCCGAGGAGATCAAACAGT
>JAIQFE010000088.1 GCA_020073445.1 Terriglobia bacterium
GCCGTTCGAGCGATTGGGCAAATGATGGTGGCATCTTCCGTCCTGTACAGCTGCTCGTCACACCCAAGACTTTTGTTGAAGGTGTCGACATTGAAGCGGTTCCGGATCTTGACGGGGGGAGCGCGGATCTGACGATTTCGGCTCGGTGCAAGAACACGAGCGAAAGGGCTTGGGCTGGCAGTGCTTTCTTCCGAATCGTAGACGAGGAAACGGGACTCTCGGTCCCGACTAACTCAGAGCCCGTCAAGCTCGCGATCAAAGCAGGAGGCAGTCAGGTTCTGACCATCAAGGCCAGTTTGAACAAAGCAAAACTCTGGCATTTTGATTCTCCTAGTCTCTATCGCCTTGAATTTTCGATTACGAGTGGGCACGAGGCGCATCAGTTCGATACGACCTTCGGAGTGCGGAAGTTCGAAATCAAAGATGGTGCATTTCATCTGAACGGCGAGCGGGTCCGTCTGATGGGCGTCGAGCGTATGGGAGGCAGCCATCCACAGTTCGGCATGGCGGAGCCCGAGGAATGGATCGACCATGATCACCGCGATTTGAAACACCTGAATTGTGTCTTCACTCGCGTTCATTGGCCCCAGGACAAACGTGTTCTCGACTACTGCGACCGTCACGGCATTCTCATGCAGACCGAGGTTCCGGCGTGGGGCCCGGATACGTTTCAAGGTATGGGGGCTCAGCCTGATCCTGACATCATGGACAACGCTCTGGAACAATTACGCGAGATGATCGCGCGCGACCGTAATCACCCTTCGGTTGTGGTTTGGGGCCTTTGCAATGAAATCGGCGGTCAAGGGCCTCCGGCTTACCAATTCGCAAAGCGCATATTGGAAGAAGCCAAGCGTCTCGACCCGGGGCGTCTCTGTTCGTACGCGTCACACTCTCTGCGCAGCACTCCCGAGCGCGATGTGGCGGGGCTGATGGACTTCATTGAAACGAACCAGTACTTCGGGAGTTGGCAGCCGGGTGCGGCAGATGATGTCGCCAAGCATCTCGATGAACTCCACGCGGCTTTTCCGGGCAAACCGATCGTCATCTCGGAGTACGGTTACTGCGCCTGCACACCAGACCGGCCGGAAGGCGATGAACACAGAATCAACATCTTGCGAACACACGACGCTATGATCCGTTCGAAGGACTTCGTGGGCGGCGCCATTTTCTTCTGCTACAACGACTATCGAACCCACGTGGGCGATCGCGGCGTCGGCGCGCTGCAGCAGCGCGTTCACGGAGTGGTCGATGTCTACGGTGTACAGAAGGCGTCCTACCCAATTCTTCGCGAGGAATTGAGTCCCGTCGAATCGCTTACTGTCGAGAACCAACTGAACAAATTCCGCCTCCTTCTCCGGACACGGAGCGACGTCCCGCGGTACCACCTGCGCGACTACACGTTGCGTGCGGTCTTTTACGGCCAGGGCGAAATCCCGGTCGAATTGCTGGAGGTAGAAATGCCCGAAATTGGACCTGGAACAGAGGCCAAGCTCGATGTGGCGTTTACACAATCTGAAGCACCGTTGCATGTGCAATTTGATCTGCTTCGGCCGACAGGCTTCTCAGCGTATCTCCTGGATTGGAAGCCGTGATTCGGATACGCGCTGCGAACAAGAGGCCCGATGAAGTCTTTGTGCGCAGCATCACAGACATCAGCTTTCCCAAACTGCAAACTTGCGTCATTGAGCTAGAGTCCTCCAATTGAGGCCACGATGGACTGAGATATCAGTTTGCTCCGGTAGGGTGACCTGCTATGGAAACCGTGACAGGGACGGAAATCCGCGACTTCAAGGTCCGCGGGAACTACTTCAACCAGCGCACCCTGCTGTTCAGGAGGGCCTCACATTCTTCGAAGAAGAACGATATCGTTCCGAACAGTCCCGGGTATTCCCCTCCGGTGGTGGAGTTCGAACTGCAGGACGGCACTGGCGGCAGCGTCGTTGTCAGCGAGGCCGATATTCCTTTACTGTGCAACGATGACCTTGAGCAAGGGAAAAGGCACCTTTCGCTGATTGTGAGTGCCCGTCGCGGTGACCCCAAAGCTGCCAAGGACTTGTCTTCCGCGGCACAACAAGACGCTCTTGGAGGAGCGGGGCGAGTTCAGCCATCCGAGAACGAGTTCGTCGTTCCTTGCACGAGCTCTCAGGCTCACTCGGAGCAGGACATCAGTCAAAAGGGATTGATACTCCTTAAACTGAGCCAGCTCGGCTATCCTGTGCCCGACTTTGTTGTGCTTACGGCGGACGCTTATACCAAACGCGCCCAGCACTTCGAAGAGCACCTCTCGGATGCCATCAAGCAACTCGAGATCCTCACGATGCAGGGCCTGGGGAATTACGGGAACCCACTCGTGTTTGCCATTCGCTGCGCCACGACTCGCTACATTCCTGGAGTCATGGACACTTACCTCAACGTCGGCGTCACCGAGAGCACGCTGCCCCGCTTAGAGAAGATGTACGGCTCCGTTGCTGCGCGCAAGATGTTCCTGAATAACCTGAGAAACCTCTGTCGCTTTCTCGACCGAGACAAGCACGCCGCGATCATTGGTGCGGTCAGGTCTGACCTCTCTCCGGGAGAGGTGATGGGTTTGACGGAGCGGTTATCCGAGATCGTCCGGAAAACGGACAAGAGTCTCATCGAGGATCCGTTTGCGCAGGCTGCTTTCTTCGCAAAACAGGCCTATAAGGATTTCGAAGAGAATCAGGCGCTCGTGCTCTCCCTCTGCCGAGGAACGGAACACTACCCGAGCCTCATTCTCCAGAAAATGATCTGCACGGTTCGCGACGAAAATTCTTATGCCGGCGTCGTCTACAGCCGCCATACCAAGACGGGATTGGGTATGGAGCTGCAGACTGCCCATAATATTTTCGGCGAAGAAATCATGACCGGAACCGCTGAGATCCAGTCAACCTCTTTCGAAGACCGAGAGGCCATTAAGGATATTTTTCCCGCCGTGTATCATTTCGTCCCGCATCTCGGCGACCTGGAAAGAGAGTTTGAGTCTCCGGTGACGATCGAGTTCGCCGTGGAAGCGACCAGACGATATCAGTGGTTCGCGCTGTTGCAACTGAATGAAACGGGGATGGCGGGTCGAGCGGCTCTTACCGCCGCCATGGATCTGCACAAGTCCGGGACGGTATCCCGCGAGCGCGTCACCGAACTCATCCGGCCCTACCACATTAAGCAGCTTACGAGTGACACCATCGATGAGGACGTTTTTCGGACGCTCACCAGTTTCTGCTCCGGCGTGTCGGTTCTGCCCCGATCGGCAGTTTCAGCGCGCGTTTATTTCACGGGTGAGGCCGCCTTGAAAGCGAAGAGAGACGGGGACAAGGTGTGCCTTTGCAAGAAGACCTTTGTCCCAACCGACACGGTGGTGATGCGAGAAGTGGACGCGATCCTGAGCCTGACGTCAGCCGCCATCCACGTGGTTACGATCTGCCAGAGCCTGGGTATTCCCGCCCTCCTGAACCTCGAGAAAAGCGGGGTCTCGTGGGAGCCCGGCGGCGCCCTGGTGAACTCCGCCGGAAGGGAAATCAAGGAAGGGGATTGGATCACTCTCTCGTCAAGGCGGAGGACGATTTATGAGGGAAAAGCAAGATTCAAGCCTGCCCGGCTGTTGCGCTACATGAAGGGAGAGTCGCTCGAGATCGATGACGAAGAAAGAAAGACGTTTGCTTCCATTGCCTATGCTTACCGGTACTACCAGCAGTTGATCCGAGGCCTTACGGTCGAGCAAGTTTCCACGCTCAACGAAGTCATTCGACTGGTGAACTTCGAGATGAGGGGAGAGTCCGACGAAGCGAAACAGCTTGTAAACAGCTGGTTCGACGACCGCGAACAACTGTACATAGAAGAGGTTCTAAAGAGCGATATTGGCGATCACCTGGGCCAAGGTAACGTTTTCGAAATGCTAACGCTGGAGCGGAAGGTCCGGTTCTTCAAGGGAGCTCTGGCGAAATGCACCCGCGAGCACGTCTCCGGCTACGAGGCAGGCGCCTTTATGCTGGGCCGATTTCTGTCCTTTCGCTACCCCGTTGCTTTCTGGAAGTGCTTCAGCCCGTCAGAAATCGGACCACTGGTGAATGAGTGGGTTCTCTTTGAGAAATACATGCAGCTTCTACACAAGGTTGGGGAGCGGAAAGTCCTGCTGGCTCGCAAACAGATACTCAAGGATGGGCTCGATCAACTCTCTCTTCAGCCGAGCAATGTGCAATGTTTCATCACCCTGAAACTGAGTGGCACCCGGCTGGAAGAAGTCAAAGATTCCTTGCCCGAAGGGAGCGATCGCCAGTCCGCGCGGGTGCTGGAACTCCTCCAGCAGCCCTACAGGGCTTTCTATAACTTCGATGCGGTCTGGTCCGTCAGCCAGCTCGAGAAGATCTGTCGAGAGGAAAACCTGCCCCTGCCCGGGCCGGATGACATCTAGCAGGCTGACCGCAGCGGCTAAAGCCGTCCGGAAAGAACGGCCTTTATCGCAGCGCTAAAGCGCTGCGCCACCCCAACCCAGACTGTTTCCGCAGCCCGTTACGCGTGGACCTCCTCTGGGGCAGTCACCGCCGACTTGATCCCATACAGGTAGTCACGGTCAATGGTCGACTCCATCTCCCGAAGCACGTCGGGAAGTTCCATTCCATCTCGTGCGGCAACCAGGCGCCCGAGTGCAAGCGATAGGGAAAGTACCGCATTCATGCCAAGATTCGCTTTTCTCTGCATGATCTGGATCTTCTCCTCCGCCGAGGCATTGGGAGCGATCTTGCCCCGCTTAACGGCCAGATCCAGTTCGAGCAGCAGAAGCTCGCGGTCGATGTCGGCGAGCGAGCCCAGCGACGAAATTTTCTGCCCTAGAAAACGCGGAGCCACCACTTCAGTTACGTTGGCCACGGCGTTCAGACAGCCTTTGCCGCCGTACCGCTTTGCCCTCATCCAGAGGTCGGCTAGTTCGCGATTCTCTTGGGTGATCGCATCGGCCTTCAGGTTGGCAGCGAAGCGGTAGGTCTTTTCTTTCTCCTTGAACACGAAATAGTTCGGGAATTTCCGCGTGAGCGGGTTGGCCTCGATGATGCTGTCGACCAGGTGGATGGCCTCATCCGTCCCAGCCGAGACGCCCAAGGGCGTGGCAGCGGAGAACTTCATGCCGTTGTCGAGCATGATCACCACTCCAACCGTCGGGATGCCCGCGTTCGTCGGTTCCTCGTGAGCGGAGATGTCAGCAATGACCAGATCGGGGTCGAGTCTCCGGGTGATCTTCGTCCCCTTCTTCGCCATCTCCATCAGTTCGACGATTCTTCCGTACTTAACCAGCCTCTCCGTATTCGCCCCGCCGCCACATTTCAGGCCGAGGGCGCCGACCCCGAAACTTATATCGGCTTCCATGACCTCGTTGGGCGATTTGGATCGGTGAGAGACCACTATGGCAAGCCCCAGCTGCTTCGCGATGCGAGTTGCCAGCAAAGTCTCGCTCAGCGTGCCGATCTGGTTGGCCTTGATCAAGGCAGTATTGATGAGCCCTTGCTCGGCGCATCTTTGGATGGTGGAGTCCTTAGTTGTAACCAGATCGTCCCCGATGATGAGGATCTCCTGGTCGAGGGCTTTCATCAGTTTCTTCCACCCTTCGTAATCATCTTCCGCGAACGGATCTTCCAGCGAGACGATCGGAAATTTCTTAACCCACCGAAGGTACATCTCGACCATTTCATCTGTGGTCATCACCTTCGGATCCTCGGCTCTCCAGAACAGGTACTGGCCTATCGACTCCTTCTCACCGGTCTTTTCCCGGTAAGCATTGCTGAGTTCGCTGGCCGCGGGATCGAGCGCGATGCAAACATCCCGGTCGGGAACAAAGCCGCATTCCTCGATGGCCTGGACAGCGACTCTTAGGGCCCTCTCTTCCGGGAGCAAGTCGCATTTTTCCCTGGCGTAGGAGGCTACGATGCCTCCCTCCAGGCCGATGCCCACGAAATTCAGACCTTCCGTGTCCTGGATGATCTGGATCGCCCTGGTTTGCAGCATATTGACGACTCGTTGGGCCTCAATGTAATCCTTGGCGGTAAGCGGCAGGAACATCAATTCCTGGAAGCTCAAGTTCCCGCCCATCTCCTCGGTGTGACGCCCTCCCTGAATGGAGTTCCTGAATTCCCATGGGGCGAACACAATCTTTCCGTCCGGCAGTTCCAGCTCCTGAAGCCTGTGCAGCCGGAGCTTGCGCCGGAGCTCAGAGGGCTTGCCTTGACGCGTGTCTTGTGCGTCATGAGCCGGCTCCGCGGCCCTGACCTCCGCCGTTTTAGCTGCCGCCTCTCGCTGTCTTTCTCGGAACGCCTTGTATTTTCCCGCGTCCGAAAGCAAGAAGTCGAACAGGGCGACCACGCCAACGGTGAACAGGAGTCTTCCGGCATAGACCGCCGCCGGAATCTTCATGTACAGGCCCAGCAGGATCAGGACGATTCCCGGGAAGAACGTGATCTGGCTGAACACTTTGCTCGCTTGCGGTCCCGCCGCCGATACTGCCAGGTTCTGCGTCTTCACGGCCGGGTGGAAGCTTCCCGACTCCTTGTGCACTCCCTGGAAGGTTCCATAGGGGATCTTCACGAACATCTCGAGATACCAGAGCCACCTGCCAAGCAGGCCTTGCTTCAGTTTTTGCTCGGCAGGACCGGCAAATTCCGGCCTCAGATTGTTGGTCTTGACCGCCGTCAAATAGTGTCCCATCTCGTGGATGGCGATGTTCGAATGCCATGCCGCGTACCACATCAACGAAGAGATCACGACCTCGACGCTGAGAAACATCTGCCGCATGACATCGAATTTCGATGCCACGTGGAGAGGAATGCTTAGCAATGAGGTCAGGAAGGCGGCGTGGAAGGAAACGAGCTTATGGTTGGCGATGATCCAACCGCGATCCAGGCGCGGGAATTCCATCAATGACGGAACGGATCTCACCCGAGGTTTTTCGGACCGCCTGGAAAACGATCGAACGATCCC
>JAIQFE010000012.1 GCA_020073445.1 Terriglobia bacterium
CTCGTCCACGCCAGCCACGTCCTCGAAGGTGACCTGCATCCGGCTGGATTCGTCATGAATCTTGGCGCGGTTCTTGCCGAACGTCAGTGCGCCGCTGCCTTGCGCCATTCGGCGCATCCCGACACCGTAGATCAGCACAATGAATAGCAACGGAAGCAGCCAACCGAGCAGGTTCCAAATCCATGAACCTTGCTCGATCTGCCCGCCGAATTTGACGGGGTGAGCTTCTAGCTCCTTGAGAAGAAGCGTTTCGTCGACACCGGGCAGTCTCGTAGCTTTGATCGTAAGTTCCTGAGTTGGCTTGGGATGCGAAGAGTCGCCCTTGAGTACGCCAATCAGCTCCCGTTCGGTGATCTGCACATTGGCCAAATGGTCGGCGCGGATTTCCGTTAGGAATTCGCTGTAAGAGACCTGTTTCGGACCTGTGCTCGTGAGCCTGCTAGTCACGTACAAGATAGCCACGAAGGCCAGAAGGTTGAGGCCAGTGAAGATCCACCGATGCCATTGTTGGCGTTCCATTCCGAAATCCTTCAAAGCAAGTGGCTAACCATTTGTAACGTCCCGTACTCACGTCTATCGCCACCGCCGAGCCCCGGTCAAGACAGCCGCAGCAAGGGCCGGACTAAGCAGCGGGCAGTCGGCCGCCGGAATTGAACACTGGCAGCGTGACAACTCCGGCACTAAGGCTGCTTGGTGCCCGCCCAAAACGGGCGCGAACTTTCAGAGCATCGTCAACAAGGTCCACCCACGATCTCAACTGTGCAACGCGCCGCTGCAGACCCTCGCTCGTTCGTGCACCAGGTTTCCTGAAGGCAACGATCAATTCACGCTCCAGCATGCGGATCCCCGCAAGTTGGCCCACAATCCAGCAATCCTTAGCAACGACATCCGTCTTCATCTGCCCGACCTCCAAGTGTTTTGTAGTAACTGCCGAGTTCGGGAGAATCAAAGCAAGTCGATGACCAAACGCGTCGACGTCGAAAAGGGGATCAGGCGATCGCACGGTGGATCGGACCCGCCTCGACCTTCGCGATCGCGAGAGCGGTCTTGATGGCGGTATCCGGGTTCAGCGAAATCGAGTCAATCCCCAGTTCCACCAGCCATTCAGCGAATTCCGGAAAGTCGGATGGCGCCTGCCCGCAAATACCGATCGGCTTGCCGGCACGCTGAGCGGCGCGGATCGCATCCTCGATCAAGCGCTTCACCGCTGGATTGTTCTCATCAAACAACCGCGCCACGGTGCCAGAATCTCGATCCAGACCGAGAGTGAGCTGCGTGAGATCATTGGACCCGATCGAGTAGCCGTCGAACACAAGGCCATCCTGGCCCTGGGCCAAGCCATGGGCGCGCATAGTTTCAATGACCTTTTTGCCTTCCTCGACCGTACGGCAAAACGGGATCATCACTTTGACATTAGACAGTCCCATGTCTTTACGAACACGCGCCAGCGCGGTACACTCGAGCGCAAATCCTTCTGCGTATCCGGGGTGGTAATAGCGCGACGCGCCACGAAAGCCGAGCATCGGGTTCTCCTCCTCGGGCTCAAACTCCTTGCCACCCAGGAGACGCGCGTACTCATTTGTCTTGAAGTCGCTGGTTCGCACGATGACAGGCTGGGGATAGAAGGCCGCGGCGATTCGCCCCACGCCCTCGCTAAAACGGCGGATAAAGAACTCACGAGGATCTTCACTTCCGATACGTTGGCGGATCTGCCGGACTGCGTGTCGGCATTTAGATGCTCCTCCCAAAATTCTCTCGGAAACTACGACCCCGTCAGCACTCTTTGCTGTGGCGCGCCGGGCGCCAGAAGGGCCGGTCGGGGATCAGGCATCAGGCAGCCCGGATCTCGACAGGCTTCGTTTGAGTTGCTGGCGCCTTGTTCGCGATGATGTGAAGCATGCCGTTGTCGAGCGTAGCCGAGGTCTTGTCCACATCGATGAGCGCTGGCAATTCGAACCTCCTATAGACATCATTCGAGCCGAACTCCGTCCATAACACGTTGGGTTCTTCAACCTTTTTCTCGTGTTTGGTTTCCGCGTGGACGATGATCTCAGAGGGCGTCGCGGTTACTTGGACTTCTTTAGGCTCGAAGCCCGGCAGCGTCATCTGCGCCTCATACTTCCCATCCTTCTCAGCCAGTTCCGCCGCCGGCCACCCAAATACCTCGTGCTCGGCCTTGAGCCAGTCATCGATCTCATGACCGAGTTGATAGCCGCGTTTCTGGAAGAGCTCAAATGCCCGTCGCCGCACCTCGTCCAGCCGTTTCTCGATCGATTCGAAGATCGGAAGCGGCTCAGCGCCCACCTTCTTCATTTTTTGAACAGCCACATTTGCCATTGCAGTCGTCTCCTTACCCATGCTGGGTCACCAGGAAGTAAAGCATTCGACATGCCATCTTTAACTCCAGCCGTACCGGTATTGCAGCACGGTAACACTGTTGGGCATTCGGAATGCACGAAAACTAGCGTTCGAAAACACAAATCAATGGACTTTCGTCTTTCCTGGCCTGCTCACGTGCTCATTCTGGCTGCGGTGCCGGTGCTGGCAGCGGGTTTGTCTTTTGGATTACGACGCAACCCTGCCTGGGGACGCGCCGTCCGATTCTCTCTTGCGGGGTTTCTTGCGGCCAATGAACTCGCCTGGTATGGCTACAGACTCAGTCAAGAGGGTTTCCGCTTCCCCGAAGCCTTGCCTTTGCAACTGTGCGATCTCACCCTATGGCTCACTGTCATCGCAGCCTTTACGCTCAAGCCCCGCATCTACGAGGTTGCCTACTTCGGTGGATTGGGCGGGAGCAGCATGGCGTTGCTCACACCTGACCTGTGGGCGCCCTTCCCGTCTTACCCGACAGTCTATTTCTTCCTGTCTCACGGTTTTGTTTTGATCGCGCTCACGACGCTCACCTGGGGTCATCTGATAAAGCCCCGGCCAGGTAGTGTCTGGCGAGCATTCTTCAGCTTGAACTTGTATACGGGCGCGGTCGGCGTCTTTGATGCGATTTTCAAGACCAACTACATGTATCTATGCAGAAAACCTGTGAGTGCATCCCTTCTCGACTACTTCGGACCGTGGCCTTCTTACATCTTTGTAGAAGAAGCATTTGCGCTCGCCGTGTTCTGGTTACTCTGGCTCCCCGTAAGGAATCCTCCCACGCGCCCTTCCGCTATCCCGGCAAGATCATCCCCAGGTGCGGGAGAATGACGACACCATGAAGCTACGGGTCGATTGCTATTCGGGTGGGAAAGCAGACGAACGTCCCGTGCGCTTTTACCTGGGCGAACGAGTCTACTGCGTCGAAGAGGTCCTCGATCAGTGGTATGGTCCCAGCGATTTATTCTTCAAAGTCCGCGCCGATGACGGGAATCTCTACATTCTCCGTCAATGCCGCAGCACGCCCGAGAACACATGGAGTTTAGAATCGTTCCGCGAAATCAAGAGATAGTTGATCGAAACCGAGGACATCTGGAATGTCCTTGGGATACTCCGCGCATGAAGACTCCAGCTTCCGGACCGTCTCCGTCAGGTTTTTCCTCATGCCATCCCGCAGACGGCCGCGCGCCAGGGCGCGCCGCAGGCCTCCGAAGAACCCGCTGAGAAAGTCGATGCGGGAGTGGTTTACATACACCAGGTACATACCCGGTGCCGAGGCCTTACCGGGGTCATCCAGCGCCGCTGTCAACCCCAACGACGCGTCAAAGTAATGACTGGCATAGATTTGTTTGGAGGCGACTACTGCTCGTCCCGGCTGAACGTAGATGGAGACGTGCGTGATGCTCGCCACCGGTTTCAGGCCAAAGCTCTCGGTGGACCAATAGAAGAACTCGCTGACGCCCGGCAAAGGCTCGCTTGGATACTGGGCCAGGTAGTCATGAAACTCCGGGACCAATCCCGACAAACCGGGCCGGGCATCGAGCACCGCGCGGAATTCGTCCGCCAGCCGGACTGGCTTGTTCTTGTCCCTGTATTCAATGAGTGACGCGTTGCCCCGATCCAGATAAGTCTTGACGTACGCCAGCAGTTCCTCCCGGAGGACGGACAGCGAGGCGTTGGCGTAATCCGGCCGGGACCAGTCCATATCGCGGGCGAGCCGCTCGACCGCCGCAATGGGAAGCTTCACGTTGCAGTCTCCAATGCGGCAATTCCGCAGTGCGGTGAGGTCGTCGGTTTCGAGACTGAACCCCTCCAGATCCCGGGAATCAACGGGTCTCACGAATTTTCGAATCCGCAGAACAGCCGGATTTTTCTTGAAGTTCTCAATGTCCTGGAGCTGTGCGATAAAGCACGGCGTATTCACTCGCACGTGTGCGACTCCGACGACGGCCACCTCGCGCTTTTCCTGTGTCTCCAGGACCCTTGCCTGCGGATCGCCACCGTCCACGGCCTTCCACTGATCGGCTCTGAGACCGGAGAAGGCCCGGAGATCATCGAAATCCCAGGTCTGGGCATTAGCGCGCCCAGTTGCTACGACCGCGAGCAGCGCCACAACAACGATTGCATCGCGCACCTGAGAGCGCATATCGATCTATAAGCTGATCACCGGACAAATCGATTTGCGCAAGATCGCGTATGCGTTGTGGCGCAGATAACCCTTGCCGCCGGATCCGCTGTGCCTTCCTATGATCAAAAGATCGGCGCCAAACTCTTTGGCAGCACCCGTGGTGACATCGGCTGGCTCCCCACGGTCGATCATGATGGTTCCCTTCGCGCCAGCTTCAGTTAGGAGCGCGTTCATTTTCGTCCTCACCTCAGCCAGTAAGGGCGGGGCCTCTACGAGCGGAATCGCGTGCACAATCGCCAGTTCGGCTTGGTACTCGCAAGCCAGGAAGGCAGCCCAGTCTAGGATCTGCCGGCTTCGCTTTTCGAGGTCGATTGCGCAAAGCACCTTGCGAACCGAGATCTTCTCGAGCGCGGGGGATTCTTCGGAGTGAATGTCGGTCCATACCGGAAACTCCACATCATGCAAGACCTTTGCAGTGACCGAGCCCAGGAGCGATGGCCGATAAAAGCCAAAGCCTCGCGTCGTCATCATGATCAGATCCGGGGCCCAGGAGCGGGCAGTCTCAATAATCTCGGTTGCCGGATCTCCCACGACACATACCCTCTGCGCAGCACAGTACGCAAGCTCCTTTGTTAGGAATGCGTCCAACAGCGCTTGTCTCTTGTCCTGCAATCCGTGAGCCTCGGTTCCGTAAACATCTGTGTCAACCACGTGGAGCAGGCGCAACTCAGCTTCAAACCGACCTGCGAATGCCTCGACATACCGGGCAGCTCCAACACACCGCTCCGAGAAATCCACCGGGAAGAGAATCTTCTTGATCTTGTCAGGAGGCGTCACAATAAAGTCCTTTCGCTCATCAGATGCTGACTACTGGACAAGGGCAATGGCAGATGATGCCATAGGCATCGCTTCCCAGCCGACCCTGCTTGCCAGGGACTGGCCGCCGGCCGATAACCAGCAAGGTCCCTTCCTTCTGTTGAACCGCCGCGCGCAAAGCTTTTGGAGTATCGCCGCGAACGACCAATGCATCCGCGCGGACGCCAGCTTGTGTTAGGAGAGCATGGAGCCGGTCGCGGGCTTCGGTGTGAGCCTCCTCGTGCCACTGGAACGTGTACCGCTCCGGAAGAGCCGTGGGGAAGACCGCATGGACGACTGTCAGCTGTGCGCCAAACTCAGCTGCGAAATCTGCCGCCCAGTGGAGTGCTTTGGCGCTCTGTGGGCCGAAATCCACCGCACAGATCACATGCTGCACTTTGGTGGGATCGACCACTGCTTGCTGTTCCAGATGCGCTCCTGTCCAGACGGGGCACTCCGCATCGTGCAAGACCTTGGCGGTGACCGACCCGAGTAGGAACTGCCGGAAGAGATCCCGCCCTCGAGTGGGCATGAAGATGAGGTCGATGTGTTCAGCATGGGCGTACTCGATGATCACGTTGGCAGGGTCGCCCGAGCACATGAGGCGCTTAACGGGAATTCCTTCAAGTTCCTTTGTAGCGAACGTGTTAAGTTCGGCGTACGCGGCGGCCGTGCGTTGGTCGACTGGAGCGGTGGAGGCCGACGAACCAGCCCGTGCTCCCAGTGCCACGTGGGTAGGTGAAACGCCGTTGTTGACGTGAAGCAACGTTACTTCTGAATGCAGGCGACGCGCAAGCATTCCAGCTTCTTGAGCAGCGATCTTGCTCCGCGCGGAGAAATCGGTCGGCAGGAGGATTTTTGCTAGGTTCAGCATACGCCGGTGTAGGTGCATTTGCGATGCCATCCTATGGTGGCCCAAGTATCTTGGATTGGCTATGAATCTGCACATGCGAATTAGCCAGGAGGGATTCATGTTACTTCCCGTTCAAGTGACGTTTCGAAATATCAAAGACTTGGCCGGTTTGGAGGAGATGGTGCAAAAAGAGGCGGCTAAGCTCGAGCATTTCTACGACAGGATTACCAGTTGCCGTGTGGTAGTAGAACACCCGCAGCGCGCAGGATCCAGCAAGGTCTATCATGTGCGGATTGATCTGGGTCTGCCGAACGGTGAGCTGGTAGTGAAGCACACGCCCACGCTCCATGGAACCCTGCAGGACATCAAGACAGAAAAGTCCGGAAAGGAAGCTGAATCAGTTCTCGCACACAAGAGTCCACAGGGTGCGATTCACGAAGCGTTCCACGAAATGAGACGGCGATTGCAGGACTACTCGCGCAAACAGGAAGGCTCAGTCAAGAGCATTCAGAAAATGGCTGAAGGGACCATAAAGGAGATCTTCCCTGACCGGGGATACGGTTTCCTGGAGACAACCGACGGCCGTCAGATCTACTTCCATCAAGCCAGCGTGCTCGACGGTCACTTTAACCGCTTGCGAGCAGGCTCGCGCGTCCGGTTCGCCGAGGAGATGGGAGACAAGGGGCCGCAGGCAAGCACTGTGAAGATCATTCATCCACGGAAGCAGGTCCAAACGGCTGCCACAACCGAGGTCTTGCCGCGCAAGCTCGCGGCAGCCAAGTCGAAACGATACGAGCCAGGCACCGTCTTTCAGCACCCGCTCGACGTCTCCAGGGAATACTTTCAGTCCCTCCGGTGTGACGATGACTTCTTTCTTGCGGCCTCGGATCGTCAGGCGGCCGGTATCGTCGAGCGGCCGATATCGCCCGTGTGCAACCAACCCTCGCTGAAGGCTGAACTCGCCTCTGGGGGCACTCCATAGTAGCCCGGCGTGACACTTTCGCCGCGAACCAGAATTTCGCTATCCGCGGCGATCTTGATTTCCGTGCCTTCTACGGGCCGTCCAACCGTCCCTTTTCTAACCGCAAAGGGATTGTTGAAAGAGACAATGGGCGCAGTTTGAGTAAGTCCATATCCTTGAACGACGAGGAAGCCCAACCTGGACCAAAACTCTTCGAGTTCTGGTTCGAGCGGCGCGGCGCCCGAGATGAACACCCAGAACTTACCGGTGAATTCCTCGGTAGCGCCACCAACGCCGTGTCCAGCCGCAAGCGAGATCCGTCGGCTTCGGATCTGCCGCACGATTTCGTGGGGGCTGTAGCCTCGCATGAAGACAGCCTCTGCCGGAATCAGCGGCACGAGGAGCATGGTCACGGCTTGGCCAAACATGTGACTGAGCGGGACAAGATTCAGAAAACGCAGGGGGAATACGGGGCGGAACCACTTGACGTACTGTGAAATGATTTTCTCTGGAGTGGCCAGGTTTGACAGAAATATTGCGATGGCTGATCAGGACGCCCTTGGGCTCCCCTGTAGCTCCCGAGGTGAAGACGATCTCAGCGATATTAGGCTGGAGCGAAATAGCTGGCTGCGACGGGCCGGGACTTGCCCGCTCCAATTCCGAGAGCCGCCAAACTACCGGTCCCGTTTCCGAAGCTGGAAGCCGGACATCTTCTCCGATGAGAATGGCGCGTGCGGTTACCTTTTCTTGAACGCGTTGCAGAAAATCGGCCGAGGCACGATAGTCGATCGGAACAACGATTGCCCGCGACGACGCATCCCAAAAGGCAGCGACCCACTCCGGCCTGTTCTCTGACCAGAAGATGACCTTGTCGCCCTTACCAATACCTTGCGCGCGCAGCCTGACCGAAAGGGTTCTCGCTGTGGTGGCGACCTGGGCGTACGTGTACGACCAACTTCGGTATCCGTTGTCGTACTGAAGATACAGACCAGGGGACTCAGCTAACTGCGGCGAAATAATCCGCTAGCGTGTTGCGCTTCCCGGTAGTGTTTGTCGGGCCTTCGAATAACATCAGTCCCGATTCGGCGCCAGATTCTGCCTCCGGCGCCGAAGCGTCCTCCGTCACCCGTCTGAACTGCTCGGCTTCCTACGCCGCTGCGGGCTTGCTCTCTGCGGGCTTGGTCTCTTTGCCTTGCTCTATCGGCACCTGACGAGTCGTTTTCTTCTTCGCCTCCGGCACCGGCACCGAAACCTTCAGAACACCATCGGTTAACTCGGCCTTGGCCTGGTCCGCCTTGGCCCCCTCCGGCAACGGAATCGACCGGTAAAACTGGCCATAACTCCGCTCCCATCGGTGGAAGCCCTCGTGGTCTTCTTTGTGTTCCTGCTTGCGCTCTCCTTGGATGATCAAGGCGTCTTCGGTCAGTTCGACCTTAACGTCTTCTTTCTTCAAACCAGGCAGTTCCGCTGTCACGACCACGTCGCCATTGCATTGCTGGATGTCGACGGTCGGGGCCCAGGGTTCCAGTTTCGTTGCAGGAGCGAAGCCGCGAAAAGCGCGGTCCATCTCCTCGTTCAGTTCCCGCAGCAGACCGAAGGGTTCCCCGCCGAAATACCGGCTGAACGGAAGGGTGGGTCTGAAGAATCCTGTCGGGGCGGGCGTTTCCCGTTTCGTAATTGCCTGTTCTTTGTTTACCTTAACTTCTGCCATCGTCTTCTCCTTTATTGTTTCCAGCTAATCTTCGGCTCATCCAGCGAGATGAGTCGTGAACCAATCCGCAGCCGAACTCGCAACTTGAGCCAGCGTGCCCCGCTCTTCAAATAGGTGAGTCGCACCCGGGACAATCTTGAGCTCGGTTTTGCATTTCATTAGCGCCATCGCATCGCGATTCATTTGAATGACGGCCGTGTCCCTGCCTCCAACGATGAGCAGGGTTGGAGCGAGAACCAGCGATGCTGCCGACCCGGCCAAGTCCGGCCGGCCGCCGCGGGATACAACGGCCTTGACCAGATCCGGTCGCTCGGCGGCCGTCATCAGCGCCGCCGCCGCACCCGTGCTCGCTCCAAACAGCCCGATCCCATGGCCGCGGACCTGAGGCAGGCTCGCCAGCCAATCCGTAATCGCGACTAAGCGCTCCGTGAGCAGGTCGATGTTGAAACGAAGGTGCGCGTCGATTTCGTCTTCCCGTTCTTCCTCGGCCGTGAGCAAGTCGACCAATAATGTCCCAAGTGAGTGTTCGTTCAAGACTTCCGCCACGTACCGGTTTCGGGGGCTGTGCCGGCTGCTGCCGCTCCCGTGAGCAAAAAGTACGACCCCGTTTGGAACCGAGGGCATGCTTAAATCTCCCTGCAGGACTACTCCTGCCGCGGGAACCGAAACTGAAGTGTGTTCAACGAGAGTCTGGCCGGCCTTCATGTGAAGACTTCTCCTTCAGCTGGTTCCGAGTGCAATCTGACTACCAGTGACGCGCATAAGAGCGTAGCCGTTACCGAGCCGCATAGCCAGGCAAACCTGGGTGATATAGCCCAAGATTGGCGTTTGCGGGCCGAATCGCACAGGTGGGTTGCCTCTACGGCGTGCAACCTTACTGCCACACGGCCACGGGCTATGATGGTGTTACAGCCCAATCGGACTCAGGTCTGCGCCTGAGATACGTGTGCTGGGGAGGTGAGCGTCATGTCGAACACCGTGGTTTCGCTGCTCATCATTGATGACAATTTGGGCAGTCTCGAGATGCTCTCGAGCGCCTTGGTCCAACCTGGCCTGGAGATTCTCACCGCGTCCGACCCGGAGGATGGGCTCGACATCGCTTGCAGCCGCCACCCGCAGATTGTGCTTACGGATCTGGTTATGCCGAACTTGAGCGGCCTAGATGTGCTCGAACGGATCATGGAAATCGATCCCGCCACGGATGTGGTCCTCATGACGGCGCACTATTCCTCTGAATCTGCCGTGGAGGCGATTAAGAAAGGTGCCAGCGACTACCTGAATAAGCCCGTCTCCGTGGCAGCTTTGCGGGAACGCATCGGAAAGCTTGTGGAAGATGCCCGCAAGCGGCAGCACACGCTGAATCTTCAGGACAAGCTGCGGGCCAATTCGGAATTCGAAGGAATTGTCGGCCACAGTCCGCTGATGTGGGAAATGTTCTCGCGCATCCGCCGCGTCGCGCCGCACTACCGTTCCATGTTAATTACTGGCGGAACGGGCACGGGCAAGGATCTGGCCGCTCGTGCGCTTCACCAGCTAAGTCCGGTATCCTCCGGCCGTTACGTCGTGCTCAACTGCTCGGCTGTCGTCGAGACTTTGTTTGAAAGCGAGTTGTTTGGACATGTGAAAGGATCGTTCACGGGAGCGACTCACGATAAAGCCGGTCTTTTCGAACATGCGCATGGAGGCACGCTTTTCCTGGACGAGATCGGGGACATGCCGCTTTCGACCCAAGCAAAGCTTCTCCGGGTGCTCCAGAACCAGGAGGTCCAGCGGGTAGGAGCGCTCAACGTCCGCAAGGTGGACGTCCGCGTGATCGCTGCCACAAATCACGATCTGCAAGCCCTGATCGCGCAGAAGCGTTTTCGTGAGGACCTGTACTATCGACTCTCCATGGTGGAGATCCAGGTCCCGCGGCTGGCCGAACGCAAGGAGGATCTCCCGTTACTTCAGCGTCACTTCACTACACGGTTCGCTGCTCTATATGGAAAAGAGATACGCGGCCTGACTTATCGCGCGCAAATCCGGCTTTCGCAACATTCCTGGCCCGGCAACGTGCGAGAGCTTGAGAACGTCATGGGCCACGCTGCCATGATGAGCGTGGGAGATATGATTGACGTGCAAGATCTCCCAGCGTATCTGCATGCTGAAGCTGGCGCTGAGCACGCTGAGCCGATTGCGGCACCCCTTGCTCCTTCTGTCGGTTCACTGGAGGAGCAAGAACGTTTGCTGTTGAAGCGCGCGATCGAGGCAGCAGGGGGAAATCAGTCGAAGGCTGCGCGAATACTCCGCATTGGCCGTGACGCGCTGCGCTATAAGCTAAAGAAGCACGATTTGGAAACGACGATACAGTCCACAGCGGATTCGGCCAGCGCCGGGTGAGACTGACCTAATGGACATCCACGGAAAGAAAGTCGCTTTGCTCGTCGACAACCTCTATGAAGACCTGGAGGTCTGGTATCCCTTACTACGCTTCCAAGAAGAGGGCGTGCAAGTTGTGGTGGTCGCCGCTGAAGCTGGCAAGACGTATCAAAGCAAGCACGGTTATCCCGTCAAGAGCCACCAATCCTACAGTGAGGTTCACCCGCGCGACTTTGATGGGGTCATCATCCCAGGAGGTTACGCGCCGGATCAGATCCGCCGGTATGCGAAGGCCAACCAGTTCGTGTTTGAGATGAACGAGCAGCGGAAACTGATAGCTTCCATTTGTCATGGACTGTGGGTGCTGTGCTCGGCTGGGATTCTGAAGGGTCGTAAGGTAACGTGCTTTTTCGCGATCAAAGACGATGTGGTCAATGCCGGCGCACGCTATGAAGACTCCGAAGTTGTCGTTGACGGGAACTTGGTCACCTCCCGTAAGCCGGAAGATCTCCCCGCATTCTGTCGTGAAGGGATGCGGGTACTGACCGCTGCACCAGTAATGCCTGGGACCCTGGACTCATCGGGGAGGCCTACCATCCCTGTGGTAGCTTAGCCTGTGGCACGCTGCACTTGCACAAACCTGGCGCACGGGCATGGCGCACACTGCGAACGTGAGGCGATGGAGCCCGAGGAGATCTGCGAAGAATGTCAGAAGAAGGCGGCCATGGAGTGGCCGCTGATGCAGCCGAAAGTGCCGCCCAGCAGTCCGGGATCAAGTTGATTCCTGGCCCAGCCCGCTATTTTTTATCTCCATTGCAGGGCGGACGGTTTTCGGCGCTCAATATCACTTGGGTGCCTAATTTCTTCCTTCACGATGGAGCATATCCCGCAACCAGTAAGCGTCCCGGTCCTCAGATTTGCGCAGGCGAAAGCGTTTGATTTCGAGCGGTGTCATATCCAAGGCCAGGAGACGGCCTGCTGTTCGGCCGGAAAGGTCCGGCAGCAGAGCAACTCCAGGCTCTCGATCCGTGGCAGCCCAATCGCGAGGGACTCCGCTATCCGCGGTACACGCAGCGAACACCAAAACTCTGGTGTTGTCCCCGATCTCGATCACGGCCGGCTGGATGGCTTGGGCCAGATTCAGTCCCGGTCCAGCAGTCTTCATACCGGCGGCTTGCAGGCTGGAGAGGGTCTCCTTCAATCCCGAGCGGCCCCAATCCAGCACGTGATTGTTCGCCAGGACGCAGCAGTCGATCTCGGTCAGGCAAGGCGTATTCGCGGGATGCATGCGGTAGTTGATCCCCTTAGGGTCGTAGTCATCGCAAGTAGTGATGCTGGTTTCGAGATTGACGATCCGCGCGTTTGGCGACACACGAGTAAGCTCTTCAGCTGCGTCTCCCCAGACGTAAGGAAAGTCCACCGGTTTCAAAATGCGGCCATTGGCGCTCTCCGCCATTTCGACGTAGTCAAGTGCCGATTGGACGTAAGGCTCATGGAGCCTCGGACTTGAAGGATGGGCCAGAACCTGGTCTATGCCTCTTCCCGTCATTACGTCGCCGCAAAGAAATGGCGTGACCGGGCGGTCCGAGCGTTCTTTCCAAATCACACGTTTGAAGCCGCAATTCCTGTTCCATCTGTGTGGGAATTGGTCCCGTAGTTGCTCTAGGAAGGCCGCATGCTTAAAGCGCTGCTATTTCTCGCATTGATCCATCCGGTTTTCGCACAATCGGAGGATCAACCACCCGCTGAGTCAACACCGTCAACGCCATCTGATGCCGCGGAAGGGTTTCAGTGGAAGCCAGCGCTCCTGGAATCAGGCTTTTTCCTGGTCCTGCAGCATTCCAGCCGCATGGTGCAAGCCAAGACTCGCCGCGAGTTGGGAGGCCCGTTCTGGAGCGACTATTTCGAATCCGCGTCGAACATCCACACCTGGAACGACAGCAATAGTATCCTGACCAACTATTTTGGACACCCCTGGATGGGAGCGATGACCGGATACATTCAGGTCTTTAATGACCCGCGCGGACGAAACCTGGAATTCGATGCCTCCTCCGGGCAGTACTGGAAAAGCCGCCTGAAAGCCATGGCCTGGACCGCAGCGTACAGCGTGCAATACGAGATTGGCCCGGTCAGCGAGGCCTCGATCGGCAACGTGGGCAAGAAGTCGCCGACCATGGCGACCGTGGACCTAGTGATGACCCCGGTTGGCGGATTCACGTGGATGCTGATCGAGGATTACGTTGATCATCGATTCATCTCGCGCTGGGAGCAGGGAACTTCAGTGAATAAGGCGCGCTTTTTACGGGTTGCGCTCAACCCAGGCCGGTCCATTGCGAATCTGCTCCGTTGGAAGAGACCGTCCTATCGCGACAACCGCCCGCTTTGATTCCCGTCAGAGCCGGCAATCCTCTGGGTCGCATTTGGTAAAGTGCTCGCGTTCTTCCGGTGTTTCGCCCAACCCGAGTTCCAGCATGGGTGCCGACTTTGAACCGTAGCGGAACACTGTAACTCCCTTGCAGCCAAGCTGATGCGCTAGCAAGTAAGCCGCGGCGACGTCGCGCGGCGAAGCGTCAGTGGGGAGGTTCACGGTCTTCGACACAGCATTGTCCACGTGTTTCTGGAAGGCTGCTTGAATGCGAACATGTTGCTCTGGCGGGATCTCTAAGGCAGTTCGGAACAGATTCGTCGTCTCTCCGGCAAGCTCCAGGAGCCCGGTGGATGCGATCGAATCCGCCAGCTTGGTGGTGTCGTGACCTAATCGCGCTAAATGCCTCAGCACAAGAGGATTGAACTCGGTCAAGGTTTGCTCGCCTAGAACATGTCTTCTGCGGTAGGCCAAAGCGAAGAGAGGCTCGATGCTCGAGCTGGTTCCTGCGATGATGCTGATCGTTCCGGTGGGTGCGATGGAAGTCTGGGTGGCGTTCCGGAGCCGCAGGCCGGAAGCTCGATAAATACTTGCGTTCCAGTTGGGAAAGACTCCGCGCTGCTCCGCCAAACGCGCCGAGGCCAATCTGGCTTCCCTCGCGATGAATTCCATCAACTGATCTGCCAGGAGAATTGCCTGGTCGCTCGCATAAGAGACGCCGAGCAGGATGCACAATTCCGCGAAGCCCATGACACCCAACCCGATCTTGCGGTTCGCCAACGTCGCTTGCGAAATCGCCCCAAGCGGGAAGCGGTTCACGGAGATCACATCATCCAAGAAGCGCACTCCCTCCTCGACCTGCGTGCGCAGCCGCTCGAAGTCCACCGATGCGACGCCATCCCGCTCCTTCACAAAATGACTCAGGTTGATTGAACCCAGGTTGCAGGACTCGTAGGGCAACAGCGGCACCTCGCCGCATGGATTGGTCGCCTCGATTACTCCGCAGCTTGGCAGTGGGTTCGTCCGCGCGATGGTGTCCAGAAAAATCAGTCCCGGATCGCCGGTGGCCCAGGCCGCGTCGCAAATATCGTCAAAGAGACGGCGGGCCGGAACGCTGCGAACCACGCGAGCATCCGCAGGATGCCTTAGCGCGAGATCCCCGTCCGATTCGACCGCCGAAAGGAACTCGTCCGTGGCTCCTACCGAAATATTGAAGTTGCGAAGGCTCACGCCGTCACGCTTGGCTTCGATAAACTCTTCGATATCCGGGTGATCCACGCGAAGCACGCCCATGTTGGCACCCCGCCTTCGGCCGCCAAGCTTGATGTTCTCCGTTGCGCAATCGTAGATCTTCATGAAGGAGACGGGACCCGAGGACGTTCCACCCGTGGAAGCGATCGGGTCACCAGCTGGGCGCAGATGAGAGAAGGAGAATCCGGTTCCACCGCCCGTACGCTGGATCAATGCGGCGTCCCGCAAAGTGCCGAAGATAGACTCCATGCTGTCCTCAATGGGCAGCACAAAGCAGGCGGAAAGCTGGCTCAGAGGAGTCCCCGCGTTCATCAGCGTGGGTGAATTGGGAAGGAAATCAAGCGCCGTGAGCATGCGGTGAAATCGCTCCTCCCAGTACATAGCGTCGGAGGCGCTTCCGTGGACTAGTTCGGCTTCCGAGACAGCCCGCGCGACGCGTTCGAACAGCTGCTCCGGGGTCTCGGCGATCCGTCCATCGCTGTCACGACGCAAGTAGCGTGCGTCGAGAACCCGTTTTGCGTTTTCGCTAATCATGTCTCAGCGATTGCGAGTAGCTCCTTGGCAAGGAGACGAACAATTGAGAGGCTCACGATGCTCTGGCGATCGACCCCGGCGGGAAGAGGAACGGAATCCGTGCAGAAGATCCGCTTCACACCCAGACGGTACAAGTCCTTCCATCGTGTGCCGGTAAACAGGCCGTGAGTCACCATCACATCGATCTCCTCCACACCGGCCTTGGAGAGCTTTTCGCATGCGGAGACCAACGTGCCGCCCGTGTCCAAAATATCGTCGATGATCACCGCCCGGTGACGCACTTCTCCGATGGGCCCGGAGTGAATGATTCCCGTCTCGGTGCGATGCTTTTCGAAATAGGGAATCTTGCTAAAACGCATGCCCGCAGCCGCCCGAACGGCTTCGCAACGGCTAATCGCACCCTCGTCCGGAGCTACGACGGTAGCGTCGGCAAGTCCATACCGGTTGATTGCTTCCGCGAAGACACCCGCCGGGGAAAGCGAGACCAGGGGCACAGGGAAGAGTGTCTTTGTCCTCTCGCTGTGGACATCAACGGTGATTACCCGATCGCAGCCTGAGGCTTGAATGAGCGAACCGGCCCACGCAGTCGCCAAGCTTTGTCCCGGCTTGTCTTTGTCGTCTCTGGCATATCCGAGGTACGGCAATACCGCAGTCACTTGCCTGGCGCCCTCTTTCTTGAGTGTGTGTGCGAGTAGCAGGACTGAAAGAAGCTGCTCATCGGGGGGAGCAATAGAACCCAGGACCGCGCAGTGTTGTGCCGTGATTGACGTGTCGACGCGTGCGTGAAGTTCCCCGTTCTCGAAGCGGGCTATCCGAAAAGTTCCCGGCTGAAGCTGCCCAATGGCCTTTTCCAGTTCCAGCGCCATGCCCGCATATTGTTCGACAGCAAAGAGGATCACAAGTGCGGGTCCTTTGACTATCACCGCCGTAGTTCGACTTCCAGCTTCTGCTCTCGGGCCACCAGCTTGGCCAACTGGCTCAATTCCTCCGCCAGCAATTCGACGAAATCATCAACCGATACTATACCGACCAGTACCCCTTGGCCATCCACAACGGGAACTCGGCGAGCGCCTTTGGCGCGCATCAGCTGAATGGTCTGGAAGGCGCCTTCATTCTCACGGACCGTGACCAGGTCGCCGGTCATGATGTCACCCACCGTCAGGCTGGTGGCATCCAGTTCTTGGGCTAAAACCTCTAAAACGATATCGCGGTCAGTGACGATGCCAACGGGTGTGCGGCGCCCATTAGTTTCGTCGGTAACGACAATATCGCCGACATGGTGCTGCCGCATCAGCTTAGCGGCCTCCACAACCGAAGTCTTGCGCGGGGTAACCACAACTTGGCGGATGCATAATTCTCCAACAGGCATAGTGTTTCTCCTTCCGAGCGTTTCTCCTTCCGATGGATAAGCACCACAATCGCCAAAGTCCGGCGAAAGACGAGGTGATCACATAGGAGCCGTCCCGGCTGTTCGTGTGGACCAGGAATCGCTCCCAAGCATTCCACGCACGGAGTAAGCCTTCGGACTGCGCTTCGCAACCCAGCCGTAGGGGCCCCTAACTGGGCCTTTTGGCGATATCTCCGGTGCTGAAAGGCTGTTCGCCCACTTATCCCAGCCTTCTCCTTTTGGCAACCTACCTGCTCCTGCGACCTCCGAAAGGAAAAATCCGATGAAAATATCCCGTTGGTTTAACATCTCTCGTGTGCCAGTCAAGATCACACGGACACTTGTCGCCGTTGCTGTGGTATCTGTGGTGGCCGTTGTGCTGCATGCGGCCTTGATAGGAACAATTCCGCTCGCTCCCGGCGGCACAGTGGTTCCGGGCAATGCAAGCTTCCCCGATCCGAACGTTTTCGTGGCCTTGCAAGAGGTTCATGTAGTTCCGCCGTCCAAAGACTATGAAGTAGCCTTCAAGTCGGTGGTGGAGAAGGAACCCAACGGAGCGCTGGACTTTTACTATGGAGCCTCGAACTCGACGCTGAGCACCGACTCCATCTCGCGTCTCACCGCCGGCGGTTTTGGCCCGTTTCAAACTTCCGTTGGGGGCCTCTCCAACTTCAACTGTGGAGGAGGGACGACTCTTATGGGACCAGCCAGCGCGGACCGGGACAACAACGGCAACATTGTTGGGTTCAATTTTGGTCCTTCCGCCCCGCTTAAAATTGCGCCCGGTACCTGCGGGACGACTCTCATCAGCACAAGTGCCACAAACTTCACGATAGGAAGTGCATCCCTGATCGACGGCGGAGCGACCATGGTCCCCGCTTTTGTGCCGACCGCCAGTACCGCGCCGGTCTACAAGTATGACTTCTATTTCAAGGGTCCGAGGCCAGGACTCGTCGGCGCTTCCCTCCTGTTCAACGGGTTTGTGCGCGACTGGTCGCCGGCAAGCGTGCCCATACCGGGATTCACTGGCTTCGTTTCTCCGACTCACTATTCATTAACGCCGTGCGATTTGACTTCCAACAGCTCGGGCGAACTCGATTGCCGTGGTTCTTTCACGGGCTTGAACGGCAACCAGATTAACGGAGTGTTCTACTTCGTGTTCAACTACGGCGGCTTCCCAAGACAGCTCGGGCCATTTACCGGGAGCGGATACGGCCGGGCGGGTTCATCCGTAGTTGAGTTTCAGGACGGCGTGATCACCCAAGTTGCGCCGTAGGGAGATAGCTTGTCGTGCTGTCAACGCCTTATGGCGTTAGACCTGCAAGAGCGGCCGGCGTCCCGCGTTATCCAAGCCAATGGATTTCGGCGGGACGCCGCCCGTGTGGTTCAGGCCAGGCTTTGGGATGACCCAGCACGATAGGGACGACGATGTCGTGTTCTTCGGGTAGGCCGAGTTCCTGTTTCGTCGCTCGCAGGTTGAACCAGGGGCGCGCCAGCCCGATACAGCAGGTTCCCAAGCCCTCAGCGCGAGCCGCCAGCATCAGGTTCTCGGCCGCAAGGCAGCAGTCTTCGTATGCTTGCGGCTGGGCGGATTTCGCCATCACCAGCACAAGCGCGGGCGCATGGTGAAAGACGCTGTAGCCTTCCCCTTCAACCAAGGCACGGAGTGACGCGTCGAACGGCGTCTGTGAAAAGTCCGTGAGGAGCCAGCTCTTAATTCGGCGGGCGTATTCGCCAATCCGCTCGCGATTGACCAGAGCGGCAAATGCCCATGGCTGAAGGTTCATTGCGCTGGGCGCAAGAATAGCAGCATTTATCAGCCGTTCGATCGTTGGCCGGTCAATCTGAGCGTCCGTGTATTCCCGAACCGCGCGGCGGTTCCGAATCGTATCCATCAATTCCATTGGTGTGCACCTCGGAGCGGCAAGCTGCAATCAGGCGTCCAGTCTCAGCATCAATTCGCCTCCAGGACCACGAAGAAGGTTCGGCCTTGCCGGTTGAGCAACAATAGAACGGAGCCGTCGCCAGCTCGCCGGACAGCGGCCTCGAAGCCTCGCAGGTCGGTAACTACCTGCCGATTCACTTGTTGAACCACATCCCCGCGCTGGATCCCTTTGGCTGCCGCGGCGCTGCCCGCATCGACTCTAACCACGACCACACCACGAACCTCACCGCTCAGGCCCAGTTGCCTCGCCACTTGGGGCGTCAGTTCATCGACCTCCAGACCCTGGAGGACACCGGTCTTACGGGACTCTGCGGGCAGAGCTTCGCGCTCTTCCGGCGCTTCTCCCAGTTTCACGGACACGCTGCGTTCCTTCCCGTCCCGGATGAGCTTCATGGTGGCCTCCGCGCCCGGACGCATGCGCCCCACCTCGAGTTGTAGATCGCGGGATTCCGTGATCTTCCGGCCGTTCAGCTCCACAATCACATCGCCAGTTGCGAGGCTTGCGCGAGCAGCCGGGCTGTCCTGCGCGACTCCGCTAATCAGCGCTCCACGTGCCTCGCTCAGACCAAAAGCCCTGGCCATCGGTCCCGTGACCGGCTGAATCGAGACGCCCAACCATCCTCGAACAACCTTGCCTGTCTTCAGGATCTGATCCATGACATCCCGAGCCATGTTGGCGGGAATGGCAAAGCCAACGCCTTGATTGCCGCCCGCGCGAGATAGGATCGCGGTATTGATGCCGATCAGCGCTCCCCGCGTGTCGATCAGTGCGCCGCCGGAGTTGCCTGGATTGATCGCCGCGTCGGTCTGGATGAAGTCCTCGTAGGCTTCAATGCCAAGACCACCGCGTCCCACGGCGCTGACGATGCCCATAGTGACGGTCTGGCCCACGCCAAAGGGGTTGCCGATTGCCAGAACGATGTCGCCAACATCGGCTGCTGCGGAGTCAGCAGGCTTCAGGAATGGCAGGTCTCTGGCATCTACCTTGAGAAGGGCGATGTCCGTCTTGGGATCGGCGCCGATTACTTTGGCCTTGAACTCCTGGCGGTCCGCCAGAGCCACCAAAATCTCCGTGGCTCCCTGGATCACGTGATTGTTGTCAAAATGTGGCCGTCCGGACTGACGATGACCCCAGAACCAAGGCTGTTCTCCCGCCATTCTTTTGGTGGCTGAAACTGCTCGCCGAAGAAATCGCGAAAGAACGGATCCTGGAATAGCGGCTCCGATGTGCTACTCGGCCGGACCACCTTTGTTGTCGAGATATTCACCACTGCCGGGAGGGCCTGTTTGACCACTTGGCGGAATCCCGCCGAAAGCCCAGCGGTCGCGGACGGACTTCCAGACGTTTGCCGATTTGCAACTTGTGCCCCCGCGATCCGCAGCCCTGGAACGCCCACGCCCAGTGTGAGCGCCAATGCCGTCATCACAACCTGCCGCGTACCTCGACATGTTGAAGTCATCTCTCATGAACCTCCCTATAGGGCTATCAGCAACTCTGGGTCCGTCACCGAGCGACGAAAACCACAAATGAAACGCGCGGTATTGCGCACGGCGTGAACAAGCTGGGTTCCTACACCCAAAGTTCGACTTCTCGCCCTAGCGAACCTGCACGTACTGACCGAGGGCGCGAGATTGCTAATGGCGGCCTCGGCCGAGTTAGTCGCGATAATTGGGTGCAGCGTTTCGCCGGTTTTTGAAAAGACCCTCTCTCGATTGCGCCCTCTGTCTGCGACTTAAACGGGCCGACCCCATTCATCCACTGCTCAGGGGCCATGTGGCCGGTCGTTTCACGAGCCCGGAGTTCAATGCCTTCTATAATGCCGGAACGCTGGTGGTTATCTACGGGAAGCCGTTCGGGCCATTCGTGGTTGCCGATTGCTGGCTAGCGGCGAAGAACCTCATGCTTGCCGCCTGCGCGCATGGGCTTGGCTCTTGCCCCGTCGGCCTTGCGGTCGCGGCGCTTAACTCGCCACAGTGGAAGAAGTAGCTTGGCGCTCCCACTGAACTTGTGGCCATTGCACCGATCATTGTGGGCAAGCCTGCGGGCGCTACGCCTCCGGTGCCTAAGAAGCCGCCGGAAATTCTCTACTGGAAGTGATGCCATGGCGAAACGCCCCCTCCCGCTGCCGGAAGTCTACCGGCTGATTGAGCCGGGGCCGGTGGTGCTGGTTTCGAGAGCGCGATGTGGACAAGTTCAAGAAATTTGGGTTGACGGCATCGGCGGCGTCCTCCGTGCGCGCGCCGCTCATTGATGAGTGCTACGCCAGCCTCGAATGCAACGTCATCGACATCAAGCTCGTAACGCAATATGGCATCTTCATCCTTGAGGTGGTAAAGGCCTGGATTGACCCCTCAAACAAACATCCGCGATGAAATGGCCGTTTAGACACTGGGCTCGGCCGTTTTGCCGGCAAGCGTATTCATTGAATCGCGGCAAGACCCTGCGGCATCCAAATAAGTGCAAGTTTGACAGTCGCGCTGTTTTCGGCAACATCGCATAGTCTGGTTCCGCCCGCCTATCCTGCCCGTATCTGCTGCTCTGCAAATTTCAGAAGGAAGATTTAATGAAGAATATTTTCGTAGGCAATCTCAGTTTCAGCTCGACCGAAGATGGGATTCGATCCCTATTCGAGGCACATGGCACGGTGGACCGGGTGAGTATCGTTACAGATCGCGAAACCGGACAAGCCAGAGGTTTCGGGTTTGTGGAGATGCAGAACGATGCAGAAGGCGACAGGGCCATTGCGGCTCTCAATGGCCGTGAACTTGACCGCCGGGCGCTAAACGTCAATGAGGCGCGTCCGAAGGAAGATCCCGGAGCTGGTGGATACCGCTCGCACGGAGGCCAGCAGCGTAGCAACCGCTGGTAATCGGCTGAGACCGGATGGAGAGCGCAGATATGCTCTCCATCCCTCCGTCTTTTGCCCCCCAGGACCTCACTCATGCAAACCACAATTTCCCGCTCTCTGAGCCGCGACGGAATCAACTGGATTTCTCTGGCGGTGTTTAGCATCTTTCACTTGGGGGCCGTCGCGGCCCTGTTCTATTTCAGCTGGCCAGCCGTCTTTGCGGCGGTAGGCTTGTACTGGATTTCGCTGAGCTTAGGGATCGGGGCCGGATACCATCGACTTCTGACCCACCGCTCATTCCACACTCCGAGGTGGATCGAGTACATTTTGGCGGTCTGCGGCACCTTGGCTCTGGAAGGTGGCCCGATCGCATGGGTTGCAACACACCGGATTCACCACCAGTTTTCCGATAAGCCGGGTGATCCGCACACGCCGCGGGATGGGAAGTGGTGGGCCCACATTATTTGGACGCTGGTGGGTAATTCGACCCATAACAAGACAGCCCAATTCGCGCGTTACGCGCCAGACCTGTCTAAGGACCGCTTTCTGGTTTGGCTCTCCACGTACAACTACGTACCGCTCCTGGTTCTATCGGCACTCTTATTGTCTTTTGGCGGATTGCCGTTCTTGCTATGGGGCGTATTTTTCAGGGTGACCATGGGGCTGCACGTCACATGGATGGTCAATTCGGTGACGCACATTTGGGGGCGCAGGCGCTTTCCGACCCGGGATGATTCGAAGAACAACTGGTATGTCGCGCTATTAAGCTTCGGCGAAGGTTGGCACAACAATCACCACGCCCATCCGACCTCGGCCCGCCATGGACTGGCTTGGTACGAGCTCGATATGAGTTGGCTGGCGATTCGAGTCTTGAAGATGCTGGGGCTGGCAACGTCCGTCCAAGTCGCCTCTCTGAACTGAGGTATCGCACGATTGCCGGCCACGTTTTGCGCCCGCCGGCTGCGCTAGAAGAGTGCTTTCCCCCGATAAAGAGGGCGTCATCTGGTGAAAAGGCGCAACTGGGTGCGGTTGAAGTTCTGATCAGTATTGTTTTCAACACGCCTCCACCAGGACGCCCTGGCACCTCAATTGCTCTTCTAGTAGTGCAATTGCAAGGGAGGTTCTCAACGGAACCAAACGAGCATGAGGGAGTGGCCGATTTTGGACGACTCGGATGCAGTCGAGAGCCACTAAGTGCTGGACTTGAGCAAGCACGTAAAGCTCAAGACAATGGTGCTTAGCAGGTTCTTCTGAAGAGCCGTTCGAATGGCGCTCCCTTTAATCTTTGCCTGGGTGCTGATGCCCTTTGGTGCGCGGTCCTATCTTCTGCCTACAAAGCGGCTCCCCACGCCCCATCCCGCTAAATCCCTCGCTATACTCTCTCTCGAATGGGTGCAGATTCATCGTCGGGGAGCATAGTGACGGAGACGCCGGTGGGTCACGTGCCGTTTCAGGCAAACGTCGAGCTGCTGCGATTGTTTCTGACGCATCGTGAAGATATCGTCGAGAGCATAGAGGCCGTTCTGAACGCTCAGCGAAAGCTGATCCGGTATCTGCAGGACCAGTCTCTTTTGTCCCGCCATTTCGAGGATTGCTTCTTTGCACGCCCTGGGGTCACCGCCAGCCAAGCTCGTGTCCAAACTCATCTGAGGGGCCAACTGGAAGAAGCGCATTGGGCCGCGGGTTTCCGGCCTCGTCCGGTTCGGGATCTGCATAACGACCTGATCCATCCGGCGGAGATGATGATTCGCGGCTTTTATTGCTGGCAGCAGACGCGGTGGCCGGGTCGCAACGGTCGCATGCACTACGCGCACACGCTGTTCAACTTGTATGTACTCCGGTGGCTCCAGTTTCTGAGCATGCGCCTATGGGATGAGGATCTGAGCAGCGAAGAGGGCCCGGGCAGCGCGGGCGCGCGGCTCGCGGAAATTCAAGGTGTGCTCGATGAGCTCTGGAGAAGCTCCCCAGCCGGCCAGCCCGTGATCGTGCGCGATGCGCGCTGGCTGATTCCCTTGGCGCAGAGCCTCATTACCGATGAGCTGGCGCCCTATTTCGAGGTCGCCCGGCAGGTCACAGAGACGCTTCCGGAAGCGGACGTGCTCGAAATACAGAAGGCCCATGTTCGAATGCTTGGCGGGCATCTGACCTCGCAGATTCGTTACTACTGCACGAAGGACGGCCTGACCATCAACGAGCGAAGCGTCGTTCTTCGCACGCGCGCCTCTAACGCGCTCGATTTCGCACTGCTGGTTCAAGGCCTCGTGGATCTGCTCAAAGCTTATGACCGCGCCTTGCAGAGCGGCGATGAGCGGATGCGGCTCGACATGGCGGGAGCCATCTGTCAGGGTATCTCTGCCGATCGCGAGCTGTTTCTGAATCGCATCGACCTGTTGAGCGCTTACAGCATGATCGAGCACGTATTCATCGGCACGGATCCCGGAGGCCATGTCGGTTATTTGCCCGCGGGACAGCGGCATGTGCAGCTGCTAAAAGAGTACCGTGTACTCATCGACCGATTGATCCGGCCATTGCGCGACGATTTCCCGCGTTTCAGGCCGGTGGACGGCGGGTTTTCTCCATACGGAGTGATATTCGGGTTGCCATCCCATCTAATCGAGCACATGGCGCTCAAAGCCATAGAGCACGATGCCGAAACGCGATTCAGCCTGGAGGATCTGTTTGACGATGGGGACGAGGACGGGAACACCAAGGCGGCAAAGCTCGCCTGGGTGAACGGCTGGCGGAAATTGCCCCACATCGACCGCGACGCACAACGGTTGTACGAATACCCGCAACAGTTCGCCGAAGAGGTTTACGCCCGCATCGAGAGCGAGCTAGCCGGCAAAGAGTGCGACAGTTCGAGAACCGGGCGCTTGTATATCGTGTCCGGGGACGATCCCGAGGTTGATTTGAAAGAGACGGATGCGAAGGCGTCGGCGATTCCGGAACTGCCGGCCCGATACTTCGTCTCTTCGGACCGGCAGATTGTGTCGGCGCACAAGGCTGATCCATACGACCGGGCGCAACTGCTGGCGGGGCGGCGGGAAGGGCATTTCCTTGTTAGTTACGAAGTCAGTTACGAAGCGCCAGGCGGATGGATTGCCCTCAGGAAGGACCTGCTCACGGAGGTCCTTGGTGCGGGCCGCGATGCCCGGATTGTCGGGCTGCCGCGCGACGCGGCTCAGGTGTTGCGGCTCATGTGCACCGATCTGGTGCTGCCGGAGAATGTGGCCGATCAGGCGAGCGAGCCGCCATCGATCGAGGAACCGGATCTGTGAGTGCAGCGGCCTCGTCTGATGCGAAAAAGTAGACGAGCGAGCGGTGACCGAAGCGGCGTGGGTGGTTTGTAAGGCGGTGGCCACCGGCAGTTCAGGATGTACCAAGATGCGAACGTGTTCTTGTTGAACTGGCGTACGATCGCCTGGCGGCCTAATCGAGCTCCTCTATCGCCAATCCGACGCCGGTCTTCCCGTATCCGTTGCCGTTATAAAGCATGTAGAGTTTCTCCTGATGAGGAAAGACACAAGGATACTCCACCATTTCCGAATCCCAGCCTTCCGGGGAAACGGTCAAACCTGCCAGCTCATCAAGCCGCTGCCACGCAATTCCATCTTTTGATTCGGCGTATCCCAATCTGTAGCTCGGGCCGCGAAATGAATACGGCCTTCGGGCAGACCTCTGAAATGCAAGTTATGCTGGTCGAGGGTTCGACAAAGCTTCCGGGCATCGTGCCACGCTGGCCGATTATTTCGCTAGTGGGCGTCGCGGCTAGAAGCTTTCCATCCAAGCTGGGCGCGCACGGCATCGCAGGGCGACCCTGGTAAGCGCCCTCGTATGAGCCTTCGTGTCCGCGTGAGTTCTCCGCACTTGAACGGACGATTGAAATCGTACTCCCGAAGCCAGAAGGAGCAGTGCTATTGTGATCCTCAACTTGTTGGGTGAAATCGCGCTACGGCAAAACGGCACGCGCGGTGAGCGTTCCTTAACTCGTTGAGAATCTGGGCCCTGCCGAATGGCGACCGGCGTGCGGCAGTTGTGGTGAAAGGAAATGTGAGCTGTATGGTCGCACGCATTCCGTTTGCGGTGGCTGTCCTCGCGGTAGCGCTCGCCGGAAAGAGCCTGTGGGCCCAAAACAATGAAACGTACCAGCGGTTCACGGCGGGGGTCGGGGGCGGGTTTACATCCGCTATTGGGGAGCAATCGGGCAAGTGGGATCGTGGTTCCCATATCGAAGCCGGCGGCGGCTACTTCTTCAATGCAAACTTGGGCGTGACCGGCAACTTCCTGTTCAGCAGTTTGGGCCTAAGCAGCGCGGAACTCAGCCGGCTGAACCAAATCGACGGATCGGCAAGCGTTACTGGAGTCACTGCGGATCCGACGTTCCGTTTTCATGTCGCTAGGAACCTGTCGGCGTACGTGCTCGCCGGAGGTGGTTATCTGCGGCGAAGCGTGGAACTCACGCACAACAGCAGTGCGCAAACGGTCAACATCGGCGGGACGCAGGTGACCTTGGATCCGGGATTTGCCTTCTTCGGACCAACCCAGGTTTCGGGAACCCCGATATCCGTCCGGACTACAGAGGGCGGCGGAGCGTTTGACGCGGGAGCCGGCGTGAACGTGCTACTTCCCCGCACGCGTCTTCGGCTATTTGTGGAGGCGCGATACATGAGAGGCTTTACCGGGACGTCCACGACGACGATCGTGCCCATCACGCTAGGCATTCGATGGTGAGGAAACAAGGAATGGCAGGGCCACTATGATCCGCTATTTATTCGGTTTCGCCGGCGTCCTGGTTGCGGCTCGCGGCTTAGACGCTCAGGCGATCAGCGACTTCTTCGACGACAGCGTCCTACAGGAAATCCGGCTCACGATGAAATCGGCGGACTGGCAAAATACCCATGACCACTATCTCGACAAGAAGACATACTATAGCTGCGACTTCACGTGGCACGGCATCGTGGTCAAGAATGCAGGGCTACACACCCGCGGGACGGGCAGTTTAAACCCGATCAAGCCCGGCCTGGGAATCGAGTTCGCCAAAAACGTTCCAGGACAGACCTTCCTCGGGATGGATTCGGTCATACTGCGGAATTTTTCCGAAGACCCAACCGGACTGCACGAGCGGCTCGCCATGCACGTTTTTCAGCGCCTCGGAACGCCCTACCTCCGCACTATGCACGCCAAGATGTTCGTCAACGACCAGTATGTCGGCCTGTACGAAGTGGTGGAACCGATCGACGCGCGCTTTCTAACGACTCGTTTCGGCGAGAGCACAGGCTACTTGTATGAGGCGGTCGGAGGCTTGAACTATCACTTCGAGTATATCGGCGACAACCCGTCTTCTTACATTCCGGTTTATTTCGATCCCAAAACGCATAGCGACGATCCGCAGGGGCAGGTGTTTGTAAATCTGGTTCGCACGATCAACCAAGCGACGGATGCCGGATTCCTGTCGGCCATGAGCCCCTACATGGACGTGGGAGCCTTCACTACATATGCCGCCGCGGAGACATTCCTGGCGGAAAACGACGGGCTGCTGACTCTCAGCGGCATGACGAATTTCTACCTGTACCGGCGGTCGCTTGACGACCGCTGGTTCTTGGTGCCCTGGGATAGGGAACTCACCTTCACCAGTTCCAGTTGGTCCATCTGGCAATTCACCCAAGAGAATGTTCTGCTGCGCCGGGCCCTGGCCATTCCGGAAATGCGCCAGCGCTATCTGGACGCCCTGCATCTTGCGGCGGATCTGATAGGCGGCCCCGGAGGGTGGCTGGATACGGAAGTGGAGCGCGAGTATCAGCAGATTCATCAAGCCATGCTGGATGATCCCAACCGCGTCTGCGACATCGACAATGTTTACAAGCCGTGCCCCGCACAGAACTTCGAGGATGCGATTGTTTATCTCCGATACTTCCCGAAGGAACGCGCGGACTTTGTGAAGCAGTCTCTGCAGGACGCGGGCTGGTCGCAGAATGCACAGGCCCCCGCTCTGGCGGCGGGTTCCATCGGGAACGCTGCGTCCGGCGTGACGCTCCTTGCGCCGGGAGAACTGGCCGCGGTACAGGTCAACTTTCCTGTCGCCAGCGAACAAAGAGCACAAGACTGGCCGCTGCCAACGGAACTGGCCCAAGTGTCCGTGAAGGTGGCGGGTGTCTCCGCTCCTTTGATCGCGGTGTCCCCGAGCGGCGCGTGGTTCCAAACGCCGAGCGAGCTGCCGAGTGGGCCTGCCTCTGTTGCGGTTGCCGCTAACGGCATAGCTGGTCCGACGGTCCCCATCGAAATTCGCCCCGCGAACCCGGGGGTATTTGCCGTCGCGCACACCAATGGCGATCTGGTGACGGCGGGCGCCCCAGCCCGATCGGGTGAACTGGTCGTGGTTTGGGCGACAGGATTAGGACGCGCCAAGAGTAACGATCAGACCGGTCAGGCTGCTCCGTTAGGCCAATTGGTCGCAATTCAGAATTCGGTTACGGCAGCCGTGAATGGAAATCCGGCCGATGTAACGTTCGCCGGGTTGGCGCCGGGTTACGCTGGTCTCCAGATTATCGTCCTCAAGCTGCCTAATGTTACTTCGGAAAACGGTCATGCAACACTGGTCTTGAGTATTGGGGGAGAGCCAGGGGCCGCTTATTCGTTCAGCGTTCGTTGATATAGGAGAAGCGCTCAGGCAAATGAACGTATGGTGAACGTCCGCGTTATTTCGGCTTTGGTCTGGGCTACTTTAATCTCGCTGCCTGCCGAGGCGCAGCTCAGTAAAGTGAAGACAGTTTTCGTCATCGCGATGGAAAACCATAACTGGAACCAATTCAAGGGCGCGGCCAATGCCCCCTATCTCAATAACACTCTGCTGCCACAGGCGTCGTACGCCGAGCAATACTACAATCCACCCGGCCTGCATCCCAGTCTGCCGAATTATTTTTGGCGCGAAGCCGGCACCACTTTCGGCGTCGTCAATGACAACGATCCTGCTTCCAACCACCAAAGCACGACCGCGCACCTGGTTACGCAGTTGAAGAACGCAGGCATTTCGTGGAAGACGTATCAGGAGGATATCAGCGGCACGAACTGCCCGCTCACTTCAGTGAATCTGTACGCGCCGAAACACAATGCGTTCGTATATTTCGACGACGTCACAAACACGAATGATCCCAACTCGGCCTACTGCATCGCGCATATGCGTCCTCTGACGGAATTGGTGACCGATCTACAGACCAACACCGTCGCGCAGTACGTTTTCATTACTCCCAATCTGTGCAATGACGGCCATGATTCCTGTGCTCCTGTGAATGATGGAGTGCGTCAGACCGACAACTGGTTCGCTGCGTACATGCCGGCGATCCTCAACTCCACGGCCTATCAAAACGGGGGCGCGGTGTTCATCACCTGGGACGAAGGTGAGGGAGGCGACGGACCGATCGGCATGATCGTGCTTTCACCGCAGGCTAAAGGCGGCGGGTACTCTAACTCCATTCACTACACGCACGGTTCGCTACTGCGGACGGTGGAGGAAATCTTCGGTGTTAGCCTTTTGGGCGATGCCGCGTTGCAGTCGGATTTAAGCGACTTGTTTATGCCGGCGCCTGTCGGCGAAAGCTTTTTGAGCGCCACTGCCCCCGCAAATTGCGGCACACCCGACTATGCCATCGTCACAGCCGCGACGTTGTATGGATCGGGAAGTGGTTTCGGCTGCCTGAAAACTCTGATTCTTCCCCAATTTGCGGCAGGCAATGGCTGGAACAGCCAGTTGAACCTGATGATGCCCGTACAACCCAACACGGCCGGACTAGTCAACGGCACCGTCCCGGCTTTCGCGTTTCAATGGAGCCTGGGTAGCGGCGCCACGGCTACCTTGCCGGGCGACAACACCCCCATACTCATCCAAGGCGCTCAGAACGGCTGTCTCGGGCTGTGGTCATCGAACTCACGGGCGGCCGCAAAAGCAGACGGGGGCGTCATCGGTTCGGGCCGGGCCGATCATTTGGATTTTATCGGCTTAGGGTCGATCGGCGCTTGCACTGGCGGCGCAGACGCCCGGATCGATGGTCTCGGCCAGGGACCGATGCAGGTGCAGATGATTGCGCCAAACGCGTCTGCTCTCTCGCAAGCGACTGTCCTGCTCTCCTATTACTATCAGGATGCGAACGTCAACTGGCAGGTCACCGTCAATCCAGTGGACTTCACCAGCGCCAAACGCACCTGGACAGCGCCGCTCTATCAGGGTGGCGATTACGTGACGGCATTTACCGTGGTCAATGTCTCGAACGTCGCACAAACGGTAAACGTGACGTTACGCGATGGCACCGGTGGTGGGATTGTGAGCAAGACGACGCCGTTGATCGCCGCCGGTTGCGGATGCAATGTGTGGCAGCAAAGCGCGGCCGGCGGCTACTATGCGGGCATCGTGCCTAACCTTTTTCCCGGCATCAGCGCGAAGACGGGTTCGATCGAATTCACCGGCAACTCAGGAAACATCGTGGTGCTAGTGCTGCGGACAGTAAAGAACAGCCTGGGAAGTGTCCCGGCGAACTAGTCTACTGTGAACGCGACTCCGACAAGGCTCTTTATCCCGAGAACCCTTCGCAATCGACCAGCCGGCGCCCGTCCAAGCGAAAAATTGAGCTGGCCGCTCGCATGCTGGACAGAGAAATGACTGCGATAGAAGAATTTTGTGATCCAGCTTCCGTTTACCGATCGGGAAGGGGCGGGACGCCTTCTGGCCGCCGCACTAGGCATGATGAATCTGCCTGCGAACGTAATCGTGCTGGCGCTACCTCGAGGCGAGTTTCCAGTTGGATTACAGGTAGCAGTCCCGGTCGGATCCGTTCAAGCCTGTGAGCGCTTGAAACCGGAAGCCGACGATTGCGTTTGTCTCGCAACGCCCGAGCCGTTTATGGCGGTCGGCCAGTGGTACGCCGACTTCCCGCAAGTGAATGACTCCGAGGTTCAGCGCTTTCTCGAAGCCGGTCGGCTGCCCGGCAAAGGAAAAGAGCTTTTGGCGCGGTAGGCCCGCGTCAAGACGCTCGACTGCGCGTAATCACGCAGGATCGTAGCGGTCAAAGGCGCTTGAACTGGCCCATGTATTGTGCGACGCCCAGTTTGTGGCGTTTAATGGCCTGCTCCAACGCCTGCCGCTCAGCCCCTTCAGATACGCCTAATGCCGGCGTATCGAGTGCGTAAAGGCGGAAGAAGTAGCGATGAGCCCCGTGGCGCTTGGGAGGACATGGGCCTCCATAACCGGTTTTGCCGAAGTCGTTAGTCCCAGACTGAACGGGACCCACCGCTCGATAATGCTGGGGCAAGGAGTGATGACCGGCCGGGATGTCCCACAATAGCCAATGGTTCCAGGTACCGGCGGGCGCGTCCGGGTCGTCCATGATCAGCGCAAAACTTTGTGTGCCTGCAGGCTCGCCCGACCAGGCGAGGGCGGGTGAAACGCCATCGCCCTCGCAGGTGAAGAGATCCGGGATAGAGCCGCCATTGGCGAACGCTCCAATCGTCAGAGTAAACATGCCGCTTCCTACCGCTTCGACTTGGCTGCCGCGAGCCTTCTCGGCAGGACTGCGGTGGCGGCAGCCGTTTGAGCCTGCTTGCGCGGATGGATCACCTTTACCGTACTCGCCTGCGGCCCGTTGTCTCCCATCTCCTCGGCAAAACGGATGTTCGTGCCCGCGCGCAGGCGGTCAAAATGCCCATCGAGCACACTGGCCTGATTGAAGTAGATTCGACGGTCGTCGGCCGTCTCCAGGAACCCGTATCCCTGGTCTGGGAAGATCTCCTTCACCGTGCCCTGAGCCATTTTCTGGGTGTTCTTGACGAAGCCCACCTGCCGGCGGGAGTAGTCCTGCAAACGCCGTCTCATTTCGTGGAACGCCTCATGAATCGCACGCTGCGGAGTTTTGTTTGTCAGCACCGCCCTGGCTTCCTTCCGCGATTTGTCGGCTTTGGCATCTTGCAGGGTTCCGTGGAGCGTGGGTGCGTGTTTGACCAGCAACTCGCCTTTGGGCAGACCCAAATCGATCCGCACATGATAGAGTTTGCTCGACGCGGCGCGCTGCGGGCGTTCCACCACGACACGGCAACTGCTGATCCGATCGTAAAAGCGATCGAGCTTCGCTGCCTCTTTTTGCACCAGATCCCCCAACCCAGTCACGTCATCTAGATTGCGAAATGTTACTTGAACGGGAAGTAGCATGAATCCTTCTCCTTGCCAGTTGTTTCATCTGCAGATTCATAGCCAACCTGGAGATGCTGGGGCCGTTCAATAAACTCGGCTCCCTTGAAGGAAGGATCATATCCGCACGGCGCGATCCGGCGCACATGTGGTGCGCGATCCCGCTCAGACGGCGGCCCGGGCTCCCCAAATTAGGGGCATTGTTAACCAGATCGTTTGGCCCGATTCATGCGAGCACAGGGTGGGGTTATCCAATGCGACTCTCGATCTCGGTTTTGATCTTTGCGCTGATGTTGGCCGGCTGCACTCATACGACTGCTCAAATAGCTCGCCCTCCCGCCGTGGCACCGGAGCCGGATCCTCCGGGCCGGGTGGCGCGTCTTAGCTATATCAGCGGTGTGGTTTCGTTCAGGGCCGCAGGCACGGATGATTGGACGCCGGCGGTGCTCAATCGTCCGCTGACCAGCGGCGACGAGCTATGGACCGATCGGGACTCGCGCGCGGAATTGGATCTGGGCCACGCCTTTGTTCGCCTGGATGAGCGGACCAGCGCGGGCGTTCTCAACTTGGATGATCAAGCCGTGCAGATCAAGCTTTCCGAAGGCGTCGCCCAAGTTCACCTTCGCCGCCTGGATGAACAGGACGAATTCGAGATCGATGCTCCACAAGCCGCTGTGTCCCTGCTGCGTACCGGCGAGTACCGGATTGAGGCAGACCAAGACGGCACATCGACGACGGTGATCACGCGAACAGGCCAGGCGGAAGTGACCGCTCCCGGACAAAGCTTCACGGTCCGCGCGGGGCAGCGGGCCCGGCTTCAAGGCGCCGAACAAGTCACGTACGATCTCACGGCTGCTCCGCCCACGGACCGTTTCGACAGTTTCTGCGAAACTCGCGACCGGCGCGCGGAGAAGCTGGAATCGCTGCAGCACGTTTCGCCTTATGTCATCGGAGTGGAGGATCTGGACGAGTTCGGCTACTGGGGCACGTCTCCGGATTACGGACCGGTCTGGTTTCCGCGTGCGGTCGTGGTGGATTGGGCTCCCTACCGATTCGGGCATTGGGTCTGGATCGAGCCTTGGGGATGGACCTGGATCGATGATGCGCCCTGGGGCTTCGCGCCGTTTCACTACGGCCGCTGGGTCATCGTCAATCGGATCTGGGGTTGGGTGCCAGGTCCGCCCAGGATTCGTGCAGTGTATGCCCCCGCTCTGGTCGTGTTTGTGGGCGGCGGGCCTGGACTTCGCTATTACTTCCATGTCGGCGTGGGCCTCGGAGTCGCATGGTTCCCGCTAGGTCCCCGCGAGATCTACATCCCGCCGTATCGCGCCAGCCGTTTGTATGTGACCAATGTCAACATCAGCCACACCGTTGTCGTCAACCAGACCAACATCTGGAAGACGGATATGTCGCGCCAGCCCTACGTCAATCGCAGAGTTAACGGAGCCGTGACCGCCGTGCCAGAGGATGTGTTCGCCGGAGCAAGACCGGTCGGACGAGCAGCAGTTCCTGTGAGTCCGCAGGAAGCCGCGGGCGCGCACATCGGCGGGAGCGCCCCGCCTGCGGCTCCGACACGTCGCAGCCTCGCAGCGATTCCCGACGGAGCCCGGCCCGCGCCACGTCCTCCGGATGCGGCCACTCGGCGGCAAGTGACCGTGCGGCGTACGCCAGCCGCTGCGCCGGTTCCGTTCGACCAAAAGCGTGAGACACTGACCCGTGATCCGGGACGGCCACTTGATCCGGGAAGGGTCGAGGGGCTGCGCCGGCAGCAGACCACAACGCCTCCGCAGTACCGGCAGGCTCCCCAGGCGCCTCGACCTGCTCAGACGCCAACGCCCCAGGCAAAGGCGCCCGTGACAACGCCTCCGCAAGTACGTCAGCCCTCCGGTCCGCCGACGGTACGCCAGGCTCCCTCTCCGGCCCCCTCGCAGCGGCAGACCGAAAACCGCCGGCGCGGCATCGAACGTGAGCAGCGGCCTCCCGTCCAACAAGGCGGCCAACAAGGCGGAAAGTCCGGCACATCGAAACAGCCCGGCAAACAGCCCGGCGGTAGAGGCCGCTAGGTGAACGAAAAGCGCAAATCGAGGAAGCTCGAACCTCGTGTCAAGCTTCAAGAACGGCGGTGGGCGAGCCACCGGCTCAGCTTCGTCCAGGGCCATGTATTGATCACAGAACGAGCCTCGATCCAGCCGCGGCGCGCCTGAAAGACGCCGTACCGGATCTGGTCGAGTTGCGCGGTACTGTGAGCATCGGAGCCGATAGCAAGCAGGACTCCTGCTTCCTGAGCCGCTTTCGCCATCGAATCGTTCAGGTCGAGCCGGTACATCGACCCGTTGATTTCGAGCGCCGCTCCGCTCTTGGCTGCCGCGGCGATCACGCGCTCGAAGTTCATTTCCAGGGGCTCGCGTGACCCGATCAGGCGGCTGGTCGGATGCCCCACGATATCGACATGCGGATTGGCAAGAGCCGCCAGCAAACGGTTCGTGATCTCATCCTTGCTCTGATGAAAGAGCGAATGAATCGACGCGACGACGATATCGAGCCGGGCCAGAACCTTGTCCGGATAATCGAGCTTGCCGTCCGCGAGGATGTCCACCTCGGTGCCGATTAAGATGTGCGGCGCCCGGTCTTTTCGTTTCTTACGAAGCTGCCCGATCTCCTCGATCTTCTGCTCCAGGCGGTCCAGATCCAACCCATGGGCGACGCGCTGCGACGGCGAGTGATCTGTCAGTGCGATGTATTCGTAGCCGAGCTCGGCAGCGTGCTCGACCATCTCCTCAATGGTTGACTTGCCGTCGGAATACGTCGAATGAGCATGCAGGTCACCCCGCAGATCGCGCACTTCAAGCAGTTTCGGCAGGCGCCCGGCCATCGCTGCTTCGATTTCGCCTTTGTCCTCGCGAATCTCGGGCGGCACGTCCTGCATATCCAGCAGCGCATACATCTCGTCTTCATCCTTGCCGCCCACTCTCTTCTGGCCGCGGAAAGCTCCGTATTCGTTGAGTTTCAGCCCGCGTTTTTGGGCCAGCGTGCGTAAGTGGATGTTGTGCTGTTTGGAACCAGTGAAATACTGGAGAGCCGCGCCATATGACTCGCGGGCAACCGACCGAACATCCACCTGGATGCCGCCCTCGATGATCACGGTCGCCTTCGTGTCTCCAATTCCGAGAACCTGCTTCACCTCCGGCAGTTTCACGATCTGCTGGAGAGCCCGCGGGCCGTTCTTAGAGACGATGAGGACATCCAGGTCGCCAATGGTTTCACGCCGCCGGCGGAGCGATCCTGCCACGTCCGCATGCTCAATGAGCTTAATCTTGCGGACCTGGGAAAGAAGATTGTCTGCGAGGGGCAGAGCGACCCCGATTAGCATCCTCTTCTGACTGGACACCCAGAGTTCGATGCCGCGTTTGATATTGTCGATCTTCTTCTGGCCGAATCCCTTCAACTTGACCGCGGCCGCCTTTTCAAGGCAATGCTCTAAATCCGTCAGCGAACGGATGTGGAATTTCTGATGCAGTTGAGCGAGGGTCTTGGGACCCAGTCCTGGGATACTCATCAGATCGACGAGACCGGCCGGGATGCCCTTGCATTCCCGCTCGTAACGCTTGATCTTTCGAGTGCGGACATACTCGTCGATCATTTCCGACAGGTCTTTGCCGATACCCGGTATGTCTTCGAGCTTGCCGTGCTCGGCAATAGAGGCCAGGTCTTCTTCCAAATCCCGGATCGATACCGCCGCTCTTTCGTAGGCCATGATCCGGAAACGATCCTGGCCTTTGAAGGCCAGTACTCTTGCCATCCGTTCGAATATGCGGGCGATCTCTTCGTTGAGCATGGAGATTAGTTCTTTTATGAACTTTGGAAATCCGACTTTCTAAAGCCAAGGGCACTTCGCGCCTCTCCGACCGCTTGGCCGAGCGCGTCCTGCAGTTGCTGGCGAGCTCTTTCGAGCGAAGCGGCGTCTTCAAACGGAGGGAACGTGAGAGGTTCTCCACAAGCCACTGCAATTCGCCCGTAAGGCAATGGATTGCGGGCGTCATCCCATTTGTGCCGCTCGAAGATCGAAGGACGGCAATCCGTCCCAACCGGGATAAGCGGTGCATGTATGGCCGACGCCAGCGCAACTGCTCCAACCCGCGCAACCAAAGGCGGCCCACTGCCGTCGGGAGAAATCAGTGCTACGGCCCCGTCATGCACTTCGCTTGCGATCTGAATCAAAGCCTTCCAGCCGCCGTGCTTCGCATCCCCTCGGATGACCTCAAAGCCAAGCCATCGGCAAAACAGCGCAACACAATCGCCTCTCGAATCGCGGGAGACCATGAGCTTCAAGGGCGTGTTGGGTCTCCGAGTGGCAAACGCGGCCAACAAGGCAGGAGCGCTCCCGTGCCAAATAGCGAGCACCGACCCTCGGGGAACATCCGGCCATCGGTAGCTGCCCACCATAACGAGTTTCGCTGTCGCCCCGACCGCGCGTGCATACCCGTACAGCAAAAGGGCCAGGATCCTCACGGCGACCCAGTGGACCGGCGGCAAGTACCGCTTGATGAATTCGAGCGCGATATCGATCATCCGGGTGATGCGGTTCCTTCCGATTCTGTGAAGCGAAGTAGCGGTCTTCGACTGCCGATGTAAGGTGGCCAGTCGGGCGATGTCCGCGGCAAAATCGCGCGGTCCGTTCGGACCGGTCCCGTATACTGGAGATTGATGAGTGGGTTGCATCAGTTTCGCTCCCACCGTATTGGATTGGCTCTCAGCGGCGGTTCTGTGCGGGGACTTGCCCATATTGGAGTCGCCAAGGTTCTAGCCGAAGCCGGTATTACGCCGGCCGTCATCACCGGAACCAGCGCCGGCAGTCTGATCGGCGCGATGCTTGCCGCCGGTATGGACTGGCGCGAAATTGCATCATTGGCGCGCAGGACATTCTGGCCCAAGCTCCTGCACGGCGAAATGCTGGAGCGGTTCTGCGCGGAGCATCTCCCCGCCACCTTCGCCGACCTGAAACTTCCATTCGCTGCCACCACGACCGAACTGCCAGGGAAGCGAACGGTGATGATCACCGAGGGCGACCTTGCATCTGCGATCAGCGCAAGCTGCGCATTGCGCGGTATCCGGCGGCCTGTCAGGCGAGAAGGCAAGCGTCTTAAAGACGGAGGTATTGCGTGCGTCCTACCATCGGAAGCCTGCCGGAACATGGGTGCGGACTTCATCATCGGTTCCGATGTTTGGGAACTCAGCTCGTTACTGCGTGGGGTCGGCATTGGTCCTCATCACCCCCGTGCGGGTGGTACTTACCCTGCGCATTACCGCTCGGCTGTCCGTAACACCGATCTGCTCATCCACCCCCGCGTTCCCTTTGCCGGTTATCTTCCTGGTCCGCAGGCGATCGAGCGAATGATTTTGGCCGGGGAGCATGCCACCCGATTGGCTCTTACCCAATTCAATGCGCAAGCCGCGTGATTTCGTAAGCATTCGCCTATACTCCCGAAGGAAATGTCTCCGCAGGTTCGCCGATGTCCCATTCTCCGGACCGCTCCAAAGGCTCGACTGCGCGAGTCTGATCGAAATGGATGACTGCGTCAAACTGATCGGACAGTCTTGCCTGGAAGTAATGACTGGCAAGCTCGGATTCGGGACGATAGATAACACCAATGGCTCGCTCCAGCATAGGCTCGCGGAGCCCCTTGGCGACATGCTCGTTCCGCGGCAGCGTTAACAGGAACGCTGGCATTCCAATCTCATGGAATAACGACTCGTAGCTTCCAGGCCTTGCCGCCCGCACGTTCTTCCGCTCCGCTGGGCCACCCCAGTCCGAAGCTGCCGTCACCGTGCCGGTATATGTGGTGAAACCAACCAAGGCGCAATCCTCGCCATGCCTTTGACGTACCAGTTGTCCGACGTTCCACTCACCTGCCTGACCCATTTGCGTGGCGCGCGCGTCACCTAAATGTGAATTGTGAGCCCACAACACGGTTTTTGTTCGCTGCCCGTGGAGCGCAAAGTGGTCGCTGAGAGCGTCAAGCGTCTGGGTCATGTGCATATCGCGGAGGTTCCACGACGAAACTCGGCCGCGAAACATTGTACGGTAATATTGCTCAGCGTTTTTCACCAGCCGGGCATTCTGTTCGGCATAGAAGAAATCGTCGGCCGCAATCCGGCCATCTCTCTGGGCGTAGTCCCGGGCACGCTTTTGCAGCTCGACTAACTGAGCGACCACCTCCGATTCACAAGATTGGCTCAAGCCGAGCCCGGCGGCGTAACCATATTCTTGAGGATCTGCGCCAAAATGCTCAAAACACGCATACCGGTGGCGAGCCCGCTGGGCTCCCTCCGGATCGACTTTGTCCAGATAATTCAGAACCGCCTCGATGGAGGCGTGGAGGCTGTAGAGATCGAGTCCGTAGAATCCAGCCTTTACAGCACCGGAAGGGAGCGAGTCGTTGTGCGCCCGCATCCACCCGATGAAATCGAGAATGTCGGCATTACGCCACATCCAGGCGGGAAAGCGCTTGAATCCGCCCAGCGCCTCTACTGCATCGGCGTCCTCGCCCTGGCCACGCACGTACTTGTTGACGCGGTACGCATCCGGCCAGTCTGCTTCCACTGCAACCGCAGTGAACCCTTTCTCCTGGATGAGGCGCTTGGTGATCTTGGCTCTCTGCCGATAGAACTCGTGTGTGCCATGCGAAGCCTCGCCCAGCAGGACGAAGTGAGCGTCGCCTAGGAACTCGAGCAAAGGATCATAGTCGGTATCGGCCCCCGTGAGGGGATGAGACGCGTCTCTAACCAGATCCTTGATTATCGGAAGAGTCGCGTCAAGCATTTCATCTTCTCCATCTCAGCGCTTCGTGGGAAGCTGACCGTTTGCGTCTGGACGTGCCTGGAGGTCCGCCAAGGGTGTTCTCGTCATGTTCTGGATGTCCTTTGGGTCCGTGGGGACCGTGAACGCAGCCTGAGCTTCACCTTCGTCAGCCAGTACCGGTGATGGCAGCCCACTGTAAACAAAATCCACCCTCAGATAATAGTTGCCATCTCTGTCCACATGCACTGGGATGCCGGCGCTCTTCTTCTCGATCCGGAACCAATAGGTGCCCGGCGTGACCTCCAAGGTGACCCTGCGGCCTGGCTTGAGTTCTGCGACCTTTGCCACCCCGCACCAGAGTGTGACGGAATTCTTCCCTGGCTCGGGATAGTAGACCGTCACGGACGCTGGCCCCGCCCGTTCTTCGATCGGCTTCGGTTGAAATGCTTCCAGGCTGGCACGGTCGAGCACGACGTCGCCGCGAATCTCGGCTCCTATAATCGTCCCCTTCGGCACTATTGCTTGGTTGCCGTGCCGCAAGTAGGCAAAGGGGAGATAAAGCATTCCCAATCCTCCGGTCATTTGAACTAAACTGCGAAAGTCCTCGTCCGTCCAGGCATTCTTCTCTCCCTCCGCAGTCTGGTGGAATTGCAACGGATGTTGCAGTGCATTCACCAACGTGACCGAATCTAACCTCAGATCGATTCTCCCTGCCCGCCATGCCAGGCCCGCCCTCTTCAGTTCGCTGACGGTTCCCCAGGCCGGCGCCTTATTGGCGATCACCACTAGATTGTCGATTTTGAGGTCACCAACCACTTGCAGGCCCACACGGTCGCCCACTTTAGCCTTCTTCGATGAGATGGTTTCGCTAATTATCAGCCTCAAGGGCGTTCGGTCTCTCAGCAGAATCTGCCGTTCTGAAACCTGTGTGACATTCGCCGGCGAGACCGCCGTCGTGTCTATTGACGACGTGACCGGCGGACCTGGTATGTCCGCCGAGGGCAACTGACGTCCAGCGCACGAACAGAGGCATCCAGACGCGGCCAAGATCAGGCCGAATCCAAACATCCTCCACCCGATCGTGTTTGCTCGCATGACGGTATTCCTGTCTTCGACATCCGAACAGCAAATCAGAAGCCACATGGCTCGCGGCTATTTCTTAGACCGTAAACGTCACCATCGGATGCCAATTGTGATCGGAACGATGGTCGTGTCGGTATTGCTGGTGAATCCTTTGAAGTAACGGGCTTCCACAAATATCTTGGTGCGGGTTCGAGGGAGCGGAATGTTGAGTCCGCCACCAGTATCGAACGCACCGGAGTTACTCACGACCCTGCCTAGCACCACGTCAACCGGGACCAAGGCCGGACCGAAGTAGCCCCACCAGGGATCGAAAATGACCGTTCGCGCCAGGGTCGGCTGTGTGAATTCGACTGTCCGGCGCAGGTAACCGCCGCCGGCGAGAACGTACGCGCTAAATCCACGTCCGAGGGGCAGGCGCAGGGTGGGATCCGCCGTCACACCATACGTTCTCGCTCCTCCGTCCGGTTGATTGAGGTTATTGAGTTCCGGCCGCGTGATTCCCAGATCGCTGAACATGAAATTGCCGGTGATCCCGAAATAGCGATTGAAGAAATAGCCGCCGTTCAGCTGAATATTGGCGCCGTGGTCAAGCTTCCCGGCATCGCGACCGGTAATGGTCGTGAGTCCGGCACCGGCACTCATAGTAAGATGATGAAATTCCTCTTCTTGCCCAAAGCTCATCGCCGGGAGCAAAAAGGCTCCCAGCGCGACAAATCCGCAAAGTGAACTGCGTCCGATCATGACAAACCCCTTTCCCTACGGAACCGCCTGTCTGCAGGCTTCCTGGGGATGGAACTTGCACGCCAATCTCCTATCTCGAGATTGGGATCGAGGCCGCAAGATCTGGCGCGTAAAGTGCCCAAGTGGTAGGGGAGGAGTGGACAAATTGAGTGCTTTGACGCACTTTGTCCGTAGTTTGGCCCACTACGGACCGTCCGAAGGATCGACATGAAGACATCGGCGCTCTTCACGGATCTCTACGAACTGACCATGGCTCAGGCTTACGTGGCCGAGCACATGGACCAGCTGGCCGTGTTTGAGCTGACATTTCGCAAGATGCCCGCGAATCGCAACTATATCGTCGCGGCCGGAATCAGCGATGTTCTCGACTTTCTGGCGACCTTTCGTTTTAGCGGCGAAGAGCTGGATTACTTGCGGAAGCGCGGCGTGTTCTTGGAGACTTTCCTGCGGCGGCTCCAAGACCTGCGGTTCGCCGGAGACGTCTATGCGGTTCCGGAGGGAACACTTGTCTTTCCCAACGAGCCGCTAGTGCAGGTGATCGCGCCGATCCTGGAGGCACAGCTCATGGAGACGCTGGTGCTGAACCAAATCCACTTTCAGAGCCTGGCAGCGGCAAAAGCAGCCCGCGTCGTGGAGGCCGCCAAGGGCCGCAGCGTTCTCGACTTCGGCGCCCGGCGCGCCCATGGAACCGACGCTGCACTCAAAGTGGCCCGCGCTACCTACCTCGCCGGAGGAGCAGGAACCTCGAACGTGTTGGCTGGGATGAAGTATGGAATCCCCGTTTTCGGCACCATGGCTCACAGCTACGTGCAGGCGCACGACAGCGAGGCCGAGTCGTTTGAAGCGTTCGCAGCGCTGTATCCCGAGACCACTCTCTTGGTGGACACCTATGACACGCTCAAGGGCGTCCGCAAAGTTGTCGACCTGAGCCGAAAGCTCGGAAATCGCTTTCGCGTGCGGGCAGTACGGTTGGATTCCGGGGATCTGGGCAGTCTGGCCTTAGAGACGCGCAAAATACTGGATGAAGCGGGCCTGGAGCACGTAAGGATCTTCGCATCCAGCAGCCTCGATGAGTACCAGATCCGGGATCTCGTCAAGGCTGGAGCGCCAATTGACGCCTTTGGTGTCGGGACGAAGCTGGCCGTCATGGAGGACGCGTCGCACCTCGACATAGCGTACAAGCTGGTGGAATACGCCGGCAAAGGACGCCTGAAACTTTCCACCAAGAAAGTGTTGTACCCAGGCCGCAAACAGGTGTTCCGGCAAATTGAGGCGGGGCACATGGTCCACGACGTAATCGGGAGGTTCGATGAGGAATTGCCCGGTGAACGGCTCTTGCAACCTATGATGAGGCACGGGCGCGCAATCAGGGACATCGATCTTGAAGAATCCCGCAGGCGCTTCCAGTCGGAGTTGACACGCCTTCCGCCGCCGCTGAGGGACCTGGGCCCTTCATCAGTTCCGTACCCGGTGAGTTTTAGCGAGCGCTTACAAGACGACCTTGACAAAATCCGGAAAGAAATCGCTGGTGGCACTTGAGGTGCAGATACATCTTATGACGCTTCGGTGGGTCCTCCGGGCAGTTTCTTGGAGAGGTATTGAACCAGAGCCGACAGCGTGGTGAGTCGGCCGTAATCTGCCTCTGGAATCTCGACCCCCAACCGTTCGTGCAGACCGATCAGGAAATTCAGGAAGTCGAAGGAGTCGATGTCCAAGGCTTCACGCAGGTTTTCGGTAGGCTTAAGCTGCTGCGGGTCGGTCTCCGGTGCGATTTTTCGCAGACCATCGAAGATGGCCGATTGAATTTCGGACTCGGTCATAGCTTACCGGGTTCCTGGAGCAGGCCGTCGAGGATTTGCAGAAACTGGGCACCGCGGTGGCCGTCCGTGGCACGATGGTCGGCAGCCAGCGTTCCGGTCAGTACCGGCCGCACACCGAGCATGCCGTGTTCGGCGGCCCAAGGACGATCCATGATTTTGCCGAATCCGACCAGGGCCACTTGCGGCGGGTAAATCACTCCGAAGACGCTTTCAACGCCAAGGTCGCCGAGATTGGTCACTGTAATCGTGCCCTCCGTAATCTCGGAGCTGCGCAGCCGGCCGGAGCGAGCACGCGTGATGACATCCCGTAACGCAGCCATCAGTTCCTCGGGGGACTTTTGCTCGGCGGCATGGATTGCGGGGATCATGAGGCCGCCGCCGCGAAGCGAAATCGCTACGCCAAGATGAACTTCTGGCGACGGCTTGAGCTGATCGTCAATCCAGAAACCGTTTAGTTCGGGCACCTGCACAAGTCCGCGCGCCACGGCCTTCAACAGGAGCGCCGCCGGTAGAACTCGATTCTCGATGGAAAGTTTCTGGTTGAACTCCTTCAGCCAATCGAGAGCGACGCTCATGTCGATCTGAGTCGAGAGGTAGTAGTGCGGGATCTCGCGGTTCGACCGGGCCATCGCCATCGCGATCGCGTGGCGCATGCCCGTCGCCACTGGCTTCTCGGGCGCGCCAGCTTCGATGTGCTCGGCCTTCTCCGGCGCTTTTGTTTGAGCCGCCTGTTCAACGTCGTGGCGCTCGATCACTCCGTGCGGACCCGTGCCGGTGATCTTTTCAAGATCGACGCCCAAATCCTGCGCCAGCTTCCGCGCCATGGGTGAGGCTCTCACACGCCCGCCAGCTTTACGCGCCGGCTGTACAGGCGCGGCCTCAACTGGAGCCTCTCCTTCCACGTGAATGAGCGCGATCGGAGTTCCCACCGGCAACTTGTCTCCAGGCTGGGCGATCAACTTCTCCACGGTGCCGGTCTGATAAACCTCGACCTCTATGTCGGCCTTCTCCGTGCCCACTACCGCGATGATGTCCCCGCGCTTGATGGCATCGCCGGGCTTCACGTTCCATTGCACCAGCGTGCCCTCGGTCATATCGGCGCCCAGGCTCGGCATCCGGAACTCACCCATGCGATGCAACCATTCTTTCGACTGCCGCGCTGATAGTCGTCACCTGAGGGATCGCCGCCGCCTCCATGTGCGCAGCGTAGGGCATGGGGACTTCGGCCCCGCAAAGACGCTCGACCGGGGCATCGAGATCGTATAGAGCCTGCTCCATCAAACGCGCGCTTACTTCCGCCGATATTCCTCCGCTGCGCCAGCCCTCATCCACAATCAAGGCGCGGTGGGTTCGCGAAACGGATTCCACCAACGTGCGATCGTCCAGCGGGCGAAGCGTCCGCAGATCCACAACTTCCGCCTCAATCCCTTTTTGTGCCAAACCCTTCGCAGCCTCCAGGGCTTTCCATAAGCTGTTGCCGTAGGTGATCACCGATATGTCCCGGCCGGGCCGGCGTACGCGGGCGCGATCAATCTCAATTGGCCCGGCGTCAGCGGGTAGCTCCCCCTCCATGTTATACAGCAGCGCATTTTCAAAAATCAGCACCGGATCGGGATCCTGCAAGGCCGTGAGCAGCATGCCGTGCGCATCTTCGAGCGTCGCGGGGGCCAGAACCTTGATCCCTGGGATGTGCGCGTACCAGCCTTCCAAGCTGTGGGAATGTTGCGCCGCGAGCTGACGACCTCCGCCCGTGGCCATGCGGATGACGACGGGGACGTTGAACTGGCCACCCGACATGTGCAGAAAAGTAGCAGCGTTGTTCACGATCTGGTCGAGCGCCAGGAGACTGAAGTTGCAGGTCATGATTTCGACGATCGGGCGCATGCCACCCAGCGAGGCTCCGATCCCCGCGCCCACGAATGCCGATTCCGACAACGGAGTATCGCGAATCCGCTCGGGTCCGAACTCCGCCAGCAGCCCTTTGCTCACGGCGTAACAGCCGCCATATCGGCCGACGTCTTCGCCCATCAGGAACACTCGATCGTCACCCTTGAGGGCTTTGCGCATGGCTTCGCGAATGGCATCCCGGTAGGTCATGTGGACGATCCTTTATCCGAATAGACGAAGCGGAGAAGATTTTCGACCGGCTCCCAAGTACCTGCCTCAGCGAACGCAATCGCTTCGTCGATCTCCTTGGCGGCGCGCCGCTCGAGGTCGGCGACATCTGCGTCAACTTTGGTGCCGTCCGTTTCCAGACTGCGGATCAAAGCCGGGATGGGATCGCGTTTCTTCCACTCTTCCACTTCGGCCTTGTCGCGGTAGAGTTCCGGATCGTACATGGAGTGGGCGCGGAAGCGATATGTCCGGCATTCCAGAAAGTAGGGTCCTTCTCCAGAGCGAACATGCTCGGCGGCGGACCTCGCCGCTTCTTCGACCGCCAGCACGTCCATACCATCTACCGCCGCGGCAGAAACACTGTAAGCGGCAGCTTTCTTCGTCAAATCCGTTTGCGAATGCGAGACGTCCAGCCGGGTGCCCATCGCGTAGCGGTTGTTTTCGCACACAAAGAGCACCGGAAGCTTCCACAATGCCGACAAGTTCATGGACTCGTGAAACTCGCCCTCGGCCACAGCCCCGTCTCCAAAGAAGCAACAGGTCACTCGCGGCTGGTTGCGCATCTTGTCTGCCAGTGCTAAGCCGACAGCTACGGGAAGCCCCCCGCCAACCACAGCGTTGCCGCCGTAGAAGTGCGTCTTGGCATCGAACAGGTGCATCGATCCGCCGCGCCCGCGGCTGCAGCCCTCCTGCTTGCCGAACATCTCCGCCATCACCGATCCGGCTGAAATGCCCCGGGCAAGGGCGTGCCCGTGTTCGCGGTAAGTGGATACGATCGCATCTTCGGGCCGGAGCGCTTGGACGACTCCGACCCCCACGGCTTCCTCACCGATGTAAAGGTGCAGGAATCCGCGGATCTTCTGCTGTGTGTATAACTCAGCGCACTTCTCCTCGAAGCGCCGTATCAGGAGCATTTGCCGCAGCAGGTCAAGCCGGTGCTCGCGAAGGTCGCTCATGCAGCCCCCTCCAGAGTTGACAAGTCGCCTTCTGGCAGCCCCAATTCTCTCGCCTTAAGCAGCCGGCGCATGATCTTGCCGCTACGCGTGCGGGGAATCTGGGGACAAAACTCAATCTCTTTCGGTGACACAGCCGCTCCCAGCTTCTTTCTGGCAAAGCCCAGAATCTCCAGCTTCAATTCCTCGTTGGGTGAATGTCCCGGCCGCAGCGCGACGAATGCCTTCACGATCTCTCCAATGGTGGGGTCGGGTTTCCCGATCACCCCGGCCTCGGCCACGGCCGGATGTTCCATCAACGCACTTTCCACCTCGAACGGCCCGACCATGTGTCCAGCAGTCTTGATGATGTCGTCCGCGCGGCCGACAAACGTAAAATAGCCGTCGGCGTCACGCTTGGCCAGATCGCCCGTCAAATACCAGTCCTTGCCGGAGCCGTCCTTGGCGAAGCATTTCGCGTAGCGCTCCGGCTCATGCAGGTAGCCTTTGAACATCGACGGCCAACCCGGCTTCAGCGCCAATTCACCCTCTTGCTCGGGCTGATCGAGAACTTCTACGCTGCCGTCACTCGTCCGGCGCACGATGACCGCCTCGACTCCAGGCAGCGGCTTGCCCATGGACCCGGGTCGGATCTCCATCGACGGGTAGTTTGAAATCATGATGCCGCCGGTCTCGGTCTGCCACCAGTTGTCATGGATGGGTAAGCCCAGCGCTTCCTGGCCCCAGACCACGGCGGAAGGATTCAAAGGCTCGCCGACGCTGGCAATCAGACGAAGACGACTGAGGTCATACCGGGCTCGCGGCTCACCAGGCAGTCGCATCAGCATGCGGATCGCAGTGGGTGCTGTATACCAGACCGTCACCTTTTCTTTTTCCAGAACGCCGTACCAGCGTTCTGCATCGAAGTCACCTTCGTCGATGAGGTTCGTGACGCCGTGAAGAAGGGGCGCGATGATCCCGTAGGAGGTTCCTGTCACCCAGCCCGGATCCGCCGTGCACCAGAAGATGTCTTCCGGATGCAGATCCAGAGCGAACTTTCCTGTGATGTAGTGCATCAGCGCCGCGTTATGAACGTGGATGGCGCCCTTAGGCATTCCGGTGGTGCCGCTGGTGAAGTGAAGGAGGGCCATGTCATCGGGGCCCGTGCGCGGGACCACGAAGTCCGGCGAGACCTGGGCTAGGAGCGGCTCCAGCGCCCAGACACTGGAATCGACGTTCTCGCGAGCATCGATCAACAGGATGTGTTTCAGTTCTGGCAATGCACCACGCAATTCCGCAATTGTCTTCCGGTATAGCCTCTCGGTCGTAACCAGAACCTTGGCGTTGCCGCGTTGCAACCGCTGACGGACGGGCTCCGGACCGAACGCCGAGAACAGCGGGCAAAAGACGCTGGTGTTCTTCAGCGTCCCCAGCGCCGCGGTGTAGAGAGCTGGAATTCTACTTGCCAGTGCGAATACGCGATCCTCTTTGCCAACGCCAAGCCACCGCAGCATGTTCGCAAAACGGTTCGTCCGGTCCTGAAACTGAGCGTAGGTGGTATCGAGGATGGTCCCATCCCGGCCGAGCCACCGAAGCGCGACGCGATCGCGAAGTGGCCCCGCAGCATGACGGTCGACCGCGAGCTGTCCAATGTTAAAGCACCCAGCGGATCCCAGCTCGCCGCGAGCCTGGTCCCACGAAAATACCGCGCGTACACGTTCGAGGTCGGGCAAATTCGGCTGCACCGCCGACGCTGACAGGTCTTTCTTGATCGGTGCCCAACTCATGTACTTTGTCGATTCACTGTCAGACGTGGCACGTGGACGACCACTTTCTTCTCTCGGAAAGGCTGGCCAGTGGCTGGATTTTGGAAGGTCTGCGTGTTTTCGCGCAGCCTCTGTGGCGTTTCGCCCTTGCGAGGCGCATGCGGGCGCGGGCCAGTTGATATAAACTAACTCAAAATCGTCCAGGAAAGGCGACATGAACGTCCGCAAGCTGCTCGACTGGCGCAAGCTCCTCATTTATTCGCATCGATGGCTAGGAATCGCCATCACGGTGATGTTCCTGGTCTGGACGTTCTCAGGCGTGGTCCTCATGTATTACGGCCACCCTCAAATCACTGCCGGAGAGCGCCTGCTTCGGCTGGAGCCCATCAACTTTTCGACGGCAACCGTGACGCCCGCTGAGGCGGCGGCCAAGGCTGGCATCAAGCCGTACCGCGTGCGGCTGTCCATGTATGACGGCCGGCCTGTGTACCGGATGACCCGGGTCAGCATCGGCAACTGGTCGGCGGTCTATGCGGACACCGGCGAAGTCCTTCCCCGCATGGGCCGGGAACAGGCCCTGAAGTGGATGCAGCAATTCGCCCCCGAGCACGCTTCCACCATGACCTACGACGCTTATCTGGAGACGCCCGACGAGTACACGAGAATTCCCACGCTGGCCGGGTACGTTCCGCTGCATCGTATTGCTATGAACGATCCGGCAGGCACCGAATATTACATCTCCGAAAAGAGCAACGACATCATTCAGAAGACCGACCGTAGGAGTCGTGTTCTCGCGATTTCCGGCTACGTTCTTCACAACCTGTTCTTCTTCCGACAGCGCACTTGGTGGACGCCGTTGCTGGATTTCATCGCCTGGGCCGCCATGCTCATGGTGGTGACCGGTATCGTCGTCGGAATCTGGCGCGTTGCGCTCAAGCCGCGATTCCGTCACAAAGGTGTTCCGTCCTACACGCCCTACTCCAGTTGGATGAAGTGGCACCACTATGCGGGGCTGATCTTTGGCTTGTTTTCGATCTCCTGGGTCCTGAGCGGGATGATCCCCATCAGCACGTTTCCGATCCCCGGATGGACGGAGGTGTCCAAGCGCGTCGAGAGCAACGGCGAGGGATTCATCATGGGAAATCCCACCATTTCTCCAAGGTCAACCATGACGAAGGAGATGGCGCGCGCCATCACAGGCGGCCCGCTGAACCTGCAGCCGCTCCAGATAGAAAACGTGCGGAATGCCATTGGGAGGATTCAGGAAAAGTTCGCTCCGAAGGAAGTGGAACTCGTCCAGTTCAGAGGCGAGCCCTACTTCGTCGCCTACCAGCCGCCCACAACCGAAGTGGAAGCCCGGCATTGGACCACCAACAACTCGATCAACGCCGTAAATCTCCCGCAGCATAACCCGCACGTGTTCGTGTCCATTCGCCATCCGGAGAACGGCGTGATCACTACGTTCGGCAAGGAGGTGATGGAACAGGCATCCCGTGAAGCGATGCCGAATGTTCCAGTCATCGCGAGCGATTGGCTGACCGAATACGACAACTACTATCACCAGACGACCACGTCCTTCGAATTGGGCCGGCACAAGCCGGCTTACGTGCTGCCTGTGCTGCGCGTGCGCTACAAAGATGAAAACGAGACTTGGCTGTATTTCACGCCGTCCCTCGGCCAGATGGTGAAGTTCGACAAGCTCGATCGCGCGAACCGATGGGTCTATTACGGCCTGCACGCGATGGACTGGCCGGGCCTGTTCCATCGCCGGCCGTTGTGGGACATCGTGACGATCGCATTGTTGGCGGGCCTTGCGGCGATCAGTATCACGACGCTGTTACCGGCCTTCCGCCGCCTGAAGCGGCACGCGGCTCATGGCTGGAAATGGGCGTTCGCGCCGAAACCAGTGCGGACAACTCCCAGCCCTGGATTCGCCATGTCGGACAGCGATCGCATTTCCGGCGACTGACGGCCGGTCCTGCGTTTGCCGGATATTACTTTTTCGTAGCGGCCGCTTCGAGCATGGCACGAATCTCGGCCGCGGCTGTGGGGTTGGCGCCTCCACGTGCAGGAGCGCCGCGACCAGGGCCAGCCCCGGGAGCCGCACCGGGAGTCGCGGGAGGATTACCTTTGGCTTGGCCGGCAGCTGCCGCGGGGGGCGCACCGCCACCGCGTCCGGCGCGCTGTACGCCAACGACTTCGATCGGCTTCTTGCCTTCGGAATCGACGAGGTTGGGATTGGCCCCGTGATCGAGCAGATACTTCACTAAATCCGTCTTGAGCGTACGCGCCGCCTCATGGAGTGCCGAGGTGCCCTCGTTGTTCGAAGGAGCACGGGAAACATTAAACGAGTAGGTCTGGGTCCCGGTGACTTTGGCGTTCACATCGGCCGAATGCTGCGTCATCAGATCCAGGATCTGCATATTCACCTGTGTGGCGGCGCCGCGCCCAGCGGGACCGGCCCCGGCGGCGAGCAGGAAGGCCGTGTATCCCATGGTGTTGATGTTGGGGTCGGCGCCTTTTGCCAGCAGAGCTTGAATGACTTCTACGTCGTTATTTTGCACTGCGCGGAACAACGGCGTGGTGCCCGTGCTGATCTGGTTGTCCCCAAAGCGTCCCCTGCTGGGTGCGTTCGGGCGATGAAAGTTCATCTCCGGATTGGGGTCGACCCCCGCACTCAGTTGCGCGTTGATGATGTCCATGCTGGAGACAACAGGCCCGGCAGGAACCGCCACAGGCGGAGGCGCTCCGCGACCGCCGCGTCCACCACCTCCACGGCCTCCGCCGCCCCCGCCGAAACCGCTAAACCCGCTTCCTCCCCCTGGACTGGCCTTGCGATCGACAGCGATCCATAGGGCCGTGCGTCCCCACCAATCCCAAACATTGAGATCGGCGCCTTTATCCATCAGCAGCTTGGCCACATCGTTATGCTCGTTATCCAGGGCGATCATCAGCGGCGTAATCCCTTCCGGCGTCGGCAGATTCACGTCGGCTCCGGCTGCGATCAAGTCTTCGACACACTCATAGCAGCCGCCGCGCGCAGCGTACAACAACGCGTTTAGTCCGCCTACCGAACGATACTGCGTGCGGGGCTCACTGGTAACCTGGCTGGGCCAATCGGTGTACAGCGCCCGCGGCTTGACGTCGGCGCCTTTTGAAAGCAGCAGCTTGACCATCTGCGCCGCGTTCCGGTTGGACGCAGCGGCGTACATCAGTGGCGTCTGGCGGTGAAATTCCTCGATCGTATTTACATTCGCGCCCGCATTGACCAGCAGTTGGACGACGGACACATCACCGCCGGTGATCGCCATCATCAGCGCCGTCTCGCCATCCGGATTCGCGGAATCGACCTTCGCACCAGCGTCGAGCAGCATTTTGACCAGGCGCCCGTTGGACTGCCGGGCGGCCACCGTCAGAGGCGAGACGCCAAACTCGTTGGTGGCGTTTACGTCGGCCTTTTTGGCGATCAGTGCCTCGGCGATTTCATACTCCGTGCGGTCCACCGCCCAAATCAGAGGGCTGGTGCCGTCAGGCTGGGCGCGGTTCACGTCCGCTCCGGCTTGAATTCGCTCGAGTGCCAGCTTGGTTTTGCCGGACTGAATGAGCGTCGCGAGATCGTCGGCGGCCTTCTGGGCCTGCTGCACTTGCGCCAGAACCGCATGCGCCAAAGCGAGGATTCCCACCGTCGCAGCGCACAAAAGAACCAGATTAAAGCGCTTCATTCGTGTCCCCAAACCATGCCCCCTAGACAACGTTCGCACCCAACTTATCCTGATACGCCCAACCACCCTTCGCCGCGGCATACAAAAACTTCAACGGATCTTTCCACTTGCGAGGAAGGCCATCGAGAGCCCCGCCCTCGAGCATGTCCTGGGGGCCCTCGCCAGCCCGGACGCGGTCGAAAATGCGCTGCCGAACTTCCTCCATCATGTCGCGCTCGGCCTTGAATTGCGCCTTAGTCATGACGGGACCATATGCCGGCACGATTTTGGTCTGTTCGTTGCTGAGTGCGAGCAGTAAATCCATGGAGTCCACGCGGCCGCCAACCCACGCTCCGGTGAACCAGTCGAGCTCGGGATCCCGCACGGGCGATGCAACGTCGCCCACGGCGATCACGTTCGCGCCCTTGAAGTGGACATAAAGGTCGCCCGAGGTATGCGCCATCCGCAGATAGCCGTAGTCGATTTCCTCGTTACCGGCCTTCATCGAGCCCTGAACGGTAAAGGTCTCCGTAGGGAGTGCGGCCTTGGGGCGAGCCTTCTCATAGCGCTGCTCGGCCGGAACCCAGTATTTGGTCGCCATCCATTCCCTGGTATGCTTTTGGGCGATGACCTTGGCGCCCTGCGCCGCGAATTGCTCGTTGTTGGCGGTCTGATCGAGGTGATAGTGCGTATTGAACAAGGTCTGGACCTTGCCATTGGGAGCCAAGCCCTTCAGCGCGGCCATCACGGCATCGCCGGATCCGGGCGCTCCGCTGTCTACGAGAACGAAGCCTTCCCCGGTGGAGAAGGCGGTGACATTGGAGCCGCCTCCATCGATCACAGCCAGGGTGCTGCTCAGCTTGTTGACCGGCTGCTGTGCCTTTAATAACCTCGGCGCCCACAGGGTGAACGCACCGGCGGCCGCGGTTTTCAAAACCTCTCTTCGATTCACGTGCGAACTCCTATACTTCCGCGATAGTTCCCGTGCTGTCGCCGAAGTGATCCTGCTCGTGACCCACCTTCTGCAGCAAGGTCAGATGCAGGTTCGCGATGGGTGTGCGCTCCGGCAGCACCAGATGCTGGCCGCCCTGCTTCAGCTTGCCGTTGCCGCCGCCGACGATCAGGTTCGGGATCGGGTAATTGCTGTGCTGGTCGGAGTTGCTCATGTTCGATCCATACATGAAGATCGAGTGGTCCAGCAGCGAGCCCTGTCCGTCCGGCGTATCGGCCATCTTCTTGATGAAGTCGGCAAACTGCTGCATATGCCACTTCTGGATCTGCACCAGCTTCTGGATGCGCTCCATGATGTTGGCGTGGTGCGACACCGGATGGAACCCGTCGGAGATGTTGAGGAACGGATAGGTCCGGTTGGTGCCTTCCGCCACGGTGATGTAAGTGGCAACGCGCGTGAGATCGGCTTGGTAGGCCAGGGCGAGAAGGTCGTACATGATCTTTTCCTGCGCGGCGAAATCCTCCAGTTCACCGATCGGAGCATTAGGGATCTGGATGCCCGAAAGATTGGAACTGCCGGCCATCTTGGAACGCCGTTCGATCTCACGCACGTTCTCGAGATATCCATCGAGAATGGCCTTGTCCTCGCTACCCAGATCACCTTTCAGCTTGTTGATCCGGACATTGATCAGGTCCAGAATGCTGTTCTTCTGGCGGGCCATCGCGACGCGCTCCCGTGGAGTATCGCCTTCGCCGAACATCATCAGAAAGACTTTGCGCGGGTTGTATTCCATCGGCAGCGGCGTATTCGCATCGCGGAAGGACAGCGTAGTGAAGGGGCCGCCATTGCCCGCGGCCACCTGAATGGTGGTCTCCGAGGAGAGTTCGAGCGAAGGAAACTGCGTATCCTGGCTGATGAACTTCGACATCACCTGGTCCAGCGTCGTGGCCATCGCGTTTCCGGTGGGATTAGTGGCGCTCAGCCAAGTCGCGGGATTGCGCACGTGCACCGAACCCGCCGCTGCGGCGTTTTCCATGTTGCCGAACGAGGTCACGTACTTTTTATACGGTTCGAGCGGCGAGTTGATTTCGTTCAGCTTAAAGGCGCTGCCGGAGCCCGAAGGCGTCCAGCGGTCCATCTCCGGGCCGAACTTGGTGTTGAACATGATGGCGCCGTGAGGGATATAGAAGAAGCCGGCGCGAATCTTGGGATTCGCCGCGGTCTGCGCCAGGGCGGTGGAGGCGGGCACCATGGCACTGAGGAACGGAAGCGCCAGGTTGACACCCGCTCCCTTCAGGATGGTTCTCCGGGAGATGTGCTTCTTGGTGATGAACATGATCGTCTCCTACTTCTTCACTTCGGCGGTTGCCACTGCGTTCTGTTTGGGAGCCGTCTTGGAGACGACCTCCGGACCTTGCTTGCGGAACGCATCCGTATTGACGACCCCCAACACCAGGGACGTCAGAGTGTAGTCGTCTTTCTTGGCATTGCGCACCACCTTGCGAACCTGGGGCATATCGAAATACTCCAGCTGGCGGTTGACGGCGTACATCAGGAGTTTCTCGGTCAGCGCGCCGACGAAAGCGTCGGGCCGGCTGGCCAGCTGTTTGCGCAGCTCAACCGGACCGTCGATCGCTACACCGTTCGGCAGAACCGTGCTGGTATCGAGCTTGGCGTTGCCCGCCTGGCGGTCGGTGGTCCGAAACTGGCCGACGGCGTCGAAGTTCTCCAGAGCCAGCCCCGTTGGATCGATCACGCCATGGCACTGTCTGCAACTGGCCTTATCGCGGTGTTGCTCCAGGCGCGCCCGCACCGTTTTCGGAGCCTCGCCAGCCTCTTGCGTAAGGTTGGTTACGACATTTGGCGGAGGCGGCGAAGGAGGCGAGCCAATGATCTTGTCGAGCACCCACGCGCCGCGCAGCACCGGAGAAGTGCGGTCGCCATAGGAAGTCCGCATCAGCACGGCGGCCTTGCCCAGCAGGCCGAAGCGGTTCGGATCCGTAAGGGTGACCTCCTTGAACGCCGACGTGTTCGGTCCCTCAATTCCGTAGTGACGCGCCAGCCTGTTGTTCACGAACGTCCGGTCCGAGGTCAGCAGTTCCACTACGCTGCGGTTCTCGAGCAGTATGCTACCCAGGAACTTCTCGGCTTCCGTCATGAAATCCTTGCGCAGGGTGGCATTGAAGCCATTGAAGATCTTCGGGTCCGGCTGCACCAGGTCGAGGCTATTGAGGTTCAGCCACTTCATGGCGAAACTGGTCACGAGGCTCTCGGCCCTCGGATCGGCCATCATGCGTTTCACCTGTGCATCCAGAGCGCCGGGCTTGCTCAATTGACGCGTTTCCGCCAGCTTCAGCAACTCTGCGTCCGGGCCCGTATTCCAGAGAAAGAATGAGAGGCGCGACGCCAATTCCAGATCGGACAGCGGGAACTCGGTGGTCTTCGAGACTCCCTTGGGAGTCTGAATGGAGCGAAACAGGAAGTCGGGGCTGGCCAGAACTGCCGCCACGATCTCCGTGATGCCCTGATCGAAGGTGCCCTTGTCCAGGCGCCCTTCGTCATAGAAGCGCATTAGGAACGTGATATCTTCCGCGGTCACGGGCCGGCGGTAGGCACGGTGCGCCAGGGTCTCTGCAATCTGCTTCGCGCAGGGAGTTTCGCCGATTTTCGCGGGATCGCAAACGAAAATCAGCGGCCGGGTAGTGCTGTGCGAGATGCCGGTAGGGTTGTAGGGACCCTTGATCTCCAGAGAGACGTTCTTGGGATCCGCCAGACGTGCCATGGGCGCGCCGGTTGTACCGCCGAAGCCTCCGCCGCCGCCCACGACGTTGTCGTCCGATTCCACATGCGAACGGTCCATGAAGCCGAGCATGATGTCGTGATTGCCCGCTTCTACCTTCACCGGAATCTTCTGGAAACGTTCCAGAATCTGCGCCCAGCCGTCCGTGCCCTTGATGTTCGCCAGCCGCAGGTCCTCGGCCCCGCCGATGTCGCCTTTAAACACGACCTTGCCGTCGAGCATCAGCACCAGCGTCGTCCGGTTCTGCAGTCCGGCGTTATACAAACCGATCGACCGCTCGTCAAAGGCGGTGCTGAAGCGGTACTCGCCATCGGCCGGGAAGTTCTGCGTAATCTTCATCGCATCCCGTTGGCGGAAGCCTGGCGGGAACGGCAATTCGGGGTCCTGATTCCCCTCTGACTTGAAGGACCAGGACGAGATCGGCGGCGCCATGTCGCCGACGGCCTTCTTCGCGACACGGCGGGCCGCGTCGAGATATTGGTCCAGGAACGCTGGCGAAGTTGTCAAGACGGAGGCGATGTTGTCGAAGCCCTCTACTTGGATATCCTGCGGCAGGATGTCCTTCTCGTTCACGTCGACGCCCAGGAGAGTTTTCACCGACGCAACGTATTCGGTACGATTCAGACGCTGGACCGGCACGCGGCCGGCCGTGACAGGCCCGGGATTGGCATCCAAAGTACCTTCCATCCAGGTAGTAAAGGCGTCAATGTCCGCCTGCGGCGGCTGGGGGCTGCCTGGAGGCGGCATCAACCGCCCGCGCAATTTGCGCAGCGCCTTCTCCCAGATTTCCGCATCGGCTGCGGGGTGCTTGATGTCCAGCGTGTCAAACATCACACCGCCGGTCTTCAGGCGCGCGTTGTGGCACCCCACACAGTAGGTGTTTAGCATCGCACCGTGCGGGTCTGACGCCAGCGTATTCGGGGCAGGAGTTTGTCCAACCATCCGAGTCTGCAGGAGCGCTAGGCCGGCGATCAGAACCAGGAAAGCGGTGGTGTAGAAGAAGCGCTTCATAGTTTGCAACTTGTAGCTAGATCAACCATTTGCAGCATGTTCATCAGAGGGAACCCCTATCGTTGTATCACAAACAGCAATCGTCTCAGGGGCAGGAAACCGACAGTACTGACGGCGAAACACGCCGATTCGGGGGTCATGGCAGGCTTATCCTCTGCGGATCGTGCAGCATAGGAGGTTTTCGACACGGCGGCCCCAAGTTAGAGGGCGACACTTGATGTAGAGAAGTTACTAGTCACTTCAGGGGACTCCCTTAACGGCCGATAGCGTCTCATCACGGACTCCCACGCATACTAAGAAAGCATGGTCACATCCTGTATCGGCATCGACTTTGGAACTACCAACAGCTCCGTCGCGCGCGCGACCGGTGCCGGACAAGTCGAGCTGGTCCAGTTTCCCCACGCTGCCGGCGTGACCGACGCCTATCGCTCACTCCTGTACTTAGAGGAGGTCCGGGAGCGGAACGTCAGAGTCGTCAAATCCTGGTCGGGACCGGAGGGCATCGAACGCTATCTGGCAGCGGAGACCAAGGGCAGGCTGATCCAATCACTCAAATCCTTTCTGACCAGCCGCAGTTTGCGAAGCACCGACGTATTTGGCCGCAGGCGGACCATGGAGGATCTTGTCGGACGAATTGTCAGGGATCTTCGAGAGAAAGCGGAACGGCAGTTTGGAATCGAGATCCGGTCCGCGGTGGTCGGCCGGCCCGTGACCTTCGTGGGAGCGGAGAACGAAGCGGACAATACGTGGGCACAGGGACGCCTGGAACAAGCATTTCTTGCCGCCGGGTTTGAATCCGTCCAATTCGAAATGGAACCCGTGGCCGCGGCGCATCACTACGAATCCACGCTCGATCACGACGAGTTGATCCTGATCGGCGATTTCGGGGGTGGAACCAGCGATTTCTCGGTGGTCCGGGTTGGGCCGGGCGTCCGCCGGCGCGGAAGACAACCGGCCGATCTTCTCGGCAATGCGGGTGTCGGTCTGGCCGGAGATGTCTTTGATGCGCGGATTGTCCAGCACATTGTTTCACCCGCTCTGGGGGCGGGTACTCAGATGCGCTCCATCGATAAGCTTCTTCCCGTTCCGAGCTGGGTCTACGCGAAGCTGGAACGATGGCATCATCTTTCGTTTCTGAAGACCAACGAGGTGATGAACATGCTCAAGAGCGTGCAGGCCCAGGCGCTCGAGCCGGAAAAGATTGCCGCGCTTCAGCATTTAATACGCGAAGACTTGGGCTATCATCTGCATCGCGCCGTACAGAAAGTGAAATGCGAGCTTTCGGATCAACCCGTGGCTGCGTTCCGCTTCTTGGACGGTGTCGCCGATCTGGAGTCCCCCATCAAACGCGCTGTATTCGAAACATGGATTGCGCCGGAGCTTGAGCAGATCGCGACGTGCGTGGATTCTCTGCTGCTCAGTTCCGGGATCCAGCCTGCCGATATCGACATGGTGTTTCTGACCGGCGGGTCATCCTTCGTGCCATCCGTACGGAGAATATTCGAAACGCGCTTCGGGAAAGACCGCATTCGCGCGGGAAATGAATTTACTTCCGTGGCTCGCGGTCTGGCGCTACGGGCCGCGGAACCAGCCTAACGGCATAGGTGGACTACTTCTGCGCTTTGTCACCGACAGCCAAGCCGCCGGTGATCCCATCCACCTGATATCCCTTCTGGATGGTTCGGATCTTGGCGATCTCAGCCGGTGTCGCGGTTTTCGGATCGACGTTCGCCGATGAGCATGTGAATCCCCTGAGGGTGCATTCGGACGTTGTATGCTCGATGCCCCGCTTCTTCATTTCCCCGGCCATCAGGTCCATGACATCCTTGTGCATGATCACTGCGTTGTTCGGCACGAACGTCCCCACGCCAATGGCGTAGTCGATGGGCATGAGCGGTTCCACGCTAGACCCGAACGCGCCATCATTCTTCTTGCCAAGGTCGTGCGCGCCAAGATCGGCGCCTTTGGAGATCAGGTACCTGACGATCTCAATATCTCCGAGATTAGCCGCGACCATCAGCGGCGTGATGCCGTAGTTATCGGCGGCATTGACGTCCTCGCCTAACTCAATCAGCAGCTTCACCAGCTCCAACCGATCCGCGGGGCTTCGCTGGCGGTGATATCCGTTGATGAAACCCGTGCCGCATGCCGCCATGAGCGTGGTCTCGCGGTCCTTGGAGATGATATGCGGATCCGCCCCGTGGGCCAGCAGCAACCGTGCCAGCTCCACGTCACCGGCCAGGGCCGCCCGCATCAGTGCCGTGGCGTATACCAGCCGAGGCGATCCCTCTCGCATACGCGCACGAGGCGTGGAGTTGATGAGCGCGTTCGGGTCTGCTCCCGCATCCAACAGCTTCTTGATCAGGGGAAGCGGGTCCCTGGTTTCCATCCACGGGAAATTCGGCGCGGTCTCCATATTGCGCCGGTCGACGGCCCAGAACAGGGGCGTGAAGCGCTGCGCGTCCTTCTGATTCACGTTCGCGTGGCTGTCGATCAGGAAATCAGCCACATCATAACTGCCGTCGAATAGAGCCAACGATAAGGCATCCTTGCCATCGCCGGACTGGGCATTGATATCGGCGCCGGCTTTGACCAGCAGGCGCGCCGATTCCAGACCGTTCTCGCGGGCGGCGAACATCAAGGGAGTGAGCCAGCCGCTCGCGAATTCTTCGAAGTCTTTTCCGGGCTTCTGCGCTACCGGTGTTGTCCCCTCGAAGCCACGCCCCGATGCGGATGGAACGTAGTAGGATCGAGCGTTCACATCGGCACCACGTTCCACCAGAAGTCTGGCGACGTCGGGATGCTTTTCTGAAACCGCCCACATCAACGCCGTGGTGCCGCCCCAGGTTTCCTGCGCATTCACTTTAGCGCCGCGATCCAGCAACACCCGAACGGCGTCCACCTTCCCCGTGCGCGACGCGATCATCAGCGCCGTGTCGCCGGACCTTGTCAGTGGAGCGTTGGGATCCGCGCCCGCAGCGATTAATCGGTCGAGCAGCGGGGCGCTTCCGTTCAGAGCCGCCAGTTGGATCGGTGTGGCGCCCGCGACGGTCGCAGTCGAGACTTTGGCCCCGTTGCGGATCAGGAGATCCGCCAATTCCAGGTCGTCGGCCTGAACAGCCCAGTGCAGCGCCGTTGCTCCGTCGATCTGGGGGGCGTTAACGTCGGCCTTCTTCTGAATCAGGCTGCGAACGGCGGCCTTATCGCCACGCTGGGCGGCATCGGCGACGTCGCTTTTGGCGGGCGCGCCGACGGCGTAAGAGATAGCCAGCACAAGCGCCAGGCACAATCGGATTTTCATATTAAGGCCATCCCTATGGTTTTCTGACCGGTGTTTCCCCAGCACGTATGCGGACGTTGTGAAACACAGCCGGCAATGCGTCGTAGTTCTCCAGAGTCACGATTTTTGCGGAGACGTCAGGAGCCACCTTGCCTACCAACGAGGCTCTTCCCTCCCCCTCGCCCTTTGCGTTCAAACGCAACTCGATCACCGAAAACTCGTAACTATTTGCAGCGCCTTCGAAGGTCGGATTCCAGCGTGAATTGACCGCGCCCAGCCGCCGCTGCGTGATCAGTAGGATCCTCTGCGATCCATCCGGGCTATCGACCTTGCCTGCGTAGCGCAAAGCGTAGCCGGCCATCTCGGACGACCACAGATAGCCGACGGTGGTGGTCTCATTCAGAGCCTTTGCCAACGCGGACTCAGGAGTTGCGTTGTTCGCGGCTCCGTTCGCGGGTCCTCGCCCTTTGCCTGCAGCTTTTCCCTGCTTTGCTCCTCTACCTTCGCTTGGCCCTGCTGCGGACGGCTTGAGGTTCCATGCCGCAATTAGGCGTTCACGTTCCTCATCGGTGGACCATCGCAGGATCTCGATTCGCACCGGATCCGGAGCGCCAGCCACGTTGGCCGTGGTTGCGGTCAGTTGCAGCAGCCCGTTCGGATTGGCCGACGGAGTATCTGCAAGTAGCAGCGCCGCGGCGAGCATCGATACGCCAGGCGCGAACCAGGCGACTGCACGGTGCGTTTTCATTTGTCCTGATTCGTTCCCCACACGCGATCCAGCCACTCCACCAGCCGTTCCAGTTCCTCGTCCGATAACTGCGCGCCGCGCTCGCGCATGTCAACCAGCGTGACTCGCCAGTCTTCGGCCGCCTTCCTTGCTCCCTGCACCTTGTCGATCGCGTGGCAGCGCGTGCAAGCCCGGTTCATGAGGCGGAACGCCTCGGGATCGGAGAAGAACGTCGTGATCTCCGGTGGAATGTAAGTTCGTGGAAAGGGCTTAGTGGCAGGACCGAACCTTTCCGCCAGCCAGCCCAGCAGCAGATTGCGGTCGGCTTCAGAAAGGTTGGCGTCGGCAGGCTTGTGTTTTTCGGCGATCAGCTTCGACCAGCCGGCTTTATCCAGCGCGAAGAACGCATAGTCGTCGATGCCGTGGCACGCCGTGCAGTTCTTGCGAATAACTTCCCAGACGGGGCCATCCGGCCTCTCGATTTTAGGGCGAGTGGCTCGATTCCCCTGCCCGGCCAAGGGCAAAGCCGCCAGAATTAAGATCGTGACGAAGTGGCGCATGCACCTAGAGAGACAGAGGCTTGGTGCTGGAACCGAACGATTTCTGCGTCCCAGTCTGGCGTCCAGCCGCGTCGTACTTCGGAATGTCTTCGATGCCGTACTTGTGCAGCAACGCGAGGAGCATATTGGACGTGCGCTCCGTGTTGTCCGGAAATACGATGTGACGGTTCCCTGTAAACGTTCCGTCCAGGCCGCCGAGCAGAATCACCGGGACCTTGATGTGGGCATGCCGGTGCGAGTTCCCCATATTGCTGCCCTTGTAAATGAGGATGTGGTCGAGCACGGTGCCGTCTCCGTCCGGAATCTTGCTCAGTTTTTCGGCGAAGTATGCCAGGTTCTGCACGTGATACCGGTTCATCTTGGCGTAGTTGGCGACGTTCTCGGGTTTGTCGCCATGATGCGAGGAGCCATGCCAGGCGCCGTTGAAGCCCGATTCCGGGAAACTCGCCCCGGAGAGGTCCTTACCCAACATGTAGGTTGCCGAGCGCGTCAGGTCCCCTTCAAACGCCAGCGCCAGCAGGTCGTACATCAGGCGATAGTGAACGTGCTTGTTTTCTGGAATACCAAACGGGATCTCGTTGGAGGGTTCCTTTACGGTCGATTCCATCGCGATACGGATGCGGCGCTCGATTTCGCGGATGTTTTCCAGATACGTGTCGAGCCGCTGCTTGTCGCCCTCACCAAGAGGTCGCTTGAAAAATGCGATCTCCTGCGTGACGGAGTCCAGAATACTGGCGCTCTCTTTCCGTCCTCTTTTGCGTTCTTCCGGGTTGGTTCCATCGCCGAACAGGCGCTCGAAGGCCACGCGCGGATTCACTTCCGTCGGCAACGGCTGCATGGGAGAGGTCCAGGAGACGGAATTCGTGTAGGCGCAGCTATATCCCCAATTGCAGTTTCCGAAGTTCCCATCTTCCTCGACGCCCAATTGAAGCGACGACAGGATTGTGCCCTGGCCATACTTCTGCGCGATCAGCTGGTCGACGGTGACCCCGAGGTATGGAGTCACAGCGTTTCTACGCGGGCGTGCCGATGACAGTAGAACCGCTCCGCGCGCATGATCGCCGCCGGGCTCTTCGGTTGTCGCCGCGGCCTCGGGCATATCCATACCCGAGATCAAGGTGACGCGGTTGCGATACGGCTCCAGCGGCTTGGTGATGAAGGAGAAGTCGAAGCCCTTGCCTTCCTGCAGCGGACTCCAGTAACCGGGCGCCGCACCGTGCGGATGCCAGATGCCGAGGAACCGGGGAACCGGCGCTGCGGCCGTCTTCTTCAGGTCCGTCTGTGCCGGCACCATGCTGTCCAACAGAGGCAAACCAATCGCTACGCCGGCGCCCCTCAGGAAGGTCCGGCGCGGGATGAACTTCTTGCTGAGAAACATATGGACTCCTTGCGTTGCGTTCGCTAGTTCTCTGCGGCCTGCTTCACTCTCATCTGGAAAGGATCGCTCTTGATGATCCCCATCAGGATCGCCATAAACCGATCGTTGTCTTTGTCGGCGTCGCGTGCGATGGACCGGATCACCGGCATATCTTCGTATTCGACGCCTCGCCCCAGGGCGTACGTCATCAGCTTCTCGGTAATGGTTCGCACGAACTGCGGCGAGTACTTCAGTAGCGCCTGCCGCAACTCCGTGGGGCCGTTCACTTTTGTGCCGTCCCAGATCGTAGACGATGCGTCGATCGGCACTCCGCCTTGCCCGCCTTGCATCGTGCGCCAGGAGCCGTCGGCGTCGAAGTTTTCAAGCGCGAATCCGATCGGATCCATCAGCTTGTGGCAGCCCGCGCAGGGTTCGTTTTTGCGGTGCAGCGTCATCTGTTCCCGCAGCGTCATCACCTTTTTATCGGCATTACTATCTTCGAGCGGCGGCACGTTCGGGGGCGGCTCCGGCGGCGGCGTGCCCAGGATATTTTCGAGCACCCAGACACCACGCTTCACCGGCGACGTGCGAAAGTTCTGCTGCCAAGCCAGAGCGAGTACGCTGCCTTGGCCCAGTAGCCCGCGTCGATATGCCTGCTCGGGGCCCCACGTGACCCGGCGGAAGTCCGCGCCGTAAATGTTGGGCACTCCGTAGTGCTTGGCCAGCCGCTCATTCAAGAACGTATAGTCCGCGTTCAACAGATCCAGAACGCTCCGGTTCTCTTTGATGACGCTCTGAAACAGCAGTTCCGTCTCGCGCCGGAAGCTCTTGCGAAGTTCGTCATCCCAGTTGGGATAGAACACGCCGTCGGGAGAAGTCGTGGGAAGGTTACGCAAATAAAGAAGCTGATCGCCGAAGGTTTCAACGAGTGCATCTGCTTTGGGATCCGCCAGCATACGACGGACCTCGCGCTCTAGCACCGCCGGAACATGCAGCTGGTTCTTCGCCGCGACATCGATCAGAGCGTCATCCGGGATGCTGCTCCAGAGAAGGAACGAAAGCCGCGAAGCCAGTTCCAGGTCGGTGATCCGGTAGGCCTGGCCGGCGCGAACGCTTTCGGGTTCCCGTTCCGCGCGCACCAGGAACTGCGGGCTGGTCAAGATGCGCCGCAGGGCCAGCTCGATACCGTCCTGGAAGGTCCCTTCGCGGCGGCCCTCCTGATAGAAACCCTGCACCCACTCCATGTCCTGTGGGACCACAGGCCTGCGATAGGCGCGACGCAAGAGCGTAGTCAGGATTTGCTTGGCGCAGGGCCCTTCCTGCTCCGCGCTAGAAGGTTGGCAGGTGTAGACTTTACGAATGCTCCGGGAGTCTTCCGCCCGCGTCGCCGTGAAAGGTCCGCGAATACGTACCGTTCCGATGGCCGGATGGTATTCGAGCTGCGGAATCGGATTGTCTTCGAGCGATTTGCGATCGTATTGCCGGATCAGGTCCAGGCTCGGCCGAAAATTCTCCGCGAGAAACGTTATGCCCACCAGATGCGAGCCGGCCTTCAACGGGATGGTGACGTCGATCGAACCATCGTTATCCGAAGAATTGGCAGCCGACAGACCCACACCCCGGTAATCGCGGGTTTCTACAAGTTCGTTATCAATGAACAGCGCCAGCTTCTCGTTCGGAATGAACTTGCCTAGACCGAAGTTTGCAATGGAGAACTTATATTCGCCATTCGACGGAAAAACATGGCGAATCGCCATCCCTCCGCGAGTCCCGAACGGCAGTCCACTCACGCGCTCGGTCTGCGAAGTATCGGCGGGTGAGATATAGGCGGCTTCCGTCGGCGATTTCCAGAAGCCCACGGCCATCCGTGAGATACGAGCCGCCGCCGATGTGTAGGCTTCGAGAAGTGTGGGCGAAATCGTTAAGGAACCCGCAATATTGTCGAATCCATGAGCCGAATCGTCGGGAGGAAGCAGCGAAGCGACATCGATCTCCAGATCAAGAAGATCGCGGATCGCGTTCTTATACTCGGTGCGGTTCAGCCGATGCAGGATGACGGAACCCGGATTGGGATGGGCAGCCGCTTTCTTATCGATTTCCGCCTCCAGCCAGTCGCGAACGTTTTCGTAAGTCGCGAGCGGCGGCCGGGGCATGCCCGGAGGAGGCATCATGCCCGCGCGCATCTTGCGGATCACCCTCTCCCAAATCTCCGGATGGTCGCCCGCCATCGCCAGATCGGCTTTTTCGAGCGAGAAGTTCGCAGTCTTTGTTTTATCGTTATGGCACCCGACGCAGTACTGGTCGAGCACGGTCTTCGCTGTTTGAGACGTGGCCGTTTGGGGTGCAGTTGGGCGCGCGACCTGCTGGAAGCCGGATAGCGCGGCAGCGGCCAACAGCCCGGTCATCAGCAGTCTGGTTTTCATTTGTGCGCCGCGTCGCCGAAATGATCGTGGTGTTGCGAGTGCTCACTTCGCTGTTTGTCCTGCCGCCTCGCCGCCGCACGCTGGTGAGCGGCGCTCAGGTTTGCCGCGCGGCTGGATTCGGAGCTAACGGCGCAGAGCGACACCAGGCGCCGCACGCGCTCCACCCCGCAGGACGGACATGCAGCTTGGGGACTGTTCGCCCGTTCCAGGTGCTCAAACTGCTGTTCGCACGCGAGGCATTCATACTCAAAAATGGGCATAAAACATCCATCCCCACCGAGCGGCACACTCCACCACCCGATATGTTATCCGAATTTGCGCCCGGAAACAATCGTTTCTGCTTATGGAGTGATAGGGTTGGCGACTAGCGGCGGGCCGTAAAGTCCTGGGCCATCCTGCACGTTCACTTGCGCTGGAGTCACCCAAGTTGCATACCATAGCAGTCTGGAGATCCCGTGAAAGCACTCGTCAAGGCGCACGCCCAACCCGGCCTGTGGCTAGAAGATATTCCCGAGCCCACGATCGGCATCAATGACGTTCTGATCCGCGTCCACCGCACCGGAATCTGCGGCACGGATGTGCACATCTATGACTGGGATTCCTGGGCCCAACAGACCATCCCGGTGCCCATGGCGATCGGCCATGAATTCGTCGGCGAGATCGCCGCCATCGGCTCCAACGTCATCGATTTTCATCCGGGAGAGCTGGTCTCGGGCGAGGGCCACGTGGTGTGCGGGCGCTGCCGCAACTGCATGGCCGGGGATCGTCACCTGTGCGCGCACACCTCGGGTGTCGGCGTGAACCGGCCCGGCTGCTTTGCCGAATACATCTCTTTGCCCATGACCAACGTTTGGCGCCATGATCCCCGGGTGGACCGCGACGCCGCCGCCATTTTCGATCCCTTCGGCAACGCCGTGCACACCGCGCTCTCATTTAACGTGCTGGGTGAGGACGTTCTGATCACCGGCGCAGGCCCGATCGGCATCATGGCCGCCGCTGTGGTACGCCACGCCGGTGCGCGCTATGTGGTGATCACCGACGTCAACGACTATCGTCTGGATCTGGCCCGCAAAGTGAAGGTCGACCTGGCGATCAATGTTAAGAACGACGCCAAGCACGAGTCCGTCGCGGCCGCTCAGAAACAACTGGGCATGACCGAGGGCTTCGACGTGGGCCTGGAGATGTCGGGTAACCCGTCGGCCTTCCGCGAAATGATCTCCAACATGGCGCACGGCGGACGGATCGCCATGTTGGGCATTCCCACTCAGGAAATGTCCATCAACTGGCGCGACGTGATCTTTAACATGCTCCACATCAAAGGCATCTACGGCCGGGAAATGTACGAGACCTGGTATAAGATGACCGTGCTGCTGCAATCCGGCCTCGACATCAGGCCGGTGATCACGCATCGCCTCAGCTATAAGGACTACGAGCAGGCTTTTCAAGTAATGCGCTCGGGCAACAGCGGCAAGGTGATTCTGAATTGGGAGGAGCTTGAGTAAAATGCTGGGCGCGTATCAGCAACACGTCGAATCGCAACTCCAGGAAATTCGCAGCGCGGGACTATGGAAGCCTGAGCGCATTCTCGACTCGCCACAGCGCCCCGGTGCCCGGATGCACGGCGGACAGGATGTTGTGGTGCTGTGCGCCAACAATTACCTGGGTCTGGCCGACGACCCTCGCGTGATCGCCGCAGCGCGTGCGGCACTCGACCGCTGGGGCTATGGTATGGCGTCCGTACGCTTCATCTGCGGCACCCAGGAGCAACACAAGGAACTGGAACACGAGATCGCCGGCTTCCTCGGCATGGACGATAGCATTCTGTATTCGTCCTGTTTCGACGCCAACGGCGGGCTGTTCGAAACGCTGCTCGGCGCAGAAGACGCGGTCATCTCCGACGAACTCAACCACGCCTCCATCATCGACGGCGTGCGATTGTCCAAAGCCCAGCGCTTCCGCTATAAGAACTGCGACCTGGTGGATCTGGAAAAGCAACTGCAAGCTGCGCAAAGCGCCCGATTCCGCTTGATCGCCACCGATGGCGTCTTCTCCATGGATGGATACATCGCCCCCCTGGGAGGCATTTGCGATCTCGCCGAACAATACAACGCCCTGGTCATGGTGGACGATTCGCACGCCGTGGGTTTCATGGGCACCAACGGTCGCGGGACGCACGAGCACGCCGGAGTGATGGGCCGCGTCGATATTCTCACCGGCACTCTGGGCAAGGCTCTCGGAGGAGCCAGCGGCGGCTACATCGCGGCGGCCAAGCCCATCGTCGATCTGCTGCGGCAGCGGTCGCGACCGTATTTGTTCTCGAATTCACTCGCGCCGGCCATCGTGGCAGCTTCGATCGAAACCTTGAAGATTCTGCGGTCGTCGCACGAGTTGCCCCGGCGGCTGATGAGCAACACCGCCTTCTTTCGGCGCCGCATGACCGAGCTGGGCCTGGACATTCTGCCGGGCGAGCACCCCATTGTCCCTGTGATGATCGGCGATGCAGCCAAGGCCGGACGCGTGGCTGAATATCTGCTCGAACGCGGAGTCTACGTAATCGGCTTTTCCTATCCGGTGGTGCCGATGGGCAAGGCTCGGATTCGCACGCAAGTGTGTGCGGCCCACACCGAAGAGCAGCTCAATCGCGCGGCGCAACTGTTTCAGGAAGCTTCGCGCAACGTGAAGTGATACCGTCGATCTGCTCGTCCACGATCTGTAGCTCGAGATCGAGAAGCTCCCGCCAGACGATCCGCTCTTCCACAGCCTTTCCAAAATTCGGATCTTGCCGATGGTTACGCACCAACTGGAGATTCTTTAAGCAATAGAACCCGCGCACGAGCCGTTCGTGAGTCGGGACGCTCGCCGTTGGAACGCGCGAAAGTGCCTCTGCCGGGGGATTCACTGTGCTGATCTTGGTTGTCCGGTCCATGATGTAAATCCACAGGCAATCGGCGTTCCAATCGTTCAGACGCGTTAGTCATTTGTTTTCCGCAGCTGATTGTGCGATTTGGCGCTTGCGATGGGTAGCTTGGCCCAAAACGCGACCCGACTCTGCGCAATCGTCGGGCTTAGTCCAGCTCCGAACCACTGGCTGCCAGGGCCGGGGGAAAACCGCGGAGGTAGCGCCTCAACTCGTCGCGGACACGGCGGAAAACGGCGAGGCGTTCCTCGTCAGATCCTTCCACCGCGGCCGGATCATCGAAGCTATGGTGAATCGTCCCGAGCTTGCCCGGGAAGAGAGGACAGTTTTCCTTGGCGTTGTCGCATACAGTCAGAACGTAGTCGAACGGCTGTGCAACGAACTGCTCTACACTCTTGGAGCGGTGACCGGAAATGTCGATTCCCAACTCGCGCATGACGGCGATTGCTTCGGGTCGAACATGGGTCGGCCGCGTCCCGGCGCTGAAGACTTCGAAGCGATCTCCAGCGTCGTGGCGCAACAAGCCTTCGGCCATTTGGCTCCTGGCCGAATTTCCGGTGCAGAGGATGAGGACTCGTTTCTTATCGGGCATGCGTGCTTTCGGATCGAACGTGCGGAACAACAACGTTTTCCGCGTCTTTGGGACGGGACGGCACAAGCCATCGAAAGAGAGCCGTGGCCGCGGCGGCGCCCGCCAGTTGGGCAACGATGAATCCAGGAGCGTCGGCGGGCCTGATGCCGGCAAAGGTGTCCGAAGCGGCGCGGGCCAGCGTTACCGCAGGATTGGCAAAAGACGTCGAGGCAGTGAACCAGTACGCCGCGGTGATGTAAGTTCCGACCGCGAACGGCACAGCCGAGGATCGGTGACGTCCGCAGCCCCAGATGACCGAGAGCAGCCCGAATGTGGCCACAAATTCGCTAAAAAGCTGGGCGCCTCCGGAGCGTACATGCTGCGATGCGAAAAACAACGGTTCGCCGAACATCAGGTGAGCGGCCGCGACGCCGGAAAAAGCGCCAACGATCTGCGCGACAACGTAGGCCGGCACCTCGCTCCATGCCAAGCCGCCTTGCGAGGCGTCCGCCAGCGTGACGGCGGGATTGAAGTGTGCTCCCGAAATCGGCCCGAACGTGAGGATCAACGTAACCAGGGCCGCGCCGGTTGCGATGGTGTTGGCAAGCAGCGCAATGGCGACGTTGCCGCCCGCCAGCCGGTCGCCCATGATGCCGGATCCGACAACAGCGGCCAACAGGAAGGCCGTTCCCAGCGCCTCAGCTACAGCACGACGGACCACAACACTCCTTCGGTTTAAGGGCCGGTTTGGAAGCACGGATAAAAGCGCTCATAAACTTGTTTTCGACCAGCGGCGCCATCGCCTCCACGTCGATGCCTTCGCCCGTCAGGAATTGCCGGGCGTCCTCGATCCCGTAGAGGCGCGTCGGCTCGATGTCGACGTTATCGAATCCGGCCCGGGTGAGCTTGTGAACATACTCGGAGTCTTTCAACGCCCCCGCGATGCAGCCGACCCACATTTCCATGCTCCGGCGCACCTGTTCCGGCACCTCGCCGCGAACAACCACATCGGAGACGGCGAAGCGCCCGCCGGGCTTCAGTACGCGGAACGCCTCGCGCAGCACCTTGTCCTTGTCTGCTGAGAGATTGATCACGCAGTTGGAAATGATCACGTCGACGGAGTTGTCGGGCAGGGGGATATGTTCGATCTCGCCTTTTAGAAACTCGACGTTCTCAACTCTGGCTTTGCGTTGATTCTCCCTGGCGAGTGCCAGCATTTCATCGGTCATGTCGAGGCCGTAAGCTTTGCCGGTGGGACCGACCCGCCGGGCGGAAAGCAGCACGTCGATGCCGCCGCCGGAGCCGAGATCGAGGACGGTTTCGCCGATTTTCAGTTCGGCTAGCGCAGTCGGGTTACCGCAGCCCAGAGACGCCAGGACGGCGTCTCCTGGAATCTGGCTGGTCTGGCTTGCGTCATAGAGATTCGTTGTGATCGGATCGACGCATCCGAGCGAACTCGCGGCCCCGCCGCAGCACGAACTGCCCCCGGATTTGACACGGAGCGCAGCCGCGCCGTATTTCTCTCGTACTGTTTCCTTCACATCCATGCTGACTTCCCTTTCCCCGGCTTGCTATGGTGATGTTCTTTCACGAATTCACCGACATGATGGCGGATCGCGTCGCGAGCATGCCGTACCGCGGCGCCGTGATCGAGCCCTGCCGTCTCCAGCGCGACCGGACTATCGATGTGCCATTTCTGTCGCCAGATGGCACCAGGGAAAACCGGACACGATCGCTCCTGTTCCCGGTCGCAAAGCGTGATGACATAGTGAAATCGTTGACGCAAATACGGATCGACCGCCTTGGTCCGCGCCGACGAGATATCGATGCCGACTTCCTGCATCGCGGCCACGGCGTCCGGGTCGAGCTCGCCCGCTTTCGCTCCCGCGCTTATAATCTCGATTTCGTCGCCAACCATCTCGCGAAGAAATGCCTCTGCCATCTGGGTACGGCAGGAATTCTCCGTGCAAAGAAACAAGACTTTCGGTCGGATAGCCATTCTCGTCTCCTACTTACAGATCTGGGTGATTTTGGCGGGCTTAATAGCCTTGTTGCGAGTGCAGCACTCGGCGTAGAGAAACCCGAGCAGTTCCTCTAGCGCGGCAGTATTCGCGGTGTACCGCAAGAACGTACTCTCGCGGCGCACTGCAATGAGATCCTCGTTCTTAAGCTTTTCCAGGTGATGCGACAGAGTGGATGCGGCAATGCCCAGCTCGTTTTGAATTTCTCCGACCACCATCCCCTCGGGATGAGCCGCCAGGAGCACCCGCAGAATTCGCAGGCGAGGCTCCGCACCAAGGGCGGCGAACATGTCTGCATAGGTGGCGGTCCGGTCGGTATCCGGCGAAGCCTTCCAGTGCTGAACTTCCATACTTCGAGTATAGTGGAAGTATGGAATTAGTCAAGAGACCAGGTGATGAGCTTAGCGCCCGGGAGCACCGCCACGTGCACCGGCCTGTGGGATGGGAGTTCCCGCAACTCCGCCTTTGGAAATGAGCAGGTCGGCGGTATCCTTGTGCACATCGATGCGCTGCCCGCCCCTGCTATTGCCGCCGGCCCGGCCCATTGCGTAGTCGACGGCCGTGAATCCCCGGGAATCCTTGAGGTTGATGTCGGCGCCCTTTTTCAAGAGGTACTCGACAACGTCATTCCAGCCCCAGAACGCCGCGCCGTGTAAGGGCGCTTGTTCAAAGCGGGCCGCCCGACCATTCAATTCCCCGCCGTGTGCGAGCAGCAACTCCAAGGACGCAATGGAACGATCCTGAACATCCGAAGTAGTGAAGTAGCCGCGCGTATCCGCGTCCGTCGAGCCCATGCCGGAAGCCGCGAGCGTCGGCGTCATGCCCTGACTGTTCGGCAGATCGACGATGGCCCCATGTTCGAGCAACAGCTTGATCGCCGGCGCGTCCAGCCCTTTCGCGGCGCGCAACAGGGGCGTCGTACCGATGGTCAGCATGCCGTCCAGGCCGCGATCGTTGCCCGTGGCGCGAAACGGCGGAAAGAGCTTCAACTGGATGTTCGGATTCGCGCCCTTCTCCAGCAGGATGCGCACGATGTCGATCGGCAGCGTCTCGTCGAGCGAGGGCTGGTCCGGTCGGCCGCCATGCGGCAGGGTGTTGTAGTCGACGGCGAGATACAGAGGAGTGCGGCCCCACCAGTCCCAGCGGTTGACGTTCGCGCCTTGATCGATCAGGTACTTCGCAACATCGAAATGCGCGTTGAAAACCGCCGAGATCAACGGCGTCACGCCTTCTGGATCCGGCAGGTCGATCTTAGCGCCTTTCTGTAGCAGCGCCTTGACGCAATCCATGCAGCCTTCGCGGACCGCGAACAGCATCGCCGTCATTCCGCCAGGCGGACGAGGCTGCGCACGCGGCTCCCCACTGACCAGCGGCGTCATGAGATCGATGGCGGACTTCGCGTCGACCTCGGCGCCATGGGCCAGCAGCTCACGCATCATCGGACCTTGGCTGGACGCGGCGGCCCACATGAGGGCAGTCTGCTCGCGCTGCGCTTCCTTCAGGTTGGGATTGGCGCCCTTGTCCAATAGGAGCTTTGCGGCGGCGACATTGGCGGTCCGCGCGACGATCATCAGCGGCGTCTGGCCGTCCGGTCCCGCGGCGTTTGGATCCGCACCCGCATCCAGCAGCGCCTTGATCATTTCGGTGTTGGCATTCAACGCGGCTTCGGCGAGCGGCGTGGATCCTAGCTGATTGCGCACCTTAGGATTCGCACCGGCCTTCAGCAGGCGTGAGGCGAGATCCGCGTCGTTCAGGTTCGCCGCCCACAGCAGAGGAGTCGATCCATCGGCTTCCGCGGCATTCACGTCGACCGATTTCTTCGCGATCATTTCGATCGCGGTTGCCCGCTGCCCCGCTTTGATCGCAGCGGCCAGCTGAGGGTCGGCGGCCGACGCAGATATCGCGGCCAGCGCGACCAGAAGCAGAATCTTCATCACCCTAAACCTCCAGGAGCTTGCCGGTGCTATCGCCGATTTTATCTTGCGTGATGCCGGATCGATCCAGCATGGTCAACAGCACATTCGCCAGCGGTGTGTGCTCGGCCGGAATCAGGTGCTGGCCGCCCTTCACGGTCTTCCAGCCGCCCACCATGGAGGTCGGCAGCGGATAGTGGTTGTGCGCGTTGCTGTTGCTCATGTTGCTGCCGTATAGGAACAGCGAATGATCGAGCATCGTGCCGTCGCCGTCCGGCATCTTGGCCAGCTTGTCCAGGAATTTGGCGAACACCTGCGTGTGATAGGTCTGCACCTTCGCCAGCCGCTCCATCTTGGCGGGCTCGTTATTGTGATGGGAAAGCGGATGGAAGGCATCGGAGACGCCGATGTGATTATAAGTCTGTCCGCTGACTTCCGCGGCCATCATGAAGGAGAATACGCGGGTCATGTTGGCTTGGTACGCCAGCGCCACCAAATCGAACATCAGGTTGAGGTGCTGGTCGAAGGCGATCGGCCCGGGGGCGGGGGCGTTGGGAATATCCACATGCGAGAGGTCGCGAGCTTCCATCTTCTGAATGCGGCGCTCGATTTCGCGGACGCTTTCCAGGTAATCGGAAAGGATGGCGTTGTCCGATGGCCCGAGGACCTTCTGCAACTCCTTGGTTTCGTTCCCCACCATGTCGAGCAGCGATACATACTGCTTGGATAAGCGCGCGCGTTCCGCAGCATTGTCGCCCTGGCCGAACAGGCGGATGAACAGCTTCCGCGGATCGGTCTCCATCGGCAGAGGAGTGGTCGGCGTGCGGAAGGAAATGGTTCCCGCGTAGGAGCAGCCGTAGTCGCGGTCGCAAAAGCCTCCGCCGCCCTTGCTCTCCGTAGCGACTTCCAGCGAAGGTAGGGGCGTATCCTGGCCGATGTGCTGCGCCGCGAGCTGGTCCGCCGTGGTTCCACCGTGCGCATCCTGGCTGATAGCCGGGTGTACGCAGGACAGCCACGTTCCCGGCGAAAGCGCGTGCACCGGGCCGACCGGCGCCTGATTGTCGATGTTGCTGAACACCGTGGTCATGGCCTTGTACTTGTCCAGCGGCTTGAGGATGTCCCCGAACTCGCCCATCGGCCCGCCCGTGCCCGTGGGAGTCCAGCGATTCTGCACCGCGCCATGGGGGAAGTAGATGAATCCCAAGTGAGGCGTCGCCTTGGCCGCTGTCTGCGCCAGAGCGGTGCGCGCCGGAATCATGGCGTCGAGCAGCGGCAGCGCCAAGGCCGTTCCCACGCCACGCAAAGCCGTGCGGCGCGTCAGGTGCTTCTTGGTGATAAACATTCGGATGCTCCTATCTGCTTGCCTTTACTGGAAAAGAGACTTGCGGCTGCTGATACCAACTCAGGTGCATCACGACACCTGACCAGTCCGCGAAAACCAATTTGTCGCCGTCGGCTCCATACAGGGGAAGGTTAGGTGCGCTCAATGTTTCCCAAGCCGACGTTTCACGGTTGAGCCTCAAAACTTGCCGCGATTTCGCGTTGCGGTCGAAACGATGGACATAAACGTGGTTATCGCTCGTGAACGCTACGCCCGGGAATTCGTCTGACGGGTCCAGCTTCCACCGGCCAAGGAGATCGCCGTTGAAGGTCAATTCGACCCATTCTCGTTGATTTCCTACCGTTCCAGATACTGCCTCGATGCCAACGCGATCACCCGTAACTGTGATCAGACGCTCTTGGCGCATCTCCCCGCCGGGCTCTAATCCGGGAGAAGGAAACAGGGACCGCGGAAGATAAGCGCCGAGTTCCTTTCCATCCATCGAATATTTCCTGACGCTCTGATAGTCCTTGGCGGGAAATCCCCAATCCTTTTTGGCGTCCCGCTCCCAACCAAAGGCCCACAACGAATGGTCGCCGAAAGAAAGATGCATCGGCAGGTATGCCCCCGTGTCAATCGAGCGGACCAGGTTCCCCGACGAATCTCGAATGTCAATCCCCGCGGCGGGCTGGTCTATCCACGCAACAGCGAGCGTGCCGTTCGAATCTACGGCGACGGACTCCACTTGAACCCTACCGTTACCGGCACCCTGGATCGGGAGAGTGAATGCAAGGTGGCCGTCTGGAGCAAACAACGTAACGACATGGCCAGGAAGACAGGAGAATAGGTAACCGTTGTAAAACGCCGGCATTAAATTGCCCGTGATCGCCGGAACAGAAGCCTCCCAAGCCGCCTCGCTTCCGGACCAAGCGGGAAGGCTCAAGACTCCGGCGAGCACGATTGCGCGAAGCATGACCGGCATCTCTCCCATTCTCGACAAGACGTTCTACCTCGCGGCCACTTGCGCGTTGGCCGGCATTTCAACCACACTCGACTGGAACGCCGGTGCGGCAACAATCCCCATCACAATAGACGAAAACTTGTAATTGTCGCGCTTGGTATCTTTCACGATCTTCCGGATGCTCGGCATGTCGAAGTATTCGATCCCTCGGCCCAGGGCGTACGTCATCAATTTCTCCGTCATGGTCTGCACGAACTGCTCGGGGTGTTGCAGGAGCGCATTGCGCAGATCGCTCGGGCCGTTCACTGCGGTACCGTCCACCAGCTTTCCGCTGGTATCGATCTTGGTGCGGGTAAAGCGGTCCATCGACCGGTAGGTGCCGATCGTGTCGAAATTCTCCAGCGAGAACCCCAGTGGGTCCATCACGCCGTGGCAGGCGTTGCAGGTGGGATTCGCGCGATGCGTTTCCATGATCTCGCGAATGGTCTTGGGCTTTTCGCCTTCTTTGTTTTCCTTGAACGCCTCGACGTTCGGCGGAGGCGGCGACGGCGGCGTGCCCGTGATGTTTTCCAAAATATACGACCCACGCAGCACCGGCGACGTACGATTCGGATACGCGGTCACCATCAGCACCGCGCCCTTGCCCAACAACCCGAAGCGATTCGGATCGGTGAGCGTCACGCGGCGGAAATGATCGCCGCGTATGTTCTCGATGCCGTAGTGCGCGGCCAACCGCTCATTGACGAACGTGTAGTTGGCGCTGAGAAGATCCACCACGCTTCGGTCCTCATGGAAGACGCTATCCACGAACAGCTCCATCTCGCGGCGCAACGCCACGCGAAGCGAGCGATCGAAGGCGGGATACGTGAAGGGGTCGGGCTCCAGCGCATCCATATCGCGAACCTTGAGCCACTCAAACGCGAAGTTGGTCGTCAGCGTCTTGGCGCGCTGGTCGGCCAGCATGCGGCGCACCTGCTGCTCCAGGACCTTGGGATCGCTCAGCTTGCCCTGTTCGGCCACGGCGAGCAGGGTCTCGTCGGGGATGCTGCTCCACAAAAAAAACGACAGGCGCGATGCAAGCTCGGTGCCGCTGAGCCGGTAGATGCTCCCGGGCTTCGCATTCGCAGGCGCCGGTTCCGAGCGGTACAGGAACTTGGTGCTCGCGAGCATGGCCACCATCGCGTTCTCGATGCCGCCTTCAAAGGTGCCGGTCTTGCGGCCTTCAGTGTAGAACTGCATCAGCGACGCGAGATCTTTGTCGGTGACAGACCGGCGGAAAGCTTTCCGGGCGAGGTTCGAAAGAATGCGCGACGCGCACGCCGTCTCCTCCTTCGGATCGGGCGCGCGACAGACGAAAATGCGGGTGCGGCTGGCAGTGTCGACCGGATCGCCGGTGGGATTGAACGGACCGTTGACCGTGACGCTCGCTCCTCCTCCCCCGCGTCCGCCGCCGCCACCTCCACCGCCGGTTCCCGTGCTGGCATAACCGGTTCCAGCACCGCCGGGAACGAATCCAAACAGCTCACCCTCACTCTCGGCAAAACTCCGCTCCGGCGCCGCCGCGACAATTGTATGAAGCCCCGCCTTTAAGTGGGTGCGTCCCTTGGTATCGACCGGCGTTCCATCCACGACGAAGACCACCGGATTGCCGGTCGCGCGGAGTTCGTAGTCTCCTTCATACGACGCCAAGTATTGCGCGGTGACGCCGCTGCGGGCACCGGGAGGCAAGGGCACACTCGACTCGGTCCCGCGAAGTGTCGTCTTCACTTCTTTGCCCGTGAGCGGGGTTCCGATCGCCTGCTTGACGACGGCGCGCGCCGCCATGATGTATTGATCCAGGAAGGATGGAGACGCCTTCAAGGCCGCAGCGATGTTGTCAAAGCCGCCGCTGATATCGTCGGTGGGCAGCAGGGCGGCCGCATCCACGTCGATTCCGAACAGGTCGCGCATGGCGTTGGTGTACTCCGCGCGATTCAACCGGTGGATGCGGACGCTACCCGGATTGAGATTCGCGGCACCCGCCTTGTCCAGGGAGTCCTCGAGATAGGTGGCGAGCGTATTCACCTCGACGAGAGGAGGCCTGGGCGCACTGGGCGGCGGCATCATTCCTCCGCGCAGCTTGCGAATGGCCCGTTCCCACGTCAGAGCGTCCTTTTCCGGGTGCGTAAGATCGAGACGATCCAGTTCCAGCTTCGCGGTCTTCAGCCGTTGATTGTGACAGCCGACGCAGTATCGATCGACCAGCGCCCGGTTGGGATTCGCCGCGGCTGTAGCCTGCTTGCTTTCCTGCGGGGGCGCCGCCGCCAGGGTGCCTGCAACCAGCGCAACGAGGGGTGCGACCCGGGACGCGACGAGGAGTAAGTTACGCATTGTGAAAAGGTTCCGGTCGATATTATGTCTTGTCGAACATTATAGATAGAAGGTTACACAATTCCGCCGAGCTCGCGAACGTGAGCCCAGAGTCCCCGATAGGCGGTAAAAATGAAGTGGTCCGGATCGCCGGCAAGCTGGCCCTCGAACTCCTTAACTGCTTTCATATCAATCATATCCTGGGGCCCTTTGCCTTGCTTCATGAGCTTCACGAGCTGGTCCCGGACTTTAGTCACGGTATCGAGACTCGCCTGCACCTCGGCCTTGGTCATGACCTTCCCCGTGGCAGGAACGATCTTGGTGGTGTCGTTCGCCAGACGAAGGATCGTGCGGTGTGCCTCCTGCATTCCGCCGATCCAGCCTCCTGTCGGGAAGTCGAGCAGCGGAAGCCTGCCGGGCTGGATCGCGTCGCCCACTGCCAGAACGTTCGATAGCGGGAAGTGCACGTAGATATCGCCATCTGTATGGGCCATGGGCATGAGACCGTATTCGACCGGCTCGGCGCCGAGCGTTGTCTTGCCCGTCGTGTAGAACGTCTCCGTGGGCCAGGCTTCCTTGGCGCGCGGCGGGAAAACCTTGTTCTCCCAGTCATGCAGGATCTCTTGCGTCATCCACAGTTGCGTGTTCACGTGCGAGACGAGCTTCGCACCGGCCTTGGCCATCGCTTCGTTTGCCCCGGTCGATTCAGGGTGCCAGTGGGTGTTGATCACCATATTGACGCGGCCCGTAAGCTTGAGGACGTCCTGAGCGTGCGCGGCGTCGCCGCAATCCACCAGCAGGCTTCCGCCACTGCCGGCCAGCGCGACGATGTTGTTCCCGGCTCCTGAAATCAGCGTTAATGAATCAGTAAGCTTCGTCGTGGCGAGGCCCGCCTGACCGAACGCCACACGAGGCAGGCTCAATGCTGCGGCGCCGGCCGCAAGGCTGCGGAGGAATTCACGTCGTTCAAACCTACGTCGTTGCGGTTTCATTATTTCTTCGTGAGTTCCTGGTAGACGACGTCGGTAAAGCTCGCAAATCCAGGTCCGCGGCCGCCGGCCTTGCCCTGGGCAGGAGGCGGATCGCCGACAGCAGTCTTGATTTCAGCTAGAGACTTGCCCTGCGCCACCAAGTCCTTGATCTTCGCCCGCTTGGCGGCCACGTCGGTGGCCTTCTTTTGGACGGCGGCTTTATCCATCACGTCTCCATGGCCGGGAACGAACTGATCGGCATTCAGGGCTGCAGTTCCCTTAGCGGTTGTGACCCAGCCTTCCGAAGAACCGCTCTTCTCCAAATGGATCAGCGCATCAGGCTGGGTGGTGATGATGTCCCCCGTGAACACGATCTTTTCCGACGGCAAGAAGACCACCAGATCGCCGCTGGTGTGCGCAGGCGCCCAGTGCAGGACTTCCACTTTCACGCCCTCGAGTTTGAGATCCTCCTTATTCTTCGAAATGGTCTTCGTAGGGAGGTGCCCGGCGGGAGGGGCTCCGCGGCCGCCGGCTGCGAGCGCGGCATCCTGCTCCTTCTTATTGTTCTCCTGGGCGATGATCGTGATTCCGGCCGGGAAGGACGCCAGCCCGTTCACGTGATCTCCGTCGCTGTGGGTCAGAATAACCGTGGTGACCGGCTTGGGCGTGATCTTCGCGATATCGTCCAGCAGTTCCTTGCCCTGCGCCGCAGTGGTCTTAGCGTCGACCACAATGACGCCTTTGTCGCCGACGATGACGCCGGTGTTACCTCCGCCGCCTTCGATCCAGTAGACGTTCGGCTTCAACTGGCGGACCATGAGCGGCGCCGGCGCGGGACCTTGCGCGATCGCCAGCGTGGCCAGAGCGCTCAAGCTTAGGATTGCGGCAAACCCGAATGAATTAACGTTGCGATGATGCATATGCGGCATTTCTCCTGTCTTCCAAGAAAACTGTATCATGCTTGGTGCGGAGAATCCGTAACGCCGCGAAGCTCGCGGTCGTCGATTATGAGCGTGATCACCAGACGCCAGGCCATTCTGACAGGGTTAGGGTTCCCCAGTCTCCTGGCCGTCGTCCCCGCAACGGCGTTTGCCTCGAAGGAGTTTTGGAACGAGAAGGCTCCATCCGAGTGGACCGATGCCGAGATTCGCCAGTTGCTGAACCAGTCGCCTTGGGCCAAGGAGGGCTCGATCTCCGACACTACTCAGAGAGGCTCGTTAGGTCCCGCTGGGGCCGAGGCCGGGGGCAATGAACGCAGCAGAGTAAAATCCCTGTCCACCACGCCGAAAGGCGAACGGCCAGTGAACATAGGGCCGCAGGTGACGTGGAAGGCGATGGTTCGCTGGGAATCGGCCCTGCCGATTCGAGAAGCGCTTCACCGGGGATCGCCTGGAAAGCTCCCGGAGGACTACATCGTCAACGTGTTCGGCGAGGTTCCCGGTGTCGACCTGACTTCCGGCGACGCAATCTTGAAAGACAACACGACGCTCGAGCACAAGGGCGATCAGATCAAGCTGAACCGTGTCGCGCTGGCTCCTGGAAATAACCTGTCGGAGGCCGGAACCTTGTTCTACTTTTCGCGCCTTCTCGCGTTGAAGCCGGAAGACAAGGAAGTGACGTTTACCACCAAGCTGGGGCCGCTCAAAGTGAAGTGCAAGTTCACGCTCAGGGACATGCTGTACCGAGGCAACCTAGAGCTGTAGTTATGCTTGCGAAATAATCGGAAGCTGAGCGGCTTCCCACGCGGCCAGACCGCCAGCGACCTCGACCAATTGCGTGATCCCGTATTGATGCAGGATGCTGGCAGCGATCGATGAGCGGTAGCCGCCCGCGCAATGGACGGCGATGCGGCGGTTGCGCGGGATTTCGCCGATGCGCTCTTGCAAATGGTTCAGCGGAATATTCACGCTGCCCTCGATGTGCTTGGCCGCCCATTCGCGTGGATTTCGGATATCCAGCACCAGCGGCGGATTCGCGCCCGCTAACTCTTCGGCCACCATGGGGGCGCTGAGGCGCTCGGTGGGCCATATCAGGTCGGGCCGGCTGGCGAGTGCTTCCATGCCGCCCTGCAAGTATCCTTTGACGTGATCGAAACCGATGCGGCCCAGCCGTAACGCGGCTTCTTGTTCGCGTCCCGGCTCAGCAATGATGACGATCGGCTTGGCGCGGTCGAGCACCGTGCCCGCCCAAGTGGCGTATTGCCCGCCCAGTCCGATATTGATGCTGCCGGCCAAGTGGCCTTTGGCGTATTCCGCGGGATCCCGCACATCAAGGATTTGGGCGCCCGCGTCTCCCATCCTCAGGACCTCATCCAGATCGATGGGATGAAGTACTTGTTCCAGATTCTTGTCCAAAGTGGCGCGCTCGCGAGTATTGAGGATCGCATCGTAGGTGAAGTACGCCGGGGCGTCGGGCTGATCGGCTGTCACCAGAGCTATAAATTGCTCCTTCGACATGGGCTGGAGAGCGTAATTCAAACGACGTTGATCGCCAAGGGAAGAAACCGTATCGGAAGAAAGTTGCTTCCCGCACAGCGAGCCGGCCCCATGAGCCGGATAGACCAGCGTCTCATCGGGCAGCGGCAGGAGTTTGTTGTGGAGCGAGTCGTAAAGGTGCGCGCCGAGATCGTTGGCCGTCCACCCGAGCGAAGCCCGCAGATCGGGGCGGCCGACATCTCCGATAAACAGAGTGTCTCCCGTGAGGACCGCGTAAGGTTTCGCAGCATCCTTCTGAAGATCGAAGACCAGGATCGAGATGGACTCGATCGTATGGCCGGGAGTTTCGAGGATCTGAAGGCGCAGTCCCGGGAACTCGAGCGTGTCGCCGTCCTTCATCGCCACGAAAGCGTATTCCGCCTGGGCGCGGGAGCCGAGATGGATGGTCGCGCCGCAACGGTCGCGCAGTTCCAGATGTCCGGCGACGAAGTCGGCGTGAAAGTGAGTGAGGAAGACGTGGCGGATCTGGAGGCCAAATTTCTCCGCATCGGCCAGATATTGCTGGATGTCGCGCTGAGGGTCGACGATGATAGCCGTCGAGCTGGCCTCGTCACCCAGCAGATACGAAGCGTGGGCCAGGCAGCCCAAATAGTACTGTTTCAGAATCATTGGAATCTTGAAAGTGTCCTCGGCCTGGGGCCGGATCTCCTTTTAGATTCTCACCGGGTTCTTGGACCCAGCCATCGCAGTTTCAGGAACCTGAATCGGCTCCAGAGACGCGAGGATCTCGGCATGGCGGTCCGCCATCCACGGCGGCAGGTGAAGCTTGCTGCCCAGTTCCTCCTTGCTTTCGTCCTTCTCGAACGATCCCGGAGCATTGCAGCAGCTCTCTACCAGGATTCCGCCGGGGCAGCGGCAATACATCGAATAGAAGTAAAACCGGTCCTTGATCTCGGAGGCATCGGTGTAGCCGAGTTCCTCGTAAATCGCCTTCTGTTCGGCTAGCGCGTTCTGGTCGGCGCCCCACAGCGCGATGTGATGGAACGTGCCCGCGCCGAACGTCCAGCTTCCCGCGGGGCGCTCGGACTCCTGCAGTAAAGTGATGGTCTTGTTGGCGCCGCCGGTGCCGGTTTCAAAACGGTGGTAGCGGCCTTCGACGCCGGTCTTGCGGAATCCCAGGGCATCCACGAAAAAGCGCTCGGTTTCCGCCACTTCCCGCACCGAAAGCACGGCTCCATGGAAACCGCGCGGCGACTCGCTCTTGCCGATTTCAGGAGTGCTCCAGCCTTCCCGCTTGTCGGCTTCGTCTTCAATCACTTCTACGCCCAACCCGGACGGATGCTTGAACCGCAGGAAGGATTGGCCAAACCGCTCGGCAACGGGCTCGTGATCCACCTTGTGGCGCTTCAGGTGCTCTTTCCAGAACGGGAGCGATCCCTTGGCAACCGTGAAGGCCGTGGCGGAGACTTGCCCCGATCCCGGCCGCCCTTGCTTGCGGCCATACGGGAACGTCGTCATCACCGAGCCCGGCTCCAGGTTGGCGTTCGAGTAGTACAAGTGATAAATCGGAATGGACCCGTCCATCAGAACGGTTTGCTTGGCCATCCGCAGGCCCATTACTTGCGTAAAGAAATCGACGTCTTCCTGCGCCCCGCCGGCACAAGCCGTGATGTGGTGATAGCCGGTTAGAGGATAGTTCATAAGTTCTCCTTAGCGAAAGTGCGCACGTCTACGTCCGCGATCAGTTCGGCTGACTCGCTGTGTCACGTTTCACTGGTTTTCCGTAAACCTCGATCCAGGCGACGTCGGAGTACCCGCCGGTGCCATGGCCGCTTCCGGGCGTCAGATCGGCGAACCCGACCGCGTCGACCTTGCTCAGATCCACCTTGTCGAGCAGGGTCCCCTTGGTCTGCACCTTGGGCATGTCGAGTTTGAGCCAGCGCACTTCGGACAAATAGAATTCGCTTTCGTGATAGTCGAAGACGTTCGCATCGACGTGATCTCCGATGAGCCAGGTTCCGTCGGCGAGCTTCACAACGGGGCGAACTTCGTGGAATCCCGACGTCTTGCTGTACCACCGGATCTTGGCCTTGCCGGTCAGATCCACGTAGCTATCCTTATGGCTGAGCGTGAGGGCGCAGGATGAGGCGCAAAGTCCGGTCCAGATGTGAGGCACATTCCCCTCGCTGGTGACGCCGAAGTCTTCCTTGTTGGAACCAGGATAAAGACTCAACTTCAGATCCGGGTTCGTGACGAAATCCTGCGTCACGGGCACATTGCCGGGAGCTTGCTTCCAGGTTTCCTTAAAGAACAGTGGAGGCGGTTGAGGCGCTTGCCCCCTGCCACCGCCGCGCGCGCCAGGCTGTTGAGCCAAGGCGCTCGCTGCCATGCCTAACAGGATCCACGCAAAGAGCTGTCGCTTCATAGAACCTCCATCGTGATGTACATGATACCCCGGCGCCGCGCGCAAGCGTAGGAGTTCCCCTCACATCAGAACTGGAACCGGCCGACCAATTGTCCCTGTCGCGGCTGCACGCCGCCGGTGGCGAACGTGCCTTGGTTTAAGGTGGCGTTATTGATGAAGCCGAAACCCGCTGTGGTCTGGGAGTTCGGGTCGCTGTTCACAATCCGAGTCTGGGGCGCGGCGGGATTGGTGGATGTCGGATCGTTGATGTTGGCGCGATTGAAGACGTTGGTAAATTCCGCGCGGACGTTCAACGACATACGCTCCTTAATACGAAAGTTCCGCCCGATTGACAGGTTCTCGATAGGATGGCGCTGGCGGCGGTAATCATTGTAGTAAGTCGCGGTGCCGAACTGGCCGGGACCAGGATTCGTCCACGCCTTCGGGTTCAGCACGAAGGTGGTGTTCGGATCGAAGCAGTGGCAGTTCAGGTCTTGAAGGAATAGCGGCTCGCCGGGAACGCGGTTCTGAACGGTGTTTAGGAAATCGGCGCTTGCGAGCGCCGGAGTCGTGGTAGCGGCCGGCGGCGCAAAAGGAAGGCCGCTGGCGTATTGCATAAACCCGCCTATCTGCCAATCGCGGACAGCGAACGACAGAATCTTGTTCTTGTTCCAGGCTGGGGTCCGATAGTTGACAGCGAGACCGCTGATCAGCGGACGCGAGTTGGACGAAAGTTGCTTGAACAGCTGGCGATTTTCTATGTCGCCGCTGGTAGCCGAAAGCGTATCGAGTTCCTTGGCATACGTGAAGGCGTAGGTAAAGTCCACACCATGCGAAAAGCGCTTGGTCACTTTCAGCTGAAGCGAGTCGTACCAGGCTTTGCCCAGGGGGGCCCATAACGGGGTCAGCCCGCCGTTGAACTGCGGGAAGGGACGCAAGGATTGTGCCACCGAGCCGGTAAAACCCGGAAAGGGCAATTTGTTCTGGAAACGGCCGGCGCCAGCTGCGTTGATTTGTGAGCTCAGAATGGTGAGGTCCGCAGGATTGTTGAGGCTCAGGCCATAGGATTTCAGCGTGTCCTGGCTGATGAAGTTGTAGTTCACCAGGTTCCCGCTCGTGAGCCATATCTGGCGGTTCGCCACGTAGGAGGCTTCCACAACCAGGTCCTTCGTCACCTCGCGCTGGAGGCCGATGGACCATTGATACTGGCGGCCTGGCCGGCCGGAGTTCTGGTCAACCACCGAGGTCGGGCCGGTGCCCACCAGCGCATTCACGGGATAGTAGGAGGGGCTGAAATTCGGCCAGGCGATTTGTTGTGCGGTCAGCGGAAGTCCGTTGGCGAGCGTCATGGCTTCGCGTCCCGGGTCCGAGCTCGGGCCAAATGGATTGGTGGCCGAAACGACGCCGCCGGCGAGATTATATTGCGGAGTTCCGCTATAGGCGATGCCAAACCCGGCACGAAGCACAGTTTTCGGCGTGATCTGATAGGCCAGACCGAGGCGCGGCCCAAATGCCCAGGGATAGTTGTTGGCGAAATGGCAGTTACAGGTCGCCTCATATTGAACGGCGCCAGGATGCCCGCCCACCGTGGGATTCGCCAGATTTGGCGCAAGATTCGCCATGCGTCCGTACTGTTCCTGGAAATACGTGGAGTAGTCATAGCGCAAGCCGTAGTCGAGCGTCAGCCTGCGGGTGATCTTCCAAGTGTCCTGCGCGTAGAATCCGAGCTGCTTCTTGCCAATACGGCCGCGGGAGCCGGGTTTGACGTTACCGTTGTTCACCAAACCGAGCAGGAAGCTGGCGTACGGGAATCCGATGGTATTGCCCAGCACCTGCGCGTTGGCGTTGCTCGCGACCACGTAGGGCAGCGCGGTTTGCTGCGGTCCGAAGATATAGTTGCCATTCACGCCGCTCTCATCCAGGCGATAGTCGCCTTGATTGCGGAGTTCGCCGCCAAACTTATAGGTATGGTTGCCTTTCACCCAGGTCAAGCTGAGGATGGCTGTGCCTTGCTGGAAAACATCGTCGGCAAGGGCACCCGTGGAGCTGATATTCGTGCTGCCGCCGGATTGCGTGTTGCTCAGGCCGGTGAAGTTCGGAAAGGTCGCTTTGCGTCCGGTAAAGGGTCCTGTCAGGCCGAGTCCCGCCGTCGCATCGTAGAGATCCCCAAGCGCGGGGCGGCCCAGCCAGTTCTGCGTGAAGCCAATGCCCCAGTGCAATAGCAGCGTCGGGGTTAGAGTTGTATCCCAATTCAGGCGCTCCGTGTGAGCGCGAATATAAGTTCCGATCGCGGCGGAAACGGGAAGCGGCAACCCCTCCGCACCCGCGCAGAAATCGCACTTCGTGCTGGTGCGGTTCATCAGAAACGCAACCTTATTCTTGGAATTCACCACTTGGTCGATCTTGACGGAGGGAACCTGAGTGACACGCTCCTGCAGATATCCACCCTGAAAGTTATTGACGAGCAAGGTGGGACTGGTGGGATTCGGAATTAGACCCTGCACCTTCAGCGCAACCTTGTCGAGCCGGGCCGGCTGGATCACGTTGCCGGGGAACGGGTCGGTCAACACGCGACCATCCGCAAGGGCGTGCCGCGTAGTGGGATCGTAGATCATGTTGGGAAGGATGGGCCGTCCCGCAGCGTCGTTCCCCAGGCTGTTGGTGAGCAGCGCCTTGCTAAAGTCGCCTATGCGGTAAGCAGCAGTGGGTACCGAGACAGCATCGGCGATGACGTTCGCTCCAGCGCGATACTGCTCCCAGTTGACGAAGAAGAAAGTCCTGTTCCGGCCGTCGTAGACCTTGGGGATCCATGCCGGACCGCCAAACGTAAAACCGTAGTCATTGCGGCGCGTTTTGGCGCGCGGATTGCCGCCGGCAATCGTCGATGCCTTCGCATTGTAGATATTTAACAGCGGCTGGCCGGCGGAGAGTTTTTCGTGGACGAAGTATTCGTAGGCGGTTCCGTGGAACTGGTTGGTGCCGGATCGCATCGTGATGTTCATGATGGCGCTGCCGGCCTGCCCGAACTCCGCTGCATAGTTGCTGGTTTGAATGGCGAATTCCTGAACGGAATCGACGCCCACCTGGTTTTGCTGCGAAGCACCCTGGCCGAGACTGTTGGACGCATCCATGCCTTCGACCAGCATGGTCTGGGAATTGTTCACGCCGCCGTTGATGCGCACCGTCGGGCCCGTCACCCCGATCGTCAGCGCGGAGCCGGGAATTAAGCCCACCACGGCGATCGGATTGCGGATACCGCCACTGCCGGCGCTCCCGCCGGTTTGCAGAACGGGCAGGCTATCCATCCGCTCGATGGGCACCACGTGGCTTAATTCGCCGCTTTCCGTCTTCAGTAGGGGCGCCGCCTCGGTCACGGTCACGGCTTCGGTCGCGCTGCCCACCTCGAGAGCAATATCGATACGGATGGTCTGCGCGTTTTGGACCGTCAATCCCTGCCGGATGAACTTCTTGAATCCAGCGACCGTGACCCTGATTTCATAGTCGCCAGCCGAAAGAGATGGAATGGTGTAATTGCCGGTGGCCGAGGATGCCACAGTCGTAACCACCCCGGTTTGCGTGTTGCGCGCCTCAACGGGAGCATTGGCAACAACGGCGCCAGCCGGATCGGAAATCGTTCCAGTAATCGTGCCCCGGTCGGACTGGGCAAAAAGGGCAACTGCTCCGAAGAACACCGCTAGTAGCGTTGAACGCATGGTCGAGTCTCACTTTCTTGGTGAAATCGTTCGCTGACTTGGTGAAATCCTACGCTGATAATGCCGGAAAAATTTAGTTGTCTCGAACCGCCTTAAAATCGCCCTTTTTATCGCCTTGTGTCCACGTGCCCACCAGTGAGCGTCGCGGATTGGTCACGTCCTGGATCTTCGCGTCGATCGACACCCGGGCCGTGGCACCCGCCCGATCTTTGTAGTTCGCCTCGAAATGGAACTGCCAATTGGAGGGGTCAAACGCAGTTTTCTCGATAGGGGAAGAACGTATGCCTGGATTCAAGATCCCGGTCACAGACGTGCCGTCCCAGTCCATGACCAATGTCACGGGTGTGCGTTCCTGGACGTTCACTCCCCAACTGCCGTGCCAGGTGCCCTTGAGCGGATGTCCCTCCTGGGCGATGAGCCAGGGCGATAGCAAGACCGCAGCGGCTGCTGCTCCGAGTCTCATTGACCGTCTCATTGACAATCTCATTGACCTGCTCATTGGCCCACAAGGTGGCTGGGATCCCGATTGTTGTCCTGGCAAAAGTATTCCTCGAAGTCCTCGTCGGGAACCCAATAAATGTAATGGCCGCCGGTCCATGTCTTCGTATAGGCCTTGGGATCGTCGATGGTGGCCTCATACTTCAACGTGTTGTAGTCGGGCCGCGAGATGTGCTCGATCAAATGCAGCGATTCCGTATGCGGGTAGCCGGCCCTGGCGAACCAGAATTGCTCGTTGAAACCCACGGAGTCCACAGCCAGTGTGTCTCCTTCCCACTTCCCTACGGAGTGACCAAGGAATGTCGGAATGAAGTCGTCGGAAGTCGGATGCGGCCGGCCATCCAGGAAGATCACCCGCCAGGTCCGAGGCCCGCCACCGGAGAGCACCAGCACCCGCTTGGCTTCCGGCAGTTCATAAATCAGCAGGCCATACGGAGTGTGGAATTGGCGCGGACCTCCCGGAGGAACGCAACGAGCATGGGGATCGTTCTTTTGCTGGTCGGCGCGGCGTGCTTCATACAGCGCCTTGGCCCACGGCTGGAAGGGCACCTCGCCGATGTCCAGATTGGTCGGCAGGTTCATGCCGTTCTTACCCGTCAAGCCGCCGGTGCCCGCATTCCAATATCCGGTCTTTCCCGGCGCCGCGGCCAGCATCGGATGCCCATCGGGCCATCGCGGCGTGGGAGCCGAGGGCGGCCTGGGTCCGGTCGTGCGACCCGTGCGGGTGCTGGGAGCGGGCGCAGCGGCCTTTCCCGCGGCTTGGGCCGGAGCTTGGGCCGGAGCTTGCGCGAAGGCGAAGGTTCCCAGAGTTGCCGCCGTCAATAAGAGCCAAGTGAACATGTGCGGGCGCATGACTGATCTCCTAACTAAAATCCCGAGCGCTATCGGCCTTCGCTCGACGCGGCCCCGAGGCGCTGGCCGGTCGTGGTGAGCGTCACCGCGCGAGCATTCGCATGGGTCCCGCCGTCCTTGGCCTGAGTGCCTTCTACCGTCACCAGATCGCCGATCTTCATGGAGGTCCTGCTCCACCCGGTATTCTTGAGCGCACCCGGAGCTCCCATCTCGAAAGCCCAGTTCGCCACGTGGCCGGCGTCGTCTTCCACATCGATGTAGAAATAGACGTGCGGATTGCTCCAGTCGATCTTTGTGACCGCTCCGGTGAGCTTCACCGGCTTCTTGCTGTCGTATTCGGCGGCGAAGGAATGATGCGCCCAGGAGGGCGTAGTAGTCCCCACAATAGTCAGGACCGCCAAGGCAAATTGCAGCTTCATAACAAGACTCCTCCCCTGTGGCGCAATTGTATGTCACCTGGAGCACAGTACAATTCCAGTTTTATTGATAGTCACTATCACTATTAGTGATATGCGATGGCGAAACACGGGCTCGGTCTATTCACCGAGGCAGCACCGGCTTCGAGCCAACCCATCACGACACTCCCATTCATAGGCAGGATTTGTCTACAATAATCCCACCATGGCAAAGTTTCTTGGGCAACGTTTGACCCGCCGCCAAGCTTTGGAAGCATTGGGAATCAGCGCAGCAGCCGCGGCAATGCCGAGAGCTGCCTTCGCACAGGAATCGGCATTCCCGAAAGGCGCGATCATCCGAACGCTCCTCAAAGACTATGCGCCCGAGGAGTTAGCTGGCGGCGCCACGCTGTTCCATGAACACATGCAACTGGCGACCGATTTCAATGCGAAATTTACAGCCGCGACGGCCGCCGCTCGGGCGGCGAATGGTTTGCCACCGGCTCCTCCACGAGGCGGTGGCGCTCCCAAGGGTGGTGGACCCCCGCCGACGCCTCCGCCGGACATCATGCACAACGTCGATCTGATGGCCGACGAAGTCGCCAAGGTCAAGAGTGCGGGCGTGGCCTGCATTGTCGACGCCGGACATCCGGACATGGGTCGCGACATCGATTTCATTCGCCAGGTCTCGATGAAGTCCGGCGTCCCGATTATTGCGGGCGGCGGGTTCTACTCGCAGCCGTTTTATCCGAAAGAGATCTCCACCATGAGCGAAGAACAGATCGTCAGGGCGCTCATTAAGCAGGCCGATGACAACACGATGGGCGTGTTCGGCGAAATCGGCTCGTGGGACGAGATCACCGCGGATGAACGCAAGGTCTTCCGCGCCGTCGGCAAGGCGCACCTGGCGACGAACCTTTCGATCTTCACGCATACCGGAATTCCCGGCAAGTCGGCGCTGGAACAGCTCGACATCCTCGAGGACGCCGGCGTTAGACCGGATCGCGTGGTCATCGGGCACCTGGGGAATCTTGTGGACGCGAACGTGTATGTGCACAAGGCGATCTGCAGGCGCGGCGCGTTTATCGGTTTCGATCGCCAGGGGGGGAACGGCGACGCACAGCAAGTCCCGATGGTCATGGCGCTCGTCGAAGCGGGTTTCGCCGGCCAACTGATGTTCTCGGCCGATGCATCCAGCGGTTACTCGAAGACCATGACGGTCTTCGTGCCGAAGTTGAAAGCAGCCGGCATCAGCGACCAGGTGCTGCACGGCATCATGGTGGATAATCCGCGCCGGTTTCTTGCGTTCATTCCGAAGCGCCCCCGGAAGAAGTGAGACTGTAGCCTCTTACGTGGAAACCAGAAGCCCCATGCCGCGGAAAGCTTCGAGCGCAGCCCTAACGTTTGTCTCGGTGTCGTCTCGCGACACCCCCTGCTCCGGCATCATGGCCGAAACCAGGGCTCCCAAGTCGCGAGTTCCGTCGATGAGTTGAAGAAGACGACGACTTTGTGGATCTGAAATTTCGACCTGAGTATGTAGCAACGTGGCGATGAGGTTCGTTGCCTCGGCCTGCAGGCGAGCAAGGCTTGTCGCCATCGGGCGCTCCTCGACCGATGCCGCGAGTGGCCCCTGATGGGTCCGAAGATCCACGAGTTTGTTCGCCGCCAGCTTAAGAAGACCTTGCGCCAGCACCGCCGGCACGTCCTCTTTCTGTTCCGGCGGAACCTGTTCGGCGATCTCCCTGGCCAACTCCGCGAAAGGCTTGGCTCGCGGCCAGTCCGTTTCGAGCCGCTCCAGAGCCAGGGACACGATCGGGCTGTTCGTCGTGACGCTCGCAGACGCGCGTCGTTTTGTGAAGACTACTCCGCCATCCGGCTCAACGGATGACTTGCTCAGGGGCGAGGCGACCAGCAGAGTCTGAACGCGCTCCGGGAATCGGCTGCGCTTCAGTCGAATCCCGCTGTGGCATAACAGCGTTCTTCGAAATCCGCGAAACACCAGAAAATCTAGATATTGCTGGTACTTGATCACATCGCCTTGGGCCAGGCGCTCGAGAGCTTCCGCTGCCTCGGGTTTGCTCGGCGGCTCAATTGCATCCGAGAGGGTCGCGTCGCTGAGGAACTGGAGCCCGCTCCGCTCCGCATCTGCAGCAAAGTCCGAGAAGTACGCCCACGAGTATCCGGAGCCGAGTTCGTCGTGGTACGTCACACTATCCGGGCGCTTCGATAGCCGAACGGTTTCTTCCCAAAGGACTGCCTTCCAAATGCTGGTCTCATCCGCGAGGTCCACGAGCGTTTGCAGGAATTCTCTACCCTCGCGAACCGGGTCGGCTTCGATACCGGCGGCGCGAAGGTGGAACATCATCATGTCGCGCGTCAACTGCCGGATGCGGCCCGCCGGTCCGGTATTGAAGCTGATAAACGCAACGCCACTGGGCGACAGATGGTCGCGGCAGATCGCGAGGATCCTCTGCTGGACCGTCTCCGGCACCCACGAATAGATTCCGTGAGCAATGATGTAGTCGAACGTCCCAAAATCGCGGCCGAATTCCATCAGGTCGAGCGCTTGAACGGTTACGTTCTTGATGCCGCATCGCTCAATCACTCGTTGAGCGTGCTGAATCGGGATGCTCGCTGAATCGATGCCTACGAATTCGCTATTGGGGAGCTCGAAGCCCATGGGGATAATGTTCCCGCCATCCCCGCAAGCGATCTCAAGAACCCGGCATTGCTGAACCGGCGGCGGGTCCATCCCGAATAGAACAGCGGTCCGGGCGAGCGTGTCGGGATGGGTTTCCGAGTGAACATGCGTTGGATAAAGGATCTGGTTGTACTCGGACATTGACCTATCCCCAATCAGCGCTTAAGGAGTGCCTGCCGCAAGAGGCGCTTCGGGAGTCGACGGCACTTCCTTGATGGTGATGCCTCCGAAGCCGATGCGCAGATAGATCCGGCGTGACTGGGGTGGATTCGCACTTGCGAACTGTTCCCCAATCACCTTCTCTCTGTGAGCCGTGCCCGTAAAATCCGAAGAGACGCTTCCGAACTTGCTCCTCGCGTCGATCGCGTAAGGGCCCGGATCCGGAAGCATCACCACGATGTCGCCGCTGCGGCTGGTCGCCTCGATCTCCCCGCTGATCCGGCTCACCATGACGTAGCCGGCGCCGTGATGGATGACCAGGCGCGAATCCCGCGGCGCGTTGACGTGCTGTTCGACCGTGGCGCCGCACGTGCGGCCGAACAGACGAGCGAAAAAGTTGCTGGGCGGGAGAGTGGTTGTAATCGCCAGTTCGGTGGCGGAGGGGTGTCCTGTGACAACACGGATATCATCCAGACATCCTGCACGCCGGCTTGACTTGATCGTTGTGATCTCAACTTCAGGCCGATCCCAGGCTTCCACAAACAAGTTGCTGGATGCAGTGGTCAATCGGATGACGCCGCCGGGCGCGAAGTTCACCAGGTCAGTGGTGGTCGCTTGAGCAGGTTGCTTGATTCCGTCCTGCGCGAACAACGGCAACCCAAAAACCAGCATTGTAATCGCTATCGTCTTCATACCTTAAGAACATCATCCTCTCGCGCGACCAAGGAGTAAAGAATCGGGGACAGAAAGATCGACAAAAGCAGCCGGGAAGCCAAGCCGCCCACGATCACGATCGCGAAGGGCTTTTGCGAGTCGCTGCCGATGCCGGTGGACATAGCGGCCGGCAGGAGTCCAAGGCAGGCGACCATCGCCGTCATCGTGATGGGCCGCAGCCGCATCACCGACGCCTGATAAATCGCGTCCGCCGTATTCATGCCTTCCAGACGCAGCTTGTTGATGAAGGAATAGAGAATCACGCTGGTCAACACCGCGACGCCCATCAAGGCTACGAAACCGAGGCCCGAGGAAACGCTGAACGTGGTCCCGGTCCACCACAGCGCCAGCAACCCACCGACCGGCTGCGTCACCAGCACCCCGAACAGAATAATGAGCGGAAACTTCAGGTTCCCGTACAGCACGAACAGAATCAGGAGAATCAACACAACGGTGAGCGGAGCGATGATCTTCATCTGATCGCGCGCCGCCGTATAGTCTTTGTATTCGCCTCCCCAGTCGAACGTGTAGCCGGCGGGTAGTTTCATTTGCCGGTCCACTTCGCGTCTGGCTTCCTCCACGGCGCCGGCCAGATCGCGATTCTGGACGCTGAACTGGACTCCGATGAATCGGGAGTTGGATTCGCGATAGATGAAGGATGCGCTGTTGTTGATCTGGATGTCGGCAAATTGGCTGAGCGGAAGATGCTGGCCATCGGGTGTCGCGATCAGCAGGTTCTTGATCGAGTCCATGTCCTTGCGATATGGCTCCTGCATGCGGACAAGAAGGTCGAACTGACGCTCTCCCTGAATGACCTGTGAAGCTGCCTTGCCGCCGATGGCCGTCTCCACAATGGTATTGACATCATCCACGTTGAGTCCGAAACGAGCGATCTCCTCGCGATTGGGGACGATAGTCAGACTCGGCTGGCCCAGCTCGCGCACCACCGTGATGTCGGTAATGCCTGGAACCTTCGAGATGATCCGCTTCACCTTCTTGGCGTTATCCTCCAGGGTGGCCAGGTCGCCGCCAAAAATCTTGACTGCCAGCGAACTCTTCAATCCCGTCTCCGCTTCATCCACCGCATCCTCGGCCGGCTGCGTGTAGTTGAAGATGATTCCCGGAAACGCGGACATCTTCGTCTTGATAGCCTCCACTAAGTCCTTCTTGGTGCGGATGTCCCCTTGCCAGGCGGAATCGCCGTAGGGTTTCAGCCCGATGAAGAACTCGTTGTTAAAAAACCCGGTGGGATCCGTGCCGTCATCCGGACGCCCCAATTCGTTGGCGACGGTGGTGACTTGAGGAAAGCTCGTAAGAATCGCGCGAATCCGTGGGGATAGCTTGGAGGCCTCCTCAAAGGAAATGGTGTAGGGGGCCGTGGCGCGCATCCACAGCGCACCCTCATCCAGATGCGGCATGAACTCGGCGCCGATATGCGGGATCAGCAGAAGAGACGCCGCGAAAATCGATAGCAGGATCACCAGGGACAGAGCACGATAGCGAAGGCTCCAGCCAAGCAGGACCGCGTAGCCGCGCCGGATGGGGTCGAACAGGTCGAACTTAGGTTCCCGAATCCTGCCCCGCAGCAAATAGGAGCACAGCACGGGCAGAATCACCAGCGCACAGATCACCGATCCGACTAGCGCGAACGACATCGTATCCGCCATCGGCTGAAACAGGCGACCCGAGGGCCCGGCCAACGCGTAGATGGGAAGATACCCCGCGATGATAACTGCGACCGCGTAGAAGATGGGCCGCTCGACGTCGCGCGCGGCCGAGCGGATCACGTCGATCAGGTTGCAGCTCTCGTTGCGTTCGTTGCGCAACGCCAGCTCGCGAAACACGTTTTCCACCATGACTACGGCGCCGTCCACGAGGATGCCGAAGTCGATCGCGCCGATGGAAAGTAAGTTGGCAGGAATGTGGCGCCAGTCCAGGCAGATGAACGCAAACATCAAAGCGAACGGAATGGTCAGGGCCACGATGATGGCGGTGCGCACGTTGAACAGGAACAATCCCAGAATCAATAGCACCAAGAGCATCCCCCGAAGCAGGTTTCGCTCCACCGTCTGCTTGGTCTCCTCCACCAACGTGCTGCGGTCGTAATAGGGGACGATCTTCACGTCCGGCGGCAGCACATGCTGGTTCAGTTCCTTGGTCAAATCCTCGACGCGCTTCAGTACCACCTGGGCCTGCTCGCCTACACGCATCAGGATCACGCCTTCTACTGCATCGTCCTGCTTCATGTAGCCGAATTGACCTAGCCGGGGCGCGCTCCCGATATCGACCTTGGCGACGTCCTTAACGTAGGTGGGTGTGCCGTTGTTGGTCGAAAGGACGATGTTTCCGATGTCCTCGGTGGTCTTCACCATTCCCAACCCGCGGACGTAATAAAACTGGCCGCCCTGAGAATAGAAACCGCCGCCCGCGTTAGAATTATTCACGCTCAATTGCTGCACCACTTGAGGAACCGTGATGCCATGGGCAAACAGCCGGTTCGGATCGAGCAGTACCTGATACTGCATGGTGGTGCCGCCCAGGCTCGAATCGTCGGCGACCCCTGAGATCGCGCGATAACGGCGTTCCAGGACCCAATCCTCGATCACCTTCAGCTCCTGCGGCGTACGATCCGGGCTCACCAGTACGTACCGGTAAACCAATCCGCTGGGGCTGAAGAGAGGCGAGACGCCGGCGGCGACTCCAGCCGGCAGGGTCACGTTCGCCAGCCGTTCAAAGGCTTGTTCCCGGGCAAAGTACGGATCGATGTCGTATTCGAAATTCATCTCGATGGATGAGAGTCCGTACAGGGAAATGGAACGCAGCGCTTCGATTTTCGGGATGCCGTTCATCTCCACTTCGAGGGGAATGGAAATGAGGCGCTCGATTTCCTCCGCCGCGTGACCCGGCCATTGCGTGGTGATCTCCACATGCGGCGGCGACAAGTCGGGATACGCGTCGATGGGCAGCCGGCTGAAAGAAACGACACCCCAGACGATCACGGCCAAGGCCGCCACCAGGATCACAAACCGCTGTGCGAGCGCAAAAGAAACGATCCGGGAAATCATGAGATGTCTCTAGGGAACCGCCGAAAAAGGGGGACAGACCGCTCTGTCCACTCGCGCGATCGTACGCAAAGTCAGAAGCCTACGCGAGGGGACAGAGTAGTCTGTCCCCCTCATCAGCAACCTCCTAGCGGGTGCTGTTGGCAAACTGGAGAAAGACACTGCCTTCCGCGACAATCTTTTCTCCCTCCTTCGCCCCGCTCATGATCTCCGTCTCGTCGCCCTGCTGAGCGCCCAGGTTCACCAGCCTCTGCGCGAACTGTCCCGGCGCGGCCTGCACGTAGACGAAAGGCAGGTTTTCATCGTTGCGGAGAATCGCCGAAGTCGGTACCGCGAGAACGCTTCTTCCGGATCTGGTATGGATCACAGCGTCGACAAACATGTCTTTCTTAAGCACTCCTTGCGGGTTCCGTGTCACGATCCGGACGGACGTAGTGCGGGTGGCGGGATCGACCAGCGCTCCGATATAGGAAACGACGCCATGAAATGTTTCCTTAAACGAGGAATTGGTTTCCTCGACCGCATCGCCGATGCGAATCGATTCCAGATCGCGGTCGTAAATGTGTCCCTGCACCCAAACCGTGGATATGTCGCTGATGGTGAAACACGCGGTCATGCCGGCTTGAATCACCAGACCGGGCGAAACAAGTTTCTGCACCACTACGCCGGCGATCGGCGAGCGCACCGCCAGTTGCGGGTTGATCGGCACGCCCTGGCGCTGAGCGTCGTCCACCTCTTGCTGCGTGACGCCAAAAATCTTGAGCGCTTGCAGGCTATTCTCGACGTCCGAACCGGCATCGTTGTAATCCTGCTGGGCGGCTTCAAAATCCTTCTGCGCGATAACTTTGTGATCCAGCAGATCCTGGTTCCGATCCAGAGCTCGTTTCGAGTAGTCCAGATGATTCCGCGCCTTCCGGTATGTGACGATCGCGTTGGCGACGTCGGGACTCGAGACGTACAGCAACGGTTGATTGACGGCCACCGAAGTTCCCAAGTCCACCAGAAGACGCGAAATGGGCCCGTTTACTTGCGTAATCGCCTGGGTGGTGTGGTCCGCATCCCAATCCACGGTGCCGGTAGTGCGAACGGTAGTGGACCAGGCCGCCTTTCGGACTTCGACGATCTTCAGGTGCTCCAACTGATTCTGCGGAATCTGAAACAGCGCAGCTTCGTCCGCTGGAGCGGAGGTCTCGGCGGCCGGGGCCGGAGCCGGTTTAGAGGAACTGCAGGAATACGTGGAGATCGCCGCCAATAGCGCCAAAATCGCGCAACACCCGTTTTGCATCGAACCCTTCATCGGATCACCTGGGCTCCCACCACTAGATTCACCTGCTCGGCTGCGGTCATTTGCGCGGCCAGTGCTTGCCGGTACGCCAGTTGAGTTGCCCGATAACTGCGCTCGGCATCCAGCAGATCCAGAATGGTGGCTGCCCCGCGCTGGTAGGCATAGTTGCTTAGATCGCGCGACTGCATGGCCTGGTCGAGATAGCCGCCTTCGAAAAGGTCCACGACCTCTTCACTGGTCCGCAGCCCGTTATACGCGTTGACGACATCGGTCAGGACTCCGACCTGGGTGGAGGATTCGGCCTCTTGCGCCTGCTTGACCGCTGCCTGGCTGCGGGCGATCTCGCCTTGATTCCGGTCGTGAAACGGCAGCTCGAACGAGAGCGAAACGCCCACTCCATTGATCCCGAAATTCTGATTCGTATAGTCCGTGCCCCAGGTCCAATCCCGGACCTTATTACCGAAAGCGAGCGCCACGGTATCGGCCGCCATTTTCACTCCGCTGCGCGCGGCCTGCAGGTCCGGCCGGTTCGCGAGCGCCTGCTTTTCCAGGTCTTCCAGTTGGACGTCGTGCTTGGCGTGCGTGAGCGATCCGGTCACATCGTAGTTTTCCGCGACCGATTGGTATCCGAGCTGTTGCCGGAGATTCGCCTTCGCCTGGACCAGGCTCAAGCGGGCCGCCGAAACATCCTGCTCGAACTGGAGCTTCTGCAAGGACAGCTTGATGTAATCCGCTTCCGCCAGATCGCCCGCAGTGAGGCGCGACTTGTTCAGATCCAGCTGCTGGGAATAATTGGCCAAGTTGTCTTGGGCCAACAGGAGAACCGACTTGGCCAGCAGAACGTTAATGAATGCCTGGACCACCTGAAACCGCAACTGGCGCTCATTGTCGGTTACGGTTTTGGCGGCGACATCCGTGTTGTCTTTGGCCACCGCCACCCGCTTCTCTCGTTTCCCTCCGCGCTCCACCGTGTAACTCAGGGTTTCCTCGTAAATTTGAGTCTGAAGGCGGATCGTCTGCGGCGAGAAGATCGGAATGGTGTCGACCAGGTTGCCCAAGACAGGGTTCGGCTTGAGCGAAGCCGTAATCTCGCCGGCTTTGGACTGATCAATGTTAAGACGCTGTGCCCGAAGCGCCTGGTTGTACTGCAGCGCGATCCGGACGGCGTCTTCCATGGAGATCAGGCTGGGCGCATTCGCGGCAGGCGGAATCTGCGATTGCGCCGAGGCTCGCGGCTGCAAGAGGATCGATGCCGGCCCTAAACACAGAGTGAGAACGAAGACACGGATTCGCCACACTCCAGACGCTTCCATAGTGGTCCAGCTTCAGTATCGGCGGACGATCTGGCAAGGGCCACCTAATTACTGTGAGCGGGACGCTATAGGCGATGGGCGGGCAGAGTAACGCGATCGGCGGGCTGCTTCAGCAGGATTTCGCGCAGTTGCAACGCCGAGAGTCCCAGAGCCAAAGAGTTGCCGAATGTGGAGATCGCGGCCCGCCGTTCTTCATCCACGCGTGGCATATCCGGGAACCGCATGCTCAACAACCCCAACACTTCGCCGCGAACCGCCAAAGGCGCACAGGCGTGCGGCCCCTCGGCGCCAGTCCTGAAGTGCTGGCATACCGTCCCCACGCCGGGCTCGTGCATACCGCCGCGGCGAAGCGCCCAGCAATCGTCGAGGGCGAAATCCGTCTTCATCCATGTGCCCTTGTCCGGGGAATCTCCGCCCCACTCGATAGCGGTTTCGAGCATGTCTCGCACGTCCGCGGCGGGTACGGCAACCGCGCCTCTCGCGCCGGGAAACAGTTCCGTGGCGGCCAGCGCAATGAACGGATATGCCTCTTCGCGAGAATTGCACGCCTGCAGCGTATCGCTCAGATTCTTGAGGATCTGCATGTCGCGCGCCTGCCGTTTCAGTTGAACCACGGCCGCGTCCGCTTGGGCATGCATCCGCCGCAGTTCGTCATCGCACTGTTTGTGATCGGTAATATCGATATTGCACCCGATCCATTCGCGAATGCCGCCGTTGGCGGCCCGCACCGGAGCCGCGCGGATCGAGAAGTACCGGTATTCCCCGTCACGCCGGCGCAAGCGCCATTCGGTTTCGTAAGGCGATCCCCGCGCGGCCGCGTTGAACCAGGCAGTGACGGCTTCTTCGCGCGAATCCGGATGCACGGCCGCGAGCCAACCCGCACCCTTGATCTGCTCGCTGGTCTGCCCGGTAAAGGCCCGCCAGCCAGCCTGGTCTTCGATCACCTGACCGCTAGCGTCCGCGGTCCACACGATGTCGGCGATGGCCATGACCAGAGCGCGGCAGCGTTCCCCGCTCAGGCGCATGGTTTCTTCGGCGGTTGAACTTGTCATCCGGATTGGTCTCCGGTGGATCGGTCTGCGGTGGAATCGGGAGGCGGTGTTCGGTCTTGGAGCGAGGCGAAAACGTACACCTGATCCCGGCCACCGTGTTTCGCCGAGTAGAGCGCGCTATCGGCGGCTTTAATGAGATCTTCCGAGGTGGCGCCGTGGTCGGGCCACTGGGCGACGCCGATCGATAGCGAGGCCGAGGGCAGGATCCGCCCTTCATGCCGGCACTCGATTTCTTTAGCTTCGCCGCGCAGGCGGTCGAGCCGCTCCGACACCTGTTGAGAATTGGTGTCGGGCAGGACCAGGACGAATTCATCGCCGCCGTAGCGGCAAACGATATCGCTGGCACGCAGCTGCTTCAGAAAGAATTCCGCCAGCGCCTTCAGCAGGATGTCGCCGGCATGGTGGCCATAGGTGTCGTTGAACGCCTTGAAACCATCGATATCCAGCATGGCCACGCACAACATCGTCTTATGGCGCGCGGATCGCGATACCTCCCGGCGCAGTGTCTCATCCAGATAGTTGCGATTGAACAGGCCCGTCAGTGGATCCCGGATGGCCTGAGCGCGCAGCGCGTCGCGAAGCTTCAGGCTGGAGAGCGAGAGCTTAATCACCTCGCCTAACACTGTGAGTAAATGGCGTTGCTTTGGTTGCGGGGGGTCTCCCGGCGCGCAGCGCAGATTCAACAGGCCCAGCAATTCACCGCGAACCGAGAGCGGGAGACAGATGTAGGGGCCGGGTGGTGGGGATTGGAAGTGGCTGCAGGCTTGCAGCGCATCGGGCTTGGCTACCTCCTGCGTCTGTCCCCGGCGCACCGCCCAGCAATCGTCCAGCAGGAAGCTGGCGGCCATCCGCGGCTCCGTTCCCCATTCCACGGCCGTTTCCATCTGATGGCCCCGGCTGACCGATACCGCCAGTGCCCCGCTAGCCTTGGGAAACAATTCGGTTCCCACCGAGCCAATCACGGGATAAGCCTCGTGCTGCGAGTTGCAAGCCTGCAAAACCTCGTACAGGTCATTGATCCGCGTGATCTCCGATTCGCGTTGCTTGAGTTCCTCCGAGTGAACCAGCATGTCGGCGTGGAGCTGGGCCAGCTCCTCTTCGCGGCGCTTCTGCTGGGTCACATCGTGGGCGATGACAACCACCCTGGCTCCGCCGATCGGTCCTTTGCCGTAGGAGGCGGCATTGCACAGCAGGTAGGTGAGCCGGCCAGACGTGTGGCGGATCGCCAGCGGATATCCGGTAGTCGACCCGCGGGAGAAAGCCTCGCGGTGGCATGCGCGCGCCAGTTCCGGATCCGTGAAATAGCCGGCGAAGTCACTTCCGATAAGCTTCTCGCGGAGAATGCCGGTCATGGCCAGGAAGGCCTGGTTTGTATCCGTAATCTGGCCCTCGGCGCCGATCGCGATGAGGGGGTCGGGGCAAGCTTCGATCAGGCTACGGTTGTACTCTGCCAGATCCGAAACGGCAGGCACGCGTGGGTCTGGAACAATCGTCTCAGGCACGATCGCTAGGCGCTGACCGGCTGTTGTTCCTGCTTTTGGCGGATCGCCGTCACGTGCAGGATTCCGTTGTCGAGCCTGGCCGTGGTCCGGTCCACATCGATCGGCTGCGGCCATTCGATGGTCCGCAGCAGAATCTTCTGCCCGGCTTTGCGTTCCGATGCCGCTTTCACCACCAACGCGCCAGGCGAGGCTGTGACGTGAATTTCTCCCGGTTCGTAACCTTCGGCGGGCATGCGGATCTCGAGCCTGCCGTCCTGCTGGAGGAGCTCCGGCCGGGGCGCCAGGATCAGCTCGCGCTCGGCTTCCAGCCAGTCATCGAGGTCATGCCCGTCGCCGCCTCCCCGGCTTTCGAAAAGGTGAAATGCCAGTCGGCGGATCTGCTCCGTCAGCTCCCCGGCGTCGGCGAAGGCGGCTTCCGCTCCTTTAGCCTTCTCCACTGGAATGCGGGTCACAATATTCTCCTTTGTCGTTTCACAAGCAGGTCCGTGGCCTTTCAGGAATCCGTTGGGAACGCATCCGATGGACTTCGGCGATGTTACTACCTGTCTACAGAGGGTTCGCGCGGGTGCACAGTTTTCGCGAACCGCGGGCCAAGTGGTGTGATTCTGAATGCGTTCCACCGTGGACACCCACTTGCCTGAGGAACGTTTCCATGGGAAGTGTGCCGGCATCGAGGGCCGAACCTGTCGCCGCATCGCCCGTAGCTCCGCCGGCTCCTTCGGTGAGGCAATGGAGTTCCTTCGTCTCCTTGGGCGCGGCGCTATCGGCCGGTGTGGGCCTTGTGTGTCTCGCCGGATGGGTATTCGATATTCCCGTCCTGAAGAGCGGCCTTCCGGGGCTGGTTCAGATCAAGGCCAATACCGCCGTTTGCCTGATCCTGCTCGGCATCGCGCTGTGGCTGCGGAAGTCGGAAACCAAGCAAACTCGCGGACGAATTCTTGTGGCCCAGGCGCTAGCCGGGCTAGCTGCGGTTATAGGTCTGGCGAGCTTTGGGGAATATCTCTTCGGGTGGAACCTGGGTATCGACCAGTTTCTGTTTGTCGAAAACCCGCGTGCGATCGGCGCCATACGCCCGGGGCTGATGGCGCCCATCAACGCGATAAATTTTGTTTTGCTCGGGCTGGCGGTAATTTTTCTGGACCGGACGACGCGGCGGCAGTTCTGGCCGAGCCAGTTGCTTTCGTTTATCGCTGCACTCCTGGCGCTGTTCAATCTCCTCGACTTCACCCTGGCGCCGCGGGAGTATCACACGCATACGTCTTTGCCGGCAGCCGCCGCGCTGGCCATTTTTTCGCTGGCCTTGATATGTGCCCGGCCGCAATGGAGCTATGGCGGTTCGCAAGGCACCGTGATGCGCCGGTGGTTCTTCGAGGGCTTCGCAGCGGAACTCCCCCAGCCGCTGCGATATGGAGGCGCGGTGCTCCTGGTCGCGGTCGCGACGATTCTGCGCCACCTGGTGGAGAAGTCTTTTAGGGTAACGCTAGCGACATTCATAACTCTCTTTCCCGCGACTTTCCTGGCTGCCGTTATGGGCGGGATGGGACCGGGGATCATGGCCACTTTCCTTTCTGGTCTTGCTGCTGCATATTTCTTCTTTGATCCGCCTGGAATCACCGTGGAGAAGCTCGGCGACGTAATCGATCTCGCGATCTTCTTGCCCATCGGAGTTGGTATGAGCGTCTTCGCCGAATCCCGGGAGCGAGCCCGCAGGCGCTCGGAGGAAACTCTGCGGACGGCATCTCGGTACTCCCGCAGCCTGATCGAAGCCAGCCTGGACCCCTTGGTCACCATCGATCCGGAAGGTAAGATCACCGATGTCAACAAGGCCACGGAAGAAGCGACCGGCATCCGCAGGTCCGAACTCGTCGGGACCGATTTCGCCAGTTACTTCACCGAGCCCGAAAACGCTCGTGCGAGTTATCGCCGGGTATTCGACCAGGGACAGGTGATCGACTATGCGCTGGCCATCCGGCACGTGTCCGGCAAAATAACCGACGTCCTTTATAACGCAAGTCTTTACCGCGATGAGAACGGATCGGTCACTGGAGTCTTCGCCGCCGCGCGTGATGTCACCGAGCGCAAGCGGGTGGAACAGGAACTGGCAGCCTACCGTCAACACCTCGAGGAGATGGTCGTCCAGCGTACGGGTGAGCTTCAGACCACGAATACCAGGCTCGAAGGCGCGAATGCGGAGCTCGAAACCTTCGCGTACTCGGTATCCCACGATCTGCGTACGCCACTGCGGGCCGTGGACGGATTTTCGCGTATTCTGATTGAAGACTACGCCCCCAAACTCGACGCCGAAGGCCAGCGCATCGTAAACGTGATTCGCGAAGCGACCAAGAAGATGGCGCAGATGATCGACGACATCCTGGCCTTCTCGCGCGCCGGCCGCATGGAGCCTTCCATTCGCTCGATTGACATGAACGAGTTGGTTCGGGAGGCGCTGCGGACCCTGGAGCCCGCCCTGGCCGGCAGCAACGTCAAAGTGCAGATACCTCCCCTGCCCGGCTCAGAGGGCGACGCGCCGATGATCCAGCGGCTGTGGACCAATCTTCTGGACAACGCCATCAAGTTTACGCGGCCCAAGCCTGGGGGCGTCGTTGAAGTCGGCGCGCAGGCCGGGGATCACGAAACCATCTACTACGTCAAAGACAACGGTGTTGGATTCGACATGCAGTATGTCGGCAAGCTGTTCGGTGTTTTCCAGCGCTTGCACGGCCAGAACGAATTCCCTGGCACCGGAATCGGCCTGGCTATCGTGAAACGCATCGTGGCGCGGCCCGGCGGGCGCGTATGGGCCGAAGGCAGAGTCGGCCAGGGCGCAACAATCTCTTTCGCACTGCCGAACGGAGGCAAATCATGAATGAATCCATCAAGGAACTGGATATTCTGCTGGTGGAGGATAATGCGACCGATGCGGAACTGTGCATGCGCGCCCTCAAGAAACATAATCTGGCCAACAACCTGGTCTGGATGAAAGACGGCGCCGAGGCCCTCGACTTTATCTTCCGCACCGGCCCCTATGCCGGGACTCCGAATGGCGTGAAACCGAGGGTGATCCTGCTCGACCTGCGCCTGCCGAAAGTGGACGGGATCGAGGTCTTGCGCAGGCTCAAATCGGATGAGCGTACACGCGAGATCCCGATCGCGGTCCTGACGTCCTCCAAAGAGGACCGCGATCTTAAGGAATGCTATCGGCTGGGCGTGAACAGCTACATCGCCAAGCCGGTGGAGTTCGACCAGTTCGCGGACACCATCGCGAAGCTGGGGCTTTACTGGCTGGTCATTAACAGGGTGCCGTAGAGCTGTGAGTACCCCAAAAGAGCTCCGAATCCTGCATCTGGAGGACGTTCCGGCGGACGCGGAGCTTGTCGCGCGGCATTTGGGCAAGACGGGATTGCCGCACGTGGTGCAAAACGCCGCCACACGCGACGCCTTCACCGAAGCGCTCGACCAATTCCATCCCGATGTGATCCTGGCCGACTACTCGCTTCCGAACTTTGACGGTCTCTCGGCAGTTCGGATGGTCCGTGAAAAAGATCCCGATCTGCCCGTTATCGTGGTGACCGGCATCCTGGGGGATGAAGCGGCGGTGGGCATGATCAAGGCGGGCGCGAACGATTACGTCCACAAGGACCGTTTGGCGCGCCTGGGGTCCGCCGTCGAGCGCGCGGTCCTCGAAGCGGAGCAATCCCGCGCACGCAAGTGGGCGGAAGCGCAAGTCCGTGCGATGAATTCGGAACTGGAGCAGAGGGTGGTGGCGCGCACCGCCCAACTGCAAGCGGCCAATCAACTCAAAGAGGAACTTGTCATACATGAGCGGGCGATCAGCGTGGAACTGGAGCAGCTCCGGTCGCGCGACGTGGAGGTCGGGTTGCGGATCCAGCAGGCTCTTCTGCTGAGCCAGCCGCCCGTCGTCCCGGGTATCGAGATTGCGGCGCTTACGGTTCCTTCCCAGGGGATCGATGGCGACTTCTACATCTTTCTCACCTATCCCGACCGGTCTCTGGACGTGATCGTGGGAGACGTGATGGGCAAAGGAATCCCTGCCGCCCTGCTGGGAGCCGCCACCAAGAGTGAATTATTCAAGGCGCTCAGCTACCTGCTGGCGGCCTCGCAGAATGGCCGGCTGCCCGAGCCCAAGGATATCGTCATGCTGGCGCATGCCGAGATCGTGCGCCATCTGATCGATCTCGAAAGCTTCGTGACGCTGTGCTATGCCCGCCTGAATCTGGATCGACGAATCTTTACGCTGGTGGATTGCGGCCACACGGGCATTGTTCATTGGCACGCCGCCACCGGACGCTGCGAGGTACTGCATGGCGACAGCTTGCCCCTGGGCATTCGCGAAGGCGAGATCTTCGATCAGATTTCGGCGCCGTTCGAGCTCAACGACGTGCTGCTCATGTACTCCGACGGAATCACGGAGGCGCGCAACCCGGCCGGGGAGCTGTTCGGCGTGGAACGGCTGATCGCGCACGTGGAGGCCAACGCCGGGCTGGAGCCCGTCCTTCTGGCGGATTCCATTCGCGCTGCCGTGTCGGCCTTTGCCGGGGCGTCGTTGCTGAGTGACGATTTGACCAGCGTGGCGATCCGGATTGGCCAGCAGCCGGTGGCCGAGGCGCGGGCGGAGATGGAAGTCTTAAGCGACTTGCGGGAGCTCCGAAAGTTGCGCCACTTTGTCCGCGAGTTTTGCGGCACGCTGCACGATCCCGCTCCGGACGAAGACCTGGTGGACGCACTGGAGCTGGCGGTCAATGAAGCCTCCAGCAACATCATGCGGCACGCCTACCATGGCCGGACCGACCAATGGATTCATCTGGAAGTGGAGGCTCGCCCCAACGCCATCGCGGTCACGTTTCGCCACCTCGGAGCGGGCTTCGATCCGGCGCCGTTGGAGCCTGCGGTACCGGACGGCGGACGGGAATCCGGATTCGGGACCTACATCATCTTCAAGAGCGTGGACCAGGTGCGCTACTACCGCGACGAGCGCGGCCGGAACTGCATTTCCCTGGTCAAGAACCGGCGAGACTGACATAAAACGGATAGGAAGGAAGTGAACTCTGATGGAATTGCCAATCGATAAAATCGGCGACGTTGCAGCGGTAGCCGTGCCGGTGGAGGAATTGGACGCGAGCAACGCCTCCGAACTCAAGCGCGATATCGCACCGCTCCTCCAGGCGAATACGAAAGTGGTGCTCGATCTGAGCCGGGTGCGGTTCATGGACAGCTCGGGGCTGGGCGCAATGCTCTCGTGCCTGCGGCAGCTCACTGCCAAGAAGGGCGATCTGAAACTATGCGGAATGTCCAAGCAGGTTCGGGGAGCCTTCAAGTTGGTGCGCCTCCACCGGATTTTTGACATTTACGGAACCAGATCGGAAGCCGTGCTCGCATTTCAGGCCAAACCCGCGGGCGTGGCCTAGCGGAGAAGCGGAATTCCTACTGCCAGCCGCCGCCCAGAGCCTTGTAGAGCTGCACGACACTGTTCAGCTCGTTCAGCCGGATCTGCGAGAGCGCCAGCTCGGCCTGGAACAGGTCGCGATCGGCATCCAGCGCATTCAGGAGCGTGTCCACGCCGCCGCGATAGCGGACGTAGGCAAGATTCGTCCGATCCTGCAGCGCGGCCACCAAGAGCTCCTGCTGAACGCGGCTTTCCCGGACCCGCTGATGCGCGATCAGGGCGTCGGAGACTTCGGTAAAGGCGGTCTGGATGGCCTTCTTGTATTGAATCAAGGCGCTCTCTCGGAATGCCTGAGACAGCTTCACTTCCGACTTGATGCGTCCGGCTGTGAAGATAGGCTGTGTCACTTGCGGCGTGAAGTTCCAGACGCCGCTAGGCCCGCTGAACAAGCTCGAGAGCTGCGTGCCCTGCCCGCCCAGGAATCCGCTCAGGCTGATCTGCGGAAAGTAAGCGGCCTTCGCCACGCCGATTTCGGCATTGGCCGCGATCAGGTTTTGCTCCGCCGCACGAATATCCGGGCGGCGCTCTAAAAGAGCTGAAGGCAAACCGGCGGGCACCTCCGGCGGCATCTCCTGTTCGGTAAGGCTTCGCCCGCGCAGGATCTCGCCTGGATTCCTGCCCAACAGCAGGCTGATCTGATTCTCGGTCTGCTCGATCTGTTGCTGGAGCGCCGGAATCGTTTCGGACGCGGTGTACACCAGTTGCTCGCCTTGCCGCAGGTCGAGCAGCGTCGCCACGCCGCCGGCCTGGCGGTTCTTAATAAGATCGAGCGACTCCTGCCGGGTGGCCAGCGTGCGCCGGGAAATATCCAGTTGATAGTCCAGCTCGCGCAGGCTGAAGTAGTTGCTTGCCACATCGCTGACCAAAGTGGTCATGACGGCTTTGCGATTCTCTTCGGCGCTTAGGAGATTGGCGCGGGCGGCTTCGGTGGCGCGGCGCAGCCGTCCCCAGATATCCACTTCGAAGGAGAGCAGGCTGAGCGTCGCCGCCCCGAACGTTCGATTCTGCGACGGCACGAATGCCACCGGCAGAGGTGTCTGTCCGTTCCGCGAAAGGCGAATTGTAGAAATGTCCGCTCCGGCGCCTACGTTCGGGTACTGATTGGATCGCGTGACGCCCAGTTGCGCGTTGGCTGCCTCGATTCGCGCGGCAGCGTCGCGTAAGTCGTAGTTCTGCGCCAGCGCCGTCCGTTCCAACTCCTGGAGCTTCTCGTCTTTGAATACCTCGAACCACTTGAGATCGCCCAAGGATGTTGGATCGGTAGTGGGTGTTCCCCCAGGGGCGCGAAAGTTGGCCGGCGCCGGGATGGCAGGCCGCTGATAATTCGGTCCGACGGTGCAGCCCGCGAGCAGCGCCGCGGCGACGACTGCGATGACTGGCTTCCTCATCATCCTCAATCTCCCTGCACTGGCGCCGGCTCTGACGATACAACGACGGGAGTCTTCTTGGCCGCGCCCGACACCCTCTCCACCACGTAGAAGATCGCCGGGATAAAGAAGATACCAATCACGCTGGCGGCCAGCATACCCCCGATCACTGTGGTGCCCATGATCTGGCGGGCGACCGATCCTGCCCCGGAAGCCGTCCATAAGGGCACGCAGCCGAGAATGAACGCGAACGAGGTCATCAGAATCGGACGCAAGCGGAGGCGGGCTCCTTCGAGAGCCGCGTCGACCAAATTCTTCCCTTTCTCGAACTCGTCCTTGGCGAACTCGACGATCAAGATCGCGTTCTTGGCCGCCAGTCCGATCAGCATGACGAGACCGATCTGTGAATACACGTCGCTTTCGATCTGGACTTCATACACGGGTAGAAACCATCCCAGAACCACGCGGCGCAGCCACAGAACCGCGAAGGCTCCAAAGATCGCGACGGGGGTGCTCAAAAGAACACTGAAGGGCAAAGACCAACTCTCGTACAAGGCGGCCAGCACCAAGAAAACGAACAGCAGCGAGAACCCAAAGATGACCGCCGGCGGTATGCCTTGCTGCGCCTGCTTTTCCTGGAACGACATGGCCGCGTAGTCATAGCCCATTTCGCGCGGCATAGTTTGCGCGAAGACCTCTTCCAGCGCCTTCATGGCTTGCGCGGAACTGTAGCCCGGCGCGGCGTTCCCGTTAAGCGGCGCCGATCGATACATGTTGTATCGCATGGTGAATTCCGGACCGGGACGCGACTCGAATTTCGTCAATGCGGAGAGCGGCACCATTTCGCCCTTGTTGTTGCGCACGTAAAACTGCCCGACGTTTTCGGCCTTTGTGCGATACTCGCCCTCCGCCTCGATGTACACCTGCCACTGCCGCCCGAACCGGTTGAAGTAATTCACGAACAGGCCGCCCATGAATGCCTGGATGGTACGGTAGACGTCGTTGATCGGGACGCCCTGTTTGAGGACCTTGTCTTCATCCACATCGACGTACTGCTGCGGCACGCTGGGAAGAAACGTTGTGCTCAGACCGGCGATCTCGGGGCGCTTGCTGGCCGCCGCGATGAACGTGTTCACGTTCGCCGCCAGGAACGGCACATCTTTCCCTGCCCGGTCCTGGAGAATGAAGGTGAATCCGCCGGAAGTGCCTACTCCTGGAATCGCCGGCGGCGAAAAGTCGAACGCGATGCCCTCCGGCAGCTTGCTCAGTTCGGCATTCAGATGCTGCTTGATGGCCTGGAACTGCTGCTCCCGTGACTCGCGATCCTTCCAGTCCTTGAGCGTCACGAAGAAGAAGGCGTTGTAACTGGTCCGAACCAGGCTGAGCAAACTGAAGCCGACAACACTGGTTGTGCCCTGAACGCCCGGAGTTTGGGCGAGAATACTTTCGACTTTCCTGGCAACTTCGTCGGTGCGTTGAAACGAAGACGAATTGGGCAGCTGGAGATTGACGTAGACATACCCCTGATCCTCATCCGGCAGGAAGCCGGAGGGCACTTTCGTGCTGAAGAACACGCCTGCGACTCCGAAGATCACCAACATCACTAATGCAACGCCGCTCTTGCGGATGAGCGTGCCGGACCACCGTACGTAGTTGTCAGTGGCATGTCCAAACTGGCGGTTAAACCAGTCGAAGAATCTCCTCAACAGGCCGTGGCTTGCCGTCTTGGGTTTCAGCAGCAGCGCGGCCAACGCGGGACTCAAGGTGAGCGCATTGAATGCGGAAAGGATCACGGAGATCGCGATGGTCACGGCGAATTGCTGGTAGAGTCTTCCGGTGATGCCCGGAATGAATGCCGTCGGCACGAACACCGCGGACAGAACCAGGGCGATGCCGATCACCGGCCCCGAGATTTCTTCCATCGCCTTAAATGCCGCGGCCTTGGGAGCAAGACCGTTTTCGATGTGCCGCTCCACTGCCTCGACCACTACGATGGGGTCATCGACCACCAGGCCAATCGCCAATACCAGGCCAAAGAGTGACAGCGTATTGATGGAGAAACCGAACATCGGGAAGAATGCGAACGTGCCTATCAGGGAAACCGGCACCGCGAGCAAGGGGATCAGCGTGGCGCGCCAGCCTTGCAGGAAAATGTAGACCACCACGATCACCAGCAGGATCGCGATGGCCAGCGTTTGGACGATCTCTCGAATGCCTTCGGTGACCGCGCGTGTCGTATCCAGAGCAATCCCGTAATCCATGCCCTCTGGAAAGCGCTGTTTCGCCTCGGCCATGAGTTTCTTCACGCCCTCGGCAGCCTGGACGGCGTTCGAACCGGGCAACTGGTAAACGGCGATTACAGCGCTGGCCTTTCCATTGAAGCGGCCGGAGAGGGTGTAATCCTGCGATCCCAACTCGACTCGCGCGACATCCTTCACCCGCACGATTCCGCCGTCGGGCGTTTCCCGCACCACGATTTGCCCGAACTCTTCGGGCGACGTGCGCCGCCCCGCAGCGCGAACCGAATAGGTGAATTCCTGACCTTTCGGAATCGGCTCGCCGCCCACCTGACCGGCCGGATTCACCGTGTTCTGGGTCTGAACCGCGTTCACGATCTCAGGCACGGTGATGCCGAGCTTAGCCAGCTGGTCGGGCTTGACCCAAAGCCGCATCGCATACTGACCGGCGCCGAAAACCTGGACGCTGCCGATGCCCGGCACTCGCGTGAGTTGATCGTTGAGGTTGATGTAGGCGTAGTTAGCCAGGAATTGCGCGTCTAAAGTATTGTTCGGCGAGTTCAAACTGAGCAGCATCAGCGGGGCGGTTAAGGTCTTCTGCACCGTGACGCCATAGTTGTTGACCTCAGCCGGAAGCTGGGACGCGGCGAGCGTGGTGCGGCTCTGCGCCAAAATCAGATCGGTGTTCGGATCCGTCTTGACGTCGAAATCCACAATCAGCCGCATGTCGCCCTTGGCCGTGGCGTTCAGCGAGTACATGTAGTTCATGTTGTCCACGCCGCTCATCTGCTGCTCGATGGGAGTGGCGACGGACTGCTCGACGGTCAGCGCGTCCGCACCCGTGTAGACGGCCGAAACTTGTATTTCGGGCGGAGCGATCTGGGGGAACAACGCCACCGGCAGTCCCGCAATGGTGACCGCACCCACGATCACCATCAGGATCGAAATGACCATCGCGACGATGGGACGGCGGATGAAGAATTTCGACATGGCCGTTACTTCGCCGCCGTTTCCACTGGCTTCGCCTGACCCGCCGTGTACGGCTTGGGCCGCACCGTCATCCCCGGACGAACTTTCTGGACACCCTCGGCGACCACCCGCTCTCCGGGCTTCAACCCTTCATCGACGATCCACTGCGAACCCACCCGGTCACTGGTCTTCACGTTGCGAATGCTGATTTTGTTCTCGCCGTCGACGACGGCAACCTGATAGGTCCCCTGCATTTCAGTCACGGCCCGCTGTGGAATCAGCAACGCGCCATCTTTGGTTCGCAGGGAGGTACGCACGCGGCCATACTGTCCGGGGCGCAAGAGGTTCCCCGGGTTCGGGAACAGACCCGCCACGCGAATGGTACCGGTTCCCTGAGCGACTTCCCGATCCGCAAAATAGAAGCTGCCCTTTTGCGGGTAAATGCTCCCATCCGCCAGTATCAGTTCCAGGACCAAACCTTTCCGCGCGGCGTCCAACGTAGCCGGTGTCGAATAGCGGCGGTGAAAATCGAGATACTCCTGCTCGCTGGCGGTGAAATAAACCTTGATGGGATTCACCGTCGAAACGGTGGTTACAGGCCCGCCCGCCGGGCTTACCAGCGCGCCTACTTGTTGCTGCGCCATTCCGGCGAGGCCGTCAATCGGCGACGTCAGCCGCGTGAAGTTTAGATTTAACTTGGCCGTTTCAACCGTAGCCGTGACCGCCTGAACCGCGGCATTGGCGCCTTGGATCTGGGCTCTGGCCGTCTCGATCTGCGCCTTCGCGGCCTGTACTTGAGCCTTCGCCGCCACGTTGTTCTGGGTGGCGTTGTCCATGTCCTGCTGAGTAATGGCCTGTTGCTTCGCCAACGGCACATACCGGTCGACGTCGAGCTGGGTTCGGACCTGATTTGCTTCCATCACGGCAAGCTGCGCCTCGGCTTGCGTGAGTTGTGCTTTGGCTTGCGCCAACTGCCCGTTGGCTTGGGCGAGCTGGCCTTCACCCTGATCGACTACCGCCTGGAAAGGCCGCGGATCGATCTCGAAAAGGAGTTGACCCTTCTTAACGAACGAACCTTCCGTATAGTCCTGCTTCAGCAAGTAGCCGGTCACCTGGGCCTTGATATCGGCATTGACCAGTCCGTCCAGCGTGCCGATCCACTCGGTGTATATCGGAACGTCCTTTTGCTCGACTTGCACAACCTCGACGACCGGAGGTTCGGCAGTCTTCGCCCCTTGAGTGGCAGTGGAGCATCCAGCGGAACCCACTACGCCTATGCCGATCAGGCAGGTCGCCACCCAGATACCAAATCGCTCTGTCAAATGGTTCACCGTTCGCTCCAGCGACGCGCCCATGCGTCACAAAAAGTGAGATGACTTGGCGCGATGAATCGATTCACGGCAACGCTCTCCCAATATCCTTGGGTCTCCCATCAGAAGTCGCGGGACAGTCTTCTTCGTGCTGTATTTGCCGATGCTTACGTCGTTTATTTGCCCGCCGGCACTTCAGGCTTTAGCGGTCCGTGTTTTCGACATGTGCAGTGGCTCAGCGTGGAACTTCCGTGCGGCTTGAACCCCCAACGCCACAAAGACGACCAGCACAACCAATTGAGCGATCTGGAATGGCGGCTCGGACTGAGTCGGCGCGAGTTCTCTGAGCGCCGGAACCTTCTCGAATAACTGCACGACCAGCACGAACATGTTGAGATAAAGCGCAATCACCGTGCTAATCGCATACGTGCGACGCCAGCCCCCCACGAGATCGAAACGATAGAGCGCAGCGAGTCCGATGGCCAGCACCAACATCGACACAATGCCCAATCCGATGGCCGGCGTGAAGCCGTGAAACGGAAAGAGGAAGCCGGTGACGGTGGTCGCCACAGCGGTGGTCCAGAACAGCGTGGTCGAGCCATCCGGCGGTTTGGAAGCAATCAGGCCGGACACAACGGCGAAACCCGATCCAATGGCTATCAGGCTGATAACGACGTGAATGAGCGTAAACGCGCTTAGAATCATATATTCTCTCCCTTCCGCTTAGACACCCGTTGACTTGGTCAGGACCGCCGTCTTGAGGAACGCCAACAGATCCGCGTTGAACTGGTCCCGATGCGTGGTCGTGAGGCCGTGTGGTGCGCCTAGATAAATCTTCAGGGTCGAACCCTTGACGATTTTCGCGGCGAGCGGCGACGCAGCAACGATGGGAACAATCTGGTCGTCGTCGCCATGGATGAATAGCGTGGGAATGTCAAACTTTTTCAAGTCCTCCGTGAAGTCCGTCTCGGAAAACACTTTGATACAGTCGAACGCGGCCTTCATGCCCACCTGCATACTCAGGCGCCAGAACTGGTCGCGCACTCCCTGCGAAACCTTGGAACCCGGCCGGTTGGCGCCGTAAAATGGCGCGCTGAGATCCTTGTAGAATTGCGAGCGGTCATTGGCGACCCCGCTCCGAAGTCCATCAAACACTTCCATCGGCGAGCCGTTCGGATTGGCCGCGGTCTTGAGCATCAATGGAGGCACCGCGCCCACCAAAAGCGCCTTGGCGACGCGCTTAGTGCCGTGGCGGCCGATGTAGCGTGCGACTTCGCCACCGCCGGTAGAATGGCCCACGTGGATGGCGTCTTTCAGGTCGAGTTGCTCGACAAGTGCCGCAAGATCGTCGGCGTAGGTGTCCATCTCATTGCCGTTCCAGGTCTGGGTCGAGCGGCCATGGCCGCGACGATCGTGAGCGATCGCCCGATAGCCGTTGCTCGCGACGAATATCAGTTGCTCATCCCACGCATCGGCGCTCAGTGGCCAGCCGTGACTGAAGACGACGGGTTGCCCGCTGCCCCAGTCCTTGTAGTAAATCTGTGTACCGTCTTTGGTTGCGATTGTCGGCATGATTTCCTCTCCTTTAGTTACTAAGAACACGACATGAAGGCCCGAACGATCTCTGCAATCTGGTCCGCTGCTGTATCAAGCGCGAAATGGCCCGCTTGGAGCACATGGACTTCGGCATTCGGCACGTCTCGGGCGTAGGCCTCCGGTTCAGAAAGCTCGAACGACAGGTCGTATTTTCCCCAAAGGACCAGAAGCCGAGGCTGCTTTTCGTGCATCCAGGCTTGCCACTTGGGGTAGGCTTCTACGTTCGTGCGGTAGTCGTAGAAAAGGTCGCTTTGAATATCGCCCTGGCCAGGCTGGCTAAGAAAGGCGAACTCATCGGTCCACAGATCCGGGTCATAGCGTTCCACGTTAGGATCGCTCCCGACATGGCGTGTCCGCGTCGTCGCCAGCGACAGGAGATTTGTGCGCAGCGTGCTTTCATTGGCGGCACGATCGGCCCAAAACGCCCGCCGCGTCTTCCAATTCGCACCCAGGCCTTCGTTGTGCGCCACAGCATCCTGCACAATGAGAGCCTCGATCCGGTCTGGATGCGCCAAGGCCATGCGGAATCCCACGGGGCCACCGTAGTCCTGCATGTAGAGCGTGTAGCGCGACAGTCCGAGCGCTTCGGTGAAGCGATTCATAATCTCGGCGTAGTGGTCGAACGTATACGCGAATGTTTTAGGGTCCGGCCAGTCGCTATGTCCAAAGCCTGGGTAATCAGGCGCGACAAGCTGATAGCGATCGGAAAGACGGGCGAAGAGCGGCTCGAACATCCGCGAGGAAGAGGGGAGGCCGTGCAGCAGGAGCAACGTCTGCGCATCCTTCGGGCCGGCCTCTCTGTAGAAGACGGAGAGACCATCGATCTGTGTCGTGCGATAGAAAGTCGGATGTCGCATCATTAGCCGACGTCACATCGTGAGGACGACGCGGAACAGCACGTGGCCGCTCAGCATGCGAGCGTACGCCTCGCCAGCCTTTTCGAGCGGATAAGTTTCGATCATCGGACGCACGCCGCTCAATTCGGCGAAGCGCAGAGTGTCCTCGGAATCCGCCGCCGTCCCCGCGGCCCAGCCTTGAATCGATCGACTGCCCGTGATGAGTTGCACGGGTGTGACCTCGATGGGATCGAAAGCCGCACCAATCACCATTAATTTACCGTTCGGGCCCAGGCCGTCGATCAGTTCGGACATCGCCTTGGAGCTTGGGGCCGTCGCGAGAATCGCCTGCGCGCCTCCCAGTTTTTGCAACTCCTCGGCAGCGTTCGCCGACTTGCTGTCGATATACACGGTCGCGCCGAGTTTCTTCGCGAGATCCCCGTGTTCGGACCCGTGCCCTATTGCCGCGACCTTGTAGCCAAACTTGCTCGCAAATTGAACTCCGAGATGACCCAGACCGCCGATCCCCTCTATCGCGACCAAGTCGCCCGGGAGCGCGCCGCTGTGCCGCAGCGCGTTGTAGGTTGTAATTCCGGCGCACAGCAGCGGTGCGGCTTCGACGTCGGTTAGAGTTTCCGGGATCGGGACCAGGGCCTCGACGGGAGCCACCATGTATTGTTGGTATCCGCCGTCGTAGCTGATGCCCGGGATTTTCAGGTTCCGGCAATTGCGAAAATCCCCGCGCCGGCAGGAGGGGCACGTGTTGTCCTGTCCGCCGTGCCAGCCGACACCGACGCGCTGTCCCAGCTTCCAGGCGAGAACGCCTGCGCCCAGTTCGTGGATAACGCCTGCGACTTCGTGTCCTGGAACGCGCGGAAACTGAATTCCCGGCCACTGGCCTTCTTTTGTGAATACGTCACTGTGGCAGACACCACAGGCCTGCACCTTGATGCGCACCTGTCCTGCGCCCGGCTTAGGAATCTCACGTTCGACGATCTGAAAATCCGCTCCCGCCGTGGGGATCTGCGCGGCCTTCATTGGTGCTATTCCCACGTTTGCGGCTGCCATGGATGCCTCCTAGAGAGTGCGGGCTGTCTCAGCCAGGAACCACGTCCGCCGCTCGGTTTGGTCGATCCACACCTCGATCAGGCTGGTGGTGGCAACATCGTTGAGCTCCTCGCAGATCTCGTGTGCTGAACGGAGGAAACGGGTGAGCTGCTGGTTGTCCGAGCGAAGCTCCGCCAGCATTTTCTCCGGCGGCACAAAATCCTGATTGTTGTCTTTCAGACGCTGATTCCCGGATATATCGCTGATGGAGCGAATGGTCGCGCCGCCGATCTTGCGGGCCCGTTCCGCGATATCGTCGGTCATGGCGAAGATCTGCTCCGCCTGCTCGTCCAGCAACAAGTGATAATCGCGAAAGTGACGGCCGCTCATGTGCCAATGGAAGTTCTTGGTCTTTACATAGAGCGTGAAGACATCGGCCAGCAGCTGACGCAGAACCGCGAATATCTCCACGACGGCATCGCCGGTCAGATCCGTGATGACCTCGGGTGCCGGAACACGATTGCTTGCTTTCGGTGTCATGAAATCTCCTTGCCGTATGAATCCGTTGATTGAAGCGTACGGGAGTAGCGCAGCGAAAGGAATTACCAAGACTCGGAGTTTTTAAGTAACTCTTTCGTGGTACCGACGATCCTCCGGCAAGACGGTGGATCTGGACCCCGCGTTGGCGAAGGTTTGCGCAAGTGAGGCCCTTAACTCCGGCGGGTTGATTCGTAACCGCATTGAAATACCATGTCTGGACGGCTGCGTTCGTCTATCGAGCTTTGCAACAGCCGCCAGTAGTTTTATGCTGGAGAGACCACGAACTCCACGTCGAAGTTCTAGAAGCCAGAAGTCCGGTTAACCGAAATCCTAGGATCTAGCATCCATGCTCTGGAGAGGGTTGACATTACTTTTCCTGATCACAGCCCCTGTGGTCTTTGCGCAACAGGACCGTGCAACTTTTACCGGTAACGTCCGTGATGCGTCGGGAGCCCCGGTGTCTGGCATAAGCGTTCAGGTCACGAACACAAAGACGAACGCTGCCTACGAATCGCTGACCAACGAAGCCGGCAAGTACACGGTGCCGAATCTTCCCATTGGAGTGTACAAGCTCGCTTTCCGCGCGTCCGGATTCAAGACTTTTGTTCGGGACCCTATTACGTTGAACGTGGCTCAGGTAGCGCGAATTGACGCCGAGATGCAATTGGGTGCGGTTAGCGAATCTATCGAGGTCCGCGAAGAAGCGCCGCTACTGCAAACGGATACGCCCGAGGTGGGCACCGTCCTGAACAGTCGCTCGATGACCGATCTGCCACTCGACTTTTCCGGCGGGCGCTACGCGGAGAATTTTGCGTACCTGTTGACGCCGGGCGTTGGCGGAAACAATTACACCAGCCGGATCAATGGAAGCGCGGCGTTTTCGAAAGCTGTGGTTCTGGACGGGTCTGACGCGACGATTTACATCGGCGGCCACTTCGGCGAATCCAGCCCATCTGTGGAAGCGTTCGAGGAATTCAAAGTCCAGACCTCCGGCATGAGCGCCGAATACGGCCGAACCGGCGGCGGAGCGTTCAACTTCGTGATGAAGTCCGGCACCAACCAGATGCATGGTTCCGCTCTCGGACTCATTCACAACGAATGGGCGGACGCGAATTCTTTCGCGAACAATTACTTTGACAACCCCAGGCAAAGGGACCGCCGGCATGACTTTGGCGGTTCGCTGGGCGGGCCGGTCTACCTGCCAAAGATTTACAACGGCAAGGACAAGACGTTCTTCTACGTCGCTTACGAGCGCTACCAGGAATCGTCGGCGGGCGGCGGTTCTCCTACCGTAACGGTCCCGCCCAATGAGTTCTGGAACGGCAATCTCAGCAGGCTTCTAGGAAATCAAGTTATCGGCCAGGATGCGCTCGGCCGAAACATTTCCCAGGGTGCGATCTACGACCCGGCATCCACCAGTATCATGGGCGGCCAGATGGTTCGCGATCCGTTTCCGGGCAATGTCATTCCCTTGCAGTCGATCTCCGGTCCCGCGAGAAAGCTCGGTGCGATCTTTATGAAAGACTACTCGCCGACAGTGAAAGGCCCAAACGGCCAGATCGCCCTCTTGAATAATTCCTTCTTCCCCGTGTCGAATCAGGCCGGCTTCACCCAGAATCAGTTCTCCGTGAAGGCCGACCATTCCCTGTCGCCATCGCAAAAGCTCAGCGGATCTTTTGTCTACGTCGATCGTCCCCGCGTCCTGCTCGATCAGGGCGGCGTGTGGGATTTCAACGATCCCAACGGCGGTCCGCTATCGCGCGCGCGGTTGCAGTGGGTTCGCAGCTGGTACGGCCGCACGGCCTACGACTGGACGCTTTCTCCGTCGATTCTGAATCACCTGCAACTGGGCTTTAACCGGCAGCGGAATCCCAGTCTGTCGACGCATCTTAGCGAGAATGGCGTTGCCGCGCTTGGCCTCCAGGGACTGTCCAGGAATTACAACTATCCCGAGATTAACCTCGGCAGCAATAACTATCTGGTGAACTACCCCACTCTCGGATATCAGACGAACGATTTCGGGGCGGGTCAGAACTTTCAGATTGTCGACACGCTGACATGGATCAAGGGCCGGCACTCGATCCGCGCGGGCGCGGACTGGCGCAGATCCTACGAGCGCTGGCGAACGAACAACGGTCCGGCGGAGATCGATTTCAGTCAGGCTCAAACCGGCCTCCAAGGTTTCACGCAGACGGGCAACGGGTTCGCGAGCATGCTGCTCGGGCAAGTGGCGACGGCTAACGTTCCGCTGTCTACGCCCACGGGATCGAGGTTCCTGAATTTCGCGCTGTTCTGGCAGGACGATTTCAAGGTCAGCAGCCGTCTCACGTTGAACCTGGGACTGCGCTGGGACTATCAGCCGCTTCCCGTCGAACAGTACAACCGTCTCAGCAACTTCAATACCGGCCTCATCGATCCGATGTGGAGACTTCCGGGTGCGCTTGAATTTGCCAGCGCGGATCGACGCACGTTCGCGCCGAATCACTATCTCGATTTTTCGCCGCGCTTCGGCTTTGCGTACCAAGTGGCCAATAAGACTGTCCTCCGCGGCGGGTATGGCCTGTTCTACCTGGCGCGGAACGGAAACGGATGGTCGGGTGTGCCGTGGGGGCAGACGGCAGGGTACGGGCAGCAGGATAGGGTGACTTCCAATATCGCCTATCAGCCTGCCTGGAATTGGTCGAATCCATACCCGGGCGTGGTCCAGAATCTCCCGCAGAACGCCTCTCTTGCCAGTGGATCTCCGGGAGTCTGGGGCATCGTGAGCTACGATCCGGATGCGGGCAAGAACGGCTACGTGCAGCAGTGGAACTTCAACGTCCAGCGCGAATTGCCGTTCCAGACGGTTCTGGACGTCGGCTATGTTGGCTCGAAGAGCACCGGCATTCAGGCGAACGAACTTCGGGCGTTAAATCAGCTCAATCCTAAATTCCTGGCTCTCGGCGATGCGCTCGGGGCAACTGTTACGAATCAAGGCGAAGTTCCTGCTTCTGTGGCCGCCGCGGGCGGAAGATATCCGTTTGGAAACTCGGGAATTCCGGTTTCCGCTTATCAGACGCTGCTGCCGTATCCGCAGATGATGCCGTGGAACACGATCATGAGCGCGTCCACGCCGCTCGGATTCTCCACGTACCACGCGCTGCAAGTTCAACTGAACAAGCGATTCTCGGCCGGCCTCAGCTTCTTGTGGAACTACACGTTTTCGAAGTCGATTTCCAATGTCCAGTCGGCCTTCGGCGATACATATGGAGCCAACTCAGGGCTGTCGCCGGACTACTACAATCTTGCGCTTGCTAAATCGATCTCTGACGCGGACCGAACTCACGTGTTCAAGATCGGCGCGCAGTATGACTTGCCCTTCGGAAAAGGCCGACGGTTTGGCTCGAACAGCAATACGGCCGTCGACCTTGCACTCGGCGGATGGGCGATTCAGTACGTCGGCAACTACACCAGCGGGTGGCCGCTCGGGATCACGGGCTCGGGTACGCCCAACAGCAACTTGCCGACGAACCCCGGATTTGCGATGAATCCTAACGGCGAACCGCTCACCGTCGACTGGAACTCCTCGCAGATCGACATGAGCCGGATCAACCAGCCGAATCCGGCGGACTTGTACATCAACAGGTCGGTCTTTGTGGATCCGATTTCGATCGGCCGCTACCAGCGCGGCAACACCTCACATCTTCTTTCCCAGCTTCGCGGGCCGTGGCAGCTTTCTGAAAACTTCTCGTTGCAGAAGAATATCCGTCCACTCGAATCGCTGCGCATCCAACTTCGAGCCGACCTTCTGAATGCGTTTAACAGGACACTGTGGGGTAACATAGAAACCAACGCTGCCAGCCCGCTGTTTGGGCAGGTTACTGGCGCGAGCGACTGGTTTTCGCCCCGAAAGATCCAGTTCGGAGTCCGTGCTGATTGGTGACGGCTCCCAAATGCGCGGCGCGAGGATATCGCATGGGAAACGCAAGCAAAGTCCCTTGGGGAAATGCCCTTTTGGCGGGACTGTGCGTGCTGTTGAGCCACTGCGGATCGTCTCACGCTTCGGTCGCGCCCTCCATCGAATTTACGAAGCTGCCACCCGCGGGTGAGGGCAGTCCGCAGAAGGTCGACCCCATCGAAGGCCGCGTCAGCGGGGCTCAGGCCGGCCAACGGATCGTGTTATTCGCCAGAAGTGGATTCTGGTGGGTGCAACCGCTTGCGGACCAACCCTTCACTGCGATTCAAGCGGATTCGACTTGGAAGGGTTCCACTCACCCCGGGTCCGCGTATGCGGCGTTGCTCGTGGATGCGAGCTACCGTCCACCCTCGACCATGGACAGGCTTCCAGATAGGGGAGGCTCGGTGCTAGCAGTGGCCACCGTGGACAGCTCCACGCTGGTGCACCCTGAGGCAAAGACTCTCCAGTTCAGCGGTTACGAATGGCAGATCCGTGAAAACGTCGGTAATGCAGGCGGCTCCACGAATTCCTACGATCCCGCAAACGCGTGGACCGATAAGAACGGTTTTCTGCATCTCCGCATCGCGGGTCAGCCCAACCGATGGACCAGCGCCGAAGTGATCTTGACCAGAAGTCTTGGATACGGATCGTACCGCTTCGTCGTACGAGACACTTCCCAGTTCGAGCCTGCCGCCGCATTCAGCATGTCGACCTGGGATGATTCCGGGCCGCCGCGCGAAATGAACATAGAAATCAGCAGGTGGGGTGAGCCCACCAGCAAGAATGCGCAATATGTGGTCCAGCCGTATTACGTCCCGGCGAACACAGTCCGATTCATGACTCCTCCAGGAACGTCGACGTATAGACTCCTCTGGGAAGCAGGGCGAGCATCGTTTAAGACCATTCGTGGATCGTCCGACAGGGAATCCGATGTGGTTGCGCAGCACGTGTTCACGTCCGGCATTCCTTCCCCCGGAAACGAGAGGATCCACCTGAACCTGTACGTCTTCAATAACAAGAAAAATCCCCTGCAGCGCCCGTTCGAGGTGATCGTTGAAAAGTTCGAATACCTTCCGTGATCGGCGGCTGCGTTGGTTTGTAGCGGGCGTCGCCTGCCTGGGCGCAAATGCGGCGTACGCGATCGATCCGAATCGGGAGATGTCACAGTACATCCACGATCGCTGGGGAGTCGAACAGGGATTTCCTCGAGGGCCAGTTTACGCGATCACCCAGACCAGCGACGGTTACCTCTGGATCGGCACCGAGGCCGGGCTGGTTCGTTTCGATGGATGGAACTTCCGCCTCATACGAGATAACTCGGGTGTTTTTGCGAATGGAAGTGTGCTCGGATTGACCCCCGACAATGACGGAGGCCTCTGGCTTCGATCGCGAGATCTGACGGTGATGCGTTACCGGCATGGCGCGTTCGAAAATCCGCTGGCCCGTCCGGAGCCCTATTCCAATATCAGCGCGATGTCCCGCGCGAATCACGGCGAGCTTCTGGTCGCAAAGATGGAAGAAGGCGCCTTCGAATACCAAAACGGCGGATTTAAAGTGGTTGCCGCAGCCACGGACCTGCCCCGCTCGCCCGTCATGGCATTGGCTCAGACTCCCGACAGCGCTGTTTGGTTGGGGACGCGCGACGCCGGGCTCTACCGTTTGAGCGGAGGGAAAACGAATTCGATTACAAGGGGGCTTCCTGATTCGAAGATCAATTGCCTGCTGCCCGACGGCGATCGAGATCTGTGGGTGGGTACAGATAACGGCGTCGTGCGTTGGAACGGGACCGAGCTGACCTCGGCCGGAATACCGACCTCACTCGACAACTTTCAGGCTCTTGCGATGGCCAGGGATCGCGACGCGAACATTTGGGTCGGCACCGATTCGCGCGGGCTTCTGCGGTTCAACGCCCAAGGGGTCTCTTCTCTGAATGGAAGCGACTCGTCCGGCGACGCGGTGACGGCTGTGTTCGAAGATCGGGAGGGAAACCTGTGGATCGGACGGAACAACAGCATCGAGCGGCTTCGGGACAGCGCATTCGTGACGTATTCTCTCCCTGAAGGTCTGCCCACTGACGGCAGCAACCCGGTTTTTGTCGATTCTGAAGACCGCATGTGGTTCCCCCCGGTGAGTGGCGGGCTGTGGTGGCTAAGGGGCGGGAAGCACGGACATGTGAACAATGCCGGATTGGACAAGGATGTGATCTACTCAATCGCTGGCAGAAAAGGCGAGTTGTGGCTCGGCCGGCAAAGTGGCGGACTGACCAGGTTACGCACGCGAGCGGACTCGTACACATTCGACACTTGGACTGCTGCAAACGGACTAGCCCAAAACAGCGTTTACTCCGTATATGAAGCTCGTGACGGAAGCGTATGGGCGGGGACTCTGAGCGGCGGGCTCAGCCATCTTCAGGATGGAAAATTCACCAACTACACGACTGCGGCGGGATTAGCGTCCAACACCATTACCTCGATTCTGGAAGGTTCCGATGGAACCATGTGGTTTGCGACGCCCAGCGGTCTAAGCGCGCTATCGCAAGGCCGCTGGCAGACTTACACGGCAAAAGACGGCCTGCCTTCCGACAATCTGAACTGCGTGCTTGTGGATTCGACGGGCATCCTGTGGGTCGGAACTGCGGGAGGTCTCGCCTTTCGCGGATCGGGCGGATTTCAGGTTCCCGCTTCGGCGCCTGAATCGCTCCGCGAGCAGATCCTTGGTATTGCGGAAGATCGATTCGGATCGCTGTGGATAGCCACTTCGAATCACGTGCTCCGAGTGAAGCGCGACAAGTTGTCGAAGGGAACGCTAGCGGACGGCGATGTACGTGAATACGGTCTGGCGGATGGTCTGCGCGGCGTCGAAGGAGTGAAACGAGATCAGTCCGTGATCGCGGACTCGCTCGGCCGGATCTGGTTCTCCATGAACCGCGGCATTTCCGTAGTCGATCCTGTGCGGCTGACGAACAGCTCCGCCCCCGCGATCGCGCAGATTCAAACGGTCTCAGCAAATGGCAACGCCGTCAACCTCCAAGGTCCGATTCGCATTCCGGCGGATCCCCAAAGGATCGTATTCGGCCTCGCCGGGTTGAGTCTTTCGGTGCCGGAGCGCGTTCGGTTCCGATATATGCTCGATCCATACGATCGCGGTTGGAGCGACGCGACCACTGCTCACGAAGCTACCTACACTAACCTTGGACCGGGATCGTACCGTTTCCGCGTGATCGCAAGTAATCCGGACGGCGTATGGAATCCGACGGAGGCTGTGCTGGGATTCGATATCGCTCCGCAATTTTGGCAGACGTGGTGGTTCCGTCTCAGCGGAGTCCTGGCTTTGGGACTCGCGATCCTGGCGTTCTATCGCTACAGGCTGCACCAACTCACGCACCAAATGAACGTCCGCTTCGAGGAGCGGCTGGGAGAAAGAACCCGCATCGCGCAGGAACTGCACGATACGTTGCTGCAAGGCTTTCTGAGCGCATCCATGCAACTGCACGTCGCGACGGACGGCTTGCCTGCGGACTCTCCGGCGAAGCCACGGCTGAGCCATATTCTGGAATTGATGGGGAAAGTAATTGAAGAGGGCAGGAGCGCGGTTCGAGGCTTGCGCTCGCCTCCAGGCGGTTCCCAGGATCTGGAACAGGCATTTTCCCTGATCCAGCAGGAACTTGCCGTTCAAGATGATGTCGACTTTCGCGTCGTCGTGGAAGGCCGGCCCAAACCTTTGCATCCGGTGCTCCGCGACGAAGTCTACCGGATCGGAAGAGAGGCCGTGGTCAATGCCTTCCGCCATGCCCGGGCGAAGCGGATTGAGGTCGAACTCGAATATACGGCAAGGTACTTCCGTTTTCTGGTGCGCGATAACGGCTGCGGAATCGATCCCGACGTGCTCCGGCAAGGACGAGAAGGACATTGGGGATTGCCTGGCATGCGTGAACGGGCGGAGAGAATGGGCGCGCGGCTGCATGTCTGGAGCAGCGCTTCCGCCGGAACAGAAGTCATGTTGTCTCTTCCCAGCCACATTGCGTTCGGTCTCCAGAAGGCACGTCGCCGGGTGAATTGGTTTGTCAAGCCGTTTTCAAAGAGTGAAGGAACCAGAGAGCTGGAACCTGAAAAAGAGAGCCACGAATGAGTGATTCTGCCCACATAATACGGATTCTTAGTGTTGACGACCATCCGCTTCTGCGCGAGGGGATCGCGGCCATCATCAACAGCCAGCCCGATATGCTGTTGGTGGCTGCTGCCGCCACCGGCAACGAGGCGATTCAGAAGTTTCGGGAGCTTCAGCCTGACGTCACACTCATGGACCTCCGGCTTCCGGATTTGAGCGGCATCGACGCCATGATCGCCATTCGCACGGAGTTCGCAGAGGCCCGGATCATCATGCTGACAACGTTCGAAGGGGACGTGGAAGTCCACCGTGCACTGGAAGCCGGGGCGCGGGCTTACATGCTCAAGAGCATGCCTCCCAAGGATTTGGTCGAAGTCATCCGCCAGGTCCATGCGGGGAAGAAGCGCGTTCCTCCGGAGATAGCTGCCAGTCTAGCTGAACACTTAAGCGACGAAGCTCTGACAGGGCGTGAGGTAGACGTTCTGCGCCACGTGGCCGGCGGGAACCGGAACCGGGACATCGCGGAACGGCTGTTCATTTCGGAAGAAACGGTCAAGGTTCACATGAAGCACATCATGGAGAAGTTAGGCGCCAGCGATCGCACCCAGGCCATTGCCATTGCGGTGCGCCGCGGGATCATCCAGCTATAATCTGCGGTTACGAATCGTTTCATCGGGCATGCGATCGAACACGCCCTCCCCCAAAAGTGGTAGCAGTAAAGCCCTCGCCAGGGTGATGTGCGCAATCTCCTGGGGGCGCTAGACTCGCTTAGGCCTCCGAGGCTCTCCCGGCGGTCATCGCTATGGCGCAACCTTCCTTACCTTCGATCTTCAAGGGTCAGACCATCGCCAGCCCCGTGGGCGCCGATATTTTCGTCCGCTCGGCGGGTTCCGGGCCTGTGGTCGTCCTCCTGCATGGTTATGCCGAAACCAGCGATTCCTGGGCTCCGCTGGCGGCTGAACTCGTAAAGAATTACACGGTGGTTGTTCCAGACCTGCGTGGGATCGGAAATTCGTCGCGACCCGCCGGAGGCTACGACAAGAAAACACAGGCGGCGGACATCCGAGCTGTTGTCACCGCCCTTGGATTTGACCGGGCCTCGGTGGTTTCACACGATATCGGCATCATGGTGGCCTATGCCTACGCAGCGCTTTACCCCGACAAAGTCGAGCGACTGGTGGTGATGGACGCACCGCTGCCGGGTATCGCGCCTTGGGACGATATCGTGCGCAATCCCGCGCTGTGGCATTTCTCCTTTCGTGGTCCCGATGCCGAGCGCCTGGTCGAAGGTCGCGAGCGGACCTATCTCGACCGCATCTGGAACGACTTTTCGGGCGATCCCCATAAGCCCGACGAAGCCGCGCGGGCTTTCTACGCTTCGCAGTACGCACAGCCGGGCGCGATGCGAGCCGGCTTCGCGCAATTCACCGCCTTCCCGCAGGATGTGGAAGACAACAGGATCTTCCAGACAACCAAGTTGACTATGCCTGTGCTGGCTGTCGGCGGAGAGAAATCCTTCGGCACCACGGAAGCGGTTGTCATGCGCAACGTCGCGATCGACGTCCGCGAAGCAGTGGTCCCGGGCGCAGGGCACTGGCTGATGGAGGAGAACCCGGCATACACCGTCGGGCTGATTCGCGATTTTCTGACCGAGAGAACTCCATCGTCGGCAGCGCACGCCGCGCATCCGGCCGAGTAGTCAAACCCTTAGCCCAAACCGGGTACCACGAAAGTGGTATCAAAAGACCCCGAGCCATGGGGATTCGGTTTCCAGTTGTAACGCTTATTCTAAGCTTGGTGCGATTCGGCCAAGTCTGCCGGGGCGCGAAGGAGATAAGGACCTGCAACGGCTATTTTCCACGTTTCCAGGCGGGTGGCCTGGCGTTGGATTGTTGTTGTTACGCATGGCGGTTGGCGCTACCGCTGTCATCCAGGGGGCGGCGTATCTAACTGACCGCGGTGTTTCGACGTTCGAGATCTGGGTCATTGCACTCATCGTCGTATTGAGTGGCATTTTGCTATTGCTCGGATTTCTCACTCCGGTTGCGGGTGGATTAGTGGCGGTGACCACCGCATGCACCGCGCTGTCGTGGTTTCCGAAGCCAACGCCGAATCTATTCAGTTCTCCGCTACCGGCAGTTCTGGTCGTAATCATGGGTGCGGCGGTCGCTATTCTTGGACCCGGATCTTTGTCGGTCGATTGCCGCTTGTTCGGACGCCGCGAGATTATCATTCCTCAAGTGCCTCGAGCACCCAGACCGTAAGCGCTCCACAAGCCTCGTCGCCTGTCGCTATCTACCACAATTGAGGTATCCCAGATGCGGTCCAGAGTGGTACGGAAGAATCATTCCATGTCGTGATGGTTTCAAGGATCGGCTCACGCATAGTTATGAGTAAAGGGGCGTCGGAGGACGCCACTTCCATGCAGAAGGAGACGACGAAATATGGCATCGGCAACTGCAATACTCGGATCCATCCGCCGGGTCCCGAACTTCCAGTGGGATATCCGGTCTGCAACTGCACAGATTCGCGTAATGACGGTCGACGAGCATCCGCTGGTCCGCGAAGGCCTTGCCGCTGTCATCAATCGAGAGCCGGGAATGACCGTTGCGGCCCAGGCGGCCAGCGGACGAGAAGCGATCGCGTTGTACCGCGAGTATCGCCCAAGCGTAATCACGCTCGACCTATCCTTGCCGGACATGCCTGGAGAGGAGTTGATCAGCCGGCTTCTCGCAGAATTTCCAGAAGTACGAATTGTCGTGATCACCGATTCGAGCGGCGACGTGCGGGTTCTTCGAATCCTGGAAGCCGGCGTTCAGGGATTGGTTCTAAAGGGTATGCCCAGCAGAGAAATTCTGGAGGTGATCAGGCAGGTCCACTCGGGCAAGAAGATGGTCCCACGCCAGATCGCTTCCATGCTCGCCGAGCGTCTTTCCGACGAAACTCTGACTCCCCGCGAGATCCAGGTTCTCCGGTTAGTCGCCGAGGGAAACCGCAACAAAGAAGTTGCCGCGTGTCTGTCGATCGCGGATGAAACCGTCAGGATGCATATGAAAAACATCCTGGGCAAACTGGCCGCCCACGATCGAACGCACGCAGTGACGATTGCCATCAAACGGGGGATCTTCCAGCTATGATGCTCAACTGTCCGAACAACGCGATCGCCCGAAATGGGGATCTGTCCATGACCACCGAATCGACCTTGCGCGAATCCCTTGATAAGGCGTTCATCACTGCCTTCCTGCTGAGCGGCGACACCGCGCGGGCAGAGGCTGCGGTCCTGAAAGGTATTGAACGGATGAGTTCGGATCACGGCGGTCAGGAACTGTTACAAGGCACGGTGAAAGCCGCGATCGGGCGCGACAATCCTCCCGGGCGAAGTCCCGAACTGATGGGGCCGGCCTTGTCAAGGCTGCCATTAGAACTACGGCGTGTTGCGCGGTTGCCACATTTTCTTCGCCAATGCTTCGTATTGCGCGTTCTGGCCGGATTGCCTCGCGAACGGTGCGCTCACCTGCTGAATTTGCACGCCGACCAGGTGGACCAGGGTACGCGCGCGGCCATGCTGGAGCTGCCATGGATCCGGGAAAAGAGTTTTGCAACTCATTCCGGTTGGAATGGGTCGAATAACTGAGCGGCGCTCGCGAAAAGAACTTTGAAGGTGGGTGATGGCGACAACCAGTGAATCGACTCTCCTGTTCTCCGGGATGAACAGCGCTCTCTATGAGCGTCATCTATTCTTCGACAACGTCACGGATTTAGCCAACGCCAGTTCCCGGGATCGTTTTGAGGCTTTCGCCCGATCCGTGCGAGATGCTCTTTCACGGCAGTGGACGCTTACCCATAAGACCTATGAACTCCGCAATCCCAAACGCGTCTACTACCTTTCGATGGAGTTTCTCATCGGCCGCTCGCTGTCGAACAATGTCACCAATCTTCTGCTCAATTCTGCCGCGAGCGAAGCGGTTCGACAGGAGAATCTTGACTGGATCGACTTGCTCGAACAGGAACCCGACGCTGGATTGGGAAATGGCGGCCTCGGCCGTCTGGCGGAGTGCTTCCTCGATTCCCTGGCCACGATGCAGTATCCGGCCATAGGATATGGCTTGCGATACGAATACGGGTTGTTCAAGCAAGATATTCAGGACGGCTGGCAACGGGAGCGTCCGGACAACTGGCTGCGACTCAAGGATCCATGGGAGGTTGCTCGCCCGCAGGACAAAGTCGAGGTCAAGCTGAATTGTTCCTTCGAGACGTGCGCGGGGGCTTTGTGCGCGATCCCGGGCAAGCCGAGCAGCCTGATCGGCATTCCGTTTGATCGGCCCGTGGTGGGTTACGGCGGCAAGACCGTCAATACGCTGCGCTTGTGGGCGGCGGCTGCGCCCGACTACTTCGATTTTCAGATTTTCAGCCACGGACAGTTCGTGGGCGCGGTGGCAGAAACCCTGGAGGCCGAATCCCTCACACGTGTGCTCTATCCAGACGACTCCACCAGCATGGGGCAGGGGCTGCGTTTCCTGCAGGAGTATTTTCTTGTCGCCTGCTCCCTGGCTGACTTGGTGCGGCGCTTTCGACGCGGCAACGCCGACTGGAAGATGTTTCCAGAGAAGGTCGCTATCCAGCTCAACGATACGCACCCCTCGATGGCCGTTTCGGAACTGATGCGTATTCTCCTCGACGATGCTGGCCTAGGATGGGATGTGGCGTGGGGCATCACACAACGAACCCTGGCGTACACCAATCACACGTTGCTCCCCGAAGCATTAGAGGAATGGCCCCTCTCGTGGTTCGAGTCCATGCTGCCGCGAAACCTGGAGATCATCTTCGAAATCAACCGTCGTTTGCTGGACTCGGTCCGTACGCGGTTCCCTGGAGACGAGGACCGAGTGCAGCGCATTAGCCTGGTGGAAGAGGGCGCCGAGCGTAAGATCCGGATGGCCAATCTAGCCATCGTTGGAACGCACAGCACGAACGGAGTGTCCCGGATCCACTCTGAACTGCTCCGCAAAACCACGGTGAAAGACCTGGCCGACATGTTCCCCGAGCGGTTCAACAACAAAACCAACGGCGTCACGCCGCGACGATGGCTGTTGCTCTCGAACCCGGCGCTGGCGCGCACGATTACAGGGGCCATTGGGGACGGCTGGATTACGAACCTCGATCAACTGAAGATGCTGAAGCCGTTCGCTGAGGACAGGAGCTTTCGCGATGCCTGCCGGAATGCCAAGCATCAAGCCAAATCCCAGTTCGGCGAGTGGCTCAAATCGGTGTCGGGCGTAACGATCAACCCCGACACGATCTTCGATTGCCAGATCAAGCGTATCCACGAATACAAACGGCAGTTGCTGAACGTGTTGCGGATCGTGGTTCTTTACAATCGTTTGCGGGAGAATCCCAATCTGCAGATGCACCCGCGGACGTTCTTCTTCGCGGGAAAGGCCGCGCCGGCGTACTACTTCGCCAAGCTCATCATCAAGCTGATCAACAACCTGGCTGGCACGATTGACGGAGATCCCCTGGCACGCAACCGTCTCCAAGTCGTCTTTCTGCCGGAGTACGACGCTACATTGGCGGAGCGGCTGATTCCCGCGAGCGACGTCTCGAATCAAATCTCAACTGCCGGCTATGAGGCCAGCGGGACGAGTAACATGAAGTTCATGATGAACGGGGCCTTGACCGTCGGTACCCGCGACGGCGCTACCATCGAAATGGCGGACGAAGCCGGCGAGGAGAACTTCTTCCTGTTCGGCCTAACCGCGGAACAGGTTGCCGGAAGCCGCGGCTGGTACAACCCGCATTGGCACTATGACAACGAGCTTGAGACTCGCGCCGCATTGGACTTGATCTTCTCGGACTATTTCAGCCGCAATGAGCCGGGGGTGTTCGCACCACTACGTGACCACCTTCTGAATCAGGGAGACTATTACATGCATCTGGCGGATCTGACGTCTTACTTGCAGGCGGATCAGCGGCTGAATGATTTGTATGCCGATGCGGACGCCTGGGTGCGTAAGGCAATCCTAAATGTGGCCGGCTCTGGAAAGTTTTCGAGTGACCGCGCGATCGCAGAATATGCGACCGAAATCTGGAATGTGAAACCATGTCCGGTCCAGTAGCGTCGCCGACAGTTCCGGGAATCTCGCCGCTCGCCGGCCGGCCCGCCCCCAAAGAGTTGCTGGTGGATCTGGCTCGCCTGGAACGCGAATATTACGAACGGCAGCCGGACTTGACGGATCGCGCGCAGCTGGTCAGCTTCGGAACCAGCGGTCATCGTGGCTCGTCGTTGCGCGGCAGCTTCACGGAAGCGCACATTCTGGCGATTTCCCAAGCCATTTGCGACTACCGGGTCGCACACGGAACAGACGGCCCACTGTACATGGGCAAAGACACGCATGCATTATCCGCACCCGCCCAACGGACCGCGCTCGAAGTTCTTGCGGCTAACGGCGTGGAGGCGATCATCCACAAAGATGATGGCGTGACGCCGACGCCAGTCATCTCGTGGCTGATCCTTACCTACAACCGGGATCGCCAGAAGCACTTCGCCGACGGGATCGTGGTGACGCCTTCCCACAATCCTCCCGAAGATGGCGGCTTCAAATACAATCCGACGAACGGCGGTCCGGCCGACACCGATGTGACGCGCTGGATCGAGGACCGCGCGAATGAGCTCCTGAAGAACGGCAACTCCGGAGTCAAGCGGGTGCCGTATGAGTCGGCCGTCAAGGCCACGACAACGCATCACGAAGACTTTGTTACGCCCTACGTGCGCGACCTGCGTAACGTCGTGGATATGGTTGCAATCCGCGACGCACGCCTCAAGCTGGGCGTCGATCCCCTGGGCGGCGCCAGCATGCCGTACTGGGATCCCATCACATCTGTCTACAACCTGGACCTCACGGTCGTAAATCCCGTGATCGATCCGGCCTTCTCGTTCATGACCGTGGATCATGACGGAAAAATCCGCATGGATTGTTCGAGTCCCTACGCGATGGCTCGCCTGGTGGCCCTCAAGGACGACTATCGCGTCGCCTTCGCCAACGATCCCGACGCGGATCGTCATGGAATCGTGACGCCGTCGTCCGGACTGATGAACCCGAACTACTATCTGGCGGCGGCTATTGGATACCTGCTCACGCAGCGTCCGCGCTGGCGGACGGAAGCGGCCGTCGGCAAGACTGTGGTTAGCAGCAGCATGATCGACAAGGTGGTGCAGAAACTCGGACGCAGGTTGAGTGAGGTGCCCGTCGGTTTCAAGTGGTTCGCACCGGGACTCTTCGACGGATCTTTTTGTTTCGGCGGTGAGGAGAGCGCTGGTGCGAGCTTCCTGCGCCTCGATGGCACAGTGTGGGCCACCGACAAGGACGGCATGATTATGGACCTGCTGGCCGCGGAGATCACCGCGCGCACGGGCAAGGATCCCGGCGAACATTATCGAGACCTGACGACCGAGTTCGGCGAATCCCACTACACGCGGATCGATGCGCCGGCTACGCCCGAACAGAAAAAGAAGCTGCAGGGCCTTTCACCGGAGGCGGTGAGGGACACAAGTCTCGCGGGCCACGCCATCACGTCGAAACTGACGCGAGCCCCTGGCAACAATGCACCAATCGGAGGCCTGAAAGTGGTGACCGCCAGCGGATGGTTCGCCGCAAGGCCCTCCGGCACCGAAAATCTCTACAAGATCTATGCGGAGAGTTTCCAGAGCGGCGCTCATTTGAATGCGATTCTCAGCGAAGCTCAGCAGATCGTGGATAACGCCCTAAATTCACACTCTTCAAAAGGATGACTACGATGAAAGCAACCCAACTGCTTCATGACCAAGGCCAGAGTCTGTGGCTCGACAACATCACCCGGGATCTGTTGAATACCGGGACCCTCAAACGATACATCGACGAGCTGTCGGTCACAGGCCTTACCTCCAACCCGACGATTTTCGACCAGGCAATCAAGAACAGTTCAGCCTACGACGCCGGAATCGCAGAAAAACTAGGTCGGGGCGCCGCTGGTGAAGGACTATTCTTCGAGCTCGCATTGGAGGATCTCACTCGTGCGGCCGATCTGTTCCGGCCAATCCATGACCGGACCAACGGCGTGGATGGGTGGGTGTCGCTGGAAGTATCGCCACTCCTGGCGTTTGACACGGCCAGTACGATACGGGCGGCCAAAGATCTATTTGCACGCGCGGCCCGGCCGAACGTGTACATCAAAATTCCGGGCACCAAAGAGGGTCTGCCGGCGATCGAGGAATCCATCTTCGCCGGGGTTCCGATCAACGTCACTCTGCTCTTCTCCCGCGAACAGTACTCGGCGGCCGCGGACGCGTACCTGCGCGGGATCGACCGGCGCATCGACGCCGGGCTGAATCCTAACGTCCACTCGGTCGCCTCCATTTTTGTCAGCCGCTGGGATCCGGCGGTTGCAGGCAAGGTGCCCGATCCGCTGACTAATCGACTGGGGATTGCGATTGCCAAGCGCGCCCACAAATCGTACTGCGAACTGCTCGGTTCCCAGCGGATCCAGCGCGTTTTGAATTTCGGAGCTCGGCCGCAACGCTTGTTGTGGGCCAGCACGGGCACCAAAGATCCCAAGGCTTCCGACACGCTTTACGTAGATGCGCTGGTATCTCCGTTCACCGTCGACACGATGCCTGAGGCAACCTTGAAGGCTTTGTCGGCGAAAGCCCAAATCGGCAAGTTAATGGAAGCCGACGGCGGCGATTGCGAAGAGGTACTGGCCAAGTTCGCCGCGGCGGGAGTCGATGTCGACGCTCTGGCCACGAAGCTCCAGGTCGACGGGGCTGATTCGTTCGTCAAGTCGTGGACCAACCTGCTGGCCGTCATCGAATCGAAAGGCGCCGCACTGACAGGCGTCCGCTGAGGACACTAATGGCAACTCTCGAAACGCCACTCGAGGCTCCGAAGGCCGGACAACACCCAGCCTGGAAGGCGCTCAAAGAGCACTACGCGAAGATCCGCAAGCTCCACCTCCGCAAGTTGTTTTCGCAGGACCCGGCACGCGGGGATCGCCTGGCAGTCGAGGCGCTGGGCATCTACCTGGATTATTCGAAGAACCGCATTACGGACGAAACGCTACGGCTTCTCTTGCAACTGGCCGAGGAATCCGGTCTGCGGGCAAAAATCGACGCGATGTTCCGCGGCGACAAGATCAACATCACTGAGGACCGGTCAGTGCTGCACGTGGCCCTTCGAGCACCAAAGGGAACATCCATTTTCGTCGATGGAGAAGACGTAGTGCCGGCTGTTCACGCGGTGCTCGACAAGATGGCGGGTTTCAGCGAACGTGTCCGCAGCGGCGCTTGGAAGGGTCACACGGGTAAGCGTGTTCGCAACGTGATCAACGTCGGCATCGGCGGCTCCGATCTTGGGCCGGTCATGGCGTATGAAGCCCTTCGCTACTACAGCCAGCGCGACCTGACGTTTCGATTCGTTTCCAACGTCGATGGGACCGACTTTGCCGAAGCGGTGCGCGATCTCGACCCGGCGGAGACGCTGTTCATCATTTCATCGAAGACGTTCACGACTCTCGAAACGATGACCAATGCCCACACTGCTCGGGCGTGGTCGCTCGCGGGTTTGAATGGCGATGAAACGTCGGTTGCGAAGCATTTTGTCGCGGTCTCAACCAATGCGAAGGAAGTCGCCAAGTTCGGAATCGATACGGCCAACATGTTCGAGTTTTGGGATTGGGTCGGTGGCCGCTACTCGATGGATTCGGCGATCGGTCTTTCCACCATGATCGCCATCGGTCCGGACAAGTTTCGCTCCCTGCTGGACGGGTTCCATCAGATGGATCTGCACTTCCGCGAGACTCCGTTCGACCGGAACTTGCCGGTTCTCCTGGGCCTGTTGACCGTCTGGTACACGGACTATTTCGGCTCGCAAACCGTTGCGATCCTGCCCTACGAACAGTACCTGAAGCGATTCCCGGCTTATCTGCAGCAGTTGACCATGGAGAGCAACGGCAAACATGTCACGCTCGACGGGACGCAGGTTGCTCAAGATACCAGCCCCGTCTACTGGGGCGAACCAGGGACCAACGGGCAGCACTCGTTCTATCAGTTGATTCATCAGGGAACGCGCCTGATCCCTTGCGACTTCATCGCGTTTGGAAAGCCGCTCAACGCGATCGGGCGCCATCATGACATCCTTCTGGCGAACGTGTTTGCGCAGGCAGAAGCGCTGGCTTTTGGCAAAACACCCAAGCAGGTTAAGGCTGAAGGAACCCCGGATTGGCTCGTGCCGCACCGGGTTTTCGAAGGGAACCGCCCCTCGAATACGATTCTTGCCGAACGGTTAACGCCGGAAACACTCGGTAAGTTGATCGCGCTCTACGAACACAGCGTGTTCACGCAGGGCGTCATCTGGAATGTCGATTCGTTCGACCAGTGGGGCGTGGAGCTCGGCAAAGTTCTGGCTCAGCGCATCGTTCCGGAACTCGAGAGCAAGGACGAACCCAAACTGGCCCACGACACTTCCACCAACAATCTTATTCGCCGTTACCGGACGCTTAGCCGCTAGGACCTTAAGGGGGAATTCGAAGACATGGCTGATTGCAAGCACTTAGATCAAATTCAGGACGTCAAGCCGCACACGCAGGGCTGCGAAGAGTGCCTGAAAATGGGCGATCGATGGGTACATCTTCGACTTTGCATGATCTGTGGCCATGTCGGATGCTGTGATTCGTCGAAGAACAAGCATGCCACCAAGCATTTTCACGCGACCAAGCATCCGATCATGCGGTCCATCGAGCCCGGGGAAGATTGGGGATGGTGCTTCGTGGACGAAGTGGAGCTGGATTTCGCCTGATGTTTGAGAGCATTCTCTGCCAAGTCACCGATTACGACTCCGAAGTTCTCGAATCGTTGATCGAGCTGGCGGTAGAAATCGCTCGCGAAGGACGTGAGGGAAGGCGCATCGGCACCCTGTTCACCCTGGGAGACGAAGAAGCGGTCTTGTCGAAGTCACGATCCCTGATTCTGAATCCCTTAGAGGGCCACCCTGAGAATCTTCGAGACATCCGCGATCCGAATCTTCGGGGCACAGTCAAGGAACTGGCGCAATTGGATGGCGCATTTGTGGTGAGCGCAACGGGCGTGGTTATCGCGGCCTGCCGCTATTTAGACGCCGCCGCTTCGCCGATTGAGATTCCTCTCGGGCTCGGCAGCCGCCATATTGCCGCCGCTCACATCAGTGCTGCGACCCGCGCCATTGGAATCGTCGTCTCGGAGAGTGCCGTCGTCCGGCTGTTCTGTCACGGCGCTTTGATCGGCGAAATTATTCCTGAGCTCTGGATGATGAAGCGTTATGATTTCCAAACCGATGGCTCCATGGTGAAAGAAACAATAGGCGACCTTGCCGTGATCACACCCCGGCGGGGCCGGCGCGCGCCTGGTCGCACCCCCGCGTAGACGATTTCCGCGAACACCCCTCCAGACGCACCGGCAGTGTTATAGTTGACCCTTTATTGCTTGTCTTTATTGCGTGACAGGGGAGGATCGTTCCATGTTGAAGCGCCACGTAACTGTCTGGGCGATGTTGCCAGCCCTTTTTGCTTTCGTTTCCTGCAGCCGCCCGAAGACCGTCGACGATGCGGCGCTTCGCAGCGCGGATCAGGACACCAGCAACTGGCTCACGTACGGGCGAACCTACGATGACCATCGGTTCAGTCCCCTCAGCCAGATCAACGAGCAGACCGTCTCCAAGCTCGGACTGGCCTGGAGCCGTGAGCTCGGCACCACCCGCGGCCTGGAAGCGACGCCCCTTGTCGAGGACGGCGTCATCTACACCACGGGTTCCTGGAGCATGGTGTACGCCGTCGACGCGAAGACCGGAGAAATCCGCTGGACCTACGATCCCAAGGTCCCGCGCGAAAACGCTTATTTCATCTGTTGCGACGTGGTCAATCGCGGCGTAGCGCTTTACAAAGGCAAGGTATTCGTCGGAACTCTCGACGGCCGCCTGATCGCTCTCGACGAGAAGTCCGGCGCCCCCGTGTGGACCGCGTCGACTACCGATAGCGCCAAGCAGTACTCGATCACCGGCGCTCCGCGCATTGCCAAAGGAATGGTGATCATCGGCAACGCCGGCGCGGAGAACGGCGTTCGCGGGTACATCTCGGCCTATGACGCCGAGACTGGCAAGATGGCCTGGCGCTTTTACACCGTGCCCGGAGATCCTTCGAAGGGATTCGAATCGAAGGCCATGGAGACCGCCGCGAAGACTTGGACAGGCGAGTACTGGAAAACAGGCGGAGGCGGCACGCCTTGGGAAGGCATCGTCTACGATCCCGCGCTCGACCTCCTGTACTTCGGAACGGGCAACGCGACGGCCTGGTACCGGGCGATTCGCGGCGGAGGCGACAGTCTCTACACGGCGTCGATAATTGCGGTCCACGCGAACAACGGCGAGCTCGCATGGTACTTCCAAACCACGCCCGGCGAGAACTGGGACTATGACGCGACCCAGCCGCTGATGCAAGCCGACCTGACCATCGGCGGCCGTGCTCGAAAAGTAATCATGCAGGCGAACAAGAACGGGTTCTTCTACGTTCTGGATCGCGAGACCGGCGAGTTCATTTCGGGCGCGCCCTTCGTAAGCGGCGTTACTTGGGCCACTGGACTCGATCCTAAGACCGGACGGCCGATCGAATCGCCCGGTGCCGCGGATCTCAAGCCCGTGATCGTCTCGCCGAGTCCGGACGGCGCCCACAACTGGAACCCCATGGCATTCAGTCCGACAACTGGCTTGGTCTATCTGGGCGCGAAAGTGGGCACGCAATTCCTGCATGCGCCGGATCCGAAATGGAAGTACGATGCCGAACGGAGCAATCTGGCCCTCGATCCGATGTACGATGGTCCGCTCGCCGCCAAACTGGGAACGCTTCCGCCCGCAACGGGAGAACTGGTCGCCTGGGATCCGGTGGCACAGAAGGCGGCCTGGCGCGTGAAGAATCCCACGGTCGAAGACGGCGGCGTTCTGGCTACGGGCGGGAACCTGGTTTTTCAGGGACGCGGAGATGGCACGCTGGTCGCCTATCGCGCCACCGACGGCAAGGAATTGTGGACCTTCGATGCGGGCACCGGAATCATGGCGCCACCGGTGACTTACACCGTGGATGGCACCCAGTATCTATCCGTGATGGTGGGCTGGGGCGGCGCACCGGGATTGTTCAACGCACCCGGATCGGGGCCAGTGAAACACGGCTATGGACGGATTCTCACGTTCACCCTCAATGGCACGGCTACGCTGAAAGCCCCGCCCTACGGGCACAAGGATCCACCGGTGCCGGCGATCACCACGAATGCTTCTCCGAAAACCATTCACGAAGGCAGCCTGCTCTTCAACTCGAACTGCGGGCCGTGCCACGGCATCAACGCAGTAGCCGGCCCTGTGCCCGATCTCCGGTACGCGACCAAGGAGATCCATCAGGACTTCGAGAACATCGTTCTGGGCGGAAATCGCGCCTCGGCCGGCATGCCGTCGTTCAAGAACATCCTCAACGCGGACCAGGTGAAGGCGATCCAGGCCTACATCGTTTCGCGCGCCCGCGAATCGTCCAAGAAGTGAGGTTGAAGCGACCGAAACCATTGTCGACCGACGGACGCATGCGCCACCACCGCGAGAGATCCATTGAGCAACAACGCATTGGTTACGCCAAGCCGGCTGACGGACACACCGGTCAGCAAATTCCCGAATGAAATGCCGCTACCCATGGCGAGCATGTACAGGCTGATCGCCTGGCCTCGAAGCGACAGGGATGCCGTGGTCTGCAAGAGAGAATTCGCCGAGGTGTTGCTGATGCTCATGGAGAAGCCTGCCAGGCCCAGCAGCACGGGCAATCCCCAGAACCACGGGTTCAGAGCCACTAATACCAGGATCGTGCCATAGCCCAGAGCGAATCCCGAGCTTAAGTGCCGCCGGTCGCGAGCGGCGTCCACCGAGAGGAGCCAGATGGCGCCCAGCAGGGCGCCCAAGCCAAAGGAGCCTACAGCGAAACTGAAAAGACTGGCATCCTTGTGAAAGACGTCTCTCACGACCACGGGGCTGAACGTAACAAGTGGCGCGCACAGCATGCTCGTCGCGAGCACCGTGAGAAGCGCGCCGCGCAAGTACGGATCGCGCGCGATGGCGCGGATACCCGCGAACAATTGACTCCGGTCGAAGGTCTCGGCGGACGGCGGCGTCGCTTTCCCGCGCGGAAGAACCCACAACGCAACCGCGATGAACGGAACGTAAGAAGCTGCGCTTACAACGAAACATCCAACCGCGCCGACGCTAGCCATCAAAACACCAGCCAAGGACGGCCCCAAAATTCGGGAGAGATTGAACTGGGTCGAATTCAACGCAAGGCCCGATGGGATCTGTGTGCGTTCAACGATGGATGGCAGAATGGTTTGAAACGAAGGCATGGAGAGCGCGTCCGTGGCGCCCACCACCAGCGAGAGGACGATCACTATCCAAGGCCGCACCGTTCCCGTCAACAGGAGCCCGACCAGCAATGTTGGGCATAACATCTGGGCCGACTGAAATGTCGCGATCACGCGGCGCCGGTCGGCACGGTCCGCCAGCACTCCTCCCACCAGGGTCAAGAGCAACGTTGGCGCGCTTAGCGCGAAAGCATCGAGCCCCACCAGGAATGGCGAAGCGCCCAGGCTGAGCAGAAGCCACGGTTCCGCTACCTGCTGAGCCCACGTCCCGATGTTCGAGAGCAGGCTGGCGAAGAAGAACGTGCCGAATCGCCGAGTGCGGAGAAGAGCGAGTGATTCGCTAAAGGTACTGGATTGCATCCCGCCCTTGCGTGAGGACGCAACCGCGAGTTACTGGAAAGCGCAATCGGTCTAGTCGAAGGTGCCCTTCCACGACCAGCCATCAGACGGGCGCTTGATGTCGATCATGCGCAGGCGATGGTCTTCGGGATTCCGCCCCGGCGAGCCGATGACGATCACATGGTCGCCCGGCCTCAGGGTATCCCGCTGGACACCCTTGCTCCCTAACTGAGCACCGGCGCCCCATTCCACGGCCCACGTGATGGCATTGCCCTTCGCATCCTTGGTTTGCAACTGCAGGAACGAATGCGGATTCCGGTATAGGAACTGCAGCACGTCTGCCTCGATGGTCATCTTCTGATCCTCTAGGTAGGTGGACGCAAACGAGTGGTGAGCATACGCCCGACCGCCCAACATGCTCAGTCCGGCGATTGCGAGAACGAATAGTTTGCTTTTCAAGCTGCCTCCTAAACGACTGAATTATATCTCAATTGGTTGTACCTATAGGCTTCCGGCCTAGTTACCCCCGGCGTTAGCGCAGTTCTTCGGGCACTTGGCCGGGAGCTTGAACTTGTCTTTGATTTTGTCGCGAAACTCCGGATACATCGTCTCCGCGCCGCCCAAAGAAGCTTCCTCGGGAATCCCGTAGAGCTGCGTCATCTCATCGACAAAAGGATTCTTGCCCGGCAGATAGTGCGGGACCCTGCCCGACTCCACGCCTTCATCCCCGACGATACAGGGCGGCCCCCCGATGGCAACCGGGTTGGTGGACAGATTATAGGAACGCGTCAGGATGTAGGGCTCCGTCAGATAGACCGGGTCATCCATCAGCAACGCAACCGTCAGCAAATCCCCGTGACGGAGGAAATGCGTCGTAATGGTGGCCTGATCGCTACTGGCCGCTCCGTTGCGGCGGATGTATCCGGTTTTGATATGCGTGGTGGTCGCGATCAGTTCGTTGCCATTCCACACACCGGTGGTGAAACCAGTCTGGTCGTGGGGAGCATTCTTACCAGGATGCGGACGCCCGTCCATCCAGATTGTCATGGGCGCGCGGGTTTCCCACGCGCCGACGACCCACGCCTGGACCTTGCCTGTAATGGGATCGGGCACGGCCCACATCCTGAGGCTGAACGGGCCAGCCGCAATGTGCCACTGGGTCTGGAACCAGCAGATGCGCTCCGGCATGGAAATGGTCGATTGCGAAAAACTCAAGGCTTTCGCCCGCCCCGCTTCGTTGAAGGGGAGACCCGCCCAATCGACGGGGTTCGGACCGCCGCCGCGCTCCAGTGCGTCCTCGTGATTGATGGCGGCCCAGGACCCCGACAAGTCGATCTCCGCATGCGCCGGCAAGCTTGCGCACAGCACCATAGCTAAACCAGTCGCTAAACCAATAGAGATTTTATGAAGCGTCATATTCGATCTCCTACCACTTGGCCGAGCATACCGTGGGCTTCCATTTGGCATCGCTGGCCTCTTTCTTGTACTGGGAAGTGACTACAAAGGGCTGGGTCAGATAAGTCGGGTCAGTGGTGATGATAGTGACCACCATCAAGGGGTCCCCGTTGGGTTCTTTGATCAGATCGAAGTACTCCACCAGGTTGGCGTTTTCGCTATACGGAACACCGTTTTTGCGCAGATAGCCAGCTCTGAGGTGGGTGGTTGTAACCTTCAACGAGCCATCGGTCGCGCCCCGGCCCCCGCCCCGCTCCCATTGAGCCGTCGAATCTCCTTGCAGCGTCGGCGGAGCCCCCGCGGCAGGTTTCCAATCGCCGAAATGAAAGGTACGCGTCTGCTTACCGGCATCGCTGTCCATGCGCAGGGTTTGATCGTCCTGCCAGGTGATGTGCAGGCGATTTGGAACGCGCAACAGAGCCGGTGCTCCATAGGACTTGCACACGTCGCCAGAGGCTTCCTCCTTGTCGGGATCCCAGGCGTTAGCGACCTTGCGCGCTTCCGCCGTCATCGGAACGCCCTGGTAATCGCCCAGGGTGGGCGTAACCATGCGATATCGCCAGTCTTCGGTGATCACCGAAACCCAATAGCCGGTGGGATCGAAGACAGCCGCCGCTTTGGCGTTCTGCGGCGCCGCGGCGCCACCGCCTCGGCCGCCCCTGCCCTGTGCATAGAGCCCGGATTGCGTCATCAGGAGCCCGGCCAGCGATCCCAACGTGAACAACGTGAGCGTGAGTATTCTTGATCTTTGCATGGCGTGATTATTTCTTAGCAGTCAAGCTCTTGTAGACAGACTCGATGAACGACGCCGTAACCCCCGGTTGCGTGCCGTAGCGCGTCTCAAAGGGTAGCGCCGGACGCGCCGCTTTGATCTGATCGAGCGTCTTTCCCTGCTTGATCATGTCCGCGATAACGTCGCGAATAAGCACCACCATGTCGCGGTAGTCCACGACCTCCATCTGCTCGCATAGCCGCCCATGACCGGGAATCACATAGGTGCCCACATCCTTGTAGATATAAGGAGTTGGCGCGATCGTCAGGTCAATCAACCTATTCAGGGCGTCGATCTCCCCCTGAATGCTCCCGCCGTTCGCCAGATCGATCACCGGGAAACGGGTGGTGTCCATCACGTCTCCAGCGACCACCACGTCGGACCGGCGGAACAATACGAAACTGTCAGCGTCGCTATGGGCGGCGGGCTGGTACAGAATCTCGATCCCTTCGTCGTTCATGCGCAGCGCTTTGCGATTTTGGAGGAAGGCCTCGGTGGGCCAAGCGTCACCCGGATAGGAGGGTTTGGCGTCCCGGGCGCTCATCCTGTTCAGGATGCTTTGATGCGCCAGGATCGAGGCAGCGCCTCCGTTGGTCATGGTCCCGGCGACTCCCGCGTTGCCGAGCGCATTCGTGAAAATGGTGAAGCCGGATTTGGCAAGCTTTTCGTTCCCGCCCACGAAATCGGCATCTGCATTGATGTCAATGACATACCGGATCGGCAGGTTGGTCAGTTTCTTGATCGCAGCGGATACCTCGCCGGTTTTGGCTGCGGCGCCCGCACTCACTAACACGACCCCGTCGGAGCCGATCTGTACGCCGATGTTCCCCCCGGCCCCGGCAATCATGTAAAAGTTCGGCCGAACCTGCACTACATCCAGTTCGCCGTTTTCCGGTTCGGCGGCCTGGCTGGAGAACGCCCCGCACACAACCAATCCGAGAGCTACGGTCCAGCAAGTTATCGCGTTTGTGGAAATGCGCTTCACCGTTTTACTCCATCCTGTTCTCAAACTCCTCAAACCGATGAGGATGCAGGCCAAATTTTGGGCCGACGGCATCGTACCATATCGTCCGCTCACCCAGCAAGAGACGTGATCCGGGACGGGTTAGGTAACACCCGGGCCGCTCTCGTCACCAGATGTAACCTTCGATTAAAGTGCAAACCCACGGGCAACCCGTGGGTTTATGGCTTCCGGTGTTCAGGTCGTGCTTTGCGTATGGCGGAGGCGCTTGTAGCAAATCCTGGCGCGGAAAATTCCCCTGGTGAGTTGAACCGGGCACTATAGTGCCCGGTTCTCCGAACTCGATTCTTAGAAGTTCAGTCGCAAGGAAAGTTGTACCTGACGCTGCGCGCCCAAGCCGACCGTGTTGGCGACCGTCGAATTGAATCTACCGAACGCTCCGCCGGCCGCCGAAGAGGTGAACGACTGGCCCGGCTGAACACCGGACTGAGTCGGTTCATTTCCCGAGGTCGCAGTGTATCCGTTGGGAAGTCCGACGCCCAACGTCGCGGGAGGATTGCTGAAATTCGCGCGGTTCAGCAGATTGTAGATCTCTGCCCGGAATTCCACATTGACGCGTTCCGTAATGGGGAGCCGCTTGTGAAGCGTGACATCCATTTGAGCCAAGTCTGGTCCCGCCAGAGCGTTGCGGCTCAGGTTGCCATAGGTGCCGGGCGCCGGTATGGCGAATGCGGCGGGGTTGAGATAGGCCAGCCGGTCCCCGCCGACGATAAACGGGTTCACGCCCGGAATCACATCCGGACGCCGGAACTGGCGCGATGAGCCGCCGCCGGGCGAGTTTACCAGGGCGTCGGTCTGCACCACGCCGTCGACGATCACTGGGCTCCCGTATACCTTGCCGTTTCGCCGGTCGCGATACACGATATCATTGCGCGTGATCAGAAGCTGAATGGGCAACCCAGTTCGATAGTTGTAGACGCCGCCTAGCTCCCAACCACCGGCAATGTAGTTCCCCACGCTGCCGAGATCGGCTTTCCTTCCTTTACCGACCGGTATTTCCCAGAGGGCCGTGAAATTTAGCGAGTGCCGGACATCGAAGGTGTTGTTGCCATAGTCATAGGCAAAGCTTTTCAGGCTGCCGGCCGTGACTGCTTCGTTAGACCCGTTGGTATTGCCGATGCTGCGGCCCCAGGTGTGCTGGAGCCCGAACGTGAGCCCTTTCGAGAAGCGCCGGTTGATCGTTGTCTGAAGCGAGTTATAGTGATCGTTTCCACCGCTGGTCTTGTAGTCGACCTCGGCAAATCGGCCTCCGAATTCCCGGATTGCGGTTCCCACACCGGTGGTCGGATTCTGCGTCACTCCGATGATCTGGTTGGCCAGGCCGCGGAGGAACAAGTTACGGCCCTGGCTGCCGACAAAAGCTGTCGTCAGTACGGTGTCGCCCGGGAGCTTCTGCTGCAAGGAGGCGGTATAGGATAGGACTCGTTCCGGTACCTTGTAGCCGGTCGAGTAGGCGCGCGGCTGAAAACCAAGGCTCGTCGAGTTGATGTCGTAGTTTGCTATGGTCGCCGGAATATCCAACGGATATTGGATGTTGCTGCTCAGAGTGCGGGAGATGCGATCCGATTCGGCCGGCTGAATCGTGTCTTCCGGCTGTCCCGGTCCGTAGAAGAATCCTGATCCGATCCGGAATACTGTGTTCCCTTTGAATCGCGAGGGAGCGTAGGCCAAACCCAGACGCGGGGCGAAATTCAGTTTCGAGGCGTCGTACCAATCCTGGGTGACGGGATCGATCGTCCCCGTCACGATGTTGAAATGCACCGCGCGATTGTCACGCTCATGCATCACACCGAAGTACTCGTAGCGCAACCCGTAGTTGATGGTTAATTCCGGAGTCGCTTTCCATTCGTCCTGAACGTAGGTGATGAAATACTGCTGTTCCAGATGACGCGGTCCAGTCTGGCCGTTATTCCACGGGCTGGGAAGACTCGCTGGAGCGTTGTATTGGATCGATGAGGGAGTATTCGCAAGCAGAGCGTCGATACTGCCGAAGGTATACGTGGTTCCGCCAAACCGGTCGGTTTTGATTCGAATCGGCCGGAATTCGGCGCCGAACTTGATGTTGTGGCTGCCCTTGATCCAGGAGAGAGTGTCCATGAAGGGCATCTCCCAGTTGGTGTAGGGTTGTTGCGAGGTGTTGTAAGCGCTATTGGCGCGAATCAATCCGCCCAATTGGGCGGCTCCCGCCGAAGCTCCCTGCCCGCCAACACCGGGGATCGCGACTCCGCCCGTGAAACTGACAGTGAGAGGCGCCAGATCGAGCCCAGGAACAGGGTTGGTCACGATACCTGTGGAGCGGCTCTTCGAAGCGTTGAACCCGAGCTTGAACTCGTTGACCACGGTCGGCGAAACGACTCGCGTCCACGAGAGCATGGCGTTTTGCGGCACCAGAGTGAAGTTCTGACCGCGGGTGGTTACATCCAGGGGCTCGAAGGAGTCGCCTTGATCGCGGAAATAGCGGAAGCTGATTGTGTCCTTGTCGCCGAGATGGTAGTCCAAACGAAGGGACCCGTAGAACTCGTCCACGCGGCTGGCCGAGTTGAGCGAGGCAATATCCAAAAGTGGATTGGAGGAGTGCAGCTGCCCGGCCGGATACGCGGCCAGCAACGGAAGAATTGCCGCGACCTTCGGATTGGTAGCGGCGTTGGCCTGGGCTTGCGCCTTAGCCGCTGCGCTCGGGACCGTGTTATTGAAATTGATGCCGGCCCGCTGGAAGAAGTTCTCCTGGGAGACGAAGAAGAAAAGTTTGTCTTTCTTGATCGGGCCGCCGATCGATCCGCCGAACTGGTTCAACTTCAGCACAGAGTTACCGGTAACGCGAGGGTCGGCAAAACCATCGAAGAAATTTCGGGCGTCCATATTGTTGTTGCGCAAATACTCGAACAACCCGCCGTGAAACGCGTTCGAGCCGGACTTGGTCACGACGTTGACTTGGCCACCCGTTCCGGTTCCGTATTCGGCCGGATAGTTGCTGCTCTCGACCCGGAACTCCTGAACGTTCTCCAAGCTCGATTGCAGCCGGAAGAGCGACGAGCTCTCCCCGTTTAAGTTGCCGGGAGACTGGTCGATCACGCCGCCGCCCGACACGCCGTCAAACTTGATCACGTTCTGCTGATTTGACCGGCCGCTGAAGCGGCTGTTGTCGAACGATCCGCCGCCGGCCGTCTGCGCTCCAGGCGCCAGGAGATAAAGTTGCGATATCTGGCGGCCGTTCAGAGGAAGGCTGGCTACTTCGCGCGCATCCACTTCGGCTCCGATACGCGCCGAGCTCGTGTCGATCGTCGAAAGCTCGCCTCCGGAGACCGTAACTTCGGTCGCCACCGTGGCCGGATGCAGCGTGATGTTCAGCGTCCGCTCCTGACCGACGGTTACGCGAACTTCGGTAAATTGCGTGGGACCCAGACCGTTCCCACTCGCCGTGAGATCATAGCTCGACGGAGTGAGGTTGTTGAGGACGTATAGCCCTCTATCGTCCGAGGTTGCCTGGCGTTGTTCGCCCGTTCTGGAATCTTTCGCTACAACTTTGGCGCCTTGGATCACTGCGCCGGTGGCGTCCACCACAGATCCCACGATCCGAGCCTTCTCGGATTGTCCCCATGCTGCAAGGGCAAGCAAAAGGAATAGTGTAATTTTTTTCATTCCGCTCACAGTAGCAGGGATACAATTGCAGAATGATGAATATCAGGCCACAACTGTGCGAATTTACCAACCACAACATGGCTTTTCTCCCAACTCTCCGGTAGATCCTGGGCAGCTGTTCCGACCCCATCGGGTCGCGACCCGCGCCGGCTCAGTCATCGAATTGTCATGTCTAATTCATTACAACGCCACGGGCACCCCGTAGTCTTAAGACTCCGGTGCTCAGGTCGTACTCTGCGTATAGCGCAGGAGTTTGCATCCAATCCTGACGCGGGAAATCACTAACAGGAGTGACTTGATGTTCATGAGAACAATCGGACGGAGCGGTATCCAGCCGTTCATCGTCTGTGCGCTAAGTTTCGCGGTGCCTTTTGCGGTGCCGTCGGCGAACGGTCAGACCCCCGTTACGCCCAGTGCGGATGCACGCCCGAAGGCGGCTTCCGAAGCACCAACCTCGAGTTCCGAAATCGAACAGCTGCGGAAGATGATTCTGGAACAACAACGCCAGATCGATGATCTGAAGCGCACGATGGCCGACCAGAAGAGTAACGATTCAACGGTGGCGGCAAAGCCTGATATTTCCGTGCCTCCGACCACTTCCCGCGGCATTGGCCAGATCGCTTCCACCACGCCAATTCTGCCGCCCTTACCCGCTGTAACGACACTAGCCACTCCGCTTCCGGTGCCGCAAGCCGCAGCCAGCGCGGCCACTACGGCCGCGAATCCTTGCGAGGCCGACCCCGACAAAACTATCCCCACCTTCCTGCGGCTCGGCAGTATCTGTCTCGTCCCCATTGGTTTTATGGATTTCACTCCTTTTTGGCGTGACAAAAACGCTGCATCGAGCATGGGTTCCAACTTCGGCGGCGTTCCGTACAACAACTCAGCCGCCGGTAACCTTTCGGAGTTCCATTTCAGCCAACAGAACTCGCGTCTCGGTTTCCGTATCGACGGCAACTGGAAGGGTGCTCACTTCATCGGTTACAACGAGTTCGACTTTAACGGAACCAGTGGATCGACCTCGCTCGCCGTTTCCAACGGCGCGATTGTCCCGCGCCTCCGTCTGTATTGGGCGGATGTCCGCAAGGGCAAGGTGGAGTTCCTTGCCGGTCAGAGCTGGAGCATGCTGGTGCCTAACCGGAACGGCATTTCCGCTTTGCCTGGCGATCTCTTCTACAGCCAGGTCGTCGACATCAATTACATCGCGGGCCTCACCTGGACCCGCCAGCCCGGATTGCGCATTCTCTATCACCCCAGCAAGAAGGTAACGTTCGGCTTCTCCGTCGAACAACCCGATCAGTACATCGGCGGTTCGGCAGGCGGCCAGCTCATTACGCTGCCGAGCGCTCTTTCGGGGCTCGCCTCAACACAACTCGACGCCGCGGCGAACATCAGCGGGGCCAGCTATCTGGGGCAACCGGGCTTCACACCGGACTTCATCGCGAAGCTCGCCTTCGATTACCCTCGCGTCCATTTTGAAGTAGCCGGCATCGAGAGTAACTTCAAGACCACCAGTCTCACAGCCCCGTGGGTTTCGCATACCACGCAGGGAGCCGGACTTCTGGTCGGCTTGAATGTCGCCGTCACGAAGAACGTCCGTCTCATTTCGAACAACTTCTATAGCGATGGCGAGGGTCGGTATCTGTTTGGACAGGCGCCTGACCTCATTGTTCGAGCCGACGGCTCCCTTAGTGGCGTCCACGCCAGTAGCACCATCGAAGGTTTTGAGGCCAGGATGAACAAGAATAACCTTCTTCTGTACGGCTACTACAGTGCAATCTACATTGGCCGCAATGCCGCGTTTGACGCCAACGGTACCAGCAGAATCGGCTATGGCGTCGCCGCCAACAGCCAGAACCGCGTGATCAACGAAGGTACGTTCGGGTTCAACCAGACGATCTGGTCGAACGCGCGCTACGGCGGAATCAATCTGATGGGTCAATACGAATATCTGGAGCGCAGTCCCTGGACCATATCCGCAGGGAACCCGAAACAAACCCACGATAACACCATCTACTTCAACATCCGGTACACTCTGCCGGGAGGCATGCCCAACTTCTAGTTAGAATTGATTTGGTGGCGGGACCACGTGGGTCCCGCCATTTTTTTCTCCCTGCCCAGTCATACCGCCCACGAACCTTCCACCCTCTACTGACGCTTTCCCCAAGTTAGTACCCACAGGGGGGTATTCTCCCCGTAGCTAAGCCGGGTTACGCTCAAGCACGGATTGGCTATGTCCAGCTTGAAGCGTATCCTGGCGGCGTTTCGCCGTCTCCTGCCGGACCGGGCGCTTGAGCGGAAGCGCCATTCCTATCGGCGCGAGTTGCTATTCAGCGAATCCGAGATTACGCTCGTCGCCCTGGTGCTGAGCGATTGGAACCGGGCCTTGCTGGCGCGGATCGCCAAGGATCATCGATGGGTCATCCATTTTGCACGAACCAGCGCCGAAGCCTGGGAACTGTTGAATGAGCGTCAGGCTCAAATCTTCCTTTTCGAGCGTGACGCCCCAGGCACGGATTGGCGTGGCGTGATCCGGAAAGTGGTTTCAGCCCGGCGCCTGGTGTGCGCGATTTTGATCTCTGACGTAACCGACGACTACCTCTGGAATGAAGTGGTGATGTGGGGCGGCCACGACGTACTGGTAACGCCGCTCCGAGAAGAGAATGTCTTGCGAGCGGTCCGGCTGGCGCGGCTGTACTGGAACAGCGCTATGAAAACCAACGCCAGTGTGGCGTAGAGCGCTGGTCCCTAGGAAATCAGGCCCTTTCTCACGGCGTAAAGAATCAGTTCCGCAAGACTGTGTAGGTTAAGCTTTTCCTGAAGATTTCTACGGTGGGTTTCCACCGTGTAGAGGCCTCCCCGAATGGAATCGCGCCCGCTTTGAGAATTCTCTTACCGTCGGTCCGTTCAAGGATGGTGACCAGATTGTTATTCCCCAATCCCCCAATGCTGTGAGCCAGCCCGATCTCCGCCCTCTCTAGTTGTCTCTCCGTTCCTGCCTCACCTCTGAGTTGATAGACGATCTCCACCAGCTGGGCCAGGCCGGAAGCACCCACAGGATGCCCTCTGGCCTTCAACCCACCGGATGGGTTGATGGGGAGCCTTCCTCGAAGAAGGGTGACTCCTTCTTCCAGGGCCTTCCATCCCTCCCCGGCGGAGAAAAAGCCTAAATCTTCCGTCCCGATAATTTCAAAGGGGGTAAAGGCGTCATGGACCTCCGCGAACTGAATGTCCGAAGGATTCAGCTGAGCCATCGCGTAAGCCCTATGAGCAGCTTCCTTCGTTGAATTAAAAGAGGTGAAAGAAGTGCGATGTCTCACTGCAGACGTATCCGTGGCATGGCCAATGCCAGAGACCTTAATCGGAGTGGGTTGAGAGGTGAGGACCATGGCCGAAGCCCCATCTGTGATCGGTGCGCAATCATAGAGGCGGAGGGGATAAGAGACCATCTGACTTTTCAGGTAATCATCCTTCGTAATGATTTTTCTGAATTGAGCATAATGGTTGAGGTACCCATTGGCGTGATTCTTGATAGCCACCTGGGCTAGAATGTCCTCAAGCTTGAGTTGCGGAAGATTGAATTCTCGCGCATATTTCTGGGCGACCATCGCAGCCAAGGCAGGCATGGTCGCCCCGTACCTTCGTTCGGAACGATCGATCGCCTCGGAAAGAATCCGGGTAGTTTTAGCTGTAGAAAGGTGCGTCATCTTTTCTCCGGCCAGAACAAGAACATGTTTCATGTGGCCTGAGGCCACGGCATAGAACGCCGTTTCAAAAACGCCTGCACCCGTAGAGGAAGCGGTCTCCACTCGAGTGGATGGAACGCCAGCAAGCCCAAGGGTATCGGTCAAAAGCGCTGCAAAATTGGAATCCCCGACAAATTCCTCAACATTCATGACCCCAATGTAGATGGCGTCGACCCGCTGCAGTTGGGCTTCTTTTAAAGCTGAAGAAGCCGCTTCTGCCATCATCGCTTCGAGAGACTCCTTCGATCTCCC
>JAIQFE010000013.1 GCA_020073445.1 Terriglobia bacterium
ATTCTCTCCGTATTGACTCCGGGATCGCCTCTGATCACTTCCACGGTTCCGGGTACGGTACGTAATAACTACACCGGTCCCGTGGGCATGTCGATCACCGTGGGCCCGAAGCCCCTGGTCGTCAGCTCTGTGGGCCGATTTGTAGTCTCCGGCAATACCGCGGCGCACACGATGAAGATTATCGATGCCGCCACCGGCACGCAACTTGCTTCGGTGTCCGTCGCTACCGCCGGCGGAACGGCGGGAACGTTCGCCTATGCCAACCTGGCTAGCCCGGTTACATTCAACGCCAACTCCACCTATTACATCGTCAGTCTGGAAACCCTAGGCGGCGATCAGTGGTATGAGAACAACACCACTGCGCAGACGACCGGCGACGCTACCCTGGCCGGAGCGGTCTATGGCGACTCCTCGACTTACACGGCGATTCCGATGCCGGGACGCATGTATGTCCCGGTCAACATCAAGTACGTGGTCTCGTCTTCGGTCGGGGTCCTGCCCACCAGCGTGGCCCTTTCGGCTTCGCAGACCCAACAGTTCACCGGAACGGTCAATGGAAGCGGCAATACCTCGGTCACCTGGTCTCTGAGCCCGAATGTCGGGTCTCTCTCGGCTTCCGGTCTCTACACGGCGCCGGCTTTCGTGGCCGCTACGCAAACCGTTACTGTCACGGCCACCAGCGTCGCCGATCCCACCAAGTCGGCTTCGGCTACGGTGACACTGACGCCGGTGTCCATAACCCTGGCGCCGCCGACAGCGAGTCTCTTTGCCACGCAGACGCAACAGTTCACGCCGACCGTGAACGGCGCCATTAATACGGCGGTTACCTGGAGTCTGAATCCCAACGTGGGCTCGATCTCGGGAACAGGACTGTATACAGCGCCTTCCTCGATCGCCTCCTCGCAAACCGTCACCGTAACGGCCTTCAGTGTGGCTGATAGCAGCAAGTCCGCGACAGCCACCATCACGCTCAATCCGCCGGCTCCGCCTGTCATCACTCAGGCGCCGCAGAGCTCCTCCGTATCGATCGGGCAGACCGCCGGCTTTACGGTTACGGCTACCGGAGCGGGACTGACCTATCAGTGGCAGAGCATGCCATCCGGCGGCAGCTTCAGCAACATCGCCTCGGCGACCTCCAGTTCCTACACCACGCCGGTTCTATCGCTTGCCGACAGCGGCACGCAGTTCCGGGTTGTGGTCACCAATCCGCAGGGATCGGTCACCAGTAGCGCGGCGACCGTTACCGTGCAGCCCGCCGGTCTCACATTGGTTACATCCAAGACGCTCGGCCAGACCCGCAATAACTACACCGGCTGGGTCGGAATGAAATTCACCGTGGGAGCCGCGCCCATGACCGTAACCTCCCTGGGACGCATCGTCGGCCCCGGCAACTCCGCGGCACACATCGTGAAGATCGTGGATGCGGCCTCCGGCAACGACGTAGCGGGAGCGTCGGCTTCCGTCGCAACCCTGGGTGGAACCACCGGCGCCTTCGTATATAGTTCTCTGTCCTCGCCGGTTACGTTACCGGCGAACACCTCCTACTACCTCGTCAGCCAGGAAACCCAAGGCGGCGATCAGTGGTACGACCTCGATTCTGTCCTGACAACCACGACTGCCGCTGCTGTCACCGGTCCGGTGTATGGATTACCCTACGCGGCATCGGTATCGGCTGGCCACAGCTACGTTCCGGTGGACCTCAAGTACACCGTCTCGGTCTCGGTAACCGTCGCTCCGCCGACCGTCACCTTGTTCGATTCGCAGACGCAGCAGTTTAGCGCCACGGTAAGTGGCACCGCCAACCAATCCGTGACCTGGACACTTAGTCCGAATGTGGGCACCATCTCGGCTGCCGGTCTGTACACGGCGCCGACGCCGATCGCCAGCACGCAGTCGATCACGGTGACCGCCACCAGCGTGGCCGATGTGACCAAGTCCGCGACGGCCACGGTCACTCTCAGTCCGCCGTCTCCGCCAGTGATCACGCAGCAGCCGCAGAGCACCTCGGCCATTTCCGGTCAGACCGGGAGCTTCAGCGTGACCGCATCCGGTCTTGGCTTGAGCTATCAGTGGCAGAGCATGGCGGCGGGCGCAGCCAGTTTTACGAACATCGCGGGAGCGCTCTCCAGCTCTTATACCACTCCGTCCGTGACGTTTGCCGATAGCGGCACGCAGTTCCGGGTCGTGGTCACCAACGCACAAGGCTCGGTTACCAGCAATGCGGCCACACTCTCCGTGTTGAGCCCGGGTACGCCCTTCATCACCTCCTTCACGCCCGGCACGCAGCGCAATAACTACACGGGTTGGGTGGGCATGAAGTTCACTGTCGGCCCGACGCCTCTGGTCGTCAGTTCGCTGGGCCGCATCGTAATCGCCGGCAACAACCATGGACATAATCTGAAGATCGTCGATGCCAATACCAACACGGATCTCGGGACGGCCGCGATCACCACGGTTGGCGGTACCGCGGGTACCTTTGTCTATGGCAACCTGGCGGCTCCTGTCACTCTCAACGCCAACTCGTCTTACCTGATCCTGAGTCAGGAAGAAGACCAGGTCGACCAGTGGTACGACAACACCGCCACAGCGCTGACCACCACGGACGCGGCCTTAGTGGGATCCACCTACGGCGGCGGCGCGCCGTATACGACCTATACGAATCCTGGCCACATGTACGTCGGCGTGAGCTTCAAGTACGCTCTGCAGTCTGCGGTCAACATCAATCCCACGTCGGCGACACTCTCGGCTTCTCAGACCCAGCAGTTCACCAGCACGGTCGCCGGCGGTGTCAGTTGGTCGATTAGCCCGAACGTCGGGACTATTTCGGCCTCGGGTCTCTACAGTCCCCCGGCTAATATCGCCTCGACGCAGACCGTAACTGTAACGGCCACCAGCGTGACCGACAACACCAAGTCGGCGTCCGCTGCCGTAACCTTGATTCCGGTCTCCGTCACGGTTGCGCCGCCCGCGGCTCCTCTCTTTGCCTCGCAGACGCAGCAGTTCACTGCGACCGTGACCGGAACCAACAACACTTCGGTTAACTGGACCATTAATCCGAACGTTGGGTCGATCTCGGCAAGCGGCCTGTACACGGCGCCTTCTTCGATAGCATCCGTGCAGACGGTTACCGTTACGGCCACCAGCGTGGCCGATAACACTAAGTTCGCGACAGCCACGGTCACGCTCGAACCGCCTGCTCCGCCGATCATCACAGTGGCGCCTCAGAACGCCGCGGTCTTCAGCGGACAGACCGCCACCTTCAGCGTCACGGCATCCGGCCTGAATCTGACCTATCAATGGCAGATCATGCCGTCCGGCGGCAGCTTCACCGACATCGCCGGCGCGACCTCCACTTCCTACACCACGCCTACCCTGGCGCTATCGGATAACGGCACGCAGTTCCGTGTGGTGGTCACCAATCCGCAGGGATCGGTTCCCAGCAATGCCGCCACGCTCAGCGTGCTGCAGGCCGGTGTCACTCTGGTGACCTCCAAGACGCTCGGAACAGCGCGTAACAATTTCACGGGTTGGGTCGGCATGAAGATTACCGTAGGCGGAGCGCCCATGACGGTCAGCTCCGTAGGCCGCGCCGTCGGTCCTAACAACACCGCTGTGCACACGGTAAAGATCGTGGATGCGATTACCGGCAACGACCTGGCTTCGGCTTCTGTGGCGACCACGGGTCTAGCCCCGGGCACCTTCGCTTACGGCAATCTGGGTTCACCGGTCACACTCAACGCCAACGCTGCTTACTACATCGTCAGTCAGGAAACGATCGGTGGCGATCAATGGTATGACCTTGATTCCACGGTGCAGACTACGACGGCAGCCACCGTCAACGGTCCTGTCTATGGAACGCCCTATGCCCCCGGAGGGCCGGCCGGCCACAGTTATGTCCCGGTCGACCTCAAATACAACGCCTCGGTTTCAGTGACCGTCGCCCCGCCGACGGCCAGCTTGTTCGATTCGCAGACGCAGCAGTTCACGGCCACGGTCAATGGCGCCGGTAACACAGCGGTGACCTGGACCATCAATCCGAACGTGGGCACGATCTCGACGGGCGGCCTGTACACCGCGCCCGCCCCGATTACCACCACGCAGACGATCACCGTTACGGCCACCAGCGTGGCTGACGTGACCAAGTCGGCCTCCGCCACCGTCACGCTCAATCCGCCGGCTCCGCCTTCGATTACTCAGGCGCCGCAGAACGCATCCGTAGTAGTCGGGCAAACCGCGAACTTCAGCGTGACCGCCAGCGGCCTGGGCTTGAGCTACCAGTGGCAGAGCATGGCGCCCGGCGGCGGCAGCTTCACCAATATCGCTGGAGCGACCGCCAGCTCCTACACTACCCCGGCTACGGCGCTGGCAGATGGCGGCACGCAATTCCGTGTCGTCGTCACGAATGCGCAAGGCTCTGCGACCAGCAATGCAGCCACTCTCTCGGTGGTGTCGCCCGGAACGGTCTTCGCCACCTCCGTCGTCCTCGGGCCGGGCCGCAATGATTACTCGGGCTATGTTGGCATGAAGATCACGATCGGCCCCAGTGCACTGGTCGTCAGTTCCGTGGGCCGTTACGTGGCCCCGCTCAACGCCCAATCGCACACCGTGACGATTATCGACGCGGCTACCGGCAACCAGCTCGGCACGGCTTCCGTAAACACCGCGGGTGGGACCGTGGGAACCTTCGCGTACGCCAACCTGGCGTCGCCTGTCACGCTCAACGCCAACGCGATTTACTACATCATGAGTCAGGAAACGCAAGGCGGCGATCAGTGGTACGACAACACCACCACTGCGCAGACCACCGCTGATGCGAACCTGATGGGCTCGGTCTACGGAGTCGGTTGGCCGTACATCTCGCACGACACTGCCGGACGCATGTATGTCCCGGTCAACTTCAAGTACGTCGTCGGGAGTTTGATGACGGTTGCTCCCAACACGGCAACTCTTTCTGCCTCCCAGACTCAGCAATTCACGGCGACGATCAGCAGCGGCAACAACGCCGTCACCTGGTCGATCAATCCGAACGTGGGCAGCATCTCGAGCACCGGTTTGTACACCGCGCCAGCGAGCATCGCTTCTGCGCAATCGGTCACTGTCACCGCCACTAGCGTGGCCGATAACACGAAGTCGGCTTCCGCCACGGTAACTCTGACGCCGGTCGCTGTCACCATCGCGCCGAACAGTGTCGCGTTGTCCGGCGGTCAGACCCAGCAGTTCACGCCGACCGTAACCGGGACCGGCACCACGTCGGTCAACTGGACCATCAATCCCAACGTGGGTTCCGTCTCCGCTGCCGGCCTCTACACGGCACCGGCTACCGTCACTTCCGGTCAGACCGTCACGGTCACTGCCACCAGCACAGTCGACAACACCAAGTCCGGTTCCGCAACCGTGACGCTGGTGCCCGTAGCGGTTACCGTCGCCCCGCCGACGGCCAGCCTGTTTGCCTCGCAGACGCAGCAATACACAGCGACGGTGACAGGAACCGGCAACACCTCGGTCACCTGGAGCATCGGCGCCAGCGATCCCGGATCGATCTCCGGCACCGGCCTCTACACCGCGCCTTCTTCGATCGCCTCGACGCAGACCGTTACCGTCACAGCCACCAGCGTGGCGGATAACACCAAGCTCGGGACCGCGACGGTCACGCTCAATCCGCCGCTGCCTCCGTCGATCACGCAGCAGCCTCAGGCTACAACAGTCCAGGCTGGACAGACCGCCACCTTCAGCGTGACCGCCTCCGGCTTGAACCTGAGCTACCAATGGCAGTCGATGCCGTCCGGCGGTAGCTTCTCGAACATCGCCGGCGCGACTTCGAGTTCGTACACTACGCCGGTCACCAACGCATCCGATAGCGGCACGCAGTTCCGCTGCGTGGTAACCAACCCGCAAGGATCCGCCACCAGCAATCCCGCGACGCTGACCGTCCAATTGGCAGGCGTGAACTTCATTACTTCGCGCACGCCCGGAACCGATCGGAACAACTACTCCGGCTACGTCGGAATGACCATAACGGTCGGGCCGGTGCCCATGACCGTAAGCTCCATCGGAAGATTTATTGGAGTGCAGCACTCCAACACGCACCTGTTGAAGATCGTGGACGCGTCCAACAGCACGGATGTGGCCTCCGTATCGATCAGCACCACCGGAGCTGCGCCCGGAACGTTCGTCTACGGCAACCTGGCGTCCGCTGTCACGCTCACCGCGAATCATGTTTACTACGTAGTGAGCCAGGAGGCCGCCGGCGCAGACGATTGGTATGATGCCGATTCTCTGGTCCAAACCACCTCGGCGGCGACCGTAACTGGACCGGTATACGGATTGCCGTACGCTCCGGCCACTCAGGCGGGCCACAGCTATGTGATCCTCGACCTGAAGTACACGGTTCCCGTTTCGGTCAGCGTGGCCCCCGGCACCTCCAGCTTGTCCACGAATCAAACGCAGCAGTTCACGGCGACCGTCACTGGAACTGCCACCACATCGGTGACCTGGACGCTTAGTCCGAACGTCGGCACCATTTCGGCCGCTGGTCTGTACACCGCACCGAGCTCCATCGCTTCGACTCAATCCGTCACGGTGACGGCCACCAGCGTGGCGGATGTCACCAAGTCGGCCTCGGCAACAGTAACTCTGAATCCGCCTGCGCCGCCCGCGATCACGCAGCAACCGCAGAGCGCGACGACGCTGGTCGGACAGACCGCCACCTTCAGCGTGACGGCCTCCGGCACGGGACTGAGCTATCAATGGCAGTCCATGCCTTCGGGCGGCAGCTTCAGCAACATCAGTGGAGCTACGTCGAGTACCTACACCACCCCGCTTGCCGCGCTTGCCGATAATGGCACGCAGTTCCGCTGTGTCGTGACCAACGGACAGGGCTCCGCGACCAGCAACGCGGCCACACTCTCCGTATCCAACGCGACGGCCTTTGTGACTTCGAAGACTCTCGGAACCGCCCGCAGCGACTATAGTGGCTGGCTGGGCGTCAAAATAACCGTCGGAAACGCCTCGATGATCGTCGGGGCCCTGGGACGCATCGTCGCCCCGGGCAACGTGGGCACGCACGTAGTGAAGATCGTGAACGCCACCACCGGCGCCGACATCGCGTCCGTCACGGTTGCCACGTCGGGCGGCACCGCCGGAACGTTCGCCTACACCGCGTTGTCGACTCCAGTCACGTTAAACGCCAACACGAGTTACTTCATCCTGAGCCAGGAAGGGCAAATCGGAGAGGCTTGGTATGACAACGACACTTCGGTGACAAACACTGCCGATGCTGTCGTTTCAGGCGCGATCTACGGTACCACTGCGCCCTATAGCCTCGCTTCTGCGCCGGCCGGTCATATGTACGTGCCGGTCGATTTCAAGTACGCTCTGGGCCAGTAAGCAACTACCATGGAAATAAGCCAACAAGGAGAAGCGACGTTGAGTGAGGAAGCGGTTCTTGCCAGAATCGAAGCAGCTGTCGGTGAAATTGCCGAGTCGAAGGGTGCTGCTCAGCCTAAAGTCAGTGCTTCGAGCAGAATGCTCGGCGGTGAACTGCCGATCGACTCTCTGGACCTGGCGACCATAGTCCTGCGGCTGGATACCGAGACTGGGCAACGTCCGTTCGAGGACGGCTTCATCGAATTCCACACCGCGGGGGAACTGGCGAAGCTGTATTCCCAGCCATGAGCCTCCTGCGCGCCGCACTTGACGCTTCGGCGGAAGTCCCATTCGTCCTAAATACCTTCGGTTGCGTCCGCCGTTCTAGCATTTTGGACGCAGCCGACCGGCTGAAACAGCAGCTCGCCGATCGCAAGATCCAGCGGCTTCTGCTGCAATCCAACGATCCTGCCCAAATCGTCGCGGCTCTGGTGGCCTGCGCCGATGCGCACACCGATCTGGTGATCGCGCACGATTACCTGGACCGCGGTCTGATCGATCGCGTTATCGAGGATGTGAGTGTGGATGCCGTGGCGTGCCAGGAAGTTGGCCACATCCGTGCCGTCCCTGGCGCGGGCGGAAGCAGCGAACCCGCATCGGGAAAAGTTCTGCTGATGACCTCCGGCACCACCGGCGTCCCCAAAGTCGCCGCACACACGTTAGACAAATTGTTGGACCGGATCCGAGCCACTTCTTCCGTAGAGTCGAACGTAGGCGGACGGTGGCTGCTGACCTATCAGCCAACCGGATTTGCCGGATTGCAAGTGATTCTCACGGCGTGCCTGACTTCAGGCAGCGTTGTGATCGCCTCTGACCGTACCCCCAGCGAGTTCGCAGAAGCCGTCGAGCGCCACGCGGTCACTCACATCAGCGGGACCGCAACATTCTGGCGGTCGTTCTTAGTGGCCCGCCGAGGTTTGCTCGCCGGCGGTAGCACTTCGCCCGGCAGCTTGAGGCAAATCACCTTGGGCGGGGAAGCCGTCGATCAAACTCTTCTCGATCGCTTGGCCGCTGCCTTCCCGGATACCCGGATCACGCAAATCTACGCCTCTACCGAAGGCGGCGCCCTGTTTGCGGTGCACGATCAAAAGGAAGGATTCCCGGCCGCCTGGCTCGAGCAGGGCGTGCAAGGTTCGCGCCTGCGAGTGGTCGATGATGAGTTGCAGGTCCTGAGTCCTCGCAAGATGCTGGGCTATGCTTCCGGCCAGGCCTCGCCGATCAGCGGCGACGGCTGGCTCGGTACTGGCGACCTGGTGCGGGTGGATCAGGATCGCGTACGGTTTGTCGGGCGCCGCGATGCTCTGATCAATATCGCCGGGTCAAAAGTCTTTCCGAATGAGATCGAAACCTTCCTGCTCAGCCTGCCGGGGATTACCGAGGCTAAAGTCAGGGGCGTGCCGAGTCCGATAACTGGACAGGCAGTGCTCGCCGAAATCGTGGTCGAAAAAGGTACCGACGCAGAACCAGTCCGGCGCGCGACCATGCAAAGCTGCCGGAGCCAGCTGGCGCGGCACAAAGTGCCGAGTATGATCCGGGTCCTGCCTGCGATCGAGGTGAGTCCGTCGGGCAAGAAGGCCTAGAGCAGAAGAATAATGCAGGAAACTCAAGCGCACAAGCATGTCATTGTCACCGGCGGGAGCCGCGGGCTGGGAGAAGCGATGGTGCGATCGCTCCTCGAGAAAGGCTATCGGGTATCTGCCTGCAGCCGCTCGCGCTCGCCCTTCGTCGAGGAAGTAGAGAAGGACGCAAACCTCCGCTGCCGTTTTTTTTGGCACGCCTGCTCGGTAGGCGAATCGGAAGACGTTCAACAATTCGTGCGCGCCTCCGCGGAATGGGCCGGCGAAGACGGCATTTACGGTCTCATCAACAACGCCGGCGTCGCGAAGGCTGGAATTCTAGCCACGTTCCCCGATGTGGAATCGGAGCGGATCATTCAGGTCAATCTGATCGGTGCCATCCAGATGGCCCGCGCTGTTTCCGGAGTGATGCTGCGGGGAGGAAAGCCGGGCCGCATCATTAATATCAGTTCGATCATTGGCTCCCGCGGGTATAACGGCTTGGCGGCGTACTCCGCCTCGAAAGCCGGGATGGATGGATTGACGCGCGCGTTGGCCCGCGAGTTGGGCCGCCGCGCCATCACCGTCAACTCAATCGCTCCGGGCTACATCCGAACGGAAATGTCGTCCACGCTGGATGATCAGCAACTGGATCAGATCGTCCGCCGGACTCCGCTCGGGCGCTTGGCGAGCGCCGAAGATATCGTGGGTCTGGTCAACTTCCTCCTCAGCAGCGAGGCCAGTATGCTCACGGGCCAAACCATTACAGTGGATGGAGGAGTGAGCTGCTAACCGAGGATGGTCATTAAGAAGATCCCGCTCAAGGATCTGGTCGACTTCGCGAATCAAGTTGATAAGCACACGCCACCCGAAGGCGTGCTTCCGATCTCCCGGCAGCGAGCGCTGTCGCAATCCCAAAACCCTTTTGCCAGCCCCGATGACGTCGCTCTTCTTGTCGCGTACGATAACGACATTTGCGTAGGATATCTTGGCGTCGTTCCCGGAGGCGCCTGGGTGAATGGAGTGTGCCAGAAGGTCTTCTGGCTATCGACGTGGTACGTCTCGCCCAAAGCGCGCGACTCCGGCGTCGCCATGCAACTGCTCTTCACGGCCTGTCAGCTCAAGGGCGACATCATGGTTACCGGTGTCAGCGAAAGTGCCCGTCGCGTGTACGTCGCACTTCACTTCAGGGAATTCGGGCCGCTGCGGTTTTGCAATTACTGGATTATCCGCCCTGGCCGCGATCGCCTGCTGAGTCGACTGAGCCGTTCTATGAAAGGCTTCGACAGGCTGGTGGTGCGGTTTATAAGACGCCGATTCTTACGCCAGTCCCTCGCGCCCATGAAGAGTGTATTGGCGAATCTCGAATGCCGAAAGGTATCGCGGATCCAGCCGCCGGAAGAGTTTTCGCGCGCCATCGAGAATCAGCCCCGAACGTTCATTCGTGAGAGTAAGGCGATCAATTGGATGCTGGAACACCCGTGGCTCACGGAATCCGCCCAGTCCGAACCCAGATACGAATTCTCAGTGTTCCGGCAGGTGTTTCACTACACGGCTCTGGAAATCACAAGCGCCACGGGCAAGTATTTGGGATACATCGTCATGTCGACAAGCCGCGAGAAGCCCGACAGCCCGCTCGCACTGACGCTGCTTGACTGGGCCTTGCTGCCCGAAGTCGATCTCCGCGTCATCCAAACCCTGGTTCTGCGCGAAGCGCTGGCATGCGAGGCCGACAGGATCACGCTGCCATCGTCGTTGGCCGGTCAGCTTCCGAAACCGCTCAGCCAGTTTGGCCAGGTCCAGGAAGTCTCGAGTCTGTATTTCGCGCGACTGCAGAACCGCGAAAGCGATCTGTCCCAGGCGCTGAACAATCCCCATCTGCACTACACCGATGGAGATCGAGCGTTCACTTAGCCCTGAATAGCCGCCTGCTTGCTGGTGTAGCCGGAGCCAAGAAACTGATTCGCATAGGCCCTGGCGACGTATTTCTTCAGTCCGGATCGTCCCTGAGGCACTCCGGCCGGCGTATCCGCCGGAAGCCGGTTCACCAGGTACAAATCGTCGATATTTAGCCCGTCGGTTCCGAACATGGGAGTTACCCAGGGATGCCGTTGCGCGACCGAGCGCAGGAACTGCCGGTCCACTCCCTCCGCTGAAAACGGGAATGCGAACGGAACTTTCTTCAGCCCGAGCAGACTTCCCACGAAAGAACAGGATTCGACGATGTCGGACTCAATCTGGGCGTTGGTCAACTCAGAAAATCGCGCATGCCGCACGGAATGGCTGCCGATGGTAAACCCGTCCGCGTGCAGTTGCCTGACTTGGTCCGAAGTCATGTACGGCTTCACTGTTCTCAGGAAATCTTCGAAATCGATACCAAGTTCCTCCCCGGCGGCGTCGAGCATGGACTCATCGGCCAGCTTCAGGCTCTTGATCCACTTCTCTAGATCTCCAGGGGATGAAAGTTCGAGCCCCAGTCGTTGGGCCAGAGTTCGCGAGCAGCTCGCCTGTTCTTCCGCGGATTTCGCGGACATCGCGTCGATACACAGCGAAACCTTGTGGCGGTAGAACAGCTCGCGATTATCGATGAAGCACTTGGTGACAAAAAACGAGCACGGAACCCGGTGTTTCAGCAGAATCGGACGAACCAGGTCGAAGCATTGGGACATGCCATCGTCGAAGGTCAGAATCGCGCAAGGTTGCTGGGGCCGTTGCGGACTGGACATTTCGTCCACAAACTCGCTGAACGTTGGTAGTCGATAGTTCTGCTTTAGATAGATGACATCCGCTTCGAATTCACTCGGCGACTTGTGGGGGTATAAGTGGCGAACGTGCGGCAGAGGCTTCTCGGCGATGGAATGGTAGAACAGCGCAATCGCTTCGCGAGGCACCAGCTTCTCCAGAGTGCGCCGCGGAAGTCCGGCGATCGCCCGCACCCCCAATCGTCTGGCTAGGCTTTTGATGCGCATGAAAGTGCAGCTTGAACCACGAGTTTATCGCGGCGTTACGCGCTTTCAGCCGGTAATATCGGCCCATGAAGAGCTCGCTTTTGTACTAAAACTAACACGCTGCGGTAACGGTACAAACGCCCCACGCCAAGTATTGTTGGGCCTGTATGCAGATGTTACGCTTCAGCAAGCTGTAAAAGGCCCAAAGTTGGACAGACGAAGTCTGTAGCAGTTTAAGGAGGAGAATTGTGAAGTTCAGTAAGAAGATAGTATTAGCTCTGTCACTTTGCGTGGCAGGGTCGTTAATTCCACTGCAAGCCGCTCCGTGTGTGTCGGGCAGCCTGCTCAGCAACTACATCGGGAGCAGTTGCGATATTGGCTCGCTGACCTTTTCGTTTCCGCTCAACGGATTCAGCGTAATTGGGTCCACTGCGAATACAACGCCAGCAGGTGGACTGACCGCTAACCAGGTGCAGATCTTCACTCTGTTCAACGCGAACGGTACGGGTTTCCTTTTAGCCCCGACGACGGCGTGGACTGCACTGGGCGGGGGAGCCAACACCGATAGCGAGTTGAGATATGTTGTAACCGGTGCGGGCCTCAACAGCATTTACTTGGAAGTTGACGGCAGTGTCACTCCGAATTCGTTTTCGCATGTGCTGGAGCAATACTGTCTCGGCGGTACTACATCGCCACCAGCGGGAAACGGATCTTGCCCCGGAGATCCTAACCTTGCGCAAAGTGAGTTTAATGCGAGCATCGTAGGACTGAACGGTCCTGGTGACACCGACGGATCACACCCGATTCCGGATGGCTGCTCGGGTCTTTCGACCGCGGTTACACCTACCGGCGCAGGTCCCAGTGCGTGCGGCATTACCGCGACATTTGCAGCTCAGACCAGCATCTCCGTCCTCAAGGATATCGACGTCAACGGCGGTCCCGGAGGCGGCAACGGTGATTTCGCTCAAATCACGGGCGTGGTCAATCAGTTCGGACCGGCGGTACCTGAACCGGGAACCTATGTCCTAAGCGTGGTCGGCCTCGGCTTGCTTTTCCTGGGCCGGCGTAAGCTTTCAAGGTCGTAGGATGTTTCGACCGGGTGGGCCTGCACCTCCCAGGCCCACTCGGGATTTTAAGCCCCTTCCCTTTAATGGGTTGAAGAGTTCTCCCCCGTCCGGCCTCTCTAGTACTACCACTCATCGAAAAACAGTACTAACACCTCCTTCAAATTGGGCTAGTCCCTGTGGTACCCTTCGACCCTAGGGTGCACGAAGCCCGATTCGAAATAACTAGGAGGATACTGTGATCGACAAGAAACTAGTAGTACTGCTGTCCCTCTGCGTGGCTGGGAGTATGGTGCCAGCGCAGGGTGCGAATTGCGTCTCCGGAACCTTACTCAGCACCTATGTCGGGAGTAGTTGCGACATCGGTTCTCTGACATTCAGTTTTCTAAGTTTTAGTGTCATCGGCTCCACCAGTTCCACTACCCCCACGGGAGGCTTAGATGCAGCCCACGTTACCATCACCACATTGACAAACGGGAATGGGACGGGCTTCCTGCTTACCCCGACCGTGGCGTGGACGGCGATTGGCGGAGGCTCCAACACCGATAGCGAACTGAAGTACGTTGTAACCGGCACGGGCATCGTCAGCAACTATATGGAGGTTGATGGCAGCGCTACTCCCGGCGGCTTTGCCCACGTGCTCGAAGACTACTGTCTCGGGGGAAGCGTAGCGGGGGGCAACATCTCTGCCACTCCGGGCGCCGGCCTCAATCCTCCTTGCAAAGGACCTGGGAATGTGGATCCCTGGCCTGTCAGTGTGTTTGACACAAGGATCACCGGTGCAGGGACTTGCAGCCAGGGTTCGGTCGTCTCGCCGACTGGAGGAGGCCCGACAGCCTGCGGCGCTACGAAGACTTTCGCCGCCCAGACCAGCATCGCGGTTCTTAAGGACATAGACGTCAACGGTGGTGATGGCGGCGGAACTAATCCCCAAGCGCAAATCAATGGGGTCATCAATCAATTCGGATTGGCTGTGCCCGAACCCGGGACGTACGCTTTGAGCTTCATCGGCCTCGGCCTGATGTTCTTCGGCGCCCGTAAGTATTCCCGCTCGTAAGTCTTATTGATCTTTTTTTTCGCAGCGCCGACGCGTCCAGTGCCGGCGCTGCCTTAACCCAGAGGTTGGCGACCGCCGCTTTAAACTCTGTAGTTTCATTTATTTAAGCAAGAATTCCAGGAACCATGTAGCAAGTGGCTGTGCGAGTACCAGTGGTTCCGTAATAGTACAAAATCGCTTTTTCCAATATTGTACTAGCCCGTTCGCAGTGTTACGCTTCCGCCTTAGGGTTTTGAAGAAACCCAATTTGAAATAGCTAGGGAGGACATTGTGATCAGCAAGAAACTTGTATTACTCCTGTCACTTTGCGTGGCGGGAAGTATGGTGCCAGCGCAAGGCGCGGCGTGCGTCTCCGGCAGCTCGCTCAGCACCTATATCGGCAGCAGTTGCGACATCGGGTCCCTGACGTTCAGTTTTCTAGGTTTTAGCGTCATTGGCTCCACCAGTTCTACCACCCCCGTGGGAGGGTTGGATGCCGCTCACGTTACCATCACCACGTTGATCAACGCGAACGGGACGGGCTTTCTGCTTACCCCGACCGTGGCGTGGACAGCGATTGGCGGAGGCTCCAATACCGATAGCGAACTAAAGTACGTTGTAACCGGCACGGGCATCACCAGTAATTATCTGGAGGTCGATGGCAGCGCTACTCCCGGCGGCTTTGCCCACGTGCTCGAAGATTACTGTCTTGGGGGAAGCGTAGGGGGGGGCAATATCTCTAGCACTCCGGGCGCCGGCCTCAATGCTCCTTGCAACGGACCCGGAAATGGAAACCCGGGACCTGTAATCGCATTTGATACAAGGATCACCGGTGCCGGGACTTGCAGCCAGGGTTCAGTCGTCTCGCCCACTGGGGGAGGTCCCACGGCCTGCGGCGCTACGAAGACTTTCGCGGCCCAGACCAGCATCGCCGTTCTTAAGGACATCGACATTAACGGTGGTGATGGCTCCGGAACGAATCCCCAAGCGCGAATCAATGGGGTGATCAATCAATTCGGAGCAGTGCCTGAACCGGGGACCTATCTGCTGAGCGCTTTCGGCCTTGGCCTGTTGTTCCTCGGCAAACGCAAGTTCTCTCGATCCTAAACCTGTTTTTGTTGTTTTCCCCAGCGCCGGCGCTTCACGCGCCGGCGCTGTTCTGTTTTGCGAGCTCAATACTTAAGGTGGTAATACACCAGCTTTAGATACTCATTCTGGCAGCCGATTAGTCCCTCTTCTTGTTTCCACCAGTTATTTGCTCCGTATTTTCGATCCGAAATGGGCGCCAGCATGACCCGTACCGGACTTCCTGAAAGAACCTTCTTGAAAATGAATCTCGCCCGCCTCGAATGTAGATCCGAGGTCACGATGATCACGGAGTGGATCGAATGTTCGCGGGTGTAGGCCAGCAGGGCATCGGCCTCATCCTTAGTGTGCTTCACGCCGCCCGGCGGCCGCAGTTGCACGATGCTCCCCTCGGGAACACCGAGCTGCTTCAACATAACTATGTTGGTGTCGGTCACATTCGGATACGCCCCGAACTGCACGCCCTCCGAATCCTCGGCTCGGGCGATGACCACCTGGCGAGCCATCCCCTGGTGGAGCAGCGCGGCCGCGTGACCGGGGCGAACCGTGGGGTCGCCATTCAGCAGAAAGATGATATCGGCCGGTTCCAGCTTGTCCCGAACCACCAGGAAATTGCCGACCGCGGCCAGGGCATTATCCCGGAACACGTAAAGCGCTGCTAGCAGCAGAACCGGTAACAGAAGCAGAATCAGTATCTTACGCAAAGAATCTTCTCTCGTCTCCGAAGCGGTGCCCGGGAACCCCAATTGTATATCGGCGTTCCGGAATAAGACTGATCCTACGGAGTGTTAAGTCGCTGAGATAATTGCCGATCCAATACTAAGGTGTCATGTCCGACCCTTTTAGCTTAGAAAGACAACCGAGTAACCGGCCGCCAACCGATCTGGCGCCTGTATCTCCCGATTTCTTTGAGATACAGGTTGCCCATCGCCCGGTTCCCGTTCGCATCGAGTACGCGGCGATTCGCGAACTGCACCGGCAACTCGCCGGCGAAGGCGAGAGCGTCGGACTGTTGCTCGGTACCTCGACCGCGGAGGCGGTCTCCATCCAGCGTTGCGAAGTGCTGGCCGTGTCTCCGGGCGCGACAGGCGACCCGAAATTATTGCTGGGAGCGTTTCGCCAGTCCATCGAAGCTCGCTCCCAAACTCATCCGGCGGATGCGCCCCAGTTGCTGGGATGTTTCCGGACACAAGTTGCTGGATGGCCAGGAATGAAGGAGACCGATCTCGGGATGGTGAAACGGGCCTTCCCCGGTGCGGACTCTTTCTTCGTTCTGATCCGGACCACCAGCCATCGCCCGTGGCTGGCCGCACTCTACGCGCTTGACGCCAAGACGACCACAACCTCCGTCGAACCGGCTCTCGAATTCCCCTTCGACGAGTATCTCCTGCGCAAGGGATACTTGACCGACCTGGTGCAGGCACCGGAGCCGGTGGACGTTCTGGAACAACCGAAGAAGAGCAAGACCAGTTGGATCATCGCAGGCATCGTCTTTGCGATTCTTCTGGCGGGATCCGCGGCCGCTTACAAATTAAAGTGGTTTCGTTCGGCGGAGCAGCCGGAGATCGACGCCAAGAACGCTCCGAAGCCCGCTCTGAATTTGAAAGTGAATCGCAGCGGGAAGGATTTCGAAGTATCGTGGGATCGCCTTTCGGCAGCCGTGCAGCAGGCCACCGGCGGCATGCTGACGATCACCGATGGTGCGTTGACACGGCCTGTTGCTCTCAATGGGTCGCAACTCCGCGAAGGCCAGATCCTATACACGCCTCTCTTCGAAGAATTGAATTTCCGACTCGAGGTCATGACGCAGGATTCGGGCACCGCGGCTGAGTCCGTCCAGGTACTGGCTTGGAGCGGGAAACAGCCTGCCGACGTACTGACGGCCGCTCCTCCCAATCCGTTGGCGAGTCTTCCGACGCGCGCGGTTGCTGTGCCCCCGAGTCCAACGCCGCTAAGTCCGAAGCCTGCGACACCGGTCGCGAAGGCCGTGCCTGCTCCCGTCGTGAATAACCTGAAGCAGCCGCCAGCGGGGAAACAAACTCAACCGGCCAAATCAACCTCGATTCCGGAAACTGTCGCGGTCATTCCGCCACCGCCCTCGAACCCCGCGCCCCCCGGAATCGCACCGCCCGCCCGGGTTCCGGAGACTCCCGCACCTGCAGTCGCTCCCGAGAGGCCTGTCGTTGCGCAACCTTCTCCCCAAGTGCCGGCGAACACCACGCCGTCGCAACCGCCGGTGGCTACCGCGCCGAAACCAGAACCAGCGGCAGTCACTCCGGCGCCGTCTCAACCGGCGCCCGCGATCGCTCCTACGATTACTTCGGGTGCCTCGCCCGCCCCGGCCTCGGCTACTCCCACTTCTTCAGGCAGGACCGTCCCTCCTGTCCCTATCCAGCGAGTGCCTGCAACTATGCCGCGCAACGTCCCAACCGCACAGACGGCTGGAGTGCCGCGGGTGATCTCCGTGCGAGTTATGGTGGATTCTGCGGGAAGCGTGCAGAGCGCCGAGGTGACCGCGTCGAATCCGAAAGGCGCATTCGGCGAATCGCTTCTGAAGAGCGCAGCCCTGGACGCGGCGAAGAAGTGGAAGTTTCAACCCGGCCAGGTTAACGGCAAGAGCGTCGCCGCCGAGTACAGCATCGACTTTAAGTTCTAGTAGGGGCGAGCATGCCTCGCCCTGGCGAAATCAGGCGCTCTCGGAATCGAAGTAATCGTCCGCCAATTCAGGCTTGATGGAAATCGCCTTGCGCCAGCAGGCGCGAGCCTCGTCCTTGGCGCCGATATACATCAGTGCGTGCCCCAGATTCAGCAGCGCCTCTGGAAAATCGGCGTCCACTTTGAGGGCTTCGCGATAATACACGATCGCATCGCGCACCTCACCGCGTCTCTGGCAGATGAGGCCGGCGTTGTAGAACAGTTCGGCGCTGCGCTCGCCACTGTCGATCAGCTTCTGGTGAAGCTTGAAGGCCTGCGCGAAGTCGCCTTCATCCAGACTCAACGCAGCTAGCCCGCGAAGCGCGTCCACCGAGCCGGGCTTGGATGCCAGCACGCTCTCAAACGCCGCGCGGGCTTTCACCAGGTCTCCCGCTCTCCAGCAAGCGATCCCGACATTCAGCTGAGCCTCCGGCCACACGCTGCGTTTCTTGAGACACGCGCCGAAGGCCTCTGCTCCTCCCCGGAAATCCCCCCGCAACAGCCTCAGGTAACCCACACGGAACAGCGCTTCCGCTGATTCCGGGTTATCTTCCGGCAGCATCCCGTACAGCTTTTCGGCCTGATCCTGTTCCCCTTGCTGCTCCAGCACCAGCGCCAGGTTCCACAGTGCGCCGGGAAGTTTCGGGTCCAACTCCAACGCTCGTTCATAGGCCGCGCGTGCGCCCGTAAGGTCGCCGAGCTTCTGCCGGGAAATTCCCAGGTTCAGGTGCGCCTCCCACGAATCCGGCCGCAGGTTGGCGGCGAATTCGTAGGCCTCGGCGGCGCGTTTGAAATTGCTGAGCTTCTGCTGGGCCACACCCAGGTTGAACCAGCTTTCGAAATGTTCCGGGGTCACCCGAATCAGGTTCTCGCAGTGCTTCACCGCAGCCGGGAAATCGCTTCCGGCGAACGCCGCGGTTGCGAGCGCTTCCAGGCCCTCCTGCGAATCCGGATTTAGCGCCAGCAAAGATTCCGCGTATTCGCGAACCTGCTCGTGATCGTGCTCCGCCAGACTGATTTCGGTCAGGTTGATCAAGGATTCCTGGGATCCTGGATTCTGCGCCAGTATCCTCAAGTAAATCTCTCTGGCTTCCGCCAGGCGATTCATCTGTTGCAACGCGACCGCGCTGCCGAAGAGACCTTCCTCATGTTGGGGATTGGTCGCCAGATAGTAACTGAACGCCCGATACGCCTCGGCCGGCCGCTCCAGCCGGAGCATGCACGTGCCCAGCCCGAGCTGCGCTTCCAGCCGCGCGGGATCGATACGCAAGGCCCTCTCGAAGTCGACCCGCGCCTTTTCCCACTCGCTCATTTTCGCCAGGCACACGGCCCGATTGAAGTGGGCGGTGCGGTGCTCGGGCTCGAGCTCCAGGAGCTTCGAGTAATACTTCGACGCCGGCTCGAACTCGCGCAACTCGCATAGGATGTGGCCCATCGCGGAAAATAACGCGGGCTGGCGGTTTCCGGCGTCGATCGCGGCTTTGAGTTCCGCAAGCGCCGCGGTCAGTTGACCGTCCAGGTGCAACGATACAGCTCGCGCCAAGGTAGGATTGGCGACCTTTTCGTGGGTTGAATTCGCGGCCACCTGCATCTGCAATGCGGGGATGGGCAGCGGGGAAACCCGTTCCGTGATCGCTCTCGAATCGCGTCTAGCCATTTACTGTCCTCGGATACCGGAGATCCCTCATTGTGATGCGCAGGAGAGTGATCCTTCGGCGATTATCCGGGAGGTTCCTGTATGAGGCAATGCACAGGGAGTACCGGTACGCAAGGCTCCTGGTTCCAGGTTTTCTAGCCTGCATTCGCCCTTAGTTGGGGCGTGATTCGGGATCTCCCCACCAAGCATCGGAGAGAGGGCCAGGCCACTGGGGGATCTCGCATCCGGGAAGGGAACCGATGCCGGATGGCGTCATCCATGGCGCGCCGCGATCCCGCACTTTTCGGTTTCGCTGCCAGCGGAAATCCAATGGTTCGAAGGTGTGCGATTCCCGCAGAGTCGAGCCAGCAATTTCCATGCCCGGCGGGCGCAGATGGGTCCGTGGCCTCGCCGGCAGTATGGGCTTAAAGATCCGGTCGCGCAAGTCTTCCGCGAATGACGACTGCATCGATTCCGGGCGCGCAATCGTGCGGAACGAAGCCAGAGCGGGCGCAAGACGCACGGGTTGGGGCAGCTGCCCGATTCGGGACGTCTCCGCCGTCTTCCTCCATGGCCGGTGAGTGATGTCGGGAATCGCGACCAGTGCTGTTTCCGGTTCGCATGTCCGCGCAACGCTGATCGCAAACGAAGCGCCTGTCGATACGGCAAGCTGAAATGCCCAGCCCGGGTCAGTCTGAGCACGATGCCGAAAGGGGAAGAAGTCCGGGCTGTCCGGAATGGGGTGGATTTCCCGCGTCACGGGTCCGCGTTCTTTCGGAACAATTTCGTTTAGCGCACCTGCCCAAACGATAGCCGGTTCCATGGGGAACGCTTCGACATTGCTTACGTCGTTGCTTAGGATGTCGCGCGGCATGAAAGCAGCCGGGCTCTGATCTATCGGCGGCAGTGTTTGCTCAACTGGGGAAGCTATCGGCGGGAGAGGCTCTGAGATTTCCGGAACGCTATTTCCCGTCAGCGATCGGGCAGACTTACGGAACACGGAATCGGAAAGCAGGTCCGGCGCGACGTGCAGTATCCGCTTTTCGCCAGCGGGCAGTCCGGCCGGATACCAGACGACTTCCGCCGGGATCGCGGTGGTGCAAATGTGCCGGGCACCGTGAACATAGTGCAGGCGCTTCGACATGTCCACGGGCGTCGGTGTTTCCAGAACATACGGAGAGGGCACTCGAACGGCGAACCAGACCCGTGGGCCGGGCAGGGCCGCATTCGTTTGCGCTTCTGGAATCGCGGCATCGGCGAACGGTTGAGACGCCGCAAAAATGTGCGGGTTGGCTGGCCCATCCAGGAGCGACGGTGTGCTGGCATCGCTCGCCATCGGTTTGGGCCCGATCATGCTCGGCGTGACCGGCAATGGTGGACTCGTGGGGCCGGGAATCAGAATGGCAGGGAGTATTCCTTTAGCGTGGGGCTTGGCACGAGAAGCCATCGCGGTCAGGCCCGATTCCGAAACATGCGTTTCCGTTTCGGCGAAGTCTGGCGAAAGCGAGACATGGCCTGTTGCCTGGAGACTCGGCATCTGTGACCAATGGTCCGGCGGCAGCGCAAGCTCCCGATAGTGCACCCAATTCGGGATCTCCCGGGTCGAGGCGCCGGCGTCTGACCGCGGTAAAGCGTAGTCCGGCTCGACGACCTTCTCGGGTTTCAGGTCGAGGACCGGGAACTCAGGCAGGATCCCCAGAGTGACATTCGGGAAGAAATGGCTTACGCGCGTGTCCCGTCCCGACTTGATTGTGTTCGAGTGTTCCCGGGCGATCGCCGGCCGGCTGAACGGACGCATCAACAGCGGCGCACTCGAGCCACTCGTGGGTGGGATCAAGCGAGGCCGGACGTTCCAACCAGGTTCGCCTGAATGCTGGGTCACCCAGTTCTCGATTCGCGTCAAAATGGCCTCGGCCCCCCTCGAAATCAGCAGCAGGGAGGCCACGGGCGGCGCCTCAAGCTCAATATCCCGGAACGTCGCCCGCACCCGGACTCCGCGCTTCGGCGGCAGCGCAAGCCCCCAAGCACCCGGCAGGCGCAGTTCGCGGGCGCTCTCGCGGTAATGCACCGTCTGGCGAATCTCGATTCCAATTCCTACGATCGGCGGCTTGAAGCCGGCGAGCCGTTGTGCTGGATCCGGAGCGTGCTGCATCCGCCGGTAGTATTCGGCCCGATGCGTAAAACTGCAAAACCCGTCAGATGAGTAACCATGCAGTTCGGCGATTCGTTTGCCACAGTATAGACAGAACAAGATTTAGGCTCGTAGGTCATTCTCACATAGGAATCCGGTTCTGAAGCGCACTACGAGTTACAGTACTTTTCGAAGGAAAGGCTAGTATTCCCAACACCGGTCGGACTATTTTCACCCACGCTGGTCCTGCCGTAACCTGGGTCGGGCGAAAAGGTGACAGTGACCAAGGGAACCGTAGTCACGATCAACTTCGGGCCGTTTTCCGGGCTCAGCGGCGTGGTCATTTGCAGCTCCCGGGAACGGACGGTCGTCCGCCTCATTCTTCAAGGGCGTTCGGTTCCGGTTGAATTGGATACGGACATGATCCGGAAGCCTGCCCGCGAGAGGATGCAGCGTCCGGCAGTGTCTGGTCCCCGGACGCGGCCTGCCTGAAGCAAGTTCTCACCTCCAAACGGCTTAGATTCAGTACTTCGATTGAAACCATTCAGCAACAATCCGGCGTGAACTTGTTTTATCCTCGCTCTTCCGGGAAAAAGATCCGCTAAGCGGTTGATTCAAAGACGCTTAAAACACACCCCGGGCCGGCATTTGCCCTTGACAGTGGACACTGACAGGCCTAAACTTTACCAATCGCACAAGAGAAACTTAGCGGGCAATCTCAACTTCTCGATTTGAGGAGCAGTGCGTGTATCGGCAACGTTCTGGTTGCCAGATCGCGTTCCAGTCCCAGGTCTTAGCAGTGGGCGAAAGAACAGGAAGGCTAGTGGTGAAACGGGATCGGGTCAGGATGTGGCGTTTCACAGATGCTCCCAAGACCCTCCAGTCATTGCATCGCACGCCGGGAACGCCCGAGTGGCTGGTCTTCGTTCCGCGCGCTCTCCGTGGAACTGATCTGGACGACGTGATTCTGCACCCATCCGAGCCCGGACAGGTCGCCCGATACGAGACGCCCAAGGGCGACATCGTTTACGTAGGTTCAACCCGGTTCTCGGGTTTATCGGAAACGCCCCGCCCGTCCGCCATGGCGGCGACTCACTCCCCGCGCAAGTAAGACACTGCGGGGCGGACTACCACTCTCCACAAAATCGGCGTACCGCGAACATAACCATTGCGCGTCCACTAGTGGCATGGTACAGTTCCTCAGTGTTTTCCGACGGGGATGTCCGAAGCACGCGTAATAAAGTCGCGACCAGCGTCGCCGGTTACGGTTTGATGAACCTGGTCGCGCATGTGTAAACGTGTCCTCGCGATATCGATCGCCGGCGCCATACTGGCCTTCGCCGGGGATAAGATCACACCAACCGTTATCCCTCCTACGTTCCATGTGCGTCTCGACGTACCGCTCACGAGCTACGGTTCCCCGGCCGGCACTGCGTTCACGGCGACCGTCATTTCTCCGCTGGAGATCGACGGCCAGTTGATTCTTCCGCAAGGGAGTGTAGTCCTCGGCACGGTTCGCCGAGCCGCGGCGGTGGGTTACGGTTTGGTGCACGAACGGGCAACGCTCGAACTTTCTTTTCACGAGTACGAACTCGCCAGCGGCGAACGTTTTCCGTTCGAAGCGCGCCTGGATTTTATCGAGAATTCCCGGGAAAAAGTGGACTCGCGGGGGCGGATCCGGGGCGTGCTCGCCGCCAGCAGTCCACAGGGTCTTCTTCGAGGAATTTGGTACCGGCCATCCGATGATTTTTTTTCTCACTCGGCGTTGGGACTAACGGGGTTGGGAGGGGCACTTTGGAGCCATTTCTCGCTGGGTCCGATTGGCGCCGCGGGCGTGTTAGCGGCCCGTTACATCGCCTTCCCCCTTGCGGAGCCGGAAATCCAGCTGCCTCCAGGCACGGAAATGCGGCTGCTGGCAACCAGCATTCCCGCGGATGCGCCCACAACGCCTGTCGCTCCTGAGTTGGGCGTCGAGGAATCGCTGGCGGACTGGCTTCAGACCTATTCCCGCGTCGTCATGAAACCGGATGGCAGACGTGCGGGAGATGTCATCAATCTGGCTTTTGTCGGCACTGCGGAGGAGTTGCAGAACGCGTTTCACGCCGCAGGCTGGCTGGCCACGGAACCTCGGACACTGCATAGCTTGTCCACCACCTACCGGGCTTTCAACTCCATGAGCGGATACTCGACCGCTCCCGTATCGCCCTTGCTTTATGAAGGAGCCGAGCCTGCGGTCGTTTTTCAGAAATCGTTTAACACCATCGCCAAACGTCACCACATTCGCATCTGGCCCGCCGGTCTTTTTGAGGGGCAGCAAGTATGGCTGGGGGCAGCGACTCAGGATGCTGGTGTCCGTTTCCAGATGGCTTCGATGACCATCACGCACAGGATCGATCCACGAACCGATCGGGAACGAAAGAAAGTGATCATGGACCTCAGCTTTGCGGCCTGCTCGCAGCGCATTGCGCTACTCGATCGGTCCCCGAATGCAAAATCCGCTCTGAATCCCGGGATTCAAACCGACGGCCGGCTTGCCGTGATCCGTCTTCGCACCTGCGCCGGGAGTTCATCGGAGGATATTTCGCCGCAAGATGAATCTCCGTTTCCATCGCCCGGGTCCAAGACCAAACGCCTGGCTCGCCGGTTCGTCCTGGAAACGCGGCAATATTTTCTTCGCGACAACATGTACTACTGGGTTTACCGTGCAGCGTTCTTGAACCGCAAGACCAACTCGGACGGGGAGTGACGGCCTAGTTCTCCGTCGGATCCTTGGACGCGCTCTCGACGACGATGGTCTCGATCGGCGCCTTCTGCTTCTCGAGCTTCAACCCGAGCTGCTGCACGCTCATGAAAATCGAGTCGCCCGATGGATCGGAAGCGGCAAATCCCCCGGCGGCAGGCCCGCCTGGGATACCAGCAGTCGGAGGCGCGCCTACTCCGACGATCCCCGCTTTCCCGGCTATCTGCAGCATGTCTTGCATGGATAGATCGAGCGCGATCGTAAATTCGCCTTTCAGCTCGGTGTGATCGACCACCGGCCGGTCGACCATCGGCGTGAGCGTCTGGGCAAGGGTGGCCATGGTCATCCGCTCCATCTCCATGTGCATTTGGCCGTTGGCGCCCACTGTCATCTTCGTGTTTCCGGTCTGGGCGCTCGACATCGTCATCTGCGCTCCCCCCGCGCCGCCACCGACTCTGTTGATGCGCACCTGTTGATCGCCGGCGTTAATCACCATGTCCGCCTTGCCCTCTGGTTTCGGCGGAGCATCGGGAGCAGGAGTCTCCCGTGGCGGCGCTTCTTTGAACTTCGGCCCGTTCTTGGCCACTTCCAAGGAATACACGGCCTCTTCGCGATTCTCGCGATGCGCCACCAGCTTGAAACGGTCTTCGAGCAACGTGCGCAACATCGCCGGTACCTGTTCCTTGGTCGCGCCATCCGGCATTTTCGCCAAGATGTCGAATCGCTGCGCCGCCATCCAATCCGGAGCGGCAACCTGATACGGTTTCACTTCGTAAGCCTGCACCACCATGTCGCGCAGGGATGCATAACCGATGTCCACTCTTCCGGCATCGATCTTCATGCCGATGTGCAGCTTGCCTGCCTGGATCAACTCCGGAGTGATCTGCGCGGCCGAACGGATCGAGGCCACCTCGAACGTCGGCTGCTGGCCCAGCGCGGCAACCGCCGCAATCGTCCAAAGTGCCGCGTACCTACGCATATTTAGTTATGCCCTCCTCAGCCGGAATCAGTTTTCCGTTGGCGTTTTTCGCGCCTCATCGATGACCACCACGTCCAGGGGTGCTTTGCGTGCGTCCAGCTTCAGTCCTACCTTCTGCAAGGCGTCGAATAGAGATGGGGTAGACGCACCGTCCAGCAATCTCAAGGCCTCCGGGGGCAGCGTGAGGCCGGCCGTTACGGCCGCCCGTATCAGCATGGCCTGGTAATCCTCCGCCGTGACTTCCAGAGTGAAATCGTAAGTCCCGGTTAGATCGCTCATATCGACGATCGGACGGTCCGTATATAGCTCCAGGCCACGAACCAAATTAGCCATCGTGAGTTTCTTGGCCTCGAACCGGTTATTGGCGAACGTGTACGAAGATCCTCGCCCAAAATTGATCGAGACGCCTTGTGCCGAGCCGCTAACGTTGGTGTTCACAGGCGTATTGGCATCTGCTGTCGCCGCGTCCGGGTCAGGGGCGTTTACCCGCATTTTCAATCCGCCTTTAGCGACCTCAAGCGCGTAAACCGGGAAGTCTTTCTTCTCGCGGTGCATCTTCACCTGAAACCTGTCCTCGATCAAGCGCTGCATCATTTCCGGCATCTGGGTTGTAGACACGCCGGCCGGTATGGTTGCGGAGATATCGAACCGGTCGGAGGAAATCCAGTCCGGCCCTGAAATCTGATCCAGCTTTACCCTGTACGCGGTGGCCATATAGCGCTTAAGCGTAAAGGAGACCCATCGAACCTGCGCCCCGTCGATGCGCGCGCCGGCCGTAACGGTCACCTCTGGCGAAGGGGCTGAAGGCCGGATCGTGGCTACCTCGAATTCTGGCCTAGCTGGTTTCTGCCCCCACACGACTACGCTCGCGATTGCGAAAAGCAGCAAGGATTTTTGCATATTTAGTTTTCCGTCGGAGTCTTTCGACCTTCGTCCACAATAATCACATCCAGCGGCGCTTTGCGCGCGTCCAGTTTCAGGCCGGCCTTCTGAACGGCTTCGAAAAGCGAGGGCAGGGAAGCGCCATCGAGTAATCGTAACGCCTCCGGGGGCAGGCTGACACCGGCAGCTACTGCCGCGTGGATCAGCATAGCCCGGTAGTCTTCCTGCGTGACATCCAACGTCACGTCATAGGCGCCCTTCAAATCCGTCATATCCACAATCGGGCGATCCAGAAAGCGCTCGAGCGTCCCGGCGATCATGGCTGTGGTCAGCCGTTTACCCTCGAACTTGTTGTTGCCGAATGTGTACGACGATCCTCGTCCCAGATTTACGGACACCCCCTGAGCGTTCCCGCCGCCAGTAATGGTCAGGGGTGCCCTGGCGTCCTCTGCGTTGGGGTCGGGTGCACTCTCATGCAGCTTTAAGCCGCCTTTTGCGATTTCAAGGACGTAGACAGCCGAGTCTTTTTTCTCGCGATGGATTTTGATCTGGAATCTCTCCTCGAGTAAACGCTGCATCATTTCGGGAATCTGGGGCGCCGTGCCCGGAGTCATTGTCGCGGAGATATCGAAGCGCTCCGAGCTGATCCAATCCGGCCCCGAGATCTGATACACCTTCACCCGGTACGCAAGCCCGAGATAATCCTTAAGTGTCAGAAAGGCCGACCGGAACTGCGCCCCGTCGATCTTGACTCCGGCGGTGACGCCGACCTCCAGCGCTTGGGCAGATGGCCGGATGGTTGCGACTTCAAACTCCGGTCGAGCCGAAGCTTCCGGCTGGGGCGAACTTTGGGCGAATGCCGCAGTCGCGCCAAATACTGCCAAAAGAGCCTTCCCTGCCTGCATGTATTGCATTACGAGCCTCCTTCTTCGGAAGTTCAGGTTAGTACTGTTTCCGAAGACTAACATTACAGTCGTCGTCGGCCGGATTTATGTGATATTCGGCGACATCCGCGTGGCCACCGGCGAATGCCGGGTTGCCTGATGAACGCGGCGTCGGATACCGACCGAGCAGCGACAAAGCCGAAATTCGTCATACACTAAGACGCTGGAGGAAATTATGGCGAGAAAGCTTTCTGGGATCTGGCGGCTGGCGGGCGCCTTGACCCTCCTTGCGACGGCTCTGCTGGCGCATCATTCCTTTGGCGCGGAATACGATGCGACCAAGCCCGTCATGCTGACGGGCGTGATCACGAAAATCGACTGGACCAATCCGCACAGCTACTTCTTCCTCGACGTGAAGGACGACAAAGGCGGGGTGGCTAACTGGAAGCTCGAAGGCTATCCTCCCAGCGTGTTATCCAGAACCGGCTGGAAGAAGGACGTCACCATGAAAGTGGGCGACACGGTGACGGTGTTCGGCTGGCACGCGCGCGACGGATCGAATTGGGCGCACTCCCGCCAGGTTACGTTCGCCGATGGCAAGAAGCTGTTCTTTGGCCCTCCGGCGGGCACGGGCGATGGCGGCGCTCAGCCGGCAGTCGAGGTTTCAAAGTGATGCGCGGGCTCGCGACAGCGATCGTGATCGCTTTGCTTCCCGCTTCAGTTCCCGCGCAAACACCGGCTCGAATCAAGACCACCGCGAAATCGGCTTCAAAAGGTGTCCCACGCGCTTCCGATGGGAAGCCGGACTTGACTGGCGTCTGGCAGGGCGGCAGCGACCGCCCCGGCACCTGGGAAGAAGCGAACACGGGAGCCGGCGTGGGCGGAACGGGAACGGATCCGACGGCCCCCGCTGCTCCCTCCTCGAACGACCGGCCTGCGGGTAGGGAAGCCGCTCCGTATCAGCCCTGGGCGGCCCAGAAGGTTCTCGAGTCGTATAACAAGCGGGCCATCGACGATCCCACCTCCCGATGCCTGCCCTCGGGAATTCCGAGAATCGTGATGCTAGGCCTGTTTCCGCAGCAGATCGTCCAGACTCCGAAGCAAATCGTGATGCTCTACGAATACATGAACGTGTTCCGCGTGATTCCGCTGAACGCGAAGCATCCTGACGACCTGATTCCCGCCTACATGGGCAATTCCGTGGCGCACTGGGAGGGAGACACGCTGGTGGTAGACGTGACCGGCTTCAATGACAAGACGTGGCTGTCGGGCACCGGGACGTTTCACTCCGACGAGCTTCATATCACCGAACGGTATACCCGCGTGAGTAAAGACAGGATTAATTATGAGGTGAGGATGGAGGATCCGAAGGTGTTAACCAAGCCGTGGATCCTGAATTCGAGCCTGATGTTGCGGGAGGGCACGCGCCTTCAGGAATACGTGTGCGCCGAGAACAATCTGGATCCGAGCAATTTCGAGCAGCTTTTGAAGGACGGCGCGAAAATCACGCGGCAGTAGCCGCAGCGTCATGCCAACGCTCGCGCCTACTTCTTTCGGCGGCCCCGAATAACCAACACTGCTCCTGCCAATACAGTTAGTCCGGATACGGCCGTTGCGGGGCTGATTTCAGGGACGACAGTGACGCCGGCCATTGCTACGGCGGACAGCCCGGTCACCATCAATACGAATCCAAGAACTTTCTGCATTTGTCCTCCTTGGGTCCAACGGGCAGTACCGGAAGCTTAGCGAATACAACGCAGTTCGTCAAGCAGTCTCGTGCAGGAGGCGTACCGTTACTATTGCGCGAGCATCACCTGGCCCTGCCAGAATGCGGCTTTCTCTCCTGTCGGATCGAGCACCGTCACCTGGCACAGATACTCGCCGGGCGGTATCTTTTGCAGCGGGAAGCTGAATTTCAACGGCATTGTTTTCAGCCGGTTGTTCAGGCTCTCGGTGACCTGCATCGGTGGAGTCTCGAACGCCTTGGTCTGGCCGCGATAGAAGGTCACGAACGCAACCAGCGGGTGCGCGGCGTCCACTTTCTGCTGGTAAGCCTGAAGATAGACGTACATGTCCTGGTTCCGCGTAAATACACGCGTGACGCTAGGAACGAGTTTGAAGCCTTCCTGCACTAGAGGATTCACGGATTGCTGAATTTCCCCTTTAGTCTTGTCCTTGGCTGCATTGAAGACCGCGTCCCGCATATCCACGCGCTGGCTGCTGAGCACTACAGAACTGATGGCAATCCGCTTCTCCTCTTTGTTGAGGTTCGGAACGGTGAAAGTCGTCTGATAGGTTCCTATCCTGCCGGTTTCGGCGTCGCGCACCAGCATCTTGATGACTTTTTTCCCCGGCAGCAGCGTGAAGCCTGTATCGTACGCGTAGGGCCGCTTGGTGAGTTCCGCGGCGGTCAGTTCGCTGAGCTTGACGTCGACTTTGTCGCGGACGTTGGATTCCGTGCTGCCGAATTCGTCCTTGATCTCGCCGATGAAGTCGAGCAGCGTGTGTTCGGCGCCGCCCTTCTTCGCCAGGGCCAACTCGCTGCCGGAGACTTTGACCACCACCGGAACATAATATTCGGCGTTATTGAGCTGGAAAAAGTCGACTTCCATGGCGATGGTCAACTCAGTGATTGGATCGCCCAGCATCAACGCATCCTCGAGCTGCCGTTCTTTATCGGCGGTCGTGAACTTCTTGAAATCCTTGCCTGCGTAGTAGCCCTGGCGATAGTCGAGGTCGCCCGAGACGCCCTCGCGCAGCGAAATCTTGATGCGGCGGAATTTCCCGTCGAGGTTCGGATTGCTGGTGTAGTAGCCGAGGATGTAGTAGCTCGAGAAAGACTTCTGGGCGTTCACGATACCCGCGGAAAGTTCGTTTACATCCAGAAGGGCTTTGCCTCCTGTGTCGGCTGCGAGCGTCCACAAGGTATCCTGCGTCCTTTGGAGATTGGTCATCGTCGCCATCGCCGACGCCCCGGTGTACATCTGCTGCGCGCCGGGCGATCCCTTGCTGGCGTCGCCCAGGGGCGCGGACGCCGTGAGACCGCGAGCATCGATCGACCAGAATTGGACTCCCGCTTTGATCGCCGCATTGGTGGTCGCGTGCAGCTGCGCCTGATTGTTGGCGCCGTTCAGCCGCAGCCCGCTGGCGAAGTAGAGCAGCGCCTTCTTTTCGTTCAACTTGCCCAGCATGCTCGCGGCGGTCTGCAGCGCCGAAAGCTCGCGATCGGTGAAGAAGATGTTGAACTCCGCATCGTTTTGACCGAAGGCCGCGCCATTATCCGCACTGCTGGCGTCCGAGAGCGCGGCGTTTTCATCTTCACCCACAGCCAGAGTCTCGATGATGCTTAGCAGACGTTCCCGATCTTCGGTGAAATCCTGGAGCACCCGAACCGCGCCGTTATCGAACATCATGATGGCCACGAGGTCGGCCGGCGTCATCTGGGTCCGGATAAACTTTTGGGCCGCATCCAGGGCCCGCAACTGGTCCGGTATCGGCATGGCGACCATGTCGAAATACAACGCCAGAAGCCTGCGGTCGCGATAGCGAACGTCTCCTGGAGTCTCGGGTGCGATCTGCGTCCGAGGTAGCCTCGCCAAGGGAGCTACCGCCGGCACCGGGGTGGTCGACAGGATTGTGTCCGCTGGACCCTCCGGCAGCTTCTGATATTCGAAGAATGAGATGGTCTGCGGCATTCCATCTTCGGTCACGATGAAATCCTTCGCCGTGAGTCCCTCAATCGGCTTGCCGCTCTTGTCTTTGACGCCTACCGTCTCTATGACCAGTTGAGTGGACGTCTTGAACGTCGGCGTTTCAGCGCCTGGAGCGACGTTCTGCCCCGGCGTGGGCTGCTGAGCGCCTGCGCGCTCTTGAACACCTAACCCGAGGACGATCATCAGGACGATCAGAAGAGAAGCTGTCAGAAGGCGTCGTTTCGTCATAAATTTAGAAGGTTACTCGTACGCTGGTTAGCACGCTTCGCATCGCATTGGCCGGATTTTGCAGCCCGAACTGCGCGCTCGAAATCAAGGTAACCCAACTGGGGAAGGTCGGGTGATTCAGCGCGTTCGTCGAGCTGATTTGTAAAGTAGCGCTAAACCGGTCGCTGATGCGGAATGTCCGTTGCGCGGCCGCGTTCAGCGAAAACTGGGAGGGTCCGGTAATGGTGTTTCTTCCTGCATTTCCCCATTGGCCGGGAGTTGGAGCAGTGTATGCCGCAGGATTCAGGAACAAACCCGACGGTGCGTCGTAGATCGATGCGCCGGTGTAGTTGGGACGGATCGGCCCGCTTACGCCGGTGCCCTGCACGATGCCTTGATACTGCGGTGTAAGGGGCAGCCCCGTGGCCGCGTTGATTTGGGTCGACGCGGTCCATTCCTTGAGGACCGCGCCTCTCCATCCGCTCAGCAGCGATCCGCCGCGTAATCCCATGCCGGTGGTGTATTGCATCGTGAACGACATGACGTGCCGCTGATCGAAATTCGAGAGGGCGCGTTCCGCGCTCAGGTCCAGCCAATTCTGGGCGATGAGCGATCCGCCCGTGGCCCGGCCGCCCAATGCCGCATCGTCGATCGATTTCGAGAAGGTGTACTGCAGCTCCGCGGTGAGTCCGCTGCGCAACCGGCGGCGCAACTGGAGCGTTCCCGCATGCCGGATCGAATTCCCGTTGGAGGTTAGATACGTGAAACCGGAAGGGCACGTGGGACAGGGGTCGAGCGCTCCTATCGGGTACGTGTTCGGCAGAAATTGCTGTTGCGAGCGCGTGCCCTTGGTTCCCAGGTAGGTCGCGACCATTTGCAGCGCGAAGGGCAGGTCGCGCTGAACGGAGGTTTGCCAGGTCTGGATATATCCTGTCTGTAAATTAGGATCGACAGCGAACGTGTTCGCGGTGATGTTGGGATCGCCGATGAAGCCGTTCGCCAGAGTGAGCGGCGTTGCGGAGGTATTCTGAACCCGCAAGCTCTTGGATAGCGGCGATTGCTGCGCCATCTGAGTCGCAATGGCCTGATATATCGAGGTGTCGAAATACACTCCGTAACTGGCGCGGACCACCATGGATGACGCCGAGAACGGACGCCACGACATAGAGATCCTGGGCGCGATGTTGTTCTTATCGGGATGAATCAAAGAGCCGGGATAGCTCTGCCGTGTGAGCGGTCCCGTGGGGCTGAGGCCGAGCACCGGGGCAACCGCGGTGAACCCCGGCGCCACATCCAGGTTTACCAGGCGGCCATACAGTTCAGTAATCGGAGAGTTGTATTCCCAGCGCAAGCCTAAGTTCAAAGTGAACGACGACCGCATGCGCCAATCGTCCTGGACGAACGAATCGTAGCTGGAAGAACGGAAGTATTTGTCGGCGTTTCCGAACGCGATGGAAGCAGCATCTGGCACGCCCAGCAGGAATCCCGCGAAATCCGAGCCGGCGGCCTGGCCGGTGAACTGGAATGTTCCTCGGGGGTCTTGTTGCGAGAACGTATTGAGTTGCTGCCGGCGGAAATCCGCCCCGTAAGTGAAGTTGTGGCGCCCGCGGTTCCACAGGCCATCGAACGAAACGCCATCGGTCTGGTTATGAATCGCCGAGTATTGCGAATCGCTCAGGCCGGAGATTCCGCCGGCGAAGGAGAGCGCCGGGGGGCCCCAATTTATCGGGTCCTGATTGTTGCCGGTGATCCCGGCTTGGCCCGCGACATTTTGGTGATTTGCGAAAAACGGAGTGCTGGTGGACGAAAACCGGCTGAACTGATAACCGAAGTTGACGAAAGTTCTGGGCGTGAACGAATGTCTCCAGTTGAGTTGAAGATTCTGTCCCAGCGTGCTGCCGTTGTTCAGAAACCCGAACAAGTTAGTGTTGTCCGTGCGAGTGCTCTGCAAGCCCAGCACGCCCGAGTATTGGTTCTTCTTGACCTGCTTGTTCATGCGCGCCTGTACACTGTCCTGGTGCTGGCCGTTGATCAGCGGAATCTGGTAGTTGTAGCGCGTGTTGCCCGTGAAGTTAGGGAGTGGATACAGGTTCAGCAACGCGAGAGCCTGCGGGCTGATCTGCGTGAAAGGGATCGTGCCCCCGGGGAACGGCAAGTGCGTTTTGGGATCGAGCACGGGGACGGGAGAACCCGTGAAATCGCCGATTCGCTGCGCCGCCGTGGGCATCAACCCGGTTTGCGTCGTCGCGTTTCGATTATGCAACCACTGGTAGTTGACGGTGAAATTCGGTCCGTTCCGTGTGATCAAGTGGGGAATCTTCAGAGGGCCGCCAAACGACGCCAGCCCGGTAATGCGGTTGTAACCCGGCTTGGGAGTATCCTGCCCGGTGAGCGAAAACGAACGCGCATCCAGGTTGGAATTGTCCAGAGTGAATCCCAGACTTCCGTTGTACAGCGATCGCACTCCGCGGCGGTTGTTTCCGAACGCCTGTAATTGCGCGAACGGGGAACTGGCTCCGTTATTCACGCTTCCATTGATCAGGAGTCCATCGGCCGCGCGCTGGCTCTGCGCGCTAGTTTCCTGAGGCGCCGCATTGTCGGCCGACGGCGCGGGAGCGTCATTGTTCGCATTTGCCTTCAGGTCCGTGCGCTGAAACGCGGTGGCAGTGTTTGTTGGCGCTGGAGCCGCTTTCCCGTTGCGACCCTTCGCGGGAGCCGCTGCCGGACCTGTTGCCGGAGTCTCCGCAACCTGCAGCCGGGGAGGAGCCGGCGTCACGAGCGTGGAGATTTCCTGGGACGGGAGCAACTTCAAGTCCCAGTCCGTTGCGGCCGCTCCCGCGCCTACGGTCACTTCCTGCTGTACGGTCGCAAACAGCGGCATCTCGACTTGAATGGTCCACGCGCCGTCCGGAAGATCGGGGAAAGCGTAGTGGCCTTCGAGATCGCTGATCGCGCCGAAGCTCTTGTCCCCTTCTTTTGCATTCATGGGTTTCGCCGTGACAGTGGCGCCGGGCAGCGGCAATCCCCCGAACTTCACGGTCCCGTGGTGCTCGGAACCCAAAAGAGGAAGGACGGCCGAGCCTAAACTCAGCACGGCGACCATCGCAGCGTATTTAAGACGCGCGTATTTAGTTTTCAGAAGGTTTTTCGGCACGATCGATCACTATGTTTTCTACAGGACCTTTTTGCGACTCTAATCGCAGTCCGAGCTGCTCTTGCAGCGCGGTGAAAATCGACGGACCACCCGGCGCGGGCGCCGGTTCGGTGACGCCATTTCCAAAACCTTGCGCGCGCGGATCCGCGCCCACGTCGGGGACATATTCGAGCACGAAGTCGTACTTTCCGGTGAGACCAGTTTTGTCCACCACTGGCCGTCCCAACTGGCCGGAAAGGCTCTGAGCGAGCATTCCTGTAGGAATCGCATGCCCCTCTGAGCGTCCCCGGTTGTTCATCAGGCTCTGCTGCGTTCCTGTTTCCTTTGTATCCTGCAGCTTCGCTCCATTCTTAGACACCACCAGAGCGTAGATCGGCTGCTCTTTTGTTTCCTTATGGACGACCAACTGGAATCGCTCTGCAAGCAATGCGCGAAGTCTCTCGCCTATTTGAACGCGAGCCGTCTTGCGCTGGTCGTCGCTCATCTGGCCAAAATCCGCCGGACCCTCCGCTGTGACGCGATCCGGACGCGCCATCACGTCGAATCTCTCGGTTCCGACCCACCCGGCCCCGCCGGATACCTGAAAATCCCGAACGTCGTATGCGAAGGTAAGCATAGCCCGCAGAGGGATGTTCGTCATCTTCAATCCGCCGCCGGGCAGGAACTGGATCGCCGTGCCGCGGGCATCGGGGTCGGCTGGTTTGATCGAGGCGACCTCGAAGGTCAGCGTCGGCTGTTGTTGGGCGAACCCAGGGCCTATCAACAAGAGAGCCAAGCTTGTGCGCCGGAGCATAACGCTTATTTGAGTACGTCGAACCCGTCTAAATAGTTCCCAATTGTGGCAATTCGAAGTCCAATTCTCCATTGACGACGGATAGCATCAATAGTAACGATTTATGACGTCAGATCGAAGCGGCCCGTGCAAGCCAGTGTCCGATTTTGGGACGCACCGGGCGGAATCTGGGACGGATTAGTTCTCTGACGGTCTTTCTACGTGATCGATGACCAGAATCTCAACAGAGGCCTTTTGCGACTCAAGCTTCAAGCCGAGTTCCTTCAACGACGCGCTCAATCCGTTGTCCATCTGCTGCTGTATGTCACCTTTCGGATCGCTCTCTCTCCTTGCCTTGTCGGGGTCGAACAGTTTCAGGGAGAAATTATAGATTCCTTCGAGTCTGGTTCGATCTAAGACCGGGCGGCCCAAGGACGGAAGATTGGAGAGCACAGTCCCCGCCAAGTAGGCCATGGACGTTCGCCTGTACAGAAAAGAACCGTCTTTGGGAGCCGCAACCATCGGTCCTTCGTCCTGGGACGCTTTGAAATGGGGTCCGCCCTTTGCGACAGTCAAAATATATACCGGAAGTTCTTTCATCTCTCTGTGGACAGACAACCTAAAGCGATCCTCCAACAGCGATCGAAGCATCAGCTTGATCTGCGACTCCGGAACCGGGCTTGCCGCCTTCGCGACGACGTCATACCTCTCAGCAAGTGACACGGCCGGTCCGTGGGTGAGCTGATAGGACTCGACGCCATACGCAAGTCGAATATACTCCGCCAGATTGCGGTTCCTATATGTGAGACCGTCCGGTTTGATTTGACGGAGGGCTCCACCGGCAGAGTCGGCGGGCCTGATGGATGCCACCTCGAATTTGGGCCGGGCCCCGGATTGGGCTCGAACCAGCGTGGCTGCTGCGAGGATTGCCGCCGCTACGGCGCACACCGCCACCGTACACGCCATGCGCGGGCGCGAAATACGCGGAACGGGAACGCCGCTGTGCTTCAGTCCGATCCCCGGCATCGCCATGCCTACTGCGTTGATCCGGTTACCCGCGCGCTCGACCGAGCGTGCCAAGTCGAGCAGGTATTCGGAATACTCGCGAGGATCGTGGCCGCGCGCGATCACGGCCGCATCGCAGGCTTCTTCCGCCAGTCCCGAGAGCTTTCGTTCCAGCCACCACGCCAGCGGATGAAACCAGAAAATCGCACGATTGAGAAGTGCGATCCATTGGAATAGCGGATCGCGGCGGCGGATGTGTTCTCCTTCGTGCGCCAGGACGGCGTCAAGTTGCGCCCGTGGCCATTCGCGGGAGCACTCCGGAAGAATAATTCTGGGGTGCAGCAGGCCCACTGTGACCGGAACGACACAGGAAGAGCTGGTCAACCGGCTCGCTCGGATGGTGCCGATGGCGACGCGCAGCAGAAACACTCCGACTCCGAGCATATAAATCGCTGCAATCGGATTCAGTGGGGAGGATACCCCGTCGTCGCGGACGGGGCTGACCGGAGTCGTCGATACAAGCCCCGCCGGTAACGGCGGGGGCAGGGTGGCGACTGGCGCTATCGCAGTCGCGGCCTTCGACGGCAGAAGGAGGAGCGACGCTCTCGGTCCCCAGGCCACCCACGCCGGAAGCAACAGCATCAACACAACAACGCTCGCCCAAACCGCGTGCCGGACCGACGCCGTCTTGATCCGCATCGCGAACAACACCAGTCCAATGATCGCCGCGATGAGTGTCACTCGAATTGCGCTTTCAAACAGAATCGTCATTTGGCCCCCTTACGGCTGCGGACAAATTCTTCCAGAGCCTCCAACTCGCCTTTACTCAAAACCTTAGCCTCGACCATGCCGCTGACCAGCTCTTCCACCGACCCTTGACAGAAGCTGTCGATGATCTGGCGCACGGCGCGTGCGGCCAAACTCCGTGCGGGCTCGACCGCGCGGTACACATATGCCCGGCCCTTCTCTTCGTGCCGCAGATACCCCTTTTGTTCCAGTCTTCGCAGGATGGTACGGATACTTGTTTCCTTGAGACTGCGCTTTTGAGACACGACTTGATGAACCGCTTCTACCGGGCAAGGTCCGGTGTCCCAGACCGCCTGCATCACTTCGTTTTCCAACTCCGTAAGCGGGGCTCGCACGCGAGCGTCCGATCGGGTCCGCTTTGTCATGGTACAGAATGTACCACTAGGTGCCCAGGCCGTCAAGCAGTTTTTCAAGGAACCTGCATACTCCGGCCGGAGTCTAGATACCATTCACGTATGCGACCTCTCCTTGCGATCCTGGCCACGTTTTCCGCCCTGGCACTCGCGCAGGCTCCCGCAGCTTGGGAGGAACCGCTCGCCCGGCACGAATGGGACAAAGCCGAACTACTTTTGAAAACAGCGCTGGCGAATGAGGAAACGGCGCCAGTTCTGCGAGGGCTCGCCGTGGTCTACCGGGCCACGGGCCGATTGGATGCCGCCGATCCGGTGCTCGAAAGGCTGGTCGCGTTGGACGGATCGATCCCGAACCTCGAGGATCTGGCGCGCATCAAAGCGAGCCTCGGGATCCTCGACCGCGCGGAGAGTCTTTATCGCCGCTCGCTGGAGTTGCGCATGAATGGGAATCCCGATTTGCTGGCGTCCATTCCTATTCGGGTTCGTCTTGCGCAGGTTCTCGTTTCGGAAAGGAAATTTCCCGAAGCCGAACAGGAAGGCTATACGGTGATCGCACTGCGGACGCGCGCGCTAGCCTCGAACGTGCCTGGAGCCAATCAGGCCGATTTGGCTGGCGACAATGCGCTCCTGGCGCGGATCTTCCAGGTTCAAAAGAAATGGAAGGCGTCGGCGGACGCGTGGGAGACCGTGGCCGCGATTCAATCCGCCGCGTACGGGGACGAGGACCTGCGTCTGGCCGATACTCTGGACCGCCTCAGCGATTGCCGCTTCGAGATGCATATGGTGGATCCGGCAGTAGAAGCCGTGCGGCGGGCGCTCGTAATTCGCGAACTGAGCCTGGGAACCGTGCACGCCGACGTCGCCGCCACAACCGATCATCTCGGCAAGATCCTGTACTACGCCAAACGCTACAGCGAGGCCGAACCGTACTTTCAGCGGACGCTCGACATCGACCTCAAATTGCCGGGATCGGACAATCCGGAATTGGCTCGCGCCTACGATGACCTGGCAGTGACCGAAGCGATGCTTGAAAAATACACAGAATCCGAGGCGCATTATCGCGAGGCGCTAAAGTTGCGCGACGCCGACGACACCCTGAGCCTTCGCAATCTGGCGCTGGTGCTGACCGCGCAGAAGAAGAACGCCGAGGCTCAGCCTCTTTACAGCCGCGCTCTGGCAGTCCTTGATGCCGGCAACAACGGCGATCCGGAGTTCCTGAAGGTGATCCTTAGCGAATACGCCAACCTGCTGCGCGACCTGAAGCGACCCATGGAGGCCGCCAAGCTTGACCAGCGGCTGAAACAGGTGGGCAAACCGACGCCGCCAGACAAGCCGACACCCAAGCAGGCTCCGGTCGCCGCGAAACAGTAGTACACAAGCCTGAGTGGCCGTTAGCTAGGCACGTAAAGGAATACTGTCTGCACATCCGGAGCGGTATCCCGGGTCGAGGCCGAGGTGCCGAATGCGTACCACGTATCCAAGGAACGCCATTCGATTCTTCCGATGGTGGGCGGCCAGGGATCATAGACCTTGACCATTCTCTTCGCCGTGTCGATACCGGCGATCACCACGATGTGGGTTTTTCCGTTCACCCACAGCGGCCCGTAAGTCCGGAGCCAGTTCTCCATGGTTTCCGGTAAAGGACTCACCGGAGGGACGGCTTGCAAGCCGATACGCTTGGCCATGGCCACGATTTGCGGATTCAAAATGCCCGTGTTGTTGTCGCGGATCGCGACGCACTGGGTGTCCAGGTCCGGGGGCACCAGCCAGCCAAGCGATTGTTGAGCCCGGTCTTGCCGCCACTGAATCAGCATCTGGGTGCTGGCGTACCAGCAGGAATTCGTCAGTTGTTGCGGAATCAGGGTCATCCCTGGAACGTCGTAGTAGCCCATCGAACGTCTCCTCCTGCCAAGCAGCTCGTATACTGCTAGCTTAGAAAGATTATGAGGCAACTGCAGCCAGTGGTGTGGGCCAAGGGGACATTTCTGTCACCGCAATATTTGCAGGCCCACAGCCAGTTCCAGGAAAGCCTGCTGCAGTTCCGGCTCGAAACGCTGGCGTTCCGGCCCTGGGGCTTCCGGACGCTGCAAATCGATCGCGAAGCGCTCGCCGGGGGGCAAATCGCGATCACGGCCGCGTCCGGGATTTTCGCCGACGGGTTGATCTTCGACATTCCCGCCGCCGACAGCGCCCCGCCTCCCAAGCCTGTCACCGAATACTTCACTGATGGCCGCGATACCATCACCGTCTCACTGGCGATCCCCGCGCATCGGCCCGCCGGCATGAACGTGAGCGATCTGAGCAAGTCGGATACGCGCTACGTGGCCGAAACCATCCTGCTTCGCGATGAGAACACCGGACAATCCGAGCGGCCCGTGCAGGTCGCCGGCAAGAACTTCCGGCTGCTTGTGGATGATGAAGTTCGCGAAGGATCACCGGCTCTTCCCGTGGCGCGAGTGAAGAAACTTGCGAATGAAGTGCTCGAACTGGATCCGGCCTTTGTTCCGCCGCTGTTGGACATCTCGGCCAGCAGTTACTTAATGTCGATTCTGCGGCGGCTGCAGGAAATCCTCACGGCGAAGACCGCCGCGTTATCGGGAGTGCGGCGTCAGAAGAACCAGAGCCTGGCGGATTTCTCGGCGGCCGATATCGCCAACTTCTGGCTGCTGTACACCATGAACAGCCATTTCCCGGTCATCCGTCACCTGTTCGAGACGCGGCATGGCCATCCGGAGGAGGCGTTCTCCGCACTTACTTCGCTTGCAGGCTCTCTCACGACGTTCTCCAACAAGGTGCAGCCCTCCGATTTGCCGATTTACGACCACAGCGACCTCGGGGGCTGTTTCACCGACCTGGATGCGAAGCTCAGGCTGCTGCTCGAGACGGTGGTGCCGAGCAATTTTGTGTCGTTGCCGTTGAAGCTGGTGCAGCCCTTCATTTATGGCACCTCGATTCCGGACGATGCCTATCTAGTCAACACCAAGCTGTACCTTGCTATCACGGCGCAGATGCCGGAGGCCAACCTGATCAACAAGGCGCCCGATCTGATCAAGGTCTGCTCTGCCACGCATCTGGAACATCTCATCCGGCAGGCGCTGCCCGGCGTTCCGATAAGACATGTGCCGAATCCGCCCGCTGCGATTCCGATCAAGCTGAATTATCAGTACTTCAGTTTGACCCAGTCGGGCGGGGCGTATGAAGCGATCCAGCGCGCGCGAACCTTCGCGGTCTATGTTCCCGCGGACTTTCCGGAACCGCAACTGGAGTTGCTGGTTCTGCTGCCGCAGGCGAAGTAGCCGCTACCGTCGCAACGCAAAAATTAGAACGAGGATTACCGCCACCAGGATTAGTCCGCCCAACAGCAGGATTGCCGGCGAGATTCCCGGGCGTGGCGCGGGAGCGGGGATCTGCACGTTGGGAGCTTGCACGCTGGGGGCTTGGATGCTGGGAGCTTGCGGAACCGGGATCGACGCTTGGACATAAGGTACCTGCGGAGTCGGCAACGCTGGGGGAGCCGGCACTGAAGGCATGGAGGGCGCGGAGGGCATGGCAGGTGGCGTCACGCTGATGGGAATCTGCACCGCTTGAGCGGATGCGGGCGATGGAGATACCGGAGGCTGCGGCGGCGCTGGAGTTTGCAGCGACGGAGTCTGCATCACACGGGTGTATTCGCCTGGACCTTTCGGTACGGGGGGAGCGCTCTGGTGCGGCAGAGGTACGGGTCCCGTTGCGATGTTCATTCTCGGAGCGGCTGGCTCAGGAGGCAATTCGGGTGACGGAAAGGTTTGTTTGGGCGCGCCGCTCGATCCGGAAAAGTCTCCTGGCGGATTCTGGTTTGGTTGCGTTCGAAAGAGCCTGGTGAATTCTCCGGCGGAAGCAGGCGGTGGCGGAGACGTTGAGGGTCGGATGTCCGGAGGCGAGGGCGGCAGGTCGAATTCCGGTGGCCTGACCGTCTGCTGATTCCCCGTTTGCCCCGCTTGGCTGGGGAGCCGAAACAACTGCGTAAACTCCCCCGGCCCGGCGGGCGTCGTCTTTGCAGGCAGGTTCGCTGGCCCACTGCTGGCCATCGGATCCGGCAGAGGGGCGGGAGGAACGGCCGAATTGGGAATCTGGAAAGCCCTGGTAAACTCCCCTGGGCCCGTGGGCGTCTTGACGGGTCCGCTGCTGACCACCGGATCCGGTGGTCGCTGCGCAGGAACGTTCGCGTTGGGGAGCTGAAACGCCCTCGTAAATTCTCCAGGACCCTGCGGGGCTTGTATAGGAGGCGGTGCAGGAGCCCGTGTAGGAGATGGGACAGGCGGCGGATTCGATGTTGGTTTCGTCACAGGCTCCGCATCCGCACGGGGAATCGATACCGGGCCTGTCGTATTCACGCGTGGATTTACGGGCGGAGGCTGAGGCACCGGTGCTGCAGCTTGGCCTGATGCCACCGCATTTTCGAGCCACGCTTTGACATCCAGCAGATCAAGCTCCGACACTGTCACCAAACACGTCGCGCCTTCCCACTCGCCTATATCCAGCAAGGGCGAACTGGGGGGCCGCTTGAGCAGATACTCGGTTGCCAGCAGCAGGAGCTTCGGGCTGCCCGTGAACGTGTGCAGCAGTACCGGCGTCCCGCGGGACCGTTCGCGGCCTCGCCAGACCTGCACTTCGCCGTCGCCGAGCAGGTTCGTTTTGTCATACTTTCCAGCGAGATCCATGATTTGAGCGGTTACTGATATGATCGCATCCGCGTTTGCACGGTTCAAGGGTTATGATAGATAAGTGCTTTTACCTGAGGAGCATCGGCCTTGAGGAACCTGACTCGGGTGGTATGGTCCGAGGGCATGTATCTGGGCCCCCACCACTTCCAGACCGACCGGAAGTACTTCGAAAACTGCATCCACTTCGCCAATGATTCGCTGTGGTTTGCGCCCTGGGGTTTTGCGGGATATGAGCTTGACCGCGAAGCACTTCGTAACGGCACAGCCGCCCTGGTACACGCCCGGGGCGTGTTCCCGGAAGGCCTGGCTTTCCAGATTCCCGAATGCGACACGCCTCCCATGGCGCGCAGCATTTCTGACGCGTTTCCGCCGATAAAGCCTTCAGCGATTCTGATGCTTGCGATTCCCAAAGTGTCGCCTTCGGGCAAGAACTGCGTTCTTCCGGCCGATCTGCAACCGGGAGACGTGCGTTTTACAGCGGAAGAGCGGCCTCTTTTCGATGAAAGCACGGGTCAGGACCAGCGCCCTGTTTTTCTGGCACGTAAGAATCTGCGCCTGGTTCTCGACAACGAATCGCTGGAGGGGTTGGAGGTGCTGCCCCTCGCACGAATCGTCCGGGACGGTACGGGTTTCGCCATCGATGAACAGTTCGTTCCTCCTTGCCTGAATATCAGCGCCAGTTCGCGTCTGATGCTGATCTGCCGCCAGCTCATGGAGATCCTGGCGGAGAAGAGCCGCGTCCTGGCGTCTTCCAACACAGGAATGGGCGACATGTCGGGGGGCATCGCGGCGCGGCAGGTAGCCAACTTCTGGTTTGGGCACGCCGTGAACACAGCGCTCGCTTCCTTGCGCCATTTGGGCCTTACCAAGCACGGGCATCCCGAGGAACTGTTTCGAATCCTGAGCACGCTGGCAGGCGCGCTGTGCACGTTTGGATTGGATTCACAACCCGTCCAGTTGCCTTTATACGATCATCTGAATCTCACCGAGATTTTCGACGCCCTGGACCGCCACATCAAAGATCACCTGGAGATGCTCCAGCCGACCAACTGCGTCGCGATTCCTCTAAAAGCGGCGGCGAAATACATGTACGAGGGGGACATCCAGGACGACCGGTGCCTGAACCGGGCGCGCTGGATCCTTGCGATTCGTTCGCCCCTTGGGGAGGCGTCGCTGATCTCATCGACGCCGCGTCTCGTCAAGATTTGTTCCGCGCGTTTCGTTCCCGAACTGGTGCGCCGGGCTCTTCCCGGCATGGTGCTTTCACACCTTCCCGTACCTCCGGCGGCGCTGTCGCCCCGCGTGGATTTTCAATACTTCGGGATCAATCGCGAAGGGCCTTGCTGGGATGACATCGCTAAGGTCAAGAAGGTGGGAGTTTACGTGCCGGGCGATCTGCCCGATCCGGAAGTAGAACTGTTCGCGCTCTTGGAGTCATAGCCCCAGGGGGACTTCCTACGAATGAATCCAACCAACCCCTCGACGAACAACGTAGCCGAAAATCTGGCGACCATCTATCAGGAAAACCTGACCGTGATCGTGCGCTTGCGGTCCAACCGGCAACCCATTCAAGATGCTGAATCGTTCCGGGACAGAATCCGATCCGGACTCGCGGCTGCCGAGCAACAAGCCGTGCGGCGTGGTTACAGCGGAGAGGATGTCCGGGTGGCGACCTTCGCCGTGGTCGCGTTCCTGGATGAATCCGTCCTGAATTCGGGCCTCGCACTGTTCGCCGACTGGCCTCGCAAGCCGCTGCAAGAGGAATTATTCGGTGTTCACATCGCGGGCGAGATTTTTTTCCGCAACGTCGACCGTCTTCTGGCGCGACCGGACTCAACCCAAACAGAAGAGCTTCTGGAGATCTATGAAATCTGTCTGCTGCTGGGTTTTCGCGGACGCTATACCTCCGACAGCGGAGTTCAAATCCGCTCGATTGCTAACGCTATCGCGGAGAAGCGGCGCCGGATTCGCCGCGTGGATCCTGTGATTTCCCCGCACTGGGCCCCTGGTTCCGAGGCGGGTCCCGTGGCGTCCGATCCTTGGATTATGTGGCTGATCTGGGCCGCTGCGGCGAGTTTCGCGCTCGCCGTCGTCCTGTTTGTGGGTTACAAACTTTTATTGGGCTCGGGAGAATCGGATCTGCAGGCGATTCTGACCCAGCACCGGCTGTGAACGACGCGTGAACGAAATTGTGAACGACAACTTGAGATGAGGATCACAAAACTCCACTTATTCACGGCATTGGCGCTTCTGGTTTGGATCGTCCTTGCGTGGATGATCGGAACCTGGCTGAAGCTCACGGGAACCGACTTGTGGCTGCTCCGCGGCGGATTGATTCTCATCGGCGTCGTGGGCGCCGTGGGATTCCTGTGGCTCCGTCATAAAGAAGAAGGCGGCGCGCCCGTGTCCGGGCAGGGATCGAGCGAAGTGGACGCGGCATTCCGCGAGGCGGACGCCCGCTTGCAGTCCCCGGCGCTCCATGCTGAAGCGAAAGTCTCGAGTCTCTCTTGTCTTTTGATCATCGGCGATGAGAGATCGGCGAAAACCAGCATCGCGGTTCATTCCGGGCTGGAACCGGAGTTAGTTGCCGGCCAGGTGTTTCGCGATCGCGATATTATCCCGACCCGCGGAGTGAACATCTGGTACGCCCGAAAGAACGTTCTGGTGGAGGCGGGTGGACCGCTCCTCGCCGATGAAGCGAATCGCGGACGCCTGATCCGGCGGCTGATGCCGGCACGCTTTGGCTCGATGTTCGGCCGCAGCGCGCAAGCTCCACGAGCCGTGTTGTTGTGCGTGGATTGCGAAAGCCTGCTGAAGGCCGGCGGGGCTGAAGCGAGCGCGGCCGCATCGCGCCAGTTCAATGCCTGGCTGACGGATCTGTCGCATCGGTTGGGCGCGCGGCTGCCCGTGTACGTGCTGTTCACCAAGATGGACCGGATCCAGCACTTCCAGGAGTACGTCGGCAGCCTGACCGCGCAAGAAGCCGCACAGGTGTTGGGTGCCACACTGCCGATGCGCAACGTCACCGAAACCGGAATTTACAGAGAAGCGGAGACCGCGCGGCTATCGCAGGAATTCGATCTCTTGTATCAGTCCCTGTGCGACCGGCGCACCGAATATCTGGCTCGCGAACACAACGCCCAAAGATTGCCGTCGGTGTACGAATTCCCGCGCGAGTTTCGCAAGCTGCGGTCTTTGGCGGTCGAGTTTCTGGTCGACGTCTGCCGCCCGAGTCACTTGCGGGCCGGCCCGCTCCTGCGGGGTTTCTACTTTACCGGCGTCCGCCCGGTTGTCGTGGCGGATGTCGCTCTGGAGCAAGCTCCGGTCCAAGCGCCGAAGATGGACCTGGGCGCCACGCGAGTCTTCACCCCCGGAAGCCTGACGCCTCCGGCGATGACAGCTTCGAGAGAAACGCAGAGCCGCCGGATACCCCAGTGGGTTTTCCTGAATCACCTTTTCTCGGACGTGATCCTCAAGGATCAGGCCGCACAGCGTTCGAGCTCGACGAGCTTGACCGTCAGCACGGGCCGGCGGATTCTGCTGGCGGCGGCGACTGCCGTGGCTCTCGTGTTCGTCATAGGATGGACCAACTCCTGGCTCAACAACCGGGCTGTCGTGCGTGAAGCCGTGGATACCGCGCAGGCCTTGCCAGTGGTGGATCTCGGACAGAACACCACGGTGTCTCAGCAGCAGCTCGAGCAGCTGGACCGGCAGCGGCAGGTTCTGCAAAAACTCACGGGTTGGGAGCGGAACGGCGCTCCGATGGGGATGCGGTGGGGGCTATACGCCGGCCACGACCTCTACCCGGCCGCTTACAAAGCCTACTTCGAGACCTTCCGGCGAATGCTGCTCCGCCCCACGCAGGATACGCTGACGCGGTTCATGTCGCGGCCCGCGACGGCCGAGCTGCAGGGCTACCGGCCGGTTTACGATGCGCTCAAGGCGTATCTGATCACTACGTCGAATCCGGATAAGAGCACGCAGGATTTTCTGGTGCCCGTCCTGATGGAACACTGGCAGAGCCGCAACCAGGCTAATCAGGGTGACGAGGATCGCGCGACGCTGGTTCGCCGCCAGTTCACTTTCTACGCGTCCGAATTGCCGTTTCAGAATCCGTTTCCAGGATCGAATCCGGACCAGACAGCCGTCGGTTCGGCGCGTGCCTATCTCGCCCGGTTCGCCGCCACCGAAGCGCTGTACTCGGCGATGGTGTCCGCGGCGGGCGCTGCCAAGCCTGCATTCGATTTCAATAAGGCGTATCCAGGCTCGGCGGACGTCGTCACCAACACTTACATTGTGCCGGGGGCGTTCACACGCGACGGGTTCAGCTTCATGCAAAATGCGATCCAGCGGCCGGACGACTACTTCCAGGGCGAAGCCTGGGTCTTGGGACCGCAGACCATCGGTAGCGTGGATCGCGCGCAGCTTCAGCGCGATCTGACGGAAAAGTACCGCGCCGATTTCCTGCGTTATTGGCGTGAATTCCTGCAGAAGACCAGCGTGACGCGCTTCGGCAGCGTGCCCGATGCGGCGGGTAAACTGACCAAGCTGTCGAGCAATCAATCGCCGCTGCTCGCCGCGCTGTGCGCGGTCTCCCGGAATACTACGGTGGACGATCCGGAGATCGCGAAAGCCTTCCAAGCCGCCCAGCAGGTCGAACCAGCCACGTGTAACGATCGGCTGGCAGCTCCTGGGAATGCGATGTACGTCTCGGGCCTAATCCAGCTGCAGGCAACGCTGCAGCAGCTCGGTGAGAATCGAAACGATACGGGCGCTCAATCGCAGGCGACCTCCGCGGCGAGCGCCGCCCTCGTAACCGTTCGTCAGATGGCGAGCCAGTTCCCCATCGACAAAGAGGGCGGAGTCAGTGCCAAGACACAGAGCCTTCTGGAAGACCCCATCAAATTCGCCCAGGCGCTGATTGGCGGAGTTCCAAAAGACGGAGTGAACTCCGGCGCTCAAGGATTCTGCAGCCAGTACCGCTCTCTGATTTCGAAATATCCCTTTGATCCAAAGGCCAGTGCCCGCGCGGCCCAAAGCGATTTCGATGCCATCTTCAAGCCCGGCGACGGGGCGCTCTGGAAACTCTACAACTCCTCGCTGAATAAGCTCCTGACGAAACAGGGCGCCGAGTATGCGGCGACTCCGGGCGGAGGAATGACCGTGACGCCGCAGTTCGTGAGCTTCTTCAATCGCGCGGCCGCGGTGAGCGATGCCTTCTATAAGGGTGGAAGTCAGACCGCGAATTTAACCTTCAGCCTGAGGCCGGTGCCCTCCGAGGCGGTGGTTCAGGAAATCACGCTGACCATCGATGGGAAGACCGCCACATTCAAAAATGGTAAGGGTGACGCGCAGCAGTTCTCGTGGCCCGGGTCGGGCGCGCAGGAAGTGAAGCTGAAGGTGCGCTTCGCCGGCGGATCCGAGTTCGACATGGTTACTTACACGGAACCGTGGGCAGCGTTCAGTTTCTTTTTACAGGCGGAACACTGGCAGGCTTCGGGAAATCAGCAAACCATGGAATGGACCGCGCGCTCCGCCACGGGTCCCATGATCATCGGAGGCAAGCCCGCCACGGTGCGATTCACGCTCGATATGGGCGGCGGCCCGGCCATTTTCCAGCCGGGATTCTGGTCGGGTGCGGCCTGCCCGGGCGCGGCCGTCCGGTAGAAGATTCGGAAGTCCTGGTATGCTGACCGACAAGGCTTTTTAAAGGATAGGAATGCCTGAACCATACACAACACAACGAATGCTGTCCCTGCGGAAGCTGACGCGCGCTGCCGCGGAACAGATGCGCAATCAGCTCAAGGAAATTCTGTCCGCAGTGGGGCCCTTGCTGCAGCCGAAGGTTGCACTCGGCGACTACGTGCGCGGCGTCAAGGAACCCGTCCGCGGGGCGGATGCCTTATTTAAAGAAATCGAAAGCATGTACCACGCTGTCGCGTCCGAGAAGCCCTTCAGTGTGCGCCGCGAGCTGACTCCGCCTCTCGATTTCAGTGGCTCCTCCGTGGACGTGAATCCGCTCGAGTACAGCCATACGGCGTCGGTGAAGGGTCAAAGCAAGCGGGTGACGGTGACGTCGCCGTTTCGATGGGTATTGAGCTTCGCGGGACACTCGCTGCCGGAGCTGAAGACGCTGCTGGCCTCCACGAGCCCCTCCAACGATCAGCTTCACGCGTTCGTACTGCACTACGTCACGCTGAAGTGTCAGGTGGACCGTCAGACGGCACTCGCAAATATCTTCAAAGCTCTGCGATATAAGCTGAGCGTCACCACCCAGCCGGAATTTGGATCCCTGCCTCTGACCTGTGTCTCGGCGCCGATCTTCACGGTGCGGCCGCCGGACGAGGTGATCATCGAGACAACGGAGCTGACCGGATCGGACGCCTTCGAGGAAGTGATCGATCTCGAGGGTCTCGCCACCTTGCGGGATCCGATGAAGGATTCGCTGGTGGAACTCGCCCGGGCGCACGGCGAACAAATGTGACTTGCTGGTAGCGCGCCGGCGTCAGTCACTTAGCCTGCGTAACACCTGCGCCGGAGCCGTGGGTCTTGACTTCTGCCCCAGAAGGGCCAGATGCCGGCAGAATTTCGATGCCATTGATCAGTGGCTCCCGAGTAACGCCAGTAAGCGTGACAGTGGCTTGCGAGTTGGTGACGGTCAGCGGGTACTCCAAGTCTGTAGCCGTGTTGACTCCGCCGGCCGCCGCGACGATGTCGAAGCGTGAAGCGACCGTCGTCCCGTTCAAGGCTATGTCGAATTCGCGCTTTCCCTTGGTCCAATAAAAAAATTCCGCAAATTTTAGAATCACCGTATAATCGCCATTGGGAACCGTGAACTGATAGCTGAGGCGTCCAGTGTCGCTCCAGCGCGCGGACTGATACACTTCGGGGTTCGCGGTGCCGGAGATGGTGGCGGTCGTAGACATCGCCCAGCCCTGCTGCGCACCCATATCGGGCTGCCACGCATGCCCTTCTGAATCGCTATAGCCGGACCCGCCGGCATTGACTTTTAAGGGCAGTTTTGTGAAAGCATTTGCGCTCCCTGCCATTGCTGTTGACGCCGCTCCGTGGGTTGGAATGGGTCGCCACCGCACCCTGGCAAGGTAAGCAGGAGCCAAGAATTGCGCGGGCATGCAAGGCAACGGAGTATCCCAGCATTGGTCGTCGTGGGGGTCTGGTGCACGAATCGGTACGCCCCAAGGTCCATCGATAGTCATCACGTAGAAGGTCTGCGGCTGCGGTGGTATGGCCGGCTGATTGCGCCAATTCTCGGTGATTGCCGAGCGGACCGTCTGAACGGCCACGCCCGCGAGTAACACCGGGATTGCGGCTAACCGAAGTTTCTGAGCGGAGAAGACGGAGGCTGCCGCAAATCCAACGCACAGTACGCCGGCGGAGGCCAGGAATCCGACTCCGAATCGGGGGTCAGGGGCGCCCCAGAACCAGAACGCAATCGATCCAGCCAGAAAGGCGGCAATGCCTAAGGATGCCCGATCGATCTTTTGTTTTGCCAGAAGACGGAAAACGAGCGCACCTAAACCCAACGGGAGAGCCCAGCGGAGTTGCGGGATCGGCTCCTTTAATCGGGCATCTGCCAGCCAAGCGCCGAACCACTTAAAATCGCTCAGCACCACATCGTAATCAATCCGCCCCGGCGCGCGCGCCCATGATCGAATACCATTCATCTCCCCCATGGCACGCCACTGTTCAACGGACCATGGCAACGAATAAAAACAGCTCTGTTGGATGGGGTAAGCTAAGCACCCCGATAGCAGGAGACCACGAGCGACCCAAATTGTCAGGAAGGCCGTCGCCACAACGATCGCTCCGCGGGAAGGGCGCAGCCCGGGGCGATAGGCCATGATGCCAATAGTCAACGCGAAGATCGGTAATGAGCCGAGCTTCACCATGAGGGCGAAGACCGCCAAGAGTAAAATGAGAGCCGGAGTCGTATCGGGTCTGACTCCTTCGGCGTGTTCGAACAAGAGGAACACCCAATAGACCGTCAGCGCAGCGACGAAGCCATCAGCGTTCAGAATGCCAAGCCAGCCCATGAGATTCGGGTCTAGGGTGAACGCTGCCGCGGTAACCATCAGAAACCAAAAGGCACTTGGGTTCATTCCCTGTATGGCGTGATCCCGCAGCCTGCCGATACAGGCGAGGATCGTAAAGCTGGCTAAGAGAGCATTTGCAACCCATCCGATCGCGTACTGACTGGTGATCGGGGCAATTAAGAACAATACGGAATTGAATCCAAATCTGCCATGAAGATTGACTAAGCCCGGGATAGCCGCAGCCTGAGTGTTCCACAGAAAGGTAGGTACGTGGTACAGCCCATTATCGTGATACGGAACGTAAGCCTCCCGAAAGAACACCAATGCGAAAGCCAATATCGCATAGGCAATAGTTCGCCATCCGCCAAGCTCGGCGGCGGAAGACACGCAGCCGAATAGACCGGCAATGAGTACGGCATATTGCACAAGAGGTGAAATTGGAATGAAGAAGTGCACCAGTCCGGCCACTATTCCCATGCACAGGAGCCCGAGCATTCCGCGCTCACCCGCATTTGGACGAATTCGCAGATATTTCGATAAAATGGAGCCAAACCCAACCGCGCTGAATGCCGAGATAACGGTATAAAGGACAGCGGTTGAGACTCGAAGTTCTTCGTTCATGGACAGGTACTCAGTGTACTAACAAACGCCAAAGTGCTGTTGCGGGCTGCTAGCCTCTGTGGGTTTCTCGAGTCGCCCGTTGCGTGCACCGAGGAACCACTCGGGGCATTAGGGAAATGCCCGGAAAGAGATTAGCGCTTGCCGCCCTTGCCGCCTAAGGAAGGAGGCGGGGGTTTGGGCGAATCCAGCACTCGCCAGCGAAGATACACGGAATACTTCTGCGCGGTTTTTTCCGGATTGGCTACTGTGATTTGAAATCCAGCACGCCCGTCGCCATCGGGAGCGGCGTAGGAGTACTCGATGAGAGCCGCCTTGGACTTGGTATTCTTCGGCAGGACGCTCCGTAAACCGCCGCGCTTTTCGTCTTTCGCTTCCTGGCCGCACGCGATCGCTGGACTCTCCAGGCCGCATTCTGCGTCGATAAACTCGGCTGTCTTATTGCGGGGGGCTGGCTTGTTGAAATAAGCTTGCACTTGTTTGGGCTCCTCCCCCTGCAGCGGCTTAACGAAGAGCGCGTTGTGCTTGAAGAAGAACTCAGTCTGGCTGCTGGGAGCAAGTTCCGCGCTGATTCTCAACCAGCCTTCCTTTGCCGCGGGATCGTATTCCTGGGCGCGGCTGAGCGGAGCCATCTGGTAGGGCGGCTGCAGCGGGATAGTAGGGATCTTGTCATCGGGAACCAGGAACGCGATCAGATCTTCTTTGGCTCCCCATGCGCGCAGGACATTCGCGGTGGCGCCGCTCATTTCGAGGCCAGTGACGCCGCGCGCCCGAACCTCGCGGGAAACCGCTTCTGGCGTAAAGCGCTTCAAGAGAGTCTGAAGTTCTTCCAGGCTCATCGGCGTCAAGTAGCGCGCACGGCAGTCCTGGCAGGCACTGAGGGCAACCGTAATGAGGGTGGCCATCTCTTTGGGATCGCGCTTGCCTTGCCTGCCGGCATCCAGGATCTTACCCAACACCTCATCCTTGAGATCGAATTGGATGCCATTACGAAGTATCGAGTCGCTGAGCTGCGGAACCTTGGCGACTTCAGGATCGGCGAGCGCGTCTAACAAATCCTGGAGAGCGATGCGCGTGTCCGCAGACTGCGCGAACAGGATTGCCAAAGAAAATACCGCGAGGAAAAGAAGCCTGACTGCCTTCATCACTTTATGCCTAGCTTCTTGCGGAGCTCCTCTCGCTTCGCTTGGTCCTGTTTTTCCTTGATCTCGCTTTCCGAGAGCTTGGGCGGTGGCGGAGGTTCGACCACGGGATTCGGATTTGCAGGCTTGTTCTGATCGGAATCGGCGCCCCGAGGTGCCTTAGCATTTCGGCCGCCTGAAGGCGGAACCAGATAAACGTAGACCACCGGTTGACCGCCGGGATCCGCATACATTTCCCCTAAAGTGCGGCCGTTGAACCGGGTTGCGGAAAAGCTGATCTTCTGGCCGCGTGAAACGTCGAACGAACCGTCCGAGCCGAGCTTCTCCGACTGGCCGTCGATCGATCTTGTGATTCCCCCGTTGAGGTTGATGGATTGGAACGATACAGTCTTTTGACTAAGAGCGGCTGCCATTCCGGACACACCCGGAGAACCCTGGAAGGTCGGCTTCATGATCGTTACGGACGTTTGTTTGACCTCGAGCTCGATATCCATATAATCCTTGTCCGAGCTTCCCCACTGAATGGAATATTGCCCGTCTTTCAGGTCGGTCTTCAATTCGGATCCATCCAAGGACTGGACGACATCGTTCAGTTTCACCCTGCCCACGTTACCCGTCAGCGTTATTCGCAACTGGGTGGGAAGGGGAACCCAGTGCAGGTCGAGCGACTTCTCAGGCTCGGCCGCGGGCTGGATTTTGAAGGTTGAGGAGATCGGCGCGAACCCCGCTCGCGATGCGGTTAACGTGTAGTCCCCCGCGCCCAAGCCGTATGCCAGGTCGTCGGTAACATCGGATCCGCTGGCATCCACCACCTTCACCGTATCTGGAGAATCGAGGTTCACTCGCACCGGCACTTTCTTTATCGCGATCGCGGCGATCTGGGGATCGGTTGTGGGCTTCGTGTTCGAGAACTTCCGTGTACCCCAGATAAGAAGGACAATCACGGCGAACGCGGCGGCACCCCAAATCACCTTAGGGTTCATCGCCATGCTCTTTGCCGAAGAGCCCTTCATGGCAACTCTCGCGGGCGGAGGCGGTTGAACCGGTTTCAGCGCCTCTTGCGAAATAAGTTCGGAAAGCGGCGCGCCGGTCTTTATCGGCTCAGGCGTCGCAAGGGTCGGCGCCATGATGGCCACTGTCTCAGCCATCTGCTGTTGCCGCAGTCGATCTTCGATCGCCGAGCGCGTCTGCTGAAACGCCGCATCCTCGTCATACTTCGCGAACATGTTGGACTTCTGAAATATCGCCTCCAACTTCTGGGGATCGCTGGTTTCTTGCGATTCTTTCGCAAGCCCCTGCAGTGCGGTGAGATCCTGCGTGCGAATCTTGTCGCGATCTTCGGCCGTCAACATCTGACTGAGAGAGGCGCGCAGCTTGATCAGGCGTGCCTCGAGCGGATAGCGCGCCAAGACCCTGTCCAATTCGTTAATGGCTTCCGCCGGATTCCCCTGGACCTGAAACTCACGAGCTTTGGACAGCGCAGCGGAGACATCCTGGTCCTGGTGTTTGTCCTGGATCAGGGTGCTCAAGCTCTTTGCGAGCGGATGCCCCGGATCGATCTCCAGCGCTTCCTGGACGAACGCTTCCGCCGAATGCCAGTCCGCATCCAGGTGGGCGCCCGCTTCTTTTAGCAGGACTTCCAGCAGGCCATTGCGTATGGAGGAATTATGCTGGTTTAGCTGGATGGCTTCGCGCAGTAACTGAAGGCCTTCGCTGGTGGCGCCCGACTCGTAGATCTTTTTCCCACGAGACGCTTGCTCTTCCGCCTGCGTGGTGCGCTGCTGGTTTTGTTGCACCTGCTTTCCAAGAGCCGTTAATTCCGCATCGTTTGGAAATTCCGCGAGTGCCTCGTCCGTCAGCGTGCTGGCCTTAGCGTATTGGTGAATGGCGAGCGCCTGTTCGATTTGGGTCACCCAGTGGTTCTTGGCGTCAGCGCGCGCCTGCTGCTCCCGTCGCTTCTTGAGACGATCGATCTCGATCTCCAGCCCGGGATACTGGGGATAGATATTGCGCAGGATCTCCCATTGTCCGAGGGCTTCAAAGAACTGTCTGCCTTCTTCCAACATCCGGGCGCGGCCGACGACGGCGTTGACTTTGTCTCTGCGCGCTCGCACTTGCTGTAAAGACTGCTCGAAGCGCTGCTCGGAAGGGTACTTTTGTTCCGCTTCTTCCAGGATGGCTACTTTGCGGTCCAGGTCAGGTTCAGCGACCACTTCTTTGCCAATCCTGGCCACGTAGCCGGATACTTCCTGTCTCTGGGCCTGCTCGATATCGTCCTGGAGCACGCTGAATACGACATTATTGGGGTAAGTCGTCAGGACCGCCTTACAGATGGCCGCTGCGGCGTCGAAGTTGCCGTCGGCCAAAAGGTGACGGGCTTCCGCCTCCTGAGAAGATAGCTGGTCGCGTTTCGAGCTAATCTCCCCATAAAACCGTTGATATTCCTCGCCCTGTTCCGGAGATGTGTTGTACGCTGCGCGGCGGTCCAATTCGAGCACGCGCGACATTTTGTTGACCGCCGAATCGATATCGCCGCGACGGTACGCTTCGACGGCTGACTTATAGGCTTGTTGTTTCTCGTTGCGAAGCCGGAGGTACTCTTGTTCCCGCTTCCCCACTTCCGTCAGCAGAGCGTTCGCCCGGGTCTCCTTGGGGCGAATGTCGAGGACCTTCTGGAGCGCCTGCCGCGCATGGCTGTACGCATGGTTCTCCATGTGCTGGTGCGCCAGGCGGAACCATTCTTCGATCTGAGTTCCCCTGCGCTTGCCTTCGATCGCACCCTTCAGGGTAAAGGCCTCGGTGTTCGCCGAATCGAGATCCAGCACCTCCTGAACCTTTTGCAGGGCGCGGACATACTCCTCTTCGTCAAAGCGTTTCTTGGCCGTTTCCAGCAGTTGCTTGACGGTCTTCACCCGCTGGGCTTCTTCAATATCCTTGCGCAGCGTCCCGATCTCCGGGGTCAAATAGCTCTCGGCTTCGAGTTCCGTCAGAATCTCGGAGGCGTCGTCGATATCTCCGGAATCGAAAGATTTGCGCGCGCGTTGCAGGCGCGGAGTGATTCGCGAGGCGTCGAAGAGATCTATGGTCTCGCCCCGCAGAGCCTTCTGCAGGCACTCCGAGAATTCCTTGGCGCCGGAGAAGCGGTAGAACGGCTCCTTCGCCAGCGCCTTGTGTATGACCTGGCTGATACCGGCGTTTACCGCCGGATTAAAGTCCGAGACGGGCGGTGGCGTATACCGCAGGATGGCTTGAGCGAGGTCCTGTTCACCCGCGACGCCAAAGGGGTGCCGTCGCGCGAGCATCTCGTAAGCCACCACTGCCAGCGAGAACTGGTCGGCGAGAGGCGTCGGTTGTTTGCGTTGAATCTGCTCGGGCGCCATGTAGAGCAGCGTGCCCTTGAGGCCGGTGGCCGACCGGTGATCGGTCATGTGCGCTACGCCAAAGTCGATGATCTTTACGGAATCGTCTTCCAGGATGAACAGATTGCTCGGCTTAAGATCGCGATGCACCAGGTTGTGCTCATGCGCGGCTTGAAGGCCCCGGCAGGCTTGTGCCAGCATCTGAATGGAACGCTCTACCGTAAGCCGCGGACTGGAGGTCTTGATCAGTTCCTGAAGGGTGACGCCCGGCAGAAGAGGCATCACGAAGTAGGGGCGTCTGGCGCCGCCCTCTTCCATCTCGCCGACGTCGAAGATCTCGACGATGTTGGGATGGCTCATGCTGGCGAGCACGGAGCATTCCCGTTTAAACAGCTCGAGAACCACTTTGTCTTGAGGGTCGCGAATGGTCTTGATCGTGACCTCTCGGTTCATCACCGAGTCCAGGGCGCGATAGACGATGCCCATCCCCCCTTCGCCGAGGATGTCGCGGATCTCGTATCGACCGGCGGCCTTCATAAGGTACTTAGTCTATAAATCATACAGGACTTGGGAGCGGCCCGGGTAGGATCCTAGCCTGGATCTTGCCACGGCGAAGTACCAGTATCCGATCGGAGAGGACGGCATGTTCTCGCCGTGTCTAACTTATGAGAAACAAGCTGGTTCGAGCCCTAGAATCATGGCGCTTGACGCACGAAACCGCGGTAAAGCCACTTCCTGACCATGGACAGGCATTCCGCCTGCACCTTCTCGCGAGGAACAGGAGCTTCTCGAGCCAAATCGTCCACTAGTTCGCTCAGGGGTGCGCTCCCGTCCAGTTTGGAGATAAACTCGGCCACCTCAGGCGTGATCTCGTGGACCAGCTGCAGCCCGAAGGTTTGCATGATCGGGATCCTCGGAGACCGCCGCCACTTGCCCTCGGAAAATGCGGCGACCTGCCGCAACTGAACTCCATCGGCAACTTGCAACTTGCTCGCCAGAAGTTGCTCATCGGAAAAAGGCTGATCGCGGCTGGCGAAAAGGTGTAACATTGCGTCCCCCAGCGGAACGGAAGGCTGGGTAGAAACCCGCTCGAAATGGACCCAGTTTTGACCGGACCGCTTCCGCATCGTCAGGAAACCCGCGTGGATGGCCTTAACTTTTTGAGCTTGGTAATAGCTGATCCACTCTTCAAATTTCTGGTAGTCGGCTTCTTTGCCCGCCAGGGTGGTCACTACGGGCAGGCGATTTTGAGCATAGAGAATGGGGTCGTAGGTCCCTCCCGCGCAAACCACGGCATCGCAGCCGGTGCCCTCGAACCATTCGGAAAGGCGCTCTTCCCATGGTTGGCCTTCGATCTCGGGCCACTCGCACAGCATTTGAAGGAACCCGCCTTCTTCGAGATGTGCCGGGGCCTGCTTGACGAGATTCCGGCAAAACCCGTCCAATCCCATGGGATTTTCCGCGAATATCTTGGCCGAAGTGGGAGTGACGTAAAAAGGCGGATTGCTCAGAATACGCTCAAATCGCCGGCCTGCGACGGGCTGGAACAAATCGCCCGTGAGTACTTCGACATTCGGTCTTTCGTTGAGCCATGCGTTGAAGCCGGCAAAGAGGCCGGCGCGGCTGGAAAGATCTGTGGCCGTCACCTTTTCGGCGAACTGCGACGCGGCCACGATGGCCACTACGCCGCATCCTGTGCCCAGATCCAGCAGGGAACGGCACGGCGTCCGCATCGCCAGATTCAGCAGGCACAGAGTCGTGGCGTTGATCATGAGTACGCCGTCCCCGCCGGAGCTCGCCGTCAAGTGGGCATAGGTATCCGTCGCGATCCAAAACTCCTCGAAGGGGGAGAACATCACGGGGCTGGAGAGGGTGTCGCCGGCCGGGGTGAGCAGGCCGCAGTCCCCAAGTAACTGCAAGATATCAGGCGGGATGCATTGTTTCGCGGCGGTTTGGGCAGCGGGCTCGCCCACGATGAACCAGCGAATCAGCAGGTTCAGTGCATCCACCTCGCGGGTCCGGTAAAGCAGAAGCGAGAGATTTTCCTTATGGCGGCCCGCCAGCACGTCGGTTTGAATACGCTCGCGCACTCCCGCCGGCGTGAAGGCGACCGCCCGCAGGAAGTCCTTTAGCCGGGCGGCTTGTCCTGCGCCCTGGGTTCTCAGCATTAACCTAGAATATCGTTCCCGGGACAGGCGTGGGACTGTTTTTCGGCAGTGAGTGGACGAACCGGGTGCATGAGCCCGGTTGCCAGCCGTTCGCGCGAATACTAAGGACAATGATCGAAACTAAGCAAAACGCCTCTGTTCGGAAATCCCGTTTTCTGATAGACTTGCTTGTCATCGCTCGGTTCGTCCAGCTGCCGAGCTAACGCCAGAACTCAAGGAGTCGACACACATGGCCCGTGAGAGCATACAGAAGAAATTAGAGCGGGTACGCCCTCCCCGCGTCCAGGTCAGTTACAGCGTCGAGATCGGCGATGCGATTGAGATGAAGGAGCTGCCCTTCGTGATGGGCATCCTCGGGGACTTTACCGGGAATCCCACCGAGCCTCTTCCCCGGCTAAAGGATCGCCGTTTCATCGAAATCACGCCTGACAATTTCGACAGCGTGATCGAGAACATGAAGCCGCACCTGGCGTTCTCGGTTGAGAACAAGCTCTCGGACGACCCCAATGCCGGACAGCTTAAGGTGGACCTGAGTTTCCGTAAGCTAGAAGACTTCGAGCCGGAACAAGTTGCCAAGCAGGTGAAGCCTCTGCGGGAGCTCTTGGAACTCCGAACCAAGCTTTCCGATCTGCGTGGCACTCTGCAGACCAACGATAAGCTCGACGAACTACTGTTGGACGCCGTTTCCAACACCGAAAAACTTCAGAAGTTACAGAAGGAATTAGGCTTGGAAGGCGATAAGAAGGAGTAAGGTATGGCTGAATTGAAGAAATCCTCCTCCCCGGCAGCCGCAGTCGAGACTACGGAAACCAGCCTCCTGGATCAGATCGTTCAGGAAGGCCGCTTCGGAAAAGAGACCACGGCGCGCGAGCGCGGCAAGGACCTGATCAAGGAGTTCATCACTCAGGTTTCTCAGGGCGACCTTGCTGTCTCGAAAGACACCGAGGCGATGATCAATGCGCGAATCGCGCAGATCGATCATCTGGTATCGCTTCAGCTCAATCAGGTTCTGCACGCGCCGGAATTCCAGAAGCTGGAAGCCAGCTGGCGCGGCCTGCGGTACCTGATGGATAACTCGGAGACGGGCAGCATGCTGAAGATCCGCGTGCTCAACGCCTCCAAGAAGGATCTGCTGCGCGATCTGCAGAAGGCGCCGGAGTTCGATCAGAGCGCTATGTTCAAGAAGGTCTACGAAGACGAGTACGGCGTGTTCGGTGGAGAACCGTTCGGCGCTCTCATCGGAGACTACGAATTCAGCAAGCACCCGGAAGATATCGAACTGCTGGAAAAAGTATCCAACGTGGCCGCGGGTGCGCATGCGCCGTTCTTAACGGCAGCCGACGCGAGCCTGCTGAACTTGGACAGCTTTACCAGCCTGGGACAGCCTCGCGATTTGGCGAAGATCTACGACAGCACCGAGTTCGCCAAGTGGAAGAGCTTCCGGCAGAGCGAGGACTCCCGTTACGTCGGTTTGTGTGTGCCGCACATTCTCATGCGGCTTCCTTACGGGAAGGACACCAAGCCGGTGGATGGCTTTAACTACGAAGAAGGCGTGGACGGCACCGATCACTCCAAGTACTTGTGGGGCAATGCCGCTTACGCACTGGGCACCCGGCTTACGCACGCTTTTTCCGAGTTCGGATGGTGCGCGGCCATTCGCGGAGTAGAAGGCGGCGGGCTGGTAGAGGGGCTTCCGGCCCACAATTTCCGCACCGACGAGGGCGATATCGCCCTGAAGTGTCCCACGGAAATCGCCATCACGGACCGACGCGAGAAAGAACTGGCGGACCTGGGATTCGTGCCGCTGGTGCATTGCAAGAATACCGATTACGCGGCTTTCTTCAGCGTCCAGTCGGCGCAGAAGCCGAAGCTGTACGACAAAGAGGCGGCTAACGCCAATGCGCGCCTGTCGTCGCAGCTCCCATATATTCTGGCGGTATCGCGATTCGCGCACTACTTGAAGGCCATGATGCGGGACAAGATCGGCAGCTTCATGTCGCGCGCGGAATGCGAACGCTTCCTGAATCAGTGGATCATGAATTACGTTTCGTCCGATGACACCGCGGGCGCCGAGATGAAAGCCCGCCGCCCATTGAAGGACGCGCGAGTGGAAGTGACCGAAGTAGCCGGCAAGCCGGGAGCATACCGGGCTGTGGCTTTTCTGCGGCCTCATTTCCAGTTGGATGAGATCGCTGTTTCTTTGCGGCTGGTGGCGGAGCTGCCGCAATCGGCCAGGTAACGTAAGGCTGTTGTTCGGCCTTTGAGTGGGATTCATTTGGGCAGTTCAGCACGTCACAAAAAGGAGAATCGGAGATATGGCGGTAGTTGACACTTTCCTGAAGTTAACAAATGGCATCGACGGGGAAAGCACCGACGATAAGCACAAAGGTGAGATTGAGATAGATTCCTGGTCCTGGGGTGTGGCGCAATCCGGCGCCGGCCAGCGATCGGGGACGACCGGATCGGGAGCCGGCAAAGCCAGCTTTCAGGACATCCATTTTGTCTCGAAGGTGAATAAGGCGAGCCCGAAGCTGTTTCTTGCCTGCGCCACCGGCCAGCATATTGACGAAGTGAACCTGGCTGTCAGGAAAGCGGGCGGCGCGCAGCAGGAATACCTCAAGATCAAGTTGACTCAGGTGCTGGTGTCGTCTTATCACCTCGGCGGCTCCGGGCACACTGAGGTTGCGCCCACGGAGCAATACTCTCTCAACTATGCCAAGGTTGAGTTCCACTACACGCCGCAGGACGCCAAGGGTAACATGATGTCTGAGGTTATCGGCGGGTATGACGTGAGTGCGAACAAGAAGGTCTAATCGCCACGCAAGCGCCTGACGACCGGCCGGATCCGGCGCCCACGGGGCGGCCGGATCCAGGCTGCCGCTTATGACTACAACGGACCTGTTTCAAGCCGGCCGGCTCGAGGAAACCATCGCGGCCGTCAGTGCGGAGATGAAGAGCAATCCCACTGACTCGCGGCGCCGCACCTTTTTGTTCGAGCTGCTGTGCTTTAGCGGAGACTACGAGCGCGCCGAAAAACAGCTCGCGCTTTTAGCCGACAAGAACAAAGAATCGGCTTTAGGAACTCTCCTGTACCGCGGCGCGATGAATGCCGAAAAGACCCGCACGGAGATGTTTCAGAAGGAGAGTTTCCCGCTTAACTCCGGTTCTCCGGTTCCTGTGCGCGGCACCCTCAACGGCAAACCTTTCTCCAAGCTGGAAGATCCCGATCCAAGGTTAGGTGCGCGCCTGGAAGTTTTCGCCGCCGGCGACTACATGTGGATTTCCTTCGCGGATATCGCTCTTTTGGAAATCGACCCGCCGAAGCGCCTTCGCGATCTGTTGTGGAGCCCCGCGCGGCTCAAAACCGGTCCTTCGTTCCGCGATCGTGACCTCGGCGAAGTGCTGCTTCCGTCCCTGGCTGCGCTCAGTTGTCAGCATCCGGACGACGCCGTGCGCCTCGGCCGGACTTCGGAGTGGTGCGCCGACGAGAACGGCCGCGAAGCTCCGTACGGCGCAAAGATGCTGCTCGTAGACGGCGAGGAGTTCCCATTGCTGGAGGTTCGCCGCCTGGAAATCGAGGCGGCTCCCGCCGGTTAGACCATGCCAGTGCGGGAGGATATACTAACTCCGATTCCGGGCGATAATCCGAGCGGCGCCAATCTGCGGCACGCCCCGATTTACGACCAGATAAAAGAAGCCCGCCGGCAGGAGGACGGGGGTCCTCAGGGCGACTGGGAACATGAGATCAAGACCGCGAATTACAAAGCGGTCGTGCAGCTGACGCAGGACGCCATCGCGACCCAGTCCAAGGATCTGCAATTGGCGGTATGGCTCGCGGAGGCGCTCATCTACCAGGACCGCCTGCCAGGCTTGTCCGCTGGAATCACGTTGCTTCGAGGCCTGGTCGAGTCCTTTTGGGACTCGCTGTATCCGGAGTTGGAGGATGGCGACGCCGAGTTCCGCGCCACGCCTCTGGAGTGGTTTGGGAACTACTTCGATCCAAGTAAGGGATCCTCGCCGGCATTGGCCGTTCGCAGGATTCCGATAACGAAATCCGGGCTCGATTGGTTTCAATTCAAGACCTCGAGATCCGTGCCTTCCGAGGCCGAGACTCAGGGCAACGAGACCAAGGCCGAAGCCCGCAAGGCGGCCCTGGCCGAGAAGAAGCTCTCGCCCGAAGAGTTCGACCTCGCGTTTCGCGAAACGCCGAAAACGTTTTATCGGGAACTGGAAGCCGACTTCAAAACGGCCTCCGAAAATGTGGATGCGTTGGACAGCGTCTGCCGCGAAAAATTCGGCGATGTGGCTCCGGGCTTCCGAGAGCTCAAGAGAGCGCTGGAAGAGGTTTCGACATCGGCTCGCATCCTGCTGCAGGAAAAACTGAAACAGGATCCCGACCCCGTCGCGCCGTCTGAAGTTCCCGCCGAAGGCCTGGAGGGAGCCCAAGCCGTTTCCGAGGGCGGGATTCCGGAAGAGGGGCTCGAGAGTTCCGGGAATCTCGAGCTGCGCAACCGCCAGGACGCCCTGCGAATGCTGATCGCCGCGGCGCGGTTCCTTCGGCGCGCATCTCCGTCCGATCCTGTTCCCTACCTTGTGTTGCGGGCTCTGCGCTGGGGCGAACTGCGAGCCGCGAACGGAGACCTGGATGGGGCGCTGCTCGAAGCGCCGCCGGGGGACGTCCGCGTCAAATTGAAGACTTCCGCGCTGGCCGGCGATTGGAACAAGGTGCTTGAGATCGCGGAGAACGCGGCGGCCGGCGGATGCGGACGAGGATGGCTGGATCTGCATCGATACACGATCCGGGCCTGCGAAGAACTCGGATATACGGGAGTCGCGCTGACGCTCCGCTCCAATCTGAAGGCGCTGCTCGCGGATCTTCCGAAGCTTCCGACGATGACACTTGCCGACGATACCGGCACGGCTAATCCTGAGACCATGGACTGGCTGGTTCGCGAAAACTTGTTCACGCCAGCCGCGTGGGGAGAGAGCAGTGGCCAATAAGCCGGCGGGAAGCATTACTCTTCCGCTGCTCGATCGGTTGACCGACGAGGATCCGAAACGCGGAGAGGAAGTAGCGCTCTCCCGGTCAAAATCGCTGGCGGCGCTCAAAGTCGCGGTTCGCAGGGACCTGGAATGGCTGCTCAATACTCGCCGGGCCGAGCGAGCATTGCCGCCCAATGTCCTACGCTCGGTATTCTGTTACGGGCTGCCGGAGTCAGCCTCGGTAACGGAAGATCGCGGCCAGGTGTTTCAGGAGTTGGCGAAGCGCATGGAGGCAGCCATCGCCATTTTCGAGCCGCGCCTGGCGGGCGTAAAAGTGATGCTGTCGCCCCATCAGGACAAAACCATCCGAAGGGTGGATCTGATCATCGAAGGCCTCTTGAGAATCGACCCGAGCCCGGAACACGTCAGCTTCGACACGTCCCTTGAGTTGACCAGCGGGGAATATCACGTCAAGGGAGAAGCCGGTGGCTGATGAGCTGGTCGGCTATTACGAACGGGAGCTGGGCTTTCTGCGCCAGATGGGCGCGGAATTCTCGAAGAAACACGGGAAGATCGCCCAGCGGCTCGGGCTGGAGCCGGATCGCTGCGAGGATCCGCATGTCGAACGCCTGCTGGAGGGCTTTGCCTTCCTGGCCGCCAGGATTCACCGGAAGCTCGACGATGAGCTGCCGGAGCTGACCGAGTCGCTCTTTCATATCCTGTACCCGCATTACGTGCGGCCCATTCCGTCGATGTCGATCGTGGAATTCCACGCGGATCCGGAACAAGGCAAGCTGACCACCGGATTTCGCATCGCCAAGGATGCGATGCTTTATTCCCGCCCGGTGCAGGGAATTCCATGTAAGTTTCGGACCGGCTTCGAAACCACTCTTTGGCCGCTGGAGGTTTCCGCGGCGCGCTGGACCTCCCCGGATCGCTTGCCGACGCCGGTCAAGGCTCCGCAGGCAGTCGCCGCATGCCAGTTGGAACTGACCTGCTCTCCGGATGTGCGTTTCGACGCGCTGGGCCTGAAGTCGCTGCGGTTCTATCTGAGCGGTGAACCGACGCTGGTATCCACTCTTTACGAACTCCTGTTCAACAATCGCCTCAAGATTCTGGCGCGGGATCCGGCCAAGGGCGCGCGCGCGCCGCTCATCACGCTTCCCGTTTCCGCGTTACAGCCGGTAGGATTCCGTGAGGAGGAGTCGCTGCTTCCTTTTCCCCGGCGCTCCTTTGTGGGATATCGCCTGTTGCAGGAATATTTCGCTTTCCCGGAAAAGTTCTTCTTCGTCGAGTTAGGCGAGCTGGATCAGCTGGCTGCGGCCGGATTCGGCCGGTCGGCGGAGATCATCTTCCTGATCTCGCCTTTCGAACGGTCGGACCGACACCAGATCCTCGAGATGGGCGTTTCGGCACAGACTTTCCGGCTCAACTGTTCCCCCGTTGTGAATTTGTTCACGCAGACCGCCGAGCCGATCCGCATGGACGAGACCCGCACGGAGTATCCGGTGGTTCCCGACGCGCGCCGCCGCCGGGGCATGGAAGTTTTCTCGATCGACCAGGTCCTCAGCTCCAGTGCAGGCTCCGAAGAAATTACCTACTTCGAGCCGTTTTATTCGCTCCGTCACGCGCGCGCAGGCAGGCCGGAGCGTGCCTTTTGGCGGGCGATACGCCGGGAGCTGGATTACGAAGATCGCTCGGATCTCGCGATTTCGTTTCTGGACCTCTCCGGCCAGAGTGTCCGCCCGGACATCGACACGCTGACCATTCGCTGCACCTGCACGAATCGGGACCTGCCTTCGACGCTCCCGTTCGGCCAGGCGTCGGGTGATTTCGAGCTGGAGGGCGCGTCCATCATCAAACGCGTTGTGACTCTGCATAAGTTCACGCCTTCCTACCGGCTCCCTCCGGGAAGGGAGCTCCTGTGGCGATTGCTGTCGCACCTCTCCTTAAACTACTTGTCCCTGGTGGAAGAAGGATTGGAGGCCTTGCAGGAAATTCTCCGGCTGTACAACTTCTCGGGGTCCAGCTATGCGGAGCGCCAGATTGACGGAATCAAAAGCCTGTCCAGCCGGCGGCATTACGGCCGCGTCATATCCGAGCACGGAATCCACTTTGTCCGTGGAGTCAAAGTCGAAATGGAGCTCGACGAGGAACAATTCGTGGGCGGGGGCGTGTACCTGTTCGCGCAGGTGATCGAACAGTTCCTGGGTCTGTATGTTTCGATGAACAGTTTCAGCCAGCTGGAAGCGAGAACGCGGCAGCGGAAAGGAGTCTTGAAGGAATGGCCACCGAGAGCCGGACACCGAATCTTGCTGTAGTGCCGGATCCGGTGGAGGCGCATCTTCGCCGGGAGCCCTACGCCTTTGAGTTCTTCCAGGCTGTTCAGCTTCTGGAGCGCCTCTCGCCAGAGACTGCGCCGGTGGGCCATTTCGTGCAGCCGCACACGGAGACCGTGCGGTTTAACGTGCATCCGTCGCTGGCCTTCCCGGCGAGCGAAATCCAGTCCCTGACATACCGCGAGAACGAGCCTCCGCTCATGAGTGTGAACTTCATGGGGCTGACGGGGCCGCTCGGCGTGCTGCCCATCCACTACACCGAGTTCATTCAGCGGCGCCGCACCGAAGGCGACACCAGCGCTCGCGATTTTTTCGATCTGTTCCATCATCGGATCATCTCGCTGTTTTATCGGGCTTGGCAGAAATACCACTTTCAGACCACCCACGGACGGGATGAACACGATCGGATCCGGCTGTATCTGCAAAACCTGGTCGGATTGGGGCACGAAGAGTTGCTGGACCGGCAGGTGGTGCCGGACGACGCGTTCCTGTTTCACGCCGGGTTACTGACGCAGTACCCGCGCTCAGCAGTCGGCTGCGAGAGCTTTCTGGAAGATTATTTCGGAGTCCCTGTTCGAATCGAGCAGTTCGTGGGAGCGTGGTACCGGCTGGAGGTTTCCTCGCAGACGTGTTTCCGCGACGAAGATGGGATCTCGGAAAACCTCGGTGGCGGGGCCGTTGTGGGCGACGAAGTCTGGGATCCGCAGGCGGGCTTGCGAGTCGTTCTGGGACCCCTGACGCTCGCCCAGTATCGCGACTTCCTGCCCGTGGGCAGCGCGTATGAGCCCCTGCGAACCCTGGTGCGGTTTTACGCCGGAGACGAGTTTGATTTCGAGTTGCAGTTGATACTGAAGCGTGATGAAGTTCCGTCTTGCGAACTGGGGGCCGACCCCAACCAAGCCCCGCTGCTTGGCTGGGTGAGCTGGTCCAAGTGCAACCCCCTGTCGCGGGATCCCGCGGAGACGATTCTGCCGCTATAGTTTCGAAAAAGTCATCCGATTAGGAGAGCGATATATGGCCGTCAATCTTAAGTCACTCATCGGGAAGCTGAACTCACAGACCAGAAGCGCTTTGGAAGGCGCGGCCGGCCTGTGCCTGTCGCGCACACACTACGACGTCGAGATCGAGCACTATATGCAGAAGCTGCTGGAGGCGGATGACAGCGATTTCGCGCGCATCATCCAGCACTTTGGGGTCGACCGGTCCCGGCTGGCGAAAGACCTCACGCGAAGTCTGGATTCCTTGAAGACCGGAAACGCCCGGACGCCGGCTCTCAGTCCGTCCCTGCTCAAGATGTTCACCGAGGCCTGGACGATGGCTTCGATCGACTTCGGTATTTCTCAGATTCGCTCCGGCATCACGATTCTTGCGCTGGTGGAGAACGCCGAGTTGGCGCGGATGATGGGCGATGCCAGCAAGGAATTTAGCCGGATCCAGGGTGCGACGCTGCGGCAGGAGTTCGCATCGATCGTAGCCGGATCGAAAGAGGAGGCGGAAACGCTTTCCGAGGCTACCGATGGAGCCGTTCCCGGAACGACGCCAAAGGCAGGCGGCAAGACGGCAAACCTCGACCAGTTCACGGTGGATCTCACCGCGAATGCGAGGGCGGGGAAGATCGATCCCGTCCTGGGCCGTGATTTCGAAATCCGCCAGATGATCGATATTCTTCTCAGGCGCCGCCAGAACAACCCTATTCTGACAGGCGAGGCGGGAGTCGGAAAGACCGCGGTTGTGGAGGGGCTGGCATTGCGCATTGCGCAGGGTGACGTGCCGCCTCCGCTGAAAAACGTCTCGATTCGCTCGCTGGACCTGGCCTTGCTCCAGGCCGGCGCGGGAATCAAAGGCGAATTCGAAAATCGGCTGAAGGGGTTGATCGAAGAGGTCAAGTCCTCGCCATCGCCCATCATTCTTTTTATCGATGAAGCCCATACGATGATCGGGGCAGGCGGACAGGCTGGTCAAAATGATGCAGCGAACTTGTTGAAGCCTGCGCTGGCGCGCGGCGAGCTGCGCACGATCGCCGCGACCACCTGGTCCGAATACAAGAAGTATTTCGAGAAGGACGCCGCTCTCGCCCGGCGCTTCCAAGTCGTCAAGGTGGAAGAACCGGCCGAGGCAGTCTGCATGGTGATGCTGCGAGGCATTGTGGAGAACCTCGAGAAACATCACAAAGTCCGAATCCTGGACGAAGCCGTATCCGCCGCAGTGAAGCTGTCCCATCGCTACTTAACGGGACGCCAACTTCCCGATAAGGCGGTGAGTGTGCTCGATACCGCGTGTGCGCGGTTATCGCTCGGCCAAAGCGCGACTCCTGCCGCACTCGAAGAGATGACTCGCCTTGTGGAGCACCTGACCGTGCAGCGGCGGGTGCTCGAGAGAGAGGCCGCAGCCGGAGCGGATCACAGTGAAATTCTCGCTCAGACCGCGCAGCAGAAGGCGGATGCGGAAGCTAAGCTCGCCGCGCTGCAGCAACTATGGGAGAAGACCCGCGGGTTGGTCGAAAAGATCCGGGGGCTTCGCGGTCAGCTCGAGCAGAAAGCCGCCGACCCGAACGGCACGCTGCGCGGCGAAATGGAAACGCTCTCGCGTGAGCTCGATACCCTGCAGGGCGAGACGCCGATCATGCGGGTTTGCGTCGACCAGCAAATCGTGGGCGAAGTGATTTCGGGATGGACCGGAATCCCTGTCGGCAAAATGGTGAAAGACGAGCTCTCGATGGTGCTCGATCTGGAATCCCATTTGGGCCGACGCGTGATCGGTCAGGCTCATGCCCTCAAACACATTGGACAAAGGATCGCCACTTCCCGAGCCAGTCTCGATGACCCCCAAAAACCGGTAGGCGTATTCATGCTGGTGGGACCCAGCGGCGTGGGCAAGACGGAAACCGCGCTGGCGCTCGCCGACCTTCTGTATGGCGGCGAGGGAAACCTCATCACGATTAACATGTCCGAGTTCCAGGAAGCCCACACAGTGTCGACGCTAAAGGGCTCGCCTCCGGGCTATGTCGGATACGGCGAAGGCGGTGTGCTGACGGAGGCCGTTCGGCGGCGCCCATACTCGGTGGTTCTGCTGGATGAAGTAGAGAAGGCGCATCCCGATGTCCTGGAGTTGTTCTACCAGGTCTTCGACAAGGGCGTCATGGAAGATGGGGAAGGCCGCGAAATCAATTTCAAGAACACGATCATTCTCCTGACCACGAACGCATGCACCGACCAACTGGCCAAGCTGTGTGCGGATCCTGAAACCATGCCGGAGCCGGAGGCGCTGGTTGCGGCCATCAAGCCCGAGCTCAATAAGGTTTTCCAGCCGGCGTTTTTGGGGCGTATGGTGATCATTCCGTATTATCCCGTGCGGGACGAAACGCTCAAGAAGATCGTGTCCTTGAAACTCGGTAAGATACGCCGCCGCATGATGGAAAACCACAAGCTCGAATTGGAGCACGCGCAGGAACTGATCGACGCCGTGGCGGCGCGATGTACCGAGGTCGAAAGCGGGGCGCGAAACGTCGATAACATTCTGACCAATACCATGCTCCCCGACATGGCGCGGCAGCTGCTCGGCGCGATGGCGGAAGGTCGCAAGATCCAAGCGATCCGGGTCGAGGTCGGCCCGGATGGAGCGTTCGTGTATTCGGCTACGGAAGCTGCCGCACGAGCAGACGGCGGCGCGGGAGGAGCATAGTGGTTAAAACACAAGATAACCGGTTACTCCGTATCGACACGCCCTTGGGCCCGGATGTGCTTCTGATCGATAGCTTTCGTATTCGCGAGGCTATTTCGAGCCCGTTCGCGATTCACGTCGACGCGATCTCCGAGTTGACCAAGGCGAGTCAGGTGACGGCGGAAGCCTTGATCGGCAAGAACGCGACCATTACCGTTTCGCTGAAGGACGGAAACAGGTATTTTCACGGAATGATCTGCCGCCTGATTCAGGGCGGCCGCGGCACGGAGGAGCGCTTCGTCCGTTTTCAGCTGGAAATCGTGCCCAAGCTGATGAACTTCGCGAACCGCGCCGATTGCCGCATTTTCCAAGGGAAGAACGTGCCGGATATCGTCAAGCAGGTCCTCACTGGACTGGATCTCGATATCCAACTTCAGAAGACCTACACGGCGCGGGACTATTGTGTGCAGTATCGCGAGACGGATCTGAATTTCGTCTCCCGTCTGATGGAGGACGAGGGCATTTTCTATTTTTTCAAGCATGAAGACGGCGTGCACACGATGATTCTGGCTGATGATCCCAGCGCGAATCAGCCCTGCCCAGTCCAGAGCTCGGTCCACTATCAGGAAGAGGGCGGCTATGGAGATCGCGAGGATACGGTGCTGGAATGGGCCGTGTCCGAGCAGCTTCGCCCCGGCCTGATGACGCTGCGCGACCACAATTTTCAGATGCCCGATAAGACTCTCGAAGTCGGCGCCCCAACTTCCATCCAACGCAACAACGACAAACTCGAGATCTACGATTATCCGGGCGAGTACGCGAAGCTGTTCAAGGAACCCGATAAACGGCTCGGCGAGGTGGTAAAGGAGGGACAGAACGTCGTCCACCTTCGCATGCAGCGGGAAGAGACGGCGTACGAAGAGGCCAATGGAACTTCCAATGTGCGCACCTTCTGCACCGGTTTCCGGTTCACGCTGAAGGATCACTACAAGGGGGATTGGAACACGGACTGGCTCCTGAATTCCGTACAGCATTCGGCAGTTCAAAGCCCGAATTACGTGAGTGACGAGGGAGTGGTGGATGCTTACTCCAATAGTTTTACGTGCATCCCGCACAAGATCCCGTTCGTTCCGGAGCGCGGCACGCCTAAGCCGGTGGTAAGAGGTCCCCACACCGCAGTAGTCGTCGGTCCGCCCGGCGAAGAAATCTTTCCCGATAAGTTCGGACGCGTGAAGGTCCAATTCTTTTGGGACCGGCAAGGAAAGATGGACGAAAACAGCTCGTGCTGGGTTCGCGTGTCGCACCCGTGGGCGGGGAAAAATTGGGGTTTCGTGGCTCTGCCGCGCATCGGTCATGAGGTCGTGGTGGAATTTCTGGAAGGCGACCCCGACCGGCCGATCATCGTGGGAAGCGTTTACAACGCGGACAATATGCCTCCCTACGCGCTTCCCGACAATAAGACCCAGACCGGCATCAAGACCCGCAGCTCGAAGGGAGGCGGGTCGGCGAACTTTAATGAGATTCACTTCGAGGATAAGAAGGGTTTCGAACTTCTTCGGTTCCACGCGGAACGAGAGAAGCAAGAACACGTCGAAGAGAATAGTTTCGAGTTCGTCGAAGGCAATCGCGACTTGGTAGTGGATGGTTACCAGGCGGAAACTGTTGGGGGTGACAAGCACACCACCGTGAAAGGTGAACGCCGGGAGAAGATCGGCAAAGACCTTTCTTTAACAGTTGGCGGGGCCCGAAATGAGAAAATAAGTTCCGTTTTCGCTGTCGAATCCGGCCAGGAAATCCATCTGAAGGCTGGCATGAAGGTCATTATTGAGGCCGGCATGCAAATTTCGCTGGTGGGTCCGGGCGGCTTTGTGGACATTGGTCCCGCGGGCGTCACCATTCAAGGAACGATGGTGCTGATCAACAGCGGGGGCGCCGCCGGGTCAGGTACTCCGTGCCAACCGGCCACGCCTCAGGACGGAAAGAAGCCAACCGAAGAGGAAGCTAACTGAGTCCGGCCTTCTCAGCCGCTGAAAGAAGCCCCGATGAGCATGAATCTGCGTGGTAGATTGAATTTACTGATCCAATAGGAGAACACCTTTGCCCCCGGCAGCACGCGTTGGCGACATGCATACTTGCCCGATGGTGACGGGCATTGTTCCCCACGTTGGCGGTCCGATCCTGCCTCCGTGCGCGGTCACGGTGCTGATCGGAAACATGCCAGCCGCGCGGGTAAGCGACATGGCGACCTGCGTGGGACCTCCGGATACTATCTTGATGGGTTCCCCAACCGTTCTGATCAACAACTTGATGGCGGCTCGCATTGGAGACCCCACAGTCCATGGCGGTGTCATTGTGGTGGGTCTGCCCACGGTGATGATCGGCATTCCCGGTATGGGAGCACCGGTGGTCGTCACGCCGGATGCCCCGGACGTTTCTCCGCCGCCCGACAACGAGTTCGAGAATGCAACGGCCGCGATGTGCAGCCCGGAAACGCAGATAGCGACAATGCAGGCCGCTGCCAAGACCGGCGTCCCTTTCTGTCCAATCTGTAACGCGATAAAGGCGGCCGGCGGGCCGTGAGCTTCGCGCTGGCTATTTCCGGCGGTCCCCATTTGGGGGCGTCGCTGCTTCCCGCGGAAGGGCTGACGAAATTCGGCCGAAGCCGCGGTGCGGATTTCCTGTTACCGGCGGATCGGTTTCTTTCTCCGGTGCATTTCTCCATTCAGCGGCAAGGCGATGAGTTCCGTATTCTGGACGCTGGCAGCAGAAACGGTACCCAAGTCAACGGAGTTAATCTGGACGAGGCGAAGGCGCTAGCCGAAGGCGATCGGATCTTCGCGGGCCGCAGCATCTTTCAGGTGTTGCGAGCGAGCCCCACGCCGCCACTTGCTCCGGGTTTAGTTCCGCTGGCGAAGCAGCCAGCCGCCCATGCGGCGGATCTCGCGGCAATCGCCAAGCGGGCCTGCCTGGTTCTCGAAACGGAGCCGGGCAACCTGTTCGCGATTCTCGACGCCGCCCGGGATGCGGCCGTGGTGGATTTGCTGGAGGCCTCACGCGCTCAGTGGCGGTCTCTCTACGAAGGGGAGCGCGCCGCCGAATTACGAGTGGTCGCGCCGTATTTGGTATCGCTCACGAGTGATCCGGCTATGCTCGAAAAAGTGATCCGGTTCGGCTGGGGACGCGGTCTGGCCGTATTTATCTCGACTGGTGTTCCGTTCGAGCAACTAAGAAGTCATCTGCGGCAGTTGCTGATAGCCACTACGCCGGCAGGGGAGAAGCGGGTGTTCCGGTTCTACGATCCACGGGTCCTGCCCGTGTACCTTAAGGCATCCAGTCCGATGGAATTGAGTAAATTCTTCGGATCCATCGTTGCCTTCCTTATGGAGGATGAGAGTCCGGAGTTTCTAGTTTCGTTCCGTCGCGGAGCGGAAGGATTGAAGCGTGAAGTCGCCGAGCTCAAGGAGGACGGCGATACATGATCCAGATCCAGGAATCTCACATGGACGCCTTCACGCGGCAGGCCAGGGGCAACTTCGCGCAGCGCATGAAAGAGCACATCCTTAAATACTTTCCAGAGCAAGCTGCTGGGCTCGGCGCGGACGGCGTGGGGCGAGTCATAGAACTCGGGATGCAGCACGCCAAGGATCGCGGGATTACGGCTGAAGGAGATGTGTCTCGATACATCGACGTCATGGTGGTCCTCGGGGAAAACTACGATCATGAACCCTGGGCAAAGGACATTTTCGATCGCCAGTTGGGTGGTTCCACTCGAATGAATATGGTATTCGCCGAGGCTCGCAAGAAGGCCGGAGAAAGGACGATCTAGCCAATGGGCCTGCTGGATGGCGGTCTGCTCGGGACCGCCGCGAAAGACGAAAACGTCTGCCGAGTCCAGGACGCGGGCGCGGCCGAAAACTCTTGCCATGCTGGTCTCCCGCCTGTTCCAGGTCCGGTTCTTCGGGTCACTCCCATCCTGGTCGTACTGCAACCCGTGGTCTTGGTAAAGAAGCCCTATACCAACCCGGCCCGCAAGGCGATCTTCCTCGGCGTGGACGATTCCTCCTTCGATGGTATCGGGACGTTTACTTTCTCAACCACGCACATCCGGTTCTTCACTGATTCGAAGGCAGGCGCCGAAATCCTGTCCGGGCATGTGTTTAAAGGCGCGGAGCTGGCCGCCGCGGTGACGCTGTGGGCCCAAGGAGCAACGCCTAGCGACAAGATGGATGACGTAGGGCTTCAACTCGCGCTAACACCGGGTTCGAAGCCAGTGAATCCGCCGGCCAAAGGGACCATGACTTCAGTCGAAGTCACGCTCGATATTTTTAAGAGCCGTACCGCGGTAGGAAAGGAACCAGACCAGCTTACCGTTGCGGAAAAGACCGGCAGCCCCGGACGAATCGTCCACGTCCAGGACACCGGCAATCATCACGGGCGGGCACTGCTGATTGTGCGGAAGGCAGTACCTGCTGCGTATACGGGAACGCTCATCTTAACCGGCGATAACGGCGAAGTGCGGGTGTTCAGCGATCCGCAGGAGGTCGCCGCCACGGGTGAAACAGGGGCACTCGGCCTTCCGCTAAACTTGCCCAACGGCCCTATCCCCGCTACGGGAAGACGATTATGGGTGGAGGGAGCCGCAGTCAGCCCTTCAGTTGGCCACGCCGGCTTTCATCTGGGTGTTTTGGCCGTCGATACGGACGGCGATTTTGTGAAGATGACTACGGTGCAGTTCAGCAAACTGAGCGCAGTCGTAAGCTCGACGCCTCCGAATCAGACCCGAATGGCGAATGGTCCGATCGTTAGTCACACCACTTTTCACGGCGGAAACGCGCCTGCCGACTACGATGAGGATTTCACCACGAATGCTCCCCTGATCCTGCTTGAAAATTCGCTTCCGGCAGCCAAGAGCGTCAGCCTTTCGGTAACTTTGCGCCCCAACATGAAGATCGGCTGGAGCATACAGCGGAACAAATTCACAGCAAATCCCGATCGCGCAGAAATCGCCGCGCTTTCCCGTTCCGAGCCGTCTCTGGCGGCGACCGCGGCGGGGGCTCTGACTGCAAATCTCAAGCTGGATTCGGTGGGATCTTTTCATATTCGCCCATTCGTGGATGTCGATGGTGCGGGACAATTTGAGTACAATGACAACGCTGGGAAACGTATCGACCGAGAGCCGTTTATTGTCATGAATCTGGTCCTGGTTCGCGCGCAGGGTTTTCAGAATAATAGCGTGCAGAACACTGTCCCAAACGCCACAGCGAAGGACCTCTCCGGGAATGTCCCTATCGTCGCTAGGAATGGCGTGCAGTTTTCGACGGGCGCATTCGACAGCGGAGCCCACGCCGGCGCTCACAATATTGCCATCATCACGTTAATTGCGGGCGGAGCGGATGGACGCCTGGGGCTGGATGGAAACCCGGCGCGAGTGTTCGCTGGCTGGGTGAATAACATCACCAGAAGAAACGTGGTGAGACTTTACATGGACAACTCGACGACGCCCCCTGGTTTTCATACGGAGCGCTACATTTGGGCGACCAATGCTCCCGGGCCGCCCGGCTCGTTCGGCGTGTTCTATGCAGCGGGTCTCGCTGCTCCGGCGGGCCAGTCCTCCTCCGCGGCTCCAAATCCTATTTACCCTCCGTTATTGGACACCACTAATTTCGGCAATGAAGGTAAGGGCGGTAACACCTGCGTCGGAACGGAAGGTGCGGTTGGGCCTCCGGTTGCCATCGTCAAACTAAATCTGCCGGATCCAAGTCATCCAGGATTAAGCTACGGGCAAGACTGGACCGTGGAGCAGTGGGACAGCCCCAGCTCCGGCGCCGGATATCGTGCCACGATGTATCCGATGGCGGTGCTGATCGGCTTCGTCTGTGAGTATGACTTCCGCTGCGATCTAGTGGTCTGGACCAACATTACGCGAAACCCAGGCGCTACCGACGACCCCGCGTGCCGTCTCTATGCCACCGTTCAGAAAGACGAATGGACGATTAGCTACAGCGTTCAATTCGATCCTCCAGGCACGGCGACTGCAGGCACTAGCCACCAAATCAAGGCCCCCACAATCACAATGAAGAAGGACGCCGATCAGAAGCGGTTGGCTCGTCCCGTGGAGGGCGACGGACTGGAAATTCGCTTTCCTATTTCGCTGAATTGCAGGGCCCTTGACACAACCCACTAGCGATTATCGAAGTTCTCAAGGCGGGCGGATGCGGCTGTGGCGCTACTTGATGTGGTGTTGCACGGTGTTGATTTGCGTAAGCGAGGTGTTTGGCATGATTCGTTTGGTCCCTGATTCACGGTCGGTTATTCTTCAATCCACTCATATCGTCTTGGTTCGGGTAACCAGAGTCGAGGCGCCTGCGTGGAGCGCGGAGCGGACCCGAATCGCCCGGATCGAACTCAATCTGATCGAGGTACTAAAAGGGGAAATCGTCAATGGGAGCGGAACCGTTCGTTTCGAAGTGACGCAAAGGCTACCAGATCCTGAGGGGTATCCATATCCGAATAATTGTTGGTCCAGTCAGGACGTGCAAACCGGCGCTGAACTTGTCATCTTTTCGAAGACGGAGAGTCGTGTGGCCGCCGACGTGGTTGGCCAAAGTGCGTGCCGGCGGTTGATGCTCTCTTCGCTGGCGTTGTCCAGCGTGCGAGCGGCGGCGCAGGTGGAGGCCGAAAACCCGCCTCTGGACAATCTCGCCCGCAGGCTGGTTTCCGTAGCCGGAGGGATTCAGCCAGTCTTCATGGAGTACCTGGTAGAGCGCTTCGGCGATCTTCGCCTTCAGGAACGCGGGAACTTTGAGGCAGTCCTGGCTCTTTTGGAGGCACCTGCGCTTCAACCCGTGGTACGAGTGACGCTATGGAACGGTATTCGCGGCTTCATTATGTCCTCCGGCAGGGTTGAGGAGTGGCACTTTCATCGTGTTGCAATCTCGCTTTTCCGACTGCTTGCATTGCCAGAGGCGGTGTCAATGCAAGGGAACATAATTGGAACATACCTGCCGAATCTGTTGGGCCTCGGTACCTCGAATGTGCGTTCAGCGAATGACGTATTTCGCGACTGGCCGGGAGAGCGACAGAATGCTACGTCGGTTATAAATGGGTATTCTGGGGCCGACTCGAAGGAACCGCTCCTGAGTTGGCTGAAAGCTCGATAGGTTCCTTCAGCGTCTTGTGTCTCGATTGGCCACTGTAAGCAAATCGTCGCTGACCATTCAAATTCTGCTAACACGCAAATGGCAGAGTATGACATGGTTAGAGCCTTTTCACTGCTGTTACTCGCGTCTCTTGCGGGGCCGCTGGCCTTCTCGCAATTCGAGACTTCCGAGGTTCTAGGTACCGTGCGCGACCCTTCTCAGGCCGCTGTGGCGAAGGCTACCGTGACGCTGATCAATCAGGGTACGGGGGTGGAAGCCAAAACCACCACCGACGAAAACGGCAACTATAACTTCTTCGACGTGAAGATCGGGACCTACACCGTAACAGTAGAAATCCAAGGCTTCTCCAAATTCAGCGCTCCGGATATCGTGGTGAACGTGGGCGCCCGGCAGCGTGTGGATGCTAAGTTGCAGGTCGGCGCGGTCACGGAATCGATTACAGTCACCGGCGCCGCGACGCTGCTCGAAACCGACACGAGCGAACACGGCCAGCTCATCAACACCCAGCAGATCGCCGAATTACCCCTGAACGGCCGAAGCTCCGCGGACCTGGCGCTGCTTGCCACCAACGTGCACAAATCCCCGTTCGCTGTGGCGTTCGCCGCCAACGCGACGCCGCGGGAGGGCTCTTTCAACGTCAATGGGATGCGCAGCACCTACAACAACTTCCTGCTCGACGGCATCGACAACAACGCCTACTCGACGAGTAATCAGGGCTTCAGCAACCAGGTCGCGCAACTCTCGCCCGATGCATTGACCGAGTTCAAAGTGATCACGAGTAATTTCAGCGCCGAATATGGCCGGGTCGGCGGCGCAGTGGTGAACTCCGTAATGCGGTCGGGCACCAATGACGTGCATGGCAGCCTCTTCGAATTTCTGCGGAACACCGACTTGAACGCGATCGGGTACATCTTCGGCCAGCGGCCGGCGACCTTCCAAAAACCGACGCTTCAGAGGAACCAGTTCGGCGCGAGCATTGGCGGCCCTGTGGTGAAGAACAAGATCTTCTTCTTTGGCGATTACGAAGGATACCGGCAGCTTTCGCGATTCTTGAACTTCGATTCTCTGCCCACGCTGGCGGACCGTAGTGGAACGCTGCCGGTGACGGTTGTGAATCCTCGGACCGGCGCGGTTTATCCCGCCAACACCCAGATCCCGCTCACTCAGATCCTGCCGTTCGCGGCGAAGGTCCTGGGCGATCTTCCCGCTCCGAACTCAAACGGCACCAGCCGCTCCAACGACTACCAGCAGTTGCTGCTTCTTCGCGACTACGCCGACCGGTTCGATGCAAAAATCGACGGGCACATCAATGACAAGATGACGGCGTTCGTCCGCTTCAACCAGCGCAAGGACAACACGTACTTTCAGCCCGACATCCCGGGGCCTTCCGGTGGAGGTGGCAACGGCTACATTCGAGCGCTGCAGCAAGCCGCGGCGGTGGGCTTATCTTGGACGGTGACACCCACGTCCCTGTTTGATGTGAGATTGGGGTTCACTCACATCCTGGGCGGCAAGAATCCGCCTTTCCTTGGCGGCTCCAGCATGCAGGATCTGTATGGGATCCCCGGCCTGCCCACTTCCTCCGGCCTGACCGGTGGATTGAACAGCCAATCGATTTCCGGCTTCAATGCGTTCGGCCGCCAAGCCACGAATCCACAGTTTCAAAATCCCACCACATGGAATCCCAAGTTCAACTATTCCTGGATCGTGGGCCGGCATTCCATCAAGGTCGGCTATGAGTTTGAAGCCATCCGCATCGAGGTGAACGACATCAACCCACTTTATGGTCTGAACACCTACAGCGGCGGCTTCAGCAAGCCCAGTTGCGCGATTCTCGGGCAGCCTTCCAACTGCACGATCCCGGCAGATACCGCCAGTTACAACCTGGCCGACTTTCTATTCGGTCTGCCGAGCCAGCTCCAACTGTCGAATCTGGTGATCGGCAACTACCGCCAGCAGGTCCATTCGATGTACATCCAGGACGATTACCGGATCACGCCTAAACTTACTCTGAACTTGGGGCTCCGATGGGAGTTCGCCACGCCGCGGGCCGAGCGCGACAACATCCAGAGCAATTTCGATCCGATCACGAACTCGATGATCAAGGCGTCCAGCGGCAGCATCTATCAGCGCACTCTGGTGGATCCGGACTACAAGGATTTCGGACCCAGGCTCGGGCTGGCGTATAGCGTGGATCAAAAGACGGTCTTTCGCGCCGGGTACGGCATCAGCTATGCCCATTTCAACCGCGTAGGAAGTGCGGACGAGCTGGGAATCAACGGGCCGCAAGTGATCTTCGGGTTGATCACGCAGTCCATTCCCCAGGGTGGGCCGGTTCCCTCGACGTTCATCACCACGGAGCAAGGTTACCCGTCAGGTTTCACCAATCCCGCCAACTTCAATCCCCTGACATCCAACAATGCGTATATTCCGCGCGACACGCGCTGGCCATACGTCCAGTCATGGGTTGTATCGATTCAGCGCGAGTTGATGAAGAACACCGTGTTTGAGATCGCCTATAACGGCAACCATGCGCTGCGGCTTCCCATCATCGGCGACTACAATCAGGCGGCTCCGAACGCAGTGACGGCGACCTGTAATCCGCCGACGGTTGTGTCCGGCTGCCTGGGCATTCAGGCTCGCCGGCCGATTTCGACGTTCAGCTCAATCACGTGGGTCGATCCGGCCGGTCAGGAGGCGTATAACGGACTGTCGGCTCGTCTGGAACATCGTTTTGGCGCGGGTCTGTATTTCCTGAATTCGTTCACCTGGTCGAAAGCTCTGGGCAACTCCGAGCAGGCGCTCGAAAGCTACCCCGGCTCCAGCGTGGCCAATCCGCAGAACATTCGCAATCTGGCGGCAGAGCGAGGACCTTCGTCGTTCGATGTGACCCTGATGAACGTGACCAGCGTCGTCTACCAGCTTCCCTTCGGAAAAGGCAAGAAGTTCGGAGCGAATTTCAACCGCACGTTGGATCTGATAGCGGGCGGCTGGGAGATAAACGGGATCAACACCGCCAATTCGGGCGTGCCTTTAAATGTGGTGTATTCGCCCGCGGCGATCAACGACGTTACGGGGCGCATCGCGGATTACCGAGGCGGTTCCATGATGCGGCCTAACCTGGCAGGCGATCCGGGAGGTTCCTCGGGACCAGCGATGCTCGACAACTACTTCAACAAGGCGGCTTTTCAGACTCCTTCCGCGACGTCGCCCTTTGGCACGCTGGGACGCAACGCGTTGCGCAGCCCTGGCCTCGCGCAACTGGATCTAAGCATCAACAAGAACTTCCGCTTCAATGAGCGCATCACCGCGCAATTCCGCTCGGAGTTCTTCAACATTCTGAACCACACAAACTTCGGTCTGCCGAATACGACCGCGACGGACGCCGCGTTCGGAACCATCCGCACTATCTATCCGCCGCGGCAGATCCAGTTCGCGTTGAAGGTGCTGTTTTAGGTCGCCAATATGAAATCCTTCCGCCAGTTCATCGTTCTTGCAGTCTTGCTTGCTTGCCCCTTGGCCTGGGGTGCGCCCGTTCTGCTGATATCGATCGACGGATTGCGTCCGGACTATCTGACGCACGCCGACGAGCACGGACTCAAGATCCCTAATCTGCGCAGGCTGATCAAGGAAGGCGTCTATGCCGAAGGCGTGACGGGCGTGGCTCCGACCGTAACGTATCCCAGCCACACGACTCTGGTCACTGGTGTTTCGCCGGCGAAGCACGGAATCCTGGCTAACACCACGTTCGATCCCACCAACGAGAACATGGCCGGGTGGTATTGGTACGCCAGCGCCATCAAGGTTCCCACGCTATGGCAGGCCGCCAACGATGCGGGCATGGTTACGGCGAGCCTGAACTGGCCGGTTACCGTCGGCGCCAAAGGGATTCGTTATCTGGTTCCGGAGTATTGGCGCGCGCACACTCCTGAAGACCGAAAACTTCTGGAAGCCCTGAGCCGGCCGGACGGATTGCTTGATGAACTGGAATCGAAGCTGGGACTCTACACCAACGGTAACGAGACGACCATCGAGGGTGACGAAGTGCGCACCCGGTTCACCATCGAGATCCTGAAAACGCGTAAGCCCGCGTTCATGACGCTCCATCTGACAGCGCTCGACGAGATGCAGCATGAAACGACGCCTTTCAGCGCGGCGAGCAATCAGACACTGGAGATGCTCGACGGGATGATCGCCCGGCTGATCGCCACAGCGGTCGGCAATGATCCGGAGGCGGTTGTGGCGGTCGTGTCCGACCACGGCTTCGCCCGGACCGATGTCAGAGTGAACCTCATGATCCCGTTCGTGGAAGAGAAACTCGTCGGGACCAAGAATTGGGATGCCGCGCCGTGGCCGGCGGGCGCGGGAGTCGCCATAATCCTCCGCAATCCTGGCGACCAGGCGGTGAAGATCAGGGTGAAAGCGATGCTGGACAGGATTGCGGTCAAGCCCGAATACGGGATCGCTCGCATCCTGGAAAGTACCGAGATCCAGAAAATGGGCGCTTTCCCGGATGCGGCTTACTTCGTGGAACTCAAGCCCGGCTACTCGCTGGGCACTGCGCTCTCTGGTCCCGTCGTTTCCCCGGCGCCTGGCACCGGCGCACACGGCTATCTGCCGGACCGGCCCGAGATGCGGGCTTCCTTTTTCCTTCTGGGGCACTCCGTGGCGAACGGCAAGAATGTAGGCTTGATCGATATGCGACAGATCGCACCGACTCTCGCTGCGATTCTGGGGGTCAAACTGCCCTTAGCGGATCTACCCGCGATCGATGTTAAGCCAAGTTCGCGCTAGGCAGATACTCCGTTCGCAAAATCTGGGGGAACCTGGGCACGAGCCGATCGGCTTTGGCCGGCGGTAACGCCGCGATTTGGTCGGGCTTGCGCGAGGGCCGGTCGAGTTCCGGGGGATTGCGATGGAGGCCTGCGCACAGATGGCAGGAGCAGCCTTGTTGTTGTCCAGCGGCGTTGGTCACAGATCATTTATAGTCCTGTCTGGTTTATCTGTGATAAGACTCCTGTTACGAATGCATGAACCTTGATCTTCGCAGCGAGATTTCACTGGCAAAAACAAGTCCCTCATGCGAATCTTCAAGTATGTGGGCGATCCTGCTGCTGGACGGGTTCCGGGCTTATACCGAGGCGATTGGATTCTGGGCCGCTGTCCTGACCACGATCGCATTTACGCCTCAAGTCATCCGGGCGTGGCACACCGGCGGGGAAGGACTCTCTGGGACGATGCTGGTCTTGTTCGCGACCGGAGTGGGGCTGTGGTTCCTCTACGGAGTCCTGCGGATGTCTGGTCCGCTGATGACCGCGAACGGGTTAACGGGAATCCAGATTCTGGTACTTCTGGCTTTGAAGATCCGGCACGCACGGCTTAAGCGGCTCGGCCTCTCCTCGCACTAGAACGATTCTCGCTGGCCACTGTCTTTCGGAGCGGCCCGGCGGAAATAGCCGCAATGTCACCGCTTATTCACCGTTATGAAAAGCGACGTTAGGTAAGCTGTCCGCAGCGGGAACGTAACCATGCGAAATTGTTTTATCCGGATTTTGCGGCATTGGAACTGGAAGTCCGCCCTTCTCAGCTCGCTGTCCCGAAGCGCGGTGTTCTTTTTTACCAATTTGCACGCCGGCTCCGATGCGGCTATCGGGGCGATGTTGGCGGAATTCGCGTACAGGAGCCTCACGGCCGGCTTCTATGGCGGTCTGACGCAGGCCTTTCGAGCCGCCGAGCCCCGATGGCTCGCGACCCTGAGCGTGATGTTCGGCATGCCCGTGGTCTCCCACACCATCGAATTCACGGTGCACTGGCTGCGCGGAACGCCGAACCTTCGAGCTAGTATGGCGGCCTCGGTCGCATTTACGCTTGTTTCCACTCTCTTTCACTTGCACGCGATGCGCCGGGGCGTCTTGATCGTCGGAAAGGGCGGGCGATCGCTGGCAGCGGACTTCGCGTCACTCCCCAGGACCCTTGTGTCGTTCGTCACCTCGGGCTTCGGGCTGCTCGATCGTCGCCTCACAACGGAGAATCAAGCATGAATCCTGGACGGGCTCCCAGGGTTGCGTTCTTCACGGATAGTTTTCATGAAGTGAACGGCGTCGCCCTGACCAGCAGGCAATTCGATCATCACGCTCGCTCGCACTTTTATCCGTTCCTGTCAGTACACCCGGGGCCGCGAACCGCGCACTGGACCCGCGGGAACTATCAGGCCTTGGAACTTTCGCATAGCTCGGCGTCACTCCGTCTGGAACACGATCTGGCGTTCGATCTGTGTTTCTGGCGCCACCGGCGAGCGGTTCGGCGCGCCGTTGAAGCTTTTCGACCGGACCTGGTACACGTCACCGGCCCCGGCCACATCGGAATGCTCGGGGCCTTAATCGCGTATGATCTAGGCGTTCCTCTGGTCGCTTCCTGGCATACCAATGTCCACGAATTTGGCTCGCGGCGCCTGCGAAAGCTACTGGGCGGGATCCCGCAGTCGTGGACTCGGGCGATAACTCATCTGGCCGAACGGAAATCTCTCGACCTGACGGTCCGCTTCTACCGCCTCGCGCGCATGATGTTCGCCCCGAATCCCGAGTTGGTGGCGATGCTCGCCTCAAGAACCGCCAGGCCTGCTTTCCTCATGCAACGCGGTATCGATACCGAGATGTTCTCGCCCACGCGGCGCACGCGCTCTGCGGGACCTTTCGTGATCGGCTATGTGGGTCGGCTTTCCGCTGAGAAGAACGTCCGCCTTTTTGTCCGGCTCAATGAGTTGTTGAAGACTCACGGACTGCGCGACTACCGTTTTCTCGTTGTCGGCGATGGATCCGAGCGAGCCTGGCTCCGGCAGCACCTCGAAAATGCGGACTTCCCAGGTCTGTTACATGGTACGGAACTGGCGGACGCATACGCATCAATGGACGTGTTGGTCTTTCCATCCGAGACAGATACGTTCGGAAATGTGATCCTGGAGGCACTTGCGTCGGGCGTGCCGGCGATCGTGAGCGGCAGGGGCGGTCCCAAGTTTCTAATCGATGACGGCGTCACCGGTTTCGTCGCTCAGGATCCGGAGGCTATCGCGGACAAAGTCGCCGAGCTGTACGTGGACCCGCAGCGACGGGACAAAATGTGTAAGGCCGCCCGTCAGGCCGCCTTAGGCCGGTCCTGGGATGCGGTCTTTGCAAGCGTATATGACCACTACCGGCAGGGTCTCGACGACGGAGCCCTCTCCCGTGTGTCTTCCTCCCCGGAGTCTCCCTGGTTTCGCTCAAAACTTCGCAGCGCCTTATAAAAACATTTTCTATCTAAAGTGTTTCATTAAAGATTCACACAATGTACATGTCAAGGTAAGCGAGTCGGGCTCATGCTTGGGGCATGAGGACAGCGGACACGTGGCGCCGGCGTAGCTTCCTCGCCTGGTGCCTGCAGGCGGCGGCGTTCCTCCCGGCCATCCGGACCCGGGCAGCGGAGCAGCCCGCGCCCCGGAACGCTGTAACCTCGCGGCCGGCCCGGCGGGTGGTCCGCTACCAACGCCATTTTCGGGCGCAAGCCGCCGTCCTGGTCCTCGGAATCCCGATATTCCGTCGGGACGATGTCGGGGCGGGTTGCGCCACAGTCGAGTTGGGCAGCCAGTCCGGTGACACCGTGAGCGTGCTCCAGTTTGCCGCCGGATCGCGGCCGCAACGAGCACGCGGCCTGAATCGTTTCGGAGCTTTGTCGGAGACGGTCATCGAGACGTCCGGCAGACTGGCCGGAACCGAGGGCGCGGGATTCATCACGTCATCTCCGGAAAAGACGCTGGATCAGGCTCAGGCCGCTCTTCACGCCGCCAGTCCGGTGATACCCTGCGCTTTCTCCAGCAGTTCGTCCGGCTTTGGACGGACTGAAGTCAAGAAGGGCCGATTCATGGCGTCTGGAATCGTTTCTTGGACAGATGCGCCCGGAATCCTTTCGTCCGCGCAGCAGGAATCGGCCCCAAGCATGCAACACGAGACCCGGTCCGTGGGCCCTGTGGCGACGTTTCTCTACGCCATACGCCGCGCCGCGCTGAATCCAGACTCCCGGACCCGCGCGCAGTTCTGCCACAACGGAGAATTCTGCGAGCTGGTCACGGAGCGAGCTTCTGGATCGCGTTTCGCGGACGCCCATGAGTCGTCCGAACAGATCAACGGCGTGATCCTGGATGGCGGCGGCTCAAAGAAGTCCGAATTCACGATCTGGATTGATCCCCGCGATCCCAGCGGACTTCCCACGCGCATCGAGTTTTACGCGAGATCGTTTTTACGACTGACCCTCGAAGCTCAGCCGGCACCTGAAGCTGAGACTCTTCCCTGGCTCCTTAAGGAGGAACCTGCATGAACAGTACGCGAATCCATTTTCAGTGGTCCGCCGAAAAGCCTCAGGCCCGGTTCGGCACCGGTGTTTCTCTTCATTCGCACACGCTGCACTCGCGTGAGTTGCTCGATTTCATCTACCGCATCGCCAGGCACTGCGCCCCCGCGCGATGGGCGCTCCGCCGCAGCGAGGCTCGCTACCAGTTTCTCCATGGCGTTCCTCTCGATCTGTCTCATGGCTGGTGGACTCCCCCGCTTGGGCCGCGCGATGCGTATTCCGTTGAATTCGATCAGATCAGCTCCCTGGGCCTGGATCCCATCGTCTCGCTCACGGATCACGACGACATAGAGGCTCCCATATCACTGCAGGCGCTGGAGACGTCTCGCAACATTCCGATCTCGGTCGAATGGACCGTTCCGTTCAGGAACACCTTCTTCCATCTGGGTGTGCACAATCTTCCCCCAAGCCGAGCCCGCGCGTGGATGGACCAGTTAAGGGCGTTCACGGACCGCCCGATCGAGAGTGATTTGTGCGCGATCTTAGCCAGCCTCCACTCAGAGCCCGGTGTGCTGACCGTGTTCAACCATCCTCTTTGGGATGAGATGGGAATCGGCACCGAACAGCACCGCACGGCAGCGATCGCGTTGTTGTCGCAATACGGCGAATATCTCCACGCGATCGAACTGAACGGTCTCCGCCCGTGGCGGGAAAACTCAGCCGTCATTCGCTTGGCGCGCGATTGGGAAAAGCCCGTAATTTCGGGCGGCGATCGTCACGTTACCGAGCCCAACGCGTGTTTGAACCTGACGGATGCGTCCAGCTTTGCCGAATTTGCCGCCGAAATCCGCAGCGGCTGGAGCGAGGTGTTGCTTGCCTCGCACTACCGGACTTCACACGCCACACGAGTATTTCACAACATAGTTGACGTCTTTCGAACTTACGAGAATCATCAGCTGGGCTGGACGGATTGGTCCGATCGCGTCTTCTATACGCTTCAAGACGGAACGATCGCTTCGCTTTCTCAGCTTTGGAAAGACGGGCCGCCGCTTTCGGTGGGTGTCTTCGCCGGATTCATGCAGTTCGCCGGCCAGCCATCGATGCGGTATGCCGTGCGCGCGGCGGCGTTAGGCGCCGAGAACGTTCTCCTGTAAACGACGGTTATGCCTTCCGATTTGCTCGAACGCCCTGTCCAAGCCGGAAACGAGAGCCTTCTCGACCGCGTGCTCCTCCTGAACGAGCTCAAGCAACTCTGTTATTCGTCAGCGGAGCAGGCTGCAGGATCCAGTTTCTTCGATGCGCTCCTGCGGCGTCTGGACCTGTCTTACGACTGTGCGGAAGCCGACCGTCTTCGCATCCCCGCGCGTGGTCCGGTTGTAGTGGTGGCGAATCATCCCTATGGGCTCGCGGACGGACTGATCCTTGGATCCCTTCTGCTCAAAATCCGGCCCGACATCAAGTTCATGGCTAACTCGCTACTCTCCACCGCCGAATTGGAGGCGTCGCGGAATTACATCATTCCGGTGAATCCGTTTGGCGGGCCAGAATCGGCAACCGCGAACCGGAAAGGATTACGCCAAAGTGTCTATTGGCTGAAAAGCGGCGGATTACTCATCATGTTCCCCGCTGGAGAAGTATCGTCTCTGCGGTTCCCCGCGGCCACGATCAGCGATCCCGCATGGAGCGAAACCGCCGTTCGTCTGGTGCGCATGACCAATGCGGTCACGGTTCCTGTTTTCTTCCATGGATCGAATAGCCCGGCGTTTCAACTGGCCGGCTTGCTCCACCCTGGCCTCCGCACGATTCTGCTGCCTCGCGAACTGTTGAACAAGCGGGGCCGGAAAGTCCGAGTCGCCGTGGGCAGCCCAATTACCGCGTCCAGCTTGGCGCGCCACTCCACTGCCCGGGCGGCGGCCGACTATCTGCAATGGCGCACCCAAATGCTCCAAGCCAGACGCGATGAGGAGCCCGCCCCGACCACTGTTTTTCGCGATCCGTTTCCATTCCGCAGCAAAAAGACGCCCGGAGCGATTATCCCGGCGGTGGATGCCGCGACGTGCCGATGTGAAGTGCAGTCTCTTCCCGGAAGCCAGAAGCTGTTGGAACAGGGAGACAATCTGGTTTGCTTCGCGAGCGCACAGCAGATCCCTCAGCTGCTTCGCGAAATCGGTCGGCTGCGCGAGATTTCGTTCCGCCACGCCGGCGAAGGAACCGGGGAGCCGGTCGATCTGGACTTATTCGACGCTCACTACCTTCATCTGTTCGTCTGGAATCAGAAAAGGAGCGAAGTGGTCGGCGCGTACCGATTCGCCGGGACCGACGAAGTCTTGTCGCGCTTCGGTCCGCAAGGACTCTATACCAGTACGCTCTTCCGATTTAAGCGTGACTTCCTGTCGCGGGTCGATCCCGCCCTCGAACTCGGCCGTTCCTTTGTACGGCCTGAGTATCAAAGAAGCTTCGCGCCCTTGCTCCTGCTGTGGAAGGGGATCGGCCATTACGTGGCTCGGCATCCGCGGTATCGGATCTTGTTCGGTCCAGTGAGCATCAGCGACACTTACAGTCCTGCGTCCCGCGCATTGATGGTGTCGTTCCTGAAAGAGCGGCACTTCGATGCGGACCTGGCGCCTTCCGTTAAGCCGAAACACAAGTATCAGGCCAGGGCGTTGCGTTCGATGGTCGCGAATGCCGACGAGCTATCTGACGTCGTCTCGGACCTGGAGCCGGACCGTAAGGGGCTGCCAGTCCTGCTGCGGCAATATCTGAACGTGGGCGGACAGATTCTCGACTTTAGCGTCGACCGGCACTTTTCGAGCGTGCTGGACGGTCTGATCGTCGTCGATCTTGCGAAAACCAACGCGCGGCTCGTTGACAAGTATCTGGGCAAGGCTGGCGCGGAGCGATTCCGGCGATGGCACGGTATTCGTGCCGCTTGCGTATAAGTCTCCCTTGAACCGACGACGCCGTGGTCTGGACGTTCACGTGCAGCGTAAATGCGGATGCTCCCAGCGGATGGGCGGGTCCGCGTTGGTGTTAAAGGAGTTAGCCCAAGTATCACGGGCGGCGCGCGTCCAGCCAAAGGCATAATCGGCGATTTCGGCGGCGTAGAGACGGACATCTCTACCGATGGTCACGATTCCCTTGCCGGCGAAACGGCAGGGCGCCTATGAAAAAGCCCGGAACCGCCAGCGATCCGCTCTGGTACAAAGATGCGGTGCTTTACGAGCTCCACGTCAGGGCGTTTTTCGACAGCAACGATGACGGGATTGGCGATCTCCAGGGCCTGATCCAGAAGCTCGATTATCTCCAGGATCTGGGTGTCACGTGTCTGTGGCTCCTGCCCTTCTTTCCATCTCCGCTCAAGGACGATGGCTACGACATTTCCGACTACTTAAATGTCCATCCGATGTACGGAACCATCGATGACTTCAAGCAGTTACTCGTGGCGGCCCACGATCGGGGACTGCAGGTGATGATCGAGCTGGTCATGAATCACACATCAGACCAGCACGCGTGGTTTCAGCGTGCCCGGCAAGCGCCGAAAGACTCGCCCGAGCGCGACTTCTATGTCTGGAGCGACAGCGATCAGAAATACGCCGACGCGCGAATCATCTTCACCGATACGGAAAAATCAAACTGGACTTGGGATCCAGTCGCCCAGGCGTATTTCTGGCATCGATTCTTTTCGCACCAGCCCGACCTGAATTACGACAACCCCGCTGTCGTCGAAGAGATGCTCAATGTGGTGCGCTACTGGCTGGATCTGGGCGTGGACGCACTGCGAGTCGACGCGATTCCGTACCTCATAGAGCGCGACGGGACCAGTTGCGAAAACCTTCCCGAGACGCATGTCCTGGTCAAGAGGCTCCGGCAGGAAATCGATGCGGGTTATGAAGGCCGCATGATTCTCGCGGAAGCGAACCAGTGGCCAACCGACGTTCGTCCCTATTTTGGCGACGGCGATGAATGCCACATGGCATTTCACTTCCCCCTGATGCCGCGCATCTATATGGCGCTTCGCCAGGAAGACCGGCTGCCGATTACGGACATCATGGCGCAGACGCCCGAGATTCCGGACAGCTGCCAGTGGGCGTTGTTCCTGCGAAACCATGACGAGCTGACGCTCGAGATGGTCACCAATGACGAGCGCGACTACATGTATCTGGCCTACAGCGCCGATTCCCGCATGCGCGTCAATCTCGGCATCCGGCGCCGGCTGGCGACCTTGATGGATAACAACCGGCGGCGCATTGAGCTTCTGAACAGCCTCCTGTTTTCCTTTCCGGGGACGCCGGTCCTGTACTACGGCGACGAAATCGGCATGGGCGACAACATTTATCTTGGCGACCGGAATGGCGTGCGAACACCCATGCAGTGGAATGCCGACCGTAACGCCGGTTTTTCGCGGACCTTGCCAGCCAGATTGTACAGCCCCGTGATCATGGATCCCATCGTGGGGTACGAAGCCGTAAACGTAGAAGCGCAACAGGGCGATCCGTCGTCGCTGCTGAGCTGGATGCGGAACATGATCGCCTTGCGCAAACTGTTTCGCGTATTCGGGCGGGGCATGCTGGAGTTCTTGAATCCGTCGAATCGAAAGGTGCTGGCGTACCTGCGCCGCGATCACGAGCAGGTGGTGCTTTGCGTTGCCAACCTTTCGCGCTTTGCGCAGCCTGTGGACCTGGATTTGCCGGATCTGGAGGGTGCCGTTCCCGTCGAAATGCTGGGCTATGTCGACTTCCCGCCGGTCGGCAAGCAACCGTACCGCCTCACGCTGGGGCCGTACGGTTTCTTCTGGCTGGAGTTACACCCGCAATCCCAATCGTTGGGAGCGGCCAGTCACGCGGACTCGTCGCCGCTGGTTGCGGATTCCTGGGAGCGCTTACTGGATGGGGCCGGGCGATATCGCTTGGAATCCGTGCTGCTGCCGGAGTATCTATCCAAGCAAAGATGGTTCGGCGGGAAGGTGAGGCGTATCCGGTCCGCAAAGATCGCGGACTGGATTCCGATTCCGGATTCGAATGCCGTCTTTACGCTGGTGGAAGTCCAGTACGAAAAAGGAGATCCGGATGTGTATTTCGTTCCACTCGGGCTGACGTATGGCAAGGACGCGGAGAAGATGCACGAAACATTTCCGAGTGCCATCATCGCTCCAGCCATCTCCGCCAGCGGACCCGGGTTCTTGCATGACGCCGCCTTCGATGATCGCGCCGGCGCGGCATTCCTTTCCTTCATCGAGCGCGCCAAACATGCGCCGGGACGAAATGGATTGATCCGAGGCATCCCGGGTGCCGACTTCGAGGCTCTTCGCGGTCCCGCGGACGCTTCCTTGGCGGTGAGGCGTGGATCCGTGGAACAGAGCAATACGTCCATCGTTTACGACGATCGGTTTTTCATGAAGTTCTTTCGCCGCCAGCAGAGCGGTCCAAATCCGGACTGCGAGATCGGAAGATACCTGACGGAAAAGGTCCATTTCGACGGCGTACCGCCCTTCGCCGGTGCCATCGAATACGTGCCGGAGGGCGGAGAGCCGCAGACGCTCGCAATGCTTCAGGGTTTCGTGGCAAATCAGGGAGACGGCTGGACACTGGCTCTCGAAGAGCTGTCGCAATATTACGAGAATTCGGCAACCACCACTTGGCCGGAAGGCGCGAGTGGCGCCACGGCCGCGGACCTGATGGAGCTCGCGGAGCAGGAACCGTCACAGCTGGCGCGAGAACACGTCGGCATCGCGCTGGACTCAGCCGCGATGCTCGGAAAGCGCACGGCGCTGTTGCATCTCGCCTTGGCCTCTCCTGACGGCGATCCTTCCTTCGCGCCGGAAACGCTCGGCGCCAGCGACGTTCAGAGCCTGCTCATCGACCTTCGGAAAGATGCTGCCGGCGCCCTGGATCTATTGAAAGACTCTGTCGCTGGTCTCCCGGACGATTTCATCGATCTGGCCGGCCTCGTGTTAGGCCGGCGGAGCCAGATCCTCGATAATTTTAAGCTTGCGCCCAAGGATGACACGTTTGGCCAGCGCATTCGGATTCACGGCGATTATCACCTCGGTCAGGTGCTTCAGGTCAAAACGGATTATGTGATCCTTGACTTCGAGGGCGAGCCCGCGCGTCCCATCGCCGGGCGGCGCGCCAAGTTCTCTCCCATGAAGGACGTGGCTGGTATGATTCGGTCCCTGAGTTATGCCGCGTACAGTGGCCTGATCGCTCACACGGCACGCAGGCCCGAGGATTGGAAGAGCCTGGAACCGTGGGCGCGCCTGTGGGAGCGCTCGATGGGGGCGGAGTTTCTGCGCGCCTATCGCAACACCGCGCAGAACGCGCCTTTCTTGCCCTCTTCGGAGGATAGCTTTCGAAAACTGCTGGCGATCTTTTTGTTGGACAAAGCGCTATATGAGCTTGCTTACGAACTGAGCAATCGCCCCACCTGGGTGCGAATCCCTTTGATAGGTATCTTGTCGCTTCCCCTGGAAGCCGGAGGACGTGAATGGAACTGGATGCCATTCCGCAGCCGGAATTAGAGCAGATCGAACGAATCGGTGGCGCCGATCTCGTGGTCGGCATTCTGGGCGACAAGCGCTCGGAGGAAGGCTGTACGGCCGTTGCCATGACCAGCGAAGTTCTTGCGGAATTGTCCAAGCCTCTTCGTGCCATGGTGGTCTGCAATAACGGGACACATACCCCGGCTGCAGCCGTCGCAGGCGACAACCAAGCTCCGGCGGTCTTTACTTGCAGCTTGCCGCCACCGAATCCCGGTGAGACACAGCAGCAGGGCATATCCAATGCATATCGAACCGTCTTCGCCGTCGGCGGAAAACTCGGGGTCCGCGCGTGCGGCGTGATTGCCTCGCAGTCGCCGACCATGACTCGCCGTTGGATTTACCGCCTGGTGCAGCCGGTGTTGGATTTGGGGTTCGACCTGGTGGCGCCTTGCTACACGCGCCAGAAAATGGAGGGCCTCCTGAACAGGAGCGTGCTCTCGCCATTGTCCAGGGCTCTCTACGGCCAGCAGCTGCAGAATCCCATGGGCCCTGATTTCGGACTCTCGGGAAAACTTCTACAGCGAATTGTCGCGCAGGAGTCCACGCGGCGGCGCGGCGCGGAACGCAGTCCCCTCGCATCGATTGCATCCACTGCTGCGTGCGGCGGCTTTCAGGTTTGCGAATCGAATCTCGGTGTCCGTACCCAGCATCCGACAGATTGGGAGAACTTAAGCTCCCTTCTGGCGGAAGTTCTAGGAGCCACATTTCTGGAAATGGAAGGGCGCGCCGCGCAGTGGCAGAGCATTCGGGGCTCGCAAACATTGCCGAGACTCGGCCAGCCCGAAGCTCCGCAGCCCGATACCGGAAGCACCGTGGACGTACACGGCATGCTGGAATCGTTTCAATTGGGAGCAAGGAACCTCCAGGACGTGTGGGGTCTCATTCTGCCTCCCACAACCTTGCTCGAATTGCGGAGGATGTCCCGGCTGCCCGAGGATCAGTTCCGCCTACCCGATCAGGTGTGGGTGCGAATTGTTTACGATTTCGCGCTCGGACACCGCCTCCAGACGATTAGCCGTGACCACCTTCTCCGGTCGATCACCCCGCTTTACCTGGGATGGATCGCTTCCTATGCGCTGGAAATGCAAACTGCCGGACTTGCGGAGGTCGATTCCAGGATTGAACGACTCTCCAAGGCATATGAGGACAACAAATCTTATTTGGTTTCCCGTTGGCGGTGGCCCGACCGCTTTAACCCGTAACGCTGAGGAGGGAATATGTGGGATCAAGTTGGACAAGCACTCAGACTCTCGATGACCAAAATGCTAAGCCAGGTGGCCAGCCTGCTGCCGGGCATCCTGGCTCTGATGACGGCGCTCATCCTTTCCGCATTGATCGCGTGGGCGATTGCGGCTATTCTTCGGCGGTCGCTGGCCGGTTTCGATTTCGATCGGAGGGTCGCTCAATGGGGCTTCCCGGCGATGGCGGAGTGGTCGCCATCATCCAGCCCCACGGTTCTGGTGACTCGAGCGGTCTCTGCGATCATCATATTCCTCGGGTTCCTCATCGGCATCTCCGCGTTCGATGGCGCACTCCCTTCGCAATTCGTGATACGGCTGTTTGCATATCTGCCGGACTTGCTGACTGCCATCGTTGTATTGGTCGCTGGCAGCATCATTGCGCGATTCCTCGCGCGTAGTGTGTTGATCGGAGCGGTGAACATGAACCTGCAATATGCGCGCCTTCTGAGTGTCGGCGTGAAATGGCTGGTGACGGTTCTCGCGGTGACCATCGCGATCGAGCGCCTGGGTATCGGAGGCGGCATCATTCGCCTGGCCTTCGGCATATTGTTTGGCGGAATCGTCCTGGCGCTGGCTCTTGCGGTCGGCCTCGGATCCAAGGAACTCGTCAGTAGATCTCTCGAGCGGGAGACCAGCAGAACCTCCAGTTCGAACCTGAAGGAGCCCGTCGGCCATCTATAGCCTGATGGGTACATATAGCATGGCGCAAGTGGACAAGACATACGGCGATGCCATCGAATGCTTGCGGCGGTGTTGCTATCAGTGGGGCTTGAAAGCATCCGGCCGTCCCGTGGGACACCACCAGGTCTGGGCGCGCGACGCCATGATCTCTGCCTTGGGCGGCCGCTTTGCCCAGGACAAACAGATTGAAGACGCGTTTCAAGCGAGTATCGCCCTGCTGAAGGATCATCGGGCCCCGAACGGTGCGATCCCGAACAATGTCGATTGCGCGACGCTGCGTCCCAACTTCCGCGCTTATGCTGACGGCGGACTGTGGTGGATTATCGGCAGTGCGATGCTCGCCCCGGATCCCGATGTGACTCGGGAAGTTCTTCGCTGGTACGAATACCAGGATGTGGACCAAAGCGGCTTGCTCAGCATGCAGGAAGCCTCGGACTGGCAGGATCTTTTCTGCACGCGAGGCAAGGGACTGTATCTCAATTGCCTATATGTGATCGCACTGCGCTGCGCCGCAGAGCTTTTTTCTGGTGACGAAGCCGAACGTCTTCTGCGCCGGGCTGGTTTGGTAGCGGAACGGATCAACGCCTACTTTTGGTATGCGGGCGACAACAATACCCTGCGGCACATTTCGAATTCGTTCAGCACCGAAGGCTCTCCTCTACGCGATTCCATGGGACGATCACGCGAGGCGCCTGAGAAGCGGTATCTGAAGGAAGAGCGCTATTATCTCCCGTACCTCGGATTTCGCGCGCTGGGCGAATGGTTCGATTCGTTCGGCAATATTCTTGCGATCCTTGCTGGTGTCGCCGACGAACAGCAGACGGGCGTGATTTTGGACTTCATCTCGCGATACTCGCTCGACAACTGGCCGCTCCGGAGCCTGACCCCGGCGATTCAGCCGGGCGATGCGGACTGGCGCAGTTACTATGGATCGCTGAACGCTCCGCATCATTATCACAACGGCGGTGCGTGGCCGTTCCTGGGCGGATTCTATGTCGCGGCTCTGGTGAAAGCCGGCCGGGGCGAGGCCGCTACTCTTGCCTTGCGCAATCTTGCCGAGTTGAATCAACGTGGGCAGTTCAACGAGTGGCACCATGGGGAAACCGGCGTCGCGATGGGCGCTCAGGATCAAGCCTGGTCGGCCGGGATGTACCTGTTCGCCTCGGAGTGCGTCCAGCGCGGCCGAGTGCCGCTGCTGTGATGCGCTGACGTATCAACAACTTCCCGCGCGAAACGGTCCTGCTGCTCCTGCGTCCAACTCAGTGGAGAAGAGATATGCCGAAAACAACCGTTGGATTGTTTGAAGATGCTGGCATGGTTGAAGATGTAGTGAACCAGATCGAAGCCCTGGGCTTTCCCCGGAACGAGGTGCGCGTCGTCGACGAACCGCAAACGTTCGAGGTCACGGGCGTGATGAGCTTCGCGCGGCTCGACTTCGAAGTCGATCTAATGCGGGAATTGACCCGGATTGGAGCGACCAAGGCTGAGGCACAAGCCTATGTCGACGGGCTGCGGCGCGGAGGCGCACTAGTATTCGCAACAGGCACGGACGACAAGGTGGATGCTGCCGCGGGTATCATGAACCGTCACGGCGCCGTTGAGATCGAGGAGACCAGCGGCCCGGAACCGGAACTGCCGCATATCGTTCGCCAGAGCGGCATGCCGGCAACCGAGACCGCCGTCATGGCTGGTCGCATCCGCCAGACCGGTGGGGGCGCCTGCTTGTTCGTGTGGTGACGTGGCCTGGAGTTTTGATCTACCCGACTTCGAAGAACATCGCGGTTTTTTCGCGACGGAAGGTCGCAAAGCCGGCCCGGGCGAAGAAGCCGGTCTGGCTCGTCACCGCGAACAGTTCCTTCACTCCCCTTGCACGGGCGCGGTGTTTGCACAGTTCCACCAATCGGGAAGCGACACCGCGCTTCTGAAAAGTCGGGTGGACGGCCAGGCTCCGCACTTCCGCCAGCCGCTTGGAATAGATCTGGAGAGCGCAACAGCCGACAATATGATCCCCGGCAGTCGCCACAAAAAACGATGAGATCCGGGGCAGGTTCTGTTGCGCTAGCTGTTCGGGATAGAGCCTCAGCAGTTCACGGATAGAAGGCATCTCTCCGAGCCTCGCGGGACGAAAAGACACTTTGCTGGTTTTCAACGTGAAGCTTATTTCTCCGCCAGCAGGCGCCCTACCTGGACGTTGAACTCGTCCTTAGCTTGGCCGAAGAGTTCGCCGCTACCGGGACTTGGAAAACCGGAATGAATGCCCCGCACCAAGCCCTTGCGATCTAAGAATAGAGTGGCCGGCCAGGTGTTCCAGTTGACTAACTGCGTGAGTTTGCTATTCGCTTCGTCCGGATCGCCGCCCAGCAACACCGGGAACTCCAGACCATACTTCTTCACAAACGCCCGTAAGCGGGTCGGATCCTTCAATTGCTCGGTCTCTTCGAACGAAAGCGAGACAATCTCGAGTCCCTGCCTGCCGTACCTGCGGTACATGTCAGCCAGAAAAGGAGCTTCGTCATGGCAGTTCGGGCACCAGCTACCGGTGATCTCGACCACCAGGACCTTCCCCCGGAACCGGGCATCCGCGTTGGATACGATCCGCCCGTTCAAGTCCGGGAAACTGAACCGGAATGGTTCACTCGGATCCTTCATCGTGGTGTGCTGATCGGGATCGGTGGGTTCTGGCAGCCCTTGGGCGCGGGCGGCGGCGGGACGATAAGCTGTCAGCTTGGTTTTACCGTCTTGAAGGATATTCAGCGTGCCGTCGCTCGCGGGTGCGATTTCCATAAGATGGGCGCGCGCACCGTCGAAATGGCTGAGCACGAATTTGCCGTTCTGGAAGACGCCGCTGATGGTGCCGGTGTCCCCGTCCACGCGCAAGATAGTCGCGGAGGCCTTCATGCCGGATTGTTGCACAACGAAGCGCCATGCCAACTCGCCTTTTCCGCTCTTGTTGGGGATTTCCCAAAGACCGTCGATAGACGGGACGATCACAGAGACCGCAGTCGGCTTAGCCGCAACAGCCCGCGTAGCCCGAATCGCAAAGGGACCCTTCATGCGCCGCGTGCCGGCATATTGACCCTCGAGCACGCCGTCTTTCAGCGTCGCTTCGAGGGTCGCCGCGTAATAGTCCCAATTGAGGACCAGCTTTCCATTCTCGAACCGGCCTTGGGTCGACGGGTATCGGTCATCGCCATTGAAGAATGACGCTGTGACCTTCGTGCCTGAGCCCGAGATTTCCAGGGGAAAGGGCGTCTCGATGCCATTAATCTGGATGGTCGCGTCCCAGCGTCCCGCGATTGGCTTAGTGACAGACTTGGTGATGGATTGAGCGAAGGCTGACGGGGCCAACGCCAGAACTACTGCGGCGAAGGTTTTGCCATTCATGGAGTAAAGATATCACGGCGGAGGAACACAAACTGAGAAGACCGGGCGGAGAAATCGCGATCAGACCCGCGCGCCTTCGGAATCCAGGAGCTTCTTCTTCCGTTCGACGCCCCAACGATAGCCGGAGAGCGAACCATCCGTACGCACGACGCGGTGGCATGGAATCGCCACGGCCAAGTTATTCGCCGCGCAGGCTCCGGCGACGGCCCGCGTGGCGCCCGGCTGGCCGAGCTTTTGCGCGAGTTCCGAATATGTCGAAGTCGTACCGGAGGGGATTTCACGCAGAGCTTTCCAAACCCGCTGCTGAAACGCAGTGCCCTGGACATGCAGCGGCAATCCCAATCCCGCTGACGGGTTCTCCACGAAGGCAATGACCCGGGCGACCATGCGCTCGAACTTCTTATCGCCGCCGATCAGCTTGGCGTTAGCGAAACGCTCCTGAAGTTCCCTCACTAACTTGTTGGGGTCGTCGCCCATAGCGATCGAACAAATGCCCAAGTCAGACGCGGCGACCAGGATCGACCCGAGCGAGCATTCGCCGACAGCGAATCGGATCGTCGCGCCGCTGCCGCCAGCTTTGAACTCCGTGGGCTTCATGCCGAGCCTCTTGGGGGATTCGGCGTAAAACCGCCCGTTGGAATTGAATCCCGAATTGTAGATCGCCGATGTCACCGTTCCGCGGCGCGAAAGCTCCTCCTGCATCCGTTTGGCACGATGCGCGGTTGCGTAAGCTTTGGGCGTCAGGCCGGTAATCGACTTAAACACACGGTGGAAATGAAACGGGCTCATGCCGATGGCCTCGGCCAGAGCGTCCAGGGAAAGCGGTTCTTCGGCGTCTTCAATTAACTTGCATGCCTTGGCCACCATGGCTGCTTGTTCGCCAGGAGCCGAGGGATCGTTCGGCTTGCAGCGTTTGCACGCACGAAATCCCGCGCGCTCGGCGTCCTTCGGCGTCGGGTGGAAAGCCACGTTCTCGCGGCGTGCAAGCCGTGCCGGGCATGACGGACGGCAGTAGACGCCAGTGGTCTTTACGGAATAGACGAACGCATCGTCGGCATTCTTCTCGCGGTCAATGACTGCCGCCCAGCGCTCCGTGCCGGTAAGATAGGATCTCTCGATTGTGTTTTTGACTGTCGGCATAACGAAAGATTAGCCGATCCCTTCCGTCATCACACTCCGTTTCTTGCTTTCAAATTCGCCCCGATGTGAAACGACCGGAGCTAATGAACCTTCCCTAAGTTTAGTGTCATGCCAAAAGCAATCTGGTGGTCGGGCGCCCGACCGGTAGACGCAAAGTGTTGGGCGGCGACATCGAAAGCCAGCTGGTCCGTTACTTGGTACTCGATTCCCTCAAATGCCAGGAACGCCGTGTTTTGGCCCGTCGATTTCTCCCACTCCGCATTGAAATGCGGGGTGAGTTTCTCGAGCAAGCGAGATCCAGATAGCTGACGGCCGAAACCCAAGCCCAAATCGAACGTTCCGGCCGGGTTCGAGTCCGAACTATGCGTGGCTCCGGACCAGCCGAGAGTCGCGCCGATGCTATTTCGGCCGCTATCGTACCGCGCGATCGCCACAGCTCCCAAACGGGCGCCCGATTCATCCCGAAGAAAAACGGTCGCTTGGGGCGCAATGGCGATATCCAGCTTTTCGCCGTCGTGCAGCACCGATGTCGCGGTCAATGTGACTGCCTGGCTGAACTGCGTGAGCCGGCCGCCTCCCACATCCGCCGACGTGACGGTATCGAAGGCGACGCTGTACTCAGTCCGCCCCCAGATAATATGACGCCCGGCGGGAGTGTATCTCAATCCCGAAGGCATCGCGAAAGTGGCAGTGGAAAAGGAGTAGAGCCCGCCCCAATCCAGCTCGGCCGTGCCCGGCTCGGTGATCAACGTGTTGACATGGAGGCGTTTCCGCAACGCGATCTTCGAATTGCTGTTCGACTGGGTTGCGCCGCGCGTGAAAAGTCCCGCAAAACAAGACGGGGAAGCCATCAAACACATCAGGGCGGCGCTTACGCGGACTCGCATCAGGCCGGCTGGTCGCTCCGTCTGCTCAAGTAATAATGTACCGCGGGCGTGACGATCAACGACAAGACCATGGAAGCCAGCAGTCCGCCGATCACGGCGATCGCGAGCGGCTGCAACATCTGCGAGCCCGCACCGATGGCCAGAGACAGCGGAATCATTCCGGCGATCGTAGCCAAGGCGGTCATCAGGATTGGGCGCAGGCGGCGCTCGCCCGCCAGAATCATCGCGTCCCGCACGGAGGAACCTTCGGCGCGGAAGCGCTGATCGGCGTCGAGAAGGAGGATTCCGTTTTTCGCCACGATGCCGATCACCATAATCAAACCCATGAAAGAAGATATGTTGAACGTGGTCCCCGTCACCAAAAGCGCGAAAAATACACCGCACGTGGATAGCAGCGCCGAGGCTAGAATGGCGGCCGGAGCCGCGAACGTGCGGAACTCGAACAGCAGCACGGTAAATACCAGCACCACGGCAAGGGCAAGAACAACGAGAAGATCGCGGAACGACTTTTGCTGCTCCTCATAGGTTCCGCCGTAGACGACGCGGATGGAATTGGGGATGTGCAGATCCGTTACCGCTTGCTGGACCAGCGCGATGCCCTCGCCCAGGCTTACGCCTTCAAAGCGTCCTGTGACGGCGACGCGCCGCTGCAGATCCTCGCGGATGATCTCGGTCTGGCCATTCTCGTTCTGAAAATTCGCAAGCGAACCCAGCGTCGCGGTCTTGCCGGTCGAACTGCTGGTGATCATGGTGTTCCGGATTTGATCGAGTGACGAGCGCGAGTTATCGGGGAAGCGCACGCGAATGGTGTAGGCGTGGTCATTCACCACCACCGGCGCCGTGGCCGGCTCACCCTGCAGGATGGCGCTAGCATCGAGCTCGATTTCCTGAGGTGTGAAGCCGGCCCGGGCCGCGGTCACGGGATCGACGTTCATCACAATCGCGGATCCGCTGACGGTATTCTCGATGCCGTCCTTTACGTCCGCCACTTCTTTGATCTTCTTGATTCTCTCGGCCACCTTGGGCGCCCATTCCTCCAGGAGTTTGGGGTCCACGGAGAACAGCTTAATCTCAATCGGCTCAGGGGAACTAGTCAGGTCGCCGATCATGTCTTGAAGGACTTGAATGAATTCGACGTCCAGCTGCGGGTACTGCTTGTTGACCTTTTCGCGTACCTCGGAGATGATCTCGTCTATGGCGCGATCCCGGTCGCGCTTCAATCGCACGGAGAAATCGCCTGTATTCGACTCGGTCACCGCGGCAAGACCCAACTGCATCCCGGTGCGACGGGAAGTACTCTCGATTTCCGGCGTCGACGCGAGAATCTTTTCGACCCCCAACAGCACCTCGTTGGTATCCGCCAGCGCCGATCCCGCCGGCATGATGTAGTCGAGAATGAAGCCCCCCTCGTCCATTTCCGGAAGCAGGTCGCTGCCGAGCGCCCGATAGCCGAAGAAAGAAGCCACGATCAGCGCGATACAGCCGACTCCAAATACCAGCGGATAAGCCAGGACAAACCGCAACACGCGCTCATAGGTGCGCATTACGCGAGCCATAAATCCTGTCGGCACGGCGTGTCCTTCGGGATCGGATACTTCGAGCGGATGCGTGGACCTTTGGCGGCGCAACAGGTAATGGCTGAGAGTGGGAGTCCAGGTTAGGGCGAGCGCCAACGAAGTAAGCAGCGCCGTGCCGACGGTTACCGCGAGCGCGCGGAAAAACGTGCCTGTCACTCCGGTGATCGTAATCAAGGGCAGAAAGACCACGATCGGCGTTATGGTCGATCCCACTAATGGCACTCGAATCTCGCGCAGCGCGCTGCGGATCGCCTCACTTCGGCTCTGCCCGGAGTCGCGATGCAGAACGATATTTTCCACGACTACAATGGCGTCGTCGATCACCAGCCCCACGGCCGCGGCCAGTCCCCCGAGCGTCATGAGGTTGAAGGTTTGTCCCAGCGCACGGAGCGCGATCAGGGTAATCGCGATGGTCGCGGGAATCACCAGGGCGGCTACCAGCGAGCTGCCCCAATCGCGCAGGAACAGAACCAGAATGATCGCGGCGAGCGCCAGGCCGATCAGGATCGCGTCCCGTACGCTGCTGATCGAGTCGCGCACCAGAGTGGATTGGTCGTAGAACGCCTGCACCTTCACGCCCGGCGGAAGAGTCTTCCGAATCTGGTCCAATTCCTGGTTCGACGCATCCGCCACCGCAACTGTATTGCTATCCGCTTGCCGGAAGATATTCAGCAGCACGGCGGGTTTGCCGTTGGCCGTGACGATCGTGTAAACCGGCATCACGGAAGGGTGAACCGTGGCGATGTCGCCGATTCGAACAGGGAGCCCGGCGGGAGTGGTCCTCACAACGATGTTCGCGATCTCGGCCGGATCGTGGGCCTGCCCGCTGACAAGCGTCAGCGAAAGCTCGTGATTGTTTTCAATTAAGCCCGGCGAGTCGATCATGTTGCTCTTCGAGACCGCGTCCAGGATGGCCGGCACCGTGACTCCGGCCTCCAGAAGCTTGGCTGGATCGGGCTCAATCTGGAACTCGGGGACAGTTCCACCTTGCAGTATCACCGTCGAGACGCCGTTCACGCGGTTGAGGCGTGGCTTGATCGTGTAGTTGGCCAGCTCCCAGAGGTCGCTCTGAGACATGGTGTCGGAAGTCAGACTGTAGGCCAGAATCGGCATCAACGCGGCAAAGGTCATGCGATTTGCCGTGAGCTTCGCCGTGGGAGGCAGCGACGGCTGCACACGCGCCAGCGCGGCATTCACGTATTGAAGTGTCTGGAACATGTCGACGTTCCAGTTGAAGAAGAGGCTCACTTCTCCGGAGCCGCGGCTGGTCGTGGAAATGACGCGCTCGAGTCCCGGCACCGAATTCATTGCTTCCTCGATGGGGCGCGTCACGGTCACCTCAGTTTGATTGATAGGCGAGACTCCGTTATCGATGGCGACGACAATCTTGGGGAAGTCGGTGTTGGGAAACACGGCCACAGGAATCGTGAATGCCAGATAAACGCCGGCCACGATCAACGTGAGAATAACGAAGATGACGGGGCGCGAGAAGCGCGCCGTCCAATGTTCCGCAGAGGGGCGCTCGGCTGAGGGGGCGCCGCCTGAAATGATCGAATTCGACTCGCTCATTCCTTCTTGCCCTTGGCGTCTTTACCTTTGGCGTCATCAGGCTTGGCATCGTCGCCACCCGAGTCATCGTCGTCATCGTCCTCGCTCTTAGGCTGCTGGATCGTGACCTTAGCCTTGTCCTCCAGGCCCAGGCCGCCGGAGGTCACCACTTGCTCGCCAGGCTGAATGCCGCTGAGAATCTGCACTCGCGCGCCTTGCCGCACGCCCACGGTAACCGGCCGTTCATGCGCCACCGAATCGCTCGAAATCACCATGACCTTCTGTCGTCCTTCGTCGCCATTGAGGAGGGCGGTCGCCGGAACCACCGAGGTGTTCTGAATGGTCTCCGCGATGATCGATACCCGTGCCGTTGCGCCCGGTTTCAGCCGCTCGCCCGGATTCGCGATTTGCACCCAGACCTCTACCGTGGTCGCATTGGCGTTCGCGGATGGACTGACCACCGTGACGGTTCCTGGAATGTCGCCGTCGGGACCGGCTACGCGAGCCGGCCGTCCCACCTTAATCGATTCGGCTTCTCTGACAGGCACGTTCGCGACAGCCCGAACCTGGGAAATGTCGACGATGGAAATCAGCGGCATACCGGCACTCGCCATTTCTCCCGCATAGACTGGCCGGTCCGCGACAACCCCGCTAATAGGGCTCAGAATCCGGGCGTAGGAAAGCTGCACCGCGAGAGTGTCGACATGCGCCTTGGCCGCGTTCATCTGTGCCTGGGCGGCCCGGATCGCCTCTTGCCGCCCGACCCCATTCAACGACTTCAGGTGCTGCTGCGCGGTTTCCAGTTGGGTTTGCGCCTGGACCATCTGGAGTCTCGTCTCATCTACTTGTCTTTGCGCCAGGGCTCCTTCTTTTTGCAGCGCTACCCGGCTGTCGTACAGTTTCTTGGCGGCGTCGAACGCGCTCTGTGCCGATTGCACATCCGCTTGGGCCTTCGTCTGGTCTTCGACTACGGTCGCGCCTGTCACCGTCGCATATGCGGACTGCGCTTGTTCGTACTGAAACTTTGCTTCTTCCACTGCCGCGGCGAGATCGGAGCTTTCCAGTTCGGCGATCAACTGTCCGGCGCGCACGTGGTCCCCGCGATTCACCAAAACGCGTTTCACGGGAGCGCTGATCTTGGGAGTCACGCTGGACTGATTGATGGAAAAAAGAACCGCGTCGGCCGCCACAACATGGTCGATCGCGCCGAGCACGGCCGTTTCGACCAGAACAGGCGTTGGGGCTTCCGCCTCCGCTGCTTCTTCTTTTTTGGCCTTGCCGCATCCGGCGAGCAGCGCCGCCACCATCAAGCTTGAGATCCCTATCTTCTCTGTGTAGGACATGATGGTTGCTAGAACGTCCCCGTAATCGTTTCGAGATTTGCCAGCGCCAAGCGGTAGCGAACCAGTCCGTCGTCGTAGGCATTGCGCGCGCCCGTCAGGAGAGTCTGCGCATCCACCAACTCGAGGATGGTCGCTTCCCCAGCCTGATATCGCAGGCCGTTCAACCGCAGATTTTCATTCGCCTGGTCCATGGAATGCCGCAGACGATCCACTTGATCGCGGGCTGTTTGCGCTTCCTGATAGTAGCCCTGAAGATTTCTGATCAGGGTCCGTTGGGTCGCGCTCAGCTCTATGTTGGCCTGATCGCGCTTCAGCTGGGCCTGGCGCACCTTGCTGCTCCTGGCGCCCCAGTCCCACACGGGAACGTTTAGGGAGATCGTCGCGAAGTAGCCCAGATTGGGCAAGGGGCCCTTGTCCGGTGCCGCCGCGACAGTGCTGTGCAAGGCGAAGGCATTGGCTTCGATGCCATACGCCACATCCGCGGTGAGCGAAGGCAGAAAGGCTTGGCGCGCGATCGTCACATCCAGTTGGGCCGCGCGGAGGGCGGCGTTGGCGGCTCGCAGATCGGGATTCTCGCGTTCGGCCATGCTTTGGATCTCGTTAAATGCGGGAAGGGCCGAGGCTAGAGTGAGATCGTCCACCACAGCGAAATTCTGGTCGAAATCGCGGAATAGCAGCACTGCCAGGTCCAGGCGGGCGTTGTCCATCGCCAGTTTGGCTTCCTCGAAAGCCTGCTCCTGCTGGGAGTACTGGAAGTCGGCGCGAACAGTATCGCTGTGCGGCACTTCGCCGCCGCGATCCAGGCTCTGCGTAATGTCCAGATAGCGCTTGGCCTGATCGAGGGCCTGCTGCGCCGTGGCGTACTTGCGCTGTCCGGCGAGAAGCGCGTAATAGGCCCTGGTCACCGTAACAGCGAGCCCTCTTCGTGCGATTTCGGCTCGCGCTTGTGCCAGCGTCTCGGCCGCTGCAGCGCGCTTCGGACCGGTCTTGGTCAAGGCAGCCGTGAAATCCTGGTGAACCACGCCCCATTCCCGGTACACGTGCACACCGTCGTTGGTCACGAACCGGCCGCCGGGCAGAACTCCATCGCCCTGTGTTCCGAGATAGTCCGACTTGAAGCTGGCGCTGGGACGCTGGGCCGCTCGCGCCTGCAAGAGGTCCTCATGAGCGGCACTTGCGTCGCTCACGGCGGAGAGAAGTTGCGGCGCATTGGCCTGGGCTCGCGCGAGAGCGTCTTTGAGTGTCAGAGTAAGCGGCGCCGACGGAGCCTGCGCTGCGCCCTGCCCGGGGGCTGAAACGGCTGCAATGGCCCAGCCGATCGCGCTAAACCATCTGCAAAATCGTGTTTTCATGGCTTACCTCAAGTGAACCATCCTATCCTGAAGAAACGCTGAAGGGGCCGCTCCTCAGTCTTTTCAGCCTCTTTTAAGGCTTCTCTGTTACGCTCATGGTGAATGCAGATTCTGGTGGTTGAGGACGAGCCTCGGATGTCCGAACTCCTGGAACGCACCCTCAGCGAGGAAGGGCATCAAGTGGTGGTGGCAGGGGATGGCTGCCAGGGCTTTGACATCGCCAGGTCTTCTGCATTCGATGTGATCCTGCTCGACGTCACTCTTCCAGGCATGGACGGAATGACAGTAGCCCGGAAATTGCGCGAGCTGCGCAATCAGACTCCCGTTCTGATGCTCACCGCCCGCGACACAGCTTCCGATATCGTGACCGGCCTCGATTCCGGCGCGGACGACTACCTGACCAAGCCGTTTTCGATCGACGTCCTGCTGGCCCGGCTGCGCGCCGTGAGCCGCCGGGGTTCCATCCCACAGCCTATGTGTCTGCAGGTGGCCGATGTGGTTCTCGATCCGGCGCGTCACCGCGTCACGCGGGGCGGGGAAGCGCTAAGCCTCACCCCTCGCGAGTATAAACTTCTCGAACTCTTCATGCGGAATCCGGGACGTGCGATTAGCCGCGATACGATTCTCGAGTCGGTCTGGGGATTCGGCACCGAAGTCAGCGAGAACACGGTCGAGGTTTTCATGAGGCACCTCCGCCTTAAAGTAGATACCGGCGAGATCAAGCTGATACATACCGTTCGCGGATTCGGCTACATGATGCGGGAGCCCTGAGAGCATGCACCCCCGTTCTATTCGTTTTCGATTGACGGTCTGGTATGCCGTGATTCTCGCGGCAGGGCTAAGCTTGTTCAGCGTGCTGATTTGGCTGTCTCTTCGTCACCGGCTGATGGAGGAGATCGATCAGGACCTGGCCGGACGCGCCAGCCAGTTCGAGCGGTATTTTGCGAGTGAATCCACTCACGGGGCTGCCGGTGAGCAACTGCGTGACGAACTGGAAGAATTCTGCCAGGCTTTGCCGCCTTCGAGCTATGTCGAGGTCCGTGGCGCCAACGGTTTTGCGTTCCACTATCCGGTCAGTGCTCAGAAGCCCGAACCCACTGGCCGAACCTTGCGCCGGCAGTTCACATTCAACCAGGAGGTTTTCGACCTGGAGATCGCCGCTCCCGTGGCGAATGCAGAGCATACGCTGGACCTGCTGCGTTTTCTGCTGTGGAGCATGATCCCGGTGGTGATCGTCATCGCGTGCCTCGGAGGAGCCTGGCTGAGCGGGCGCGCGTTGAAACCCGTGAATGACATCGCCGCGGCGGCCCTCACCATCAGCATCGAAAATCTTGCCGAGCGGCTTCCCGTTCCCGCCACGGGAGACGAGCTGGCACGACTCACCGAAGTCCTAAACAGCATGTTCGCCCGGCTGGAGTCCGCGGTGAAGACCCTGTCCCAGTTCGCCGCCGATGCCTCACATGAGTTGCGCACGCCGTTGGCCGTGATCCGGACCACGGCGGAGTTGGCGCTGCGCCGGGCGCGGACACCCGAATCCTATCGCGAATCCCTTCAGGAGGTCGCCGCCGAGGCCGAAAGGATGACGCGCCTGGTGGAGGAACTGCTCCTGCTGGCGCGAAGTGAAACCGCGACGGCGGATATGCCGCTTGCGGCTGTAGATGTGCGTGAGGTGCTGGCGGATGTTTGCGGCGAGATGCGCACCCTGGCCGAGATGCGGCAGATCCGCATGAATACTTTGCCCGGCGGAGTAATGATCGTGGCTGGCAACCGCCCGGCCCTGCATCGTTTGTTTCTTGTGCTTCTGGACAACGCCCTGAAATTCTCGCGTCCGGGCGGCGAGGTTGTCCTGAGCGTGGAGAACAAAGAATCGTGGGTGTCCGTGAACATCGAGGATTTTGGCGTCGGCATCAATGAAAGAGACTTGCCCCACATCTTCGAACGCTTCTACCGCACCGACCGGGCGAGAGCCGCCGGAGGCCACGGCCTTGGTTTGTCTCTGGCGAAAAGCATCGCCCGGGCTCACGGCGCTTCGATTGAGGTCCAGAGCACTGAGGGTGCAGGGTCCAAATTCCGGGTGACTTTTGTCGCCCGAGAGGCCCGGCCGGCCGTGGCTGCGGAGACATCAAGGGTCCCTTCAACCAAGATATAGACGCCTCATTCAGCCAATCTTCAGCTTCCGGCGTTAGGCTGAACAGTGGCAAAGGAGTTGAACCCCATGAAAGCGTCCGTTCTTCTGATCGTCACCGCGGCTGCAGCTTTCGCCGCTGCGCCTACATACAAGGTCATCACGAAAATCAAAATCGGCGGCGGAAATCGCTGGGACTATTCTTACGTCGACAGCAACAACCACCGCCTCTACGTCTCCCACGGCGGACAGACTGAGGTGATCGATACCAACACCGACAAATTAGTTGGCACGATTATGGGCACCACGGGCGTCCACGGGATCGCGATCGCCGACGATCTCGGGCTCGGGTTCACCAGCGATGGCGGCGACAATGACGTCACCGTCTTCGATCTCAAGACTCTCGCGGTCAAGACCAAGATCAAGACTGGCCAGAACCCGGATGCGATTATCTACGAGCCGGGCTCTCATCGCGTATTTACGTTCAACGGCCGCAGCAGCGATTCGACGGCTATCGACGCCAAGACATTGGCTGTTGTCGCCGCGTCCATACCCGTAGGCGGCAAGCCGGAGTTCGCGCAGATCGATGGCAAGGGGCATATCTACGTCAACATCGAGGATAAGAACGAAATCATCGAGGTGGACGCGAAAAACGCGCTGGTGGCAAAACGCTATTCGATCGCGCCTTGCGACGGCCCCAGCGGGCTGGCCATGGATCCGAAGAAGACCATTCTGTATTCTGTGTGCGGGAACAAGATGATGATCGTCAGCAATCCAGCCACTGGGAAGGTGCTTGCTACTCCGGAGATCGGCGCGGGACCGGACGGCGTGGCGTTTGACGACGGATATGCGTTCAGCGCGAACGGCCGCGATGGAAACATCACCATGGTCGGTGAGACCTCGCCCGGCAAATACGAGCCGGTAGCGACGATTCAAACCCAGCTCTTCGCGCGCACGATCGCGGCGGATCAGAAGGCGCACAAACTGTATCTGCCGGCCGCAGAGTCCGGACCTCCCGCCGTGGGCAAAGACGGAAAGCAGGGCAAGAACCCCTCGCAGGTGCCCGACAGCTTCGAAATCATCGTCGTGGGGCGGTAAGCCCTGGTATGCGCACCAGCGCAGTCCTTCTCATACTGGCGGGCACGGCCTCACTCCTCGCTCAGTCTTCGCCGAAGTATCGCGTCACGTACACCTACACGCTCGGCGGAGACGGCAGTTGGGACTACGTCATACCCGACCCGCCCAACCATCGCCTCTTCATTGCCCGGCAGAATCGGGTGATGGTGGTCGATGAGGACAAGGGGACACTGCTCGGCGAAATTACGGGTATTCAGGGCGCTCATGGAACCGCAATCGCGCAAGCCACGGGGCATGGATTCGCCACTCAGGGCGCCGACCAATCCGTGGCAATGTTCGATCTGAAGACCTTCAAGGTGATCGGCCGGATTCCGGCGTCGGAAGATGCCGACGCCATCCTTTACGACAGCGCATCGAACCGCGTTTTCACCCTGAATGGTGACGCGCACTCTTCGACGGTGATCGATCCGCGGGCGGGAACTCTGATCACGAACATTCCGCTCGGCGGTAAGCCGGAAAATGGCGTGTCAGCCGGTGACGGCAAAGTGTACGCCAATCTCACCGATACGAGCGAAGTCGTCGAGATCGACGCGAAGACGGCGACGATTTCGCGCCGTTGGTTCACCGCACCGTGCAAGCAGCCGGTGCCGATGGCCATCGACACGGCTCATCATCGTCTATTCAGCGGATGCCGCAGCGGCGTGATGGCCGTCTCGGACTATCAGGCCGGCAAGGTGGTGGCGACGCTCCCGATCGGCACTGGTGTCGACGGCGCGGGGTTCGACCCTGCCTCCGGCGATGCGTTCGCCTCGAACGCCGATGGAACGCTGACGGTGATTCATCAGGACTCTCCGGACCAGTACCACGTGGTCGAGAACGTGGCGACGCCACAGGCCTCGCGAAATATGGGGCTGGACCCTACCAACCACCGCGTGTTCGTCGTTTCCGGAAAGTTTGGCCCGGCCCCTGCGGGCGGCCGGGGCAGAGGACCGGTGCTGCCCGGATCCTTCAGTTTGATGGTGATCGAGCGCGATCCGTCTGCGCGTTAAGCGGTTGATGGCTTTCAAGCCAGCAGCCTGCATCTCTCCGATGCGATAGACTCGTTTGACAACTTGATGTCATCCTGCGCGATCGGAAGATTCGGAGGCAGACCATGAAGAACATTTGGCTGTGTGCGGCGCTACTTGGTGTTGGAGCCGGCCTGGGCTTGACGCAAACGACGCAAGACCTGGTTAACGACGGCAAGAACACGGAAAACGTCACGACCCAGAGCATGGGCTACGACCGCAAGAGCTACAGCCCGCTTAAGCAAATCAATAAATCCAACGTCAAGCGGCTGGTGCCCATCTGGAGCACGAGCCTGATGAACGACCAGGGTGAGCTGGCAGCGCCGACGATTTACAACGGTGTCATGTACGTGATCAACGGCAAATGGACCTTTGCGATCGACGTCGAAACCGGCAGGCAGATCTGGCGCACTCCCGTGGAACTCGAACCCGGAATCCAGCGGTCCGCTTTCAACAGAGGCGCGGCGACCATCTATAACGGCAAGCTCTTTCGGGTGACAGTCGACAACCACGTGCTGGCGCTCGACATGACCACGGGCAAACAGATTTGGAATGAGAAATTCGCGGATGCAAAGGACGGCTACTATTCGACCAGTGCGCCGATCGTCGCCAACGGCGTGCTGATCTCAGGCGTTGCCGGAGGCGAATCCACTACACGCGGGTTTTTGGACGGATGGGATCCCGACACCGGAAAGAAGCTGTGGCGTCGTTATACGATTCCCGCTCCAGGCGAGCCGGGTTCCGAGACATGGCCTAAGAACAGCGACGCATGGTCTCAAGGCGGGGGACCCACATGGCGCTCCGGGTCCTACGATCCCCAACTCGATCTGGTCTATTGGGGCGTCGGCAATGCGGAGCCCTACGATCCTAGAACTCGCGAGAGTTTGGACAGCCTGTACACCAACAGCGTGCTCGCCATCCGGCCGAAAACCGGCGAGATTGCTTGTTATTTTCAATACACGCCGAATGACGTTTACGACGTGGACGCCACCGATGAGCAAGTGCTCGCGGATATTCAGGTTGGCGGCCAGCCTCGGAAGGTGATGATCCAGGCCAACAAGAACGGGTTTCTCTATGTGCTCGATCGCACCAATTGCAAACTGATCGCCGCGCACCCGCTCGTGAAGGTCAATTGGGCCACGGAAATCGACCTGAAAACCGGACGGCCGGCGTTGACTGACATATACAAGCGCTTTGCTGCCGGTGAAGAGGTCGAAGTCTGGCCGTCGCGCGCCACCAACGCGGTGCCCATCGCGTTCAATCCGGCCACGGGTCTGATCTACGCGAGCACCTGGAACATTCCCCGTATCCAGAAGATCGCGCCGCCGAGGCCGGTAGTCCCCGGCAAGGACTCGACCGGAGTCGTCGCCAGGATCCCCGAAACCAAACCAGGGGATGTAGTCGGCCACTTTACGGCGATCAATCCACTGACTGGCGAGAAGAAATGGGAGGTCCCTCTGACCGACCTGCCCAGTGCGGCTGGCATGCTCGCCACAGGCGGCGGGCTGGTGTTCACGGGCAAAATGACGGGGGAGTTCATTGCGCTCGACCAGGACACCGGCAAAACGCTGTGGCAGTTCAAGACTGGGTCCAGCGTCAATTCGACCGCCATTACCTACACGCACAAGGGCCGCCAGTATGTGACCGTCGCGTCCGGACTCGGCGGGATTCTTGCCACTCGCTATGCAGCGCACGCGGTGCCGGCGGGCGGATCGGTCTGGACATTCGCGCTGATGCCCGAATAACTCTCGCGTCTAGCGGCAACGCGGGTCAGATATAATCCGCCAAGGAGAACCGGTATGCGTCTTCAGATCTTCTGTGTCGTGGTTTTCTGTGTGGTGATCGGCGCCATGGCGATCGTCAGCGCCCAGACGCCTTCAAAACAGGCCAAGCAGGCTCCCGATCCTCGAAGTCTGGTCCTCGTCGGCGATCGGTTTAAGCCGCTCAAATACGACGAGATGACGGCCGAGCAGAAAATCATGATCGATCATCTGCTGGCCGGCGAACGCGGCGGAGTAAGAGGACCGTTCAATGTCCTGCTGCGCAGTCCTGAGGTGGGCGATCTCGGAGCGGAATTCGGCGGCGCGATGCGCTTCCGCACCGGCCTGCCGGGAAATGTCCGCGAGGTCATCATCATCATGACCGGACGCTACTGGATGGCGCAGTATGAATGGAACTCTCATAAAGCCGCGGCTCTGCAGAACGGCGTGAGTCCGGCCATCGTGGACGCCATCGCCACCGGCAAGCGCCCGACCGGAATGCCGCCGGAGATGGAACTGGCGTACAACCTTATCGATGAGCTCCTGACCACTCACCAGGTGACCGACGCCACGTTCAAGGCCGCCAAGGACAAATATGGCGAGAAGGGCGTCGTCGATATGATCGGGCTGAGCGGCTGGTACGGATTAGTCTCGATGTTGCTCAATGTTGACCGTTATCCCATGCCCGATGGCGTGCAACCCGGCCTGAAACCTCTGGAGAATCCGCTGCCGGTCGTAGGAAAAGGATTTGCCACACCGGTTCCGGGATTGGTCTCGCCGGCTGAGGTGAAGTCGTCCGCGAATGGCAAGGAATTCACCATGCGCGGCGACCGCTTCAAGCCGCTCACCTACGAACAAATGACCCCCGAGCAAAGAAAGATGACGGATATTGCAGTGGCCCAACGCGGTACAGGCGGGAGCTTCAATATCAACGTCCGCGACCCTGACGGGGGCCGGCTGCTGTTTGACATGGGGGACCGCGTCCGCTTTCATATGTCGGTTCCGGACAAGCTCAAGGAGTTGGCGATCATTCTCACGGCGCGCTACTGGGGCGCGCAGTTCGAGTGGCTGGCTCACCGGCGAGCCGCCGTGCAGGCCGGGCTGGCCGAGGATAAAGTGAAAGCCATCGCCGAAGGCAGGCGCCCGGCGGGAATGTCGGCCGATGAAGAGGCCGTCTACAACTTCATCACCGAGCTATACAAGACCAAACAGGTGAGCGACGCTACGTTCGCGGCAGTCAAGAATCTAGTCGGTGAGCGCGGCGTGGTGGATCTGATCGTCAGCGCGGGCTACTATCAGGTGGTCTCCATGCTGATGAATACCGATCGTCTGCCGGTGAATGCCAACCAGCAGCCTGAGCTGAAATATTTGGCTAAGCCGCTCCCCTAGCGCGCTGGCACAGGCATCAGAAACCGTTTGCCATCCGGAGCCACGTCCCAGAACAACACCGCCTCCGGCGCCTTGAATAAGGGTTTCGGCGTTCCGGCCTTGAATCCGGAAGCGGTATTCACGTCCATGGCCATGACAATTCCGTCCCGATCGAGGTAGAAGATCTCCCTTCCGTCACCGCGCCAAACAGGAGTTCTTCCGCCGCCTTTGCTTAAGACGATCGGATTGCCCGCGGTGCCCGTGGCGGGATCGAACGGCCGCACGGAAACTTCATCCGTGCCCGATTCGTTGGAGCCGTAAACAATCCAGCGGCCATTTGGTGAGAATCTGGCCGTGATACTGGTGAATTGCGGGTCGACCAGGGCCACCGGCGCGCGATCCGCGGGTCCCGAAGCGGCCAGGAGCTTCACGTGAGTCGGCTGCCCGAGGCTGTAGTAAAGCAAGAATCGGCCGTCCGGCGACCAACTGGTCAGGCCTTTCCCATCACTCGATTTGTAAAATAGCTCCTCGGTCCCGGAACCGTTCGTGGCCTTCTGATAAAGGTCAAAGACTCCGCTCCGATTGGATGTGAAGATGATGCGGCTTCCGTCGGGGGACCATGTGGGGAACGCATCCCATCCCGGGTCCGAGGTGAATCGAGCGGTCTTTCCGTTGGCGACCTCGAGCAGCCAGATGTCGCGGTTCTGGTTCTGAGCATCGGCGCGTTCGACGGCGACTCGCTTCCCGTCACGCGAAATCATCAAGGTACGGTACGAGCCCAGGTCTCCCAACGTTCCGGCAATCTTGCCTTTACGGTCAAACCAGGTCAGGCGTCCCTGAACGGCGCCCTTGGGAGCCGCTTTCCCGGGTTCTCCGGCTGGTTGCTGGGCGTTTTGTGGAACAGCGACCACAAACAACGCCACGCAGGCGACGGCCACGAGGATCGCACTCAGAAATATTTTTCGCACAATACTGATCGACCATTCTATACTGCGTTACGGAGGTGGCGCGATGCAGCTGCGGATCGTGGCCCTGCAGACCCTGGCTTTCGGGCTTTCGCTGTGCCCGCTGAATGCTCAGTGGGTGAAGTATCCCACCGCTGGAGTTCCTCGCACGCGGGATGGAAAGCCGGATCTCGGCGCGGCGTGTCCGCGCACGGCCGATGGCAAGCCCGATTTTTCAGGCCTCTGGGCGATGCAAACCAAGCGCGAAGGCAACCCCAACTTTCCTGGCTGTGAGCCGGTTTCCGACGAATTCGTCAACATCGCCGCCAGCTTGAAGGAAGGCCTGCCCTATCAGACCTGGGCGGCGGATCTGGTGAAGGATCGCGGCTCCCAACAGCGCGTGAACGATCCGATATCGAATTGCCTTCCGATGGGGCCGGTTCGTCTGCACACTTGGAATGGCCCGAGGAAAGTCGTACAGGCTCCAGGATTGCTGCTCTTCATGAGTGAATTCGGAACCAGCTACCGGCAAATCTTTACCGATGGGCGACCCTTGCCCGACGATCCGAATCCATCGTGGAACGGCTACTCCAGTGGTAAGTGGGAAGGCGACACGCTAGTGATCGCGACCAACGGTTTGCGCGACGGCCTGTGGCTGGACGCAACCGGCAATCCCCTGACGGGCGCGGCGAAAATCACCGAACGCTTCCGGCGCCCCAACTTCGGCACGCTCGAAATCGAGATCACGGTGGACGATCCCAAGGCGTATACCAAGCCCTGGACGGTCAAATTAACGCAGAGCATCAAGCTCGATACCGACCTGCTCGATTTTGTATGCGTTGAAAACGAGAAAGACGTCCCGCATCTCTCCAGCAAATAAACCCCGGCGGAGTTTAGCGCCCGAGCGACAAAGCTAAGGCACTGGCTCCCCAGCCGGTGCCCATGGTGGAGATCCACTGATCGTGTTCGTACGGGAAGCCGCTCTGGAAATACTGCTGGAACTTCGTGGCGCGGCTGGCGACATGCCAGGAGCCATCCAGGCTTTGGGTGCCGAGCAGGAACTTCACAGCCTTGGCATCCGGCCGCATCACGCCGGCTTCGTTCAGGGCCCACACGGTCATGCCGGTGGCATACGCGTCGCTCGGAAACGCCTGGCGCTGTGCCCAACCGCCGTCCGAGCGTTGCAGTGCGAGGATCGGCTCGGCGAGTTTGCGAAGCTCGGCAGCGCTCGCACCCGTGGCGGCAGCTCCTACCAGGCGCATGTCCATATCCTCGAGGATCACCGGCTCCGCATGCATCAGCCATTGTTTGCCGCGTTCCAAGCGCCGCTTCATTTCCTCGGCGCGACCCGGAGTGCCGTAGGTTTTCAGTGCTCGCATGGCCATGGCTGTTCGTGAGAAGTCGCTGTCCTGCAGAGGCGATCGTGAATAGCCGGGGAGGTGCCATCCGCCGTCGCCGCCCTGGGATGCCGCCAGGTTCGCCGCCAGATAATCCGTAATGCGATTGGGCGCATAACCGGTGCGCACCAGAGTTTCGACGGCGTACAGGTTGTTGTCCGCGCCGCCCAGTGCGGCTGCACCTTCCAACGCGACGGGGTTGATGGTGGAAGCGATTTGCTGAATGCGATCGTGCGACGCTTTCTCATCCACCGGAATGCCTTTTGCGCGCGCGGCGGCCGCGGCAAACTCCGCTGGAGGCTGTTCATGGCAGGCGAAGCATCCGCTCTTTTTGAAGAACTGACCGCTGGTGCTCTCAAGCAAGTGAAGGCTGCGCGCGATGGCGGTGCGGGTGTCCGGCAACTCGTCCGATAAACGGACCGGCTTGGCGAGGTCCTTCGGGGTTCCTCCCAAGGATCGAATGACTTCCGGGTCAGCGAATTTGTAGGCCCAGTCGAGCGCGGTCTCGCCGTCGTGATTGGTGGGGTGAAGGTCGGCGCCGTGAGACAGCACCAGGTTTACCGTGCGGCGATCATACCGGTCCGTGCCCACCGCCAGCATCAGCGGCGTGAAGCCTCGGTAATCCTGAGCGTCGATTTTCGCGCCGGCGTCCAGCAGCGTCTTGACCGCTTCAGGCGGCCCGAATGCGGCGGCCATCAGCAAGGAAGTCCATCCGCCGAATTCCACCGTCCCGGTCTGAATCTTCGGCAGGCCCTCCGTTTTTGAAACGGCGTTCACCTTGGCGCCTTTCGCGATGAGCAGCTTTACCGCCTCGACATTCCGGTTTCCGGCCGCGTTCATCAGAGGGGTCAGTCCGATGAAGGTGTCTGGCGTGTCCATGTCGGCTCCGGCGTCGAGCAGGAGGCGCACGGTAGCAGTGTCGTTTCCGAAAGTCGCCGCGTTAAGAGGCGTAACGTGGCGCTGGTCCATGACATCCACCTTCGCGCCCTTGGCAAGCAGGAGCTTCACAACTTCGGCCGACGGATTGGTGAACGCGGCGATGATGAGCGCCGTCCGGCCGCTCTTCGCGACTGTATTCACTTGCGCGCCGTGATCGAGCAGCAGGCGAACCTTGGCTGGATCCGAAACGGACCACATTAACGCCGTGGAACCAAATGCATTTTGCGCGTTGACATCGGCTCCACGATCGATCAGCAGCCGCATGGCGTCGAGCGAACCGATCTCCGCAGCGTACATAAGCGGAGTGATCCCGCGGCTGTCGGCAACGGCGGCGCCGGATTTCTGGCCGAGAAGGGCTTTCAGCTGCGGCAGATTGTTTTCCCGGATGACAGAGTAGAAACTGTCCGGATCCTGAGCCATCGCCGCGATCGCGATGGTCGCGAGCATCCACGCTTTGCGCATGCCGGGATTATATCGAAACGGTCGAGGGCGGGGTAGCGTTCCCCGCCCAATCAGGTGTTAATGTGCCTGGACCTGGCCGGTTATCCGCCGGGCTCAGGCAGCCAGATCGTACCGATCAGGCTGCTAGATCGTACCGATCAAGGTTCATCACCTTGTTCCACGCACCCACGAAGTCCTTCACGAACGTCTCCTTCGAGTCGTCAGATGCATAGACTTCGGCGAGGGCCCGGAGCTGGGAGTTGGAGCCGAAGACCAGATCGACGACGGTACCGGTCCACTTGAGGTCGCCCGACGCCCGGTCGCGCCCTTCGAGCACACCCTCCGATGTGGCGGACTTCTGCCACTTCGTTTTCATATCGAGCAGGTTGACGAAGAAATCATTCGTCAGCGTCTCAGGCCGCTTGGTGAAAGCACCGTGCTTGGCTTGCCCGAAGTTTGCACCCAGGGCTCGCATGCCGCCAACCAGAACCGTCATCTCGGGAGCGGTCAGGTTCAACAGACTCGCGCGATCTAGGAGTAGCTCAGCCGCCAGATCCGCCTGTTTCCCCTTGCCGAGGTAGTTGCGAAATCCATCGGCGACCGGTTCAAGCGGCGCAAAGGAGTGCGCATCGGTCTGCTCTTGCGAAGCATCGGTGCGCCCCGGCGAGAACGGAACTTTCACGTCGAAACCAGCCTTTTTCGCGGCTGCCTCGACGGCGGCGCCGCCCCCCAGAACGATCAGGTCGGCCAGCGAGACCTTCTTGCCGCCGGTCTGCGAAGCATTGAACTCCTTTTGGATGCCTTCGAGCTTCTGCAGCACCTTCGCCAGCTCGGCCGGCTGGTTGACTTCCCAATCTTTCTGCGGCGCCAGTCGAATGCGCGCTCCGTTGGCCCCGCCGCGCTTGTCGCTGTGGCGGAACGTGGCCGCCGATGCCCAGGCCGTGGTGACCAGTTGCGAGATAGAAAGTCCAGATGCGAGGATCTTGGCCTTCAGAGCGGCAATATCCTGCTCCTCGATCAATTTATGATCCACTGCGGGAACAGGATCCTGCCAGATCAGTTGCTCCTTGGGAACCAGCGGGCCGAGGTAGCGCGCGATGGGGCCCATGTCGCGGTGCGTCAGCTTGTACCACGCGCGTGCGAAGGCGTCCGCGAACTGATCGGGGTTTTCGAGGAAGCGCCGCGAGATTTTTTCGTAAGCAGGGTCAAACCGCAGGGACAAATCCGTGGTGAGCATCGTGGGGGCGTGCTTCTTTGACGGATCGTGCGCATCCGGAACGGTGCCCGCTCCAGCCCCGCCTTTGGGACGCCATTGGTGTGCACCCGCCGGGCTCTTGAAGAGTTCCCACTCAAAGCTGAACAGGTTCCAGAAGAAGTTGTTGCTCCACTTGGTCGGGGTGCTGGTCCAGATGCCCTCCAGACCGCTGGTGATCGTGTCGTTGCCCTTGCCGGTGCCAAAGGAATTCGTCCATCCGAAGCCCTGCTCCTCGATCGAAGCCCCCTCTGGTTCGCGACCGCAATACGAGTCGGGGGCCGCGCCGTGAGTCTTGCCGAAGGTGTGCCCGCCGGCAATCAGTGCAACGGTCTCCTCGTCATTCATTGCCATGCGGGCGAACGTTTCGCGGATATCGCGTGCCGCGGCGACGGGATCCGGGTTTCCGTTGGGACCTTGCGGATTCACGTAGATCAGACCCATCTGAACCGCGCCGAAAGGATTATCGAGCTGGCGGTCGCCGGTGTAGCGCTGGTCGCCCAGCCACGTGGTCTCGGCGCCCCAGTAGGTTTCATCGGGCTCCCAGACGTCGGCGCGCCCGCCGCCAAAACCGAAGGTCTTGAACCCCATCGATTCCAGTGCGACGTTACCAGTGAGAATCATGAGGTCGGCCCAGGAGATTTTCTTGCCGTACTTCTGCTTGATCGGCCAGAGCAACCTGCGCGCCTTATCGAGGCTCGCATTGTCCGGCCAGCTGTTCAGCGGCGCGAAACGTTGCATGCCGGCGCCGGCTCCGCCGCGGCCGTCGGCGATGCGGTACGTACCGGCGCTGTGCCACGCCATACGAATGAAGAACGGTCCATAGTGGCCAAAGTCGGCCGGCCACCAGTCCTGAGAATCAGTCATCAAGGCGTGCAGATCCTTGATCACGGCATCCAGGTTGAGGCTCTTAAACTCTTTCTTGTAATCGAACTCCTTATCCATCGGGTCGCACGCGGGGGAGTTCTGTTGCAGGATCTTGAGGTTCAGCTGATTCGGCCACCAGCTCGCATTCCCCGGGGCACCAGCCTGGGTGTGTCTGAACGGACACTTCGCTTCGGTTGGGGTTGACATGTTTTACTCTCCTTTAAAAAAGAACCATTGTGAGCTATTTCCGGGACGCGCGCGATGGAGCACACTTCTGGCAGAGCCCGCGGAAAATGACTTCGGATTCGCGAAGAATCCGCTTACCGAGGGAACCCGATGCGGGCTTGGGCACGTTGTACCACTCCATGTCCTCTACACTGCCGCAGCGGTCGCAAATGAAGTGGTGATGCCGGATTCCTTTGGCATCGAATCGGGCGGAACGGCCCTCGACGGCCACCTCGCGCACCAATCCCGCCTGCACCAAGTCCCGCAGATTGTTATAAGTCGTGGCCCTGGAAGAGCGCGGATCCACCCGATTCACTGCTTCGAAGATTTCCGCGGCTGTGGGATGACTGTTCTGTCCCATCAGGAATGCCATCACCGCAAAGCGCTGCGGAGTGCACCGCAACCCGCCGTCTTCCAAGGACCGTTTGATCGCCTTTGTGTCCATGAAGTGTTTAGATTATATCTAATCTGACACTCTGTCAAGACTTCGTTTTAGACGTTGAGCGCGGAAGGGGCGATGCTACGGCTAGAATGGGTGACGGGCGCCAAGTGGCGGGCAGGACAGCCATAGATCGTCTCCGCATCGGGAAATGAACTTAACTGAGATTTTCATCACGCGGCCGGTCATGACCGCGCTGCTGATGATCGGAATTGTACTGTTCGGTGTCGCCGGGTACCGCGCGTTGCCCGTAAGCGACCTGCCGAATGTCGATTTCCCGACCATCCAGGTCTCGGCTGCCCTCCCGGGCGCCAGTCCTGAAACGATGGCGACGTCCGTGGCGACCACGCTGGAACGCCAGTTCGCAACCATCGCCGGAATCGATTCGATGACCTCCAGCAGCGGGATCGGCTCCACCGCCATCACCATTCAGTTCACTCTGGATCGATCGATCGATGCCGCGGCGCAGGATGTCCAGAACGCCATTTCCGTGGCTCTGAAGAAGCTGCCACCGGGAATGCCCACTCCGCCGTCCGTTCAGAAAGTGAACCCGGCCGACCAACCGATCTTGTTTTTTACGCTATCTTCGCCGACCTTAGCGCTCTCGGCTGTGGATGAGTACGCCGAGAACCTGATGGCTCAGCGCATTTCCTCGCTCGCCGGAGTCGCCCAGGTGAACGTCTTTGGCGCACAAAAGTGGGCGGTCCACGCCCAGCTTGACCCCGCGATACTCGCGGCGCACCACATTGGAATCGACGAGGTGGAACAGGCGCTCACCCAACACAACGTAAATCTTCCCGTGGGTACGCTGTGGGGGAAAGAGCAGGCGATGACGCTCAAGGCCACGGGCCAGCTCCTCACGGCTCCCTCTTTCGGCCGGATGATCGTCGCCTACCGGAACGGTTCGCCGGTGCGATTGGCCGAGCTGGGGCAAGTCGTGGACGGCGTCCAGAACGATAAGAGCGCGGTCTGGCTGGTGGATGCCAGTGGCAGCGAGCGCGCGATCGGGCTATCGATCCAGCGCCAGCCGGGCACAAACACCGTGGAGGTGGTGCAGCGCATCAAAGCGCTTTTGCCGTCCTTCCGCGATCAGATTCCGCCTTCGGTGAAGGTGACCATTCTCCTCGACCGTTCCGAGCCGATTCTCGATTCCTTCAACGACGTGAAACTCACGCTGGCGATGGCGGTGGTGCTGGTGGTGCTGGTGATCTTCCTGTTCCTGCGCAATGTGTCCGCCACCTTGATTCCGAGCCTGGCTTTGCCGATCTCCATCATCGGCACATTCGCGGCGATGAACCTTCTGGGATACACGCTCGACAACCTGTCGCTGATGGCGCTCACGCTATCGGTGGGGTTCGTGGTGGATGACGCCATCGTGGTTCTGGAGAACATCGTGCGGCACCTGGAAATGGGTCAGAGCCGCATGTTGGCCGCCATTGAGGGCGCGCGTGAGATCGGCTTCACCGTGCTCTCGATGACGCTCTCGCTCACCGCAGTATTCATTCCGGTCCTGTTCATGAGCGGAATCATGGGGCGGCTCTTCCATGAGTTTGCCGTCACCATTATGGTGGCGATTCTGATTTCGGGCTTCGTTTCCATCAGCCTCACGCCTATGCTGTGCAGCCAGTTCCTGCGGCCACAGCACAACGCGCGGCACAATGCCCTGTTCCGCGCATCGGAGAAAGTGCTCGACGCGATGCTCGCGGCCTACGGGTGGGCGCTTCGCGGCGTCATGCGCCATCGTTTGATCACGATGATCGGTGCGGCCGGAACTCTAGCCGCCACCATCTACCTAGCCGGTGTTGTGCCTAAAGGATTCATCCCCAATCAGGATATTCGCCAGCTTCAAGGGAATACCGAAGCTCGCCAGGGCATCTCGTTCGACTCTATGGCGCGTCTGCAGCAGCAGACGGCAGCCACGCTGGCCGGCGATCCTAATGTCGACGCCTTCATCTCCTTCATGGGCACTGGCAACCAGCAGGCCTCCGTGAATCAGGGGCGCTTTTTTCTCCGTCTCAAGCCCCGCTCCGAACGGAAACTCACGCCCGAGCAAGTCATTCAAGAATTACGTCCCAAGCTGGACGCCGTTGCCGGCATGCGCACCTACCTGACGAATCCGCCCTTGGTACGCATCGGGGGCAACCAGAGCCGCAGCTTGTATCAGTACACATTGCAGTCGCCCGACCTCGATGCGCTGTACCGTGGAACCGCGGAGTTCGAAAAACGAATGCGGGCGCTGCCGGGCCTTTCCGACGTAAATAGCGACCTCCAGATCTCGAGCCCCATGCTGACGGTGGATATCGCCCGGGATCGCGCATCGTCCCTCGGGGTTACTGAGGGCCAGATCGAAAACGGGCTCTACGACGCTTACGGACAGCGCCAGGTCTCGACCATCTATACGTCGGTGGACAGTTATTGGGTGGTCATGGAAGTGAAGCCTGAATTTCAGCAGGATCCCAAAGCTCTGGGCATGCTCTACATCCGATCTTCCTCTGGGACCCTGGTGCCCTTGAGTGAAGTTGTTAAGCTAACTCCCGGCACGGGTCCGCTTTCCATTTCGCACCTGGGGCAACTGCCGGCAACCACGATTTCCTTCAATCTTCAGCCGGGAGTTTCTCTGGGCGACGCTGTGGAGCGCGTGCAGGGACTGGCGAAAGAAGTTCTTCCGGACTCTGTCACCACCAGCTTCCAGGGAGCCGCCGCCGCTTTCCAATCTTCGCTCGACGGCATGGGACTCCTGCTGGCGATGGCGATTCTTGTGATCTATATGGTGCTGGGGATTCTGTACGAGAGTTTCATCCACCCCATCACGATCTTGTCCGGCCTCCCTTCCGCTGGATTGGGTGCGCTGGCCACTCTGCTGATCTTCCGTGACGAGCTGAACATCTACTCCTTCGTCGGCGTCATCATGCTGATCGGAATCGTAAAAAAGAACGCGATCATGATGATTGACTTCGCGCTCGAATCCCAACGGATCCAGGGCACGCCGCCTGCCGAGGCGATTTACGAGGCGTGCCTGATCCGTTTTCGTCCCATTATGATGACTACCTTGGCGGCGCTCGCCGGAACCATGCCCATCGCGTTGGGACTGGGCGCAGGCGGCGAGGCGCGCCGGCCTATGGGACTCGCCGTAGTGGGCGGTTTGGTGGTTTCCCAATTGCTAACGCTCTTCATCACGCCGGTGTTCTACACCTATATGGAGCAGTTCCGCGGGCGCAAGAAACCAGGGCGCAGACCGGCGCACTCCACGCTGGAGGCTCCTGGAGAAGAAGCCGCCCTTAAGGGCTGATCCGCCGCATGTTAGACTCGCACTGATCTAGGAGTTTCTGATGCGTTATCTGCTTGCATTTACCCTGTCTCTGAGTTTGTTCGGACAAGCCCGGCGTGTCGACGATCCGCTGCTCAAGAATGCCGCCAAGTCCTCGTCGGATGGCGACTGGCTGAGCTACGGCCTCACACCCGGCGAGACGCGTTATAGTCCGTTGACGCAGATCGACGCGTCCAACGTGAAGCGCCTCGGCCTGATATGGTCCTATACGGTTGGCGATGGAGGCGGCGACCAGGAAGCCACGCCGCTCGTGTGGAACAACACGATTTTCAGCGTCACCAATTGGAGCATCGTGTTTGCGGTGGACGCGCGCACCGGCAAGCAGAAATGGCGCTGGGATCCCGAGGTCAACCGCAAAGCGACCAGCGACAAAATGTGCTGCGGCGTCGTCAACCGCGGCGTGGCGCTCTATCACAACAAGGTTTACGTTCCAGTGAACGATGGGCGGCTGGTGGCGCTCGACGCGGATACCGGCAAGCCTGTTTGGGAAACTCGCGTTTCTTATACGCAGGAGGAGCAGACGCTGACCATCGCCCCGCGCATCGCCAAAGGAAAAGTGATCGTCGGCACGGCTGGCGGCGATCGTCCCACGCGCGGCTTCTTCGCTGCGTACGACGCGGACACCGGGCGCCAAGTGTGGAAGTTTTACACCGTTCCCGGCGATCCCGCCAAGGGTTTTGAGTCGGACGCGATGCGTAAGGCCGCCGCAACCTGGGAGGGCCAGTGGTGGAAGCTCGGCGGTGGTGGTTCGGTGTGGGACGGGATCTCGTACGATCCCGAAAGCGAGCTGGTATACGTCGGCACGGGCAATGCGGAGCCGTGGCCCTCGGCGCTTCGCACCAAGGACACGAGCACTGGCCGCGACAACCTGTACGTGGCGTCTATTGTCGCCGTGAACGTGGACACGGGCATCCTCAAGTGGCACTACCAAATGGTCCCCGGTGACGAGTGGGATTACGACAGCGTGCAGCAGATGATCCTTGCGGATCTGAACATAAATGGGAAAACGCGCAAGGTCATCATGCAGGCGAACAAGAACGGCTTCTTCTATGTGCTCGATCGCATCACGGGCGAGTTCATCTCCGCGGAACCCTTCTCTCGAGTCACCTGGGCTAAGGGGATCGACCAGAAGACAGGACGGCCGATCATCAACACCGAGGTGAAGTACGGCAAGGATCCGACGCCGGTATCGCCCGGTGGCGGCGGCGCCCACAGCTGGTCACCCATGTCTTACAATCCTCAAACCGGTCTGGTCTATATTCCAAGCCGGGGTTGGGACACGTTCAACTATGCGGCGGATTACGATTTCAAGCCCGACGCCTCGCGTGTCGGCGGATCGGCGCAAACGGGTTTGAAGCTCAACACGCAGGGAATGACCCGGCGGCCTCCAGGTCCCGCCATTGGCCCGGAACCGCTTCCCAACGGAAACGTCAGCACGCTGGTGGCTTATGACCCGGCTAAACACGAGATCCGCTGGCGTGTGCCGGTCGGCAACAGCAGGTTCGGCGGGACGTTGAGCACTGCGAGCAATTTGCTGTTCCAGGTCGCGCCGGATGGCCGCCTCATCGCGTACTCGGCGGACAAGGGCGAAGTGATCTTCGAACTCCCCACCGGGCTTCACAACGGCATGGGCCCACCGATCACCTTCGCCATCGACGGGAAGCAGTACATCGCGCTGATGGGCGGCTCGGGTGGTACGCAGAGTCCGGGCGTTACCAATCCGGGAGCGATTACAACGCAGACAAAGCCCCAGTTGTTGGTATTCGGGCTCGACGGCAAGGCAGAGCTGTCCGGCGCCGGGACCGGATCCACGCCAGCTGCCGCGGATCCACATCAACAATAGGCCCGCGGGACTCTTAGCCGGTTACCGAGCGAAAGGGGCATATGAAGATTCGAATGATGTTGGCGATAGCGGCGTGCGGCGCGGCGATCTTGCTGGCGCAGATTTTGTTTGCCCAGCAGCGTGCGGCTGGACCCTATACACAGGACCAGGCCGTGGCAGGACGCGTCATTTACCAGACCAGTTGCGCCTCCTGTCATTCGGCCGATCTCAGCGGGAAGGAAGGGCCGCAATTGGCGGGCTCCAACTTCCTGGCCCAGTGGGGTGACAAGACCGCCGCCGAACTGATCAACTTCATGCAGTCCACGATGCCTCCGGGCGGAGGTAATCTTCCCGGCGATGCGTACCTGAACCTGGCGGCGTTCATCCTGGATGCCAACAACGCACGGCCGGGGAACCAGGCACTTGTGGCCACTTCCAGCGTGATGATTCGCAGCGTCGCGGGCGGCGGTCCGGCTGCAGTCGCAGCCAAACAAGACAACGCCAAACAAGCTACGCAGGCGAAACAAGAGAAGCAGACGCCCCGCGGAATCACCGTCGAAGGCGAAGTGAAGAACTACGTCTCCGTAACCGACGCGATGCTTCGCAATCCGGATCCGGCCGACTGGCTGATGATCCGCCGCGATTATAAGGCGAGTTCCTTCAGCCCGCTGAATCAGATCACCACGCAGAACGTGGGCGACCTACGACAGGTGTGGAGTTGGTCCATGCAGGATGGAAACCCGCTGGGCAACGATCCGGCGCCCATCGTCCACAACGGCGTGCTCTATGTGAACAACGCCGCGCAGGTGTTGCAAGCCCTGGATGCCAAGACTGGCGAGCTGATTTGGGAGAATCGCTACGGAACCAATGCGGGCTCGCCCGCCATGCGCGGGATCACGATCTACGGCGATAACGTCTACGTTACCAGCAGCGAAGCGCACCTGATCGCCTTCGACGCCCGCAATGGCAAGATCGTCTGGGACACCACCATTGGCGACCGATCCAAGAACCAGCACTCCACCACCAGCGGACCGATTGCCGTGAAAGGCAAGCTGATCCAGGGTCTGAGCGGCTGCCAGCAGTATGGCGGCGAGAAATGCTTCATCAGCGCCTACGACGCCAAGACCGGCAAAGAGGTTTGGCGCTTCTACACCATTGCGCTGACGGGAGAGCCGGGAGGCGATACCTGGGGAGGCCTGCCCGATGCTTCTCGTGTAGGCGCCGAAACCTGGATCACCGGCAGCTACGATCCCGACTTGAACCTTACCTATTGGGGAACGGCCCAGGCCAAGCCCTGGATGCGCGTGAGCCGCGGATCGGGTAACGGCGCGACTCTGTACGCCAACTCGACGCTGGCGCTGAATGCCGACACCGGGAAGCTCGCCTGGTACTACGATCACGCGCCCGGTGAGACGCTGGATCTGGACGAAGTCTTCGAGCGCGTGCTGGTGGATGGCAAAGATGCCGACCAACGCCAGAACTACGTCTTCAGCGCTGGCAAAACCGGCATCCTGTGGAAGCTGGACCGCAAGACCGGAAAGTATCTGGGCTACAAGGAGATGGTGTTCCAGAATGTCTACGACTCCATCAACCCCACCACCGGCGAGCCGCACTACCGCAACGATATTGTTGAACAGCGGATCGGCGAAGGGGTGCTAGGGTGTCCTTCGACCGAGGGCGGCAAGAATTGGCCGGCGATGTCGTACTATCCGCCGGGCAATCGGCTGATTGTGCCGCTGAGCCAAAGCTGCCTCGAATTCAGCGCGCAGGTGGTCGATAAATCGGAAGGCGCCGGGGCCGGGGGTGGCGCGCGGTCGCGCTACTTTGAGATGCCAGGATCGAACGGAAACGTGGGCAAGCTGGCGGCCTACGATGCGCGGACGCTCCGCGAGCTCTGGAAATACGAGCAGCGTGCGCCGTTTCTGACCGGCGTTTTGTCCACGGCGGGCGGCGTGGTGTTCGCGGGCGACCTGAATCGCATGTTCCGCGCGTTCGACGTCAATACCGGCAAGATTCTGTGGGAGACGCGGCTGCCGGCCGCCGTGCAGGGCTTTCCTCTGACGTTCTCCGTGGGCGGCAAACAGTATCTGGCGGTGACCACGGCCAACGGCGGAGGGAGTCCCCGAAACGTGCCGAGCTTAGTGGCTCCGGACGTCCATAGTCCCGCCACGGGTAACGCTCTATACGTGTTCGCGCTGCCTGATCGAAGGTAGCTAGAAGATAGTAACTCCGCTGGTCGATCGCTTAGTCGGCTGAATGAGGGTTTCGCCTGAAGAATCTGCGATGGCAGCTTCGGCAAAGGAAGGGCGCGAGACCAATTGCATGCAACAGGCTCGCGATGGGTCCGGTGCGTCGAATGCGGTGTGTATCCAGTGAGCGACACCGGTGACAGCGTAACCTGCTCTCCGTGGCCACATGAGCGGGAGACCAAATCATGGACCGCGGCGGATTCGATAGCTGATCTTTCACGATGAGTTATGGCGTGGCGCCCAACCAGAACCAATAAGCCGTGAATCCGAGGGATACCATCAACCCGGCCGAAAGGAGCAGCGGAATCAGATTCTGTACGGGTTTGGCATGTTCTGGAGCTGGATCGCCGCAGCGGTAACAGGTCTTTTCGTTCTTGGTTAGGATTCCGTCGCAAGACTGACAGCGGATCATATCTCCATTAAGCCGGATAAACGGTTCTCCGTCTATCGCCCTTACGTACCATTTATCTTAGGGTCGGTGCCGGAGTACCCGAATGCGGTGCGTAGCAGTACTTCGGCGGTCCGCGTACCGCCAACGCGATGGGAACGCGCTGCGCCTACTCGGGAGCGCTCGTCGGCGGCACGATGCCCTTTAAACGAAGATAGACGGCCATGTAACCGTACATTTCATTCGAGTGGCGCACCAGGTTATTTAGCGTCCCAAGCCTGGAGCGGGTTGGTTCCGGGGGGAACGGTCCTCCGAGCCGCGAACTTACCATCTCTCTGGCCGTGGCATCGGTCAGCGAATCGACAACGCCGTCACAGTAAGCGAAGGATTCCTTCAGCGCCGCCACCAGATCGGCCTTGGTCGTCTTGGAAGCCGCGCCCAGAGGCTTGCGTTCCCCGTTGAGTCCCGCGCAGACGTTCATATTTGCATCGGCTATGTGGGCCACGCGCCGGCCAAAGGTTTCCACCTCGGGTACCGGCCTGAAGCTGTAATCCTCCGCGGGCATCTTTTCCGCCAACCTCACCAGATTGTTCTTGATGGTCCTGTATGTGAACTTCACTTCCGCACTCAGGGTGTCCGGGGTTTGCGCGGGAGCGCTGGCCGCACCACCAAGCAAAGCTCCAGCTACGAACCACTGCGCGCAGCTCATTCCAACTACTCTAGCGAATTTCCTAGAAGTCGATTCTCATGTTTAACGTTATCGTGCGGTTTCCGGTTGCGCTGTTAATGCGGCCGAAGGATGCCGAGTTGATGTCGGTGACCGGATTGCCCCACTGCGGCTTGTTCAGGAGATTGATCACGTCGGCACGAAAGGTTAACCTTGTCCCCTCCGTGATTGTGAAGATCTTGTTCACGGCCCCGTTGAAGCTGAGCTGGCCCGGCCCCCTGAGCAGCGGCGTGTTCACCGCCAGGTTGCCGGTCGTGCCCGGCTGAGAGTTGGCCAGGACGGCGTTGCCGTTTTGATCGACTACCACCTGGCCCGTGTAGCGGCCGGTCAGGGTAGTGGCGTCCCCGCCCGTTCCAAAATTAGGCACTGGCGCGGCCTTGGTGGTCAGCGTCGGGAAGTAGTTCACGAGGTTTGCACCCTTCAATACCTGCTGATAATCGCTCGGCAGATTCCCGACCAAGTCTGCGGTGGCTGTCCCGAATTGATTCAAAGTGTTAAAGCCTGTGAAGCTGAGCGGGATGCCAGACGACCAGGTCGCGCCGGATGAAATCTGCCAGCCGCCAATCGCCTGGTCGGCCCAGTTAGGGAGGTGCGTTAGGTAGTTTCCGCCCTTGCCAAACGGAACCGAGTAGCTGAACGCTTCCTGAATTACGTGCGTGCGGTCGATGCTCAGCAGGCCCTTGCTGAGGCGGAGATTATTCTGGTCGCGGATCGTGTTGTCGCCCAGAGTCTTCGAGAAGGTGTAGGAGCCTTGAGCCGACAACCCATGCGTGAGCCGTTGCGAGAAATGCACTTGCCCCGCATTGTAGGTCGAGTTGCCGTTGTTGCTTTGGTACGCCATACTGCCGAACTGAGGGTTGACCACGAAGAAATTCTCCGGCAGTCCAGCCTTGCGGAGAATGGTGCCCGGCAAACCGCCCAGAGCCGCACTGGTGTTGAGGAAGTTGGCGAGACTTCCGACCTGGCCGTTCGCTATGAACGCATTGGTCGTGGTGAACCGCCGCAGGGCCGACGAGCCGGTCAGGCCGTTCTGCCCGACCACGCCTACGCCGGTTATGTTCACGCCGTTCAGCAGGGTGTCGAATAGCGGAGCATTCCCACCCGACCGCGTGATGTTGAAGGCGTTCAGGAGGCCGTTGTCTACGATGTCTACATCGTTGATCTGCCTGCCGGTCACCAGCTTGGTGGCCTTGTTTCCGATGTAGCTGACATCCACGGTCAATGACCGCGTAATCTCGCGCTGAAGAGCTATGTTGAAACTTTGGATGTAAGGGGTCTTAAGATTCACGTCATAGGGGTTCAAGCCCGCCGAACGGTTCGTCACCGGCACCGGCGCAAACGGCTGAGTGCCCTGGGTGCTGACCGGGAGCAGACCGGAGCTTGCCAGAGTCTGAACGCTCACGTAGCTGGCGACTGGGTTGGCGGTGTTCAAAATCGTTCCCGGAACGTTGCCGATATTCGTGTTGAGCCCGAGGAAGTCCACCGCAAATGTGTAGTTGATGCCATAACCGGCCCGCAGGACGGTGCTGCGCTTGAACCACGGCACCTGGTAGGCAATGCCGATCGAGGGAGCGAAGTTGTTCCAGTCGTTGTTGTAGATCGTGTCGCCCGGATTGGGGGAATTGGCGTTCACAAACTTGATGGTCGTGATTTGTCCGGGACTGGTAGCCCGGTTGCCAAACGCGTCCGCGTAATTGGTGCCGGAGAGGCCAAACGGATTAACTACTTTTCCGGCCAACCCATGACTCTCGTATGGAGTGCCGTAGAAGTCGTAGCGAATGCCCAGATTCACCGTCAGGTTACGTGTTACCTTCCAGTTGTCCTTAAAGAACGACGCCCACTGGTTGGCGTGATGTTCGCGATAAAAGAAGACATTCTTGGTGTAATCCGACCAGTTCGTGTCGGTCGGAGTGTTGATCCAGTACTGCTGCGAAATGCTGGCCACGGTTCCGGCCAGGTTGGCCAGCAAATCCTGAGCAGAAGTCACATCGTTGGCGTTCAATCCCGCAAAATTCGTGCTGTTGATGTTCGGCACCTGCGTCGGGCCGACTCCCAGGCTGACGCTAGGCCGCGTGGTCTGGGTGCCGCCGCTGTTCGAGGACTGCGAATACTCGCGCGTCATGTCGAACCCGCCCTGGAATGAGTGCGAGGCGTGGTTCCAGCTTACGGTGTCGGCGAACTGCGACATCGGGCTGTAAGTCAGCCGAGGCGATGCGACATTCATCTGTGCGTACTGCCCCAGTCCCAGCGTTCCGGTCCCCGTGGACGGCTGAATGTATTGGAATTGCCCGTTTATGGTGGGAAAGCTCGCGCGAGCGTCCTTCGAGGATTGCGTAAGACTATCGCTACTGACGCCGCTATAGCCAGCGCCCTGATCGAACGCGGACGAGCCTTCCCAAGTATCGCGTTTGTAGCCGAAGCGGAATTCGTTGAGCAGGCTCGGAGTGATGACGCTGGTCCACGCTGCGGTGTAAAGGCGCGGCCTGCGCTGAACGTCACCGATATACCCGGCGGGGTATTGGAGCTGCCCGCTCTGTGAGGAGACGCCCCAATCGTGCTCGCGGCTCATCACGAAGTTCACCTTGTTCTTGTCGTTGACCTGATAATCGAACCGCAGCGTCAGGTGATCGCGGTCGGCGCTGGGGCTCTGGCCAGTGGCGCCGTCGATACCCTCCTCGCGCCGCTGGAATTGGAATCCCGCGGTGTTCAGGCCGTCACCCACGGTCCAGTTATTGGGAAGCGGCAGGCGGCTGAGGAACTGAGGCCCAAACCACACTGGATCGATCTTGGTCCGGTTGGGGTCTTTCACGTCGCTGAACACGTTGAATTGGTTCAGGAACAGTGGTGTTCCACCGGCGGACTTCAAAATGTTGCCGTTGATATCGACCGACGGAGTGCTGGAGAATGCATTGCCATTCCGGCGGGATGTCCCGCCCGGTGATCCGGCGGTCAAATAGCGGAAGATGCCCTGGCGCGCCTCCGCAGTGAGCACCGTGGATACGACGTTGACCTTTTGCACGTATCGCTGGTTGTCAATCAGCGCAAAGAAGAACGCTTTGTTCTTCACGATCGGCCCGCCGAGCCGCCCGCCGTACTGATTGCGATTGTAGTAATCCAAGGGTTGTCCTTGCAGATTTTGAAAGTAAGTCTTGGAACTCAGGGCCGAGTTTGCGTTGGTGTAGAACAAGGCGCCGTGGTATTCGTTGCCGCCCGACCGGGTAAGCATTTGCACCTGCGCCGATCCCCGGCCCAACGCGGGGTCGATCGAATTGGTGCTGACCCGTACTTCCTCCACCATGTCCGGGCTGGTGAAAATTCCGGAGTAGGCACCATTGGAGTTGTTATAGCGCCCGTCGTTGGTGGTCATGCCATCGCGGGTGGTATTGACGTTGCCGGTCGCTGTTCCCGCAAAAACCGGAACTGTCTGCCCGGCCGCGGTGAAAGTTCCCTGTACCCCGATTACGCCTGGCGTCAGCGTCACCAGATCCAGCACGTTGCGGGAAGCTACCGGGAGGTTGCTCACCTCCCGCATGTTGAGCGTTCCGCCGACGGACGCTGATGTGGTAGCCAATACCGTGTCCCCTTCGGCGACCACGCTGACGGTTTCGCCCGCCGCGGCCACCTCCATGTTGAAATTGAGGCGCGCCTGCTGGCCTTGGCCCAGCATGACATTGTTGTAGGTGGCCGTCTTGAATCCGGAGATGGTGGCCGTGACAGTGTAGGTTCCCGGCTGGAGACTGGCGAATTCGTAAGCTCCGCTCGTGTTGGTGGTGGTGTTGGTGACGATACCAGTGCTGTTATTCTTCGCGGAGACTGCCGCCGTAACAATCACGGCTCCGGACGCATCTGTCACGGTGCCTCCGACAGTCGCGTTCACTTGGGCGAACGTGGCCGGCACAAAGAAAAGTCCGCAAAGCAGCGTAAAAGCAAATGCGCGGGTGAAGAAGTTCATCGTGGATCTCCTGAATTACCCTCGACTACTCGTTCCGGGCAGTCTATTCTAAATGGCGAGAAATGTCTACCTGGGAGGTTGAATTCCCATATCAATATTATTGATACTCCGGCGCCTTGGGAAAAATGTGCTGAACCTCCGTTGAGGGGGAACATCAAGGACGAAGATCCCGCTTGCAAAGCGCACGTCTTCAAGGGCTGGAGCGCAATCGATCTTCCAGCTTGATTGAAATGGCGTCGCTCTTATAAGGTTGAGCTGGAGGCCGGCCTGGAAGTCCATCTGATTGACGGTACATACGAGTTGTTCCGCCACTACTACGCCCTACCGTCCGCGCGGGATCAGTACGGGCACGAGATCGCGGCAGTTCGAGGCGTACTCGCGTCCATCCTGGGAATGATCAAGGGCGGTGCAACGCACGTCGCTGTTGCAACGGATCACGTCATCGAGTCCTTCCGCAATAATCTATGGCCCGGCTACAAGACCGGCGCAGGTATTGAACCCGACTTGTTGGCGCAATTCCCACTACTCGAAGAGGCTCTTTCTGCGGCGGGTATTATTGTCTGGCCGATGATCGAGTTTGAGGCCGACGATGCGCTTGCGGCTGGGGCGTTGGCGGCTGCCAGGGATGCCCGCGTCGAGCGCGTGATCATATGCACTCCGGATAAGGATCTTGCCCAATGTGTCCGAGGCAGCCGAATCGTCCAACTAAATCGTCGGACGCGTGTGACGTGCGACGAGGCCGGCGTGATCCAGAAGTTCGGGGTAGCGCCGGGTTCAATCCCCGATTACCTCGCCCTGGTCGGTGATGCGGCAGACGGCTATCCAGGGCTCCCTGGGTGGGGGGCAAAATCGTCGGCAGCGGTCCTTGCTAAGTTCGGTAATCTCGAGGGCATCCCCGCAGATTGGAGGGACTGGCACGTGAACGCGACGAATGCAAGTTCCCTCGCAAAGACGCTCTCGATCGAGCACGACAAAGCGCTACTGTTCCGAACACTTGCGACGCTCCGGACCGACATCCATCTATTCGACGATGTCAACCAACTGCGATGGAACGGTCCCACCCGAGACTTCGACGCGATGGGAGCTCGATTCGACGCGGCGGTCAACGTGGCCAGGCGGCCTAAGACGGCCCGGTAAGTCACGGACTCGTGCGTGCCAACTCCCATGCCACTGAGTTCAATATCTTCGGGAGCGAATTGCAGTAGAATCGGAAACGCCTTATTGCGATAGATACCGGGCTTCGCACGGGCCTGTTTCGACCAAGCAGGTTGTTTGGAGGAGACCTCATGCAAACGTTTCGACGGAATCGCGCAACCCTATTACTTGCGGTGGTCCTGACGCTGGCGGGTAGCGCCACGATTTCCGCCCAGCAGCCTTCTGTTGTTGACTCGGCGGTCCTGAAGAATGCCGGGACGCCCGCGGATCAGTTCCCAGGTTCCTGGCTCACCTACGGGAAATCCCAGAGCGAGACGCGCTACAGCCCCCTGAAACAGATCGACGCTTCGAATGTGAAGCGACTCGGCCTCGAGTGGTCGTACGTGGTGGGCGCGGGCGGCTACAACCAGGAAGGCACGCCGCTTGTCTGGAATAACACGATCTACGGCACTACCACCTGGAGCGTGGTCTACGCGGTCGATGCCCGCACGGGCAAGCAGATTTGGCGGTGGGACCCGGAGGTCAATCAGCGCACGAGGGGCATTAATGCGAATCGTGGACTTGCGCTCTACAACGGGAAGATCTTTGCTCCGGCCATCGATGGCCGGTTGTTTGCGCTCGACGCGACTACGGGCAAACCTGTCTGGGAGACCCGCGTGGCCTGGTCCCAGGAGGGATACTACATCACGATGGCGCCAAGGATCGCCGGCGGCAAAGTGATCATCGGGGCCTCGGGCGGGGATACGGAGACTCGCGGTTTCTTCGATGCGTATGACGCCGCAACTGGGCAGCGCGCGTGGAGATTCTATACGGTTCCAGGCGATCCCAGCAAGCCCTTTGAGAACGAAGCCATGCGAGCGGCCGCCAAAACGTGGGGCGGCGATTTCTACACTAAAGGCGGCGGCGGCGCGGTCTGGGATGGATTCGCTTACGATCCTGACGCCAACCTGGTTTATGTCGGGACCGGGAATGCGGAGCCGTGGACGCAGAAATTCCGCGGCGCGAAGAATCTGGACAATCTGTACACGTGCTCGATCCTTGCCGTGGATCTCACAACCGGGAAGCTCAAGTGGCATTTTCAGACGGTGCCGAACGACAACTGGGATTTCGACAGCGTCCAGCAGCTCATGTTGCTCGACTTGCGGATTGATGGGCGCGTACGGAAGGTCCTGACACAAGCCGCGAAGAATGGATTCTTCTACGCCCTCGACCGGGTCACAGGACAGTTCATTTCGGCTTTCCCGTTCGTGAAAGTGAATTGGGCAAAAGGCGTCGACGATAGCGGGCGTCCGATGGTGAATCCCGAAGCTTATTACGATGTCGAGCCGGTAGCGGTGTATCCGACCGGTGGCGGTGCCCATAACTGGGCGCCGATGTCTTTTAATCCGGATACCGGACTGGTCTACATTCCCGCTTCCTACACGTCGTACACCTACCAGGCAGCCGACGAATACAAGAAAGGTAGCAATGGCGATGTACGCGGGACCACTGAACCGCGCCAGATCAAGGCTCCAGCCATCGGTCCGTCAGCGCCGGACGGGGTGCGCGGCGGCCTGCAGGCCTGGGATCCCGTGAAACATATGCTGGTCTGGCGCGGTGATGGCGGCGGAGGCATCGGCGGTGGCACTGTGACCACTGGCGGGAACCTCGTCTTCCAGACATCCAATGACGGGCGTTTTGCGGCTTGGAGCGCCGACAAAGGCGAGAAGCTGCTCGAGATTCAAACTGGCACGTTAGGTGTGGCGCCACCGATCACCTACGAGATCGATGGCAAACAGTACGTGGCCTTCATGGCCGGCAGGGGCCGCGCCGCGGGGATCGTCGGTCCCACCGATGCTAAAGTCGATGATCCTTCCATGCTGTTCGTCTTTGCACTCGACGGGAAGGCCGTGCTTCCCGCGGCTGTTCCTTCCCTGCCGCCGGCGAGCGCCGCTGCGCCGGTAGTTCGTTAGATCGTGTTGCAGAAAACACGCCGCAGAAACTTCCCGCCATGCCGCTGCGTTCTTCGGGGCCACGGGAGCGCGTCTTGAAAGGTGGCTATCCCGGAAAGATTCGAGGTGCGCTTGGCAAATCCGCCACCTAGATTCCCATTATCGGGCATTAACGGTAATTGCCTCCCGAGCGCGTTCGCGGGCGATGGCTGCCATTTCCATCACCCTCTGGTTGTGCATTTTCAGCACCGTTCACCCTGTTTAAGATGAGGGTTCCAATGAGGGTTTCGTCCTCATGCAGGCTCAGGTCAAAATCGGCCGGAACGACCTTTGCCCGTGCAAGAGCGGCAAGAAGTACAAGAAATGTCGCCTGATTAAGACAGCCACGTTGACCCCACTCCTCCCAACGATCAAGAACTGAACGGCGTCATCCCGAGCGGCGTAGTGCCGGGAACCAAACGCCACACCCTAAACGGTTTCGTCTGGAAAGATCATCGTTGGCGCATCATCTGGAATCGGCGCAGTGCGCGGTCTTCTCACCGGCGCTCCCGTCCTTTGCCTTCTCCCGGCGCTTGTGGCCATCGCGTTCCTGCTTCGCGTCCCACGCACAAGGCGCCACGCCCAGTACCTTCCTTGCGGATCTTGCCGCGCACTGTCCCCACGGCGATGCCGATAACCATGCCACGCCACCAGTTGACCCACCGGCAGAAGGCACTCGGTCCTTGGAGCCGCCAGAATAGTTGCCCGATATCGCTACGCCGCCAGAGCGTATGCGCGAGATTCCGCGCCCTGAAGTTCCCGTGGTCACGCGGACCGATATCACGTATTCTCGGTGGCTAACTTCCCCCGCTGCCGTTACTCGGGAGTGAAATTCCTAGAACCGGAATCTCGGCCAACACCGCTGCAATAGTTAAATACTGCGCGACTTCCCCAGAATGCGTTCCAAGCCCTTCGAGGGAAGAGTGCTAGAACTCCCTGATCACAAGATAGCCGGACGGGGTACCGCGGAGCCGGAACTACGGGAACTCCGAGACCTTAACTAGGAACAAAATGAGCCCGGCTACGTCATAATGAGAAGCAATTAGCACCGAGGAGCGATGCTTATGACAAGCTGGCGGCAGGATCTGCTATTCGGTTTCCGGATGCTTCTGCGGAAGCCAACGTTCACGATCATAGCGGCGCTGTCTCTGGCGATGGGTATCGGGGCAAACACCGTCATATTCAGCCTGATCAACACCACGCTTTTGAGGCCACTTCCGTACCCGGACGCTAGCCGGCTGGTGATGATCTGGTCCGTTCCGCTCGACCATCGCGACCAAACCAATGGGGTTACCGCATATAACTACTTGACACTCCAAGAACGCGCCAAGTCCTTCGAAGAGATGGGAATGATCCGGAATAACGTCTGCAATATCGGGTCGGACGAGCATGGGCAGCCGCCAGAGAGAGTGGACTGTGAGAACTTTACGCCCTCCCTTTTTAGAACGCTGGGCGTGAAGCCCCTGTTAGGACGCACACTTGCGGACGACGAGAATCCGGTGGACACTCCCGCTCCGGTTCTATTAATCAGCGACCGATTCTGGCAGCGGCACTTCAACGGGGATCGTAACGTGATCGGCCAAACCCTGCGCGTCGACGGCGTGGAGAAGACCGTCATCGGCGTAATGCCGCCGAATTTCTACCTGTTCGACGAAGACGCCGATTTCTGGACGCCCATGAACTGGACTCGCACCGAGATGCAGAGCACGCAGTACACCTCGGGCGTGGCCGCGCGACTCAAGCCGGGAGTCGACATAAGGCAGGCGCAATCGGAAATCGATGGCCTCACAGCACAACTGGCAAGCTCCGATCCGCGAAACAAGAATATCGGCGCGGTGGTGCAAACCATGACGGAATCGCTGTACGGGGGGCTGCGATCACCGCTGCTGCTGTTGCAGGGCGCGGTGGGTATCGTGCTACTGATCGGGTGCGCGAACGTCGCCGGCCTACTGCTGGCGCGGGCGGCATCGAGGCGAACCGAAATTGCGGTACGCATGGCGGTTGGAGCGGGCCGGGGCAGGATCGTGCGGCAACTGGTAACTGAGAATTTACCTCTGGCCCTGCTTGGGGGAGTGTTGGGCGTTCTTCTCGCCTGGGGCGGGCTGCGTCTTTTTGTGGCGGCTGCTCCGCCTGGTTTTCCGCGGTTGAGCGAGCTTTCTTTGGACCTGAGCGTCCTGGCATTTACTCTGGTGATCTCGGTGCTGGCAGCGGTATTGTTTGGAATCGCTCCTGCCGTTCAGGCGTCCAATCCAGACCTGGCGGGCTCGCTCAAGGAAACGACGCGAGGCGGCACCGATGGCGTGATCCGACAGCGCCTGCGTAGCGGGCTGGTGGTTCTCCAGATCGCGATGGCTCTGGTGCTGCTGATTGGGGCAGGGTTAATGATCAACAGTTTCGTGCGAATTCAAAGCAACGCGCTGGGCGCCGATCCAAAAGATCTACTGACATTTGATTTTCGATTTTCCCGCGATGAAGCGATTAAGCCGTATGCACGATACAGAAACGCGGGTTTGTGGGACGTGCTGCCCGTAACAACGCTGACTTTCACTCGCGTATATGAGCGGCTTAAGAGCGTGCCCGGCGTAGTCTCCGCTGCGGGTGCGAGTTCCCCCCCGCTGTCAGGAGCGCTGAACATGGGGTTCCTGATTCTGGGACGTCCCGCACCGCCGCCGGATGCTAACGGGCAGCCATCTCAGACCGCGAATTACATCGCGATCACTGAGGATTATTTCGCTACGCTGCGAAGTCCAATTCTAGCGGGCCGCGAGTTCACCGATCGCGATACGGCCAGCGCGCCATACGTGGTGGTGATCAATCAGACCATGGCCAAGCGTTACTGGCCCGACGAGACTCCCGTCGGGAAGCAGATCCGGCTCGACTACGTGCCCGATGAGCCATTGCGAGAAATCGTGGGGGTGGTCACGGACATCCGGATGAACCGGCAGCAGAGACAGCTCAGACCGACGATCTATGTGCCGTATCTCCAGCAGACTCCCCGCTGGATGGGCGCGGGATACGGATCCCGCGCGGGAATGTTCTTCGTGATGCGCACCAAAGGCAAGCCGCTCAGCATGGTGCCGAGCGTGCGGCAGGCCGTGGCGGAAGTGGATCACACTCATCCGGTGGCCAATGTCCGAACGGTGGAGGATTATCTGGATCAGCAAGTCCGCTATGTTCGCCTCTACGTTCTGCTGCTGGGCGTCTTCGGCGCAATCGCCGCTGTTCTGGCGGCGGTGGGAATTTACGGGGTGATGGCATATTCAGTGGCGGAACGAACCCGGGAAATCGGTATCCGGATGGCGCTGGGCGCGAAGGCCGGAGACGTTTTCAGACTGGTTGCGCTTCGCTCGCTAATTCTCTTTGGTGCGGGTTTGGTTCTGGGGATCGCGGGCTCGGTAGCGCTCACCCGATATCTTTCGTCCGCACTGTATGAAGTTACGGCTACCGATCCCGCAACCTACGCCGCGGTTTCCGCGATGCTGGCGGCGGTGGCGTTAATCGCGTGTCTGGTTCCCACGCGGCGGGCGGTCACGGTGAACCCGACGGTCGCGTTGCGGTACGAATAACGGACGGACGCTTTTGTCAGCTCCCGGATAACTGCTGCCTACCGACGGACAGTGCCTAATTCAAGGTACCGTTATGCATCATTATCGGAAGCCAAGAGGCGTAAGCCCTGGTTCCGACAACACCGATTCGATCCAACCAGTGTGATGGCTGTCAAAAAAGTAGCTAGGAGCTTGCTGAAATAGCGTCCGGGAACACCACTGGCACTTCGTAGGGAGCACTGTTACCGGCAGAAGGAGGCGTCGCGAGGCGCCCCCGCAGTCGGCAACCGGGCCTCTCAGTGGGCCCCGGAAGCGCCGCTCAACACACCGCGGCCCGGAGCTTTGGAATGCGCCACAAGTTGAAGGCCGCGGCAGTGAAGGTGAACAACCACCAGAGATTCTCGATGCCTC
>JAIQFE010000041.1 GCA_020073445.1 Terriglobia bacterium
GATCGCTGTAGAGGGCGCAGAACAGGCCTTCGCGCTCGATCACTTCGCGCAGCGCCGTCATCACCGTGCGCGTCGATTCCTCTTCCACTAACTGGGCGTAATAGATGCGGCTGGTGGCGTCGTCCAGAATCACCAGCAGATCGTAATACCGGTCGTCCTGAAACCAGCGGTGTTTACTGCCGTCGATGTGCAGCAGCATCCCCGGCAACGGCCGCCGCGGTCTTCTGCGCCGATGCGGTCCTCGCTTCTTCTTGCGCGCCACCAGACCCGCGCCTTGCAGCGCCTGCTTCACCCAGCTGTAGCTCAACCGGATGCCTTCCACCTCCCGGAGTTTTTCATGGAAGTGGCGCACGTTGAAATCTGGGCACTTGTTTCGATATAGCGCCAGCACCCCTTCCGCCGTTTCCATGGGCACCCGGTGGTAGCTGTTCTTGCCGCGCCGCCGGTCGAACAACCCGTTGTAGCCATGCTCCTGGTAGCGTCGCCGCATCCGCTGCATGTTGCGGACACTCATTCCGGCAATCTCGGCCGCCTCGATCCAGGTCAGGCTCTTGGCCATCGCTTTCAGAATCACGTCTTGCAGCTTCATCATCCGCTCCGTTTCTCGGGCGGGTATTCCTCGGCTCGGTGTCTCCACCTCGCCAGCTTCCTCCCACCCGGCCTGGACCGGACAACTAACGTGCTAATTCCACCGGACAACTAAAAAAGCTAACGACACCGGTCACCGACCGCTAATCCGTTGCTATTGGACCTGCGACCTATACTCTCCGCTGCAGCGGGTACACTTGGTAAGTCGCATGTGTCCACCAACTCATTCGCCTGGGCGGGCAACGTGGCGTGACGGCGGTCGAAGGGCGCACCAGAGTGCATACGAACACGCTAGAAGGATGGCCCGAGGGTGTGCTTTTCAGCCGGAGCGAGCTTTGTCGGAAGTGGAGTTCTGGGAGCAGTCGGGGCTGTTACCTTAACCAAGGTCAAACACAGGCGGGAACTCCTTTTTGCCGCGTTACCCACCCTTTTCGCCGTTCACCAATTCATTGAGGGTTTCGTCTGGCTCGGGTTGCACGGCAACTTCTCGCCTGAGGTCACTCACGAGATGGGTGCAGCGTTCATGCTCTATGCGCAGGGCCTCCTTCCATTTCTGATTCCACTCAGCGTGCTGTTGTTCGAGTCCGATGTCAGGAGTCGCCGGCGGATGCTCCCATTTGCCGTGCTCGGCGGCTTAACAACCCTCTATATGTTATGGGCGCTGACGGCCTACTCACTGCAGGTGTTTATCGAGGGCGACAGCATCGTGTACCTTAATCCGGCCACGAACCATACGGCTGTGGCGGTCCTGTACATCATCGCGACGTGTGGGTCACTCTTCTTCTCCAAAGTGAAGGACATCATCATTTTCGGTGCGGCCAACTTCGCCATCTTGCTGGTGGTGATGGCGGTCAAGCGATATGCGTTCACTTCCGTGTGGTGTGCCTATGCCGCCGTCGCCAGCGTGATCATCCTTGCGTACTTTTGGAAGAGCAGCCTCCACCGGCCATTTCGGTACGACGAGGCGATGTAACAGCCACCCACCAGGCATTCATCACCCTGTCAGAACCCTCGACGGTATGAGGAAACTTCGCCTGTGGGTTAACATTAGTTTCGGTCCTGATCCGCTATGCGCCACACCAGCAAAGGAGCCGACGACGACGTGCGGATGAGAGGTTTCGCGCAGCGTCACACGGTGGCTGCCGCCCTCGCTTGGCTGGATCCGCAGCTGCAGCCGCTGGCTACCGAGATTGTTGCGCTTAGGAACGCCTCCGGTCGCGTGCTGGCTGCGCCCGTCATCAGCGATGTGGACGTGCCGGGTTTTGACCGCGCGACGATGGACGGCTACGCGCTCCGGGCGGATAGCACGGAAGGTGCCACCTCGTACACCCGGCTGCCACTGAGAGTTATTGGCAATTCCATGCCTGGCTCACCGTTTGAAGGCTGTGTTTCCACGGGTGAAGCGGTTCGCATCATGACGGGCGCGCCGATGCCACGCGGGGCGGATGCCGTGCTGCCTGCCGAATGGGTGGAGGCGGAGTCTAGTGACGCCGGCCCGCGTACCATCAGCGCACTGGCGGCTGTTTCACCTGGCAAGAACCTTGGCAGGCGCGGCGAAGATATCGTGCGCGGCACGATACTGCTTGAGCCCGGACGCGCATTGCGCCCCCAGGATCTAGGCGTCCTCAGCTCCGTTGGCCAGGGAGAGGCGTATGTGGTTCGCCGACCGCGTGTACGGCTTGCCGTGACCGGGAACGAACTCCTTCCCTCCGGGTCGCATCCAAGTGGTTTTCATATTGTGGACGCCAACGGGCCGATGCTTTCGGCGCTGGTCGAGCGCGACGGAGGCATCGTCGACTTCCCGGGCTTGGTTCGCGACGATCCGAATGCCATCCTCGAAGCGCTTCATTCTGACGCAGATGTTGTTATTGTTTCCGGAGGATCGAGTGTCGGCATCGAGGACTTGGCGCCCATGCTCGTCGCGCAACACGGCGAGCTGGCCGTGCACGGAATCGCGATGCGGCCGAGCAGTCCCACCGGACTTGGCCGGATAGGACATCGCCTGATTTTCTTGCTTCCCGGCAATCCAGTGTCGAGTTTATGCGCGTACGATTTCTTTGCCGGGCGCGCGATTCGAGCGCTCGGCGCACGCCCCAAACATTGGCCGTATCGAGCAGTCCGTGGCATTTTGAATCGCAAGATTAGTTCGCCCATCGGCCGACTGGACTACGCACGTGTGAAACTCGACGGCGATATGGTCGAGCCACTGACTGTGGGCGGAGCGTCGCTATTATCGTCCACGACGCGAGCGGACGGCTTCGTCATCGTGGGCGACGATAGCGAGGGTTTCGCGGCCGGATCCGAGGTCAAGGTTTGGCTCTATGGGTGAGCCACATGCCTGAACAAGAGCAGTTCCTCCAGGTACTCGACCGGGATGAGGCGGAGCGGCGGTTTCGAGCCGCACTTGATCTCGCACCGCTCGGTGCCGAAACAATTCCGCTCGACTCGGCACTCGGCCGGGTGCTGGCGGCGGACGTGCTGTCGCCAGTGGACGTGCCTTCGTTCGATCGTTCGAATGTCGATGGTTTCGCTGTCGTCGCGGAAGACACGTTTGGCGCGTCTGAAGAGGTTCCACGATCCGTGCTGTTGGGCGATGAGGAGATACACACGGGCGTTATTCCGGCCACGGTCATTCAACCTGGCAAGGCGGTCTTAATTGCAACCGGCGGCATGGTGCCGCGCGGCGCCGACGCCGTTGTCATGGTCGAGTACGCGGAGACACGCGACTCTGAGCTTAGAATTTCCAGGGCCGTCACCGCAGGCAGCGGCATATCGTTTGCCGGGACTGACATCACCGCAGGCGAGACGGTTCTCCGTCAAGGAAGGCTGTTGACCAGCCGCGATACGGGAGTCCTCGCCGCGATAGGTGTCGCGAAGGTCAACGTTTGGCGGAAGCCGATTGTCGCGATCCTCTCCACGGGAGATGAGATCATCGCGCCCGGCGATCCAATGCAGCCGGCTAAGGTTTATGACTCGAACGCGCAGGTTCTGGCTGACGCCGTGAAGGAACTGGGTGGCGAGCCAATGCGCCTTGGCATCACGCACGACGACGTTGCCGCCTTGCGCGAACGACTCCGGCATGCACTGGCGGTCGCCGACGTGGTGCTTCTGTCCGGCGGAACCAGCAAGGGCGCAGGCGACGTTTCCTATCGTGTCGTCGCTGAACTCGACGATCCCGGCATCGTCGCGCATGGCGTCGCACTGAAGCCCGGTAAACCGATTTGCCTCGCAGCGAGTAAAAGACGCCCCGTAGTCGTGCTTCCAGGATTTCCGACGTCGGCGATCTTCACCTTCCACGAGTTTGTTGCCCCCGTGATTCGCTTACTCGCGGGCCGCGGCTCGGAGGAGCGAACGGTTGTGCCGGCCAAGCTTGCCGTCAAAGTGAACAGCGAGATCGGCCGGACGGAATATCTTCTCGTGGGGCTAGTCGAGACTCCGAACGAGGGGCTCGCCGCATATCCCATGGGGCAAGGCTCGGGCAGCGTCACAACGTTTAGCAGAGCCGATGGCTTCGCGACTATTGGGCGGCATGAGGAAATCGTTGAAGCCGGAACCATTATCAGCGTCCAGCTTCTTGGGCGCGATTTGCAGTTGGCCGATCTTGTCGTGATTGGCAGCCATTGCATCGCTCTCGATTTCCCCCTTGGAGAGCTGCAGCGTCAGGGCGTGTTTTCGAAATTTCTGGCCGTGGGCAGCACCGCTGGATTGGATGCGGCCAAGCGCGGCGAATGCGATATTGCCGGTGTACACCTGCTGGATCCGAAGACCAACGAATACAATCGCCCTTTCTTGACTCCGGCCCTTCAACTCATTCCTGGGTATGGGCGGCTGCAGGGTATTGTGTTTCGCCGTGGAGATGTCCGTTTCGAAGGAAAAACCGCGCATGACGCCATTGCGATTGCTATCAACGATCCGGCCTGTGTGATGGTCAATCGCAACCAGGGGAGCGGCACGCGCGTATTGATCGATCGCCTGCTGGGCGGCGTCAAGCCGCACGGCTATGCCGTACAGCCGCGAAATCACAATGCCGTCGCGGCGGCCGTAGTCCAAGGCCGCGCCGATTGGGGCATGACGCTCGATACCATCGCTCGTAACGCCGGACTTGGATTCCTGCCGGTACAGGAGGAGCAATACGATTTCATCGTGCCAAAATCGCGCGCGAATCGTCCTGGAGTCGTCGCTTTCATGAAGCTGCTGCAGCAAGCTTCGACGAAAGAAGCGCTGGTCCGTCTCGGAATGAAGCCATGACAGCTAGCGGCATCGTTTTAAGCGGAGGAAGGTCGACCCGTATGGGTGTTCCCAAAGCGACCCTGCCTTTCGGTCCTGAGACGATGCTTCAGCGTGTCGTGCGGCTGCTCGGCACGGTGGTCTCTCCTATCGTGGTGGTTGCGGCGCGCGATCAATCTCTACCGGAACTTCCGGCTGACGTCAAGATCACTCACGATGAGCGCGAGCAGCGGGGCCCGCTGGAAGGACTGCGCGCGGGGCTGAAAGCTTTGCCGAATTCGGTCGATGTTGCATATATAACCAGTTGTGACGTTCCCCTGCTCGTGCCGGCATTCGTAGTTCGGATGGTTGAGCTGCTGGGCGATCATGACATTGCCGTGATGGAAATCGAAGGGTTCCCTCATCCTCTCTCCGCGGTCTATCGGCGCGATACTCTGCCGCACGTCGAAGCGCTGCTGGAGAAAGACAGGTTGCGGCCGGTTTTCCTGTTCGACGCCGTGCGGACTCGCCGGGTGCGGCCGGAAGAAATGCTCGCCGTCGATCCACAGCTCCGCACGCTGCGCAATCTCAATACCCGCGAAGACTATCTGGCTGCGTTGTCCGAAGCCGGCTACCAGCCCCTCTGACGATGGTATTCGGCGACCAGCGAATTGAGCAATTCGCGGCTGAGCGAAGCCTCGGGGTCGTTGGGCAGCGGGGTGTTGAGGAAGCGATCCGGGAGTGTGTCTTCAGCCGGCGTCCACCCGGCGAGAAGATTGAACTGCCGCTTGGCTGACACGATACGTTTCGCAGTTTCACGCAACTCGTCGGCGGTCACATCCCAGCCGGTGATGCTGCGCAGCATCTCCGCCGTTTCGTCATGAAAATCGTTGAATACGCCGCGCAGAAACTTGCAGATGATCATCGAATCCATCAGCGCAGCCTTGTCCTCGGTATCGATGGCATGACGCACGGCATCTAGCGTTAGGTTCCGTCGATCGACTTTGTCCGAAAAATCGACCTCATATGCGCCGCTACGATTGTGATCTGCGCCACGCGCGCCCACCGCGAAACCGAGCGCCATCGTTTGCAGCGCTCGCGGCTCGTAACCAGGAATCTCGAGGCCCTTCACTTGTGGCGCGAAAGCGATGCTGTTGTGTCCGATCGCGTGCGCCACGCGACGGCTGCCTTCCGCCAGTAAGTCGCCGATCCCGCGGCGTGAACCAATCGAATCGATCGCGCGCAGCAGTGCGTCGCCGCTGCCGAAAGTGAGCCACGGCTCGTCGATCCATCCGCGCTCTACACACTCCATGGCAAACGCGATGGTGCCTCCCGTGCTGATCGTGTCGAGCCCCAACTCGTCGCAGCGCTTGGATGCGCGCAAAACGGCTTCGGGGTCGCTCACTCCGCACAATGAACCAAGGGCGAACAAGCTTTCATACTCCACTCGCACCCCGCCGCTTCCTAGTGAGTAGATGTGTTCGCATCCAATAGTGCAGCTCACGCAACTTTCGCGCGTTTTGGAACGAGTGGTGCTCAACTGCTCGTGCGAAAGACTTGCAGCTTCATCGAACGTGCCGCTTTGAAAGTTGCGCGTCGGCAGCGCGCCGAATCTGTTGAATGTGAGCAGATTCGTTGCAGTGCCGAGCTCGCGGTATTTCGCAGTCGCAGGACCGAACGACCGCTTGGAAAGACTCTTGCTGATTGTCGTGAGCTCGCCGGGATTCGCCCACTCGGCGCGCCGCGTTCCGCGCAGAGCAATCGCCTTGATGTTCTTGGCGCCAAGTACGGCTCCGCTGCCCCCGCGCCCTGCATGGCGGCCATCGTGCGAGATCGTCGCATAGCGAACCAGATTCTCACCCGCTGGACCGATCGACGCGACCCTATAATTCGCGCCTAAGCGAGCCTTGAGCCCGCTCTCAGTGTCCTGACACGTCGCGCCGCGATATTCCGCCGCGGGTTCGATGCGTACGCTCGTGTCATCAATCACCAGCACCGAAAGCTCAGCCGCGCGTCCAGCGATGACGATGGCGTCGCAGCCGCAGCGCTTGCCCGCGATCGCAAATCCACTGCTCGCGAGTGAGTCGTTAATGCGCCCGGTTAGCGGACTCTTACTCACCACCGCGAACTTGGCCGACGTCGTCAGAGGACTGCCGACCAGAGGACTGAAGGCGAAAACAAGAGGAGCCTCGGGTGCGAGGGGGTCCATAATCGCAGCACCTTCATCGAGCAGCAGCTTCACGCCCAGCCCGCTGCCACCCAGGTACTGCCGCAGAACGGTGTCGGACAGCGGTACGTACTCGGACGCGCCGGTAGACACGTCGATCCGAAGGTAGCGTCCGTGATAACCGAAGGGCATCGCTTCCTTCTATCCTCCCGCGTCGGCGGAGAGAATGAGCACGCGATCCTCTTTGACCAGGGGCGTCGACGGATCGCTGACAAACCGGTCCCCATTCAAGTTGGCAATGAACGAAGAATGAAGCCTATCTACGGCGATGAACTCGCGGAGCGGGGGAATTTGCGTCGCGAGCGTCCCTAGCAGCTGGCCCAGAGTGTCGGCGTGAACTTCCAGTTGGGAGATGCCGGCGCGCTGGCGGGGAACGCCAAGAAACTCAACATGCATAAGCGCGGCCTCATAGGTATGATAACATGACAGTTAGCCTTCCAGATGAGCAATTCTGTAGCATCACCTCCACCCGATTCGACCCCCAAAAACAAGAAGCGTGGAAAGGCTGGCGGCGTACGCTCGACTCCCAAAGGCCGGCGAGTCGACCCGCAGGCGCGCGAGGATGTCCAAGCCCTGCTTGGAGATGCACCACGCCGCCGCGATCTGCTCATCGAGCACTTGCACAAGATCCAAGACCGCTATGGTTGCCTGTCGGCCAGGCATTTGGTGGCGCTGGCGGACGAGATGAAGATGGCCATGGCAGAGGTCTACGAGGTGGCGACGTTTTATCACCACTTCGACGTCGTGAAAGAGGGCGATACGGCTCCTCCGGCGATTACCGTTCGCGTCTGCGATTCCATCGCGTGTGAGCTGGCCGGCTCGCACGACCTGCTCGCTAAATTGCCTGCGATTCTCGGCAGTGGTGTGCGTGTGCTGCACGCCCCGTGTGTCGGCCGCTGCGAGACCGCGCCGGTCGCTGTCGTTGGCCAGAATCCGATCCCATATGCCACCGCAGAGCAAGTGAAGCAGACGGTCCAAGCCGGTCAAGTAACTCACCCGAGTACTGGCGCAGTTACGCCCGGCTACATCGATTACGCGGCCTATCGTGCCGCCGGGGGATATGCGCTTGCCGCATCGTGCGCCGCCGGAGCGAAGAAGCCTGCAGACGTGATCGCGATCATGGAAGACTCCGGTCTGCGCGGCCTCGGTGGTGCCGGCTTCCCGGCCGGCCGCAAATGGAAACTGGTATCGGCCGAACCCGCGCCGCGTCTGATGGCGATCAACATCGACGAAGGCGAGCCCGGCACCTTCAAGGACCGCTACTACCTGGAACGCGATCCGCATCGTTTCTTGGAAGGCGCGCTCATCGCCGCCTGGGCGGTCGGCATCGATGCGATTTACATTTATCTCCGCGACGAATATCACGGCTGCCGGGCGATTCTGGAGCGTGAGATTGCGGCCCTTCAAGCGAATCCGCCATATGCGATTCCGGCCATCCATCTTCGGCGAGGCGCCGGCGCCTACATTTGCGGCGAAGAGTCTTCGATGATCGAATCCATTGAAGGCAAGCGCGGCGAGCCCCGCCTGCGGCCACCTTACGTCGCGCAAGTCGGCCTGTTCGGCCGTCCCACCCTCGAGCACAATATGGAAACGCTGCACTGGGTGCGCGAGATCCTCGAGAAGGGAGCGGCATGGTTTGCAGGCCAGGGCCGCAACGGCCGGAAGGGTCTGCGGTCCTTTTCTGTCAGCGGCCGCGTTAAGAAACCTGGCGTGCATCTGGCGCCTGCCGGCATCACGCTGCGCGAACTGATCGATGAATACTGCGGCGGCATGCTGGAAGGCCACGAGCTATACGGATATCTCCCCGGCGGCGCATCGGGCGGAATTTTGCCGGCGGACAAAGCCGACATTCCACTCGATTTTGACACTTTGAATCCGTACGGTTGCTTCATCGGATCGGCGGCCATCGTGGTGTTTTCAAAGCACGACACAGCCTCGGCGGTCGCGCGCAATTTGATGAAGTTCTTCGCCGACGAATCCTGCGGTCAATGCACGCCCTGCCGCGTCGGTACGGTTAAGGCGCTCCAGTTGATGGAGCAGAAGCGATGGGATGCGCCACTCTTACAAGAGTTATCCCAGGCGATGATGGACGCATCGATCTGCGGTTTGGGTCAGGCTGCTCCCAATCCAGCGCTCACAGTCTTAAAATTCTTTCCCAAGGAAGTCGAGTAATGCCGCAGAACGATACCGCCCTCCTCGATATCGCGCCGGCCGCAGTAGCCGCGCCGCCCGTTTCGTTCCTCCTAAATGGAAAAACCGTGATCTGCGGTTCCGATCAGACAATCCTCCAGGCCGCGGAGCAGAACGGTGTCGAGATTCCGCGCCTCTGTTATATGGAGGGCATGCGTCCGGACGGCAATTGCCGCACCTGCATGGTGGAGATCAAGGGCGAGCGCGTACTGGCGCCATCCTGCTGTCGATTCCCCAAAGAAGGGATGGAAGTCACCACCAACAGCGCGCGGGCTCTGACCAGCCAGAAGATGTCGATCGAGCTGCTGCTGGCGGATGTTCCCGAGAAATCCTACACGCTCGATTCCGAGCTGGATCTGTGGGCCAAGAAGCTATCGGTCGGCAAGCCCCGCTTTGCCGCGCGTCCTCAACCGGCCGAAGACCTCTCGCACCCGGCCATGGCGGTCAACCTGGACGCCTGCATCCAGTGCAAGCGCTGTGTGCGCGCGTGCCGCGAAGAACAGGTTAACGATGTCATCGGCTACGCCTTCCGCGGCGGGCACTCGAAGATTGTCTTCGACCTGGATGATGCGATGGGCGATTCCACGTGTGTAGGCTGCGGCGAATGCGTACAGGCGTGTCCCACGGGAGCGCTGATGCCGGCGCGCGAGGTCGGCAAGATCGTCGCCGATAAGCAGGTCGATTCGGTGTGCCCCTACTGCGGCGTCGGCTGCCAGCTTACCTACAACATCAAGGACAATAAGATCCTGTATGTCGAAGGCAAAGACGGCCCGGCGAATTCGAGCCGCCTGTGCGTGAAGGGCCGCTACGGCTTCGACTACGTTCAACACAAGCATCGTCTCACCAAGCCGCTGATCCGCAAGCCGGGCGTCCCGAAAACCAAGGAATTCGTTGTCGATCCCGACAACTGGCAGGATGTGTTCCGTGAGGCCACCTGGGAAGAAGCTCTGGATGCCGCCGCCAAGGGATTTCGCGAGGCTCGGGATAAGTACGGTAAGCGGTCGCTCGCGGGATTCGGCTCCGCCAAATGCACGAACGAAGAGGCGTACGTCTTCCAGAAGCTGGTGCGAACGGGCTTCGGCTCGAACAACGTCGACCATTGCACGCGCCTGTGCCATGCATCGAGCGTTGCGGCCTTGATGGAAGGTATCAACTCGGGCGCTGTATCGAATCAGGTGCGCGACGTCGCAAACGCGGCAGTAATCTTTCTGATTGGCGCGAATCCGACGGTGAATCATCCCGTCGCCGCGACCTTCATCAAGAACGCCGTCAAATCGGGGGTGAAGCTGATCGTGGCCGACCCGCGCCGTGGCGATCTGGCCAGGCACGCGACTTACAATCTCCAGTTCAAGGCCGACACGGATGTGGCGCTGCTCAACGCGATGCTGCACGTCATCGTGGAGGAAGGCCTCGTGGACAAGAAGTTCGTCGCCGATCGTACTTCCGGCTACGAAGCTCTCGCCGAGAACGTGAAAAAGTTCTCGCCCGAGCTAATGGCGCCGATCTGCGGCATCGACGCGCAGACCATTCGCGAAGTCGCGCGCTTGTACGCGACCTCGAAGGCCTCGATCATCCTATGGGGCATGGGCATCTCCCAGCACGTTCATGGCACCGACAATGCACGCTGCTTGATCGCTTTGGCGCTTTCGACCGGCCAGATCGGCAAACCCGGCTCAGGGCTGCATCCGTTGCGCGGACAGAACAACGTCCAGGGTGCATCGGACGCGGGACTGATCCCGATGTTCTACCCCGACTATCAGCGTGTGGGCGCGCCCGCGGCGCGGCAGCGGTTCGAAAAACTTTGGAAGATCGGGCTCGATCCCGATCCGGGTCTCACGGTTGTCGAAACCTTGCACGCCGCCAAGAAACGCGAGATTCGCGGCATGTTCGTCATGGGCGAAAACCCCGCAATGTCCGATCCGGACGTCGATCACGCCAGAGAAGCGCTCGCCACCCTCGATCATCTGGTAGTACAGGATATTTTTCTCACCGAGACTGCGTACTTGGCCGATGTCGTGCTCGCCGCGACTGCGTGGCCGGAGAAAGTCGGCACCGTCACCAACACCGACCGCATGGTCCAGCTCGGCCGCAAAGCGATTGAGCCGCCCGGAGATTCGAAGGAAGACTTCTGGATTCTCAATGAGCTGGCTCGCCGCGTCGGTGTGGATTGGTATTACGCCCACCCGTGCGACGTGTTCAACGAGATGCGAACCTGCATGGATTCGATCGCGGGCATCACTTGGGAACGCCTGGAGCGCGAGTCGTCCGTCACTTATCCGTGCGTCAAGGAAGGCGATCCGGGGGACCCCGTGGTGTTCATCGAGAACTTCCCGACGGAATCCGGGCGCGCCAAGTTCGTTCCCGCCGATCTTATCTCCGCGGCGGAACGTCCAGACGCCGAGTACCCGATGGTGCTCATCACCGGGCGTCAGCTCGAGCACTGGCACACCGGGGCTATGACGCGCCGTTCGTCGGCACTCGATTCCCTGGAGCCGGAGCCGGTTGCGTCGGTGCATCCGCTCGACTTAGAGAAGCTGGGGGTCCCGCCCGGTGACACGATCACGATCGAATCGCGGCGCGGCAAGATCTCCCTGTACGCTCGCATGGACGATGGAATGCCGCGCGGAACGGTATTCGTCCCGTTCTGCTACTACGAGGCAGCCGCGAACATGCTGACCAACCCGGTGCTTGATCCGTTTGGGAAGATTCCCGAGTTCAAGTACTGCGCGGTAAAGGTCACGAAGGGTGGCCCATCGCCAGAGCGCATGAGCTTCGGCGGCGGTGTCATGTTGCCCGAGCGGCAACCTGTGCCTGCCCGGTAGGCGTTTACGGCCGAAAGACTTCTTGAACGGTCTTAACCACCCCGGGGTCCTTGCATCGGTAGCCCGGCAGCCGTGAGATGGCGGTTTGAAACTCTTCGCCTCGCATGATCTCCAGGACGCGTTTCATCGATTCCAGCTCCAGGAGCTGCTTTCGGCAAACAAAGAAATAGTCCTCCGTCACTAACCGGACAAAATCGAGCTCGAACTGCCGGGCCGCGGCTTCCACCCCAAAGCTTACGTCCGCCATATCGCTGGCGACATAGGCCGCGACAGCCGCGTGGGTGAATTCCACCTGCTCATAGCCGTTGATGCGCGAACCGTCGAGCTTGTGCTGCGCCAGGAACTGGTCGAATAGCAGACGGGTACCCGAATCGGGATCGCGGTTCACGAACCGAACCTCCGGATCGAGCAGCCGTTCGATTGACGTGATGCCCAGCGGATTTCCGCGCTTGACCATCAGGCCCATCTCGCGGGTCACCAAGCCGATCACCCGATGAACGCTGGGGGTCAGCCAGCCCTTGCTGGCGTCGATGCTCCTCTGCCGCAATTCCCCTTGTGGCAGGTGCATGCCGGCGAGCTCGCACCCATCGTGCGCCAGGGAGACCAGGGAGGTTTGGTTACTGACGTAGCGGAGATCTACGCCGAGGTCGACTTCCCGGCTGAGCAGTTCTCTCAGTTTCGAAACGGCGAATCCGTGACTTGCATGCACGCGGATAATCGAAGGGCCGTGCGGCAGAAATTGGTTGATCTCGGTTTCCAGCTCCTGCGAAAGGTTCTGGAGTTGAGGTCCCAGTCGCGCCTGGAGCCGCTGTCCCGCCCATACCAGCTTTCCGCCGAACGGCGTCAGGCTGGTTCCGCGTCCCTGCTTTCTCTCAACCAACGGCGCCTCGAAGAAGGCCGACCATTTCTCGATCAGATTCCACGCGTGCCGGTACGACACGCCTGCCCGCTGCGCGGCCCGGCCGATTTTTCCGGTCACCCGGATTTCATTCAGGAAATCCAACATGACCAGGATCGATTGCGTGTCGTCGTCTCGCCTGAAACGCCAGACCGGTTCGATTTCGATGTGGATCAATGCAGCCTCCTTCTAACTTTGATCGAGGATACGATCAGGATTACGCCGAGCATAGCTTTGAGCAGGCTTGAGGGCGCTACGGAAGCGAGCAAGCCGCCACCGATACCGCCGGCGGTCGCTCCCAGCCCCATGGGCAGGATCAGCCGCAGGACAATGTTTCGATCGTTCAGCGCACCGGCGCGCAAGTGCCGCGCAAATCCAGTCAGCACCGTTGGAATGCTCACCATCTGACTAAGCGATCCAGCGGCTTTGATGGGAGCGCCAAATCCCAAAATCAAGGTGGGGATGATCACTTCGCCTCCCGCTACGCCCAGGAGTCCGCTGATCGCGCCGATCGCAACACCCAGAGCAAGCCCGGACGGTATTTTGAGCAGCAGGGAACCTGACAGCAGGCCGAGCGGAGCGAACGACACAATTGACTCTGCAATCATCACCAAGCCGAGCGCGAGCAGCAATGCGAAGACGGCTCGTGTAAGCGCAACTGGTGAAAGCCGTCTTAGCCCGCTGACTCCCGCATATGCCCCCAAAATCGCACCAATCGCCAAAGCACTGGTTTCGTAAAGGTACGGCGCCAGGCTAGCAGTCTTAAGCGTGTAAAGGCGCGTCGGCAGCGCGGCGAGAATGGTGATCAGGCTGACTGCCAGATTCACCGGTATGGCTGTCTTCAAGGGAAGACGAAGGGTTCCGGCGAGGTAAGGAAGTCGCAGTTCCGCCCCGCCTAACCCGACCAATCCGCCCGCCAACCCGACCACGAATCCAACCAATGCGTTAAGAATGAAGGGGCCTTGCGTGGGGTCCTTGGGGTCGCTCGCAATTGTGGCACTCCGCTTCATATCTCCCGGGTCCAGATAGGTTGTCGAAATCATATTCCCAAGGCTCTCCCGATAAGTCTATCTTGGACAAAGGACGAAACGAAGTCCACTCAAATTAGATATGTCCAAAGTTGCATATATGATGGGCGCCCTAGCCCTGCTCTTGACCCTCCCCGCGAATGCGCAAGATGCGGCCGACGCCGGTCAGATTATTGGAGTCGTTGCGGACTCTTCGGGGGCGGTCGTCCCCGGTTCCGACGTTACGCTGACGAACCAGAGGACGAAAACCAAAACATCAACGGTCACCGATAACCAGGGCGCTTATAAGTTTCTGTCCGTGCCGCCGGGAGTGTACATCGTTGAAGCGCGTTCCCGCGGCTTCCTCAATGCCATCAGCCCCGAAGTCAGAGTGGCCCCGAGCCAAACCGTCAATCTCGATTTCAGCCTGCTGATTCCCCCGGATATTTACACTTTTGTGGTCGAAGCAGGCACAGTCGAAACCGCCTACCGCGTGGACAACGTGGACGCAGGCGGACCCCTTGGGACCACGCCGATACTGAATCTTCCCTACACGGTCAACGTGATTTCGAGACAACTGATCGACGACACACAATCGAGAAACTTCAAAGAAGCTGCCAAGTACCTTCCTCTGGTGATGTTTCAGGAGATGCAGGGACCCGAAGTTTTGCGTCCCGAGACGCGCGGCATGCAGGGAAGCAACATGCAGAACGACCGGAAGGACGGGATGGGAATCGCGGTCACCACGCCGTCAGCACTCGAAGAATACGAGCAGATCGAGGTCATCAACGGGCTCGGCGGCCCGTTGTACGGCCCGGCGAATCCGTCGGGCATGTTCAACTTCGTCACCAAGCGCCCCACCGAGGAACGGCTCGGTCAAATCGAGTTGGATTATGAGGGGCGAAGCGTCGGGACCATCCATACCGACCTGGGCGGACGCTTCGGCAAGAACCGGATGTTCGGCTACCGAACGAATTTGTTATTGGCCGACGGCGAAGGCTATGTCGATTCCAGCCAGTTGCGGCGCCAGCTCGCCGCAGGTGCAGGCGATGTGCGCCTGACGAACAGTACCGTGATCGAAGGAAATTTCAGTTACTACAACCTGTTCCAGCACGGATATCCTGGCTGGTTCGCTTACGCGCCGACGACCACTCCTCTTTCGGTCCCCGGTTCCAAAAGTATTTTGCTGCCGCCGGACGCGCCGGATCCGACTCGGCGCGGCTACGGGCAATCGTTCTCGGGCGTGGACCTTACGTCGGAGATCGGCGAAGTGCGCGTGAAGCACGACTTCAATTCGAACTGGCACCTGGTGGTGGGCGTGCTGAATCAAGTTTCCGATCGCAATCTCAACACTGCCGTCAATCAGCTCATCGATAACAATGGGAATTACAAATCCTACCTCGCCAACGCCTTCTCTTCGCTGGCCCCGCGTTTCCACGTGGATAGCGATATAGCCAATCTGACCGGCAGCTTCCAAACTGGCGGGATTCGGCACGACGTCGTGTTCGGTGGCGCCGGCTACAGATTCGCGTCCTACTCACCGGTGACGAGCCCTGCCAAAATCGCGCTGTGCACCGCTAATGGCATCTGTCAGGCCAACATCGCGAACCCGTTGGTTTATGTGGAACCGCCCGGTGGCCTCTTCTCCTACGCGAAGACCAGCCCATCGACGGGAATCTACGGGTCCAGCATCATTCGTCAGCAGGGCTTCAGCGGAGCCGATACCATCACGTTCACTCCCCGCTGGCTCGTGCGCGTGGCACTCAGCCAGGACTGGACCTGGACCGACAGTTACGCCGATAACGCGGCTACGAACTTCCTTAGAACCCCGATCAAAGGCGGCTATGTCAGCCAGGGGCTCAGTCCGTCCGCCAGTGTGATGTTCAAGCCGCGCGCCGACATGACCCTTTACGCGACTTTCGCCGACAGCATTCAGGCGCCGGATGTCGCGGCGGCGAATAGCGGCAACATCATCATTACGAATGCGAGCCAGGCACTTCCTCCGTACCGCAGCAAGGAGTACGAGATCGGATACAAGCTGAGAGTGCGCAGGATCAATTTCTCAACCGCACTGTTCCGCGTGGAAAGGCCATTTGCGAATTTTGTTACCGGCGTCGTGAGCCCAATCTGCGGCGCTCAATCCGGGACGGCAAATTGCGAAGAGTTTAGAATTACCGGGAACCAGCTTAACTATGGCGCCGAGGCAACGCTCTCCGGCCGGATCTTTCCAAGTTTGATGGTTACAGCGGGGCTGTCGGTTCTCAATCCGAAGCTCACGGATACCGGGATCGCCGCGACCAACAACCGAAACTTTGTCGGCATTCCTGCCTACAAATCGAATATTCTCGCCGAGTATCGTTTGCCGGTCATCCCCGGCGCCTACTTGAACTTCGACTGGCAGCACGTCGGACGCCGGCCGATCGACGACATTAACAGCTCCTACACTCCTCAGTTCAACACTTTTGATCTCGGGGCTCGCTACACCGCCAAGATCCTGGGGAAGGTGACCACGTGGCGCGTCACGGCGAATAACGCGAGCGATGTACACTACTGGTCGACGCTAGGTCCCGGCAGCATTACGGGACAGAGCACCGGCAGCTATCTAGGGCATCTGGGCGAGCCGAGATTGATCACGGCGTCCATGCGATTCGATTTTTAGTTATGTGGAAGCTTATTTTTGTACTGCCTCTGGCCGCCGCCGCGCAGACGCCGAATTGCGTGCCGCCTTCGAGCCAGCAACTGATCATCTATCGTGCCGGTAGTCTGACGCGCGCCTTTACTCCGCTGATCAGGGAGTTTACTTGTCAAACGGGTATTCAAGTGAAGGACGTGGCGATGGGCAGCGTCGACGCCGGCCGGCAGATTACCGCGGGTGGCCAGGCTTGCGATCTTTACGCGCCAGCCGACTATCTGGACATCGATTTGTTCATGAAGCCCGCCGGTTATGCGAACTTCAACATCGTGTTTGCCCGCGGCAAGATGGTGCTGGCCTATTCGGCAAGCGGTTTGTCCGCGAAGAAACTGCCTCCGATCGCTGAGCCGGGCAGCCAAAGAGCGGTGACAAAGTGGTATGAAATCCTGACTATGCCCGGTGTCGCGATCGGCGGAGGGAATCCATTTCTCGATCCCGGCGCCTATCGCGCGCCGATGATTTTTCAGTTGGCCGAAGCATATTATAAGGTTCCAAACCTTTACAACAACATGCTCGAGCACGTTGTGATTGCTGGCTCGGATCCCTCCGCGCCCACACTCGGCAAGGGGTTTGATTTCCAGTTCACCTACGAGCACACTGCTCGCGCGACGGCGAGCACCGATCCGGACTATCGGTATGTGAACCTGCCGGACGAGGTCAACCTGTCGGATCCTGCGAAGGATGCATATTACCGCCAAAACGCGGTAGTGGTCATTCCCGGACTCGGAACTCCAAGGAGCGCGCGCACAGTCGCGGTTCCCGGCACCCATGTTGCATGGGGCATCACCTTGCTCAAGGATGCTCCTAACAAAGAGAACGCGATCAAATTCCTGCAGCTATTGCTCGGCCCGACCGGGAAGTCAGCTTTAAATGACAACGGCCCAGCCCCTATCTCGCCCGCTCTGGTAAGCTCCAAAGATTTTCGTCAGCTTCCTGCCGTCCTGCGGTCAATCGTTAGAGCGGAGAACAAGTAACGGCCGACGGTTCGCGGCCGGCCCAATTGCGCCATCGATTCTGCTGGCAATCGCCGCCTACGCGCTATTTCTTCGGCAGCGCGAACACCATGTACGAATTCATCGGCTGGGCCGCGCCTGCCGGCTCGCGCGGGGCTTGGTAGCCTTCGCCGCCGGCGACACAGAACGCGATGTACTGGCGCCCGGCGACCTCATAGACCGCCGGCACTCCGTCGGAGCCCGTCGGCAGATTGTAGGTCCACAATACTTTGCCCGTGTCCTGATCGTAAGCGCGAACCTTGTGGTCGGAAGCCGTCGCGGCGAAGATCAAGCCGCCGGCGGTCACCACGGGCCCGCCGCGCGGAAGGCGGGCGCCGGTATCGGAATGGCCCTGTTGTTCCAGCTCCGTGATGCCGCCGTTGGGAACCTGCCACTTTATTGTTCCGGCATTGAGATCGTAAGCCGTCAGCGTCGACCACGGCGGCCCCATGGCCGACATGTTGTAGGTCTGGTACATGAAGTTCATGGGCGAATCGTAGTGAACGAACGAATCGTCCTCCGCGATCGGCTGAGCGGCAGGCGGTGAAGTCGCGCCTTTTCCCGCACCGCCCTTGCCCGCTCTTCCCGCGCCGGGCAGCACGAGCTTCTGGAGCGTCGGATGCTCGTGAGAGACCACGTACAGGTAACCCTTGGTTGGATCGACCGCCTCGGTACCCCAACTCGCTCCCTGGATGTGGCGGATCGTGCCCAGCAAGCTCGGCGGCGTAAATAGTCCCTCATTGCGGGAGTTCTTCAGCAGGTTGCGAATCTTAGCCTGATCTTCCGCCGGAAGGAAAGGGTTGATGTCCTTTTCGGTGAACGATTGTCGAGCGAACGGCGGAGGCTTCGTGGGAAACGGCTGCGTGGGCGAAGTCCACTCGCCCGGAACGTCGGTCTGCGGGACCGGGCGTTCCTCAATCGGCCACAAAGGCTCGCCGGTGAGCCGGTTGAACACGAACAGGAATCCGAACTTGGTGCCCTGCGCGACGGCGTCCACCATCTTGCCATCGTGCTTGACAGTGATCAACTTGGGCGCCACCGGCAGGTCGTAATCCCACAGATCGTGGTGCACGATCTGAAAGTGCCAGAGGCGCTTGCCGGTGCGCGCGTCCAAGGCCACCAGCGAATTCCCGAATAGATTGTCGCCCTTGCGATTCGCGCCGTAAAAATCGTAGCGCGGGGTGCCTAGCGGGATAAAGGCGATGCCGTGTTTCACATCCACGGTCATCTCCGCCCAGTCGTGGACGCCGCCGACGCTTTTCCAGGCGTCCGGAGGCCAGGTTTCGTAACCGGCCTCGCCGGGATGCGGAACGGTGTGGAACTGCCAGACCAGCTTGCCGGTGCGGGTGTCGTAAGCGTGGATGTCGGCGGCGTTGGAATCGTAGCTGGCCCCTCCGGCGGGCAAGGGGATGATCACCAGGTTCTCGAAGATGCGGCCCGGGTTGTTGGTTTGCAGCGCGCGCGGAGCCTCGCGATCCAAGCCGGCGCGCAGATCGGTGCGGCCGTTGTCGCCGAAGCTATCGATGGTTTTGCCGGTGCGCGCGTCGATGGCAGTGAGATAACCGGCATTGATGTAGAGCAGTCGCCGGTCGGAGCGATCCTTACTCTCCCAATAGTTGACGCCACGCGTGCCGACAGCACCCACGTTGGGGTGAACCCATAGCTCCTTGCCGGTAGAGGCGTCCAGCGCGACGAAGGAATTATTCTTCGCCAGCACGTACATCACGCCCTCGACCACGATGGGGGCGAAGCTGTAGTTGCCGCGCTCGCCGGTGGAGTAGCTCCAGGCAACCTGGAGCTGATTCACGTTGCTCTTGTTGATTTGCTTGAGCGAGGAATACTGGGCTGAATCCGCGCCTTCGTATTCGGTCCAAGTGGAGAAATTAACGATATCCGCGGCCGAAGCCGCCATCATCGCAAGGAGGAACGCTGCTTGGTAACGCATCACACCTACTAGGGCTTCAGGTGCTTCGAGAAGAAGGGAAGCACCTTCCCCTCGATCCGATCTTCGAGATGATTGTTATGGTTCCCCTCATACGTCTCAAAGGTATGCGGGATGCCCAGTCGCGTCATCGCTTCATCCAGCTGTTTATTGGATTCGAGCAGAGAATCCTGCAAGCCGATATCCATCGCAATGGCCGAGTACTTCTTCATATTGGGCACGTATTGATCGAGCATCGCGAGCGGCGAGTTGGCCACCCATTTTGCCGCAACGTCCGGCTGGAACTGGCCATCCTTGACCGGTTGGTCGAAGAACAGAGGAGGGTTCATCGGATTTGGCGACCAGGCCGCGGCTTCACCATACGCAACATTCACCGGATGCCCGCCGTGCGCGCCGGGTCGAACCGCATCGGCCGGAGGCTGACCCTTGCCCTGACCATCGCCCTTGGCCTGCGCAGGACCCTTGGCCTTGGCCTGACCGCCCCGTCCCTCACCTGGAGGCCGCGGGTTATTCATCAGGCAGCAGGCGCTCAGTCCATAGACAGCCGAGTACACGTCGGGATATCTCATCGCCAGCCGCCAGACTCCGTAGCCGCCCATGGAGTGTCCCCCCAGACCGCGGCTGTTGCGGTTCGCGATGGTGCGGTAGTGGCTGTCGACATAGGAAACCAAGTCGTGCGTGACGTAGGTTTCCCAGTCGCCGTTCGTAGGTGAACTGGAATACATGCTGCCGCCGTAAAGCGTGTTGGCGTCCGGAATCACCAGGATCATTTCCTTCGCCGTTCCGGCCGCGATGTTGCGGTCCATGGATCCCGGCAGCCCGATGAAGGGATACCAATCGTCGGCGGTTCGTCCGTAGCCGTGGAGCAAATAGACCACCGGATAACGACGATTGCGCTCCTTGGAATAGCTCGGAGGCAGGTAGACCGCCACGTCGCGATCCGGCGAATCGCCTTCCAGGTTGCCCTCGAGCGAGCGCCCGTGCACCAGGATCTTTTCAACCTTGCCGCCGCCGGCGGACGCTTTGTCCTGGGCTGCGCCGGGAATTACCCAAACGGCCACGGCCGCGACGACGCCGAACGCAATCGCGTACTTATACTGCCAGGTGCTTTTCATGCGATCTCTCCCAGATGCCTCTAAGACGCGATTCTATTTCTGCGGGACCTTGACGTTGGGGCCAGTTCTTCCTTCTTGTTCGGCCCGCGACACGGTGATCCAATCCCTCACCATGCGGTTGTCTTCGTGACACGCATACTCGAGCAGCTTGTAGTTCGGATCGTTCTTCCAGGGCATTCGCGCGGTCCACGAATGCGTGAGCACTACCGGATCCTCGGTCTTGATCTCGTAGATCAGGTAGTCGTTGTTGATGCGCGTGAAGCGCTCCGTGATCTTCATCTTGTCGCTGGTCGGGATGTGGATCTGGGGAGTCCCGGGCATCGCGGAGTTGACCATCATGGCGCCGGGTTTCACATTGGTTGTCTCCACCACCAGCGTATTTCCCTCCCAGTGTCCCCGCGAGAATCCCAACCACTGCTGGACCTTGGCCGGCACCGGCGTGTTGTCATTCAAAGGAATAATCCGCACATCGTGGATCATTTCGATGAAGATGATCACCTGCCCTGGAACCTGAAAGATCTGGATCCCGTTGTTGTAGTGGAACGGAAGCATCGAGGCCGGCATTCCGTGCGTGACGCATCGATCCTTGAGGTCGAAATCCTGATACGAGTTAAAGATCAGATGCTCCCCGGCCATGGCCCAGCCGCTCTTCATCGCCTCCCCTTGCTTCTTGCCTTCCAGCGTCATCTCCGGAAACTTGCCGTCTGGCGGGTCGAAGATAAGGGAGGTCTGGCGCTGGGGAGGCTCGGGATCGGTGACGCCCCGTAGAAACTGGCGCCCCGCTTGGCCTTCTTGTTCTGCATTTTTAAATTGGTCGGGCGCTTTCTCAAAACGAGTCTGTGCCGCCTTGAACTCTTCCTCGGTCAGGAATGCTTTTTGAGGATCGCAGGCAGCAGCCCCCCCGCGCCCACGTCCGACGCACCGCTGCATAGGTACGCTTCCCACGAAGTTCTCCGGGTAGACGCCCTGCAAATCGGGGTCGCCCCACGGCGTTTTCGGATGCACCCATCCAGCCGGGGTTCCGATGTAGAAATTGTCCGGACCGGGAGGAACCGCCGGATGCGACTGCGCTCCTGCGATGGATTCGAATCCCGCGAACAGAAGAACTCCGATTGCTGTACGATACGTAGCGAACATGGAATTGACCCTCTCTATGAAATAGGCATCCGCATCAGAGTCTACTGCTTCTTTGTATCCTTGTCCTTGTCTTTATCTTTATCCTCGGGAGGCGCTTCATTGCCGGAGGAACCGAGGAGCAGCTTCTTTCCATTGGGGAGAGTGATGTCCCTGCCGTTGGCGCGAAACGCTCCGTCCTTGGCCTGGAAGCCCTCGAAGATGACCTCGGTGCCCTTGGGAAGGGTATTCTTCGTGAATCCATGGCGGACCAGCGCGTTCGGAGAGCCGCCTTCCACCATCCATTGCGAGGTGGTTCCGTCCGGATTCTTGACGTCGATATAAATCCAGGAGTGCGGATTCACCATTTCGACCTTGGCCACGGTGCCTTGTAATTTCACCGGCTTATTCGAATCGAACTCCGCGGCGAACGCGTGATGTGCCGCAACGGGAAGCGCTGCCAAAAGCAATCCAGCTCCAGCGGCAACGAAAACGAGTCTTTTGTCCATAACCTCTCCTCCTAACAACTGCCCTGGCCTCGCTCTTTGACCCTACTTCTTGCTGAGATCGCCGTACAGCGTTTCTTCGACGAACTCCACGCACTGGAAATGCAACAGGCGCGCATTCTTTTCCCGGTGACGGTACAGCGGGAAACTGATCTTCCACGGCTTGGTGTAGGCGTCGGAATCTTCGAGCGTCGCCTCATAGCTGATGGTATTGGCGTCCAGCATCGTGTAGCGCTCCACCACGTGGAGGCTGTCGCTCGAGAAGTTCCCAGCCCGGTCCAGCCACGCCCTTCCATTGAAGCCGGTTACGTCGACCACTAGTGTGTCGCCGTCCCAGTGGCCGTTGCTGGTTCCCATCCAGGTATCCAGTTCCGCATCGCGATGTTTCGCCATCATCACCACGCGCGCGGCGTTATCGTAGGCGTAGGTGAACAGCATGTCGCCCGTGGATTGCACGATCTGGAATGGATACGGCATGTAGTTCGCGCGAGGAACCCCGGGCAAGTAGCACTTGACCTCCGGATCCTCCTTCGCACGATTCTTGAAGTTCTCGTCCCTCTTCTTGAGGGCTTCCGGTTTGTACGGAATCGTGCTGCTGCCTTCGATGATTCCCAAGCCGGCCGGCTCAGCGCCGATCGCGCCCGCCGCCACCAGCGGCCCGGCCTGCGCCGAATGGTCTTCCAGATCCCAGTTGGCAGTGTTCATGGACTGCCAGATCCCGTTGAAGTTGGGTTTCCCGTTCGCCGTCCGCGGAATGCCCTGAATGGGGGCCTGCCTTGCGGGGGTGCGCGCTGGCGGCGACTGCGCAATTGCGGGCAGAACCAGCATCAAAGGGAGTGTCGCGATTAAAGATCTAATTCGTTTGCGCACGATTTCAGTTTATGGCCTTCACCTTCTAGAACGTAATCCGGGCGACAAGCTGACCCGATCGCATGCTGGCGATGCCGTTGGCCGCGGTCGGGACGATCGTGCCAAATCCGCCTGTATACGTGCTGCCGGGTTTAGTCGGCGCCGTCGTGTAGGCAGTGGTGCTCGGTTGCGGCAGGAGGAGCCGGTTGAAGACGTTGGTCCACTCCGCGCGAACCTGCAAACTGGCTCTTTCCGTTAGACGGAAATTGCGGCCGAAGTTGGCATCCTCGCTGGGCTGGCGGATTCCACGGAAATACCGGATGGATGACTGGCTGGCGGCGAATTGCGCATCCGGAACGGCCGTCCAGGCGTTGGGATTGAGCACCACGTTCGATCTCGGATCGAAACAATGGCAGTTGAGGTCGATCGGCGTGTTGTGCACCGTGCCGCTATAGTCTGTCCAATTCGTGGAATACAGTTGTTGGCCGGGCACCAACTGAGCGGGACCGGGCCCGTAGCCAAGCCATTGCGAGATCGGGTTCGTCGTCGGAGAAGCGGGCTGGGCCAGAATGGGAGCGCTCTGATATTGCAGATACCACCCCGTTTGCCACCCGCTGACGATGTAGGAGACGATCTTGTTCTTCCCGAATAGTCCGCTGCGCTGCTCCGGAACCGTGTAGGTTGCCGAGAGCCGGAACTGGTGCGGAAGATCCAATCCGGCGAGGTCCTTCCCCAGACTCCGGTTGAAGGGATCCGGCGAACTCAAAAGAGCCAGATTCTTGGAGTACATGTAATTCGCATTCACGCTCAAGCCGCGCCACAAACGCTGGGTCACAACCACCTGCAAGGCATCAAACCAGCTGTTGCCCAGTGCGGCTACGGGCGTGAGCGTGGTGTACTGCGGGAACGGGAGTATGCCTTGCCGGACAATCTGGGTGGTCGGAAACCCGGTATACGGCAACCCCAATCCTCGCGAGGCCAGCGTGGACTTCTGTGCCGGCGTCAGGTTCGCGAAGGTCGTGCGCTCCAGGAGTGAATCCGCGGCATTACCGACCTGGAACCCGAGCTGGTTCAGCTGGGATTGCGAGAGTTTATTCAAGGTGCTCAGGCCTCCCGCGTTCAGCCAAATGACCCGGTTTCCGACATACGACGCCTCCACCACCAGGTTCCGGGTTAGCGCCCGTTGAATGCCCGCACTCCATTGATACTGGCGCGGCGGCCGGCCGGCGCTCGGACCTAGCACTGCAGGACCTGCGCCAACGGTGCCGGGCAGATTCCCTGCATCCGCGGTGAAGATCGGCCACACAGGGTGGATGGAGGACGGAATTCCATCCTGAAGCTGGAACGTATACTCACCGTACCCGGGAGTGCCGCTGTCGACGGCGGAGACAACCGTTCCCTGCGCATAGTTCGTCGGGGCGTACACAATCCCAAAACCGGCCCGAAGCACGGTTTTTCCCTTCATCTGGTACGCCAATCCGATTCGAGGCGCGAAAGCGAACTTATAGTTTTCGGCAAAGTTGCAATGGCACGTAGCTTCGTAGATCGCGCCGCCCGGATGGCCGCCGGCTGCGGGATTGGGAACGTCCACGCTGAACGCCGCCTCGCGGCCGCCGCGTTCCCGGAGGTAGGTTCCGTAGTCATAACGTAAGCCGAAGTCCATGGTCAAGCTGCGCGTGATCTTCCAGGTGTCCTGGGCATACAATGCTGTCTGGCTCTTCTGATCCCGGTAGTTGGCGGGCGCGCTGACGCGGACGTTGCTCACATCGCCCAGGAGGAAGCTCGCGAACTCGAATCCGGTGCTCCCCGAGGAAATCGACGAACCTTGCAGAGCGATCTGCTGGGTGCCGTTCGCGCCAAACGTATAGTTGCCGGCCGTATTGGTGAGCGAGGTAACGGGTTGGTATTCCCAGCGAAGATCCCACCCCGCCTTAATGGTGTGGTTGCCCTTGACCCATGTTGCGCTGACCTGCGGCATGATGGGGAGCTGTTCGGAGGATTGGGTGGTGAGAAATCCGCCCTGCGGACCCAGGTTAGTCACCCCGCCCGTCGTCGTGCTTGGTCCTAAGGTATTGAAGGTAAGGTTGGGGAACAGGCGGTTGACGGTCGCGCCGCGGAGGCCAAGTTCGGTAACCGCGTTGTAGTTGGTGACCGGAGGCTCCAGCCAGATCGACTGATCGCTGAATCCGAGCCCAAAGTGCAGCAGGAGCCTGGGGGTTGCGGTCAAATCGTAACTCAATCGGGCAGTACGAGAAGCGGATGTGGCGCCACGGCCCGGCTCGATCGGCTCCGGCAGGCCCGTGGCAGCTCCGTTCGGGTAGACCAGAGGCGAGTGGTAGCGCACTGTCTGAAAGTACCCCGAAATATGGCCTTTGGTGCCAAACGTGTGATCCACCTTGATGGATGGAAGGAACGTGTTCATCTGATCCGTCCATCCATGTTGGTAATTCGAACTCGGCAGTCCGGCATTCGCATTGGGGCCGAGCGGGAGAGGGATCAGATTGAGGATCTTCTTGGACACGTTATCGAACAGCGTCGGTGAGATTTGGTTGCCCGAAAAAGGATTCCGCACCTGGACCAGGCTTCCCGCAGTGCATGTCGCTGTTGGAAAAGCCGCCTTGTCACAGGTGATCCTGGATGTGGAATTGGGGTCGAAAATCTGCCCTGAGAAAATGGTCCGGCCCAGCGGATCGACAAAGTTCTGGCCGCCGACTTTGACGTTTTGGTTGCCCGACAGCGGGACGAGCTGGCTGAAGTCGCCGATTCGATAGGACGGCAGCGGAACCGTGGCGGAGGTGGTATTGATCGTCCCGTTCTCCAGGTACTCCTCATAGCTGAAGAAGAAGAACGTCTTGTTGGCGCCGTCATACAGTTTGGGAATCTTCACCGGGCCGCCGAAGCTGCCGCCGAAATCATAGCGGCGCTGCTTGTTCTTGAGCCCCGAGAAGGGCTGAGCCGCGTTCAAGGCTTCATTCACGCCGTTCGCATAAGCCGTGCCATGAAAGCGGTTGGTGCCGGACCTCATGGTCACGTTCAGGACGGCTCCACTAATGTTTCCGAACTCGGCGGAATAGTTGCTCGTCAGAACCGCCACTTCCTGAACCGCCTCGGCGCTAGGCTGGGTCTGCATGGTCACGGTGCCGGCAGGATTCGGCATGTTTCCGGTCATTCCTTCGATCAGGACATTCATGCCGGAGTTTCCGTTCGACGACATGCTGCTGCTCGCGACGTAGCGAGTCCCGGGCACGGTCTTGATCAGGGCATACGGATCGCGGAGACCGTTGGTGGCCGCGGTGGTACCGCCGCCGTTCACGGAAAGAATCGGAAGATTCTCGATCTGCTGGAAATTTACGTTGTATACGGTGGCGCTGTTCTCCGTCTTCAGCATGGGAGCCTCGTCCGTGACGGTGACCGTGTCGGTAGTCGTTCCCAGCTGCATCAAGACGTCGATCCGGATGACATTCGCGGGCGATACCGCCAGCCCCTTCCGTTCAAACTGCTTGAAGCCGTCGGCCGAGACCAGGAGTTCATACGTCCCTGTGGGAAGTTGAGCCACGGTGTAATTCCCTGTGCCCGTCGAGGTCGCGGCATACATCGAGCCGGTGTCCGGATTGTGGACCGATATCTTCGCCCCGGCTACCACCGCCCCGCTCATATCCGTGACTAAACCCGTGATCGTGCCATTGGCCGACTGCCCGAACGCAGCCGCGCCAAAAAGGGTTGCAGCCAACGAGATTACTAATTTCATGAGCGAATTCTTCCTCCCTTGCGAGTCGTGCTGTTTGTTGCCCAAACGGCATAGTTCGAGCGACGCAAACCCAGCAGATTATGACTGTCTGTTTGGGGGGCGTCTACGTTCGACCCGTTAGAACCGGACGTTAGCCCGCTACAAGGAAGAAAGGTGCTGTTAAATCAGCGCGATACGAAGCACGTCAAAAGCCGGGTCAACAGCGTCCGAAAGCCCTCCGTGGACCGCGCGTGGAGGATGGGTCGCAGAAAGCTACCAGATCTCGGACGCGACAACCGAAAGGGACCCGGCTGAGTTTCCGTAAATCGTGTTGCGCAGAACGATCTGAAAATTCTTGTCGGACCAATTCGAAGGTGCGGCCTGGGCAAACTCGCTGAACAAGTCGTTCTTTGTCAGGAACTCCACTGCCGCTTGGGTATTGTGCGAATCCATACCAACGATGATCAGCAAAGGCTGGCCCAGGTCCGAATGGAGAAGGCGAGTTACCAGGGAATAGCCGTTGTCCCGAGGGGGAGAGGCATAATTCCTTCTGGGAAGCTCCCATACCCGGTCCTTTTGCTTGGAGTCGATGATTCTGATCCCTTCCGGTACCATTTGCAGCTCAAACCGGGCGCCGTGCGTCAACTGCTGGGTCAGCGGCGAGACACCGATCAGGATGGTCGGAGCGTTCTTGAGGTCTGCAAAGTCCACATCGCTGCCGAATTTGAGATCGAACTTCTGTTTGCGGGTGGTAAGCTGCTCCGCAAAGCGCGCGGCCCCCATGGCTCCGCCGGTGCCGACGTAAGAATCTTTGAGCACAATCAGTTCGGAGGCGGGGATCGCCTTGTCGCCGTCGAGTGGCAGGTACTTCGACTGGTGCAAGGGGTTCAGCTTGAGTAAGGTCGGAGCCACCATGGAGATCAGCACAGGCCGGTCTTTATTAAGGAACGGGTCCCACAGTTGATCTAACGGGGAGGACGGGCGGAACATGCCCAGGAGTTGAATCGACGCACCCGCAACGATCAGGACTCCGATTGCCGCAGTAATCCAGGTACGCCGGCGGATGCCACCGTTGGGCGTCTCGATCGTCAAGATACTGGGCGCGAGTTCGGGAGCGTCCGCGGGTTGGGAGACAAAGTGGAACGTCGGCTGGTAGCTTCCGAGCGGTAACTCAATCCGAAGGTCTTGTCCCAAACCCGAAGCGTAAGCCTGTGTCAGGCACTTCCGCACGTCCCCGGCGGTCACGCGGACTACAGAACCATTCTGTGCATCGAAATCCCGGCTCTTCCCGAATACGTCAACGGCGATATTGGTCTCTTTAATGGAGGAGCCTCGTCCCGCGAACGCTTCCTCGACGACGTAGCGAAGAAACGCCTGTCTCCTCCGGCTGCCCGCAAACGGCGGGCTGGCCAGCAGCTCATCCAGATGGGCCTGGATCCGCTGCCGTTCGTTCTCTGAAAATGGGGAACCGCTCTGGATCCCCGGATACGCCACGCTCGACATCTTTTAGACTCCCGTTTGCGTGTGAATCTACCACTTCCAGTTCGCCCGCGCAAGCACGCCTGGTCCCGGGTACCGCCTGCGGGCTCCGCTTGACCCGCCTTTGACGTGATCTCAGACTTTTCAGCACAGCGGCTATCCGCCTGATTTCACGGCGTTTTCGAGCGTCAGTCCGCTGACCTGAGATTTGAACGTCTTGAACGTAGACGTTGGTTGGCAGAATGACTAGAATCTACCTGATCTATCCATGAAGCTGACCAGCATGCGACTCGCAATAGCTATGACGGCCGCCTTACTCGCGGCTACCGGGGGATGGGCCCAGGAGACTCGAAACCGGCCGCCTCTGGGAGACGGGCCGTGGACTTTCGACACATTCGAACCGAATACGCGCATCCGCGTCTCGATTGTCGCCAAGGGGCTATCGCATCCCTACGGGCTGGCGTTCCTGCCCGGTGGCGATATCCTGGTCACCGAACGGCCTGGCCGTTTGCGCATTATTCACCAGGGCGTCCTGGATCCGAAGCCAATCGCGGGCACGCCGGTGGTCCGCGCGGCTGAATTGGGTGGGCTGCTGGACCTTGCGCTCAGTCCCAAATTCTCCGACGATCACCTGGTCTACATGACGTATTCCAAGCAGACCGACAAAGGTGTCGCGACGTCGGTGGCTTCCGGCCGATGGGACGGAAAGGCGCTGGTGGATACGAAGGATGTGTTCGTCACCGATCCTTCCGGCGGGAAGCGGGTGGCAGGCTCGCGCCTGATATTCGGGCGTGACGGCAATCTGTTCTTCAGCGTCGGTGGCGCGGGCGAAAACAACGACACGCGAGCGCAGCAACCCGGCAGCGCCGCCGGTAAGATTCTGCGCATTCGCCCGGACGGAAGCGTACCGCCGGACAATCCTTTCGTCGGGAAGCCAGGCTATCTGCCCGAAATCTATTCGATGGGGCACCGCAATCCGACCGGCCTCGCCATCCACCCAGACACCGGAGTTCTGTGGGAAGGGGAGCAGGGCCCGCAGGGCGGCGATGAAGTGAACATCATCGTTCCGGGCAAAAACTATGGATGGCCGGTGGTGACCTACGGGCGAGACTACGACGGTACCTTCATGACCAAACAGCCATGGCGCGCGGATTTCGAAGCTCCAATGGTCTTCTGGGTGCCCTCCATCGCCACCGCCGGAATGACCTTCTATACCGGAGACAAATTTCCCGCTTGGAAGGGGAATTTGTTCGTCTCCGGGATGGTGGAGGCCCGCATTCCCAACTCCGGCCAAGTGCAGAGGATTGTGCTGAACAAGGATGGCGAAATACGCCGCGAAGCGTTCTTCCGTGATTTCCGCCAACGGATTCGCGACGTGAGCCAGAGTCCCGACGGATACCTGTACGTCCTCACCGATGAGGATCCCGGAGTGGTTCTGAAGATCGAACCGGCGCCTTAGGCGTACGCTGGAAGTACACCTTATGGACCGGCGAGATTTCCTGCGAGGCGGCATGGGCGCCGCGATCCTGGCTGCGCATCCGGCCGACTCATTCGCGCAGAGTGGAAGGTCGGCGGCGCAACATTCCTGGGATGCTGGACAAGTCCGGCATCTTCTGCCCGCGGTGAGCGACACCAGGATTCTGATCAAGGCCTCTTTCGCGAAACCACTGGCGGGGGCGCCATCCCTGCGCATTGGCTCTTCGACGGTCCGCGGCAGCATGAACGATACCGAAGGCTCGTTCTGGCAATTCCAGGTCTCCGGTCTTCAGCCTGGGCGACGATATTCTCTCTCTTTGATCGGCGCCAATCGCAAGAGCCTGTGCGAGCCCTGGGACCTGTCTACATTTCCCGCCCGAACATCGCAGCCACAGAGCTTTCGCGTTCTGTTTTTTACGTGCGCCGGGGGCCCGGACGGCAATAACCAATCCCGTACAGACGCGCTTACCATCGGGAACCTGCCGACCGCGATTCGGAACCGGCTGATGCGCCGTGCACTGACATTCGAGCCTCAAGCGATGGTTGCCAACGGTGATCACGTTTATTGGGACCTGCATTCACCGAAGATTCCACCGGAGCGCCGGGATGAAACGCGTCTCAAGAGTTTCAACCGATCGGCACTGGTCTTCGGAAATACGAATGAGACCGTGTTGAAAATCGCCGCGGGGCCACAGATCGTTCCGGTGTACGGCACGGACTTTCGCTCGACCCCGGTCTTCTTCCTGCAGGATGATCACGATTACTTCGATAACGACGAAGCCTTCGAGGAAATCATCACGTTCCCGCCGGTCTGGTTCCAGCTGCAACTCGCGCGCGCGACGCAGAAGCTGTACTATCCGGAATTCCTGCCCGACGAGGATCGTCCCCGCGGACTGCCCTGGGGCTCGGTCGGGGACGGCGCTGTCTCGGAGAGCTGGGGCACGCTTCGATACGGCTGCCTGGCCGAAGTTCTTCTTTACGACGTCCGCCGCATGTGCACGCTCGACGGCCCAAGTGCTACTTACCTCGACCCGGAGGTCGAGCGCTGGTTGCTGGCGCGTTCATCATCGCCGGAGGTTACGCATGTGGTCCATGCGCCCAGCAATCCGATGGGGTGGAGCGCGGGGAAATGGATGGAGTGGTATCCCGACGTGCTCAATAGCGAAGGCAAGCTCACGACCAAGGTGTCAAAGCCCTACTGGCAGAGCGGTTGGATGAGCCAGCATGACCGGCTGGTGGCCGCCATGACGGGAATGACGGGACGAATCCCGCTGACGATCAGCGGCGATCTTCACGCGGTGGGGATTGGAAAGATCCTGCGTTGTGGCTCGCTCAACCTTGAGAAAAACCCGCTCACTGCGGTGCTGTCGGGTCCCATCGGTACGTCGCCCGGCGGGTGGCCTTCCGCCTATCGCGGCGTGGGTCCGTCAACTCCCGAACATCTCGACCTGCGAGAGGAGGTGAAGCCGATCGAGCAACACAGCTTCACCATTGCGGATTTTCTGCCGGATCGAATCCGGTTGCGGTTTTTTAAATGGGACGTCAAAACTCAATCACCGGAGGCGATCGACGGGCTTGAACCGTTCCATACTACGGAGATTGGCCGTCCAATGTAATAGTTGTATCCGCGCCATCCCCCGGATACTGCGGCTCAGGCGCAAGAGTGGCGAAGGTTCGTGCGGGCCAAACCGAACTCGATTACGGGCGTTCGCCGATCCTATATACTGGACGACGGTAAAACGCCCACGTAGGCGTCTAACTCTATGCGCGCCTGGTATTGGGCCGCCGGTTTGCTGGTCTCCTTCGCTTGCGCGAAGGTTCAGGAGAGCCGTCCCTCCCAGACACTCACTATCCTGTTTCAATTCGAGCAGCCTTACCCGGATCGTGCTCTTGCCGAAGCGCAACGGGAGTTGAGCCTCCTGACGAAGAGTGCCCCTGTTCGGCTGGAATGGTACGACTGCGGGCGGTCCGCACGGGAGTTCATCCTCTCCGAATATTCTGGTGCTGGATTTCCTGGGGAGTTGCGACCCTGCTGCCGTTTGGCGAAGTGAATTGCGACCTGGTTCGTGCCGTGATGAACGACGGATCGCCGAAGGTAGCGATCTACGGACCTGAGAGCCGGTTGTCGACCTCATTCAGCGTTGCGGCGGCCGTGATCTGCGTGTCCTTGGGCCCTCAGAATCGGATTTGATCATCGTTTGGAGTGGTGCGGCGCTCGGACTTTCGCATCCCACATGGGGCCCGATCGGACCACTGCCATTTCGCAGGCCCGGAGGTCACAGCGGCCCGTACGGCATGGCGTATGTGGCGGGCGATAACGTCACAGCGGGCGACTATGCTGTGCGCAACTCGTTCGACGTGGTCCCCACGATCGTTGAACTGCTCGGCGAGCAGCTTCCAGCCGGACTAAGTGGCCGAAGCCTGCTCAGCCATCGTTAGGACCGGGGCTTGGCAAGAGACGGTCAATCGTAAACGATTGAACCAATCGATCCTGCAGGTTTGGTCAAATTTCCTGCGGATCGCTGACCCGCGTATCAGTGATATTGATACTCGCACCCGAGGCTGTTTCAAAGTCGGGCTTCGATGCGAGGCTTTGCCCGCCGAACTGGTTCATACCTGCGGGTCGAAACCTGTTATTGTGTGATCAATTGCCTTGAACCAAGGGCGTCGGCGCACGAGGCTTGAATCAAGTTTGGCGGACCATAGATGAAACCTTTGACGGCTTGCCTGCGCCTTGACAATGAGATACATGTACCTTAATGGTCCCTGCCGCCGGATAGCTGTGGCAAAATGACAAGGAGCTGCGAATGCTGAGAAGTCTGACACGATCGGTGGTTGTTCTGCTGGCCACGGTGCTAGCCATGCCGATCTACGCCCAGGAAGGCCACCCGCTGAAGGGGTCCTGGATTGGAGTGTGGGAGTCGAACAAGGATGCGGGCGACGACATAATCATGGTCCTGAATTGGGATGGCAAGGCCGTATCCGGAATCATCAATCCAGGTACCGACAATATGAAGATCGGCAGCGCCACGCTAGACCCGAATGGTTGGAAAGTCCACATCGAAGCCGACGGGAAGAGCAAACAAGGTGCGGCGCTTCATTACGTTATAGACGGGACGATCAAAGATTTGGAACTTCCGGCCCGATTCATTACCGGAACCTGGCAGAGCCAGACCGGTAAAGGTAAGTTTGAGGTTCGCAGGCAGTAGCTATGGCACGCAATCGACGAAATTGGTGCGTTGTGGCAGGCGCGGCGACGGCTGCGTTCTTCATAGGTAGTAACGTCGCGTGGGCTCACCATGAGATCGCAGCCAAGTTTGACTCGAGCAAGAGTGTCGACTTGAAAGGGATCGTAACGTACGTAGACTGGCGAAACCCGCATGCCCATGTGTTCGTGAACGTCAAAACGGGCAACGAAGTTCTGAATTGGGCGATCGAACTCGAGAGTCCGACGATTTTAGAGATGGACGGCTGGACCAGCAGCACGCTGCGTCCCGGCGACGCGATCACGGTGAAAGGGCCCCGAGCCCGCGACGGCTCAAGGCAGGTGTGGGGAGGCGATCAGGTTCGCTTCACCGAGACGGGATTGCAAGTATTTCCAGCGAAACTGCATCCATCGCGAGCCGCGGCAGCTTCCCGGCCGGCGCCGCGTGGGCCCGATGGCCATCCGGCACTCAGCGGTCTGACGCCGGCGGCAGAAGGCTACTGGACGGATCCGAGTAAGACGTCCATGGTCGAAGATGGCGTCGACGTGAAGTCGGACGAGTGGGGATTGCTGGCCGACCTGACGGACGCGGGCAAAGTTGCGCCGATGCAGCCGTGGGCGTTGGGGGTATATCGCCACCGGCAGGAACGGCAGCTTCGCGACGACCCGATGTACCTGAAGTGCAAGCCTCCGGGCGGCCCGCGGCAATACGAATCGCGCCTGGGGATTCAGTTCGTGGAAGATCGGCCTCATCAAAGAATTTTTGTTCTGATGGGCAGCGGCAACCACAACTATCGAATTATCTATATGGGTCAGGATCGCAAAACGGGCCTGGTTACCGGCGATGACGACAATCCGCTCTACTTTGGCCGTTCCTCAGGCAAGTGGGATGGCGATACATTGGTTGTAGATACGATAGGATTTAACGAAGATTTTTGGTTTACAAACGGCGGGCTGCCGCATACCAGCCAGCTTCACCTAGTCGAGCGGTTCACACGTCCCGATTTTGATACTTTACGCTACCAGGTGCTGGTCGATGATCCGGGCGCGTACACCAGGAACTGGACAGCCAGTTGGACGATGAATTGGAAGAGCGGAAGTGTGCCATTTTACTTCTGCCAGAACAACAGACCTTGAGGAGAAACTCAGCATGAAAAAGGCGCTATTGGCGAGTGTATTCGTTGTAGGAGGAATGCTGCTGGTTGCGGGCCGCGCAGCTGCGCATCATTCGTTTGCGGCGGAGTTCGACGCAAAAAAGCCGGTCAAGATGACGGGGATTGTCACCAACGTGGAGTGGTCCAACCCGCACGTCTGGATTCGTTTCAACGTAAAGGATGAGTCGGGTAAAACCACGAACTGGGGAGCCGAGATGGGTCCGCCGCACGGCCTGCAGGGAAGCGGTTGGCGCCGTGACACCTTGAAGATCGGGGATCAAATCACCGTCGAGGGATCGTTAGCAAAGAACGGCTCCTCGAACCTTAATGCACGCAGCGTCACTCTGACATCCACGGGCGGCCGGCCCGGGCAGACGCTGGACGCCGCTTCGAGCCAGGGTAAACAATGATCCCAAAGACGCTTCTTGCCTTCGCTGCTGCCCTCGCCCTCGGCTTTGTTGTCACCAGCGCGAGCCACGCCCAGGAACCGCAGCAGCAGGGGAAAGGCAAGGGCAAGGGTGGTGGCGGGGGCAGAGGCAAAGCCGCTGCGCCCGCCGGCCCAACGCCCCGCACACCCGATGGCAAAGTGATTTTCGGTGGCGAAACACCCGGCAAGAACGGTGTTTGGACGCCGGGGATCGGCATCAATGAGCCGGCCGCCAAGTTAGAGAACGTGCCGTTCCTTCCATGGGCGAAAGCCGTCTATGACAATCGCCAAAAGAACGAGTTGGAGCCGCACACGCGCTGCAAACCGTCCGGGGTAGCTCGGCAGTTCATGACGCCTTACGGTGTGGAATTTACGGATTTTCCGGAAATCGGACGGATGTACATTTTCGATATCGGCGGGCCACACACCTTCCGTGAGATCTATATGGATGGCCGTGGTCATCCAGACAATCCGCCTCCGAGCAACTATGGGCATTCCATCGGATGGTGGGAAGGCGACACATTGGTCGTCGACACAGTAGGTTTTAACGAGGATTTCTGGCTCGACCGGCGCGGACTGCCGCACACGGAGCAGCTCCATACCATCGAACGTTTCACGCGAACCAACAAGAATACGATCGACTATAAGCTGACGATCGACGATCCGGGTGCGTATGAGAAGCCCTTCGACGGCGGCTTCACTCTTCGTTACAACGAGAATCAGGAGCTGTTCGAGTATGTTTGCCAGCAAAACGACCAGGCTCCCGAGTTGATGGTGGGCGAAAAATCAGCAGTCAACCGCAGCAGTCCGATCGTTCCTTGACGAACCTCGTACGTTAAGGTTTTGGCCGCCTAACTTAGGCGCACGCTGCTTCATCAGTGTCCAAGCTTGGTCGCACTATTTAAGGATGCTGGCCCGATCGGATTTTGGCCTCAGACGACGAACTTGCAGTCGAAATTGTAGATAGTGTACGCCACGGGAGGCTGAAAAGACCCGCCGATGGATCTACAACTCCCACATTATCAATGCAGACCGGTCGGTCCACTGCACCCGAGGCAGGTGCGCGGTACCTTTGCCGCCGTCTGTTTGACGCAAGAATAAAGCTGAAACTAAAGCTGTTGGTCGGGTCGGGGCGATTTGAACGCCCGACCCCCAGCGCCCAAGGCATCTGCGCGACCAGACTTGTGCTGCCGACAAGCTTCACATTAATAACGACTTTCACCGCGACCGTCTACGTAGCCGAACCACCAATGTAGTCAGAATTGTAGTTGCTCGACTGCACAAGTTCGAATAGGCGATTCTGGCAAGCAGCCCTTTCTCCTGTGCCGGTTCTGCAACGACCAGTCCCTCTAGTACCAAAACCGCCTCCTTCTCAGTCAGCTTGACGTCGAAGAGATATGTCGAAGAGATATATTGTCAACCTTGCACACGCTGGATCAGATCGAGCACTGCCTGTGACTCGGAAAGCGTAGGTTTTTCCTCTGTGCCCAGATCCCGCATACCCTTTTGAAGTCATCGTGGTCAACTTTCTAGCCGGCGCGTGCCTACCTTGCAATGACATCCAAATAGTTCTCCGTACGCAGAACTGAGCATGCCCGTTAGTTCGTAGAAAGTAAGCGACTCTCAAACCTGGAGGAGTGAACGCCTCTGGGTAGTTTTTCTGCCAAGAAAAAGGAGAGAGTCGCTATGAAGAGAAGATACCAGATCGACCAGCAACGGGCCGTGCAGCAGTTCCGCCGGCTCGCCACCGAACAGAACCCCAACATCCAGATGATCCTGCCGATGGCCGA
>JAIQFE010000042.1 GCA_020073445.1 Terriglobia bacterium
GGCGGTGATCTTGCAAAAGGAAAATAAGGATGGGACCAGAGCAGCCTGCCATTTCCTCCTCAACGAGGGTTTGGCATCGCCGCCACCCGTCCAGGCTTCCCTTTCGGCTCGCTACACCTCGGCCTGGACTGGCCCCGGCCGCGATGCCGGAGTTGGTCCTTATAGGAGGAAATGGCAGGTATTGAAATGAGCTCTTGACACCGACCGGCTTTCTCATGGAAGGACCTATTTGCTTCCTGATCAGCGAAACTTAGTCGAATCAATCGTATGCCGCTCTAACGCTGCTTACCGAAGACTTCCTTGAGTAGCGGCGTAATCTGGGCGGCTGGATCGGTACGGATCTTCTTCTCCTCCTGGCCGAGCATGTAGAAGAGTCCGTCTAAAGCCTTTCCGACAACGTAGTCGGTGATATCGAAACTCTGGCTGTGTCCGAACGGCAAGGCCGGGATGGCGCCCGTCAGTTGCCTGTACTGTGTCACTACGCCGGTGTCAGCCATCGCTGACTCTACCGTGGGCCTGAACGTGGCGGTGAGATTTTCGGATGTCTTTCCCTTGAAGTACTCCGTGGCCGAAGTGTTTCCGCCCGTCAGAATCTTGCGAGCATCTTCAAAGGTCATCTGTAGTAAGGCGTCCTTGAAAATACCACGAGCAGCAGGAGCAGCCTTTTCGGCAGCGCGGTTCATGCTGAGCTCGAATTCGTCAATCTTTGCACCCATGCCCGCCATCCGCAATCCCTTTTCCACGGTCTGGATTTTCTCGGGCAGGAGAATCTTGATGGCTTCATTTTTGAAATATCCGTCAGTGGTTCCCGTGAGATCCACTGCATGATCAGTCCCGATCTGAAGGGCTTCCTTCAGACCAGATGCAGTCTTGGAATCGCCCTGATCACTGCGGTTGGCAAGACCTCCAAGGATCCTGTCGAGTTGGGCATTGGCCGGCAGCAAAAGCCCCAGAGTCAGCAAAGCGAGAACAATCTTGTGCGACATAACGACTTTACCTGAGCAGTTGTGTGACCGTGGCTCGAATCGGTTGAAATTCTGCTCTTTAGAGCAAGGCGAGAGATGACGTTGCCGGCACCGGTCCGAGTTTGGGTGCTTTCGCGCAGGTCTGACGCGGACTGATCGATGGAGTGTGGCATCACCTTCCAAAGATGTGAAGGCAAGAGCTGGACGGTCGGCGACGGGCCGTGTTTACTATGACATAGGACTTGGGCATCAAGATGCTTTTGAATGGCCAAGCTCAGCGGGTGGAGGGCGATGTTCAACTCGGAATCCAAAGAGAAAGGGAATCTTATAAGGTATGTTGAAAGATTTCAAAGCATTTGTAATGAAAGGGAACGTGCTCGACCTTGCCGTAGCCGTGATCATCGGCGCGGCGTTCGGTGCGATCGTGGTTTCATTCGTGAATGACATTGTCATGCCACCGATCGGGATGGCGCTTGGCCATGTGGATTTTAAGGAAATGTTCATCAGCTTAAACGGTCAGACCTACGCGACGCTGGCGGCTGCGAAGGCCGCGGCGGCTCCGGTCATCGCATACGGTCAGTTCCTGAACACAGTGGTTACTTTTCTGATCATCGCCTTCGTGATCTTCCTCGTCGTTCGAACAGCGAGTAAGCTTCAACGTAAGCCCGAAGTGGCGGCGCCGAGCACTAGAGATTGCCCTTACTGCTTCACGGCGATTCCGATTCCAGCAACACGGTGCCCCCACTGTACTTCTCAACTTGTGGCTCAGAAAGGCCAGCCCGCATGAAACGATCGAATCACCGGTTCCTCATGCTTTACAGACCTGTTGTTCTGATAGGGTTCGCAAGCCTTTTCGGCGGCGCTGCACGGGCCGACCAAATTACCCTTAAAAATGGGGACCGGCTAACTGGCAGCCTGCTCAAGAGCGACGACAAGAATCTGGTCCTGAAATCCGAGTCCGCCGGGACGGTCACCATTCCGTGGGATGGCGTGGTGGCGATCTCCGCGCCGGGTCCTCTCTATGTCGGCCTGAAGGACGGCCAGACCATTGTAGGCTCAGTCGCCACCGTCGACGGCAAGTTCGCCCTGACAACCCAGTCGGCCGGTGTCGTTACCGCCGCCAAGGAGTCCATTCAGTTCATCCGTAGCAAGGACGAACAAACCGCCTACGAAACGGAAATCGACCGATACCGTAATCCGCGGCTCGTAGATCTGTGGACCGGTACTCTGGACCTCGGCTATGCAGCGAGTAGGGGCAATGCCACGACGCAGTCTTTTACTCTCTCAGCCAATGCCAACCGCGCCACGAGCCGCGACAAGCTCGGGGTCTATTACACCTCGCTGTTTGCCAGCAACGACGTCGAAGGAAAAAGCATCACCAGTGCCAACTTCAAGCGTGGCGGGCTCGCCTACAACCTAAACGTGCGAAAAAAGATGTTCGTGTTCGGGTCCGTCGATCTTGAGACCGACGAGTTCCAGAGCCTGGACCTGAGGTTCGTGCCTGCGGGCGGGATCGGCTATCATGCGATCGCAACCGAGAAGACTCAGCTCGACCTGAACCTCGGCGCCGCCGCAAACCGGGAGTTCTACTCAACTGGCCTGAACCGCACATCGGCAGAACTGCTCTTGGGCGAGGATCTGGTTCACAAGTTCACGGCAACCACGTCCCTCCACGAAAGGCTGGTCTTCTTCCCCAACATGTCTGATGGTGGCAACTACCGCGTCAACTTTGATACGACCTTGGTAACGTCCATCCGGCTGGTGGCTCTCTTGGCAGTTCACCGTGAGCGACCGCTTCTTGAGCAATCCAGTGCCCGGGCGTAAGAAGAACGACGCTCTGTTCAGCACGGGGCTGCGGTTGACGTTTGCAAAGTAGAATCAGCCAGGCATAGAAGGTCCCCCACCTTCTGAAACCTCGCTTTTGTCCCAGTAACTCAATCCTTTTGAGGTGGATCGCCGGATTACTCCCGAGTGGTCGGCTACTCTTCCCCTACTTTCTCGCGGGTCCTCAACTCTACGCCAAACGTGAGTTTCGAAAAAGTAAGTGACGGATACGCCGTCATCCCGGAGTTGGCGCCACAGATCGTGGAACGTTCGCTTCTACATTAAGCCGAATTCGGCCGAGGGCCCCGAACCGGGCTTCTGGCCGGTTTCCAGACTTACTTTGTCGGCTTGCGCGGTTTGTTCTAAGTGCCACTCCATCTCTGCAACATCGTCTACGTCCAACTCCCCTTTGCTCACGATTCGACTTGCCCGCAAACCGCACCTCGTAGTCGTACGTTTCTAGCCGCCGGCCGCGCTCGCGATTACTTCTCGTACGGCGTCCATTTCCAGGAAAGTCTTGCGCGGCGCAGGATCAGTGATATTAGCAGCCAGCTCTCGCACCAGTGCTTCAGCTCTCTTGAAAGCATCGCGCGCGGCCCTGGGGCGATTGCGTGTCGCCAGCAACCTACCCAGCGCGACGTGGTTCCTCCACTCGATGAGCGGCATCGGGTGTGTTGCGAACGGCTCCAGAGACCGCATCAGCTCTTCTTCGGCTGTATTCGCATCGCTAGCCACCGCAGCGATTTCACCCAGCAGCCGTCGTGCAACGGCTGTGTATTTGGCAACCCTGTTCTGCTCCGCGTTGGCCAGCAGCGCGCGGGCGTGTTCCTCGGCGCGATCCAGTTTCCGCCGGACCAGCCAATACTCGGCCTGCGCGGCGTTGTGGCGAATTCCGTAAAACCGCCAGCGGTTCCAGCGCTCGCGCTCGTACAGCGGCAGGATGCGTTCGAGGGCATCCTCGCTTTTGTTGAGTTCCCCGGCCAGCAGATAGTCGTAGACCAGGTTGAGCAGCGCGTTCGCTTCGGCTTCCGCGGCCTTGGTGCGCCGGCAAACCTCCACGCATCCTTCGTTAAACTCGATCGCGGTGCCGAGCTCGCCCATCTCGCGGGAGACCCAGCCGATTCCATTGGGAATTCGCGAAAGAGCCACTGCGTTATTGTTGCGTTTGGCCAAAACCAGGCCCTCTTGCATGGTCGCCATGGCTTCGGAAATTCGGCCACGATTGGCCCTGGTAAGGCCCAGGTACAAAAGCGCCAGCGGCAGGTGAAAACCATCCCGGGCCTCCGCTGCCAGATTCGACGCCTCCACCTGAATGGGTTCGGCTTTGGCATAGTCGCTGTGCCAAAACTCCACGATGCCGCTGAAGGTCAGACCAACGACCATGGCCGGGCGATGCTTCAGCGATCGCGCAACGTGAATCGCTTTTGCGAAGGCAGCTTCCGCTTCCGCAAGCTCACCGGATACCATCTGGTAAAGCCCCCACACATTATCGACCTCCGCCGTCAAGGCCTGATTTCCGATTCGCTCTGCAAGGGCCCTCGCTTCAGGGTTATATTGCTCCATGCTGGGTACGTCGCGAGCCTGTTGCGCAACATGGCAAATTCCGATCAAGGCCCGGCATTCCCCTTCCAGGTCCCCTGCGGCCAAGCAAACCTCTCGCATGGCCCGGTAGTCCTCGCCAGCCTCTTTCATCCGGCCCAGCGCCATCTGGGCCAAGGCGCGTTTTTGGAGCAGCACGGCTCGGCGTTCCGCTTGCTGGTTTTCCGGCAGTTTGTCCACTAGATCGATCCCGCGACTGAAGAGCCCTACGGCTTCGGAATTGGCGTAGCGCGATAGCGCCGTGTCGCCGGCCAGGATCAGGAACATAACGGCTTTCGAAAAATCGCGGCCCCTCTCGAAGTGTGTCGCCAGCGCAACAGCTACGCGGGCACGCTGGTCCGCATACACGCGCTCCAGCGTCTCACCCGCTCGCCGGTGTAAAAGGACCCGGCGTTTGCTTAGCAATTGATCGTAGAGAAAATTCTGGTACAACGCATGGGTGAAGCGGTAGATGGTAGCCACCGAGCCATCCGGCAAGTCTTCCTCGCTTTCCACGCGAATCAGCCGATGCACTTTCCCGAGCACGTCTAACCGCTCTTCGAGGTCCAGCTCGTCGGCCTCCAGCAGCGAGGCCAGCACCGTGGAGGTGAATACTTCGCCCTCGATGCTGGCGTATTGCAGAGCCTGCTTCTGGGCATCGGTGAGCAATCCCACTTTCTTCTCGATCATGCTGCGCACGCTGACGGGAACGTCCAGCTCCATCTGCGCCAATGGCTGCTCGAGCTTCCACGCGCCGTTGGTGCGCGCAATGTCGCCCCGCTCGGCCAGAATCTGGATGGCACCCGTGGCAAACAGCGGGTGCCCCTCGCTCTTGCGATGGATGACCAATGCAAGTTCGGCTGGGAACTCGTTGGGAGCGAATTGCGCATCCAGGTAAGCCGCAACGTCCTTGATTCCCATGGCCTGCAATGCGATCTCCTCGCAGACACCGCGCGCGTGCATCTCCGTGTAGCACTTCTTCAACGTCGGATTATTGCGCTCGATGTCTTCCGGACGGGCCGTGACAACCAACAGCAGCCGCTGGCCATGGGCCCGCTCCGCGAGGTGCCGCAGCGTGTCGACGCTTGCAGGATCGGTCCAGTGCATGTCCTCCAGTAGCAGCAGCACCGGCGACTCCGTGGTCAAGGCGGCCAGCGCGTCGCCGAGTTCGCGTACCATGCGGTCTTTGGTCGCACCCGTGGCTTCCCGCAGCATCTGGTCCATGGCTCCCGAAGAGAAGACTGCCGGAAACTGCAAGCACCACGTGGGTGCATGCTTGCGCAGCAGCGTGATTACTCGATTCCGGCCAGCACTCTGGAGCATGCTCCCCAGTACGTCCAAAAATGGAAGATATGCCTCACCGGAACCGTACTGTTCCACGCAGGCTCCGCGGGCCACGATCAGATCTGAATTCTTCTTACAAGCCTGGTAGACGAACATGCGGGTCAAAGCCGTTTTGCCAATGCCCGGTTCTCCGGACACCAGCACGACCCTGCCTTTGCCCTGCACGGCGGACAGCAGGAGTTCCTCCAGTTTGCCCAACTCTTTCTCGCGGCCGAATACGGGGTCTGGCTCCCGCTCCTCCAATCGCGGCGCGGTCTGCGGCACACTCCCGCGGAGTTCTTCGAACGCGCTAAACAAGTCCGCCGCCGATTGATAGCGCCGATCCCTGTCCTTGGCCAGCGCGCGCATCAGAATCGCATCCCATCCCGCCGGCAATTCAGGCCGCAGCGAACTAGGTGGCGGTGGATGGCCGCTTACCACTTCTCGCAGAGTGTCGAGGAGCGACGAGCCCCGGAACGGACGTACGCCCGTCGCCGCCTCGTACAGAACGCTACCGAACGAGAACAGGTCGGAGCGCGGGTCCAAATCTTCGCCCCGTGTCTGCTCCGGCGACATATACGCAGGCGTTCCTAGAATCGTGTGCGCGGCTGTTGCATCCGCGGCTGCCTGCGGCCCGGCGAATTTCGCTAGGCCGAAATCGAGCACCTTTACGCCCGCCGCGGTCAGCATCAGGTTGGCCGGCTTCAAATCGCGATGGATGATCCCGCGTTCGTGAGCCGCCGCCAATGCCTGTGATATTTCTGCCGCACGGCGCAGCAGTTGATCGAGCGGCAGCGGACCTTCCCGCAGGCGCGACGCCAGCGTCTGGCCTTCCACGAATTCCATCACCAGGTACGAAGCGCCGTCTTGCTCGCCGACGTCGTACAGCGTGCAAATGTGCGGATGATTGAGCGCCGCCGTAGCTTGGGCTTCACGCTGGAAGCGAATGCGGAAGTCGGGCCGCTGCGCTGCTTCCGCACGGATCACCTTGATTGCCACGGGACGTCCCAGACGCGTATCGCGCGCGCGAAACACCTGACCCATGCCGCCTTCCCCTAATAGCGCTTCCAATTGATAGGGACCCAAACGAGCACCTGGCCCTAACGATGACGACGGTCCCGCCGCGAGGCTTATCTCCGCGGTAGCGCCCGAATCCGCGGCCAGCAGAGCCTCTACTTGGGTGCGCAGGCTGTCATCATTGCGGCAGGCTTCGGCCATATAGGTCAGCCGTTGCCTGGAATCAAGTTTCCGCGCTGCTGCGAAAACAGCCTCGATTTGGTCCCATCGCGCCGGAGACATGGATCTTCATTCTATAGCCAATCCGTTCGGCGCGAGGCTGGTGCCGCCTCGCGTCGGTCCGAACCCGGCTGCAGATGGGCACGTTAACACCGTCCTGGACTACAAAACGCTCGACGGAACTTGTACGCTTTGCAGAGAACAGGCCACAAATGGCGTTCTGGGAAGCGTCAGATTGGGATTCCGTCCGGATTGTCGGTAATCCGGAAGCTACTCCGCGTGGGGTGTCCCTTGTTCAAAAAGATGAGGTTTTCGCACAGTTTCTGCCGTGGCGAAAGAGGACTGTTGAATCCGTCGATTATTCGATGGCGTCAGTGGCCATTTCGACACACCGGGTTTTCAGGCTTGCCGACGTTCACGGCCAAGTGATGCGCTATTTCCCCAAGCCGACTTCCTGCTACTAATCCGGCCAACTTCCTCGCCCGTTGGTCTTAATCGAGCCATGGCTGTGGCTCATAAAGTCCGCTCACCCCTCATTAGTATTGTTTATGAAATGGTGGCCGACCATACATCCACTATTCAAACAACATGTTTCCAATGTGAGTTTTAGCTGAAATTCCTACTTGCTATCGGCAACTGAGCATCTAACCTTCCATGGAGAATGAGTGCCGGCCAAAGATTCCCACTCGCCGTATCAGAGACTCTACAGGAGTTGAGTTACTCAGTTATTTTGCGAAGGTCATTTCTTTAGCTTCTGCAAGTCGATTCACAGCCCTCAAGGCTTCCGGTCGATCAGCACGATGTCCGAGTTTTCCTGCACGCGATCGAACAGAATCTCCTTCCCGTCCGGCGATAGATCGAAGCTGCGGACCTGGTATCCCGGTTTCAGCTTAGTCAACTGACGCTTCTGACCGCTGGCCAGATCTATGAGCACGAAATCCATCGCGCGGAACTGCCCCTGGATCACCACCATGCTCTTGCCGTCCGGCAGGAACCGGTAGCCTTCGTAATCGCCGCGATAGGAAATCTCAGGCATCGCGACCGGCGCTTTATCAGGACTCACGGCGCGCAGGGGGAAGGTTGCCCCGCCGCCCGATCCGTCGTAGAACACGATCCTCGATCCGTCCGGCGCCCACACCGGATTGAAAGACAGCACTTCGGTGAGGCGAACTGGATCGCCGCCTTGACCTGGAATCTTGAAGATGCGGCTGCCGCCGTCGGTATCCGCCGCCACGGCGAGCCACTGGCCGTCGGGCGACCAGCTCGGCGTCCCGCGAAGGTCCATCGTTTCAGCCACTGGATGAGCGCCGGTTCCGTCGATGCTCGCGATGTGCAGCACATTGCGCCCGTTCTGGCGCACCGCGAACGCCAGGAGTTTCCCGTCCGGCGAGCGCGCAGCGCCGAACGCGATCCGCCCGCCCGAGCCGTTCCACAAGGGCAAAGCCATGCCATTCTTCCATTCCCAGAGTCCGCCTTCGCCGCCCTTTCCGGAAAGATAAAGGATGGACCCGTTGCCATACCGCCCGAATTTGGAGTGCGCCGCGGGCACCTGGACGCGCGTGGCTCCGGATTCCTCCACCGTTCCGGCGGTGATGGGAGCCTTCCACAGATTGGCGATGGGGTTCGACACGGTGACCACCAAACGGCGTCCGTCGGCGCTGGCGGAGACAGATTGGTATTCCTCCACGCCTTGCGTGATTTGGTGGGGAATGCGATGCTCCGGATCCATTCCGAAGAGCGCCCATCCGCTTCCGTCGTCCTTCGTAGCGCGATACAGTAGCGTGCGGTTATCAAGCAGCACCGGATAGGCGACCTGGGAATTGTGGTGCGTCAGGCGTTCCGCCGCGCCTCCGGTCGCCGCCACGCGCCAGATATCCGCCTCCGTGCTGCGCCAGTTGCGGGCGAAATAGATGTAGCGTTTGTCCGGGCTCACGTTGACATAGTGATTGTGCTCTCCCTTGCGGCCGGTGAAGATGGCGCGCTCGCCACGCCCGTCCGGCTGCGCCACCATGATGGGATCGCCCGGGGTGGAGTGGTGAAACACGAGCTCCGTTCCATCCGCCGTCCAAACCGGGTTGAGCGAGGCCGGCGTGAGAAACGGCCGCATGTTTCCACCCAGGGTTGGGATGAGGCTGAGATTGGGAGCGTTGCCGGTGTTGGGAATCGCCAAGTTCGGCGACACCGTGCGCAGCCAGATATTGGTGCCATCCGCCGTGAAGCCGGTGGTGCGCGTCATCTCATGCAGCAGTGTGGGACTGTGCCCCTGCGTGAGATTGTGAAACTCGCCGCTGCCCACTTGGGTGACGAAGGTGTCATAGATGCCGTCGCGATCGGCGAGGAACGTGACGAACTTTCCATCTTGAGAGATGGCCGCGTCCAGCTCCGTGCCATCCCAGTCCGTGAGTTTCTGGAATGTTGCGCCCTCTAGAGGATTCACCCAGAAGTAATCCATTTGTGCGAGCTTCCAGTAGACGCCGCCTGCGATGGAGAGGATCACAGCGGCAACTCCGGCGGCCATCAGCCACACCCGCTTGTGATTGCGTGCCGCCCTGGGGCGAGCGGGAACGGGCGTTGTGACGCTGCTCGCTTCCGGCTGCCGCGCGGCGCGCCGCAAATCCACTACCAGTTCGCGCATAGACTGGTAGCGCTCCTCCGGATCGCGCTCGAGCGCCTTCTCCGCGACGTTTCGCAGAGCCTGCGGCAGCTCTTCCGGCAGAGGTTCGGGAGTGCCGTGGATGATGGTCTTCAGCAGCTCCAGCTCGGATATGCCGTTGAACGGCCTACGCCCGGCGAGCGATTCGTATAGCACCACGCCGAAGGAGAAAATATCGCTGCGGGCGTCGAGCGCGGTGCCGGAAGCCTGCTCCGGAGACATGTAGGCGATTGTGCCCACGATCATGCCGGGCTTGGTGTGGGCTTCAGTGAGCGTCTTGGTAGCGTCGGCTTCGGTTTCCGACTCGGTCAGCTTCGCGAGCCCGAAATCCGCCACCTTGGCGTAACCGTTTTGTGCCACCAGAATGTTAGCGGGCTTGATATCGCGATGCAGGATGCTGGCCTTATGCGCAGCCGCGAGGCCGTCGGCGACCCCGGCGAGCAGTTCCACCGTTTGCCTCCACGTGCGCTTTTCCGCCTTCAACCAATCCTTCAGCGTCCCGCCATCGACGAACTCGGTGACCAGGTATTGACGGCCCTCGAACTCGCCGACGTCGAACACCGTGACGATGTGTGGATGGTTCAGCGAAGACGCCATCTGCGCCTCGCGCTGGAACCTGCGTCGAGCCGCGACATCCGCCAGCTGATCGGAAAGAAACTTGATCGCCACCGGACGGTTGAGCTTGGTGTCGAGCGCGCGGTACACAGTGCCCATGCCGCCGGAACCAATGGGGCTCTCGATCCTATAAGAGCCCAGCTGTGTGCCCAGAGATACGAACGGAATCGTTGCAGTCGCGGAAGTGAGCACGGAAGCGGGGTCCTGCGCGAGTAATAACTCCACTTCGCCACGCAATTCCGGGTCGGCTTCGCGGAGAACTCTGTCCCGGTGCGCGGCGGTAAGCTCCAGCGCCGCGCGGTACAACTCCTCGACTTGCCTCCAGCGTTCGGGGGTCATAGGCTGCCGTGTTGTGGGAATCCTTATCTTACCGAGTACTTACACTGCGCGCACCGCCTCGCTCATAGCCCGCATTGCGCGGAATGCCAGGACTACCGACTATTCGCCTAGTGTTTGCCAAATCTCGACTCGGCCGGACATTGTGCCCGAGTGACGGCGTATCCGTCACCTACTTCCGAAATCCCCGGTTTGGCGTGGGACTGAGCTTCGACCAAAGAGTAGTGGAAGGTTGCTCAGTAGAACCACGACCATCAGTGGTCACATGGTCAAGCTAGTCGATAGCAACCAGCCATTCTTACTTTTAGAATGTTCCGTTCGGTTGCGGAGCCTCACGTGCTCTAAAGGAGCTGAAGTTATACAAGTAACGCGGCACAAGACCGCGATGCAGGGAGCGCCTTAGGTTTTTCGGAGGCTGGGGCGCTCCGCACTTCTCGTATGGCTAACCCAACCGCGAACTAGAATTCCGACGTACCCCGCAGGGCTAGTTTTTTCCCACAAATGCCGATCGAAGGGATGCGCGCAAAACGAACCTACTGAAGCTCAAGCCTTAACCAACACCGCCAAAGCATCAAAAGCAGGCGAAGACGAAGGCGAAAACACAAGGGTGCCGAAAGACAAGGTGAGGCGAGGTTGTCCATCCGCTTTGGAGGGCTCTCTAGACGTTCGCGAGTTCCGCTGTTTCCGCGAGTTCTGTCGCGCCATCCGTTAGATCCGAGCCAAATATCGCAAGCCGGCGACTGTCCCACAGCACATACGCCAAGCGTTTTCCTGGGCCATATGGCCCGGATCTAACGATTATGATTCCGCCAATCGGAATTTCGACCCAACCGTGATTGCCAGACCCAGTATCAAAGCCCAATATGGACCTCGTTAGCTTGAAGCGTTTCCCGGTGAACATGCGTACCTCCTGCGTGTAACGGAAACGTTATTCCGTTAAAGCATCTGCTATTCAGCGGTTGGTGCGTTTCTTCGGCTCTAGCGCCGATCATGCGCTTTAGAGCGATACAAGTCAAGAGAAAACGTAGTCGTGACGAGTGCGTTCGTGAAGGGCGATGCTCCCAGCGGACGGATAGTGCCTGTGTTACGGCGTATCCGGTAACCGGGTTAAAGAGTTTGATTTATAACCATGGATTGCATCTCTGAAGAATCCGAATCCCCATTGAGAGCAGCTTGTGAAGCTACCAACTCTTTGTACGCCCGTCGTACTGTCGCGGCTCCCACTCGCAGCTTGCGAGCGATCTCGCGCCACGACAGACCCTCTTGGCGAAGCTTAACGACTTCGTCGCGATTGAATACGGCTTTGGGTCTGCCTACGGGTTGCCCGGATTTGGTCCCGTTTCGGCGGGCGTGTTCCATCCCTGCTAAGACGCGCTCCCGAATAATATTCCGTTCGAGTTCCGCCATAGCGCCGATGATGGTAAACATGGCCTTACCGAGGGGAGTGCTGCTGTCTAACGCTTCCTGGTGAGACACGAACTCGATGCGAAGGGAGCGAAACTCTTCCAACGCCAAGACGAGCTGTTTTACGCTCCGGGCAAAACGGTCAAATCGCCAGACCACGACGACCTCAAAAAGCCCGCGTCGAGCATCGGCCATGAGTGCGTCCAACCCTCATCAGCGCGGGAAAGCTCCATTCCGCCGTTCGTCCGCAGAGGGTTCTGGGAGGCTTGCTGGCCGGGAGCTCGGTATGGGGCGAGGCAACGTTCGCGGACAGTATCACTCGGTGCGTGGCGGGGCACAAGGGGCAAGAGAGACTCGATTTGGTCTGCTGCCTGGAACACGGAACCCTTGGGTATCCGCAGGTGAGCAGTCCGGAGGAGTCGCTGATCTTCTTTATCCTGCGACTGCTGGAGCGGTTGCGAGCGATGGGGACGGCTCCAGCCGTGGACTGGCAGGAGTACGGGCGGTCGCTGGGGTCGTTCCGAAAACGCACGTAATCTTTCGCGGTAGACTTCGTCGGACGCGGGTTCAACTCTGCCGCCTCAACCATTCCGATCTTTCCTATTGGCAATCATTGCTAATCGTGATATATTTGGCTCAGGTTTGTGCCCACTCGCAATGTCAATTTGACTGAGGAACTTGACCGCTTCGTACTGAAGAAGGTCAAGACGGGACGTTACGAAAACGCCAGCGAAGTTGTGCGCGCGGCCCTGCGGACCTTAGAGCGCGAAGAGCAGGAGTACGAGGCCAAGCTCGCCGTTTTGCGAGCAGCTATCGACGAAGGCGATGCCAGCGGGATCGCCGAGGATGGCGTTTTTGAACGCGTCCTCGACACGCTAAAGCTTCCGAAGACCCGGCGCTAGGCCGTGTCCCGATTTCGTTTCACACGTCGCGCTGAAGGCGATCTGGTCAGTATCCGCATTCATGCCCTCAAAACCTGGGGCGCAGAGCAGACGATTCGCTACGTTGCCGATCTCCGAGCGTGTTGCCAGATGCTTGCCGACAACCCCGAGGCAGGTCGAGCCTGCGAGGATATCCGTCGCGGCCTGCGCCGCATGGAGCACGGACGGCATGTCATCTTCTACCGGCCCGATGCCGAGGGCATTCTGATCTCTCGTGTCCTGCACCAACGGATGCTTCCCCGGAGATACCCCATCGATTGACGACAACAAGCCATCCGGATCGGAAACGCAGTAGTCTTTCGCGGTAGACTTTCGCAGAGGAGAAGACTCATGCCTAAGACCATCGTTATGGCAGCCGCGGCGCTGCTGATCAGTGCCGGCGTAACCCTAGCGCAACCGCCCGGCATCACTGCCGAGATGATTAACCGGTCGTTGCCTCTCGAAGGTGCGCCGCTCGCGGTGCCTGGACCGTACAAGATCACCTCGGAAGGCGCCTTCGGCTCACCCGGACTCCACGTGTATCGTCCCGACGCCCTGGAGGCGTTTCCGAAGAAGGATTCGCTGCCCGTGATGGTGTGGGGCAATGGCGGTTGCGCAATCGACAGCACGCGCTACTCGGGCTTTCTGACGACCATCGCTTCGCACGGCTTCTTGGTGATGGGCACGGTTCCTCAGACTGGTGCGGCGCGACGGCAGGAAACCGCCGATGACGTGCGTGCCGCGATTGACTGGGCCGCAAAGGAAAATGCGCGCGCCGACTCGCCGCTGAAAGGCAAGATCGCCGTGGACAAGGTCGCTGTCATGGGCCAGTCGTGCGGAGGATTTCTGTCGATCGAGCTCGGCGCCGATCCGCGGGTCAAGACGATCGGCGTCTTCAATTCAGGCGTGCAAGACGCGGCGCCTGCCGCGCAGGGCAAGGCGTCGCCGCAACCCACGCCGGACGCTCTGCCCAAATTGCACGGGCCCGTGCTGCTGATCAACGGCGGCGAACCCGACTTCATGCTGGCGGCTTCGTCCGCGACTTTCGACAAGATCGACAAGGTGCCCGCGTTTTACGGCTCCCGGCACAACGCCGGCCACACCGCGACTGTCTTTCATCCCGGCGGCGGCGAGTTCGCCAATGTCGCGTCGAACTGGCTTAGTTGGACCTTCAAGGGCGACAAGAAAGCCGGCCAGATGTTCGTGGGCAAGAACTGCAGCCTCTGCACCAATTCGAACTGGGACGTGCGATCGAAGGGGATCAAGTAATCGCCGGTTAAGGCTAAGCCGGAGGATCGCCCGCTCCGTCCTCGCCACGCGGTTTGGACGCCGCCTTCCTCTGGCGACTCGTGTTCTGATAGTGCGGGCTGTATTCCAATCCGTAGGGCGTCTTAACCTTGGTTTTCGCCTTTTCGTCGTAGAACGCCTGAGCGGTTTTGTGCCGCGCGGCAATTTCCTCTTCCGTGCCGTCGCGGAAGGTGATCTCTTCCCGTGGCACGAACATCACCTGCCCGATGGGCATGCTGTGCGACGCAGAAATGGTTTCGCCCGGCTGGAGGACATAGCGGAACTCGGAGTCGTGAACGTGCCAATCGGTCTCGACGCGGATCACCATCATCGGGGCGAAGGGCCGCTCGATCATGTTGAAGACCGGAGTGTAGATGGTATCCCAGCCGGGCGGAGTCTGGAAGTTCCACGCTCCCCGGAGGGTCACGGCGCCGGCCGGTGTCCCCATGTCGTCTTGCGAGATAAACATTCCAGGCATCAAGTGAGCGATCTCACGAGTCTGCGGCGTGTCCTGGATGTGCATCTTGACTTCGCGTTTGGTGGCGCCGATCCCGCCCATGGGCAGCAGATAGGTCACGGTAAAGATCGGATCCCACTTGGTTCCTTTGGTGTTCACCGAGTAGACCAACTGATAACGGCCCTCCCCCTCATACGTGACTTGAAACGTTTCTTTGTCAGAGAGCGGAGGATAGACCAAGAAGCCTGCGCTGCTTCCGGCTTCGAGCACGGGACAGTGGCGGGCGTGCTGTGGCAGAAGGGGTCGCTGCCCTTCGCGGCGCGGTCGCAGGCCAATGCCGGGCCTGTACGGATTGGGAAAAAGCCCTACTTCCATCTTCGAAGTATCGCACCGTGAACACGCGCTAGACTATTCCCGTCTGTCCCCAATTTCCCCAATTTCCGGTTTTCATCGGAGGCATTGCATGTACTACGAAACGGACAAGAACGATCACGGCCTGCGCTACAACCCCCTCAAGGCGTGTGTGGTGCCGCGCCCGATCGGATGGATCACCACGATGAGCGCGGCGGGGGTGGTAAACCTCGCACCGTTCAGCTTCTTCAACGTGCTGAGCTACGATCCGCCGTTCGTGATGTTCTCGGCGGGCACTCACGAGGAGGACGGAGGCAAAAAGGATTCGGTCCTCAATGTGGAGGCGACCGGCGAGTTCGTATACAACATGGCCACATGGGCGCAGCGCGATCAGATGAACCAGACAGCGCTTATCGTGGAGCATAACTTTGACGAGATGGCGGCGGCCGGACTCGATCCCCTGCCCTCCCGGCTGGTGCGCCCGCCCCGCGTGAAAGGTTCACCGGTGCACTTCGAATGCCGGCTTCATCAGATCGTAGCGCTCCCCGGCCACAAACCGTCATCGGAGCACCATGTGGTCATCGGCCGCGTGGTCGCAGTTCATATCGATGATGCGGCGCTGACGGACGATGGCCGCGTCGACGTGCTTAAGATACGGCCGATCGCCCGGCTCGGATACAAGGATTACACCAGCGTCGAGTCGGTGTTCCAGATGGAGAGACCGACGCCCGAAGATTACCTGGTCCCGCGGCAAACGGAATAGTTAAGCGGAAGTCACTTCATGTGCTTGAGGGACCGCTCGTCTTCCAGGCAGACTTCGTCGATCAAGTCGGTATCGACGATGATGCGTTCCTTGATCGTGACCGTCCACGGCTTGGTGTAAGCCTTGGGATCGTCGACGGTAACCTGGACGATGAGGTGTCCGAAGTCGGGGCGCCGCATCTCCTCTCGCACTTTGGCCGCCTCAGTCAGCTCACTGCCGTTCCAATCGATCCAGGTGCCGTTGCGTATTCCGATGGTGTCGATCACCAGCGTGTCGCCGGACCATTTCGCAGACGAATAGCCTTGCCACGAGGGAGTCGGATCCTCGGGCAATGGGCGTGCATCCGTGAATACCTGGCGATATCCGGCGTTCCATTCGTTGAGCACCACCAGGAGACTGGGAGAGTGGACGAACTTCAGCAAATGCGGCATCCCGTAGGCGCGAAGAAAATTATCCGGGAAGCAGCGGATGTGGGGATCGTCCTTCGCCATGTTGGCGGTGCGCTCCTTGACCAGCGGCGCGAGCCAAGGCTGATAGGGCAGGCCTCCCGGAAGCTCGACACCGAGATTCACCATGCGGCGCGATGTCGTGGCGTCGCGAGGATTCGGCGCGACTCCCGGGCGGCGCGGATCGACTTCGTCACTGGTCCAGGTTCCGGAGAAATCGGGCTTGCCATCCGCCATGCGAGGCGCGGCGGCAGACAGGTCCACAGTGCCATCGGCGTTCCGCGGCGCTCCGGCGGTGGGATAGTGCATCCACTGAGCGGCCAATGGAGCTGATGCGAAGGGCGCTCCCAGAGTGAGCAGACTAGCCGTGATGATCGCTGCGTGAGCTCGGCGTCGACTCATGGGCGTTGAATCAGCTCCAGGCGGTTTCCGGCCGGATCGATCGCGATGCCGATGACGACGCCGGTGTTTCCGAATGGACGCGGATCGCCGGTCATCGAGCCGCCGGCGGCCTTAATGGCGGCGACGGTCGCGGCCATGTCCTTGACGTTGAGGATCACGTGCGGGATGGGGTCCTTCAGGTCGTCGGAATCGCGATGCATGATCACGATCGGCTCGCTCTTGTTGGCTTTGGCGCTCTCGACGGTTGCGCCGAAGTTCACGAAGACCTCGGGTCCTCCCTGTCCGTTGAGCCGATTGACTTCCTGCATGCCGAAGGCCGCCTGATAGAACTTCGCTAACGCGACGGTATCTTTCGCGCCGACTCGGACCGAGTTGAGCGTCACCTGGGCGTGTGCGGCGCTCGCGAGCAGGAGCGCGGCGGAAACCATAATCGCAGTCGTGTAGATGCTTTTCATCGAACTCTCCCGGAGAACATCATATTTATGATAGATCGGGACGCCGTCGATTGCCGGGCGCTAGGCGCTGGCATGCCGGTCGGACACGATCCGAAGAGCATCCTGAAATCGTACGGTCCGCATATTCTCCAAAAGCTGGTTCATATGAACGAGCGCGTACTGAAGCTTCGCCTCGTTGCCGGCCAGACTGATATCGCCGGCCCAGATGCCGTCGTGAAAGTCGCGGAAGGCCGGGGCCTTGGCATTTGATTCGATCGGCTTGCCGGCGGAGCCGATCAGCATAAAGACGATCGCGCCAAGCATGTGCATGGTCTGGCGCATCAGATAGAACCGCGCAAGCCTGTATTCGCCCGCCGGTTCTCCGAAATACGTCCGTAGATAAGTTTCTTCTTCCGCCTCATTCGTGACAATAAAATTCGCGACGATGGCAAGATCGAAGTACCGGTCGTTCAGGAAAGCGGCTTCCCAATCCACCAGCCAGACTCGGTCGCCATCGAACAGGATGTTTTCGGGCTTCAGATCGTTGTGGCACGAAACCATGTCTGTATCGCGCGGGTAAACGCTGGTGACGCGTGCGTACCGTTCGAAGAGTTCCGCGGTTTCGCTTTCGGGCAGGATCTTTGCATCCTGGAATCGTCGAATGAATGCGTCCGGGCTGATGGTGTTCTTGGGTTTCGAGAACGGCGGCAGCGCGTGCAGCGCCCGAAGCGTAAGGGGTAAGCGGGCAAGCGCCTCGGTTCGCGGCAACGGCCGCGCTTCGACGAAATCGGTGATCGAAACGCGATCTTCGGTGCTGGTGTACCAGACGCGGGGCGCAATTCCCGCTTCCGCTCCCAGTTTCATGCAGGCATAGTGATTGGTTTGATCGCCCCGGCCAGGACCGGCGGCGGCGCCGGTATCCATGACGACGCGCAACAGGTACGGGCATCCCCGCACGACGATGCGAAACACGTGGGCTGGGCTAAGTCCCGCGGTCAGCGTCCGGATGTCTTCGAACTCGGTCACTCCAAACGCCTCTCGCAGCGCGCGTGCCACGGCGGATTTTTTCGCTTCCGGAATCATGAAATCCTCCTGTCTCGCTTGTTGATCGGCTTCCCATACTACGCGAAAAACATCTCGGAGGACAGATTGTTTTCAATCAGTTACAGTTGCTATACTTTAATTGGCGAGGCAGTTCAGACGCCGAAATTCCCCACGATTCACTGCACGGTTTGAGCACTGACCGGCATGGCTGCTATGATTGAGCGCCATGGAGATTCGGCATCTGCGTTATTTCTGTGTGCTCGCCGAACAGCTCCACTTCACGAAGGCCGCTTTGCTGTTGAATGTCGCGCAGCCAGCGTTGAGTCATCAGATCAAGCAGCTGGAAGACGAACTGGGCACACAGCTGGTGGAGCGGACCAACCGGCGCGTTCGCCTGACTGAGGCGGGCGAGGTATTTCTCGCTCGAGCGACGCGAATCTTAGAGCAGATCGATCAGGCGGCGCGGGAAACGGCCAGGGTTGGTCAGGGCGACGCAGGGTCGCTGGTGATCGGTGTTGTCAGCACCGCCGTGTGCAGCATCTTGCCGGAACTTCTGCGCAGCTTCCGCCGCGAGTCCCCTCACATCGCGATCGACATTCGCGAGATGGAACCAGGCGAGCAGGTAGAGGCATTGCGCAAGGAGACCATCGACATTGGTCTGTTGTTCTTGTCGATTCAAGACCCTGCCCTCGATTCCGTACTGGTTTCACGAGAACGCCTCATCGTGGCGCTGCCCACTGGACATCGAGCGGCCTCGGCAGGGAAAGTGCGCCTTCGCGAACTGGAGGCAGAGACGTTTCTGATCCCACGCCAGCAATCGGTCCCAGGCTTTCATGAACTGGTCCTGAACACGCTTCGGGCAGGCGGAGTAACTTCTCCTCGCCTGCAGCCGACGAGATTACTCCAGACCGCGGTGTTTCTTGTAGCGGGAGGCCTCGGGGTCGCTGTGGTGCCGGAGTCGTTTCAACAGCACCTGCGAGTGCGCGGCTGCGTGTACCGCGAGCTTGCCGGGAATCCAAGCCATGCCGACCTGATCGGATTGTGGCGACGCGACAATGTCCCGCCCGTACTTCGGCGCTTCATTCAACAACTCAATCGCGTCAGAGCTGGAACGTAACGTCCATCCCCGACGACATCGCTAGCCGGCGATGTCCTGGAGCATCTCCACGTAATTTTCCCGTCGCCGGCATCAAGACGCAGCCGCTCTCAAACGATACACATTCGTTATTGGAGTGTGGCGACGCGCCTACTGTACAATTGCCGCTGTGCGATACACATCTCTATTTCTGGCGGCGCTCTTCCTGTTAGCTGCGGTGCAGCACAGCGAGGCGCAACAAGGCGGGGGCAAGGGGCCAGGCGGAGCCACGGGGACGCAAAAGAGTGCTTTGCCGGCCCGCGGAGGCGGCTTGGGTGCGCCGCCTCCCTTAGGAAAGACTCAAAAGGCTGCAATCCCGAACGCGAAACCGGTGCGCACTTGCGAGAGCCTGGCGATGGTGGCTCTGCCGAACACGACGATCGAGTCGGCGAAACTCGATGCGAAGGACCCCAACGTATGCCGGGTGACTGCCATCACGACCCATCCACCTGCCGGAGACCAAATACGCATCTGGGTGGCGATCCCGATGTCAAATTGGAACGGCCGTTTCCTGGGAACCGGCGGCGGCGGGTTTGTCGGCGGCAGCGAAGCAGGCGTGAATCAGCCCTTGGCGCTCGGCTACGCGGGCGGAGCGACCGATACCGGACACGCGGGCGGCAGCGGCAGCTTCGCGATGGATGCGAACGGGCACCTGGACTGGCAGCTCGTGCGGGATAACGCACACGTGGGGATCCATGAGATGACCGTCACCGGCAAGGCACTGACACAAGCGCTGTACAATGCGGCTCCGAAATATTCCTACTTCAATGGCTGTTCGACGGGCGGACGCCAGGGGTTGATGGAGGCACAGCGTTACCCGGAGGACTACAACGGCATCGTGTCAGCTGCACCAGCAATCAACTGGCCGAAGCTGATGATGCAGTCGATCTGGAGCACGGCGGTGATGAACGCGGCCAAGAATCCGGTTCCAGCTTGCAAGCTGCAAGCAGCCACGGCGGCCGCGGTAGAAGCGTGTGATGCCATAGACGGCGTGAAAGACGGCGTGATTGAAAATCCCGCCATCTGCAACTTCGATCCTAAAACGCTTATCGGCAAGCCAGCGGGCAACTGCGGCACGGTCACGGAAGCGGATGCCGATGTGATCAAGAAGCTGTGGGAAGGGCCGCGGCGCGCGGACGGAACGTTGATCTGGCACGGGCAACCGTGGGGCGCCGACATGGTGGCACTGTCAGCAACCAGAGGGAATCCGCTTCAGCCCCTGGCTTTCACATTCACCGCAGACTGGATCCGGTTCTGGCTGCTGCAGAATCCCCAATTCGACGCAAACTCCCTGACACCCGAGCTTTTCGGGCATTTCTGGGATCAATCGATCGAGCAATACGGGATCGTGATCGGCACGGACAATCCGGACTTGACGGTGTTTCGCGATCATGGCGGCAAGCTCGTGTTGTGGCACGGTTGGGCGGATCAGCTGATTACGGCGCAAGGGACCATCGACTACTACAAGCGTGTGCTGGCGCAGATGGGTGGTCCCGAGAAGACCGCGCAATTCCTGCGGTTTTTCCTGGCGCCGGGGATCGGGCACTGCGGAGGTGGTCCAGGGGCAATGCCGACGGGGCAGTTGGACGCCCTGGTCTCGTGGGTGGAGGACGGCAAAGCTCCCGCAACGCTTCCCGCGTCGAAGCAGACACCATCGGGACCTCGCACACGCATCCTCTGCCAGTATCCGCTGGTGCCGAAATACAAGGGCAAAGGCAGTACGGACGATGCGGCAAACTTCTCATGCAGCACAGGATTCTGAGATCCAAACAGTAGAGAGGAAAGGAAACGCCGATTATGAAGGTCAACAAAAACCTTACGACCATCGGTTCCGTAGGGCTAGCGCTGTGTCTCACCTTCGGTTTCGTGCGGACGCCCTCCGCCTTTGGCCAAGCGCCGGAAGGGAAGCAGGCCGCAAAGGGCGGCATTAACCGGCCACCCGATCCTCGCGTGCAGCAGCGGAAGTATCACTTCGCGGACACCAACGAAGATCTGCCCTACGCTGTGTATGTCTCCTCGAAGGTTTCGAAAGACAAGAAGAACCCGTTGATTATCGCGTTGCATGGCCTGGGTGGCGACGAGAACTCGCTGATGCGCGGCAATGCGCTGGATCTAGCGGAAGAGGGCGGCTACATTCTCGTCGGGCCTCTGGGATACAACCCGCGAGGATGGTACGGGACTCCGGTGGGAACGCCCCGCGCGAGCAAAGGAGGAGGCGCGCCCAAAGGACAGCTGAACAACGATCCGCCCAATCTGCGCGAGCTCAGCGAGAAAGACGTGATGAATGTGCTCGAACTAGTCCGCAAGGAGTTCAATGTGGATGACAAGCGCACCTACTTGATGGGCCACTCCATGGGCGGGGCAGGCACGTTGTATTTGGGCACGAAGTACGCGTCGAATTGGGCCGCCATTGCGGCGATCGCGCCGGCGGCGTTCGCCATGCAGGCAAACGCCATCACGATGCTCACGCCCGTGAAAGATGCGATGCCCATCATCATTACCCATGGCGACGCCGATACGGCGGTCCCCGTCGCGAACACCCGTCTCTGGCACGACGCGATGGTGGAGCTGAAGATGCAATACGCCTATGTCGAGATGGGCCAAGAGGATCACGGTAGCATCATCTCCAAGGGAATGCCGGACATCTTCTCGTTCTTCAAGGCACACACCAAGAGGTAGCACCGGGGATCAAGATCACGAGAATCACTCAGGGCGCGTCATCGGCCTGCGGCTAAGACGTGCATTCGCGATTCGCTACGGATAGCAAATCGGCAAACTTACTCGATAACCGAGACATCTGTTCGGAGTGAGACTGAAGACATTGAGCCGTGATCGCGAAGGCCATTGAGCGCGAGATAACGCGCGTTTGGGTGCCGCTGACGCCACGGAGTTCCCGTGGCCTCATACCCTGGTTCGACCCATTCATGGCCAGAAGGAATCTTGTGGCACGCTCGCTGCGATCGTACCGGGAATTGGCCTTAAGGGCGTCGGACCGGCGGTCTACAATCCGATCAGAATCGCGATGATGGCGATGTGCAGAAGGCCCGAGCCCGCAAACTGCGAGGCACCCACCGTTATCGTGAGGTTCTCGACGGCTGTGCCCTCGATCTTGCCCTCAATACGTACAAGCTGGCCGACCAGCGAGGCGTTGTTCGCTTCGTTGATTGCGCCGGTGACGATGAGGTGATCGCCGTTGAGGATCGCGGACTGCAGCTGGACGTGGGCGCCAGCGCCGGTGTGAATGGTATCGCCGAACGTGGCAAACCCCGGAGAGGCTGTTGTCGCCGGAGTCATCCCCAGGGGGATCTGAACTTTCGCATCGAACTGGAGCAGCCAGTCGTTCATTGGCGCAGGGAGTTGCTGGCTCCAGACCATGCCATGCAGATAAATCACCTCCGCTTTCTGTTCCGATGCGGTCGCTTCGGGGACGGCTGAAAGGGCGGCCAAACCGGCGCCCGCGGCGAGAAATTCTCTTCGGTTGTTCATCGTTTTGGAAACCTCCGCTAGTGAGCGGAGCGTAGAGCCGCGACTTCGAACAACGACACGGGAAACGCCTATTGTTTTGCGGCGCTGGAGAGGGTATCGCCCAAACCGAGCGTCTTCAGGATGGCGGGATCGGTCTCGTCGACGGCGAGCATCTGATGGCAGGTGCTGCAATCTTGCGTGAGGGTTTTCTTACCGGCGGTGGAGTGGCCGCCATCGTGGCACCGGAAGCAGCCGGGATCGTCCATGTGCCCGAGATTGTTCGGATAGGTGGTCCAGGTTACCTTCAGATCCGGGAACACGTTGTCGCGATAAATGGCCAGCAGCGCTTGTCCGGCTAGCTGGACATCGTTCGCGCGCTTGGCCCAAATGTCACTGTACTTTTGCTGATAGAAGGCGGTGAGGCCGGAGGGGATTCTTTGCGCGGCATCGTCGTCACTCGAGTAACTTGCCTTCAACAACTCGATGCCGGTTTTCTTCACGAAAGGCAGCGTCACGGGAATCTGGCTGGACGCCAAGGCGCGATCGATGGCATGTTCGGGCGATTCGAAGGCGTGACCCACGCGGTTATGGCAATCCACGCACTGCATTTCAAACGTTGGAAGAGCGCGGGCCGCATCGGGAGTGGTGCCGTCGGCGAGGTAAGTCTGCGTCGCACTGCCATTGCTGTACTCGACCCAGGGAATGGTCTGCCTCTTTTTGTCGGAGGCCGCGTAGCGAATGTGGACGCCCGGACCCATGTGCGCGCCATGGATGCCGCCCGCGTTCCCGCCGCCGACCATCATCATCAAGACGGTTTCGCTGCGCGTGTTGGCCTCATCGTCCTTGAAGCTGCTGTGCATGCGGAGGCGCGGGCCAATGACCTTACCGCGAGCGTGGCACTGCTCACACGTATCGGCGGAGGCGACCAGACGGTTGCTCTCCATGGCCGATTCGATGGGCCGCGGATAGTTGTTCAGCACTACTCCGATAAGCTGGCGGGTTCCGGCCATCTTCGAGGCAAGCCACCCTGTCGCGCCGGGACCGACATGGCAGGAGGCGCAAGCTACCTGCTGGTGCGGCGGCAGAAGGTGAGCCGTGAACTCAGGCTTCATGACGTGGCAGCTCTGGCCGCAGAACTGCGTGGTTTCCATGTGCTCGACGGCACGATAGGTGAGCTGGCTTCCGATAACCAGGTTCGCCATCGTCATGATGGTGAAAAACATGCCGGCGCGACGCCAGGCGGCCTTGCGGTCGACCGGCGGGTTCAGCGCCTCGGCAGCGCGGCGTCTTCCGAGCGTGATTCCGATGGGAATCAGAATCAGTCCCACAAAAAATACGATGGGGATGGCGATGAAGGTGAGCAGTCCGATATAGGGATTGCTGACATTCCCACGAATATTCGCCGGCAGCGCAAAAAGCCACGAGAAGCCGGCCAGCGTCACCAGCGCCACACCCGCCATGGTAACCCAATGGCTGGTGAGCAGGACGATTACGGGCTGCTTCTGTGGGTCGGGCATCTTACTTAACCTTGTTCTGGCCGTTCAGGTAAGCGATCAGGTTCGCCATATCCGAGCCTCCGAAGCGCGGCCACGCGATGCCTTTGGCTTTCATTTGGTCCAGCATTTGCGGGCCATGATGCCAGAGGACCGAGACGATGGTGGCGGCGCTGAAGGATCGATCGGTGCCGGCGAGCTTGGGAGCTCCGGTCGAAGCATTGTTATGAGACGCGTCGTTATGACACGTGGCGCAGCGCTTGGCGGCGAATACGCGAGCGCCAGCCGCGGGGTTGCCCGCGTCTTGAAAAAACTGGTCGGCCCACAAGTAGCTCACGATCTCGCGCATCTCGGCCAGGCTGAGCGGCGCCGGGGCGGCGGGCATTCTGGGCTCGTGTTCCCACATCGCGACGGCGATATCGGTCAGCGTCTTGCCCTTGAGCCGCGAGGTGAGCGCGGCCTTTCCGTTATGGCAGGCAGCGCAGCCCTTCGATTCAAATAATGCCTGGCCATTGGCTCCGGAGGTTATCTCCATGCGGGCGTTCGCATTGGGCGAGGAGGGAAGATTCCGGAGATAGACCAGCATATCCGTGAGGTCCTGCGACGTAAACTGGGGCCAGTCCAATTTCTTCTTCGCAAACTCCTGGCGCATGGTGGCGGCGTGATTCCACAGCGCGTTCACGATCTCCAACGGCTGACCGAGGGACTCCCATTGAGCGACGGGTTTCGCTTCAGGGAGTTTCGCGTCCGTCAAGCCGTGGCATTCCGCGCAATGCTTGGACGAAAACAGGCGTTTCCCGCGCCCCGCATCGCCTAGTTTCTCAAAGAAACGCGCCGAATAGAAGTACGCGAACAGATCGGCGGCCGCCTGCTCATTGAGGTCGCCCGGACTGATGTTTCGCGTGCGCATGGCCGCCCACATAACCGGCGCGTGGTTCCACATGGTGGCGGCGAGCGACGCGGGCGTAAAATCACGATCGATGCGGCGGCCCAGGTCAGGTCCGACGGTTCCGCCCTTGCCGTTGATGCTGTGGCATTGCACGCAGGAGAGTGTTTCGAAAAGCTGCGCGCCGCGAGCGGAGTCCGCCGCGATGATGGCCGCGTGAAGGCCGCCCATGGAGAACGCCGCGAAGGAGAGAAACACGATCATCCGTTTCATCGGGTGAACCTCAATCCGGCGGTGACCAGATTCGTGCGGAAGCCTTCATAAAGGTAGAAGGCCTCGCCGTAGCCGTAATACCGCCAATCCGCGAACACGCTCATCTTTTTGTTGACCGGGAGCCAGAGTGTAGCGAGCGGCTGATAGTAGCTGGTCGCCCGGTTGCCCGAAGAGATGAAGAACGATCCGCCGGCCGAGAGCTTGGGCGCGATTCCTTGAACCGCCGGGAGCTTGACGTTGAATAGAGCCGTCGCGGTGTGGGCGTTGTCGCGATATAAGGATGTTTGCGCCGTGAGCGTCTGCGGGATCAGATAGCCGATATTCGAGTGCAGCGTAGAGCGGGTATACGAACCCTGGAAGTCGAAGATCTTGCCGCCCGAAGGCGACCAGAACAGCGAGAGCGATTCCTGCTGCGACCGGTAATCGTAATTCACGCCCGGCACTGGGTTGTGATTGTCGAGCAGCGTAAAATCGGCGGTGAAATTGAGCGACGTCAAAGCCTGATAACGCGCCTGCGCGTGGACCTTTTGATAATCGTATAAGCTGGTGCGGAAGTACGAGCCTCCGCTCGATGCCGCTTCCGCGTCGGTCCGGATGGTGAGTTTCTGGAAGGGGCGGTACGTCACGCCACCGATGCCGACATTGCGGCGCAGTTTGGCTTGATCCGAGCTCATCAATCCCGCCGGTGGAAGAACCGCGTCGTTGGCTTCCCCCCATACATAACGATACCCGCCGCGCAGAGTGAGTTTCGACGTCGCGTCGTAGAAGATGTCGATCTCTTCCTGGTTGTAGTTCGTCACCAGCGAGGATGCGAGCAGCGCGGCGATCTGTTGAGAGGCGCCGCTGCCGGCGAACGTCTGGGTCGACGCCGCGGATCCCGCGTTGTGGAGCCGATCCGTGAGCCAGGATTGGACGATGCGGACGCGGCGCAAGGGACGGATTTCCGCGCCCAGGCTTCCGCTGGTGTGGGGCAGCTTCGCCGCGGCGGAAACCAGATACTGCTGGCTAGTATAGAACAGCGCCTGGCTCTGCAAGAACAGGTTCCCGGTAGCGGCCTGCTGATAGTGGACGTTGCTGTCAGGCTGGCTGTACAGAAATTGCCCGTACACGTCGAGCCACGGAGTCGCTTCGGCCGTAAACAGGCCTTTGCTGTAGATGCTGCTCCCGCGAACACCGTAGGTGGCGAGAAGACTGGTCAGGTCGGTTCTCTGGCCGAACACCGGCGTCGCCACGTTGCCGAAATTGAGCGAGCCGGGATTCTGGAAGACGCTCTGATCGTCTTTGAATGTCGTGCCGCCCTGCTCGAGCGTCGCGTGGAAACGGCGCAGCTCGAAACGAACGCCGCCGCGATAGAGATTGGTCTGATCGCGCAGAGTGTTGGGTACCGGAAACTCGTTGCCATCGGTTACGAACGTGGTTGCCCCGGTGCCGCTGCCGGAATCGCGATCATAGGCCAAATACGGGATGAACCAGTTGCCTGGGAACAGATCGAGCCGAAAGCTTCCGAGATGGCGGCGCGTATCGAAGGATTGCTCGTTGAGCACGATTCCCCGCCCCAGCAAAGGGTCGGCGTAAGACGGAAGGAAGTTGAAGTAGGCGATGTCGCGATAGTCGGCGCTGAAATCGTACAGCTTGGATTTTTTCGCGTCGAGGTGAACAGTCTGGTAGGGATCGTCGCCCCAACCGTTCGCGCGCACCCGGATCTGATCGAAAGCCCGGTGCTTGGGATCGGCGAGCGTGAAATCGGCTCCGAGCATCTTGGGTCCCGAGCCCAGGTTTACGATGCTGCGGTAGGTGTCGAAGCTCCCACCGACATCGGTGCGCCAACGATAGCCGACGTCGATTGAGCCAGTCAGCCAGGACTCACCCGAGGGAACGGGCGACGGAGTCTCGGCTGCCTGCGGCGGAGCCGGGGCTTCCTGCGCGAAAACAGGCACCACGATCAACGCGACGGTAATCAGCCGTCTCATCGCAGCAGGTTCCTGTCCACGTAACTTCCGTGAATCTTCTGATGGCACACAGTGCAGTTTTGGTAACGCGGCGAGCGCAGATCGTGAAACGACGGCGGCACGACGCCGATGGTGCCTGTGGTGTTCACTCTAGGCAGATTGGCGTGGCATTCCAGGCAGACGATGCGAACTTCCTGGCGCACCAGCATCCTGGGATTCGCCGATCCATGGGGCTCATGGCAGGACGCGCAGCCTTCGAAGCGCACCGGCCCGTGCTCGAACGTGAAGGGTCCGCGCTTGTCGCCATGGCAATTCAGGCATCCCGGCTCGTTCGCGGCGAAGGACTGCGCCATCGCCTTGCGAATGCTGCCGTGCGGATTGTGGCAATCGACGCAGCTCATCGCGCCTTCCGGCAGCTTGTGATGATTGGGCTTCTGGAACTGGGCCCAGATGTTGGTATGGCAGCTCGCACACTGTTCGTTGATCGCAACTGGCTTGCGGTTCACGAGTCCGTTGGGCCCGTTGGCGTGGACTTTGTGGCAAGACGTGCAGGAGACCTGATCCTTCGCGTGACTGCTTTCCAGGCGCCCGACATGGGTCGGCTGATTCAGGTGGCAAGTGAGACAGATCTTGTCGGCAGCAGCCGCCACAAGCTTCGCCGGATTGCGGATCTCGGCGGCCGACGCGGTTTCCGTGTGCTTCTGGGCGGCTCCGTGGCAGGACTCGCAACCACGCCCCATCCAGCCGCGCTTCGCGTTGGTCTCGATCGCCTGGTGGGGGCTTTTCCCGAACCCGTTATAGATGTCTTCGTGGCAGATCTTGCAGGTTTCCGATCCGACGTAACCCGCGGGGAGCGCAGGAGGCGACGCGGCCGGGGTCTGCGCGCGCGTAGTCAGGCCAGCCGCGATCAGAAGAAGAACTGCCAGCTTAATACTGCGCATGCACCTTATCGACCGCGAACTCCGCCCCGGAGCTGTGGCAGACTGTGCAGGCCTCTCCGAGCGTGCTGGTGTTCGTGAGCGCGTGAGAGGCGGTGGGGATGTCGACGTGGCAACCCGTGCATGCCGAAGCGATGGGCTGGATCGGGTTGATCGGTCCCTGCGGATCGGTCACCTGGTTGAGCCCCAACGGGAGATTCTGCTCACTGGTGTTGACGTGGCACAGCGAGCAGTTACGCGTATCCGTCGCCGCCCCGGTGGGGCTCATCGCGGGGAAAAGCGTGCCGCTGAAATCGTTGTGCGTTCCGCCGAAGCCGACCACCACGTAGGTGCGTTTGGACGCCTGCATGTTGATGCCGTAATGAATGCGATGCACCAGCAGGTTGAAATTGATGCCCTGCGGAGGAACCGCCTTATCGGCAGCGCTGGTGCGCCTGGCCGCATCCGTGTTGGACGGGTTGTGGCACATCACGCAATATTCCGTATTGTTGCGGAGTCCGCCATGCAGGGAAAGTGAAACGTGGCACGAATTGCAGTTGCCTAACGCCACCACTCCGCGTCGCGGTGCTAGCGGAGATCCGTCCACGGAGAAATACGCGACCTGGTTTTTAGCTCCGTACGTGATGCTCTGCTGCTTAGGGTCGCCGGCCAGAATGACCTCGGTGCGGCGAGCCTCGACGCCAATCGCGTAGGTGCCCGTCGAGCCGGCCGGAACGGCGTGGGAAAATTTGTAGGTGCAATTGCTGTTCGCGTCGCACGTGGCTCCCAAGGCGCTTTCCGTCACGTATCCCGGTGTGGTCACGCCGAAATTGGTGTAGCCGTAATCCGAAGTCGGGCCGGCCATGGTGAAGGAGAGCGTGCCCAGCGCCGACAGCGGAGCGGGCTTGCCAGCGCCGTCTTGCACGTTGAACGAAACCACCGGCAGGCTACCGGCCGTCCCATTCGCGACCTTCGTGATATTGACCACCAGACCCGAGAGTAAACTCGACGCTGTCGGCGGCACGTGCGCGCCCTTGATGGACGCGTCGAAATCGATTTCGCCTTGCGGGATGTGGCACGTCGCGCACTGAGTGTCGTCGAGCTGAGGTCCGCCAGGGTGATTGGCGCCGGTTGAGAAATTTACATCGTCATGGCATGCGCCGCAGGCCGCGCGCGAAGGATTCGTCAGATAAGCGGTCGCATGCGCGGCACCGGTGGTCTGCGAATGGCAGGTTTCACACCGCCGCGGATCGCCCGGATCGGCCGGGTACGCGACATCCGAGAAGTCAAACGTTCCGAACTGGTTGATGACCGGAATATAGGGCGTGCCGGCCTTGACGCTGGGCAGATTCTCGCCCATGTGGAGCTTGTGAAAGAACACCTTGGCATCGAGCGTCGCGCCGGTATTGGCATCGCTGGTTTGCGGCGTGTGGCACAACACGCATAGATCCATGCCGCGGCGCGATCCGCCGTGCGCCGATAACTGATCGTGACATCCGTTACAGCTCGCCGTCTTGATGACGTCGCGGGTGCGGGTGACCGGAGCGCCGTTGGGAACAAAGTTAAACGTCGTGCTGGCGAAATTGGTCCCCAGATTGAAAATCGTCAGGTTGCGGGAGCCGTAAATGCCGATCGTATGTGTGGCGGTTCGATCGATTCCGGAAGGGGCTCTTGTATGGAACGTGTATTGATACTGGCCGGCTCCCACCTGCGTCGTTGTGCCGCCCGAATCGGCTGCCGCCTGTTGCGTGGAGGCAAGCACTTTCCCCGATTGACTACGTGTCGTGTAGGAAGTGTACTGTCCCTGATCGTTGGGGAGCACCGCGGCCACGAAGCTCAAGTTGATGATGCCGGGCGTGGTGAGTCCCGTGGAATCCAGGGGCAGTCCCGCAGGATCAGTGAGGGTGTAAATCGTCGAGATCGTGCCGTCTGCAGTGATCTGCGCGGAATTCACCTTGATCACGAGACCTGGACGGACAAACTGGACCGTCTGATCATTCGCGAAAAACGCCTTCTCATGCGTGGAGTACGGCCGGCGAGGAGCACTCGCCAGGCTCGCCGCGATCAGAACTACAATTGCCGCCACGCGCCATTGGGGCGCAAAGAATCTCACTCGGGATCTCCCTAGTCGGTATCGTACAGCACTTTGTCAGAATCTAAAAGCAGTTTTCTCGCCGTTCTCTTGCCTGAACAAACGGCTACATGAGCTCTGCCGACTGGAAGTCCCCAGCGTCTTACCTAGGTGATATCACCCGTAACAGGCTGCAGCCCAGGGCTGAGATCACCGCGCTTTGCGAGTGGGTTTCAAGGCTCTCGCCAAGTCCTCCAGGAACCGGAAGACTTTTTGATCCTCTAACTGAAGACCGAGAATAGTCTCGCCGACCAGGAGAATGAACACGAACGGTGCCGGCGGAACACCAAAATAACGGGCCGCCAGAATGACGGCGGCAAAAACGCCAATCGAAATAGGAATGTAGTGTTTCAGGTCCATTTGAGCCTCCTCTTACTGTATGAACGAGCCGTGTGAACGATCTACTTCGCCTCACCACCCTGGGAGGATGCGCCCATCACCTGGGTTCCATCCGCCAAGGTAATCTTCCTTGCGTTAACAAGCTTGGTTCCATCCTTCGCGAGCGAGCCCGTGACGGTCACCACGTCGCCCTTCTTCAGCGAGTTCCGGGTCCATCCCTCGTGCATCAGCCCGTTGGGACTGCCGAGCTCGAATTCCCAATTCGCGACCACGCCTTTGTCGTCCTTGACGTCGACATAAAAACGGGCGTGCGGGTTCATCCACTCGACCTTGGTGACGGTTCCACTGAGTGTCACCGGCTTGGTCGCGTCGTATTCCGCTGCGAAGGAATGGTGCGGAAGGGCCGGCACGCACGTCAGTGCTAAGCCTGCGCTTACTGCGAAAACGTTCAACAACGTTTTTCTCATGACACGCGGATGGGAGCACGCCACGGCCCAAACATGCGTTCACCGGTTGTTGTTGAAGACACGCCTCTTCGGAATCGATAGCGCAATCCAGACAACTTTTGTCCGCATCGCGTTCGGGTGCTTTCACCCAGACGATGCGCGATCCGGCGACCCTAGCGGTTCAGGAGATTAGCAGGCTTGGCTGGAATGGATTCCGGCCGACCGGAAGACCTTGGCGATCTTCTGCACCGCCGTCTTGTGGATCTGCGAAGTGCGGCTCTGGTGGACGCCGAAGATCTCGCTGATTTCGGTCATCGAAGTATCGTTGTGGTAGTAGAGGGTCAGCATCTGCCGCTCGCGCTCGGACAGGGTCTGCATCGCGCCCTGAAGCATCCCGAGGATTTGGTTGCGGGCGCACAAAGTATCGGGCCGGTTCTCCGCTTTGTCCGGAAACTCCATAGGTGCGGACTCTTCGGGATCACGGGAATTCGACGCGGCCGACACGAACTCGATCCGTAGACCGATCATCATTTGACGCCAGTCGTCCAGGTCCATTCCCATCCTGTCCGCGATCTCGGATTCCGCAGGAGCGCGCTGCAACTCGGCAGAAAGTTCGCGCGTCACTTCCTCCACGCGACGATGGCGGCGGCGAGTGTCTCGTGAAGCCCAGTCCTGCTGGCGCAGACTGTCCAGAATGGCGCCCCTGATCCGATGCTTCGCGTACGCACCGAAGGCGACCTTGTCCCTGGAATCAAACTTCTTCATGGCATCGAGCAAACCGATCGTGCCAGCCTGAATCAAGTCGTCGAGATCCACATGTTCCGGCAGCTTCCGGCTGACATGCACCGCGATGGCCCTGACCAAGGGCAAATGCTCCAGAACGAGATCGTTCTGCGGGGTCTCCCTGGGAAACGCGCCAAAGGCTTTGACGCTAATCGCATCGAATCTAACTTCTGCTTGTGCCGCCATGCCTGGTAGTAAGGCACGTGGCTGGCCGCAGTAAGCCACTGATTCTACAAGACTGAGGCGGCTGGATGGCGTCCAGATTCGAAACACGGGTTGCAGGCTGAAACCTTCGGACCGAGCCGTGCCGTCGGCCCCGGCCCGTGAACGGTTACATCTTTACTTCGCTGATCTGGATGGTCGGAGCGATGTTGGTATAGCGCGGAATGTCTCCCTGGATCTCAGCCGCGTGGGGGATGAAAGCGTGCTCGAAAGCCTCCACCGAATCGAACAGCAGCGTCGCGATCACACGATTTGCGGCTTCGGTTCCTGGCTGCCCGCCGGTCAGGCCGTGGTCCACAGTCATGCCCTTGAGGGCCTCTCCCAGCTTCTCCCGCACCATGGGCATGTGCTTAGCCAGGTAGTAGTCCATGTCGAAAGTGCCGCCGGAGTTGTTGGGATAGATTACGTAGACTTTAATCATCGACTTAGTATAGGCGCACTATGATAGGACCTTGAAATCGATCCGAATCGCGTTGCTTTCTGTCGCGGCGATCACGGCCGCGATCGTCGCATCACGGATGCTGTTCGGTCCGTTTCGGTTCGGCCCCCTGTCGGTCACGACGCCGCTCAATCCCGAGGGATTCTTCGGCTTGGCCGTAACCCTCCTGCTGCTCACGCAAATGACCACGAATCCCCCGATGTCGAAATGGAACCGGAGCAGCGCAGTCCTGGCGGCGCTGGGTGTTACAGTCATCAGCCTGATCGCGCTGCGCAGAGCGCTTGGGATTTACTTTCTCTCCGACGACTTCATCCTTGTGAGGATCGGCCAGGGATGGACCGCGGCTGCGTTCTGGTATACGATCACACACGGCGGCGGCGATGGCTTCTTCCGGCCCCTCGGTTACGTCGCCTTTGCACTGAATGCCCGTTTCGGCGGCAGCAACCCCTTCTTGTGGCACGTCTCGTCTCTGGCGATCCACAGTGCGAATGCCGTGTTGGTGCTGTTCATGGCCCGGCGGCTAGGAGCGTCGGCCTTCGCTGCCGGATTCGCGGGGGCTCTGTTCGCGGTTCATGGGATTCATCCCGAAGCCGCGGTCTGGATCGCCGGAAGGTTCGACCTGGTGGCGACGTTTTTTCTGTTGTGCGGGCTTCTGCTGTTAACGAAGACGTCCGAAGGCGGCCATATTGCGACGCACGTCATTGTGCTTCACGTGACGGCACTCACGTGTTTCGGAGTGGCGGCGCTTAGCAAGGAATCGGCGTTCATTTTTCCTCTCCTTGTTATCGGATACACGCTCGCGAAACGACGGCCGCTCAGATCGACTGCTCCGTATTTCCTGCTCGCGGCAGTCTTGTTCGCTTATCGGTGGAGCCTGTTCGGAGGGATCGGCGGCTATATCGATCCCGCCACAGGACGCCCAACGGCACTCTCGCTCGGATTTGGGTCGACGATCAAGGCAGTGGCCGTGCGGCTCTGGACGTCGCTCTATTTCCCGCTGAACTGGAGCACCGATCCGTCTCTGCCCCTGGCTTTGCTCGCTGTGGCTTATCTCGCCGCGCTAGTCTGGCTGGCCTTGCGAGCGAATCCATCGCGGCTCGTGTTTCCAGTGGCGGCGGGAATTCTCGTCTCGGTGATCCCCGTGTTGTCGCTATTGGCCGGTTCGCCGACGCTAGCGGGATCGCGGGTTTTGTATCTGCCCTCAGTATGGTTCGCGATTTTGCTTGCCTTGGCGGTGGACGGCGCGCCGGGACGCGTTCGATACGCCACAGCGGCCGTCATTCTCCTGTTTCAAGTCGCGGCGCTGCAGCACAATCTTGGTTTCTGGGAGGCGGCGTCGGCGCAAGTGAAGGCGGCGTGCGCGACGGGCGCTCCCACGCTCCCGGCCGCGATTGACGGGGTCCCGGCGCTCGCCAACGGCAGACCGGAATGTATCGAAATCGCACGCAAAGAATCCAGCCAGCCGTGATATCATCGCGGAAAGCGCATGCCAAATACGCCGGACGGGCTGGGGCCAAACGGATGTGGAGAAGCATGAGTGCTTAGCAGTCCGTGGATGGCTGTGGCCCTCCAGTTTTTGACGCCGAGCATAACGGCGGCGTTGGTCTTCGCGCTGGTGACATCGGTCTTGTTCTACCAGGCGCGGCGAAATTATTCGCGTGTTCCGCGGCTGCCGCGGGTTCCGCCGGGTAAGACGCCTCCCGATTGCATGGTGGTGATCCCGGCTCGCAATGAACAAGGCGTGATCGCGGGCGCGGTCAAGAGCTTTCCTCCCGACACCGTGATCGTGGTGGACGACGGATCCACGGATAGGACCGCCGATGAAGCGCGCGAAGCCGGAGCGGGTGTTCTGGAGCCTCCGCCGATCAAGGGAGCCTTGGGGAAAGCGAACGCCTGTATCGCGGGCGCGCGCATCCTGACCTCGCGCTGGATTCTGTTCGCGGATGCCGATACTCGTTACCAGCCGGGGTTCCTGGAGTCGGCGATCGAGGGCGCCTATCATTCGGAGCTGTTTTTTCTTTCGGTGCATCTCACGCCGCGGGCCGAAAGCTTAAGCGAGCACTTGCTCGAACCGTATACAGAAGCCTTGCTATTCAGCAGCTCTACCCTCCAGCGGGAGCCGGCTCTTCTGTTCGAAGGCAAGTGCATCCTGGCGCTCCGGGAAGCCTACGAGTTTATCGGCGGCCACACGGCGATCGCGAAATTTCTGGCCGAAGATTTCCATCTTGGCATGCTGGCGCGCAGACACAAGATGGGAATCGCGGTGGTGCGGGCCGCGGGACTGGGCCACGCGCGCACCTACGCCGGCTGGAAGGGGGCATGGCGATGGATCGAACGAAAAACATTCCGCTTCATCCATATGGAGCCGCGGATCACCGTGAAGATCCTGCTGACCGCCTCGATCGCCGCTCTGTGGCTTCCGTTGGGGGCTTGGCTGTGGTTCGCAGGGTATCGGATTGGTCCGTTCCTGTTGCCGGTCCTCGTGATGCTGCAACTCCGGCCGTGGTACGGAAACCGGTTGCGCTGCCTGCTCGCGCCCGTGGCGGTCTATGCCGCGATTCCGTTCCTGCTGCACGGCCTGACTACCGCGTTTTTCGGGAAGCAAATAGTATGGAAAGGTAGAAAGGTCACACCGGCTTAAGTGTTGGAGACAACCGCACAGACTCTGGCCGATATCGCCATCCTGGACGACGATCTCGACTTTCGCACCTACCTTGAGGATTTTCTGAAGGACGAACGCGCCTACACGGTGCGCACCTTCGGCAACGCGACCGAGTTTTTCGCCGGCTGCGAAGAGCGCCTGCCGGACATCGTGCTGCTGGACATGAAGATGGGAGACGTGACCGGCGACAAGGTCCTGGAGCAGTTGCTGGCGCGCTGGCCCGGACTGTGCGTGATCGTGATCACGGGATACCCTTCGCTCGAAGACATGCGAGCGACGTTCAAGCTAAAAGTGTTCGACTATCTTTCGAAGCCGTTTTCGCTGGCGCAATTGCGGCAGGTATTGAAGAACGCCATCGAGGCGTTCGGGCTGGGACAAACGGCTCAGGACCGGCTGCGGGAGCGGCTGGGACATGCAATCAAGCTGATGCGCGTCGCGCGGGACTGGTCGCTGAAGGAGCTGGCGGCCGAGACCAAGCTCAGCGTCTCGCAGATCAGCGCCATCGAGCGCGGAACGAATCTCCCGAGCATCGAAAGCTTCCTGGCGATTTGCCGGGCGTTTGAGAAGAAGCCGTCGGAAGTGCTGGGGTCGATCGATTTTTGAGGAGCGGACTGTAGTGAGTCAGTTGACTCACAGTTCCTGAAAAACCGACCTTCACCGCCAGCTAACCATAACGCCGGATTGAACTAAGCCGCTTCGCGGCGGAACGGTAAGCGGGACGTTTTGTCTATCGTGGATCGCGGAAGGAGATTCCGTGACCCAACTTCGCAAGCGAATGCAGGAGGAGTTGCAGCGACGCAACTACTCCGAGTCCACCACTGTCTGCTACCTGCGGCAGATCACCGAGTTCGCCAAGCACTTCAAGCGCA
>JAIQFE010000014.1 GCA_020073445.1 Terriglobia bacterium
GGTGGTTGTTCACCTTCACTGCCGCGGCCTTCAACTTGTGGCGCATTCCAAAGCTCCGGGCCGCGGTGTGTTGAGCGGCGCTTCCGGGGCCCACTGAGAGGCCCGGTTGCCGACTGCGGGGGCGCCTCGCGACGCCTCCTTCTGCCGGTAACAGTGCTCCCTACGAAGTGCCAGTGGTGTTCCCGGACGCTATTTCAGCAAGCTCCTAGGTGATCAGGGACAATCCGGCGGAGACTAGCGCCTACTTCACAATAGGGTTAGCCATCCGCCACTGAAGGTAGTCCATTAAGAACTGGTTTTCGCTTGCGGTCATCAGGAAGTCTATGGCATTCACCACTTCTTGGATTGATGCAAGACCGAGCCCGCCCCTTGAGGCAATTCCATCCACGATCCTGGCGACCCCAGTTTCGCGAGCGTTCGCCGTTTCCATATCGGATATAACGTAGGTCGCACCGGTGTGAGGACACATGAGCGTTGAACCTGTCGCGGGCAGCTTCGTAGGCGATTCTGGCGATCTCAGCCACCTTGTGGGCCTTATTGAAGCCCTCTCCTGTGTTCGCTTCCAACGCGTCAACCGCATCCCTATAGACTCGCAAGTCAGCCCGCATGCGCTCCTTCAGCATCACGTGGGTCTTACAGTCTATGGCTCCCTTTGGGTTCAAGTCTGGTGATACGAATGCTTCGCGTTCGTTACATCAAGAACTTCAGGCTCCGCCAATTATCTGTGGAAACCTCCTGGCTCGATGTGTCAAAGGAATAATCCCGAAAAAGACCGTGATTGTCCCTTTGGCAAATCACATGCTGGTTCCCTTCCAGAGTTAGTTTGCGAACTCTCATGGCGATAATAGTTTGCGGCCTGCATCAATCTGTCCTGTCTGTCGATAGGTGATTAACGCCTACGTTCGACCGGGGACGCACTACGCGGCGGTTCACACCATGGGACCGCCGATCCCCTTCCACTTCCAAGGGTCTTGCGACGCAGCAGCGTTCACACATACGGCGGAACGGCCTTGTCCAAGAACTTTACTTGAGAGGATCGCAGACGGCACGAGCTTTGCAATGTACGTTGCAAGCGGTTCGGTTACTAGATGCTGGACGCGCAGTGAATCTGTGGGGACAGTGGGCTTAGTCCTTCGCGCGCACCTGCTGGCGCCTGGAGCGCACCATCACAAACTAAACACAATCGTGGTGGCGACTGTCAAGGGAAGGGTAAAAGATCCGCAAACCTGGCCGCCTACGTGCCAAGAACCATTTCTTTTCGAGCCTGCAAGCGCGGCAAGGAGTTATCATCTGGCGAATGAAAATGGATGAAGGCGTAACGAAGGTGTTCGAAGTGCCTTTTGGCACTGAAGGTTCCGATAAGGCCCAATAACGGTCACGGACAGTTGCACGTTCTGCTTTTCCCGCCGTGACAGGGACCGGATGGGCCAGGTTTTTGGGACGCCCTTGCGCGCCCGTTAAGGCGATCAGGAAACGGAATCGTCCCGGTTGCCCGATCAGGTTTGCCCGGCTCGCCTGGGGTCGCCCGAGCGTTTTTGGGACGACATCCGCGTGGCAAGCGCCGCTCAGTCTTCCTGTGGACGATGCTTGCGTTTAGAATCGCGGGCCCCGTCCCGGCACGGCGGCGGAGCGCGTTTGGCTGAGTTTCCTCAGTGGTCGTGCCCGGGAGCGTGCTGGTTCAGGGCCGGTTAGTGCAAGGCAATTTCAGTAAATTATGTATTATACGTGTGCACACAAGCGCAACCATGTGGAAATAATACTTATGAATCAGCGAGTTAGTGCTTACAGGAGTTCTCTGAAAAATTGAGAAAATACCGGGTACGAAAAACGGCCTCGTTTCCGGAACCCGGGAAGGGCCTTATCGACCAGAAAAGAGCGCACCGGCGCCGGTCAAGCAACCATGTCGCGCTTGCACCTTCCGCCGCGACTTCATCGCTTCTTCGCACGCCACAATCCTGCCTATTCCGTCTCAAACCCAGACCAGCCTATCGCCGGCATCGCTGCTGGGCAACGATGGCCCTCCTCCTGTCACAGACACGGCGGGCCGGCCTCGCGTCGTTCTCGCAGACTGTTGCTCGGTACGCAGCGAGTTCTGGCACCTATCATTGACCGCCGGACAATGAGCCTCCCGGCTCTCCAATTCGGAGGAGGGAGCCATTGGTCCCGGTGAGTGGTGGGTCGCTCTTGCGGGCACCCACAGCTAGTGGCTGGCGCTAATTTCTTGGCCGATCGCCGCGCGCAGCCAATCCCAATGGCATTGTGCCCGCCTATAGCTTGCTGAAGACGTTTTGTCAGGCGGCTGAATCGCCTGCTGGACTTCAAGCCAGAATCCTGCCAGAATTAACATAAGCGCTTTAGCTGACATAATGAACCGTGCTCTGATTCGGAAAGTGATGCAAGCTATGGGCCGCAAGGGCGGTCGGATCGGTGGCAAGATCTCTGCCGAGCGCATGAGCAGGACCGAGCGCATTGCGCGCGCAAAGAAGGCCGCGTCTGCGTCCGCGAAGGTGCGGAGTGCGAAGGCGAGGGCGAGGCGGAAACGGAAAGTGGAGGAATAATCATGGCTGGCCAGATCATCGGACGTGGTGACCGCACATGGTTGGTGCGAGTCTTCCTTGGGCGAGACGAAAATGGGAAGCGCCAGTATCACAACAAGACTGTGCATGGAAACAAGAAAGACGCCGAGCGCGAACGCAACAAGCTGCTGACCGCGAGAGACGGCGGCACGCTAACGATATTCTCGGAAAGCCTGATAATCGGCGACATGCTCGAAGACGTGATCCACAACTACCGGATTAATGGGCAAGACGCGGAATGGGCAAAACTAGTGATCGCCAATTTGAAGCCGACTTTCGGCAAGATGGCTTTCTCGGCGATCCGCCCGTCGCATGTGGACAAGTACATCCAAGAGCGCAAGGCGGCGGGCCGGGCGAATGCCACAATCAACCATGAACTTTCCATTCTGCGGCGCGCGTTCAACCTAGCCCGAAAGAAAGGTACCATCAGCGCCGTGCCATTTCACATTGCCAAACTCGAAGAGAACAACGTCAGGAAGGGCTTCTTCGAGCACGCCGACTACAGAAAACTGCTGGACAAGCTACCAGCTGAACTCAAGCCGGTTTTGACGTTCGCCTATTACACCGGCTGCCGGAAGGGTGAAGTCCTGAATCTTAGATGGTCGCAAGTGGATCTTATCGGGCGAATGATCCGGCTGGAACCTGGAGAGACGAAGAACAGCGAGGCGCGAGTGATTCCGCTCCGGGTCGAGGAACTCCACCAGACCATCCGCATGCAGCGTGCGCTACGCGATCAGCAGTACCCCGACTGCCCCTGGGTGTTCTGTCGGGACGGCCAACCGATCCTGAATTTCCGGAAGTCCTGGGAGACGGCCTGCGAGTCGGCGGGCCTGTGGGACTCCACGCAGAAGCGGCCGACGCGGATTTTTCACGATCTCCGACGTACCGGCGTAAGGAATCTGATCCGGGCCGGTGTGCCGGAAAAGGTCGCCATGCTCATCAGCGGGCACAAGACTCGCTCCGTATTCGAGCGGTACAACATCGTCGATGAACGCGACGTGATCGACGCAATGAGCCGACTGGACACCTACACTCGCGACCGCGCGGTGGCAGAGAAAGACGCCGCCGAAAAGGCAGCTGTTGCGTTCGCCGAAAGTTGGCACACTATCGGCACACAACGGCAAAAGCGGGCCAGCTAGGCCATCCCGCTCAATCTCACTAAGTCTTTTTATATGTGGTGCGAACGGGGAGGGTCGAACTCCCATGGCCTCGCGGCCGCTGGAACCTAAATCCAGTGCGTCTGCCAGTTCCGCCACGTTCGCACGAAGTGGACTGTCGCTATTATAACGGCTTACCTGGCGTACGCAGCGGCGCTACGGGCACGTTCGGCAGGCAGCCCCAGCGCGAGGCGCGGAGTCTTGCGGCCGCAGCCGCAGGGCGACATCTCCACGTGGTAGCCATTCCAGCTCAAACCTGGGATCTCGATGTGCAACCCATCGTGCACCTCGCACTCGGCGGCCAGCAGCTCGCCGTCCGGCTCGATAACCTGCTCGAATACCGGTACGCGAAACGCTCGCCACAGCCACACCCGTTCCTCCGTCGAGAGCAGCGGATCCCCACGACTCTCGAGCGCGATGACCGCGTGGGTGAGCATGGGCGGCTGGCCTGTTGCCGCTATGCCCCATAGCTGTTCACGCCGGGCCGCGATCGCAGCGGGAGCGAAAGCGCTAACCTCCTCCGACCAGCCGTCCGGGAAGATGCGCACAGGATAATTCGGCCGAAACCTAGGTTGCCGGAAACAGGCCGCTAGCACGGCCGTGCGTGGAACCGGGTCCATCGGATACCGGAACACGGAGTTGCGACGAAGGCGGAATGTCATGCATACATGACGTTGCCTTAGACCGCGAGAATTCTCAGGAGATTTTCACCGAAGATAGCCCGCGCGTCCGCTTCGCTGGTCCCGATCTCATAAAGCGCCTTCGCCTGATCTTCGAAGATGGCGTGGTGCCAACCTCGCGGGAAAAACGACGAATCGGTTCCGAACAGCAGCCGCTGGGGTCCCGCCACGTCTAACGCATGCCGGAAGACCTCGCGCAAGGTGAGGTGCGCTGCCTGGTAACGCATCCAGTGATTCGAGCTGGACGTGTCCAGGTAGACGTTCGAGCACTGGTCAGCCAGCATTAGCGCCTCCCGGAAATAGCCTGCTCCGAAATGCGGCACGATGATCGGAACCTCGGGATAGCGCAGCGCGACGGCGTGCAAATCGACGGGGTTCGAGAACCGCATATCGAAAGGCGACGGCAATCCCAATTTCTTGCGGACGCCGACGCTCAGAACGCCGCAATGCACAAACACCGCCCGCCGATGCGCCTGTGCCCATTCAAACACCGGTCTCGCGCAGTCGTCTTGAATCGAATATCCATGCATTGCCGGAAACAGGCAGGCGACATGCACTTTTGAAGATGCCACTTCCGAAAATGCCGCGGGCAGGCCGTTAGTCTGCACGCGCGGATTGACCATCGCGTAGGCGAAGAAGCGGTCCGGGAAAGCACGCACGGCCGCCGTCACCGAGCTTTCGTCGCCGGGTATGCTCGCGATCAATGCCGATGCGAACACGCCGTGCCGGTCGAGCTCGTGGACCCACGTCTCGGCAAGTTTCTCGGGCTCGTGCGGAGGCAGCTGCCAGCCGAGTTGCGTGCCCGCGGCCTCTAGCGTTAGGCCAGGTTTCTGACCAACCAAGGCGGAGAAGAAGGAATGCGAGAAGAAATGCAGATGCGCATCGGCGACCGCCAGCGGACCCCACGGCGAGGGCCGGGTTATCCGGTCACTCATCTGTGGCCGCTGTGGCCGCGCGCGTTTTGCGTGAGACCGGTGGACAGCGCGAGCTGCGTCAGCCCGGCGACGTTGTTGACGCCCAGCTTCTTCATCATGGTCTTGCGGTAGCTGCGCACCGTCTGTTCGCGCAGGTCCAGCAGCACGGCGATTTCCTTGCTGGTTTTTCCGTCGGCCACCAGCCGCAGCACTTGCACCTCGCGCGGCGAAAGCGATTCCAGCACCTTGGGGGTCTGGCGCGCTTCCAGGTCGCCCTTTTGGATACGCGTGAGCAAGCGGTCGGAAACCTGCGGGCTGAGATACATCCCGCCGGCCGCCACCATCCGCAGCGCTTCAAGAAGATCGTTATCGGACGCGCGTTTGAGAACAAATGCGCGAGCCCCGGAGCGCACTGCGCTCACCACCGAATGTTCATCGTCGTACATCGAAAGGATCACGATCTTGCAGTCGGGCTGATGCCGCAGGATCTCAGCGGTGGTTTCGACGCCATTCAAGCCGGGCAAGCCAATATCCATCAGGACCAGCTGGGGACGGAACTTCCTGACGAATTGCACCGCGTCCGTGCCGTTCTCGGCCTCGCCGACCACTCGGAATTCGTTCGATCGATTGAGGATGGCCTTGATGCCATCACGCATGATCTTGTGATCATCCACCAGCAGGACGTCGAATGGCATAACGAATGGAAACAATTGTACCCTGTCCCGTCGTGCATGCAAACCCGAGCCCTTGCTCACGCGCAATGGTTCCTATCGCCGTTAGGGCGCGGATGCGGCCGGATTTCCGCCCGTCGTCCGCGATGCGCAGAACCAGCGTACCGGCCCCCCGCACGGTGATATTCACGCGCTTGGCCCCCTGCCGCAGCGCTCGTTCCACGGCTGCAGAGCCCGCTTCATAGAGCGCTGCGGCGATCTCCAAGGGAACCGTCGTTGAAGCGGAGTAGTCGATGTTTATGTGGCAATCGCTCGAAGTATGCTGATCGGCAAGCCGCAGCAGGGCCTGTTTCAGCCCGCCCCGATACGCGGGCGAAGGGCAGAGATCCTGACTCAGATCCCGGACCCGATTGAGCGACTCTTCCAGGATCCCGAGCGTCTCGTCAATCTGCGCCTGGGCCGCGGGCACGTCCATGCGCAGTAGCTGCAGTTGCACGCCCACGGCGGAGAGCGACGATCCGATATGGTCGTGAAGCGCCCGCCCGGCGCGCACCAGCATTGCCCTGGTCTGAACGTAGAGCGCTGCGATCTGCTCAATATCGCGTTTCGCGTTTTTTTTGGGTTTGCTCTTGGATCTCTTGTTGGATTGCGTGCGCCTGGACTGGGCCATCGACGAAGTCTAGCGCTTCCGCTTAACAACGCGGCGCGCAGCCGCCGCCACATCGCGCGCGAGCAGGCCGTATTTATCGAGAAGTTGCTCCGGGGTTGCCGATTCGGCGTAAGTGTTCTGGATCCCCACGAATTCCATCGGCGCCGGATGCGTCTCGGCCACTACCTGCGCGACGCGAACGCCTAGTCCGCCGTCCACCAGATGCTCTTCGGCCACCACGATCGCGCCTGTCTCGCGAGCCGCGCGGGCAATGGCTTCGCGATCCAGAGGCTTGACGGTGTGGAAGTCGATCACCCGCGCGGAAATCCCTTCCGCTTCGAGTGTTTCCGCGGCGCGAATCGATTCGGCCACCAGCAGGCCGGTGGCGATCAGCGTTACATCGGAGCCTTCCAGCAGCTCGACCGACTGGCCGATCGCGAATTGCTGCCCGGCTTCGTAAATTCGCGCCACCTTGGGACGTCCTGCGCGGATGAAGACCGGTCCAACGTGCGCAGCCGCAAGCTTGACCAGTTCGATCATGGAGGTTTCGTCGGCGGGCGAAATCACCGTGAATCCCGGCAGAGAGCAAGCCAGGCTCAGATCTTCCACGCTCATCTGCGATGGCCCGTCTTCGCCGATGGAAATGCCGCTGTGCGTGCCGACCACCTTCAGATTCACGTTAGGATAGGCTGCGGTCACGCGCAGCTGCTCGAATCCCTTGTTCAAGGCGAACACCGAAAAACTGGCCGCGAAAGGAATTTTTCCGGCAGAGGCCAGGCCCGCACCGATCGCGATCATATTCGCCTCGGCGATGCCGCATTCGATGAAGCGGGCGGGAAACTCCTTCGCAAATCCTGCCGTGTATGTAGATTTGGAAAGATCCGCATCCAGCGCCACTACATTCGGATTCGTCCTTCCGAGTTCCACCAGCGCCTTTCCGAAGGCTTCGCGCGTCGCCGCGCCCAGGGGCAAGGCGTACTTTGTTTTGGCAGGCATCACGCAAGCTCCTGGAGCGCTTTAGCGCACTCATCGCGAGTCGGCGCAGTGCCGTGGAACTTGGGATTGTTCTCCATGAACGACACACCCTTGCCCTTGACGGTATGAGCAATGATGCAGGTAGGTTTACCTTTCATCGAAGACGCCTCGCCGAACGCATTCTGCAGGGCCGCGATGTCATGACCGAAGGCCTCAATGACGTGCCACCCGAAACTGCGCCACTTCTCGGCTAGCGGCTCCAGACTCATGATGTCCTTGACGAAACCATCCAACTGGATCTGGTTGTAGTCCACAATCGCCGCCAGGTTGTCGACGCGAAGAAACGCCGCGGCCATGGCGGCTTCCCAGATTTGTCCTTCCTGAATCTCACCATCGCCAAGCACGACATAGGATCTGGATTTCGACCCGTTCATTCGAGACGCCAGCGACATGCCCAGGCCCAGCGATAGCCCCAAGCCCAACGACCCGGTGGAAGCCTCCAGCGCCGGCAGAAATCGCACGTCCGGGTGACCTTGATACATCGAACCGAGCTTGCGCAAGGTCATCAGTTGGTCTTTGGGGCAATAACCGCACTCCGCCATGACGGCGTAGAGGATGGGGCAGCAATGCCCTTTCGACAGGATGAACCGGTCGCGATCCGTCCAATGCGGATTTTCAGGATCGTGACGCAGCACATCGAAAAACAGCGTGGTCACGATTTCCGCAGCCGAGAGGGAGCCGCCCGGGTGACCGGAGCCAGCCTCGGTGATCATCTCGATCGCCGTGCGCCGCATGCGTTTGGTGATTGCAGCCAGTTGAGCAACGTCACTGGTTTTTTGCATCGCTTCCTCAAATGTAGCATCACCTAAGGTAATCCATGGTCGGTGTATTTGAGGTCGCAATTTGCGACTTCAAGTTTCAGGCCTGGACTTCCTCTCACGAGCAGAAACTCGTGTATACGGCCATGTGCTAGTCTGGCGTGTTCCATGGCCGACGCGACTCACAACCCCACGTCTGTCCACATCTCTAATCCCATCAAGTGGATGATCTGCGCCGTGGCCTCGCTCGGCTTCCTGTTCGATATCTACGAAGTGCTGGTGGCTCCGCTGGTGTTGCAGCCCGCGGTTATGGAACTCGGCGGATTCTCGCCCGGGACATCCGAATACCGCTACTGGACGGGACTGTTGTTCTGGATCCCGCCGCTGGTGGGCGGCTTTTGCGGGTTGTGGGGAGGTTATCTGGCGGATCGCTTCGGGCGGCGGCGCATTCTGGTCTGGAGCATTTTGCTCTACACGGTGTCGGCACTATCCGCGGGAATGGCGACGCGAATGGAGACGCTGCTCCTGTTTCGTGCGTTATGCTTCGCCGGAGTCTGCGTCGAATTCATCGCGGCAGTGGCCTGGCTCGCCGAGCTGTTTCCCGATCCGAAGATACGCGAAGCCGTGCTCGGTTATACACAGTTGTTTTCCTCCTTAGGCGGAGCTCTGGTCGCCGGCGCATTCTATCTCGCCAATCGCTTCGGAACAGACTTGCCAGCGATCTACGGCGGACACTCCGCATGGCGCTATACCTTGATGTCTGGCCTCGCTCCGGCGATCCCGTTGATGCTCATCCGGCCTTTCTTGCCGGAATCTCCGCAATGGCAGCAGCGGCGATCCGAGGGAACGCTTAAGCGGCCGAGCGTCGCCGAACTTTTCCGTCCCGAGTTTCGCCGCAGTACCATCGTCACCGCCCTGCTGTTCGCCTGCGCCTATGGAGCCGCTTTCGGGACCGTGCAACAATCGCCGCAGATTGCCGCGGGACTTCCGGAAGTCCGGCTGCTGCCTACATCCGAGCGCGGCCAAGCGACAGCCGGCACTCAGACTATGCAGGAACTCGGCGGGCTGGCGGGCCGATTCGCCATAGCGAGCCTGGGACTCCTGATCGTCAGCCGCAGGACGCTGCTGAGAATATTCCTGATTCCCGGCCTTATCGTGACGGCAATTGTCTTTTTCTACACAGGCACGACGAGTCTCGAACTATTCCGCATCGGCGTCTTCATCGCCGGGTTTTTCACCATCGCACAACTGACCTTCCTGGGGAACTACATGCCGCGGATCTATCCATTGCATTTGCGCGGGACGGGCGAAGGCTTCGCGGCGAACGTCGGCGGGCGGATGCTCGGGACTTCGGCGTCTTTCGTCACCACGCATCTCGCCGCAGTCATGCCGGCGGCGTTGCCGGGAGCGCAGTTGGCTTACGCCGCCGCGGTAGTAGGAATCGGCGTGTATCTGCTGGCCCTGGTGCTCACGTTCTGGTTGCCGGAACCACCCGAGAAACTGCCCGACTAGGACAACATGGGCGCTCGCCGGCCCGCGATTCCGAATGCGGCCTCGAGAGCTGCCCCGGCTTGCAGCAGCGTGTCTTCCTGCTCCGGCGGAGCCACCAATTGCAGACCAATCGGCATGCCCGCGTTTGAGAATCCGCACGGCAGAGCGAGAGCCGGCCAGCCCAAGACGTTGAACGGCCGTGTCAGCCGTGTAGCCGCCATGCGAACATCCTCCGTGAACGAACCGATGGCGACACTCATCTCCCCAATCCTGGGCGCAGTGATTGGCGTAGCCGGAGTCATCAGGCAATCAAGATGCTTCCAGATCTTCGCAAAGTCCCGAGCCAGCACGGTGCGAACACGTTGCGCATTCACGTAATCGATCGCTGGAATCAACCGGCCTTGCTCCACCAGCACCACAATGTCCCGCCCGAGTTCGCTCCGGCGGTCGAGGTAACGCGCCAGCAGAGCCGACACTTCCGAAAGCTGCCCGATGCGTCCGGCCGCATTCAGCGCCTCACAGTCGGGCAGCCGTATCTCGGTCACGTGCGCTCCCAGCGCCGCCGCCGTCTGCACCGCAGCGCGAAACGACAACATGACATCCGGGGCAATGCGCTCCACAAAGAAGTTGTCCGGCACGCCGATGCGCATTCCCCCCAAGGTCATTCCATGACGATCGGCGTGGACCGCAGGCACGTAGCCGCTCGAATGTCTCGCGATCAGGCTGAACGCCAGTGCGACGTCGCGCACCGTGCCCGCCAACACACCCGTATGATCCTGCGTCAGGCCCAGCGGCATCACCCCTTTGCGGCTCACCCGTTCATAGGTCGGCTTCAATCCCACTACGCCGCAGAACGACGCCGGGATGCGTATCGACCCGCCTGTGTCCGTACCCGTTGCTAGAGGAACGAGCCCCGCCGCCACTGCCGCAGCCGATCCGCCGCTCGATCCGCCGGGAATCCGCTCCGGATCCCATGGATTCCGGATCGCTCCGAAGTGCGGATTGTTCGAAGTGATCCCGTAGGCAAACTCGTGCAGCCCGGTTTTGCCGATCATGTTCGCGCCCGCGTCGTTCAACTGGCGCACGATGGTCGCGTCATAGTCGGGAACAAAGTCCGCGAAGATTTTCGACCCGCTGGTGGTGCGCACACCGCGAGTACAGATATTGTCCTTGTGCGCGATCGGGATGCCGTGCAGAGGCCCCCGGTCGATGCCGCGCGCGAGTTCGTCATCCAATCCCGCCGCGCGGGCTCGTGCAGCCGCCTCCGTGACGGTGAGGAACGCATTCAGGCGCGGATTGGAGTCGGCGACCCGCCGCAGCGCTTCTTCCGTCAGCTCGCGTGCGGACACTTTCTTGGTGCGTAGCGCCGCGCCGATTTCCTGAATAGTCACGCGTCACCCTCGGAGTCAGATCCCTCGGGACCGTTCCAGAGAAGCGTCTCCGGCGGGATGTCCCGTTCCAGCACCCGGAGCGCGGCCTCCAGCTTTTCCAGACCCGGGATCACATCCGGCAAGAGATCTTCAGGCACAGGCGGATCGGCAGTGGCAGCCAACGCTTTCCAGTTAGTCACTACACAAATATACAAGTCGTACAATCAAGGTGATGCTGGCCGCTGACAAGCACGTCGTCGCCGCGCCGCTGACCCAGCTCAGCGAAGAAGAATCCATGTTTCAGGCCTCGGTCCGGCGGTTCGCCGCCGAGCGCCTGGCTCCCCACGTCCGATCCATGGACGACGCCGGCATCTTCCGCAAGGAACTACTCACGGAACTGTTCGACCTGGGACTTATGGCCGTCGACGTCCCGGAGGAATATGGCGGGCAAGGCGGGTCGTTCTTCCAAGCGATCCTGGCGATCGAGGAACTGGCCAAAGTGGACCCTTCGGCCTCCGTGATCGTCGACGTCCAAAACACGTTATTTAACAACGCACTTGTGCGTTGGGGCAACAATGACCAGCGGATGCGCTGGCTGCCTCGTGCCGCGAAAGACGCTGTCGCGAGCTATGCTTTATCGGAAGCCGGATCGGGCTCCGATGCATTTGCACTGACGACGCGCGCCTTGGAGGCGGGAGACGAGTATCGTCTAACCGGACACAAGCTCTGGATCACCAATGCGGCCGAAGCCAGTTTGTTCCTGCTGTTCGCCACCGTGAATCCTGAAGCCGGGTACAAAGGCATCACGGCATTCATGATCGAGCGCGATTTCCCCGGGTTCTCCGTCGGCAAAAAAGAGGACAAGCTGGGCATCCGCGCATCGTCCACCTGCGAGCTGATCCTGGACGATTGCCGCGTGCCTAAATCCAACGTCATCGGCGAGGTTGGGCAAGGCTACAAGATCGCCATCGAGACGCTGAATCAGGGGCGTATCGGGATCGGCGCCCAGATGACCGGCCTGGCGGAAGGCGCTCTCGGCCACGCCATCGACTACGCCCGCCAGCGCAAGCAGTTCGGAAAGCCGATCGCGGAATTCCAGGGAGTACAATTCGAATTAGCGGAGATGGCGGTGGAAGTGGAAGCCGCCCGTTTGATGGTTTACAACGCGGCCCGGCTGAAGGATGCTGGACACCCGTATCTGATGGAAGCGGCCATGTGTAAGTACTACGCCTCGCAGGTTGCAGAGCGTGTGGCTTCGCGCGCCGTCGAGGTCCTGGGCGGCGTGGGCTTTACCAAGGACTACCCGGTCGAGAAGCTGTATCGCGACGCCAAAATCGGCCGGATCTATGAGGGCACCAGCAACATGCAACGGTTGACCATCGCCAAGCAATTGCTGGGTAACCGGCCGTAGCGATGTTCGTCTAACGAAGAAGGAGATTCCATGCGCGTACTCGGGCTGATGATTCTTGGAGCGGCCGGACTTGTGATGGCCGCGGACGCGCCGGAGCCCTCGCAGGCGCAGATCGACGAAATCATCCAGAAGTTCGCGGCCAAGGAAGCCGAATTCGCGAAGGCACGGGAGAGCTACACCTATCACCAGACCGCGCGGATCCAGGAGTTGGAACCGGCCGGAGCCACCAGCGGCAAGTGGGAAACGGTCTCCGACATCGTCTTCGATGGAGCCGGTAAACGCAATGAAAAAGTGGTGCGTGCGCCGGTATCGACACTGCACAACATTTTGCTCACTCCCGAGGATCTGGAAGACTTGCGCAGCGTCCAGCCCTTCGTACTGACTACCTCGGAATTGCCGAAGTACCTGATCCGCTATCTCGGCAGGGAGAAACTCGACGAGATCGGATGCTATGCGTTCGCGGTGAAGCCGAAAAAAGTCGATGCGGGACAGCGCTACTTCGAGGGTATCGTTTGGGTAGACGATCGCGATCTTCAGATCGTCAAGAGTTACGGTCGCGGTACCGGCGTTTTCAAGAAGGGGAACGCGTACCCCAAGTTCGAAACCTACCGGGAACAGATCGACGGCAAGTATTGGTTCCCCACCTATACCATCGCCAACGCCACCTTGCACTTCCCCGAATTCGACCAGCGCATTAAGCAAACCGTTCGCTACGAAGACTATAAGCAGTTCGGCGCCACCAGCAGCATCACCTTCGGCGACGAGGTCGATCAGCCTAAGGCTGCCCCCGGCAAACCGGATCCGGGCAAACAAGACAAGAAGACCGATACGCCGGGCAAAAAGCCTTAACACCTGTGTTAGTGGTCCTACGGAGAACCCCTAAACTTCGCCTAGGGATCTGCCGAAATAACAACTTGGCATGGTTGTCCACGTAGGCTCACCGGAAGAAACGCAGGACCAGGGCAAACCGACCCTTGAATTAGGGGTTGCGCCTCCCGACCGCCCGCAAACCGACCGGCCGCAGCTCGATCAGGTCAAGGGCGTCTTCCTGGCCAGCCTGAATCACGAGATCCGTACGCCTTTGAGCGGGATCATGGGCATGCTCGACCTGTTGCTGGAAACCAGCATCGACGACGACCAGCGCGACTATCTCAACGCCGCCCGCTTGTGCGCCGAATCGCTATCCGAGCTTCTCAATTCGAGTCTCGAGTACGCGGCCCTGGAAGCCGGGCAGATCAGCCTGGAGGAAACCGAATTCAGCGTGAAAGAGATGCTGGAATCGGCCTTGGCCCAGCAGCGTCCCAAAGCCGACATCAAACAGCTTCGGTTGCGGCTTACGCTGGATCCCGGGCTTCCCGAGACACTGATCGGCGATGCATCGCGCCTGCGGGAACTGATGGGACACCTGGTCAACAACGCCATCAAGTTCACTCACACCGGATCAGTCGACGTACGCGTTTCCCTGAGAACCACAGCCACCGTGCCAAAGCCGGATGTGCTGGTGGCCGAAGTGCGCGACACCGGAATCGGCATTCCGAGCGATAAGCTGGCCACCCTCTTCGAATCCTTCCAGCCCGGCGAGAGCGGCTTTGCCCGCGCGTATCCAGGGCTGGGACTGGGTCTTGCGCTGGCGCAAAAGCTGGCCAAGGTGATGGGCGGACGGATTCTGGTCGAAAGCCGGCCTGGCGTAGGATCCACGTTTACCCTCGAAGCCCCGCTGCGCCGTCCGGCGGCAACCGAAGGACAGCAGGCTCGCGTGACCGACCTTGGTCCCGCGGTGCTCGCCGTCGAGGACGATCCGATCGGCATCACCGTACTGCGCCACGTCCTGCAACGTCGCCTCAAGAATGTGGACTGTGTGGCCTCGGGCCGTGAAGCTCTGGAAGCAGCGGCGCGGAAACACTACGACCTGGTCCTCATGGATCTTCAGATGCCCGACATCAACGGTCTGGAGGCGGCCTTGAGAATCCGCCAGATGGAGGGATACCGCGACGTTCCAATTCTCGCCCTCACCGCCAGTTGCTCGGATCAGGTGCGCGAGCAATGCCGCGCCATCGGCATGAAAGCCTTCCTCTCGAAGCCCATCGACGCCAACGAGCTGTGGTCCGCCGTTTCCCGCTACCTGGGCCGCGAAATCCCCCGCCAGCAGTAATTCAGTCTTGACACAGCCCAGGCTCGCAGGCATACTGTTGTCAGTAACTGAGGCAAGCAGCCGCGAGCGCACAGCCCGCACGTGGCGTTGTGCGCGTAAAGAGAAGCCATATGAGCAAACCCACGGACCTCGTACAAGGCACTCTGGACCTGCTCATCTTGAAAACCGTTGCTCTCGAGCCCATGCACGGTTGGGCCATCGCGCATCGCATCCACCAGATGTCGAGCGAAGTCCTGCAGGTCGGCCAGAGCGCGCTGTACCCTGCGTTGCACAAACTGGAGCAGCAAGGCTGGATCGAGGCCGAGTGGAAGATTTCCGAAACCAATCGCCGCGCCAAGTATTACTCGCTCACCCCCGCTGGACGCAAAGCCCTCACCGCTGAGGCGGCCAATTGGGAGCGGCTCTCCGGAGCCATTTCCGCAATCGTGCGGACAGGATGACACAACATGTCGCGCTGGTTCACACAATTTCGACTGACTCTTCGGTCCGTGTTCAACCGGGAATGCGTTGACCGGGAGCTCGACGAAGAGTTCCAGGACCACCTGCAACGCGAGATCGAAGAGAGGCTGAAATCCGGTCTTGAGCCGGAGGCCGCGCGCTATGCCGCGCTGCGCGCCATCGGAGCAATCGCCAAGAGCAAGGAAGAAAGCCGCGATGCGCGCCGCGTGAATTTCATCGATGACGTCTTAAGGGATCTCCGCTATTCGAGCCGGTCGATGCGCCGGAGTCCGGGCTTTGCCGCGCTGGCCGTGCTGATCATGGCGCTGGGCATCGGCGCGAACACGGCGGTTTTCAGCGTGGTCAACGCCGTGCTGCTGCGGCCGCTTTCCTATCGCGATCCGGACCGGATTGTGACTCTGTCCACGCGTGTAACTAAGACGGATTCTACGCAGGCCTCGCTCGACGAGCAAATCTCGATCCCGAACTTTCAGGATTGGCACGATCAGAGTTCTTCCTTCGAGGCGATGGCATACTATAACGGCCGGGAAATCCCCGCGACGGCGGGCGCCACCGCGGAGTATGCGCGAGGCACGCAAGTAGGCCCCGAGTTCTTTCAGGTGTTCGATGTGGAGCCAGTCTTGGGACACTTCTTCACAACAGAAGAGGGAAAGCCCGGGAGTGGCGGGGCCGCCATGATCAGCTACGCATATTGGCAAAGCCATTTCGCCGCTGATCCACGCGCGCTGGGGCAGACGATTCGCATCTATGGCCGGCCGATGCCGATCGTCGGCGTCCTGCCTCCTGGCTTCAGGTTTCCGGACGACACAGATCTGTGGGTCCCTCGAAATATAAGCCCGGAAGACATGAAATACCGTGGAGGACAAAACTGGCTTGCGGTCGGCCGGCTGAAACCCGGCGTTCCTCTGGAAAGCGCGCAAGCCGAGATGACGATCATTGCGCGGCGGCTGGAGCAGCAATACCCCGATGCCAATAAGGATCGGACGGTTGGAATCAAGCGGCTGCGCGACAAGATGGTCGGAGACATTCGACTAACGCTTTACCTTCTGCTGAGCGCAGTAAGTCTGGTGCTACTGATCGCCTGTGCCAACACGGCAACGCTGCTGCTGGGCAAGGCGACGGCTCGTACCCGCGAAGTCGCGATGCGTGCGGCTCTAGGAGCGAGCCGCGGGCGCATCGTACGGCAATTGATCACAGAGAGTTTCTTGCTGGCGCTCCTGGCGGGCGCATCGGGCCTGCTGCTCGCCTACTGGGGATCGGCGGCGCTGGTGGCGCTCGCCCCGGCCGGACTGCCCCGATTGACCGAAGTCGGTGTCGATCGATGGGTGCTGGCATTCACCGTCGGTGTTTCGATTCTCACCAGCTTGTTGTTCGGTTTGGTCCCCGCGATGTACGCCTCCAAGATTGACTTAAACGAGGCGTTGAAACAGTCCGCGGCGAAATCCGTGATCGGCGGCGGAATCATCCGCATGCGCGGGCTGCTGGTGGTCGGCGAGATCGCGATGGCCGTAATGCTTCTTTCCGGATCGGCTTTGCTGATCAAGAGCTTCATCGCTTTGCACAGAGTCGCCCTGGGCTTTCGCCCGGAAAATGTGCTGGTCATGCGGGCGACTATACCGGCGGCAGGGACGCCAGCAACCGCAAAATTCTTTCAAGATCTCCTTCCCAAGGTCCGGAGGACGCCCGGTGTGCTCTCGGCCGGAGCAACCATGGCCCCGCCTGGACATATCGAGTCATCGGGTGGATATTTCGTAGATCACCTGCCGCCTCAGCCGGATTGGACCAGCGCTCCGAACGTGGTGCTTTCGGTAGTTGCTCCAGGGACCCTGGCCGCGCTGGCGATTCCGCTGAAGGCGGGCCGCGATTTCAGCGAGGCCGATACCGCCGAAAGGCCTTTGGTGGCCCTGGTCAACGAGTCGCTGGTTCAAAGATCTTTTCCCGGCCAGAATCCGATCGGCCGGACCGTCTTCTGTCCCTACGACACGCTGCAGGGCATGACCATCATCGGCGTCACCGGCGATGTGCGGCAGTCCGGGCCCGCGGGCGAACCTATGCCGGAGTGCTATATGACGTACCGGCAGCACCCGTTTAATGGAAATACTCTGAGCATTGTCGCGCGGACCGCTGCGGACCCCAACACACTCATCGCAACCCTGCGGCGCCTGGCGCAAGAGACGTCGCCGGATGTCCCCATGAAGTTCACTACCATGGATGCCATGCTTTCGGAGAATGTCGCGGCGCCCCGTTTTCGCACTCTGCTGTTGGGCATTTTCGCGGGACTGGCCGTGTGCCTTGCGATGGCGGGTGTTTATGGCGTGATGGCTTTCGCCGTGACCCAGCGGTCGAACGAGATTGGCTTGCGGATGGCCCTGGGCGCCAGCAGCGGTTCCGTGCTTCGGCTCATCCTCCGGCAAGGGCTGATCTGCGCGAGCCTGGGCTTGGCCCTAGGCTTGGCCGCCGCGGTCGCCGGCACGCGGCTGCTTACCAGCATGCTGTTTCAGGTCCAGCCGAACGACCCCTGGGTCTATCTGGCTGTCGCGGTTCTGCTGGGCGTGGTGACGCTACTCGCCAGCTATGTGCCAGCCAGGCGCGCGGCTCGAATCGACCCCCTAACCGCCCTACGACAGGAATAGGCGCAAGCCCAAAGCTCACAGCGCAGGACGCGTACCAATTCGCAGCCAAACAACCAAAGTTCGCGTCCTGCTGCGTTGTGCGCGACGAAAGTTGATAACCTTAGATACTTGTCCGATCAAAAACTAAAGATCATTCCGCTTGGGGGCCTGGGCGAGTTCGGGATGAACTGCATGGCCATCCGCTACGGCGACGACATCATCGTAGTGGACGCCGGGATGATGTTCCCGGACGACGCGCTCCTGGGAGTCGACATCGTCACGCCCGATTTCGCGTATCTGGAGCAAAACGCGGCCCACGTCCGCGCCGTGATCCTGACCCACGGTCACGAAGACCACATCGGCGGCGTGCCGTTTCTGCTGAAGAAGATGTCCGTGCCGATCTACGGTACCGCCTTCACGCTCGCGCTGGTGGAGCGGCGCCTGGAAGAGCATCGGATGGCCGACGAAGCCAAGCTGAAACCGGTCAAACCCGGCGACCGGCTGGAACTGGGGCCATTCTCGATCGAGTTCATCCACGTCACCCATTCGCTGGTGAGCTGCGTGGCGCTGGCCATCACCACGCCGCTTGGCGTGATCATCCATACCGGCGATTTCAAAGTCGACCCCACACCCACTGATAACCTCCTGTTCGACCTGCACACCTTTGCCGAGTACGGCAAGCGCGGCGTACTGCTGCTGCTGTCGGATTCGACCAACGTCGATCGTCCCGGCTACACCGAGAGCGAACGCGCCGTGGGGCCACGCCTCGAGGATCTGTTCGTGCGCTCGCCGCGCCGCCTGATCATTTCCTGCTTCAGCTCCTCCATTCATCGCCTTCAGCAGATTCTGGATTTCGCGCATCAGTACGGCCGCAAAGTAGCTTTCTTCGGCCGCAGCATGACCAACACTACCGAAATCGCGCACGATCTGGGACTCCTTACCATCCCTGACGGAGTGCTGCTGCGGCCGCAGGACGTCATGCAACTGCCTCCCAGCAAGGTGGTGGCGATGGTCAGCGGGACGCAGGGCGAACCCATGTCGGCCCTGTCGCGGGTGGCCGTCGACAATCACAAACATCTTTCCATCGAGCGCGGCGACACGGTGGCCTTAAGCGCTCGCATCATCCCGGGGAATGAGAAAGCCATCTACCGGATGATCAACCACATCTCGCGGCGGGGCGCCGATGTGGTCTACGGAACAATGAATCCACCGATCCACGTTTCCGGACATGGCAGCGCCGAGGAGATGCGCCTGATCCTGAATCTGGTACGGCCGAAATATTTCGTGCCAGTGCACGGCGAATACCGCCAAATGGCACGCCACGCCCAGTTGGCCCAGCATTTGAGCCACTCGGGTTTGAAAGAGACGTTCATTCTGGAATCCGGCAACACGCTGGAAATCGACGGCCAAGGAGCGCGCAAGGGCGAAGACGTAACAGTCGGCCGGGTGTGCATCGATTCCGGCACCTTGGACGAAGTAGTCGAGGAGTTTGTGATCCGCGACCGCCAGCATCTCTCCGAGGATGGATTCGTGCTGCCCGTCATCGCCATCAATAAACAAAGCGGCCGCTGGGAGGGCTTGCCCGAAATCGTGAGCCGCGGCTTTATGTCCTCCGAGGACAGCGCGGAAGTGATGCTGGAGGCTCGCCAGGTCGTCCTGAAGACGCTGGAGTCTTCGACGGTGGAAGAGCGTGGCGACTGGGGCGTGATGCAGGAAAAGATCCGCACCGATCTGAAGCGTTACCTCAACAAGCAGACCCAGCGCCGCCCGCTGATCATGCCGGTCATTTTGGAAGTCTAAGCGCGCGTCTCCGACGCGGCAGGCGCGTTCCAGGTCTGCTAACGTCTTTTCCAATGGTTTTCACGAAACGTCTTCGAGAAGGCGTATGTAATGGCTCGATCACCTGTAGTGTTCGAATCTGGAAACGCCTGCATGTCAAAGTAGGTGGCCGTTATCAGATGGGGGAAGGTGAAATCGAGGTCGATTCCATCGAGCAGATCGCGATTCAGGACATCACTCATCAACTGGCGATTGAGTCAGGATTTCTCGGTGTGATCGATCTGCTCAAGGTGGCGAAGCATGGTCCCGGCGACAAGGTCTACCTGATCCGTTTTCACTACAACCCAAGCAGCAAAACTCGCTAGGCGGCTGGTGATAGAATCCTGCCGATGCCTTTGAAACCTATCTTGGTCGTCGCCCTTGGGATCGGCGCGTGGAGTGTTTTAGCCACGGCCCAACCGCCTAGCGCCAGGCGCGCTAGTAATAGTGACCCGTTGCCGGCGCTCCAAACAAGTGTCGAGCGCCTTCAAGCCCATCTGGAAAGCGTCGAGTCCGTCCGCGCCATCAAGCGCCTGCAGTATGCCTACGGACATTACGTCGAGCTCGGGTTGTGGAACGACTTCGCGGACCTGTTCACCGAGGACGCCGTCACCAACTATCAGCAGGGCGCACGCGGAAAAGCGGCGGTCCGCAAGCTCTTTTTTGAGCAGGTCGGGCAAGGAAAGCTGGGCCTCTCCGAAGGCCGCATCTACCCGCACATCCTGTTCCAGCCGGTGATCACTCTCGCGCCGGACGGCCGGACCGCTAAGGGGCGATGGCGCATCCTGGCGATGTTGGGAGGCTTGGGAGGCTCGGCCACCTGGTATAGCGGCGTCTACGAGAATGAGTACGTTTTGGAAAACGGCGCGTGGAAAATCAGCGTGCTCCATTCGGAACCCAAAGTCACCGCAGCGTACACAGCCGCCGGCTGGAAGGATTCCGGAGCGCACGTCCCGCTTCACTACACGGCCGCGAGTGTCACAGCATCGATCCCGAGCGCACCGATTAAGACAAACAGCACGACGCCATCGCTCGCGTCACTTGCCGATCGGGTCAACCAACTAGCACTGCGTGCCGCGCGGCTGAACGATCAGGCCGAGGTCACCAATCTCCAGGACAACTACGGATACGCTGTGGATCGCAAACTCTGGGATCAGGCGGCGGGGCTTTTTGCGAACGATGGAACGATGGAGCTGGGGCTGCAAGGCGTCTACGTGGGCAAGGCCAGCATCCGGCATGCTCTGGATCAATTCGGGCCGCAGGGGCTCGCCAATGGGGAATTGGGCGGGGAACGGAACGATCACGTCTACCTGCAGACTCTCGTGTCCGTTGCTCCGGACGGGCGCACAGCGAACGCGCGTGGAGTCGAGCTGATTATGTCCAGCGCTGCCGGCGGCGAGCTGAGCGAGGGCGTCTACGAGAACACGTTCGTCAAGCAGAATGGCATGTGGAAGATCCAGTCCGTGCACTTCTACCCGCGTATGATCGTGGATGCCGCGGCAGGCTGGGCCAAGAGTGCGAAGCCCGCGCCCGGTCCCAGCACGGAATTTCCTCCGGACCGCCCGCCGACCGCTTCTTACGAGATCTATCCCAAGTTCGCGGTGGCTCCGTTCCACTTCGACAACCCCGTCACCGGAAAGCCTCCGCAGTATCCGGCGGGCGTCGTATCCGCTGCGAAGCCCGCTCCGTCTGCCGCGGCGGCTGCGAGCGGACCGGCGATCCGCGACGCGGCGGAATTGACCGCTCGCTTGGCGGAGGTCGAGCGCAGCCTCACCGCGGCGGAAGCCTACGACGTAGCCGAAAACCTGATCGGCGCGTACGGTTACGACCGGGATGATTCTCCGTCGTCGGAAGGCGGCACGCTCTTCGCAAGTCAAATCCTGCAACCGGTGATCGAGGTCGCCCCGGACGGCAAGAGTGCGAAGGTTCGCGCGCGCCGGTTGGATCTGGGTGGCACCTCCGGAGGCGCCGGCTACTGGTCGGCAGGCACGTTAGAAGGCCAGGTCGTTTCCGAACAGGGCGGGTGGAGATTCCAGACGGTGCGTTCCGCCCCAGTGTGGTCCGCACCCTATCCGGGAGGCTGGGCTCGCACTCCGTAAGAGTGAAGCCGGTTCGAATCAAGAGCGGTCCGGAATTTGGCTAACGCTGAACTGAGTTGTTTTCTTGCCAATCCAGTCGCAGTTCCTCATGTCGAGCGGGCCCCCGCTCGTACGGTGGAAGCGAACTGGAGGTTTTGAATCATGACTCGCTGTCTCCCGCCAAGCACCGCCTTGCTCCGCAAAGCCGGCTTTTTCTTTCTACTCGCCTCGTGTCCCCTTTTTGCCCGAACGTTCGACGTGACAGACTACGGAGCGCTCGGCAATGCGAGCTTCGATAACACCACTGCAATTCAGAATGCGGCGAACAGCGCGTGCACGACGAGTTACACGACCGCCGTTCCGAGCCTCTACTTCCCGCGCGGCCAGTACAACGTATCCAACGTGGTCACGCTGCCGTGCGCGCTCTACGTTCACGGCGACGGTCCACAGGCGAGCATCATCTTCCACACCAATCATTCGGCAGCCCAGAAGGCATTCGCGACCGACTTCTCGCTGACCATGGTCGACATAGCCGTGAACACGACGCCGCTCACGACCGATCTGGGCATGGCAGCCGTGGTGCGCGGATCCAATTCCGCGGCGACTTCGGTGGGTCAGACGTTCCAGTTCATCCGCTTTAATTCGGCCGGCTTCAATTTCGGCCTGATCATTTCCGGCAAGGACAATTACACGGACCTGTTCGATACGTTGGTGGTCGAGGACTGCGACATCCGAACCAATACCGCGACCGGAAACAACGTCTCAAACCCGATCAACATCGCCAACGGCAAGAAGGTTTGGATCTCCAACAACACCCTGACCGGCGACGGAAACGGCGACCACGCCGTCTACACGCTGGCCGTGCGCGAGATCCGTATCGCCGAGAATCGCATGGAGCACTACGCCTCGAGCGCGATCAAGCTGACCTCCGGCACTTTTGGCGTAGGTGCGGTCTGCCCCACGATCAATAACGACTATCTCGGCTGGACGGTGCGGAACAACACCATCCGCAGCGCCTTCCAGGCGGTGGCGGCCTACACTTACTGCGGCGTGATCCTGCCCGTGCTCAATCTTGAGGACAATGTCATCACCGAGAATCCCAGCGCCTACGCTCCCGACTACGCCGCGGTCTTTGTCCAGGCGAATTGCCAGTCGATCATCCGGCATGTGAATTCGTCAGGCAATTCCTACTCGAACCTTGGAATCGGGGGCATCGTGCTCCTGTCGTCCGTGCAGTCTCCCGCCGACGGGTGCGCGGATGCGCTGGCGAAGGGAACCATTGAAGACTTCACCAGCGCGAACGACTCGTTCAAGAACATCTCGACCAGCTTTCCAGGCGTCTATCCCGCGATCAACAGCGGGAGCGGAAACCTGCTGCGGGCCGCCGTCACCAACCTTGGCGGTGGGCTCCCGATCAACCTTTCGGGGTTCCAAGACGTCCAAACGAATCCGACGAGCCTGCTATCGGAGGCCGGCACCCCACTTCAGAACGCTCATCTCGTGATAGGCAACGGCACGCTCGTCGCGGGGAGCTCCACGATCAGCTTAGCTGGCGGCGCACGGTTCACAGCCGTCGATACCTACCGGTGCACCGTAAGCAACTCGACCACGGCCATCGCTCTGGTCGTGACCAACGTCAACGGGACGTCCTTCACGGTGACTGGCACCCTGGGATCGTCTGATCCATTCAACTTCATATGCGTCGGTAACTAACCTGCGGCTTCGGCTTCATAATGAATATCCTTTAATTAATGTGGGCCGGCGGCTCGCCCGTTGAAGCCGAGTTGTTATAATCGAGGCTATGTCGTCCACCCCTTCGACTGCAGCGGGGAAGAAGATTATCTTGTTGCGGCCACGAGGCTTCTGCGCCGGAGTGGTGCGCGCGATCGACGTGGTAAAGATCGCCCTGAACATGTACGGGGCGCCCATCTATGTGCGCAAGGAAATCGTCCATAACCGCCACGTGGTTGAGGAGCTTAAGGCGTTAGGGGCTATCTTCGTGGAAGAACTGGTCGAAGTGCCCTCGGGTGCGCGCGTTATCTTCAGCGCCCACGGAGTTTCGCCCGAAGTCCGGACCCAGGCGCGCCAGCGCAGCCTCAAGGTGATCGACGCGACCTGTCCCCTGGTTACCAAGGTCCATCTGGAAGCGGTGAAGTTCGCGCGGCAGGGTTTCACCATCGTTCTTATCGGCCACAAGGATCACGACGAGGTGATCGGCACGCTGGGCGAAGCTCCAGAAGCGACCGCTCTCGTATCGACGGTGGAAGATGTGGATCGCCTGACCGTTGCCGATCCGGAGCGCGTTTCCTTCATCACCCAGACCACCCTGAGCCTGGATGAAACCCGGGACATTGTGGTGCGTCTCAAAGAGAAGTTCCCCAAGATTCAGGGACCGGCGGCGCAGGATATCTGCTATGCCACCGAAAACCGGCAAGTGGCCGTTAAGGCAGTGGTTCCACTGTGTGAGCTGCTGCTGGTGGTGGGTTCGCAGAATAGCTCCAATTCGCGCCGTTTGGTGGAAGTTTGCGAAAAGATGGGCGTGCCTGCATACCTTGTCGACGACCTGACCGAGGTCCAGCAACCGTGGCTCGACAATATCCAGACGGTAGCGGTGACGGCCGGCGCATCGGCGCCCGAAAATCTGGTCGAGCAACTAGTCGATTTTCTCCAGAAAAGGGGCTTCGCTCAGCTGGAGGAGATGGAAGTCAAAGAAGAGGACGTGCGCTTCAACCTGCCTGCTGAGCTGACGCGTACGGTGCAATTACAAACTGTTGCCCGGGTATGAGCAGCCCTAGTCTGCAAATTGCGGACACCCTGCTGCCAGCGTCGTCCGCGACGTTGCGGCGCGCCGCCGATTATCTTCTCAGCCGCCGCGCTGGTGAAGGCTATTGGTGCGGCGAGCTGACCGCCGACACCACCCTCGAATCCGATTTCATTCTATTGGAGTTGTGGCGCCATCCGCCCCAACTGGACGGCGTTTGGAACCCGCCGACGCGCGGGCTCATCAACAAGGCGGTACGGTCCATTCTGGCCCGCCAGTTGCCCGATGGCGGTTTTAGCATCTACGAAAAAGGGCCCTCGGAAGTCAGCGCCAGCGTCAAAGCGTACGTCGCGCTGAAGCTGGCTGGGATCGAGACCCATGATGCGAGCATCGAAGCCAGCATGGTTCGCCTGCGGGAGCGCATCATCGCTCTCGGCGGCCTGCAGGCGGCGAACAGTTACGTCAAGGTCAACCTGAGCCTGTTCGGCCTCTATCCGCGCGAGCACACGCCTTCGATTCCTCCCGAGCTGAACCTCTTCGGCAACCTGATTTACGAAATGTCGTCCTGGACGCGCGCGATCGTCACGCCGCTGTCGATCCTGCACTCCATGAATCCCTGCCGGCCGGTGCCCGCGGGATTCACCGTCGAAGAACTGTTCGTGCCGGGCGTGCCACTGGCCTTCGCCGACCATGAAAAGCTGGTGAGCTGGCGCAATTTCTTCTTCGTCGCGGACCGGCTGTTGAAATTCTGGGAACGGCACGGCTCGCGCAGCGTGCGCACGCGCTCGATTCGCCGCGCCGAACAATGGATCCTGGCGCGAACCCGCCATTCCGATGGTCTGGGCGCGATCTACCCATCGATGATGTACGTGGTCATGGCGCTGGATCTGCTGGGATACCCGCCGGATCATCCAGATGTTCAGGAAGCCACGCGCCAGTTCATGAACCTGATGATCGACGATCAGCGCGGATTCTTCTTCCAGCCGTGCTATTCGCCGGTCTGGGATACGGCCATTGCGGTGCATGCTCTGGGCGAAGCGGGTTGCTTGCCGCAACACGCACTGACGCCCGCAGCCGACTGGCTGCTCTCGAAGGAAGTGCGGAACAAAGGCGATTGGAGCATCAAGCGCCCGAACGTCGAGCCTTCGGGCTGGTATTTCGAGTTCGCCAACGAGTGGTATCCCGATATCGACGACACCGCGCAGGTTCTTCTGGCGCTTTCGCAATCGGCCGCCTCGGATCCGGAGGCGCAGAAGGCGGCCCGGAAACGCGCGGTCGACTGGCTCCTGGCGATGCAAGGCTCGGACGGCGGCTGGGCTGCGTTCGATGTCGACAACAATTGGAATTTCCTGAGCAGCGTGCCTTTCGCGGATCACAACGCCATGCTGGATCCGACCTGTCCGGACATAACCGGTCGCGTGCTGGAGGCTTTGGCCGCGTGCGGGGTGCCGAATAGCCACGAGGCCGTGCGGCGCGGGGTAGCGTATCTCAAGAAGGCGCAGGAATCCGATGGAAGCTGGTACGGGCGCTGGGGCGTGGATTACATTTACGGCACCTACCTGGCGTTGCGCGGATTGAAGGCTTCGGGCGAAAGCGACCGGGAAGCGTATATCCTGCGCGCTGGAGAATGGCTGCGCTCCATCCAGAACGCCGACGGCGGCTGGGGCGAGAGCTGCGCCAGCTACAACAACAACACGTTCACTCCCGATCACAGCACGCCGTCGCAAACGGCTTGGGCGGTGCTCGGCCTGATCGCCGGAGGCGACACTACTAGCAGCAGCCTCCACAAGGGCGTCGAACATCTAGTGGAAACCCAGCGCAGCGAAGGCGGCTGGGACGAAGATTTGTCCACAGGCACCGGATTCCCGGGCGTCTTTTATCTGCAATATCATCTTTACCGGCATTCCTTCCCGGTGTTGGCGCTGGCAGCCTACCGGAAAGCACGAGGAGCAACCCAGTCATGAGATTTCCGATTTCCCAGGCGGCCAGCATGGCGACCTACATCGCCAAAAACAAGCTGCGCCCGCGCCCGGAGTGGCAGAAGAACTTGGGCCATACCGAGGATGCGAAGAATCCCTTCCGCATCGTTCACGCGCAGATTCCGTCCGCCCGCGCGGATCGCAAACCGCATCCGATGTTGAGCAAGCGTTTTCCGCTGGTGATGATGCTGGAACCGCTGCATGCGTGCAACCTTACCTGCACCGGCTGCGGACGTATTCGCGAATACGAGACTTCCATCAGCTCGCGGCTGACGCTGGAACAATGCCTGAAGGCGGTCGACGAGTGCGGCGCGCCGATGATCTCGATCTGCGGCGGCGAACCGTTTCTCTATCCGGAACTGCCGCAGCTCTGCCAGGAAATTCTGAAGCGCGGGAAGTACATCCAGCTGTGCACCAACGGCATGTTCATCGCCAAGCGGCTCAAGGAATTCACGCCGGACCCGGGCCTGGTTTTGAACGTTCACTTGGACGGCATGGAGAAGAATCACGATCTCGCGGTGGAACGCGATGGCGTGTTCAAGGCTGCCGTCGAAGGGATTCGCATCGCCAAAGAAAACGGATTCAAGGTGTTCACCAACACCACCGTGTATCGCGAAACCGATATGAACGAGATCGAGGAGCTCTACACGTTCCTCGGACAGTTCAAGGTGGACGGGCACACGATTTCTCCGGCATACGGGTATTCCTCGGTGAACGACCAGGAAATCTTCATGACGCGCGAGGATATCTACGAGAAGTTCAAGGACATCGATAAGCTGGCCAAGCGTTTCCCGCTGGTCTCCTCGCCGGTGTACATGGACTTCCTCAAGGGCGATCGCGATCTTCCCTGCACGGCGTGGGGCAACCCGACCTATAACGTCAAAGGCTGGAAAGGCCCCTGCTATCTGATCACCGACGCGCATCATGAGACCTTCGAAGACCTCATGACCAAGACGCCGTGGGAAAACTATGGCTCCGGCAACGACCCGCGCTGCGATCAATGCATGGTGCATTGCGGCTACGAGCCTTCCTCGGCTTACGGCATCAACGCCAAGCTCAGCGATCCGTTCAAGACGCTCAGCTGGCTGCTGGGATAACGGGCTGTGTGCACGACGAAAAAGGGGACAGACTACTCTGTCCCCTCCCGTAAAATCCGGGCTTCGCAAAGCAGCCTGGGAGTGGACAGAGCTGTCTGTCCCCCTTTTCGTTCCCTTCGGCAGCGTCCGTGAAACCCACGCTCGTCACTGGAGCCACCGGTTTCGTCGGCTGGCACGTGGCCCGCGCGTTAATCGCACGGGGCCATACCGTGCGCGCCCTGGCGCGCGATCCGGCGAAGCTCCGCGAACTCCCCGAGGTCCAGGGCATCCAAGGCGACCTGCGCGATCCTGCATCGCTGGAGCGCGCCGTAGAGGGCTGCGGAATGGTTTTCCATGTCGCCGCGGATTACCGCTTATGGACGCGGGAACCCGACGAGATGTACAAGTCGAACGTCGAAGGTACGCGGTCGATGCTGGCAGCCGCACAGCGCGCAGGGGTCGAGCGGTTCTTGTACACCAGCACGGTCGGGTGCATCGGCATCCCGCCGGTAGGCACCGGCGATGAGGCTTGTCCAGCGCATCTCGAAGATATGCGGGGTCCGTACAAGCGCTCGAAGTTCCTGGCGGAGCAAGTCGCGCTGGAGTTTGCAAAAGAAGGCTTCCCGGTAGTGATCGTGAACCCCACGGCGCCGGTGGGCGACCACGACTTCAAGCCTACGCCTACCGGGAAGATCGTCGTCGATTTCATGCGCGGGGCGATTCCCGCTTATGTGGACACGGGCCTCAACGTAGTAGACGTGCGGGACGTGGCGTGCGGGCATCTGGCTGCGTGCGAGCACGGAGTACCGGGAGAACGCTACATCTTGGGCTCCGAGAACATGACGCTTAAGCAGATCCTGGAAACGCTGGCCGGGATTCTGGGGCGGAAGGCCCCCAGCGTACAAATTCCTTATGCCGTTGCATTTGCGGCCGGGGTCGCCTCCACGGCCTGGGCGAACGTGACGGGACGAGAGCCGCGAGCGCCCCTGGACGCCGTTCGCATGTCGAAGAAAAAGATGTGGGTGCGTCATGACAAGGCGGTGCGCGAATTGGGCTATTCGCCGGGTCCCGCGGCCGATGCCCTTCGCCGCGCTGTAGTCTGGTTTCAGGAGAACGGTTACTGCTGAGGGAATGGATAGAGAAATGACCACCTGGCTCATCGTGGCGGCGGAGGAGCGCGAGTTCGAAGGAATCCTGAAACGCGCTGGCGACGTGCGTGCTCTGCCCTGGCAGGGAGCCGCGTATTCGCGGGAAGCCGCATGGAAAAACAGCCGCTGGCTCTTGATCGCCAACGGCCCAGGCCCGAGGCTGGTGGAGCGCGCACTGGAGCGCAAACGCGACGTGGATCGGATCCTGAGTATCGGTTTCTGCGGGGCGCTTGACCCCGCTCTACGGATTGGTGATATCGTCGTATCGGGTGAAGTTCCAAAAGGGTTACAAGCGTCCTTTGTACAGGGCGACGTGGTGTCCGTAGACCGGGTCGCGTTCACGGCCCGGGAAAAATGCGATTTGCGGGCGGCCACCGGGGCTGCTGTGGTTGAGATGGAATCGGCTGCGGTTGCCCGAAAGGCGCGGGAATGGGATGTGCCGTTTGGCTGTGTCCGCGTAGTATCGGATGTCGCGGAAGACGATTTGCCGCTGGATTTCAATCGGTATCGGGATGCGGACGGACGTTTCGAGCGAACACGAATTGCGCTGGCAGCCCTGGGGCATCCATTTACAGTGTTACCAAGGCTGGTTCGCCTGGACCGCGATTGCCGCCGGGCCGCCGAACGGTTAGGAGAGTTTCTTGCCAACTGCGAAAACTAGCGTCGCCGAGAACCCGGCGATTACGGGGATGGAAGCAGCAGGAACGCTGCCAGAAGCAACTTCAACGTTGCCAGAGGCAATTTCAACAATGAAGGCCGCGGTGTATCGCGGTTCGGGCCGCGTGGCTGTGGAAGCGATTCCGGTTCCCGAGATCGGGCCCGGCGAGATCCTCATTCGCGTGGAAACGTGTGGCATCTGCCACACCGATCTGAAAAAGATCGCTTATGACCTGCTGGAGCCACCCCGCGTTTACGGTCACGAAACCGCTGGAGTGGTCGCGGCCGTGGGCTCCGATGTCAGGCGTTTTATTCCCGGCGACCGGGTGGTGGTGTTTCATCACATTCCGTGCGGCGAATGTTTCTACTGCCGGCGCAAATTGTTCGCGCAATGCCCGGTCTATAAGAAAGTCGGCGTGACGGCTGGATTTGAGCCTGCAGGGGGCGGCTTCGCGCAATACGTCCGGGTCATGGACTGGATCGTGGAGCGCGGCGTCGAAAAGATTCCGGACGGCGTGACTTTCGATCAGGCCTGTTTTGTCGAGCCGGTGAACACTTGCCTCAAGGGGTTCAAGCAAATCGATCCCCAGCCCGAGGACGTGATCGCGGTGCTGGGACAGGGGCCCATCGGCCTGATCTTCACCATGATGGCAGTGCGGACCGGCGCACGCGTGATCGCAACCGATACCATGACCAGCCGCCGCGGGCTGGCGCTCAGTTTCGGCGTGGAGGAGGCATTTAACCCGCGCGATGAAGATCTGGACGTCCGGGTGAAGAGCATGACCGGCGGCCGTGGCGCGGACCTGGTGATCGTGGCCGCATCGGCTCCGGGAATCGTCCAGCAGGCCGTGGCTTGCTCCCGGCCGGGTGCGCGAATCCTTTTGTTCGCCCAAACTTCGCACCAGGAGCGCATTGAGGTGTCTGGCGCGGACATCTGCGTGGGGGAACGCGCGCTGTTCGGCTCTTATAGCGCGTCGGTCGACCTCCAGAAGGAGTCGGCGGACCTGGTTTTCAGCGGCGCTCTGGCGGTGGACGAACTAATCACCCACCGGGTCCCATTAAACGATATTCACCTCGGCATTGAGCGCGCGTTGCACCCGGATGAGGTATCGTTAAAGGTAGTAGTCCAGCCACAAAAATGAGCCCTGATACGCAGCGGATGAGCGCGGCCGTGCTGTATGGCAAGGAGCAGCTCCGCATCGAACGAGTGCAGGTTCCGAAACTGGACCGTGGAGACGTGCTGGTGCGCGTTCGCGCGGCGCTGACCTGCGGAACCGACGTCAAGGTATTCCGCCGGGGCTATCACGCGAAAATGATCCGGCCACCGGCTTTGTTCGGCCACGAATTGGCCGGAGACGTAGCGGCCGTGGGAAGCGATGTCTCGGGGTTCCACGTGGGCCAGCGTGTGGTGGCTGCGAACTCGGCCCCCTGCGGCGCCTGCTACTACTGCGAGCGCGGCCAGGAAAATCTCTGCGAAGACCTGTTGTTCAACAACGGAGCCTACGCCGAGTACATTCGCATTCCGAACCGCATCGTCACCAAGAACATGCACGAGATTCCGGCGCACGTCAGCTATCAGGACGCGGCGCTGGTGGAGCCTCTGGCGTGCGTGATGCGCGGCCTGGAAGAGAGCGGCGTTAAACCCGGCGACACCGTAGCGGTCATTGGACTCGGGCCCATCGGCATGATGTTCGTGCGCCTGGCAAAGGCAGTCTACAATGCGCGCGTCATCGCTATCGGCCGCCGGCGCTCGCAACTAGATCGCGCCGCCGGGATGGGCGCGGACGAAGTGGTCCTGAATGAGGAAGGCTCCGACGTCATCACTCCCGTCCACAGATTGACCGGGGGACGAGGCGCGGATATCGTGATCGAAGCAGTGGGCCTCCCCGAGGTTTGGCAACTGGCCGTGAAGCTCCTGCGCCGCGGAGGCGTGGTGAACTTCTTCGGCGGCTGTCCGGAAGGCACCGACGTTCCGGTGGATGCGGGCCTGCTGCATTATTCCGAACTGACGCTCAAAGCCAGCTTCCATCACACGCCTGCCCTGATTCGCCAAGCCTTGGACATTATCAGCCGGGGCCGCGTGACCGCTCGCGATTTCGTGAATCGCGTCGAGCCGCTCTCGAATCTGCTGGAAGTGATGCAGCATCTGATGAGCCACAACGGGCATCTTAAGACCGCCATCATTCCGTAGAGGAGCCGGCGGCTCAGTGTTCCCTCCCACATTTCTTCACCCTGTTCCGTTCCTGGCTTCGCGGGAAGCGATGGATCGCGTCTGGTCGCCTGAAGAATCGCGACAGTATACGCACTGGCTGGCCACGCATCACTACGAGAATTTTCACGTGGTGAGCCTGTTGCTGCCCAAGCGCCTGCATCAGGATTTCTACAATGTCTATTCGTTCTGCCGCTGGGCCGACGACCTGGGCGACGAGATCGGCGACACGGCCGAGAGCCTTCGGTTGCTGGCGTGGTGGCGGAGCGAGCTGCAAGCCATGTGCGCGGGAAACGCCCGGCATCCGGTGTTCGTGGCGCTGGCGGGAACGGCTCGCGAGTTCTCGCTTCCCGTCACGTTGTTCGACGATCTCATCAAAGCGTTCGAGCAGGATCAGACGGTCACGCGCTACCGCAACTTCGAGGAACTGTTCGAGTATTGCCGCTACTCCGCGAATCCGGTGGGACGATTGGTTCTAGGGCTGTGCGGATATCGCGATGCGGAGCGGCAGACGCTTTCCGACGCTACCTGCACGGCGCTACAGCTCGCTAATTTCTGGCAGGACGTCACGGTGGATCTGCAGAAGGATCGCGTGTATTTGCCGCTGGATTTGTTGGAGGCGCACGGCTATCCTCTGGATGCGCTGTTCGCGCGCCAGTTCGATGCGCGCTTTCGCGCCGCGATGCGGGAGGCCGTGAACGTCACACGCGGACTCTTTATGAAAGGATTGCCGCTCGCCGATTCCGTCGACCGGCGCCTGGCCATCGATCTGGAACTGTTCAGCCGCGGCGGCCTGCGAGTGCTCGAAAAGATCGAACGCCAGGATTACAATGTGCTCGGGTCCAGGCCGGCCATCTCCAAACTAGAGCGTGTGGGATTGTTGCTGGGTGCGCTTACACGGCGGACGTTCTCCCGGGCAGCCTAAAATGACGCTCGCGGAGTCCTACGCCTTCTGCGAGCGCGTGGCGCGCACCCAGGCCAAGAACTTCTACTATTCCTTCCTGTTGCTCTCGCGGCCGCAGAGACAAGCCATGTGCGCGATCTACGCGTTCATGCGCTACTGCGACGATCTTAGCGACGCCGAAGGCATCAGCGACCGGGCTGGGGCCATCGCGCGCTGGCAGGCCGATCTCGATGCAGCGCTGGCCGGCAACGCTCCTGAGAATCCCGTATGGCCGGCGTTCGCTGACGCGGTCGCGCGCTATCGCATCCCGCATGAGTATTTCCGGGCCATGATTCGCGGCGTCAGCTCGGATCTGGAGCCCCGCCATGTCCAGACGTTTCAGGAACTGTACGACTACTGCTATCACGTCGCCAGCGTAGTGGGGCTGACGATCATTCACATTTTTGGATTCAACGATCCGCGGGCGCTGGAGCTGGCCGAGCGATGCGGCGTGGCGTTTCAGCTCACCAATATCCTGCGGGACGTGCGCGAAGACGCCGAGCACGGCCGCGTGTATCTGCCCGCGGAAGATCTGGAGCGCTTTGGTGTGAACCCGAAGGAGCTGGCCGGCGCGACGCTTTCACCCGCGTTGCGCAAGTTGCTCGAGTTCGAAGCCGAACGCGCGCGGGCGTACTATCGAGAATCCGAGCCGCTGATGGAGATGGTCGACAGCGGAAGCCGCGCGTCGCTTAAGGCCCTGATCGGGATTTACTCACGTCTGCTGGACCGTATCTCGAGTTCGGGATACGAAGTGCTGCGGGAACGCGTCCGTGTGCCCGCGTGGGAAAAACTCTGGATCCTGGCGCGCTGCGCGATCTAGGTCCTCTTTACCGAGAAAAAGGGGGTCAGACCGCTCTGTCCACTGCCACGGTGGTCGGCGTGTTCAGGAGGCTACTGGAGGGAGAGTAGTCTGTCCCCTTTTTTTCACTGGCCGCCTTATTTGAACACCCATCGTACGCCGGCGTCCGGCCCCCATATCGTGCCGCTCATGAAGGTGTCGCTCTTGGGAGACGTTTTGAAGTGCAGGAATTTCCCGCCCACGAAGATTTCGATGCTGCCCAGGCGGACTACCGCGTCGCCTTCCGCGTCGCCGAGCGTCGAGCGATGCGGGAAGGCCATTCCCGATCCGCGCATCTCCAGGCGAAAATGCTTCGACATCACGTATTCCAGGCCCAATCCAACGGCCGGAAGTATGATTCTCTGAGATTGGGTGACCGGCTGGTCGGGTGCCGACACGGTCGCCGTCACGCCGGGCTTGAGCTGCAGGTAGTGAAACTCCCATAGCGTCTTGATGCGCAATTTCGCGTCCTGAGGTGGATTCGGATACGTCAGGAAGTTATAGGACATCTTGAGATGGCGCACGCTGTAGGTGGTGTGCAGAGGCTCACCCTGCGCGATGACTCCACCGAACAGTCCCAGATCGGTGGGCGCCAGGATGTTCCCGTTGGCGTTCAACGTGTCATAGGAGAATTCCAAGCGCGACGATCCCTTCATCGGAAGCGTGACCAGCACGCCGTAAGCCCGATAAGGTTTCCCCGGAAGAGTCAGCTCGTGAGGAGGAGGCAAGATGGCCTGCGACCCGGCGTGCAGCCCAGCGCTCGCACTGCTGGTCACCCAGTCAGATAATCCGATCGAGAACATCCGTTCGACATCCGCGGGATCGGCGGTCTGAACTGGAGGCGCAACGCGGGGCTGCGCGGGAGCAGTTGTCTGCGCCGGAGCGGGCGGCGCGGCAGCAGGCTGCTGCTGGGCGGCCAGTATCGAACACGTCAGTGCAAACGACCACACACACAACGACAGCGGGCAGATTCTGCCAATCAGCTTCACAATTCCCTCATTCCCCTCTGCGCGCAAAACGGCTCTGACGAGCCAACTTATAGTCTAGAGGATAAGCTGTTGCCGGGACGTTCTTCAACATTCGCGACCCGCCATCTGCTTCTCGGCTTACACTATTCCTGTGATACCGCTGTCCTTGGTCCGCCTGGGCGTCCGCTGCCTGATCGCGGCCCTTTACCGCATCCGGGTGCTGGGCTCCGAGCATGTACCCGCGCAGGGTGGAGCCCTGCTGGTATCCAACCACGTCTCCCTGATGGACGGCTTTCTGGTCGGATGGGCCGCGCGGCATCGCCACGTGCGCTTCATGATCTGGCGTCCATATTACGACCACTGGGCTTTCCGCGGCCTGCTCCGCGCGCTGCGGACGATCCCCGTGGATCTCGGTGGACCGCGCGCGATGACCGCCGCGATCCAATCCGCCCGACGGGAGTTGGAGGCCGGGCACGTAGTCTGCATCTTCGCCGAAGGATCGGTCACGCGCACCGGCAACCTGCTGCCGTTCAAGCGCGGGATGGAAAAGATCGCCGAGGGCCTGAACGTTCCGGTGATCCCGGTTCATCTGGATCGCGTGTGGCTCAGTATTTTCAGCTTCGCGGGCGGACAGTTTTTGGGGAAGACACCGAGTCGTTGGCCTTATCCCGTTACCGTGTCCTTCGGCGCGCCTCTGCCGAAGCCCGCAACGGCCTGGGCCGCCCGGCAAGCCGTGGAAGAACTGGGGAGCGAGGCCGCCCAACTGACCCAGGAACAAGACGCGACCCTGCCCAGGCGCTTCGTTCGCCTGGCGCGCCGCCACTGGGGCAAATTCGCCATGGCCGATTCCACGGGCCGCGAGCTGACTTACGGCCGAGCCCTGACCGCGGCAGTGCTGCTCGCGGGAGAGGTCCGCCGCCGAACACATTCAGAAAACCACTCCCAGAAGATGGTCGGACTGCTGCTGCCCGCGACGGTAGGCGGAGCGCTGGCCAACCTGGGCGTCTCGCTGGCAGGCAAGGTGCCGGTGAACCTGAACTTCACAGGCGGCAAGGAAGCGATGGCATACGCCGCGGCCCAATGCGAAATCCGGACCGTCATTACCTCCAAAGTTTTCCTGGCTAAGGCCAAGCTCGAAGCTCCCGAAGGCGCGGTCTATCTCGAAGACATCATGGCGTCGATCACGAAGACGCAGAAGATCGTCGCACTGATCAAAGCCCGGATCGCACCCGCTGGCTGGCTGACTCCCAAGGGCGATCCCAATGGCCTCGCCACGGTGATCTTTTCAAGCGGCAGCACGGGAGTGCCGAAGGGCATCATGCTCTCGCACTTCAACCTGGCGACGAACGTGGACGCCGTCCTGCAAATCTTCTCGCTCGACGAGCGCGATCGCATCATCGGAGTGTTGCCGCTGTTTCATTCTTTCGGCTTCATGGCCACCATCTGGCTACCGCTGTTCACCGGCGGGGGCGTGGTCTATCATCCCAATCCGACCGACGCAAAGGTGATCGGCGAGCTGATTCACAAGTACAAAGGCACGTTCCTGCTGTCGACGCCCACCTTTTGCGGAATGTATATGCGCAAGTGCACGCGGGAACAGTTCGCGTCGCTGCGGTTCGTCGTCGTTGGGGCGGAGAAACTTCGCGAGCCTCTGCGCAAGGAATTTGAAGAGACGTTCGGCATCGACCTGATGGAAGGCTACGGCATGACCGAAATGTCTCCGGTGGTGGCGGTGAACACACCGGACTTCCGGGAGGGCAAAGAGATTCAGATCGGAACGAAGCACGGCACGGTGGGGGTGCCGATTCCGGGAGTGGCGGTCAGAATCGTGGATCCCGAAACGCTGGGTGGCAAGACAATCGCTTCGCTTCCGCCCGGCCAGGAAGGCATGCTGCTGGTCAAGGGTCCCAACCGGATGCTCGGATATCTCAACGACCCGGAGCGGACCGCGCAGGTATTCGCGGACGGCTGGTACATCACCGGTGACATGGCCAAGGTCGACGAAGACGGGTTCCTGGCAATCACGGACCGCCTGTCGCGCTTCAGCAAGGTCGGCGGCGAGATGGTTCCGCACTTGTTGGTCGAGGAATTAATCAGTAAGTCCTGTGGCGACGCCCCTTGTGTCGTGACCGGCTTGCCAGACGAGCGCAAAGGCGAGCGCCTGGCCGTGCTCTACACGGATCCGACGATCACGCCCGAGGAGCTGTGGCACCGTCTTTCGAAGACCGATCTTCCCAAGCTGTGGCTGCCCAAGCTGGAAAACATCCATCACGTGGATGAGCTGCCCGTGCTGGGCACCGGCAAGCTCGACCTGCGTGGTGTGAGAGCGCGGGCGTTGGAACTGGCGAACGCGCCGTCCGAGCCGCGAACGTAAGACATCAGGCTAATCGGATCGCAGCGTCACGGCCGGATCGACGCGGACCGCTCGCCGAGCTGGCAGATAGCTCGCCAGCAGTCCGGCTGCGAGCAAAGTAGCGGACGTCATCAAAATCGTCAGAGGATCGAAAGCGTCCACCCCGAACAGCTGACTTTCGAGGAATCGTCCGGCCAAGGCTACGGCAGCAACGCCGATGGCGACGCCGAACACCGCCAGACGAAGGCCTTCTCCAACCACAAGTCTCAGCACGGACCGCCGCTCGGCGCCTAGAGCGACGCGAATGCCGATCTCGCGCGTCCGCTGGGCCACCGAGTAGCTGATGACCCCGTAGAGTCCGAGCGCCGCCAGAAACAGCGCCACGCCGGCAAAGAACCCGAGCACGCGCAGCAAGAAGCGTCGCGGCGCCAGCGAATTGCCGATCATCGCATCCATCGACTTCACGTTAAACAGCGGCAAACTCGCATCCGTCTCTCGCACCGCATCACGAATGGCTCCCACCATGGAGGCGGCATCGCCCGTAGTTTTCACCACGATGGAACCACCCCCCATCGGGTCTTGGAAGATGCTCCGGTAGAGCACGCCGCTATCTGCGTCGCTCGCCAGATCGGACTGCGTCACGTGCCCCACGATTCCCACGATCTTCAGCGGATCTCCTCCCGAGGCCGGCTGAATCCGCTTGCCCAGCGGATCTTCCTTTGGCCAATAGCGCCGCGCCAGCTTTTCGTCGATCACGGCCACTTGCTCCGTGCCGGCGCGATCCAGGTCATTGAAGAAGCGACCTTCTTTCAGCGGGATTCCGAATGTCTTCAGATAGTCGGGACTCGCCCACCGGTGTTCCGATTGTGGAATCGCCTCGCCCTGGGGGATGGTCCGGCCCTGGATGAAGAAGGCGCCTGCCTCCAGCTCGCCACTAAACGGAATCGGACGACCGATCGTAGCAGCCGTCACTCCTTTGGCCCCTGCCAGCCGATCCAGCACGTTCCGGATGAAGACCGTCTGCCGTTCGCCGTCTGAGTAAGACTGCGTGGGCAGCAAGAAGGAAGCGGTCATCACACCCCGCGGCTCGAACCCCGGGTTAATTTCCTGCAGACGCGCCAAGCTCCGCAAGAACAGCCCGGCCGCCATTAGCAACACCAAAGCGAGGGCCGCCTCCACCACCACCAGCGCCGATCGCAGTCTCTGCCGTGCTCCGCCGGCCAAGGTTCGCCCGCCGCCCCGCAGTCCGGCATGCGGATTCAACTTCGATACCTGCCACGCGGGCACGAGTCCGAAGAAGATGCCTGAAATCAGGCTTGCCGCTACAGCGAACCCTAGTACATACGCGTCTGATCGAGGCTCAAGGCCCGCGGCCGAGCTCTCGGGAGCCAGCTGTAGGAGCAAGCGCGCCGCCGCGTGCGCGATCGCAACCCCTACAGCGCCTCCCGCGAGGGACAATAGCAGGCTCTCGGCAGCTACGCCGCGGATCAGACGAACGCGCGTTGCACCCAGGGAGGCACGCACGGCAAGTTCACGCGCTCGCACGGACGTGCGTGCCAGCATCAATCCGGCAATGTTCGAACACGCGATCAGCAGTACCGTTCCAACGGCACCCAGCAGGATCAGCATCGGCGTCTTCGTCACACCCGCGCTCGAATCGCGAAACGGCGTCGTAGAAAGGCTCCAGCCGGCATCGCCGATGTAGCGCTTCGCCTGTGGCGGCGCCGCATCCAGCACACGAGTCATCAAGGTCTTCAGGAACGCATCCGCTTGTGCGGGCGGCACGCCTTGCCGCATGCGCGCCGCCACCGACAGGTGCTCGTTGAACCAGTTCTGAGGCGTGAACGCGGTGGGGGGCAACGCCAGCGGCACCCACAAATCCACGGCACGGGGCCAGCGGAAATCGCGGCCCATCACGCCGATGATCTGGTACGCCTTTTGGTTTAACTCGATCGATCGCCCGATCACGTTCGGGTCCCCGCCGAAGAGCCTTAGCCAAGCACTATGCGCGAGCACCACCACACGGTTCGCATTGGGCTGATCTTCTTCCGGGGTGAACACGCGTCCGAGTTGCGGCTGGGCGCCAAAGACGTCGAACCACTGGGCCGAAACCGCCGCACCCGGCAGCCGCTCCGGGGTCTGTTGGTCTGCATAGATGAAACTAGGTTCTTCCGAGGCCGCCGCGTAATCGAATAGTTCCTTCTGATTCCGCACAGCCGCGAGTGCCGGTGGCGCGGCAACCTCGATGTCGAGATTCAGCTTGTCGTATTTTGTGCGCAGCACGACAATCCGCTCGGGATGCGAGATCCCCGGCGGATGCAGCAGGACCTGATTCACCAGGCTGAAGATCGCGATGTTCGCCCCGATGCCCAACGCCAGGGTAAGCACCGCAACGGTGGTGAACCCGGGACTCTTGCGCAGCGATCGCGCGGCGTAGCGAAAATCGGCGAACGTCGTTTCAAGCCAAAGCAAACCGCGCTGATCGCGATAGCTCTCCTTGGCGGATTCGAGCCCGCCGAACTTGAGCTTCGCTTCACGGCGGGCTTTTTCCGGAGGCATGCCGGCCCGGATGTTGTCCTCGATCTGCATCTCGATGTGCGACTGCAGTTCCAGGGACAGTTCGGATTCTTCGCGGATAAGAGATCCGAGTAACCGCTTCCAACCACGCCGTAGCCCTTTCATGACGATTCTCCTTGCAGGGCTGAAAAGCGCGCCATAATGTCGTTGGCCCGCTGCCACTCGCGCTCCGCGGCGGTCAATTCCTTCTTGCCCGCCTTGGTGATCCGGTAGAACTTGGCCTTGCGGTTGTTATCGGAAACGCCCCACTCCGAGTCGATGGAGCCTTCCTGCTCCAGCTTCAACAACACCGGATACAGCGTGCCGTGATTGATGGAAAGCAGATTCTCGCTGGTCTGCTCGATCCGCCGTGCAATGCCGTAACCGTGCAGGGGGCCGAGCGCGTTGAGCGTTTTCAAAACCATCAGGGCCAGCGTGCCCTGCCAAACGTCGGTTCTCTGTTCCATGCTCCTATTGGATTCCCAAAGGAAGCATATCACCGCTCTTGTGGGAAAGCAATAGGAGAGTTATTCGTAGCGGAGGGCTTCCACAGGATCCAGGCGCGCGGCTTTGCTGGCCGGCCAGATGCCGAAGAACACGCCGATGCCCACGCTCACCACAATCCCCAGCACCACCGCCCACAGCGGCACCAGCGTCGGCAGATTGGGAAGGAAGAGACGAGTGACCATCGAGACCGACCATCCGAACAGCATGCCGATCAGCCCGCCCAGCCCGGTGAGCACCACGGCCTCCGTCAGGAACTGAATGATGATATCGCCCCGGCGCGCGCCAATGGCCTTGCGCACTCCGATTTCCCGGGTACGCTCCGTCACCGAAACCAGCATGATATTCATCACGCCAATGCCGCCTACCAGCAATCCGATGGAACTGAGCACCACCATCACCAGCGCGACCACGGAGGTGACCGATCGGAATTGATCCACGAGCTGGTCCGCCGTCGAGATATCGAAGTTGTCGGGCTTATTGAGCGGAACGCGCCGTTCCTGCCGGAGCACCGCTCGCATCTCGTCGATCGCGGCAGCCAGTTTCCCTTCCTTGGCCTCCACCATCAGCTGATGCTCCTGCGCAGTGGGAAACAGCTTCCGCATGGTGAAGTACGGAATGATGACGCGATTGTCGTTCTGGCCCGGCAGTGCCGCCGCGGGAGGATTCATTACGCCGATAACCTCCAGCTGCTGGCCCGCCACCAGAATGGTCTTCCCGATCGCATCTTCCTTGCCGAAGAGCTGCTTGTAGATGTCCTGGCCGAGCACCGTCACGGACATGCGGTGGCGGTCCTCGGAATCGGTGAAAAAACGGCCGGTCGCCATATCGGCCTGGCCGGCCGTGGCGTAGTATTCGGCGGTGCCGAACAGATTTAGCTGAAACGCATCGTTACCCTTGTAGCGGGCCCGGAAGATGCCGTTGGGCGGCTGGAGAATTGGGCTCACGTGCTCCACCGACGGGCATCGCTCCTCGATCGCCAGGACGTTGTCGTAGGTAAGCGGACGGCGCATACGCTGCTCTGGCGTGCGCCCACCGCCGAAGCTCGGCCCGATTTTCATAACGATCGCGGTATTGGTCCCCAGACTTCGGATCGCGCCGGTAACGGCGCCGTCCAGGCCCGTCAGAATGGATCCCACGCCGATGATGGTCCCGGTTCCGATCATCACGCCCAGCAGCGTGAGGAACGAACGCACCTTGTTTTCGCGGAGCGTCGCGAGAGCCAACCCGATCACCGATACCAGCAGATTCATAAGAGTGTCGAGGTTAACTTTCCGCGCGCAGGGCGACGATCGGATCCAGGCGGGATGCCCGCCGCGCCGGATAGATCCCGAAGAACAGCCCCACGACCACCGACAAGGTCACTCCGATGATCACACCGTTGAGCGGAGTCTCCATGGGCACGAGAGTCGTGTTGCGCACGATCAGCGCGATCAGCCAGGAGATGGTGACGCCGATCAATCCGCCTATGCCCGATAACGTAGACGATTCCACCAGAAACTGATTCAAGATGTCCTGGCGGCGCGCGCCGACGCTCTTGCGTACGCCGATCTCGCGGGTGCGCTCGCTCACCACAGCCAGCATGATGTTCATGATCACCACACCGCCCACCACCATGAACACGCTGACGATGCCGACGGCGGCCGCCGCGATGGCGCCGGTCAAGTTGTTCCATGCGGAGATCAGAGTATCCGAGGAAATAATCATGAACGTGTCGTCCTGGTCCGGACGCAGGTGCCGGGAAGCGCGCAACAGCACGCGAATTTCGTCTTCCGCTTCCGTCATCCGGTCCTTGCTAATGGCCGAGAAGTTATATGTCAGGCCGCTGCGAACCCCGTAGATCTTGATATGGGTCTGAATGGGGATGGATACGAAATTGTCCTGGGACTGCCCGAACACGCTGCCCTTGGACTTCGCCACGCCGACCACTTCAAACGGCCGGCCGTCGATTTGGACGGTTTTTCCGATCGGATCGACATTCGGGAAAAACCGGTTTTTCAGATCGGCGCCGAGCACCACCACGTCCATGTGGCGATTGTCTTCGGTTTCCGTGAACATACGGCCCGCATCAATCTCGGTATTGGTCAGAGAAGCGCCCGTAGAGTTGAAGGAAATCAGTGCGACTCCATCCACCAGGTCCCCTTCAAAGGTCACCTTGACGCCGCGCTGGGAGTTCGGGCTCATCTCTTTCACCAGAGTGACCCGGCTTTTCAGGAAATTGTATTCCTCAAGGGAGAGCTCCGGGTTCTTGCGCTGGTACTCCAGGAACTTCTTGGGATCCCAGTTGTTGATAAACGCGAAACGCACCACGCGGAACCCTTCCGTTCCCATGGTGGATGCGCTGGTCGCGACCACGACGTCCATCCCGTGGATCACGGCCATGACCGAAATCAGCGTGGTGGTGGAGAGAATGATGCCCAGTAACGTCAGAAAGCTCCGCAACTTACTGCCGCGCAGCGAATCGAGCGCAACGCGGGCGGCCTCGAGAAAAGAAGCGTTAGATTTCACGTGTATTCCTAGGATACGAGGTTCGGGGCGGGCAAGTTCCCTTCCACCCAGTCCAGTACCGTCCCGTCCAGCCAGAACCGGTCCTTCCCGCGCGCTAGAAACCCTAAATGGCCGCCGTGCTCCACCGCCAGCAGGGTGAGGCAGGGATTGCTGGCAAATGCCGGATGTTCGAAAACCGGGGAAAAAGGGATCATAGGGTCGTCCTTGGCCTGGACCAACAGCGCGGGCACCCGGATGTGTTCCAGGTACTGGTTGGACGATTGAGTGCGGAAATAGTTCGCCGCCGTGCCGAATCCGAAAAGGCGCGCGGTGTAGTGGTCGTCGAACTCCTCGATGGTATGAATCTTGGGCAAGTGCTCCAAGGTATAGACGTCCGGAGACAGGCGGTTCTTACGCCGGATGCGATCTTTTAACCGGTCCAGGAACCGGTTCTGATAAATAGAGTTCTGAGGACGGCCCAGTGCGGCGACGCACCTCGCCAAGTCGATCGGCGTTGAGACGGCGCACACCCCGGTCAGGAGTTCTCCGGCGCGGTCCGCTAGTTCCCCCGCCAGCTTGAGCGTCACATTCCCGCCCAGCGAGAATCCGATTACGAAAATCGGCAAGGAGTTCCTCTGGCGGCGCCCTCGCAGGAATGCGAGCAGGTCGCTGGTCTGGCCGGCGTGATATCCGCTAACGGCCAGCTCATCCGCTCCTCCACAGCCTCGCATATTGAACCGGTGCGTGATCCAGCCCCGCTTCAGCGCGGCATGGACCATGCTGCGGGCATAACCGGAAGCGCTCGATCCCTCCAACCCGTGGACGAGGATGAGTTCCCCCTTGGGAGTTTCCGTCGGGCGCTGGGAATGGACTATCACCCGAACGTTGGGTTCGGTCTCATAGATGACCGTTTCCACCGGCCATTGCTGCTCACTCTCGGGGCGACGCCAGAAATTCCCCGCGATCGTGGCCAGGTGTGGATTCCGGAAGAGAGGGTTAAAGGGTTCGAATGACACGAATCAGCGTCCCGGCGGACCCAGCGAGCACAGCGGATCTCCGATCACGATGTTCTGCCAGCTCAGCCCGCGGATCGAAAGATAGTAACTCTCCGCCAGATTGCGGCCGGAATAGTACGCCGGCAACAGATACTCGGGGTGTGGGGTCAGGGCGAGGTACGGTTCGTAGACGTGCCCGGTGGCGGCAGTAGCACCCTCGAGCAAATAATCCGCGCTGAGTGTTTGCGGCGCGCCCTCAAACCAGAACTCCTTCTTCGACCAGGGGCCGATGGTCCAGTTATCCGGGGGTTTTTTGAACGTGCGGCCGTTGCTGGAGACGAACTCCATGGCAATGGCTCCCGGAAGCCAGTGGAACCCCAAAAACCGGCGGTGCCGGTTGGTGTCGTTCGAGCCCCATCCCGCGTATCCGATCACCCCTGTCTGGTCGTAGATTACTTTTTCCGAATCGTCGAAGATAACGCGGTCTTTCGGCAGGAGATTCGCGGCCTGCCGCAGCCAGGAATCTCCCTCCTGGGGCTCGGGAGATTTCAAATCGATGACGAATTTCCCCTGGTTGGCGGGGTGCATGCTGCGATCGATGATGGCCTTCACGCCTTCCAGATCGTAGGCCTGCAGACGGGTCACCAGATACATGGGGAACTCGGGATGGGTGAATTTCGCCTCTCGTTTGCCAAAAAAAGGGTTGATTAACGGCCCGCCGATCGGGTGCGCTTTCCGCTGCTTCAAATCGGAATACAGCAGCGTGAGCTCGCTGTCCACGGAGGCGAACTCCCCATTGAGTGCCTCAGGTCCTCCCACTCGACCCGAAATCTTAAGCGGAACGCCGCCGGTCGTGACGATGTACAGAATCTGTTCCGTGAGTCGATTGCGCGTAAGGCATGTGGCGATAGGGCTGGCTATTTCGCGGTCGTATTGTGCCCGATCCACTTCCTCGGTTTCCGCCGTCCGTATATGGCAGATATTCATGGGCGGAACGCCCCGCCTGGTGGCATAGTACTGGCCGATATCGCGAGACAAGCGGGAAGCATCATTGACGACCAGCAGCACGCTCGTAATACCCTGAGCGGGAAGATGTTGCGGACCAACAAGAAGGCTCGCGAGCAGGCTTGCGGCCAGCCCATAGTACCCAAAACTTCTACGGCCGATCGCCGCGCGCATGCAATGCTAGTATAGCTGTAAGCATCAGGAATGGACCTAGACCAGCTCCACACATTTCTGGAGATTGTCCGGCTGAAGAGCTTCTCCAAAGCGGCGCAGTCGTGTTTTCGCACGCAACCCGCCGTGAGCGCTCAAGTGCGGCAGCTGGAGCAGGAGCTGAACGCCCCGCTTTTTGAGCGCCTGGGAACCAAGATCGCCATTACTCCCGCAGGGCATATTTTCGCCGACTTTGCCGAACAGATCCTCGCCCTGCGGCGCCGCGCCCAGGACTTGATCAATGAGCTGGAACGCGTGCCGCGCGGGGAATTGCTCATCGCGGCTAACGAAGCCACTTGTATCTACGTCCTGCCGCTGGTGTTTTCCGAGTTCAAGAAACAGTTTCCCAACGTGCAGATCCAGGTGGACCGTTCCTACGGCGCCCGCGTGGTGGAGGCCGTGCTCGACAACCAGGCGGATTTCGGCATCACGCAGTTGCCGGTGGCCGAGAAACGCCTGCAGGTGGTCAAGATTCACTCCGACGAAATCAAAGCGCTGATGCCGGCCACGCATCCGCTGGCGCGCAAGGAACAGATCCTGCCCAGCGATCTGGTGGGGGTTCCTTTGCTGATGCCCAAGACCGGCACGACGCGCCGGCGCCTTTCCGTATGGCTCGAGCCCGTGGAAGATGACATCAACTCGTCGATGGAACTCGACTCGACGGAGATGATCAAGCGCTTCGTTCTAGCGGGGCTGGGGATCAGCTTCCTGGCGGGCACGCATTGCCGCGACGAAGTTGCCGCGGGAAAACTAGCCGCGATTTCACTCGGGCCCGACCCTATGGTGCGCCAGCTTGCGCTAATCTATAGGAAGGACAAGGCTCTCTCAAAAGCGGCCCTGGGATTCATTGAAGTGACGCTCAAAAACGCCGCCGTGGATACCGTGGTCCGTGTACCGGCAAAGACGGCCGGTCCCATGGAACGGGTCGCCAAGGCGATACCAGCCGAGAACTGAGTGGGCCGAGGGAAACGGCGATGCACCGCGTGACCGTCAAGACTTCCACCATCTTCATCGCCAAAGGCGGCCGCACCCGGGTCTACCGGTCGGTCAACGAGATTCCCCAGCGCTTGCGGAAAGAGCTGGAAGAATCCACCAACGGCTTCAATTCCGCCACGATTCTGATCGCCGACCGGCGTGGGCGCAAGGAAATCCTGCGCGCCTTGCAGGGCCTGCCTTCTGCGCTGCGGACGCGGCTGGCGGCATCGATGACTCCTGCCCAGGGCGATGAATCGGCTCCCAAGACCGCGCGGCCTCTGGCTCGCTTCCTGCGGAGGAACTGGCCGGAACTGCTGCTTCCCGGTGCAGTGGGCCTGCTTCTGTGGGCAGCGCTGAATTGGAAATGACGAGTTGGAAGTAAGGTGAAGCGCGTCGCGTTGTTTGGCAGCCGGGGCCAGCTCGGCGTAGAGCTGAAATCGGAATTCACCGCGCGCGGATACGAAGTCGCCGGTTTCGACCGTTCTATGGTCGATATCACCGACGCTGCCGCTGTCGAACGAACGGTCGCGAGTGTCGACCCGGCCCTGGTGGTGAACGCGGCGGCGTACAATCAAGTGGATTTAGCCGAGACGGAACCGCTGGCTGCGTTCCAGGTGAATGCGTTGGCGGTGCGTAATCTGGCGGTCGCCTGCCGGAATTCCGACGCGCGACTGGTGCATTTCTCCACGGATTACGTCTTCGACGGCCAGGCAGGCCGAGCGTATCGCGAAGAAGATCCGACCCATCCGATTGGTGCTTACGCCGTTTCCAAACTCGCCGGCGAGTTGTACGCGCGAGCGTATTTGGACACACCGCTGATTATCCGCACCTCGGGCGTTTTCGGTCCTGGCGGAATGGACACGGCGCGGGGCAACTTCGTCGAGCTGATGCTGCGGCTGGCAGCGAAGAACGACCCCATTCGTGTGGTTGAGGATCATGTGGCGTCGCCCACCTACGCGCCGGCGCTGGCCGCGCGAACGGTGGACCTGGTGGAACGCGGGACAGATGGGATCTTCCATCTTGGCGGGGGCACGCCGATTTCCTGGTTCGATTGGGCGGCCAAGATCTTCGCGGCAGCGGGGCTGAATCCGCCGCTCAAGCCCACCAACGAGCGCGAATTCCGCACGCCCGCGCGTAGGCCAAAGTATTCGGCATTGAGTAACGCCGGGATGGAAGCTCTGGGGCTCGATCCGATGCCGTCGCTGGATACCGCGATTCGCGAGTATCTAAAACTAGCCGCGAATAAGCGCAAATAAACGAGAATTAGAAACTTAAACTGTCGCCGACTTTGAGGCCGTAGGTCGCGGCTCCGCCCCCCGCCAGTTCCAGGACATAGCGAGCCTTCTCATGCCCGCCATAGCTGGGGCAATCGCGGGAGGACTTGGAAGTGCAAGCCGGCGTGTTCGCTGAAATCTCGACGATCCGGCGCTGGTGATCCATCCAGATAATATCCAGAGGGATGCGGACCTGGTACATCCAATAGGGAACGTTCCCTTCGTCAGGATGTATGAACAGCATGCCTCGATCCTTGGACAGCGAATCGCGGAACATCATGCCGCGCATCTGGTCGACGTCCCGTATCATGGTCTCGGCGATCACGGTTTTGCCGTTGGGGAAAGTGATCTCAGTGGCATTCAGCCCCTCGACCTCGGTTGCCTTGGAGCAGGAGAACGTCCCGCAGGCGCATAGTACCAGGAGCGCCGCGGCCAACGCGGCTTGAGGCTTCATCACACTAGAATAGTAGCTGATTGCCGAAGTTTCTTAAGCGAATTCGCCTGACGCTCGAAATGATCAAGTTCGAGCATTCCGTGTTCGCCCTCCCCTTCGCGCTCACCGGAGCGTTGCTGGCCTGGCGCGACGCCGGATTCCCGCGCGACCAGTTATGGGCCAAGCTGGCCTGGATCGTCCTGGCCATGGTCGCGGCGCGATCGGTTGCGATGGCGTTCAACCGCGTCCTCGACGCCGACATCGACTCGCGCAACCCCCGCACCAAGGCGCGCCATCTGCCCGCCGGGCTTCTGTCACGGAAGTTCGCCTGGGGGTTCATCGTATTCTGGGCCGCCGTGTTCTTCCTGGCCGCGGGCGGATTGAATTCGCTGTGCTTGAAACTCGCGCCTCTGGCGCTGGCGATCGTGATGTTTTACTCCTTCACCAAGCGCTTCACTTCGCTGGCGCACCTGGTGCTGGGATTCTCCCTGGGAATCGCTCCGGCAGCCGCCTGGATCGCCATGCGCGGCTCGCTCGATCCCAGGATTCTCTGGCTGACTGTCGCAGTAACACTTTGGACCGCCGGATTCGACATTATCTACGCGTGCCAGGATTACGCCTTCGACGTCCACTCGGGACTCCACAGCATTCCGAAGCGTTTCGGCATCGCCCGCGCGCTATGGTTCGCCCGCGTCCTGCACCTGGGGATGCTCGCGTGCCTGGTGGCGCTGGTGCGATCCTTTGGGCTCGGGGCTGTGGCGGACGCCGGGATCATCGCCGTGGCCGGGTTATTACTCTGGGAACACCGGCTGGTACGGGCAGACGATCTATCGCGGATCGACGCGGCCTTCTTCACCATGAACGGCTATGTCAGCGTGATATTCTTTGTATTCTGGGCTACGGATATCTTAGTGCAGCGGTATCCGAAATAGATTGCCCTGGAAGTCCTGCTTTGTATAAATGTAGGTCGCAGGATCGTCCCCAGCACTTACATCGCCCCAGTTGATTTGCCGGATGCCGGGTATCTCCAGGCGATCGGCGCGCGAGGCGATGCCAGCCTTGGGTAATTCCGGCAAAGCTTTGCCGACGGCCAGAGGAATCGCCAGCGTGCGTCCGGCTGTGCTGGCGGTCCTTTCCGTAGTGATATAAAAAATCTTTCCATCCGGAGACCACCAGGAGGGGCACATGTAGGAGCAAATCTTTACCATCTCCCCCGTGCGGACAGAAACCGCCGCGACGCTGCTATCCCCGCCCGGCACACTAACACCGGCAACCACCCATTCGCCATTGGGAGACACAGAAAGCTTCTCAAGAATGTTAGCGTCAGTGATCCGCTCACGGTCGCTACCGTCCTGCTTAATCCGATAGAGGGAATTTTGTTTCCCTTCCAATCCCCGATAGATTAACTCTCCATTCGCGCCAAAGGAAACCTGGTCGCCGCCGCCAGTCACCTTTCGCGGAGGCGAACTGCGATCGAGATACGCCAGCCAGATCTGCGGACCGTCGGCCGCTAGCACGGTATAGGCTGCTTGCTTATCATCGGGCGAAATCGCAAAGCCGGTGACGGACGTGCCCGGCAAGAGATGCTCCGTCTTACCCGAAGCCAGATCTACCGACCATAGTTCGCTCACAGAATTCCGCCGCAAGAGATAGTAGACATGCTCGCCACTGGAAGAGAGCAGGGGACGAAACGTAAAGCCCTCGGCAGAAAGCGCCCGGTCACCCTGCGCGTCGTGAATCCAGATTTCGCTCCGACGGACGCCGACCGACGTGATCAAGAATCGGCCATCCGGTGCCACCGCGACGCCTTCCTCTTCAGTGGGGCCAAAGGTGATCTGCTCAGGCGTTCCATTAGGGAACCGCTGCCGCCACAAGTGCCAGCTTCCAAAGAGTTGGGTTGGCTCGGAACCCGCGCCACCTTCGGCCGAGGCGCTGAAATACATCCACTTCCCATCCGGAGACCACCCCGCGGCAGTGCAAAAGCCAGGCGGACCAACTTGCTGCCCTTCAGACGATCCGTCCAGAGGCAAGAGCCGGCAGGGCTGCCAGGTGGCGGTACGATCCATCTCAACGATTAACGACGACTTGCGATCCGGCGATGCAAAAGAGTAGTGGGCCATCGCGCGCTCGTGAGGAGGGAAATAGATTGGGCGTTCTTCCGCGCGGCTCTCGGTGGAAGTCACGACGCCCATGTGTAGGCCGCCACCCATGATTTCGGAAAACAGAACCCTTCCGTCGCCAATCCACGTGAGACCGGCAGAGTTGGGCAAAAACCGTGTCGGCTCACCCCCGGTTACCGGAACAGTCCAGGTATCCCAGGAGCGGCCGGCGCCTTGAACAACGGTGTACGCTATTCGCGCGCCATCGGGACTAAACGCGGGCCCGTATCTTGGTCCCGGCCCGTCGGTAAGCTTGACCGCTTCTCCATTGGGGAGCAACTTGACGTAAATCTGACCCTGACTGAGAAAGGCAGCGCCCCCACGAAAAAAGGCGACCATGCGTCCGTCCGGCGACAACGCGGGTGCCACAGCGAAATCGTTGAAGTTGGTGAGCTGCGTCCATTCCGACGGCGATCCCACAGTCGATCCCGAAGAGTAGAAGTACTTGTAGGCGCCCCCTAGAAACAGCAGCGCTACGAAGCCGATACCCGCCGCGAAATATGCCGTCCGCCGCCTGGGAGGTGGCGCCAGAGGCGTCGGGAGCACAGTTGCGGTCGTCTCCCCGGAGTGTCTCGCGACTCGTCGGAGATCCACGACCATCTCGCGCATCGACTGGTAGCGCTCGGCCGGGTCCTTCTCCAGCGCTTTCTCGACCACGCCCCGTACGGGCTGCGGAATATCCACACTCAACGGCTCCGGATGACCGTGGATGATGGTCTGTAGCACCTCCAGCTCCGTCGCGCCAGCGAACGGCCGTTTTCCGGACAGCAGTTCGTAGAGCACGATGCCGAAGGAGAATATATCGCTGCGCGCGTCAAGGGAATTTCCGGACGCCTGCTCGGGCGACATATAGGCGACGGTTCCGACCACCATCCCCGGACGAGTTCGCCCTTTCGACATAGTCTGAGTGGCATCGGTCGCTGCATTGTCAGTGAGCTTGGCGAGCCCGAAATCGGCCATCTTGGCGTAGCCGTTCTTTCCGACCAGGATATTGGCCGGCTTGATATCGCGGTGCAGAATGCTTGCGGCGTGTGCAGCGGCCAGCCCGTCGGCCACGCCCGTCAGCAGTTCAACGCTCTGTCTCCACGTACGTTTCTCTGCTTTGGTCCAATCCCGTAGCGTCCCGCCATCGACAAACTCGGTCACGATGTACTGGCGGCCTTCCAATTCGCCGACGTCGTAAACCGTAACCAGATGGGGATGGTTGAGCGACGACGCCATCTGCGCTTCCCGCTGGAATCGCCGGCGCGCAGGAGCATCCGCCAGTTGGTCCGATAAAACCTTGATCGCCACCGGACGGTTGAGCTTGGTGTCGAGCGCCCGGTAGACCGTACCCATGCCGCCCTCGCCTAGGGGAGCCTCGATGCGGTACATACCCACCAGCATTCCCGCTGGCATCGGGCCTCGCTGCTCTATGGTCCAATCGCCGGAAGACATGCGTATCAGCACAATAGTATCCTTTTCCAGCCTGTCTAGCGGCCCGTGATACCCTGTCCTTTTGGATGACTCCCTCGTTTGAAGACACTCGCCTCGAAGCGATCCGCGCCAAAGTCGCCGCCGGCGAGCGCCTATCCTACCAGGACGGCCTGGCGATTTACCGTACTCCGGATCTCCTGGGGGTCGGCTGGCTGGCGAATCAAGTCCGCGAGCGCCTTCACGGCAATAAGACGTTCTTCAACGTCAACCGCCACGTCAACCCTACCGATGTCTGCGTGGCCAGTTGCAAACTGTGCGCCTTCGGCAAGCAAAAGCGCGACCCCAAGGCCTACACGATGTCGCTCGAAGAGGTCTGGCACAAGGCCGGCGAGGGTTATAGCGAAGCCGTCACCGAATTTCACATCGTGGGCGGCCTGCATCCCGAGCTGACGCTGGATTGGTACTGCCAGATGCTGCGAGGCCTGAAGACGCGGTTTCCGCAGGTGCACCTGAAAGCCTTCACCATGGTCGAGATCGGCTATTTCGCGCAGCGCGGCAAGATCAGCGAGCGCGAAGTGCTGGAGCGCCTGAGAGACGCCGGCATGGATTCCCTGCCCGGCGGCGGCGCCGAAATCTTTCACGATCGCGTGCGGCGCATCATCTGCGATCACAAACTGACCGGCCAGCAGTGGATCGACACGGCCCGCATCGCGCATCAGATGGGCCTGCATTCCAACTGCACCATGCTGTACGGCCACATCGAAACCGCGGAGGATCGTTTGGATCATTTGCTGCGGCTGCGCGAGCTGCAGGATGAAACCCGCGGGTTCCAGACCTTCATCCCGCTCGCGTTCCATCCTGACAACACCGCGCTCGATCACATTTCAAAAACGACCGGATTCGACGACATCCGCGAGATCGCCGTTTCCCGCCTGATGCTGGATAACATCCCGCACATCAAGGCTTACTGGGTGATGATGACGCCGCGGATCGCCCAGATCGCGCAGCGCTTCGGCGCGGACGACCTGGACGGAACGCTGGTGGAAGAGCGGATCTATCACGACGCCGGCGCGACCACGAGCCAAAGTCTTCGCCGGGGAGAGTTGACGCGCCTGATCACCGAAGCCGGGCGCGAGCCGGTCGAACGCGACACGATGTACCGGCCGGTGCAGCGCGCCGAGAACGCGTTTACGGTTCTCGTGTAGCTGCCGCCAGCTTCACTCCCAGTTCCCTGGTGCGAGCTTGCCCATAAGCCAGGGACCGGCGCAATTCCTCGGCTTCAATCGTCAGCTTGCGAATCCTATCCTGCAAGGCACTCGAGGCCGTCGGCCGGCGGTGAGTTTTGGTTACGAATCGCGCCGCCTCCCAGTGCGCCCCGCCCATACGGCTATCCGTCGAGAGGCGCACCTCCACGTCGTCGCCTTGCAGTCCGTAGGTCGCGCTGGACGCATTGGGCGGCAGCATGAGAATGGTTCGCTCGCTTCCGTCCTGAATCTCCAGCCGGCTAACCTCCGATAGCGCACCCGCGTTCCAGCCGATCACGAGTTGCCCCGCTTCCTCTCGGATCGACATTGCGATCGGCATGTGGGGCAACAGTGGCCGCAAGTATGCAAACGCACCCACGGGAACCAGCAACAAGGCCACGCACGTCCCGATTCGCTTCCATGGCAGTGTCACACGCCACCACTCGCGAGGAGGGGGAGCCGGCAGTTCGGTTGCCGGATTCGTTCTCGCCGGAGCGGCCCGAGGAGCGGCGTCGGCGACCTTGAACTCCTCATGACTACGGATCGCCTGCACGCTTCCGTCGGGCTCGCGCACGAAAAACCCCGCTTGACCACCGGCAACGACCAGAGCCAGAACCGCTTGATGCTTTTCGAAATTGGCCAGATCGTCATCGGTGAGGAACACCTCGCCGCGGGCCCGGCACACGAAGGTGCCGACCGGCTCCAGGTTCTCGGCAGCCCGAACAGTCAGAACCCGCACTTCATCTTCACGCCGCACACCGAATAGTAAACCGCTGGACTGAGTCACCACGCGGTTGAACCGCGGGATCCATCGCAGAGGGAGCCGGCGCTCCCGTTGCGCGCCTTGTAAGCGGACATCGTGCAGCAGCTCGGGCGGAAATTCGATCCGCAAGGGGCTTTGGGGCGGACACCACCGCCTGTAGTGGACGGTAACCATGGCTCAAAGAGGAGGACTAAGAGCACTAGTCCACTTAGTCCTTAGACGAGTAGTGCCGGCCAAGGCGGGATTTTCTCACTTCGGGATTACGCGTCTTCCTTCGATTCGGTATTGCCCTGATAGGACCAGGCCTATCGCCTCAGGATAGATCCGATGCTCTTCCTTCAGGATCCTCGCGGAGAGCGATTCCGCCGTGTCGTCCGCGAGTACCGGCACTGCCGCCTGGGAGATGATGGGCCCGGAATCCAGCCCCTCTTCCACGAAGTGCGCCGTGCAGCCGGAGAACTTTACGCCGTGCTCCAGAGCCTGGTGCTGCGCATCGAGCCCCGAGAACGCCGGCAGCAGAGAGGGATGGATATTCAGGATCCGCTGGTGGAATTCGCGGATGAAATGGCCGCCCAGGATTCGCATGTAGCCCGCCAGGCAGACCAGATCCACGCGGCTTTTGTGCAGCTCTTCGATCAATTGGCGATCGTACGTTTCCCGGTCCAGCCCCTTGGACGCAAGCGCCATGGCGTGCAGGCCTCGCTCCTGAGCCGCGGCGAGTCCTGGAGCTTCTAAACGGTTCGAGATCACAATAGCGATCTCGGCGTCCAAGCGACGCGCGCCGATCGCATCGGCGATCGCCAAAAAGTTCGACCCTCGCCCGGAAATCAGGATCCCGAGCCGGTTGCTCATGCGTACATGACCCCGTCGCCGCGAACCACCTCGCCGATCTGATAGCAGCGCTCGCGCAGCTTCTTGAGCGTCTTGAGGGCTTCAGGCAGATCGCGCTTGGAAACCACCAGGATCATCCCGATTCCAAGGTTGAACGTTCGCCGCCAGTCCTGCTCAGGAATATTTCCGATCTTTCGCAGCAGCTGAAACATCGGCAGCACGGGCCACGAGCCGACGTCGATCCGCACGCCCAAGCCCTTGGGAAGAATTCGCGGCGTGTTGTCGGTAATGCCGCCGCCGGTGATGTGGGCCGCGCCCTTGAGGATCTCCGCCTCGTGCAGCGCGCGCAACGGCTTCAGGTAGCTGCGATGAACTTTCATCAGTTCCTGTGCCAGAGAGCCGCCCAGCTCCGTGATCCGGGTATCGGCCCGATGCCCCGCGACCTCGAACAGCAGTTTCCGGGCGAGCGAATAGCCGTTCGTGTGCAGACCGGTTGACGGCAGTCCGATCAGAACATCGCCGGACCGGATGGTCTTGCCGGTGAGCATCTTCTTGCGCTCGACCACGCCTACGATGAATCCCGCCAGATCGTATTCGCCGGGCGCGTACATGCCCGGCATTTCCGCGGTTTCGCCTCCGATGAGCGCGCAGTGGTTGTTGCGGCATCCCCGGGCCATGCCGGATACAACCTGGGCCGCGACCTTCGCATTCAGTTTGCCCACCGCGAAATAATCGAGGAAAAACAGCGGCACCGCGCCCTGCACCGCGATATCGTTCACGCAATGGTTGACCAGGTCTTCGCCGACCGTCGAATGCTCGCCGGTCATGAAGGCCAGCTTGAGCTTGGTGCCGACGCCGTCGGCCGACGATACCAGCACCGGATCCTTATAGCCCTTCAGCAGATAGCCGCCGCCGAAGCTGCCGATATCGGTCAGCACCGCTTTGCTGAAGGTGCTGCGGGCCATGGTACGGATGGACGCGACGGCGCGGTCCGCTTCATCGATGTTCACGCCGGATTGTTTGTAGCCGATCGGTTTCGCTGAGGACATGCCTGGGAATTCCTATCATATCCTTCCGAGCCGATACCGCTCCATATCTGTCGCGACTCTGTAGGCCTTTTTTCCGAACCGCGACCGGCAGGGAGCGGCCAAATTTGACTTGCCAGTATCGGTTGGGTATTCTGAAAAACCGGACCGGAAGCATTACAGAGGTCTTTCCATTCCATGTCTCTTCTCGAAATCGCTCAGTGGGTACAGGAGACTTCGTTCAGCGTGTCGATCCGCGAGTCGATTCTCGCGTTTCCGCTGCTTGAAGGCGGCCATCTGCTGGGCATTAGCGTCTCGGCGGGAACCATCGCCATCTCGGATCTCCGCATGATGGGGCTGATCTTCAAGAAGGAGTCGGCTTCAGACGTGTTTCACCAGCTCATCCCCTGGATCACCGCGGGATTCCTGATGATGATCGTCACCGGCGTGTTGCTGCTATGGTCCGAGCCCGTCAAGTGCTACAACAGCATCTGGTTCCGTTTGAAAGTCCTGTTCCTGTTCCTGGCGGGCCTGAACGTGCTGATTTTCCACTCCTCGAAGATTTATCGCAACATGCATGAGTGGGAATGGTCACCCGATCCGCCGCGCGCCGCGAAACTGGCCGGCTGGATCTCGCTGATCAGCTGGGGCATCGTGATCATCGCGGGCCGCACGACTGCGTATAACTTCTAGGCTTTCGTTTATTAGAACTCATGTGGCAATCCTTAAAGCCGTTTTTCGAGTGGAATGACAAGGCTTGGCTCGGCCAGGCGATCGCAGGCACCATCTGGGCCTTCCCGGTGATCGAAACGATCCACATCCTGGCGCTCACCATGATGTTCGGCGCGATTGTGATCATCGATCTGCGCATGATGGGCTTGGGCATGCGGAAGCAACCCGTCGCTTTGCTGGCCAAGAACCTGGAGCCTTACATGAACTGGGGCCTGGTGACCATGCTGGCTACGGGCTACATGCTGTTCACCTCGGAAGCCATGAAGTGTTTCGTCAATGACGGATTCAAGTTCAAGATGGAGGTACTGTTTCCGGCCATCATCTTCCAGTACACGCTGTTCCGCTGGATCACCCATCAGGACGAGAACAAACGTCCCATGCTGCTGGGCTGGCTGGTCGCGCTACTGTCGCTGATACTGTGGTTCGGGGTCGGAGTCGGCGGCAGAGCGATTGGGTTCGTTTAGAAAAACCGGCTCTGTTCGCAACATTGCGCCCCGCGCCCCAATGTGAAAAAATCCCTTACTGGAGGTGTGTGGCATTGAAACTCACACGGAGCATCGTAACGGCGGGCGCCGGATTGTTGATGATGGGTTTGCCGATCGCCGCACATCATTCCTTCGCAGCCGAGTACGATTCGACCAAGAAGATCGAATTGAAAGGCGTCGTGACGAAGTTCGAGTGGACCAATCCGCACGCCCACTTTTACATCGACGTCGCCGACAAGAACGGCAAAGTGGCGAACTGGAACCTGGAGCTCGCCAGTCCGAACATGATGCAGCGCAACGGCTGGACGCGGCATTCGCTCAAGGAAGGCGATCTAGTCGTGGTCGTCGCGTCTCAGGCAAAGGACGGCACCGCGACCGCCAGCGCCGAGACGATCCAGAAATCCGACGGGACGAAGCTGACCTTCATGGCCGCTCCGCCTCCGCCGGATGTGAAGTAGGACCCATGAAGAAGTACTTCGCCGCCTGTTACATCGTCGCCGCGATTCTGAGTGCGGTTTCGCTGGTGGTCGCTCAGGCCCCGGCACCAGCCAATGCTCCCAAGGGCGGCGGCAAAGGAAAAGGTCCCGCCGGGCCTACCGGACCAGCGCCTCGGACGGCGGATGGAGCTCCGGATCTATCGGGCGCCTGGATGGGCGGCGGCAGCAACTCGGGCGATATTTCCAAGGGACTCAAGCCGGGCGAGCAGGTCGTCATGCTGCCGTGGGCCGAAGCTCTCATGAAGACGCGGAAGTCGCAGGACGATCCCGAGGCCAATTGCATGCCCACCGGCGTGCCGCGCGGCGCTCCGTATCCGTGGAGGATCGTGCAAACGCCCACGCACTACTTCATCTTGTTTGAAGGAAACATCCATAGCTTCCGGCAAGTCTTCATGAACGGCAAGCATCCCGACGATCCGGATCCGACCTGGTACGGGCATTCCACCGGCACGTGGGACAAGGACACGCTGGTGGTGGATACCGTCGGATTCAACGACAAGTTCTGGTTCGATTATCTGGGCCACCCGCACACGGAAAAGCTGCACACCGTCGAGCGCTATACGCGCACCGATCTGGGCAACATGACCATCGACGTCACCATTGACGATCCAGGGGCATATGCCAAGCCGTTTACCACCACCGGCCGTGCGCGGCTTCAGCCGAACACGGAACTCCTGGAATACATCTGCCAGGAGAACAATATCGACCTGGTGCACGTGAACGCGCCCGCGCAGCTTCCGTAAAGTACCTTCCACCGAATACCAATTCGACCCGGCATGTGTTGCCGGAAGTTGATCGTCCTGCAATCGTATAGAAACTCGCCGTTGCTAGACTCGCGCTGAAGTCAAATCCAATTCACGAGGAATCAATGCAACTGCGTTACACGCACTATGCGCTTCCCTTGCTCCTGGCAACGCGCGTTTTATCCGGCGACTCGCTTCCGACTAACGTGCCTGCGGCGAATCAAAAAGTCGCGGGAATGGCCGCCCCGAATGTCCTTTCCCCCGAACTGTCCGAAACCGTTGTGGCCCAGGGCTCCAATGCTCTCGAGAATCCCAGCCCGAAGGTTACGTTCTACGGATACGACAATAACGGGACCATGGTTCCTATCGTTCCAGGCAGCCGGGAAGAGGCCACCAAAACCGAACCCGACAAGAACACCTATCTGGTTCTAAAGGGCCAGAAAGGCGCCGATCCGCGCTACAACTACGGCACCCATTTTCTGTTCCAGGGCCACGAACTAGGGCTCAGCAGTGGCGACGTTCACGGCTACATCACCCGGATCAACCTGGATGCCGACGGTGCCCACCGCGTCACTTTAATGGCGGACCAGGACGTCAACGGCCAACCGCTGCCGAATATCGACGGCAGCACCTGGTACCCGTTCTCACAGAAGCTGCTGCTTACCGTCGAAAGCTCGGCGAATGGCGGTGTCCTGCAAGCTACCCTGGACGTTCCGTCCAAGGTCGAAAGACTTGACGGGATCTTTGGCCAGGGCGGCTTTGAAGGTATTCAGGCTGACCCCAAGGGCAATCTCATCATCGTCGAAGACGTTGGCGGCACGACAGTCAACCACGGGAAAGCTCCCAACAGCTACGTCTACCGTTTCGTACCTGCCAACCCTTCCGACCTCAAAAAGGGCGGTAAGCTGCAAGTCTTACAGGTGGCCTCGCACTCCACCCCCAGCCACCCGATTATTTTCGACGGCAACATTCTTTCGCCGGACGTGAAAGACCTTCATACCTATGGGCTCGTGTTCAATACAACCTGGGTGACCATTCACGATACCGCTGTCGACGGGTTTGGCGCGTTCAATGCCATTCTTGCGGCTAGAGCGAAGAATGGCACGCCTTTTAAGCGTCCTGAAAACGGCCAGTTCCGCCCCGGCTCTAATTTCACCGAGTTCTATTTCGATGAAACCGGCGATACCGACAATCTGACGCCGGCGGGAGCCACGTATGGCGGCTTCGGCGCTATCTTCAAGCTGGCTCTGAGCGGTAATAACGGCCAGCTCTCATTGGTCTACAACTCCCCCGACGCCGTGCACGCCGGTTTCGACAACTGCGCCTTCTGGGATGCCGACCACATCGTTTTCGTCGAAGACGCCGGCGACACGCTACACGGTCAGCGCAACGCGCTCGACTCCGCGTGGCTCTTCGATCTGAAAACCAGCTACGCTCACGGCGCACAGCCCATCCGAATTCTTGCGGAGGGTCGCGATGCATCCGCCACGCTCGACTCGCTCTTCGGAGCCGGAGGTTTCACCGGGACGTTCAACAACGAAGGGGACAACGAGATCACCGGCTGGCATCTTTCAGACGGCGACGCAAGTGTGCTTGGTCTTCTCGGCGCCAAAATTCCCACACCGTTCCACGGCGGCTGGCGGCTGTTCTTCACCCAGCAGCACGGCGACAACGTCACTTGGGAGATTCTCCAGAACGACACAAATGACGACGATCATGACGGCCACTGGCCGTTCTGACACTGGCTGTTCTAACAAGAAAGGGCCGCGACTCGGAGGAGAACGCCGGCGGGCCTTCGTCAACGGAAGTTGACTGTCCAGCCATCGTGCAGAAATCCGCGGCTGCTATATTCCAGCTGAAGAAATAAGCGGGCGTTAGACCCGCGACTAGGAGGAGCGGCGGGCCGTCGAGCTCGCCGCTTTTGTTTTACAGCAGGCCGCAACGCTATTTTGCCGATCCCAGAGAACGGAGAAAAGCGGAGACTTCGGCTTGCTGGTTGCTGATCGCCAACTGCAGCGCGGTTTGCCCTTTCGAATCCTTGGCGGACACATCGGCGCCGTGCTCAACAAGTGTTTTCACCGCTTCCAGGCGGCCGAACGACGCCGCATAGTGAAGCGGAGTCGACTTGCTTTCCGGATCTTGCGCGCTCACATCAGCGCCGCGGGCCAGCAACATCTCGACGACTTCTTTGTTCCCGCTTAACGCAGCATCGTGAAGTGGCGTAGACCCGGTCTTGTTACGAAGGTTCGGATTCGCGCCGTGTTCGAGGAGAATACGGGCGGACGCCGCATCGCCCTTCAGGCATGCGATGTCGAGAGCCCGGTTTCCATCCGAGCCCACGGAGTTCACGTTGGCCCCCATATTCAAGAGCATGGAAATCAGGCCGGCCTGCTTGTGGGCCGTTGCGTATTGCAGTGACCAAGGAAGGCTTTCCGATCCGGAAACCGGGCCATTCGCTGCCGCGGATGGTCGGGGGGACACGGCTGGGGCGTTCCTGTCAAGACACTGGACGGCCAGCGTCATGGCCGGCGTTCCTTGATCGTCACGCGCGGAGAAGTCCCAGCCGGCTTCGACCAGAAACCTGTACGCATCCATCTGACAATTGGCTGCCGCTTCATGGAGTGCCGTGCGGCCATGCGCGTCGCGCAAATCAACGTTGGGTTTGCTGCCTACCAGCGTTTTCAGCTTGGTGAGATCGCCTCGGCGGGCCGCGTCGAAGAGCTCGTTGTCTTGACCGAAACAGAGAGGTGCGAGAAGGAATCCGGCCAGGAATCGAGCGCCGCCCATGGCATCAATCTAGCACGAGGTCGTATGGTGATCTAGCCGCCGGTAGGACTAGGACTTAAACCGCTCGTCGATCTCGACCTGATAGCCCGCTGCGATCCGATTATTCGCGTTGGCGAACCCTAACACGGCGATCAGTTCCTTGAGCTGTTCATCTGTCATGCCCTTGGATCGCGCACCCGCGATGTGCGAGGCCACGCAGTAATCGCATTGGTTGCTGATGCTCACCGCGAGGTAGATCATTTCCTTGGTCAGCGGATCCAGCGCGCCCGCGCCCATCACCTGCTTGGCAGTCTCCCAGGTGCGCTTCAGCGCCGCGGGGTCGTGCGCCAGAGCCTTCCAGAAGTTGTTCACCCAGTCGGTCTTGCGCGTGGCCATGATGTCGTCGTACACGGCACGCACTTCGGGCGACGCGTCGGCGTATTCGATCAGGCCAAGGGTCGCCATGTTGCTTACACCAACTAGCTTCCCCAAAGGTAAAACGCGATTCCCAGAATCACGGCAGTGACCAGGACAGACACAAGAAAGGGAACCGCCGACGACGGGCGCGGTTTGACTTCCTTCGCGGCATTCTGCAGCGCGTATGCCCGGAGAGGATCGGTTTCTTCCGGTGTGCTTGCTTCGCGTTCGTTCGCATCCATCGGCGGCTAGTTAGTTCCTGGGCTTCCGTTACGTGACACTAATTTCTAGAACCAGGCGGCTCCGTGCGTCCGGCCAGCGGCTTCACTACGCTGCCTCCGCACACGCCGACTCCGGTGTTCAACAACGCATTGAGCACATTGTAAAGCACCGCGTAAATAGTTTGCTCGGTAACCGGCGCCTTATTCGGAAGCCGGAACGTCACCGGAAGTTCCTTGTTGATTTGCAGCCGGATGGCATGCGGCAGCGCGCGCCCGCCACGGTCATGCTGGTTGGCGATCTGGATGGGCGTCTGCAGCACGGTTCCCGAAACGCCGTCCACGTAGAACTGGCAGCGCGAAAACCATCCCAGGTTGGCGGGATCGGCCGCATCGAACAACAGCAGCGGAGCCTGACGGTCTTCCGCCGACAACTCCAGCACCACGCGCCGCTCCTGGTCTTCCAGTTTGAACTCGAAGCCCGCCTGACGCGCGATATTCTCGATGAACTCCGGGTCGAGTTCCAACAGCAGCAACTTGTGCCGCCCCGCTTGGAGCACTTGCATGACAAGGCTATTCTAGCAGCCGGATATCATGAGGTATTGGAACAGGAGCGAGCATTAGTACTCTTCGATATCGACGGAACTCTGCTGCGCCGCGCGGGTCCGCATCATCGCCAGGCTTTGGTCGACGCCGTTCGCCGCGCCACCGGCGTTGAAACCACGACGGAGGGAGTACCCGTGCAGGGCATGCTCGATCGCGACATTCTCGCCTGCATGCTTTCGAACGCCGGCGTTTCGCAAACGCGCATCCGGCGGCATATGCCCGCCATGGTAGCCGCCGCGCAGCGTCTCTACGTGCGGAGCTGTCCCGACCTTCGCGGCCGCGTCTGCCCCGGCGCGCGAATGCTGCTGTACCGCTTATGGCGGCGAGGCATACCGGCGGGGCTTGTCACCGGGAATCTCTCCCGCATCGGCTGGAAGAAGATGGAGCGCGCCGGACTCAAGCGATACCTGCGATTCGGAGCTTTCGCCGAGTTAGCAGCGGACCGAGCAGGATTGGTGCGCATCGCCGTGCGTCACGCACGACGCCAGGGCTGGATTGACCGGTCCAGTCCCGTGGCGCTGATCGGCGATCACCCCAATGACATTCGCGCCGCACGCGCCAACGGCGTGCGATCGATTGCGGTCGCGACGGGCCTGGTCTCGGCCGAAGAGCTCGCTGGGCACTCCCCCGATATACTGGTGCCCGACTTGCGCGCGCTGTCTATGGAGATGCTCTTAGGATGAGCAGATCGATCTTGCTGCTGATAGCCGCTCTGCTTGTTTCCTGCGGATCTCCGTCCGCTCCGTCTCCCGTAAAGGTCATCGTGGGCGCGCAGCTCGACCCGGGCCATGATCGGCCACGACTCGAGCATTCCGTCATCGTGATCCGCGAGGGGAAATTCGAGGCCGTGGGGCCCCAGGCATCCACACCCGTGCCCAAGGGCGCCCAAATCACCTCGGGGATGGGCAAGCTGATCACCCCCGCGCCCAGCAGTGCCCTGATCGCCGCCGGCGAGCCGGCCGATCTGGTGCTGCGCAATGCCGCAACCAAATCGGCCGAAATGATCATGCACGACGGCGAATGGCTCAAGTAGGCTCGCTCCTACTGGCCGCCCCCCGAACCGGTGTGGCTCATATAATACGGCGGGTAGGGGTTACCCGGATCATAGGGTGGCGTCGACGGATCCGGTGCGATCAAAGGGGCGCCACTCTGGAAATACACAGGCGCTGCCGTAAACGATGAAGTCGGATTGACGCGGAGCGCGATCATCGAAAACGTCCCTGTCGTGCTGGTGAATTCGGCCAGGCCTTCGTGGCCCTGAATCACGGGAAACTGCTGCGACAACACAAAGGACATGTGGCCCCCGGCGGGCACGCTCGGCAGGGCAGCCATGGCGACTCCTCCCGTGGTGGTCCGGAACCCCACCTGAATCGTTTGGGCCGATGACGTAGGATTCACCACCGCTATGCCGGTTACGAATCCGTTGGAGTCGTCGTAGGGTACCAGGAGGCGATTAGTAGAGGCCCCGATCGGCGCGGTGCCATCCTGATCCTGATGTCCCGGCACGCGGATGGTGAAGACTACGTAGCCGATGACACCCGAATCCGCATTCAGTTCGCCCCAGCCTTGCGATAGAGTCGAATCGGTGCCGGCTGTGTGTAAAAACAATGAGGAACCTCCGGCCAGAGATAAACCTGAAGTAGAAACGACTTCTTTGAATGAGGGCGTCCATGGCTGAGTGTTGCCGCCGGTCGTCTCCTTATGAAAAACCAACGTCGCGGACGCCGGGTTCGGCGTGGTGTTGGTGAGTACGATGGTCGATTGCCAGCCTCCGCCGTCGACCACGTGAGGAATGGTCAAGTTCTGCGCGGAAAGGGGTAACCATAGGAGCAAAACGCTAAATGTCGCTGGAATGATGTGCTTCATGCGCTCAGTATTGCGCCGGGAAGCGAAGGCAGTCGTAAGGGATTTGTGAAATGTTTGTGAAGAATTTAACGCAGTTGCAGGCAACTCACGGTAATCGACCCGCCGAAACAATGCTCTACGTCTCTTCCGGCCGTCCGCCGGCGCGCCGGATACGAGCCGGCGTAATGGAAACGATCCCCTTCCTGGCGGAATCGCACATCGAGCGGTTCGTTATCCGGATCGCATCGGATCACTGCAGCGCTTTCGCGAGCGTCGTTTTCAGAAACATCGAGATGCGGCAGATTCATGTTCCAATATCCTTTGGCCGGGCATCCTTCGGCGATGAGTTGCGCCACCACTGGAAGCGCCAGCTCGACCGACCGGCCCCAATCCAACGCCACGCCCTTGCGAATATATTGCGAGACCGCGATCCCCGGACGGCCCAGGAGCGCGGCTTCCCGCACCGCGGCCACGGTCCCCGAGGTGAAGATATCGGCTCCCAGATTCCCTCCGCGATTGATCCCCGAGAGCACCCAGTCGACGTCCGGGAATAACGTGGATACCGCCACCCGCACGCAGTCCGCCGGCGTACCGGTCAGCGTAAACTCCTGCGCGCCGGTTTCCGCCAGAATCAGAGGGCAGTCGGTGGTCACCCGATGACCGGCGTAGGAATGAGGATCTTTGGGAGCGAGCACAAACACCTCGCCCAATTGTCCGGCCAGAGTTTTCAGGGCGGCGAGGCCGGGCGCGTCCCAGCCGTCGTCATTGGTCACTAGAATTCGCACTAGGACCTATGATGGCAAAAGTCCGGAATGCCGATAAATATGCAGGATTCGTGTGACTACGCCTTCCCAAACCGTAGCCTTCCCCACCGGCGTCAAAAAGCGTGCTCTGGAGACTCCGTACCGGTGGATGCAAACAGCCTGCGTGGCCGTGATCCTTGTCATGATCGCCGCGTTCTTCCGCTTGGGATCCTCCCCTTACATCGCGTTTGCGTTCGCCGGCGCTTTCGTCGTGCACACGGCCATGCGACCAAGCCGAAGGGAGTTCGCGCTGGTGGTGGCGGGTGCTGCGATGTTCAGTCTCGCCTACTATCTGCTGCATGGAGAAAGAACCGGCTTCTATGGCGCGGCAATCGGGATTACGGGCGGCTTTCTGGGCCTGGGGAGCCTGCTGCTCGTCACACTGCAGTGGTTCTGCGCTCCGGCCGCGGAGAAGCGCGTGTACTTCGAGCGTGCTCGCGAGGTGGGTTTGATTCCGGCGCTGTGCCTATGTTCCGCGATAGCCGTGAACCTGGCGATCGGGCTCACGCCCATCACTTACGACCGGATTCTATACGCCTTCGATGCAAAATTCGGGGGGCCGCCGAGCTGGGTGATCGGAAGGTTGTTCCGCACTTATCCCTGGTTGCTCAAAGCGTGCGGATACGTTTACAACAGCCTGCCACTCGGCCTGGCAGCTTGCCTGGCGATCCAGTGGCGAGAGCGTCAAAATAACGCGCACAACGCGCACGTCGATTTGAGGTGGATCTCGGTGATGATCGGCGTGGTGGGCTTCCTTCTCTACCAGGTGAGTCCCGCGGCCGGGCCGATTTATCTTTTCGGCAAAGACTTCCCGGCTCATGTGCCAAACCTGGCAGGCTTCGCGATCCAACCCGCCTGGCTGCAGCCGACGGCTCGCAATGGCATGCCCTCCCTGCATGTGGGCTGGACGCTCCTGCTGTTCTGGAATATGCGCCGCCGCAGCTGGTGGATGGGAGGGATCGCCGCAACCTACCTCGCCCTGACCGCCTTGGCGACGCTCGGATTCGGAGAGCATTATTTGGTGGATCTCATGGTGGCGCCTGCACTGGCACTGGCGATTCAAGCGGCGTGCACGCGCACCAAAGAGCCGGCAGGAAGCAATTACCGGTGGATCGCCTTAGCGACCGGCGCCGCGATCACCCTCGCCTGGCTGATCGCGTTCCGCACCGGCATCGCCCTGCGGATTCCGGAGGGTGCGGCGGCATGGTCCATCGCCCTGGCTTCCGTGGGGGTTCCGGCCATTGCCGGGTGGCGCCTGGAACGCGTTGTGAATCAATAGCTTAAGCAAAATACACGGCGGGCGACTGGAAGCCGCTGGAGGCAAATGGTACATTAGTAGGGCTGGCCGCTTGCTCCCAGCCGGTCGCGGTGTTCCTGATAAATCGCAGATAACTTTCGCTGCCCCGCCCCCGGTTAAGTGTGAGCGCGCGGCGTTTCTATAGCAGGAGCTACTATTATGGCTGGTCGTGGCCCACAGTCGTTTAAGAAGCGGCAAAGAGAGCAGGCGCGCAAAGAGAAGCAGGACGAAAAGCGCACGAAACGCCTGCAACCGAAGGAACCAGGAACAGGACCCGAAGTTGCCGAGGGAAATCCTATTCTGGAAGAGCTGCAAGGGTATGAGTACGATGCGGAACTCGAGCGCGAGCCGCAAAAGAGCGCCTAAGATCTGGTCTACCCAGAGATTTGGTCTAGAATAGATAGAAGAGAAAAATGGCTGAAATTCACCTTCAAGACGGCGAGACTCTGGAGAGCGCGCTGCGCCGGTTTAAGCGTTTGGTGCTCCGTGAAGAAATTATCAAGGAGATCAAGCGTCACTCCTTCTATCTGAAGCCCGGCGAGAAGAAGCGCGTAAAAGCCGCTTTGGCGCGCAAGCGCAATCGCAAGAAGCGCAGCCGCGATACCGCTCCCGAACCCGCCCGTTGAGAGGTGGGACAGGTGATTTTGTCACCTGTCAATATCTGCCTGTCGACTTACCGCTTCGCCGCTGCCGTCGTGGTCCCGTGGATCTCCTGCAAGCTCCACACGCGAATCGGATCCCGTCCTCTGGACGCGATCGCTTCTACTGCCGCCCGCGCTCCGCTAATCGTCGTGATGCACGGCACCCGATGGGTCACGGCGTTTCTGCGAATCGCCTTCTCATCGGCGAATGCATGGGCGCCCGTGGTGCCCGTGTAAATGATCAGGCTGATCGAGCCTGCTTTCAGTAGATCCACCGCGTTCGGCCGGCCTTCGTTGTACTTGAAAACGGTCTTCACGGGAACCCCTGCGGCGCGAATCGCATTGGCCGTCCCGCGCGTGGCCGTGATCTCGAAGCCGAGCTCCACCAGTCTCTTCGCCAGCGCGGCCGCGACCAGCTTATCGCGATCGTTCACCGTGAAGAACACCCGGCCCTTGTCCGGCAGCGGTGTGCCTGCGCCTAATTGCGCTTTGGCGAACGCCTCGCCGAAATTCTCGCCGACGCCCATCACTTCGCCCGTGGAGCGCATCTCCGGCCCCAGCGACGGATCGACGCCTGGGAATTTGTTGAACGGGAACACCGGCGACTTCACGAAGAACTGCGGCACCGAAAGCACACCCGTGGCGTTCGTGAAATCGGAGATCTTCTTTCCCAGCATCAGCCCCACAGCGATCTTCGGCAGCGGCACGCCCGTCGCCTTGCCGACGTAGGGGACCGTGCGCGAGGCTCTCGGATTGACTTCCAGGACATAGACCGTACCGTCTTTTACGGCGTATTGGATGTTCATCAGCCCAATGACGTTCAATGCTCGCGCGAGCTGCTCCGTGTACGTCCGGATGGTCGCGAGCGTTTCTTCGGAAAGCGACGTCGACGGCAGGACGCAGCTCGAATCGCCGGAATGCACGCCGGCCTCTTCGATGTGCTCCATGATTCCGGCGATCAGGACAGCGCCGCTGGTATCCGCCAGAGCGTCGACGTCCACTTCCGTGGCGTCTTCCAGGAACCGGTCGATGAGCACGGGGCGATCCTGCGAGAAGATCACCGCCTCCTGCATGTAGCGCCGGACGGTGTCTTCGTCGTAGGCGATCACCATCGCGCGCCCGCCCAGCACGTAGCTCGGCCGCACCAGCACCGGGTAGCCCAGTTGACGCGCCACGTCGCACGCGCCTTCTACCGTCGTCGCCGAACCGTTGGCCGGCGCCGGGATATTCAACTCGTCCAGAAGCTTACCGAATAGTTTGCGGTCTTCGGCCAGATCGATGTTCATCGGATCGGTCCCGATAATCGGCACGCCCGCGCGCTTCAAAGGCAGCGCCAGAGTCAGCGGAGTCTGTCCGCCGAACTGCACGATCACGCCATCCGGCTTCTCTGTTTCGTAAATGTTGAGAACTTCTTCGAGCGTGAGCGGCTCGAAGTATAGCCGGTCGCTGGTGTCGTAATCGGTCGAGACGGTCTCGGGATTGCAATTCACCATGATCGACTCGACGCCGAATTCCTGCAGCGCGAAAGACGCATGGCAGCAGCAGTAATCGAACTCGATTCCCTGCCCGATCCGGTTCGGACCGCTGCCCAGAATCATCACCTTCTTGCGATCCGAAGGAGCCGCTTCGCAGTGCGATTCGTAACTCGAATACAGATACGGAGTGAAGCTTTCGAACTCGGCCGCGCACGTATCTACGCGATTAAATACCGCCGTCACGCCCAACTCTTTGCGCCGGGCTCTCACGTCTAATGGCCCGACTTTCCAGGTCCGGGCGAGTTGCGAATCGGAGATGCCGTCGCGCTTGGCCTCCAGAAACTGCTCACGCGTGATCGTGCCCAGGGTGAGCTTCCCCATGTCGCGCTCGAGGTCGACCATCTCCCGCACTTGCCGCAGGAACCACGGATCGATCGAGGTGAGTGTGTGAACCTGCTCCTCGGTGTAACCGCGTTCGAAGGCGAATCGAATGTAGCCTAGCCGGTCGGGATTCGGCGTGATCAGCCGCGGCTCGATCAGGTCGTCTTGAAACGTGACCGCGCCGTCGGCCTTGCCCGTTTCGAGGCTGCGCATCCCCTTGCCCAGCGCCTGCTTGAACGTCCGGCCGATGGCCATGGCCTCGCCGACGCTCTTCATCTGCGTGCCCAGGACCGGCTCGGCACCTGGGAATTTCTCGAACTGCCAGCGCGGAATCTTCACCACCACGTAATCAATGGTCGGCTCGAAACACGCGGGAGTCTTACGGGTGATATCGTTCTTGATCTCGTCGAGTCGATATCCCACGGCCAGCTTCGCCGCGATCTTGGCGATCGGAAACCCCGTGGCTTTGGACGCGAGCGCCGAGGAACGCGACACGCGCGGATTCATCTCCACGATCACCATGCGGCCCGTAGCCGGATCGATCGCAAACTGCACGTTCGATCCGCCAGTGTCCACGCCGATTTCGCGCAGGCACTTTAGCGCGCCATCGCGCATCATTTGGTATTCGCGATCCGTCAGCGTCTGCGCCGGGGCGACCGTGATCGAATCGCCGGTGTGCACACCCATGGGATCGAAATTCTCGATGGAGCACACGATGATGGCGTTGTCCGCCTGGTCGCGCATCACCTCCAGCTCGAATTCCTTCCACCCCAGCACGCTCTCTTCGATCAGGACTTCATGCACCGGCGAAAGATCCAGGCCGAGCTCGCAAATCGTGATCAGGTCTTCGCGGTTGTACGCGATGCCGCCGCCCGAGCCGCCCATGGTGAAGCTGGGCCGCAGAATCACCGGATATCCGATGCGCGCCGCGAACTCCAGACCTTTTTCGACCGTAGTCACCAGTTGCGACTGCGGCAGATCCAGGCCGATCTTCTTCATCGCGTCCTTGAACAACAGGCGGTCTTCGGCTTTCTTAATCGCATCCAGCTTGGCGCCGATCAGTTCGACACCATACTGGTCGAGCACGCCCGCCTCGGCCAGCGCGACCGAAAGGTTCAATCCGGTTTGGCCGCCAACCGTGGAGAGCAGCGCATCGGGCCGCTCGCGGCGGATCACCTCAGCGGCGTATTCCACGCTCAACGGCTCGATATAGGTTCGATCCGCCAGGTTCGGATCCGTCATGATGGTGGCCGGATTCGAATTGATCAGGATGACTTCGTAGCCGTCCTGGCGCAGCGCCTTGCACGCCTGCGCACCGGAATAATCGAACTCGCAGGCCTGTCCAATGATGATCGGCCCCGAACCCACGATCAGAATGCGGTGAATATCGTTACGACGCGGCAAGTTACTTTCCGCCCTCCATCAGCTTTACAAAATCCCCGAACAGGTAATGCGAATCGTGCGGCCCCGGCGCCGCCTCCGGATGATATTGCACACAGAACACTGGATGATTACGATGCCGGAAGCCCTCCAGCGTCTGGTCATTTAGATTCATGTGCGTGATTTCTATGTCGTTCAAGTTCAGCGAATCCGGATCCACCGCGAACCCGTGATTGTGCGATGTAATTTCGACGCGCCCCGTTACCTTGTTCAGTACCGGATGATTCGCGCCGCGATGCCCGAACTTCAGCTTATAGGTCTTCCCGCCGAGCGCGAGCCCCAGAATCTGGTGACCCAGGCAGATGCCGAAAATCGGCGTCTTCCCGACGAGCTTGCGCACCTGCTCCGCCTGGTACGTAAGCGGCTCCGGATCGCCCGGGCCGTTCGAAAGAAACACGCCGCTCGGCTTCAGCGCCAGCACGTCTTCGGCTTTCGTTCCGGCCGGCACCACGGTAACGCGGCAGCCCGATTGCACCAGCATCCTTAAGATATTCCGCTTGATCCCGAAATCGTAGGCCACGACGTGGAACTTCGGCTCGGCCGGATCGCCGACATGTTCCGATGGCGATGCCGCGATCGCCCCTCGATCCCACACATATTGCTCTTTCGTTGAGACGCGCGTCGCCAGATCCAGGCCGTTCATCGACGGCGATTTCTTCGCGCGCTCCACTAGTTCCTTCGTGTCCGTCGAGATCGACGACAGCACGCCGCGCATCACGCCGCGCGATCGCAGGTGCAGGACCAGCGCGCGCGTGTCGATCCCGGAGATCACCGGGACACCGTTCTCGGTCAAAAAGTGCTGAGCCGTCTGGTCCGAACGCCAATTGCTCGACAACGGCGAAAACTCACGGACGGCTAGTCCTTCTATATACGGACGCGAAGACTCGGAGTCGTTCTCATTCGCGCCGTAGTTGCCGATTTGCGGATTCGTCAGCACCACAATCTGGCCGGAGTAGGAAGGGTCAGTGAAGACCTCCTGATATCCGGTGATCGCGGTATTGAAGACTACTTCGCCCGTGCGTTCGACGGGCGCACCAAAACTCTGTCCCTCGAAGACCGTACCGTCTTCCAGGGCGAGGACTGCTGGGTTCAATGGGGTGGTTCCTCCAGACTCGGGGGCGTCTTTACTATTTCACCACATCTCGGTTACTCAATTCCCATTTGCGCCAGGCGATAGCGTAGCGCGTTCCGGGTCAGGCCCAGCAGCCGCGCGGCTTGGCTTTTGTTGCCGTTTGCCCGCTTGAGCGCCTCCCGGATCACCGATTGCTCGTACTCGTCGAGCGTCATGCCCTCGGGAAGGAAATGGTCGCCGCCGGCAGCGGCAGTCGCGCGGCGCGGAGCGGTATCGATCTTCACATCGCTCGGTTCGACCCGGGGGCCCTGGGCAAGCAGGACACTCCGCTCCACCACGTTCTCCAGTTCGCGAACGTTACCCGGCCAGTGGTAGCTCATCAGGCGCTCCATGGCGCCTTCGCTGATCTCGCCGCCGAACTTTTTGGCGAAATGCTCCACCAGATACGGGATATCTTCCTTGCGCTCGCGCAAAGGAGGAATGTTCATCGGTACCACGTTCAGGCGGTAATAAAGATCCTCGCGAAATGTTCCCTGTTCGAGCGCCGCCCGCAGATCCACATTGGTCGCCGCAATCACGCGCACATCGGTGTGTTGGGTCTTGTTGCTGCCCAGCCGCTCGAACTCGCGCTCCTGGAGCACGCGCAGGAGCTTCACTTGGACCGATCCCGGCACGTCGCCGATCTCGTCCAGAAAGACGGTTCCCGTATCGGCCTGCTCGAATTTGCCGGGCTTGGACGTATTCGCTCCGGTGAACGCGCCTTTTTCGTACCCGAACAACTCGCTCTCCATCAGGTTTTCCGGAATCGCGGTGCAGTTGATTTTGACGAACGGACGATCCTTGCGTGGCGAGTGCTGGTGAATCGCACGCGCGATCATATCCTTGCCCACGCCGCTTTCCCCCGCAAGCAACACGGTCGCCCGGGTCGGCGCGACACGCATGATGGTCGCGAAAATCTCCTGCATGGGCGCGCTGCCGCCGATGATATTCTCGAACTTGTAGCGCTGGCCCAGCGCCTCGCGCAGCTCGCGATTTTCGTCGCGCAGCTTGCGGACTTCGAGCGCCTTCTCCACCACTACCGTCAGATGATCCAACGAGAACGGCTTCGGCAGAAAATCCACGGCGCCCTTTTTCATCGCTTCCACAGCGATTTCTACGGTTCCGAAAGCCGACATCACAATTACCGGAAGATGCGCGTTTTGCGCGTGCAACTTTTCGAGCAGAGCCAGGCCGTCCATGCCCGGCAGCTTCAGATCGGTCAGCACCAGATCCGCTTCACCGGCATGTTTCAGCCCTTCCTCGGCCGTGCCCGCAGCGATCACGCCATATCCGTCGGATGACAGATGCAGGCCGACTACGCGGCGAGCTTTTTCTTCGTCTTCGATCACCAGAACGGTCTGCTTGTCGGGCATGGTCCGCGATGCTTCGCTGTTCTTACTCTGCCACAGGCAAATACACTCGAAACACGCTGCCCTCGCCCAGGGTGCTTTCGACGGTGATCTGTCCGCCGTGCTCATCCACAATTTTGGATACGATCGCCAGACCCAGGCCCACACCCTCCGCCTTGGTGGTGAAGAACGGGTTGAAGATATTTTCGAGATGCTTCGGGTCGATTCCCGAGCCTCGGTCGATGACTGCGATTTCCGCCTTCCGGCCTTCCGCCGTTTCGGCCAAGCGCGTCTTCACCGTCACCACCGCGCCGGGAGAGCTGGCCTGCGCGGCGTTCGACAACAAGTTCGTGATCACGTGCTCCATCAGCTCCGCTTCCGCGCGCACCGGCGGCACATCCGGAGAATAATTCTTGATTACCGTAACCGATGCGGCCGCACCCGATTTCTCGCGATCGAAGCGCTCGATGGCGTGATCGAGCATCGCGTGCAGATCGATTTTCTCCAGGCGCAGGTTGCGCGGACGCGCGAATTCCAGGAATCGGGTGATCAGCGAATTGATCCGGTCTACTTCCTGCTGGATGTACCCGGCCATCTCCCGCGCGATTTCGTTGTCGCCGGACACTCTCCGCGCAAGGAGTTCCGCGGAGGTTTTCATGGTGCCCAGAGGATTGCGGAGCTCATGGGCGAGCCCGGCGGTCAACTGCCCCAGCGCGGCCAATCGATCGGCACGGCGCACCTGCGCTTCGGCTTCCTCCAGGTGGCGGTTCGCTTCGGCCAGTTTTTCCGCGGCGGCTTGCGATTTCCGCGCCTCCTCGCGATTCGCTTCCGCGAGCTGGTTCGTCAGGAACCCGACCGCAGGGAGAAACAGACCGCGCAGGATCAGCTCTCCGATATCGGCAATTTCCTGGTTTGGCTCCAGAAACAGGAGAAACGACAAATACAGAGCGCAAGCCGCCAGAGAGGATAGCGTGGTTCCCAGCAGGCCAAAGCTGGTGGCGGCGGATATCACCGGTAAGAACAGGACCAAGTAGAAGCCGCTCGATATCCCGCCTCCGTAGCCGATTAGCGGATAACACAGTGCCAGCTTCAAGAGTACCGATGGAATCGCACCCAGGCGTGGCTCCAATACTTGAACAACCCCCAGAGCCACGAGCGCAGCCAGCGTGACGGGATGGCGCTCCGGACTGAAGATCGCCAGCGCGGAGAAGAACATCAGCCATACGAAATCCTGCGGTCGGACGTAACGGCGCCAGGCGGGTGTCACTTAAGCGTTCCCATTTTAACGCGCGTTACCATGGGCTTATGAAGCGACCGATTCTTCTCTCGGGCGGGGCGATTCTGGCCCTCGCCGTTCTTCATGCCCCACTCCAGGCCGAGGAGGGGATGTGGACCTTCGACAATCCCCCCACCAAGCTGGTCCAGGACAAATACAACTTCGCCATCACGCAGCAGTGGCTCGACCACGTTCGACTCTCTAGCGTTCGTCTAAACGACGGCGGATCGGGATCGTTCGTGAGCCCCACCGGGCTGCTCTTGACGAACCATCACGTCGCGCTGGGGCAGTTGCAGAAGAATTCGACGCCGGAACATGACTACGTCAAGTCCGGATTCTACGCGCAAACATCGGCGGAGGAGATTAAGTCGCCCGATCTGGAAGTGAACGTCCTGGTCTCGATGGAGAACGTCACGGCTCGCGTTCAGGATGCGCTGAAGGGAGCGCGCAACGCGGAGCAGGAATTCGCCAAGCGAAAAGACGTGATTGCCGCCATCGAGCGCGAAAGCCAGGAAAAGACGGGATTCCGCTCCGACGTGGTCACGCTGTACCAAGGCGGGGAGTACTGGCTATATCGCTACAAGAAATACACCGACGTGCGGATCGTGTTTGCGCCGGAGCAGCAGATCGCGTTTTATGGCGGCGATCCCGACAACTTCACATATCCCCGCTACGACCTCGATTTCGCGCTGTTCCGCGTATATGAGAACGGGCAGCCCATCCAGAGCTCGAACTATTTGAAATGGAATCCGAAGGGTGCGGCCGATGGCGAGCTGGTATTCGTATCCGGTCATCCCGGATCCACGCAAAGGTTAGACACGCTGGCGCAGCTCGAAGCCGAGCGCGATCTGTACGAACCGGCAACGTTGAAAATTCTGCACAGCCGCATCGACACGCTGAAGAAGTATTCCGCGACTGGTCCGGAAGCCTCGCGGCGCGCCATGGCGCAGATCTTCAGCCTGGAAAATTCGCTGAAGGCGTACGATGGGCGCGAGAAGGGCCTGCAGGACAAACGCGTGATGGATGCCAAGCGCTCCGACGAAACCAAGTTTAAGGCCCAGGTGGCAGCTAATCCGCAGTGGAAAGCGGCTTATGGAAACGCCTGGGATCAGATCGCCTCGGCCGAGAAGAAGGCGCAAACGCGATTCAAGGAGCAGTATTTTCACGGATTGAACTCGTCGCTGGCGAACCTGGCGCAGCAGATCGTGCAATACGTCGCCGAGATCAAGAAGCCGGATGGAGAGCGCTTGGCGGGCTATCACGAATCGCAGCTCGAATCGCTGAGACTCGGGATGTTCTCGCCAGCGCCGATTTACCCCGACATGGAAATCGCGCGCATTACCGGCGCGTTGGAGCTGGATCTCGCTGAAGCGGGCGCGGCAGGTGGTAATGACCCGTGGGTGAAGATGGTCATGAACGGGAAGTCGCCGCGCGACGTCGCCACCGAGCTGGTCAACGGGAGCAAGCTGACCGATCCTGAAGTCCGCAAGAAACTGGTCGAGGGCGGCGAGTCCGCAGTAGCCGCCTCCACCGATTCGATGATCGTTCTGGCGCGCAAGCTCGATCCAGTGCGCCGCGAGCTGACCAAGTGGCTCGAAGACAATGTCCAGAGCGTGGAGCAGCGCGCCGGCGAGCAGCTCGGCAAGGCGCGTTTCGCGGCATTCGGGAAATCCACGTACCCCGACGCGACGTTTACATTGCGCCTTTCCTACGGCCAGGTGAAGGGCTATCCGATGAACGGAACTATCGCCCCGCCCATGACGACGATGTACGGGTTGTACGACCGGTCGGCCAGTTTCGGCAACAAGGGTCCATTCGAACTTCCGCAGCGCTATGTGGACGGCCGCACGAAGCTCGATCTGGCGACGCCCTTCAACTTCGTCAGCAGCAACGATATTATCGGCGGCAATTCCGGTTCGCCCGTGGTCAACAAAAACGGCGAGATCGTGGGCTTAATCTTCGACGGTAATATCGAATCGCTGGTCGGGGATTTCGTTTATGAGGGCGAAACCAATCGCGCGGTGGCGGTACACACGGCCGCGATCACGGAGGCCCTGCGCAAGATCTACGGCGCGGATAAACTAGCGGCCGAACTGCTCAGTGCCCCCAACTGAGCACGACTCCTCGCATCCGTGGATCGAATTGGGAAATGACCTGGGGACGTAGCACGGCGAGCTTCGATTCCGGGCGGCGATGAATGGAATGGTCGACGTGGGTCTTGAAAACGTAGCGGCCAGTGAACCAGCCAAGCGCCCCGCCTACAAACACGTCTGACGGGAAATGGTTCTGCCCGCTCAGCCGTGAAAGACTGACCAGCGAAGCCAGGCTATAAGCGGCAATCGGGTACCACACGTTTTCGTTGTATTCGTGGGCCACCACCGACGCGAGCGCCCAGCTTACCGCGGAATGACCGGATGGAAAGGAAGAGCCCCCCTTAAAGAAATTGCCGTTGCCGTTTCCATCCAGAGGCCGCTGGCGCCGAGCGGCGAGCTTGAATACTTCCGAGATGATGGTGGCATCAATGACGGCTTCCGCTCCGAGAAGTCCCGTCTCGCGAGCTTTTTCGTTGTGCGCGAACGCTCCCCCGATGTAGAAACCCGCGGCGATCGGAACAACAGTGTAGCCGGCTCCTACCTGGGAAACATCGTGGCTAATCGCGACTTGATCTACTGTGTTCGGCAATTGCCGCGCACTCCAATGGTCGCTGGCGATCAGACCGGCGGTACCCGCGCCGACCAGGATCCAGGGAAGCGCATCGTCGAAAGTGCGGATGCGTAGTGGGCTGGCCCACATGTCCTTCTGGTCCATCCAAACGTTCCGCGCCTCTTTGATGATCAGGGGCTTGAAGTGCTCGGTTTCGGTCGAGTACAACACGCGATCCCGAGCGTCTTCCGGCTGAACGGTGGCATCTTCCTGGGAAAGCGCAGGAATTGCCCACATCCCGCAGGCGCACAGCGCAAGGCCGAGCTTTATCATCTCGCCCATATGATACTGGTTGTTTCGCGATCGTTTCGCTGCTAGGACGCGAAATCCAGGCGAAAATTGATGTCCGTGGCCCGGGCCGAGTGCGTGATTGCGCCGCTGGAAAGAAAATCCGCGCCCGTTTCCGCGTAGGCACGAGCGGTCTCCAGCGTAATGCCGCCCGATAGCTCGACCGTCGCGCGCCCGTGAATGTGCGCGATCCACTCCTTCGCCTGCGCCGGCGAAAGATTATCCAACAACAGATGCGTCGCCCCGCAGGCGAGCGCTTCGTCGAGCTCCGCGCGCGTGCGAACCTCGATCTCAACCGGCACGCCTGCATTTCGCGTGCGTTCCAATGCCGCCCGGATGCCGCCCGCGGCCGTGATGTGGTTGTTCTTGATCAGTGCCGCGTCGAACAGCCCCATGCGATGATTCACCGCCCCGCCCGCCGCCGCGGCCATCTTTTCCAACCGCCGCAGCCCCGGTGTGGTTTTGCGAGTGTCCAGGATCCGGCAACGCGTCCCTTCCACCTCGCGAACGTAGGCGGCAGCCAGCGTCGCGATGCCGCTTAACCGCTGGACGAAGTTCAACGCGGTGCGTTCTCCGGTGAGCAGCGCTCGTGCCGGACCCTGCACCACCGCGATCTCGCCACCGTCTTCCAGACGATCCCCGGAATAGCGCGTCAGCGCCACGATGCAGTCGGAGAAGATCAGCGGCAGCAGTTCCACGCCCGCCAGTATCAGGGATTCCCGTGCGATCATCCGGCCCGTACCCAAGGCATCCGCCGGAACGCACAGATTACTGGTGATATCGCCCGAGCCGATATCTTCGGCCAGAGCCCGGCGAACAGCATCCAGGATTTCAGGGTGCGAAACGTCGAAAGGCACTAGGGCTCGTTAGCGGACGGCGAGCATCCGCTCGATGGGTAGCGCGGCGCGCCGGATAATGTCGTCGGAAAGCTCGATGCGCGGTGTCAGGTTGGTCAGGCAGTCGCGCAGTTTTTCGAGTGTGTTGCGCCGCATATAGGGGCACTCGCTGCAATTGCAGTTCTCATTGGGGACGAAGTAGAAGCGTTTATGTGGTGCCAGCCGCTCCAGGGAATGCCTGACGCCGCTCTCGGTCATCACGATGTATTCTTCCGCCGGCGCTGACACGCACCAGTCGATGATAGCGCTCGTGGACCCGATGAAATCCGCCAACGCCAGAACGTCGGCTGGGCACTCAGGGTGTGCGGCTACCAGAGCCTGCGGATGCTCCGCTCGCGCTGTGGCCAGACGGCGAGCCATGAACGTAGCGTGCACGATGCAGGCGCCCTGCCAGATCTTCATGTTCTCGCGGCCGGTCTGCTGCTTTACGTAATTCCCAAGGTTGATATCGGGCAGGAACAGAATCGGCTTGTCCGCGGGAATCGAGTTCACGATGCGCACGGCATTGCGCGAGGTGCACAGAATATCGCTTTCCGCTTTCACTTCCACCGACGTATTGACGTAGCTGACGATCACGTGATCGGGATGGGTCTGGCGGAACGCCCGCACCTGCTCGGCGGTGCAGCTATCCACCAGGCTGCATCCGGCGTCCAGATCCGGAAGCACTACGGTCCGCGCGGGGTTCAGGACCTTGGCGGTCTCGGCCATGAACACCACGCCGCAAAACGCGATGACGTCGCCTTCGAAGTCGCGCGCCCGGCGCGCCAGCTCCAGGCTATCCCCAATAGAATCAGCCAGTTCCTGAATCTCGGATTCCTGGTAGTGGTGCGCGAGGATGATCGCGCGGCGCTGCTGCTTCAGCTCCAGGATTTCGTCGACGATGGATTGTACTGCCGGCATTGCGGGGTAGACCTGTTAGTTCAAGTGTACCCTAGGGCAGTTTTACTTGAAGAACGCCGCCATGGCCGCGTGTTCGGCCTTGAAATCCACCAGCAGCGGACCGATCTTCTCTTCCGGAATGCCCAGTGCCGCGATTGCTCCCGCGTCCGCGGCGCTCACCAGCTTGGAGGCGACGATCGATTCGCCTGTCGAATTGACGTACTCGTTCGCGGCATGGAGCACGGCGCTCAGCGGTATGGCTCCTCCCGCTTGGAGAGCCTGCGGATGGTGGTGATCCCGCACGGCGAGCTGCACCTCCTGCGGAAATTTCCATTTCTCCAGTGCCTCGGCCGATAGTTCCGCGTGAGTGAACCCCAGCAGTTCCAGCTCGCATTCCGTCCAGGAACGATCACCCTGTTCGTTCATCTTCACCAGGCGAGCGAACTCTTCCGGCAGGCCCAGTGCGATTAACAACCGCCCAAGGTCATGCAGCAATCCGCCTACGAACGCTCCTTCGGGATAGACCGCCCCCGGAATCCGCGAGGCGATCTGATCGCTGAGGATCGCCACGGCGGCCGAGTGCCGGTTGAAGCGCGCCATGGACCATACCGGAGGAGTCTTCACCTGGCTCCACATGCGCGAGATCGACATCCCCAGCAGCGTGTTGCGAACCTTGTCCATTCCCAGAAGGGCCAGCGCATGGCGCACCGAAGTGATGGTCGCGCGCCGTGCGTAGAGCGCCGAGTTCACCAGATGGATGATGTTTCCGGCCACCACGGTGTCTTTCTCGATCAGGTCTCCGAGCTTGGAGAACGATACGTCCTCGCCCGCCAGAGAGGCCAGCAGTTTATTCAGAATCGGGGAAAAGGGCGGCAGCTTACCCAACGCGCCCAGAGCGCGCTCAGACAGTTTGGCGCTCGGAGTGGATGCAACGGGAGCGGGAGTCGTTTCGACCATAGGAAACCTACCCCGTCTATCGGTCGAATTCGAGGAAGACTACAGGACCATGTTTTCTTTTACTTACAGCGGCCTGCCGGGGTCGGTTTCTCGCGATATTTGTCGTGGCAGTTGGCACAGGCCGTGGTCATCACATCGGAGGCGTCCAGGATCTTATCCTGATTCTTGGACTGCGCTGCTTTGTAGGCCGCCATCCCCGCGTCCCGAAGCCCTTGGACCAGTTTCGGCCAATCCGCGTTGGTGACCGGCACGGGCAGGCCGTTAGAGCACTTGCGTCCGGGAACTGTGAGAAGGTTCGCGGCTTCCGTGATCGCGAGGCCGGCGTTCTCCACCGCTTCCCATTTGCCGTAGGAACTCGCCAGAGGGTTTACCGCCAAGGCTGGATCCTTGGCTTGGGGCACGTCGTTGGGATTGTCGCTTTGAGCGAAGAAAATCACATTCGAGCTCGGGAACAGAATCCCTTTCATGAGCTGAGCGAGAGTCGCGGGATTCCGGCTGGCAGGCGCTGCGGCCTTCGCGGCGGACTTGGTCGCGGACTTAGCGGCTGCTTTAGGCGGCGCGGGCGTCTGCGCTTGCGAGATTCCAACCAACGTGAATATTCCGAGGACGGCGGTGCGGATTCGCATACTTCCCCTCACTATACAAGAAAGAGAACGCCTATTCCGATTGCCGCAGCGATGCTCAGCCCGGCACCAAGCAGGAAATGCTCCGGACGGAATTGCAGCATCAGCTGGTGTTGCCCGGCAGGAACCATAACGCCGCTGAGCGCATAATCGACCGGCAGCACGGCGGTCGGCGCCCCATCCACGCTGGCGGTCCATCCCGGAGCATAGGGCACCGCGATGCGGATGAGCATCTCGGCCGGAGCGGAATAGCGGATCTGATAGAAATCCTCGCGATAACCCGTGACCGTCAGTTCCGAGGGCTGCTGCTGAATCACGTTTCTAGTCAATCCTTCCACCACGGAACCCTGGCTGGGATCGAGAGCAGCCAGCTCCGCGTAGGCGCCGGAGGTGATTCGTGGCGGCACGGAAACACGCGGCAAAGCAGATGGGTTCACTTCCAGGCGACCCCGCGGATCCACCAGATAGTTCGCGCTCAGCCCGTGCAACAACCGGGGATTCGACGCGACCGCACGCGCATATTCGGCATAGCGATTCAGCTCGAGCAGCCCCGCGCCCCAGCTCACTTCGGTACGAGCTATCAGCGGCCCATCCAGCGGGCCAATCGCGATGCTGGGGTTCGACATCCACAGCCGGTAAAGCGGCTGCTGCTTAACCTCGCGGATGCGCGCTTCAAAGTTCTCCTGGCGCTTGGCGTACAGATCTTCGAAGGTGATGGACGACGCGTACACCAGCGGGCTCTTGTACATGTTGAAATGCCACAAATCGGCTGCAATGATCACCATCAGGATGAATGGGAGGCGCTTCTGCCCCATCTTCTCCGCCGCCCACGCCGCCCCCGACCCAGCCGCGAGCGCGAACCCGAGCGCCGGCACAAACCAGATTTCGATGGGCGCATGAGCGTCACGGAATGCCGGCAGCATATGGAGCACGCGGGCAAATCCCGCCGCCGGTCCGAACGCGTACCAGAGCCCTGGAACGATCAGCGCCAGGATCGACGCCATCTGCAACTTCCGCATGAGTCCGGCGATCGCCAGCGGCAGCAGCAACAAACCACCGTAGAGATAAAACTGGCGAATCTCCTCGGGGCCTCTGTAGTTGCCCGAGATCAATCCGAAATAGTCGGCCGACATCACTGCCGCCAGATGGATCGGACGCAAGGAAGCGGCGGGCGACGTGACGTGGTGAGCAGCGTACTTCGCAATCTCAAGCCACGGCAGGAGCACCACCGCGCTCAGGCAGAATCCGATGACGGGCGTGGCCACCGCGAGCATCCCAGCCTGCTTCCAGCACCGGGACGCGATCATGAAAAACGCCAACGCCAGGAAGCAGTACAGCGCCGTATCGAAATTGCCGGCAAGTATGATGAGCCCGGCGATTATCCCGGTCAACAGCCATGACCGTCGTTCCAAGCGCGAAGCCCACAGCAGCCAAGGCAGCAGAGTCGCGGCCTCGAACATTCCCAGTTGCGAGCTGTGCGCGGCGAAGAATCCGCCCCACGCGTAGAACATCGCCGCGATGGCTGCCGCGACGGGATCGCCGAACAGCTTGCGCGCCAGCAGGAATGCCCCGGCTAACGCCAGGAACGAATGCAGACCCAGCTCCCAAAACAGGCTGCGCGGCGTGATTCCGACCACGAAAAACGGCCAATGCAGCGGGTACCATGCGCCGGTCTGCGGATCGGACAGGAACGGCATCCCGGAATAGAGGAACGGCGTCCAGTAGGGCAGCCGCCCGGCGTGCACGGAATCCGCAAAATATTTCTGCGTGGGATACGTGACGTCGGTCAGATCCCAGTGGATGGTCACGTTCGGCTGAAACAGCGGGATGGCCCAGAACAGGAACGTGACCAGGACCAAGGCAGGCCAGATGAATCGAGTGGATGGCATTCCGTGTTGGCTATTCCAGTTTCAGGAGCCGCCGCCGCAGAAGATCCAGAGCAGCTTGCGTGGCGAACCCGCGAATACGCGCCCGATCCCCCGGCATCGCGAATCGCAACGCATCCGGCGGACCATCGGGACCAGCAAAGCCCACGAAAATCGTGCCCACCGGAGCACCCGTGCTCGACTCGGGACCCGCCTCGCCCGTGATGGATACGGCGAAAGTCGAACTCGTTCGCGATCGCGCGCCCTCGGCCATGGCGCGAGCGATTTCCTTGCTAACCGCGGTGTGCTCAGCGATCAGCGCGGCGTCTACGCCGAGAAGGTCAGCCTTCATGCGATCGGTGTAGGTCACGAATCCGCCAACGAAGTAATCCGAGCTTCCGGCGATGGATGTGATGCGCTCCCCCACCATGCCTCCGGTGCAGCTTTCGGCGACGCTGAGGGTCGCACGACGTTCGCGCAGCAGAGTGCCGACGATCGCTTCCAGAGGATCGCCATTCCGGGAAAATAGATGCCTTCCAAGCAGTTCTTCAATGGGATCGCCGACCTCGGCCAGCAACCGCTCGGCGTCTTCCGCCGATCCGCATCGGGCGCGCAGGTGAATCTGGATGTCTCCCGGCGACGCCAGGATCGTCGTCGAGGGGTTGGTGTACTTCGTATAGACGGGCGCAATCAGAGCGTCCAGGTCGGATTCCGTAAATCCCGTAACCCGGTAGAATCGCGCTCGGATCACCTGAGCCGGCAGAAGTTTGGTCAACCTCGGAATGCACTCGTTGGCGAACAGCGGCTTCAGTTCGCCGGGCGGGCCCGGGAGCATGATCAGCACGCGGCCGTCGCTGGCGATCCATTGTCCGGGCGCCGTTCCATTGGCGTTCGGCAGCACCTCAGCGCCCGCGACCACGTACGCCTGCCGCTTATTGATCTCGGCCATCTTGCGCTGGCGCCGGCGGAATCGATCTTCGATGGTGTCGCAGATTTCCTGGCTGAACACCAGTTCCCGATGCAGCGCATCGGCCACCGACTGCCGCGTCACGTCGTCTTCCGTGGGACCGAGGCCGCCGGTCAGGATCACGATTTCGGCGTGGCTCAGGGCGGATTGTACGGCATCCGTCAGCAGCGCGCGATCGTCGCCGACAATCAGCTTCCGTCGCACTTCGACGCCGAGCGCGTTCAATTGATCGGTGATGTACAGCGAATTGGTGTCGATGCGCTGCGAGGTCAGCATCTCCGACCCAACAGCGATGATCTCGGCGTCGGCCATTAAGACTTAGGTGACACTTTATGGGACGGGCCAGCCCTCGATACGCGCGTCCACCTTGAAGAGCGAGTTATTGGTGGCCACGATCACCGACTTCGACGGCGAAAATGCCAGGCCGACGATGGCCGGTCCGGAAAGAAACAGTTCGGCATTTCGATCCGGGGAAATTCTCACGACGCCTCGACGCCCGCCGAGCGACGATGCCACGTACAGGTTTCCCTTCACGTCGAACGCCATACCCTGCGGACGCCCCAGCCCGCGATAAAACGTTTCGACGTGTCCGTCTTTGTCGATGCGGTGAACGGCGTCGAAACTCGAAGTGGTTGGGCCGGTGACGTACAGATAGCCGTCGGGGCCAAAGGCCAGATGATACGCGGCGATCGACGGTTCCAGCGTCGCGAACACGTAAATTTGCCTCTGCCGGCTGATCTTGAAAATCGTTCCGCTGCGGTCGCCGACAAAAAGATTGTCGTCGCGATCAAAGACGATTCCGGTGGCCACACCCATGCCCTCGACATAGGTCGATGTGTTGCCCGACGGCGAGACCTGATAGACCATGCCGTCATGGCGGCTGGAAACGTAGAGCGCTCCCTCCGCGTCGAGCGCGAGGCCGGTCGCGTTCATCATGTCGGTGACCAGCGGCTTGGCGGCGAAGCTCGTGTCGATCTTATAGATCGAGACCGCGGTTTTCTGCCCGGCCGATCCGCTGAACGTCGTGTAGATGTTCCCCAGCTTGTCGACCACCGGGTTCGAGACGGGATGCATCCCCTCCGCGATCTGGATGCCGATGTCGCACGTCCAGGCCGTATCTTCGTCTTTGCCGAGGACCAACTCGCCGCGCGAGACGCCTTCCGGAACGCGGACGATCACCAGCGAATCCGAGCCGATCACGACGGGCGCGGACAGCTCGCCGAAGCGTGCGATGGGCCGCTCGGCACCCGCTAAGCCTTTACCTCGGATGCGAAACTCGCCGCCGGGGATGGCCGCAGGCGGGGAAACGTCTGAAATCTGCGGTCGGGATTCGGAATTCTTACGAAGGGCCATAAAAGAACAGCTAATACAGATTGAACCACCCACCGGTGAACAACACAAGTGCAGCGTAAATTCCGGCCATCGCGTCGTCGAGCACAATGCCCGTACCGCCCGGAATTCGTTCGAGTTGCCGCACCGGGGGCGGCTTCCAGATATCGAACAGCCGGAACAAGGCGAAGGCGGCGATCCAGCTCTTCGCGTTGAGCGTAGAGGCTCCCGCGAACGTGATCCACTGGCCGACAACCTCGTCGATGACCACAACTTGTGGATCCTTACTGCCGGTGTCTTTGGCCATCCGCCCAGCAGCCCAGACCGCCGGAGCGATCAGCAGGACGCCGAGAAGCGCCAACCACAGGGCAGAAACCCCGGTGTACTCGTGCAGGACCCAGGCGATAGTGAGCGCGCCCAGCGATCCCGCGGTACCAGGCCCTTTCGGAACATACCCAAGATAAAACCAAGTGCCCAGAACGCGCGCGAGGGCGCTCATTCGCTGTCGTCTTCCTCAAGGGGAATCTCTTCGAGGGTCTGCGGATCCACCGGGGTCGAGATCGTGTATTTCTCCGACGCCCAGTTGCCTAGATCGATGATCCGGCAGCGGTCGCTACAGAAGGGAATGAATTCGCCGTCAGATGGAACTTCTTTCCGGCAGATCGGACACCGCATGTCTTTACTAAATATAAATCTATCTAATCATTACCAATGCAGGCTTTGCAGTAGTGCCGGCCTGCAGGCCGGCCGTACCTATCAGCTCGCCGGTCAGATCGTAATCGTGCGCCTTCGTGATCCGCATGCGCCGGAATTCGCCTGCGCGCAGCGGCGCTTCGCCCGGGTCCGAAATGTAGCAGACGCCGTCGATATCGGGAGCCTGAGTCGACATTCGCGCCTGCCAGACGAGTTCGGAATCGGCCGAGGGCCCCTCGATCAGCACGTCCATCTCACGTCCTACCAGAGTCCGATTGCGCGCGCGGGAAATCTTGCGCTGGATCGCCATCAGTTTGCGCTTGCGATTCTGAATCGTGCGGCCGTCCACTTTGGCGTCCAGCGCGAAACTCTCGCTGGTGTCTTCGTCGGAGTAGGAGAACGCTCCCATCCGATCGAACTGCGCCGCTTCGACAAACTGGCACAGCTCGTTAAAATCCGCCTCGGTCTCGCCGGGGAAACCGACGATCATGCTGGTGCGAATCGCCACGCCGGGAATCGTCCGCCGGATCTTTTCGAGGAGCTTGAGGAAAATATCGCCGCTTGCCCCGCGCTTCATTCGTTTCAGCACCGCGGCGCTGGCATGCTGCAGGGGCATGTCGATGTATTTGACCAGCGGCCCATGCTCGGCGATGGTATCGAGCAGCTTCTGCGTCACCTTGTTCGGATAGCAGTACAGGAAGCGGACCCACTTGGCATGTTCGGTCTCGATTTGCGCCAGCCGCGCCAACAATAGCGACAAACCGTCTTTCAGGCCCAGATCCTCGCCGTAACACGTAGTGTCCTGCCCGATCAGGTTGATCTCGCGGACGCCTTGGGAGAAAAGCCGGGTCGCCTCGGAAATCACGCTCTCGAAACGGCGGCTTCTAAACGCCCCGCGATACTGCGGGATCACGCAGAACGTGCAGGGATGATCGCATCCCTCGGCGATCTTGATGTAGGCGAAATGCCGAGGCGTCGACAGTACGCGCGGCGTCGCATCGTGATACAGGTACGGCTCGAAAGGATTCCGCTCGGCGGGTTCCACGCCCTCGCACAGGCTGGTGATCTGCTCCAGCTCATTGGTGCCGATCACGGCGTCCACTTCGGGCATGTTCTTCTGGATATCGCCGCGATAGCGTTCCACCAGGCATCCGGCGACGATCAGCTTCCGCGCGTGGCCAGTCTTCTTGTACTCCGCCATCTCCAGGATGGTGTCGACGGATTCCTGCTTGGCCGGATCGATAAAGCTGCACGTATTGACCACGATCACGTCGGCATCGGAAGGATGCGGCGTGAGCTCGTGACCCTTCGCGGTGAGCTGGCCCATCATCACCTCGGTATCGACAAGGTTCTTCGGGCATCCGAGGCTGACGAATCCAATTTTCAAAGGAGGAGTTTCCTAAATATGACAGTGCGTCTGGCCGCGCTTTTCCAGATATTGCTGATGATACTCTTCCGCGCGCCAGAACTCGCTGGCCGGGACGATCTGGGTCACAATCGGCTTGGGAAATTTCGCCTGCGCGGCTTCGCGTGATGCGCGGGCTTCCACCAGCTGCTCGGGCGAATAGTAAAAAATAGCCGAGCGGTACTGCGCGCCCACATCGGGACCCTGCCGGTTAAGCGTGGTCGGGTTGTGATTGGACCAAAACACTTCGAGCAAGTCGTGATAGCTGATCACCTGCGGATCGAACGTCACTTCGACCACTTCCGCGTGGCCGGTGCGGTCGGTGCAGACATCTTCGTACGTCGGATTCTTCGTGGTCCCGCCCATGTAGCCGACCTGGGTCGACTTCACTCCCGCCAGACGGCGAAACGCGGCTTCCACGCCCCAAAAGCAGCCTGCGCCGAAGCTGGCCTTGCTGAGCTGCGTTTCCATACCTTGATTGTACCGCCCCGGCTTGCCGGAACTTGCCGGAACAAGAAAAGACGGTTAGGCTGGGTTTTGCCTAAGCTTCGTGTAACCAACCAGACTCGCGGGCGCATTCTGGCCGATCGGGCCGATATCGCCGACACCGGCCCCAAGCGGCGTACCGGCTTGCTGAAGCACACCGCCCTGGCTCCAGGCGAGGGTTTGTGGATCGTCCCTTGCGAAGGCGTCCACACGTTCGCGATGAAGTTTCCCATTGACGTCGTGTTCCTGAACCGGAAGCGCAAGATCCTGAAGATCCGGCCCAATATGGTTCGCAGCCGGATCGCCCTCAGCCTGCTGGCGCATTCGGTGCTGGAGCTGCCCGCCGGAACGCTGGAACAGACCGGCACCGTGCGCGGCGATCAGTTGGAATTGGAGAAATACGGATAGAATGGCAGGGCATGAAGTTCGCCCGTATTTTGGTTCTAGCGACCGCTGCTTTGACGGTCCTGCCGGCACAGTGGATCAACCATCCGAATCCCGCCACGCCGCGGACTCCCGACGGTAAGCCTAACCTGACGGCGCCGGCCCCACGCAAGGATGGCAAACCCGACCTTGCGGGCATTTGGCGCATAGCGCGCCCGCAGACCATTCCGCCCGCCGAAGCATCCTACGCCAGCCTGCAATTCTGGATGGCTCCGGGGGAATCGATCTCCATGCAGCCGTGGGCCGAAGCGTTATTCAAGCAGCGCTATGCGACATTCGGCGCGGGCCGACCCTCGGAGCGCTGCCTGCCGCATGGAATTCCCGATGCCATGATCGTAGGCAATTTCAAGATCGTGCAGGATCCGGGGCTCTTTCTCATTCTTTACGAGGAGTTCGCGCGATTCCGCCAGATTTTCACCGACGGCCGCGCTTACCCGCCGGACATGAGTCCGGCATGGTTCGGCTACTCGATCGGGCGTTGGGATGGAGATGCCCTGGTGGTCGATTCCAAAGGTTTCAACGACCTCACTTGGCTCGACGATGCCGGCCATCCGCATAGCGAGGCGTTGCACACGGTCGAGCGCTTCCGCCGCCGGGATTTCGGGCACATGGAAATCCAGCTGACCATTGACGATCCCAAGGCATACACCAAGCCCTGGACACTGACGATGCAATTCCAAATCATGCCGGATACGGAACTGATCGAAGACGTCTGCGAGAACGAAAAAGACGCGCAACACGCGATCCTGAAATAGGCTCCAGAGTACAATGGGGCTGATGAGAACCTGCGCGATTCTGGTACTTATGCTGGCGAGCTTTGCGGCCGCGCAGTCGCAGCCTCTTCAGGATGTGCAAGCTGCGATCAACCGCAAGGATTACGCCACGGCCTTACGCATCGTCCAGCCGGCGGCCCAGGGTGGCGATCCGTCGGCGCAGGCGATGTTGGGCAGCATGTACGCCCTGGGTTATGGAGTGAAGCAAAGCTACTCCGAAGCGGTGAACTGGTTTCGCAAGTCGGCTGCACAAGGATTTCCGGATGGGCAGTACCAGCTCGGCACGGCGTACCTGCTGGGCCAGGGAGCGGCGCAGAACAACACGGAAGCGCTGAACTGGCTGCGTAAGGCAGCGGACAAGGGGCATCCCGATGCGCAGTCGAATCTGGGCATGATGTATGCGCAAGGCCTCGGCGTGAAGCGAAGTCAGACCGACGCGGTGAACTGGTTTCGCAAGGCTGCCGAACAAGGGCAGTCCGTGGCCCAGAGCAATCTCGGCCTCGCGTATCTGAGCGGTCAGGGCGTGAACCGGGATTACACGGAAGCGCTGAACTGGCTGCGCAAGGCCGCCGATCAAAACGACGCGCAAGCGCAAGCCAATCTCGCGTCGATGTACGCCCGAGGCGAGGGCGTTAAGAAGGATCCGTCTCAGGCGGTAGTGCTGTATCGCAAAGCAGCCGACCAGGGCGTCGCCGGAGCGCAATACAGTTTGGGCATCGCCTACACAAATGGGGTCGGCGTGGCGAAAAATGAGGCGGAGGGCATCCGCTGGTTCCGCAAAGCCGCGGACCAAGGCGTGCCGGAAGCACAGGCCAGCCTTGGGATGGCCTACGCGATCGGTATGGGCGTCGCCAAGGATCCGGCCGAGTCAGTCAAATGGTCCAGCAAGGCCGCGCAGCACGGAATTTCGCAGGGACAAGAGAGCCTTCGGGCCTTGGCCGAGGAAGGTTACGCGCCCGCGCAAAACGAGCTCGGACTCACGTACGAAAAAGGCTGGGGAAGTCTCAAGATCGACGCGGAAGCCGTGAACTGGTATCGCCGCGCCGCCGAGCAGAAGTTCGCTGCCGCGCAGTTCAACTTAGGACGGATGTACGCGGCCGGTAAGGGGACCCGGCAAAGCGACACCGAAGCCTACAAATGGTTCGCGCTGGCCGCCGCACAAGGCAATCAGGACGCGCGCAAGCAATTGGCCGAGGTCGCCAAGCGCTTGACCGCTGAACAGATCGCAGAAGCCAAACAAGCGTCACACTGACGGATCGGATCGGTTGCGCCGGCAAGCGTACCAGGGTCCAGACTCCTACGTTTGCTGGAGCGGCATGGGTTCGCCGGCAGCGTTTGTCACACTGAAGTACGAACAATCGGGATGATGGAACACCAGCGCGCTGACGCTGGCTTCCGGGTCCATCATGAATCCTTCGGTGAGCTGCACGCCGATATCCTCGGGCTTGAGCAGCTCGAACAATCCCTTTTGATCTTCCAGATTCGGGCACGCCGGATAGCCGAAGCTATAGCGCTTGCCGCGATAGTGCGACACGAATCGCTCGCGCATGGCCAGCGTAGGCGGATCGGGGAATCCCCAATCTTCGCGGATGCGGCGATGGAGCCACTCCGCACATGCTTCCGCGGATTCGAGCGCCAATGCCTGCAATCCATGCGCGAAGAAGAAGCGTCCCGCGGCTTTGGCTTCCTCGGAACGTTCGCGGATGCCTTCTCCCGCGGTGACGACAAACAGCGCGAGGTGATCGCGCCCGGACGGGTCCGGAGGCAGAATATAGTCGCTCAGGCACAGACGATCCGCGAGCGGCTGACGTGTGAAATGGAAGGTGTGCAAGGGGCTCGTCGCGCCGGGCTCGAATAGCTGGATCGAGTTTCCGTCACGCTCGGCTTCGAAGAACTGCCAGACCGCCCGCACCTTCATGAACTCCGTGGCTTCGAGCTTCACCTGCTCCATCTCGTTGTAGAGCTTCAGCGCGGTCTGATCACGATCCGCCAATAGTTTCTCGAAATTGCCCTTGAAGCCCATGTGGCGGCCGTACAGCATGAACGGATTGATGTAGCTCCAGATCAGCGGGAGGTTGGGAGCTTCGCGAACGCGCCGGTCAAGGTAATTCACCGGCGGAACCGGAATATCGATCCGGACTTTGGGGCTACGTTCGGAGCCGGCGGGCGCGACAGGTTTAGACTCCGGCGCCACTGCGATGGCCGCTGTGAAAAGATGCGACGCAAGCGCGGCCTCGCGCTGCGCAGGGTCCATTAACTGGTTCATGATGCCGAGCCCGGTCATGGCGTCCTTGGCATAAAAGGTCGGCGCGCCGTAGGTCGGGCCGATACGCGTGGTCGCAAATTTTTCAGAGAGCGCCGCGCCGCCCACCAGCAGAGGCACCGCGACACCTTGATCCTTGAAATCCTGCGCTGTGGTCAGCATCTGGTGCGCGCTTTTGACCAGCAGGCCGGAGAGACCGATGGCATCGGGCTGATGTTTGCGCCAGGCCTGGATAAGATCGTCCGACGGCACCTTGATGCCGAGATTGATCACCTGGTAGCCGTTGTTGGCCAGGATGATCTCGACCAGGTTCTTGCCGATATCGTGAACGTCGCCCTTGACCGTAGCGAGCACGATGGTGCCGCGCGTGGCCGTATCTGCCTTCTCCATGAACTGCTGAAGATGGTTGACGGCTGCCTTCATGGCTTCGGCCGATTGCAGCACTTCGGCGACGATGAGTTCGTTGTTGTTGAACAGGCGGCCCACCTCGGTCATGCCGGCCATAAGCGGGCCGTTGATGATATCCAGGGGCGCAGCGCCTTCGAGCAGCTTCAGATCGAGATCGGGAATCAAGCCGTCCTTGGTGCCTTCGATGATGTACCGGCCCAGGCGCTCGTCGAGCGGAGCCTCCGGGCCTTTTCTGTCGCGGGCAACGGTTTTCCTGAACCGCTCGGTAATCGCGCCAATGTGATATTGATTGATGCCGATCTTCTGCTCGCGCGTTTGCTTACGCCAGTCTTCGGGTGCGGTACGAAAGAGCGGGTCGAGGGCATCTTCCTGGGGCGTGTTGAACAGCAGATTTTCCGCCAGACGACGATCTTCAAGGGGAATGGACGCGAAGCGTTCGAGGCGTTCGGCATTGACGATCGCGAGATCCAGACCAGCCTTCGTGGCGTGGTAAAGGAACACCGAGTTGACCACTTCGCGCGCGCTGGCCGGCAATCCGAAGCTGATGTTGGAAACGCCGAGAATCGTCTTGACGTAGGGAATTTGCTGCTTGATCAGGCGGATCGCCTCGATGGTCTCGACCGCGCCGCCGATGTAATTTTCGTCGCCGGTGGCGCAGGGAAAGACCAGCGGATCGATGATAATGTCCTCGGGGGGGACACCGTATTTTTCGGTAAGCAGTTGGACGGAACGCTGGGCGACAGCGAGTTTGCGCTCGCGGGTGAAGGCCTGGGCCTGCTGTTTGTCTTCGTCGATGGTGCCTACGACCAGCGAGGCACCATACGCGCGGGCCAGCGGGCAGACGCGTTCGAATTTCTCCTCACCGTCTTCAAGGTTGATGGAGTTGATGATGCTCTTGCCCTGCGTCCACTTGAGGGCTGATTCAATCGCGCGCGGATCGGTGGTATCGATCATCACCGGCGCCTTGATCTTGGGCATGAGCATCCCGTAGAAGGGATCGATATCCTTCAGCTCTTCGCGGTCCGAGGATTGCAGGCAGACGTCGATAACGTGCGCGCCGTTTTTCACCTGCCAGCGGGCGATTTCGGTGGCTTCTTCCCATTTCTCCTGGGCGATCAGGTTCTTGAAGAGGCGTGAGCCGATGACGTTGGTGCGTTCGCCGACGATCAGCGGACGGAGGCTCTCTTCGGCCTCCACTAACTCGATGCCAGAATAGTAGGCCCGGTGCGGGCTCGCTGGAATCGCGCGTGGCGGGCGTCCGGCCGCCATCTGTGCGATAGCCCGAATGTGGGCCGGCGTTGTCCCGCAGCATCCGCCGACGATGTTCAGCCAGCCCTGGTTTACGAATTTCTCCAGCTGCGCAGTGAGCGACTCGGGTGTTTCCAGATACTGGTTGTCTTCGTTCGGCAAGCCGGCATTGGGGAAGCAGGAGACCGGCATCGCGGCCATCTGGGCCAGCGTGCGGATGTGATCGGTCATCAGATCGGGTCCAGTAGCGCAATTAAGCCCGATCGCAAAAGGTCGGGCATGAGCGACCGAGGCATAGAAAGCGTCGACCGACTGGCCGGCAAGCATCGCGCCCCAGCGCTCGATGGTGCCCGAGATGATTGTCGGAATCCGTAGCTTCCGCTCTTGCTCCAGCTGCTGAATTGCCGTCAGCGCTGCCTTCACATTGCGCGTATCGAAACCGGTTTCGATCAACAACAGGTCCGCACCTCCGTCAATGAGGCCGCGAGCCTGGATGGCGTAACTGTCGCGGAGCTGATCGAAGCTGACATCGCCACGCAGGGTGAGGGACTTCGTAGTGGGTCCCATGGATCCCGCGACAAATTTGTCGCCCGCAGCTTGCCGGGCGAGTTGCGCGGCCAGGACGTTTAACTCGTGAGCTTGACCAGCAAGGCCGAACTCTTCGAGCACGATCGGCGAGGCTTGGAAACTGTTCGTGGAGAGGATGTCGGCACCGGCTTCGATGTAGGCGCGATGGATCGCGAGAATCCAATCCGGGTGCGTGCGGCAGATGTTTTCGTTGCAGTTATCGAGGCCCGCGCCGCCGAAATCGGCAGCAGTGGGGTTATAGGCCTGGAGCATCGTGCCCATCGCGCCATCCAAAATCAGGATGCGGGAGGACACAGCCTCATCGAGTTGTTTGCGGCGGAGAGAATCCATTTTCGCTTCCGATCTGGGGACGACGAGGAACCGGTTCCTTTAGTTTACTTCGTGTATTTCACAGCTTTTCAATTGCTTGAAGTCGCAAACGAGGCGCTTTAGCAGGAGATCGGCTGAAAGATAGGGCGTCATGAGTTTCTATCTGGCGGAGACACCGACACTTGAAGCGGTCGCGACGGAAGATGAACGGGTCCTGGCGCAGGATCTGCAGGCCCGGGTGGCGGAGGCTGTCCAGCAGGCCGAATCGCAAACACCGGTCACTGAGGCAACGGGCGCGCAGCAGCAGGCGCAGGATCGCCTGGAGCGTCTGCGGTCCGCGGAACGCGCGCTGAACCGGCACGCGAAGGAATCGCGCGAGCGTGTTGCCGAGGTATCGGAAAGGGCCCTGGAGAATCTGGTGGAGGCGGCGGCCTCGGGAAAGAAGCTGGAGTTCAAGAAGCTGGACGAGGTCGCGGCGGGGGAAGCGCAGATCCGGACGCTGGGGAAGGCGATCGAGAGGCTCGCCGAGCATCTGATTCCGGGGGCGCAGATCGCGAGTCTGCGGGAGGAAGCGCACGCTCTGGAGGCGAAGGCTCGCGCGCTGGAACGGATCGCGCAGGAGCGTGCGGAGAAGGTGCTGGAGCAGCTTCGCGGAGCGGTCAGCGAGGAGATGGTGCTGCCCGTCGACATGTCTAAGGGTGTTGCAGGAGCGCTACTGGCGCGGGCAGCGGGCCTGAAGCGCCTGGCGGTGCAGGTATCCGAGAACGCCGACCGAATCGAGCGAGCGTATCACGTTATTCACGACGATCGGAGGCTTGTCGCGTGAGAGATATCAGGCGCTATTGGAGCGAAGTGCGGGCATTAGAGACGAGCCTGCCGGAATTCGTCTGGCTGGTGGATGTGGAAGGATCGGCACCAGTTGAGGTGACGGCCAGGCGGGCGGCACAGTTGTTGCTGGCGAAATCGCATCGGCTGGCAAGTGAAGAGGAACTGAGTGTCCAGCGGGCGAAAGAGGTCGCGGCCGGGAAACGGCTCCAGAAGGAACGACGGCGGAAAGAGGGAGTCGCGGTGGTTACGCCGTCGGGTGGGGACAGCCAGCCGATTTCGGGGAACTAATCCAGACAGACGCAGCGCTCGTTCTTCGAAATCGGAGGCAGTCCCCGAGTTCCTAGGTAGTCGTGGCTGTTTGGGCGACGCCGGGCTCGAAGCTGTAGCCGAAGCCGCGGACGCTGCGCAAGAACGAGGTACCGTCCGGAGTTTCGATCTTCTGGCGCAGGCGCAGAATATAGACGTCCACGGTGCGGTCGGTCACGGCGCGATCATGGCCCCAGACGGCATCGAGCAACTGCTCGCGGCTGAAGACGACGCCGGGCCGGCTCATCAGAAATTCGAGCAGCCGGAATTCGGTGGCGGTAAGAGAAACTTCGTGGCCGCCCAAACGCACCTGGCAACGGGTGCGGTCAAGTTCGAGATCGCCGATCTTCAAAAGCTTCGTCGACGACGGAGCGCCGCGGAAGTGAATCTTGATGCGGGCCACCAGTTCCCGGACGAAGAAGGGCTTCACGATATAGTCATTGGCGCCCAGTTCCAGACCCACGATGCGATCGGTTTCCGAAGCGCGCGCGGTCAGGAAAATGACCGGTGTATGAGAGAGCTCGGGATGCGCCCGAATGGACTTGCAGATCTCCAGGCCATCGGAGTCCGGAAGCATGATGTCCAGAATGATGAGGTCGGGCTTTTCGCGGCGGCAGAGTTCGATCGCGCCTTTGCCTGTCCGAGAGCCGGCAAAAGCGAAGCCTTCCTTCTCCAGGTTGTACTGGATCAACGAGAAGAGGTCAGCGTCATCTTCGATTAGTACAATCTTCTTCATTCTCTAATCCCAAATCTGCTAGCTCCACAGTAACCCACCATCAATTACAAATTGATTACTAAATGATTAACTCTCGTTGAACGAGCTTCGAATCTGAGGCTTCCGCGACCGGGCCGAGGTCATGGACCGGCAGCGATACAAAGAAGGTAGACCCTTTGTCTACTTGGCTTTCCACGCGAACTTCGCCATTCTGGGAGCGCGCCAGGTGCTTTACGATGGCCAGGCCCAGGCCGGTACCGCCCAGCGCCCGGGAGCGGGCTTTATCGACCCGGTAAAACCGCTCGAAGAGGCGGGGCAGGTCGTCTGCGGGGATGCCGGAACCGGTATCGCGCACGAAAAACTCGACGCGGCTAGAGGGGTCGCTTAGCGCGCCCAACTGCCTCGCTCCTACGGTCACGGTTCCGCCGTCGGGAGTGTACTTGATGGCGTTGTCGAGAAGATTGGTCAGGATCTGGTGGACGGCTTCGGCGTCGCAGAAGACCTCGGCGCCCTCGGGTTCCACGGGCTGCAAGACGAGTTGAATGCCGCGGCGCTCGGCGATCGGCCGCATGCCATCAAGATTGTCGTTCAGAATGCGGTTGACGTAATAGGAAGCGAACTTGAATTCCTGCTGATTGAGCTCGACGCGCGACAGCGTGAGCAGATCGGCGGTGAGGCGAGCCAGGCGCTCCGTGTTCTGACGGATGATGTTCAGAAACTTGAGATTGTTGACGGGGTCGTGGATCGCGCCGTCCAGCAGAGTCTCGGTGTAACCCTGAATGGAGGCAAGGGGCGTGCGCAGCTCGTGCGAAACGTTGATGACGAAATCCTTGCGAATGTTTTCCAGTTTCTCCAGCTCGACGTGTTCGGTTTCCAGGCGATCCAGCATAAATTCGAGCTTTTCACTGGTCTCATTGAGTTTCGTGGAGAGCGATCCCAGCACGCCTCGGGAAGAGCCCGGAAGCCGCGCCCGGAAGTTTCCTTCGGCCAGCTGGCGGGTGAAATCGATGATGGTGCCCAAGCGGCCGGAAATGTGGCGGGCGAAAACGGCGGCCAGGATGACGATCGGCAAGAACGCGAGGGCGGTGGAGAGCAGCACGTCATTGCGAATCGCATGGACCTGCGCATCGACGGAGGCGGCGGGCACAGCCAGGCGAAGCGCCCCGCCCTGGTACGGAATCGCGACATAGAACAGCCGTACTCCGAGAGTGGGGCTCATCCGCAGGCTGGAACCGACCTGCCCTTGCAGAGCGGCGGCGATTTCGGGCCGGGCCTTGTGGTTGTCCATGCCTGCAGGATCAGAGTCGGAATCGCCGAGAACGCGGCCGGCGGCGTCGACCCAGGTGACACGGGCGCCGGTGGCATTGGCGAGCTGCGTTAGCCCACTTTCCCGGGGTGCCTCTCCGTTTTGCTGCGGAAGCATGAGCGCGATGGTGCGAGCTTTTTCAGCGAGCTCCTGGCGGAGTTGCCCGGAGAACGTTTCCTGGACGCGCTGGGTGACGAGATAATCGACGGCGACGAGCGCCAGGGCGAGCACCGCCACCAAACTCAGGATGAGCCTACTGAAGATTCGCGCGGTCAAGCTTCATTATCGCATCGGCGAAGCCCGAGCGACCGGCTTTTCTACCTAACGAAAGCGCGTGGAGGAAAATGCTGCCGAAAAAGCCTCCTGCCAACCGCGAGCGCCAGCGGCGGGCTTACCCGATCCATTGGGTGGCACGTCCTGGGGCAGGGCGAGAGGGGGCGCTGGAGGCGGATCGATCTGTAGATAGTCACCGTGGCCGAAGCCCCAGTTGTCCGGGATCTGGTAGGGAGCGTGGAGGTTGGCAGGCCTGGGGCTGGAAGGGCCGCGATGGCCGAGAGCTGCGTGCCACCACGGATGGCCTTCGGAAATGATTCCCGCGAAGAAGTTTCCCAGCGGAAATGCCGCCGAAAGCACCATGTCCTTTGTGGATGCCAGGACCGAGATCTCTCCAATCTTGGCCGCCGCGGCCTGGAATTCAGAGTTCAGGCAGTTGTCGTCGATCGCACCGGCCATGATTGTGGCGCGCCGGACAGGCAGACTCATTTTGGAAACGGTCTCCAGCACAACACGCGCTCCCAGGCTGTGGGAGGCAAACGAAATGCTTGCCGCACCGCCAAAATTGGCATCGAGAAATGGGGCGATCAATCCGCCGGCTTCGTTGGCGATCCGGGGTTCTTCCGGATAATCCAGACCGTGAGCCCAGACCGAGTCGCCCGGCCAGAGCAGACCCACAAAAACAGACGGGGACGACAGTTGAAGCAAGCCCTCCCAGTTGGAGAGGTGCGCGATTCCATCCGCGCGATTCACATTGAACCCGTGGGTCCCAATCAGTACGTGCCGTCCTTGAATATCGTGGATCAACTGCACCCGATTCAAGCTCTGGTAGTTGCCGATGCCTGTTCCCTGATTGATCGCGACAGACGCAGCCAGACCGCCTCCTGCCGACGAGAGGCGAACATCGAGGAATCGTGTCATGGCGAACTATTTCTTCACAAGTTGCAGCGTGTTCACGGCGGTTGCCAGAGCGGTGGAGAGGTCCTTCGCGATAGGCGCGAGAGGCGTCGCCAGCAGGCCGACCAGCAGGGACTCGGCAAGGTCTTCGCCCCAGCTACCAGTCGTGTGCAGCATGTATCCGCCAGCGAGCGCGAGCACCACGGATACCAGCATGGCGAACGCTTTCATTCCGTTGCGGTAGGCCTGATCGCTACGTTGGTACGCCTCGTCGAGCAACGCAGTCACAGCCAGATCGAAGCGGGCATAGACATCGGACTGGGCTGGAGTAAGCGGGGCACCTGCCGCGATGCTGGTCGCGACGGCGGTAAGGACGACGGGATCCACGCCGGTCGCGGCGGCAACCTCGGCCGCATTGCCGGCACTGAGGTTCAACTTAATCAGAGATTTGGCAATCGACTTTTGGCTGTCCAAGTCGGTCCCATTCAGCCAATTCGCCTCCAGCGTCGCCAATATCTTGTCTTGGGGCAAAGCGTAGACGGCAACTCCGGCAACTGGCGCTCCGGCCGGTAACAACGGGATTACTGCCGCCTTGATCCCTTTGAGGCCAATATGGTTTACGCCCGAGCCTAACGCCTTGGTTGATTCCACTAGTCCAAAGGCCGCGGTTCCCAAACCTCCAATCGCGGTGATGATTTGCGGTAACTGCAGTGGGATCATGGCTTCAGTTCCTCCCTCGCTTCAGTGACATTATAAGTGCGTAAAGGACGGCGACAAGAGGACACTACTTGAGGAACCGGTCCAGATCGATTCAAAAGCTCGACTCAGGGAATCGGGAGCATCGCAGTAGTGTAAGTTGAAAGTTGGCCTTATACGGTGACAAGGAGGTGCTCAATGCGAGCCTATGTGCTGGGATTTTTATTGAGTATGGCCGTGGCGACGGCGCAATCCGCGAAGACCGAAATCCCCCGTCTCTATGACGGCAAGCCCGATCTGAATGGCGTTTGGGACATCCCTTACACCAACGACATGGGAAGAGGCGTCCCGGGCGGGCTGCCTTTCACGCCTCTCGGCGCCGAAGATTTCAAGAACTACGATCCCTCCAAGTTCGACTACACCGGCCACTGCCTTCCGGCTGGGTTGACGCGCCTGGTCAATACTCCGATGCCCATGGAGATCCTGCAGACGCCGAAGAAGAGTGTTTTCCTGTTCGAAGGCTTCAGCAGCTATATCGTGGTTCCCACCGATGGACGCAAACATACCAAGGATCCGGATCCGACCTGGTACGGCGAATCGATCGGCTGGTATGAAGGCGACACCCTGGTGGTCGACAGCATCGGCTTCAACGAAAAGACGCGCCTGGATACGATCGGCCATGGGCACAGCGACCAGCTGCATGTGATCCAGCGCTACACACGCATCGATCCCAAGACCTTGGCCTTCGAGATCACGGTGGAAGATCCGAAGATGTATACGAAACCGTTCACGAATAAACGCACCTTCCGGATGAATCCGGGGGAGCTGATGGAGTATTCGTGCATGGAGAATAACAAGGATCTGACGGCCGGGCACATCAAGTAGCAGGCGGCGCAGCAGAAATTAACTTGACGGCGGGAGAAAAAACATGCATTCTAGATGCATATTATGTCTCCTAGCCCTGTAAGCCTTTTCGAACAGTTGGGCGGCCATGCCGCCGTCGAAGCCGCCGTGGACAACTTCTACCGTAAGGTATTGACCGACGACCGGGTCTCCAGCTTCTTTGACGACGTGGATATGGATCGCCAGCGCGCCAAGCAGAAGGCGTTCCTCACGATGGCTTTCGGCGGGCCAAACAGCTATTCCGGAAAAGACATGCGAAACGCCCATGCCCGTCTGGTGGCCAAGGGGCTGAACGGCTCGCACGTCGACGCGATCATCGAAATACTGGGAGCCACGCTGCGGGAAATGGGCGTTGCGGAAGGCCTGATCCAGCAAGTGGCCGCGATTGCCGAATCGACGCGCAACGATGTACTGAACCGTTAATGCCGGCGGTTCAGTACGGCAGTTGCTCCTACGAGCTTAAGCAAGGTGAAAGTGTACTGGACGCGTTGCTGCGCAACGGGGTGGCGGTAGCTCACGCCTGCAAGGCCGGCAGTTGCGGATCGTGCCTGCTGCGTGCGGTGGAGGGCGAACTGCCCGCGCGGGCGCAAGCCGGTTTGAAGGACGCCTGGAGAGCTCGCGGATATTTCCTGGCTTGCGTGTGCCAGCCCGAGGGCGACCTGACGGTCGCAGCGGTGGGAAACGACGCCCGGATCGCGGCAACCATCACCGCGCTCGACCGCTTAACCCACGACGTGCTGCGGGTTCGCTTAGTTTGCGATGCGCCATTCGATTTTCGCCCCGGCCAGTACGTCACGCTGTTCCGCGATAACGCACTGGCGCGCAGCTACTCTATCGCCAGCCTGCCCGAGGAGGGCGTCATCGAGCTGCACGTGCGGCGCATCCCCAACGGATCCATGAGCGGATGGCTCTACCAGGAAGCCTGCGCCGGCACGCCCGTGCATCTTCAAGGTCCATCGGGAGAATGTTTTTACGCACCGGGGCGAGAGGATCAGCCGCTGCTGCTCATCGGCACGGGCACCGGACTCGCGCCGCTGTACGGCATCGTGCGGGATGCGCTTAAGAGCGGACATCGCGGTCCTATCCACTTGTTCCACGGGGCTGTGCGGCCAGCAGGCCTCTATCTGGGCGAGGAACTCGCGGCGATGGCCGCGGCCAATGCCAATCTCACTTACACGCCGTCGGTCTTAGAAGCCGATGTCCCTGGACCTTTCGAGGTCGGACCGATCGACGGCATCATCGCGCGCCGTTTCCCAAAGTTGGATGGCTGGCGCGGGTTCGTCTGCGGCGATCCCGCACTGGTGCAGATGTTGAAGAAGAAGCTTTTCTTGTCCGGCATCGCCGTGCGCGACATCAACGCAGATGCCTTTCTTCCGTCGGCTTCGTGACGCCGGCCCACGCCATGCTCTAATCGAATCAGGTGCAGCTGAGCTTACATGCCGACTACGCGTTGCGCGTTCTGATTTATGTAGGCGCACACCCTGACGAGCCGGTCTCGACGGAGCAGATCAGCACTGCGTACGGAATCTCCCGGCATCACCTGGTGCGCGTGGTGCACACGCTGGGTGAGTGCGGTTACCTGCGGGTCACGCCCGGCAGATCGGGTGGAGTGCGCCTCGCAATGGACCCGAGCCAGATCCGGCTGGGCGAAGTGGTGCGTCACGCGGAGCCGAACCTGCACCTGGTGGAGTGTTTCGACAAAGAGACCAATACCTGCCCGATTATTTCGGTCTGCGGATTGAAGACCTACTTGCAGGAGGCATTGCGCGTGTTCCTCGACGAGTTGGACCGGCATACCCTGGCTGATTTGCTCGCAGGAAGCGGGCGGAAGAATCTGCGGCAGGTGTTGTACCAACTCGGACCGATCGGCGCAGGCCGCGGAGGGTGAGGCCGTCGTTCTGCTTAATCCCGGCGACCAGCGGCCTTGGCTGCACGGATAGACTGCACACGCTGCGCGGGTTTGCGGAGCTGCTCGGCCTGCGATCGCTCAGGGGCATCGAAGATCCGCGCGACTGAGGCCTTGAGCGATTCGAAAACTTCCACGGGCGGGCGCGTGGCGTCGATAACCTCAAATCCATAGGGCTCCGCCAGACTATCGAAGACGCGGATCAGGCGCGATTGATAGCGCACGAAGCTGTCGTGCATATTGCGGCCGAAGCGGGTATCGAGGCCGCTTTCCCAGTAATCGAAGGATCCGCGGCCGACCACCACGCGCGAGACCAGATGCTGCACTTCGGCGCGCAGATAGAAGGTCGCGTGCGGGACCAGAGCAAAACCAGCGGTCCGCTCCATCCAGGCGCGATTCTCGCCGCGCGCAAGGGCACGGGCCATGACGGAGTAGATGTACCGATCGGTGAGCACGACGACGCCGGCGCGGAGAGCCGGGATGATCTCATTCTCCAGACGGTCGGCAAAGTCGGTCAGGTAGTACATCGTCATGGTGACGGGACCGAGCGTGTTGCCCTGCTTGGCTTCCTTGATCCCTTTGCCCGCCAGCGCGGAGCGAGCCATGCCGGTGTCGAGGACGGCGTGACCCAGCTCTTCGAGCCACGGCTTTAAACCCCGGATCTGGGTGCTGCGGCCGACGGCGTCCGGCCCCTCAATGACGATCAGCTTGCCCTGCAGCTCGGAGTAATCGACGCCAGGCAGCGCGGTCCGGTAATAGGAGAGTGGCGGCCGGTCTTTATAGTTAGGCATGTAAGCGGGCCGCGTTGAGATCCACGCCGAGGACACCGGGCGGGCGCACCGTTCCAAACTCGCGTAGTACGATGTTGCGCATTTCTTGTTGTTGCGATTCGATGGACTTGGTGGCATCGATCACATGAAAGCCCATCTCTTCGATCATCGATTCGTATTCGGCCAGGATACGGCCCTGAAAAATCCGGAAGCTTTCCTCGATGTTGCGGCTGAGGCCGAGGTCCATTCCGGCTTCGTAATATTTGAGCGCATTGCGCCCGCCTAAAATGCGGCCGAGGGCGGTTTCCAGGGGGACTTTGAAATAGAACGCCAGGTCGGGTTTGAGCGCGAAGCGATAGAGATTGCGCACCCAGGCGCGATCGACGCCGCGCACCACATCGCGCGCGAAAGCGGTGTAGGCGTAACGATCGGCACAGACCACCGCACCGGCCTTGAGGAGCGGGAGAATGTAGCGCTCCATGCGATCGGCGAAATCGGTGGCGTGGATCAGGCTGAAGGAGGTCGGCGTGAACATCTCCTTCTTCTTTCCGCGGCGGGTGGTCTCTTTGACCAGTGGAGACGAGTTCCATTCGCTGAAGGCAACCGCGAAGCCACGCAATCGCAGCCACTGCGAAAGCAAGGCGATCTGCGTGGATTTACCCGAGCCGTCGATTCCCTCGACGATGATCAACCGGCCGGGTCCACGATTCGGCAAGAAGGAGGGCACGCAGGTTCCCTATGATAACGAGAGGGGCTGTGACGCGCTTATGAACAACGCGTTACAACCCAGGATCACTAGGATACTACGAAACCATGTCCCGCTACGCGGCGATCGATATCGGCAGCAACTCCATTCGCATGCTTGCGGCGGATGTGCATTCGGGGCAACCCATGCAGGTGCTGGCCGCGGACCGGCAGGTCGTGCGCTTGGGAAAGACGGTGTTCCGCGAAGGGAAGCTGGCGGCGACAGAAATCGAGCTGGCGTGCCAGGTCTTGACGCGCATGGTAGAGCAGTATCGAAAATTGGACGTGATGGGCGTGCGCGCCGTGGGAACGGCCGCGTTGCGAGATGCCTCGAATCGCGACGAGTTTCTGGCGCGGGCCGCCGCCATTATCGGGCATCCGGTGGAAGTCATCTCGGGGCTGGAGGAAGCGCGGCTGATTCATCTGGGAGTGCAAAGCGCGTGGCCGCATCCCAAACAGCGAGTGCTGATGATGGACATCGGGGGCGGAAGCGCGGAGTTGATCCTGAGCGAAGGCGGGCGGCTGGTGGAAGCGTTTTCAAAACCGTTAGGCGCGCTGAGGCTGACGGAATTCTTCCTGAAGAGCGATCCGCCCAATCCGCGCGAACTGGCGCGCATGCAGAAATACATACAGGAGAGAATTGCGGGTCCGGTAGCGCGTTTCGGAGCGGCGCGGGTGGACCGGATGATCGCGACCTCGGCCACGGCGGCGGCTGCAGTGTGCGCAGTGAATCACGTTCGGCGCTCGCGGCGCGATCGCGCGGACCGGTTGCAGGCCACAGGTCCGCAATTGCGGCAGTTGTTTCGCGACGTGTCGTCGCGCGATTCGGGAGCGCGCGCCAAGATCACCGGGATCGGGCCGAAGCGGGCGGAGATCATCGTCGCGGGCGTGGCGGTACTCAACGAAGTGGTGCAGGAGCTGCGGCTGAACCGCCTGTATTATTCGGTAGCGGGCGTGCGCGAGGGGATCATAGCGGATCTCTCGCATCGGCAGGTGGGCATGGAGCAGGCGCGCCTGACTGCGGATGAGCGCAGAGCGGTGCGGGCGCTGGGACGACACTACGGGGTATCGGCTACGCACGTGCGGAAGGTGGCGGATCTGGCCGGGATGCTGTTCCAAGCCTTGCGGCCTCTGCACCGGTTGCCGCTGGCAAAGGGGCGGCTGCTCGAAGCCGCGGCGTATCTGTACAACATCGGGCATTTCGTAAACGAATCACGGCATCACCGGCATTCGCAGTACCTGGTGCAAAACTCGGATCTGCCGGGGTTTGAGGATCGGGAGCGGACGGTGATCGCAACTCTGTGCAGGTACCACCGTAAGTCCATGCCGCAGGTGGCGCATGAGACGTTTCAGGTTCTGGATCCGGAGGATCGGAACAGCGTGGTTCTTCTGACGCCGCTGCTGCGACTGGCAGTGGCGCTGGATCAAAGCCAGGAGCAGCGCGTGGAGCGGGTGGAGGCGGCCCTGCAGGAGACCTCCGTGGAGCTGCGGCTGTTTTCCGACCGCGACGTGGACATCGACATTGAACAATGGCAGGCGGAGCAGGTGGCGGCGGTGTTTCGCGAGGCATACGGGCTGCCGTTGACGGTGAAGGTCAAACGATGAAAAAGCTGGTACAGCTACAGACCGCAAGGCGGCTGAAGACTCTGGACCGCGAGGTCGGTCTGGCCGCAAGAAGGCCAAAGGACCCGGAGGCCATCCACGACCTGCGGGTATCGATCCGCCGGTTGCGGCAAGAGCTGAACGTATTTGAGGAGTGGCTCAAGCCAGGCCCGGCGAAGAGAATCCGGGGAAACTTGAAGAAGCTGATGGAACGCTGCGCCGCCGTGCGGAACTGCGACATCGCCTTGGAGGTGTTGCAAGCGGCAGGTTGCCAGAGCCCGAAGCTGGCCTCGGGTTTGGAGAAGGATAGGCGGCGGGCGCGCGCAGAACTGGCTGACAAGCTCACAAGCTGGCGCAAGGAGGATCGCGTCGGGCGATGGCGCGGAGACCTGCGCGTTGCGCATTCCGCTCCCAAGCACAGCGTGGAGGAGACCGCGCGGCGGGTTCTGCCCGCGATGGTGACGGACCTGTTTCGCGCGGGACGGGAGGCAGCGCGCCCAAGTTCCACGCATGAGAGAATGCACCGGCTTCGGCTCGAGGCCAAGCGAGTGCGCTACACGCTGGAACTGTTCGCACAGGTTTACGGAACGAAAACGAAACCAATCCTGGAGTCGCTGAAAACGCTGCAAGACAAGCTGGGAGCGATTAACGACTGCGCCACCACGCTGGAAATGATCCGGCGGGATCGGGAGGCAGCCGCGGCGGTGCAGCGTCTGGCCGGCGAACGGGAGACGGCGTTTCGAGAGCACTGGAAACAGCACTTCGGACCACGGGAAAGAATACGATGGAAGGCCGTGCTGCATACGGCGGATGGGAAGAAGTGACATGGAAATCTACGTTCTGCGCCACGGGGAAGCCGAAGAGCGGGAAACCGGGCTCGCGGACCGCGACCGGAAGCTCACCGCGAAGGGCAAGCGGGACTTGAAAGACGTGCTGAAGATGGCGCGGAAGGCGGAAGTAGCGCCGGATCTCATACTCACCAGTCCGCTGCGGCGCGCTCAGGAGACGGCGGCTATCGCAGCGGAGGTGCTGGGCTGCAAGGATGTCGTGGAGACGCGGAATTTGCTTCCGGGGGCGAGTCCCGAGCAAATCTGGAAGGAGATCAGCACCGACTACAAGGTCGAGAAGATTCTGCTCGCGGGCCATCAGCCGCACCTGGGAAGCCTGATCGGCCTGTTGCTGGAGGCCGCCATCATGGTCGATTTGAAGAAAGGCTCGCTGGTGCGGATCGAGACGCACGGAAAGCTGGGACCGCCGCGCGGAGTGCTGAAGTGGATGATCACCACCAGGCTGGCGAAAGCGGACTGAAGTTCCGGGAATCCGAGGGGTTCACGGAAACCGGGGACAGCCAGCCGATTTCGGGGAACTGATCCGGACAGGCGCCGCGCTCATTTTTCGAAATCGGAGGCAGTCCCCCGGTTTCCAGACTAGACCTTGTTTTCGGTGGCGTGATGGCGGACGTCGACGCCGCGCACCAGGAAGATGACGTCCTCGGCGATATTGGTAGTGTGATCGGCGATGCGCTCGAGATTGCGCGCCACAAACATCAAATGGATGGCGGAAGGGACCACACTCGGGTTCTCCTGCATGAGTTCCAGGAGCTCGGAATAAATCCGGTCGCGCAGCGAATCCACCTCGTCGTCGGCCGGCAGCACCTGGGCGGCGAGCGCGGCGTCACGCTTGACGAACGCGTCCAGGCTGCGGTGCAGCATGTCCTCGACCAGGGAAGCCATGCGCGGCGTATCGATGAAAGGTTTGACCGCCGGGACCTTCGACAAAGTAATCGCCCGCTCGGCCATGTTAGCGGCCAGATCGCCCATGCGTTCCAGATCGGTGTTGATCTTGAGGGCCATGATCAACAAGCGGAGATCGCCGGCAACGGGCTGATTGAGCGCCAACAGGCGAGTCACCCGAGCGTCGATATCGAGCTCCATCTGGTTGATGCGAGCTTCGTCTTCTATCACCCGGCGGGCCATGCGCTCGTCGCGATCCACGAGCGCCTGAACGCTGCAGTGGATGGAAGATTCAACCAGTGCGCCCATCTCCAGCAGGGACTGATTGAGTTCCTCGAGCTCGACCGCAAAATGACGCAATGCCGGATACTCCTTTAGCCGAATGGACCCGCAGGGGTCGCCACCACAATCGTACACCAGCCAAGCGCTATTGGCGCGCTTCCGCGTGATGCCGGACGTCGATGCCCTTGACGAGGAACAACACATCCTCGGCGATGTTGGTGGAGTGGTCCGCGATCCGCTCCAGGCTCTTCGTAATCCCGATCAGATCGAGCGCCTGGGGGATGTTGTGCGGATCCTTTTCCATAAAGCTGACCAGTTCGTGGTAGGAGGCCGTACGGAGACTGTCCACCGCGTTGTCGGAAGACAGGACGCTACGAGCCATCTCCGCGTCGTTCGTCACGAAGGCATCCAGGCTCTTTCGGACCATGGACTCGACCAGGGAGGACATGTGGCGGACGTCCACCATGGGCTTGATCACTGGTTCCGAGAGCAAGGAGATCGCCCTCTGCGCGATGTGGACGGAAAGATCGCCCATGCGCTCCAGGTCGGTATTGATCTTGAGCGCGGCCACTACGAGGCGCAGGTCCGCGGCCACCACCTGCTGGGTCGCCAGCAGGGTGATGGCAAACTCGTCGATTTCCATTTCGAGCTCGTTGATGCGCGCCTCGTCGCGGAAGACCTGCTCGGCCGCGCTCCGGTCCTTTTGGGTGACCGCAGCGACACTCCGCTGAACGGACGCTTCCACCAGCGCACTCATTTCCAGCAGTTTGCCTTTTAGCTGTTCCAGCTCCTGTTCGAAGTGGCGCACAAATTTGGCTCCCGTTTGCATTGTCGTATGACCTCAGCGCGCAGCATCAGCCGAATCGGCCGGTAATGTAGTCTTCGGTTTCTTTCTTGGCCGGGTTCTTGAAGATCACCGTGGTATTGTCGAATTCGATCAGCTTTCCCATCAGGAAAAACCCGGTGTAGTCGGCCACGCGCGCCGCCTGTTGCATGTTGTGCGTGACGATCACGATGGTGCAACTATCCTTGAGCTGGAAAATCAGGTCCTCGATTTTCGCGGTCGCGATCGGGTCCAGAGCGGAGCACGGTTCGTCGAGCAGGAGGACTTCCGGGTTCACCGCCAGGGCGCGCGCGATGCACAGCCGCTGTTGCTGGCCGCCGGACAGGCCGTAAGCCGATTCGTTCAGCTTGTCCTTGACTTCGTCCCACAGGGCCGCGCGCCGGAGACTCTGCTCAACGTGGTCCTTTATTCCGGACCGGGTGACCGAACCGTTAATCCGCGGTCCGTAAGCGATATTGTCGAAGATCGACTTGGGGAACGGATTAGGCCTCTGGAAGACCATGCCGACGCGCCTGCGCAGCTCGGACACTTCCAGCTTGAAAATGTCCTCGCCATCGAGCAAGATCTCGCCCTCCACTCGGGCGGTCCGAATGGTCTCGTACATACGGTTCAGCGTCCGCAGGAAGGTCGACTTGCCGCAGCCGGAGGGCCCGATGAACGCCGTTACCTTCTTGTCGAACACCTGCATCGAGATTCCGTGCAGTGCTTTGAACGACCCGTAGTGAAAAACCAGATTGGTGGCGCTGAACTTGGATTGTTCGCCCGGCGCCGGCTTCTTTTCCTCGGCCATCCGCATAGGAAAGCTTTGCTCTCTCATTTTAATTTCGGGGGTGGGTTGCGGGCTTGGTGCTTGCATAGGACTCATCTCAGTGCGGATCCTCTCTTGGACAGAAGCATTCGGGCGCAGATATTGATCGTGAGGACCAGCATCAAGAGCACAAAGCCCGCGGACCACGCCTGCCGTTTCCAGTCCGCATAGGGCGAAATGGCGTAGGTGTAAATCATCACCGGAAGCGCGGCGGTGGGCTGTTCCCAGCCGGGACTCCAGAAGCGGTTGCTGAAACTGGTGAAGAGCAGGGGCGCCGTTTCTCCGGCCACGCGAGCCAGGTTCAGCATGATACCCGTAATGAGTCCGGCTTTCGCGGCCGGAATCACCACCGTGACGATGGTCTTGGCCTTGGAGGCTCCCAGGGCCATGGCGCCCTCACGCAGAGACACCGGCACGGCGCGCAAAAAGTCCTCCGAACTGCGGATGGCGATCGGGATCATCATGACGCCCAGTGCGAGCCCGCCGGAAAGTGTCGAAAAATGCCCTTGCGGAAGCACGATCAGCGTGTAGGCGAATATCCCGATCACGATGGAGGGCACGCCGTTGAGGAGGTCCGTGGTGTACCGGACCACGAAGGAGAACGACGAACCGCCGAATTCGGCCAGATACACCCCGCCCAGGAAGCCGATCGGTATGCCGATACAGCTGGCCAACAGCAGCAGCTTTGCGCTGCCGAGAAGCGCATTGGCCATGCCGCCTCCCGATTCGCCGACCGGCGTTGGCAGTTTGGTAAAGAAATCCGTAGTCAAGCTGGTGCCGCCGTGGAAAAACAGATACCCGAGGATGAACAGCAGTGTCCCCACCGCCAAGAAGGTGCACACACCCGTGAGGCTGAGCATGACGGCGTTCACCACTTTGCGGCGCAAGCTCAACATGATCTAGCTCGCTCCCTTCTTCGTCGTGCTGAGAACCAACACACGCGCCAGCCCGTTAATGATGATCGTCAAACCGAACAAGACCAGACCAAGCTCGATGAGAGCACCCAAGTACAACTCGCCAGTCGCTTCGGTAAATTCGTTGGCGATCACGGCCGCAATCGAATAGCCGGGCGCAAACAAGGATTCGTGGATTTTCGGCTCATTGCCGATCACCATGGTCACGGCCATGGTTTCCCCTAGCGAACGCGCAAGTGCCAGGAAAATCGAGCCCATGATGCCCTTCCGCGCGAAAGGGATCACAACATCCCAGGTGGTCTCCCACTTCGTTGCTCCCAGCGCCAGGGCTCCTTCGCGCTGTTCGGTGGGGACCGCGAGAATCACCTCGCGCGAAATCGAGATGATGAACGGAACAATCATGACCGACAGCACCACGCCAGCCGAAAGCACACTGACGCCGTAGAACGGTCCCGAGAACGCAGGCGTCCAGCCGAGCACCGCCCGAATCGCCGGCTCTAAGGCGATCAGAGCAGGCACCAGGACGAAGATCCCGAGCAATCCGAAAATCACGCTGGGTACGGCGGCCAGCAATTCGATCAGGAAGGTGAGCCCATTTGAAATTTTGGTGGGAGCAAGCTCGGCCAGGAAGATGGCCGCCCCCACACCTAGGGGAATTCCCATCAGGAGAGCCAGTGCCGATGTCACTACTGTGCCGTAGATAAACGGAAGTGCGCCGAATTGGCCAGCGACCGGGTCCCAGGTCGAGGTGACCAGAAACGACCACCCAAACTTGTCGCGGGGCACGGCAGAGTTTTCGAATAACTCGAATACCAGCAGCGCCGTGATGGCCAGAATCGTCAACGCGCATGTCAGAGTAATGACATACGCAATATCATCCCCGCTTCGCAGGCGCTGCCAGAAGGCAGACGCCCGCCCCGAAGGGCGGGCGCTGATGTTCGTGGTAGAAGACGCTGCCATTAACTTGGGACTACTGAATCTTGGCGATTGCTTTGACTTCTTTGGCGATAACTGGCTTTGGCAACTGAGCGTATGATAGGGCCTCGGTCATCTTCTGGCCGTCCGCCAGCATCCACGTGAGGAAATCCTTGATAGCCTTCTTTTTCGCGGGGTCCGCGATCTTGGAGGGAATCAGAAGCCACGTAAAGCTGGAAATCGGATAGACGCCCTTGCCCGGCGCATTCGTGATCGAGACGCGGAAATCCTCCGGCATGTCCTTCATCGCAGCGGCCGCCGCCGTCACACTGGCCAAACTGGCCTGGATGAATTCACCCGACGCGTTCTTCACGTTTCCGTACGTCATTTTGTTCTGCACGGCATAAATCAACTCGACGTATCCCACGGAGTTCGCGGTCTGTTGGATCGACCCGGAAACGCCCTCGTTCCCCTTTCCGCCCAGCCCGACCGGCCAGTTGACGGAAGTAGCCTTGCCGACTTTCGTTTCCCACTCTTTGCTGATCTTGGAGAGATAATCCACCCACACATAGGTCGTGCCACTGCCATCGGAACGATGGACCACAACAATGTTGTTGCTCGGAAGCTTGATCCCAGGGTTGGCTTTGGTCAATTCCGGGTCGTCCCACTTGGTGATCTTACCCAGGAAAATCCCCGCAAGTGCTTCCGGAGTGAAGTTGAGGCTTCCCGTGACCCCCGGAATGTTATAGGTGGGTACCACCGCGCCCATCACAGTGGGGAAGTGCAGGATCGCCGATCCACGCTTGTCCTGGAAGTCCTTCAGCTGCATGTCGTTCATCGGACCGTCGCTGGCGCCGAAGTCGACCGTGCCCGCAGTCACTTGTTGGATGCCGCCGCCGGATCCAATGGATTGATAGTTGATCTGTACGGTGGGGAACTTCTTGTGGTATTCATCGAACCACTTGGAGTACATCGGGTAGGGGAACGTCGCCCCAGCCGCGTTGATCAGGACCTGCTGCGCGGATGCCGTTCCCACAGTGAGAGCGGCTGCCAGGGCAGCGTTGACGATGAAAATTCTTCGAGTCATTTTTTCCAGCCTCCTATCATCTCAGTCTTGTGTTACAAACAAATTACGACTTCGGTGGACTCCGGCCCACCCGAAACCCTCTAAAACGTGAGTCCTGACACGCGGATATGAACTGCGCGTGAAGCCGGAACAACGTGTCATAGTCTGCCGTTAAGTCACTCCCGCCAGGGAGTTTACGTGTCTGTGGATACGCTGCATGCCTCTTGCCATACGCAGAGTATCGAGCCCACAGGTATCACCAGGGTACGTGGGGCCCGTGGCGCTGTAATGAATTACACGTTACAGTTCGATGACTGGGGAGGGGGTCAGCGGACCCCGAAGCTGAAATAGGCCCGGGCGATGCGGTGATCGGGTTCCACAAACGCCACGGCTTCGAATCCCGGACGTTGTATCGATCCAAAGCGCAGATCCAGCAATTCCACCCGCACCGTGTCGTCCACCGGGAGCAGGGTCCAGAACGGAAGCTGGTTGAAACCTTCGAAAACCTGGAACGTACGGGTGGTCTTGGCGGCATCGATGGCGGGTGACGAGATCGCGGGGTACTCGGTGTGGCCGCCAGCGGCATCGAAATCGCGGCTCATGTCGATGGGCGCTTCGTAGATGAAGCCGTCGCCTTCCACCACGGCTCGCCAGCGCATGACGCTAAACCGCACTGGGAATACGCTGACTCGCTCGGCCGGAGCTCCCCGGTAATTGTAGGCGTCGACAATCGATATGGCCCGGTCATGCTCCAACCAGCGCCCTGTATCGTACAAAAGCACCGCGGCCAAGGCGAACCAAGCCCACCCCAGCCCCGGCGCCTTGCGCTTGCGCCCGCTCATTTCGGAAGTGACCAGCCCGGCGAGCGCAGGTGCGGCCACCGCCAACAGCAGGATGCCCAGAATCACCGGGTCGACAATATCGGTGGCATCCAGGCGGTACCACTTCGCATTGAAGGGCAGCATCAGGCGTACACCGTAGACGTTGGTCCAATCCAGAAGCAGATGGCTAAAGACGGCGAGCAGGCATCCTATATATGTGACCGCCGTGACCATGGTCACTCGAGTGCGCGTGAAAGCCTTTACCAGCAGCAACGGAACCAGGGCCACCAGCGGCGCGAACGCCAGCGCGTGGGTATAGCCGCGGTGGACCTGCAAATAGGTGAGGCTGTCGTTGAAGAAGTTATAAGTGTCCATGTCGGGCGCGTTGGCCGCGAGCATGATCGCTACGGACGCGCCCTTTTCGCCACGAGCTTGGTTGGAACTAAAGCCGCCAGCACGCGACAACATCAGGCCGACCAGCGTATGGGTGATGTTATCCATCTTTAAGGGCGTCTGACCGGCAGGAGAAGCTGCAGCGCGCCAGGAACGATTTCGATGGACACGGACTGACGGCCCAGGTATTCGCCGTCGATCTGCACCGGCGCCTCGGTCAGGATTTTCACCTGGTGCGCCCGCATAACGCGAACGCCGCGCACACGTTGCACACGTTTTGCCGCCACGTTCAGCATGTACCAAGCGTATCGCAGCGGGTTCGATCCTTCGAATAGAACCACCTCGAAATGGTCGTCATGTAAGGAAGCTCCGCTAGCGATTTCGAGATCGCCCCCGTAGTTCCGGACACGGCTGACCAGCGCGAAACCGCACTGGTGAATCTTGTCGTCCCCATTGGTAAGAACGCGCACCTCCAACTGGTCCACGCGCTGGAAGAATCGCGCGAATCCCGCGGCCCAGTAAGCCAGTTTCCCGACGGCGTTCTTGAGCCCGGCGCTGACCTCGTACACGATGTTGGCATCCAGGCCCGCACCCGCCATCAGCAGAAAATAACGCGACCCGAAACTGCCGGTGATCCGGCCGAGAGCCACGGGGCGAGGTTCGAACTCGGTCAACCTCTTGGCAGCAGATTCCAGCCGCGATCCCAGCCCGAGCTCCATCGCCAGAACGTTGGCTGTTCCGCCCGGCAAAACGCCCAATGGGACGTCCGAATCGATTAAACCTTGGACTACCTCGTTGACGGTGCCATCGCCGCCCAGAACCAGGACCAGATCGGCGCCTTGTCGAACAGCTTCCCGCGCGAGCGAGTCGGCGTGTCCGGGCGCGGAGGTCGGCAGGGGGCGCGGCGCGATATCGCCGTGGGCAAGCGCAGCAATGGTACGTTGTAGAATGCGCTCGGGATTGCGCCGCAATGCGCCAGCGGCGGGGTTATAAATTAGGACCGGCTGGCGAAACAATGCAATCCGATCATTATACGTGAACCGTGGATAACGTCGCCCGAAAAATTGAGGCCCTGCGCGAGAAGCTGCGCCATCACGAGCATCTGTACTACGCGCTGGATGCGCCCGAAATCTCCGACGCCCAATTCGACGCTATGATGCGCGAGCTGGAGGCGCTCGAAAAAGCGCATCCGGAGTTCTTGACCCCGGATTCCCCCACGCAACGCGTCGGCGGGAAACCGCGCGAGGGCTTCGTCAAGGTTCCGCATTCGAGTCCCATGCTCAGCCTGGATAATGCAGTGGGCGAGGAAGAGTTGCGGACGTTCGACCAACGCGTGCGCGGTTTGCTCAAAGAAGACGAAGCGTACGCCTATGTCGCTGAGCTGAAAATGGATGGCGTGTCGATGGCCGTGCATTATCGGAACGGAAAGCTAACTCAGGCGCTGACGCGCGGAGACGGCACCATCGGCGAGGACGTCACGGAAAACGCTCGCACCATCCGCAGTATCCCGCTGCAATTGAAGGGATCGCATGCAAGCCGGGAAACTCGCGGCGAAGTGGTGCTCAATCGCAAGGCGTTCGAGAAACTGAACGCCGAGCAAGAGGCGCAGGGCGCGCGCCTGTTCGCGAATCCCCGGAACGCAGCCGCCGGTTCGCTGCGTGTGCTGGACCCCGGTATCACCGCATCGCGTCAGCTGGAATACTTTACATACTTCTTGTTCGCAGACGGTAAACCGGCTTGCTCGACGCAATCGGAGGCGCTTGAGGAGCTCAAGAAGCTTGGGTTCAAAGTGAATCCTCGAAGCGGTCACTTCAAAAACATCGACAAGCTTGTGGAGTTCTGCAAGGATTGGGAAGAGAAACGCGATACACTGCCGTTTGAAATCGACGGCGTGGTCGTCAAGGTCGACTCGGTCGAGCAGCAGAACCGCCTAGGCTGGACCGCGAAGGCTCCGCGCTGGGCCATCGCCTACAAGTTCCCCGCCCGGCAGGAAGAAACGCTGCTCGAAAGCATCGAGATCAACGTCGGCCGCACCGGCGCAGTGACGCCCTGGGCCAGGCTGAAGCCGGTCAACATCGGCGGCGTGACGGTGTCGCGGGCCACGCTCCACAACGAGGACGAGATCGAGCGGCTCGGCGTACAAGGCGGCGACCGTGTCCTGGTCGAACGCGCCGGCGATGTGATCCCCAAAGTGGTCCGCGTAGTCCGGCATGGCCAGCATCGTGTGCCGTTCCGCATGCCCAAGCACTGCCCGATTTGCGGGGGCGAGATCGTGCGGGCCGAAGGCGAGGCCATCAGCCGTTGCATCAACACGAATTGTCCGGCCCGGCTCAAGGAATCTGTGCTACATTTCGCCGCGCGGAGTGTTATGGATATCGACGGAATGGGGGAAGCGCTGGTATCGCAATTGGTCGACAGCGGACTGGTCAAGAACGTCGCCGATCTGTACCGCCTGAAGCTCGAAGATCTGGTCGAGCTGGAGCGCATGGGCGAGAAATCTGCCGAAAAGCTGCTGGCGAATATCACGGCATCCCGACAGCGGCCCCTGCCGAGGATTCTGAACGGGTTGGGCATCCCGTTTGTCGGCGAGCGCACGGCACAATTCCTGGCGGACGCCTTCGGCGATCTGGACAAAATCGCCGATGCGGATGAAGAGGAACTGCAGAGGGCAGAAGAGGTGGGCCCCAAGGTGTCGCAGAGCATCCGGCGTTTCTTCCACGAGAAGCGCAATCGCGACCTCATCGAACGGCTGCGCGAGGAAGGGTTACCCTTCCAGTACCAGGCCAAGCGTAAGATAGGAGGTCCGCTGGCGGGAATGACCTTCGTGCTGACCGGAACGCTTCCGGATCTGTCGCGCGAAGAGGCGGGGGATCTGATTGAGGCCGCGGGCGGCAAAGTATCTGGTTCTGTGAGCAAGAAGACCAGTTACGTAGTTGCGGGCGCGGATCCCGGGTCGAAGCTGGATAAGGCGAATGCTCTTGGGGTGAAAGTGATCGACGAAGCGGCCCTGCGAAAGCTGGCCGAAAAGACCACTTAGAGGACCATCTAGAGGAATGGATGAAGGCGTTTAGAAGTCTGCTGATCTCGTGGGGGCCGCTGGGCGTGTTCGTCCTGGCCTTCGTCGAATCGATCGGCATTCCCAATCCGGGCGGCACCGACGCGCTGCTGCTTCTGGTGGCGATCGCGCGGCCGGATGCGGCTGCCTTATGCGCCGTGCTCGCGACCGCCGGATCGTTGCTCGGCAGTGCCGTGTTCTACGAAATCGTGCGGCTGGGCGGAGACAAGTTCCTGTTACGCTATACGCTCTCGGGACGCGGGCAGCGCTTCCGTGCGTGGGTTCACCGCTACGGCATGGTGACGGTGTTCATCTCCGCGTTCCTGCCCATTCCGTTCCTGCCGCTGAAAGTCTTCTGCGCCTGCGCCTGCGCCATGGGAGTGAGCCGCACGCGATTTATGCTGGTTCTGGCTGCGGGACGGATTCCGCGCTATGCCGCGCTGGCCTACTTGGGCGCCAAGCTCGGAGAGCATACGACTGCCTGGATCCAGGGCCACTACTGGCACATGGGTGCCCTGGCGGTCGGGTTATTCGCAGCCCTTTATGGGCTGCTGAAGTGGAACGACCGTGCTCAATCTCCCGCGGCACTACAATAGTAGATAGGACGCATTCAGGGCACCGTGACTCCTCTCGTCGACACCTTCGGACGCCTGCACGACAATTTGCGGATCAGTGTGACTGATCGCTGTAACATCCGTTGTTTCTATTGCATGCCCGAGGAGGGGGTGAAGTTCGAGCCTCGCGAGAACATCCTGACATTCGAGGAAATCGAGCGTTTTGTTAAGGTTGCAGTTACCCTGGGCATCCGCAAGCTGCGCGTCACCGGCGGCGAGCCGTTGGTCCGCAAGGGCCTGCCCGAGCTGATCCGCAAGCTGGTGGCGATCCCCGGCATCCAGGACCTGGCGCTGACCACCAACGGCGTATTGTTAGTTCAGCACGCCCAGGAGCTTTACGACGCCGGACTTCGGCGGATCAACGTGCATCTGGACACGCTCGACCGGGAGCGGTTCAAGCACATCACACGTAGGGACGACCTGGAAAAAGTCCTCGAGGGAATCGAGTTGTGCCGAAAGCTCGGCTACGGTCCCATCAAGATCAACGCCGTCGCCGTGAAGAATCTGGTGGAGCCGGACATTGTCGAACTGGCCCGCTTCGGCCGCGAGCGGGATATCGAAATCCGCTACATCGAGTTCATGCCGCTGGATGCGCAAGGAATCTGGGAGCGCGACCGCGTGCTGACCATGGACACGATGATCGGAATGCTCCAGCGGGAGATCGGACCGCTCGAAGAAATTCCGGACGCCGATCCGCGGGCTCCGGCGACCGAGTATCGATTCAAGGATGGCGTCGGGCGCGTGGGATTCATCGCGTCGGTAAGCAAGCCGTTCTGCCTGAACTGCAATCGCCTGCGCCTGACCTCCGATGGCAAGCTGCGCTATTGCTTGTTTGCGATCGACGAGACGGACGTAAAGGCGCTGCTGCGCTCGAATGCGCCGGATTCGGCGATCATCGAAGCGGTGCGGAGCTGCGTGGCCGACAAATGGATCGGGCACGAGATTAACACGCAGAAGTTCGTCCCGCCGCCTCGGCCGATGTATTCCATCGGTGGGTAACTGCTCAGTTCTCCGTGGGAACGCGCTCGGCGTGGTCGACTACTAGAACTTCCACTGTGACCTTCTGTGCCTGCAACTTAAGCCCGAGCTGTTCTTGCAGCGCGGTAAAGAGCGAGGTTGCGCGGTCGTCCGCTTGAGCCGGATCCGGAGACCACTCCAGGCTTATGTCGAGAACTCCCGGAAGGCCCGTTTGATCTTGGACGGGTTGATCCAGTTGCCGCGATAGCAAGCCGGCGAGATCCGCCATAGACACGTTGGTGCCTTTGATCGTGCCTCGACCAGTGTTCGTATTGGTTCCGGCGCCGGCGGGCTTGTCATGAAGTACGGGCGGCTTCTTTCCAGCTATCAGGGCGTAGCCAGAAAGGGACTTCTGCTCGAAATGAACCGCCAATCCGAAGCGCTCGGCTAGAAGAGACTGAAGCATCGTCCGCGTCTGGCCCTTGGGAGTCCCATCCGGCTGCTTGGCAGCAATATCGAACTTGTCGTCTCCCAGCCACACGGGTCCCGAAAGCGAATAATCCGCGACGCCATAGGCGCGCTGGATTAATTGCTTCAGCGAGACGTTTTCGGCAGTGATTCCGTGGTCGGTTGTGCTGGTGTGGGAACTGTTACTTCCAGATTTGTTCGGTTTGACGGACGTCACCTCGAACGACTGGCCGAGGGCTGTTCCCAACCACAACGCGACTCCGATCGAAGGCAGCAGAAAACGGGAAATCATCTTAGTTTTCGGACGGTCTCTCAACTTGATCGATCACGAGTACTTCGACAGGCCCCTTGCCTGACTCAAGCTTTAACCCAAGTTGTTCCTGGACGGCGGTAAAGATGGATGGGCTAGTTGAATCGGCAGAGTCTTCCGCAGCAAATCGGAGATGGACGTCGAAAGCCTCCGCTAGAGCTGTGTTGTCCACCACTGTACGCCTCAAAACAGAAGAAAGGTCCGTTGCCAAGGCCGGCACGCTTGTGTGCGTAGCGTCATAACGGCCTCGCCCGGTCACGTGGAAGCCACAGAAGGCGGACTGCCGCTGGCCGGGCGCGGGAGGCTTGCCGGGTTCGGGCGTAATACAACTTCCTTCTTTCGCCGGCTGGATTTTCAGCCCGTTCTTCGCGACGGTCAGCACGTAGACTGGGAGCTCTTTCGTCTCGCGATGGACCTTCAGCTTGAACCGGTCTTCGAGCAGAGCCTGTAGCATCGGTTCGGCCATCTGCCTTGCAGGCGTATTGCTGTCTGTTTTCGCTTCGATGTCGTAGTTTTCAGAATCGATCCAGCTTGGCCCACCTGAAATCTGGAAGTCTCGCACCTGATACGCAACCATCAGAAGGTCTCTTGGCGTCATGTTGCTGATGGACAGTCGTCCGATTCCTGGCCTCATGCCTCTTGAGAGGTCGCCGCTGACATTGCGTTTGATAGAGGCAACTTCGAATTCCGAGTGAGCCGCTGGTGTCTGCGCCCGGATGACTGCGGCCAGGGCGACGGCTAGAATCCCTGCGATGCGATGTCGCATAAGTCTGTTTAGTCCACACCGTGCATGCGGAGCTTGGCGATCTGCTCGGCATTCAAGTTGCGCATGCCTGCGTCCTGCAATCGTTTAAGATAAGCTCCGTCCACTCCGTGCATGCGCAACTGAGCGAGTTCTTCGGGAGTGAAATTGTATCCCGAGCGCCGGGCTTCCTGAATGAAACTCGTCTCGACACCGTGCGTTCGAAGCTGATCAACCTCCTCCGCCCGCAGGTTCTCGTAACCAGCGTCCTTGAGGCCCTTCAAGTACTCAGGCGTGACGCCGTGGATCCGCATCTGCGTCAGATCGGAAGCGTCGGGTTTGAGGCCGTAGCTCTTCAGATCCCGCATATACCGGGAATCCACCCCGTGAATGCGAAGCTGCGCGATGTCCCCGGCGCGAAGGTCGTACCCGGCTTCCTTCAGGTCGCGGAGGAAGTTCGTGTCGACGCCGTGGATGCGCAATTGGACAAAGTCGTCAGCCGTGAAATTCTGGAATCCGACCCGGCGGGCACCGCGGATGTAATCCAGAGTGACGCCGTGAATCTTCAGTTTGATCAGGTCTTGAGAAGACGCGCGCAAGCCGGAGTCCCGGATCTCGCGGGCGAACTCGCGGTTGATGTCCATCACCAGCATGGAGAAAAGCTGTTCGTCGTCGGGCACGTCGTAACCCATTTGCCGCAGCACGCTCACAAATGCCGGGTCGGCTGTGAAGGTGTAACTTCCCGATCCGATGCCAACCAGAAAACGGCCCTCGCAAATCAGACGTCCGGCATCGGCGACGTATTCGAATTTCGCCGGACCAGGAGAAGCGAGCATAGACAAGGAAAATCCGCGAAAGCGATCGAGCGGTACGTCGCGTCCGCTGACCGAGTTGTCAAAGCCGTTCGAGTGGCGAACCACGAAGTGCGCCTGATTCAAGGAGAGACTCGGGCGAAGTTCCCAGCCGGCGTTTCGATCCTCGGCGAACGCCAGCAGAGTAGCGGCGGCCATCACGCCCAGGATCGCCGCTCCGATTGCGAAGTACTTCGAGTTATTGCCCATCTAAATCACTCCTGCCTGTTTCAAGCGGATGATCTGCTTCAGCGTCAGGTTGGGACCGAATTCCCGGGCGGCGCGCAGGTTGTCGGCACGGATGCCATTGTTGGCCGCTTCAATAATCTCGGCGGGCTCGACCTTGGTGAATCCCGTGTCCTTAAGCGCGCGGAACAGTTCCGGGCCGACGCCGTGGCTGGCGAAATCGCTGGCCTCCTTCGGAGAATAAGGCCCGAAGCCGAGCGCGTGGATCTCCTGATAGGCTTGCGGGCGGACACCGTGCTGGGCCATCTCAATCACACCCTCCGGAGTCAGGTTCTTGAATCCGGCAGTTTTCATCCCGGCCAGATAGTCGGGGGAGACGCCATTCCTGGCCAGATTGATGAGGTCGCGTGGCGGCAGTTTGCCCCAGCCGGTCTGGCTAAGACCACGAAGGAAATCGGAAGACACGCCGTTGCTGCGCAACTGGATGATCTCATCGACGGAAAGATCTCCATAACCGGCGGCGACCAAGGCGGCCAGGAAAGAGCCGTTGGGATTTCGCTGGGCGCGCTGTTCGTTTTGAGGGCGCTGTGTAGCCTGCATCGCGAGTAGTCGCTGCTCGTAGGCCTGCATCTCTGCCTGCCTGGCGCGAAGTTCATCGACCACACGAGCACCGTCCGCGAGGCCGATCTGCGCTTTCCGAGCTTGCATCTGAGCCTTTTCCGCGCGCAGTTGCTGCTCCATTGCACGCAGCTCGGCGGCCAGCTTGCGCATTTCGGGATGGTCAGGCGTGTATGTGCGGCCCTTCTCCGCGAGCTCTTGCAGCACTCGAGCAGTATCCTCGACCATCCGCTGCGCTTCGGCCTGGCGATCCTCGATATCACGCAGAAAGAGATCCTGCGCGGCTATCGGTGACTGCGGCGCCTGCGGTGCGACTACAGGAACAGGTGGAACAGGTGGAACAGGAGGTACTTGTGCCACTGGCGGCACCGGCACCACGGCGGGTACCTGCGGCACGTCAGGCAGTTGCGGCACTGCGGGCTCTTGTGCGAACGCGACCCAATGCGGGGCCTGCGCGCTCGCGAGCACTAATCCCAGAAGAATCGCCGCGCCGAGCGCGACGCGCACCAGCGAAACGCGCGGAGCGAAATCGCGGCCGCTGCGCAGCAATGCTTCGATCCGCTCGCCCAGATGCGAAGCACGATCGGCCATACCGGTCGCCAGCAGTTGCCTCCGGCGCGCGGAGCACAATTCGAACAGCCGTGTGAGACTAGCCGCGTACGGACGAGCTTCGCCGGTCATCGCGACCACCCAATCGTCGCAAGCGGCCTCGCGATCCTGCTCGATTTGCTTGACCAGCCAGACGGCCACCGGGTGAATCGGAAGAAGTGCGCCGATCAGGCGTGCAAACAGATTGGTCCAGTCGTCGTAGCGGGCGAGGTGCGCCAGTTCGTGCAGGAGCACGTGATCCAGCTCTTCGGGCGTGAACTCGTTCAGCAGCGTTTCGGGAACGACCACGGCTGGGCGGCGGAATCCGACGGCCATCGGCGAAACGATTTCTCTCGAAACCAGCAGCCGCGCGGTGCGGTCGACGCCGCAGGCCAGCAGCCAGTAGTTGAAGTTGACCATCCGCTCCGGCGAGACAGCACGGCTCCGCTGCTTGATGCCGCGAAGGTAGCGGTAACTGCGGATGATTTGGGCGATCCGGAAGAGGGAAAGTGCGGACCAGATCGCGAAGATGGCGAGCAGTCCGGCCCCGGCCGTAATCTCTAGAGGCCCGTTAGCGTGAGAAGACGGCGATGCGGTCTCGACTGGCCTAGGGGAGACTGGCAGAGATGCGACCGGCACAGGGGCGATCGTCCCAGGAATCGCTGCGGATTCCGAAGACGGCAGCGGAGCTTCGACCGCTTTCCGTGGCACGTTGGTCTGCTGCGGCGCCATCGGCAGGAGCACCACCGCGGCCAGCACGGCCCACCATACGGCGCAGCGCGTCGCGGCATTGATTTTTAAATTGATTTGCACGTTTAACCTGGGCAGAAATCGGAAGGCTGCCCAAACCAGCAGCGCCACGCCGGCGCTTTGCCAGAGACTGTTCAATAGGGCTGCAACAGCTGTGCCAAGGATGTTCATTTTGCCCTTTCTTCTGAGATTCGTTTACGGATTCTGGTGAGTTCCTGTTCGCTCAATTCCTCGTCTTCCAGGAGATTGAGTACCAATTCTTCGGGCGAGTCTTGGAAGAAGCGGGTCAGGAGCCGCCGCACCGCGTTGCGGCTGGCTTCCTTCTGACCGACCACCGGGTGATACAGGAACGCCCTGCCTTCTTTGGACTTGGTGTGCCGCACATATCCCTTGTCTTCGAGAATGCGCATGGTGGTCAGCACCGTGTTGTAGGCCAAGCCCAGCTGATCGGGCAGGGCTTCGGCGACCTCGGCCACGGTAGCCGATCCCTTGCGCCAGATCACGTCCATCAGGCGGAGCTCGGCTTCGGTGAGGTCCTGAGATTTCTTACGGGCCAAGGTCGGCTCCCTTCAGAACTAATGAATTAAGACTTCCGGAGCCAGAATACTCCGGGTCAAGAAGATCTGTCAACTAGAAAATTAGGTGATGATAGAAAATCAAGGTCCGTCAGTACATACTTACCAGCGCTCAATGATTTACCGGCATTGTCTTTCAAATTCCCGAGGATTAGACTGGCTGCATGTCTCCTGAATCCGCGCCCGCGTTGCCGCCTTCGCCGCCGCCGTTAGAAACCCATTCTGATCAGCCCCAAATAAGCGGGATGAGCGAAGGGGCACGGCTCATCGGCGTGTTCTTCTCGCCCGGAAAAGCGTTTGCAGATATTGCGCGGCGCCCGCGGTGGTGGATCCCGGTGATCCTGATCGCCATCATCAGCACCATTTATCTCACCGCGTTTACCCAGCGCGTGGGTTGGGAATCGGTGATCCGGCCGTCGATCGAACAGCTGCCCAACGCACAAGCCATGACCGCCCAACAGCGGGAACGGCTGATCACCACCTACGCCGGATTCTACAAGTACGTAGGCTACGGATCTGTCGTGACAACGCTGATCTACGTCTTCATCGTGGCGGTGATCCTGATGTTCCTCTTTGACACAATGATGAGCGCCGGTATCGGTTTGAAACGCATGATGGCGATTGTGTCCTATGGGTTCCTTCCCCTGGTGATACAAACTGCATTGTCGATGGTGGTGCTTTTCCTCAAGGATCCTGAGGATTTCAACCTACGGAATCCACTGATGTTTAACGTGGGCGCCTTTCTGAGTCCAGAGTCGCCTGCCGCCTTGCGCGCACTGGGGTCGTCGGTCGACGTATTCACCTTTTGGATCATCGTGCTGTTGGCCATCGGAATCTCTGCCGCGGGACGCAAGATCAGCGTCGGGAAAGCTTTCTTTGCCATCGCCGCGCTATGGGCGGTTTTCGTCTGCCTGAAGGTGGCGGCGGCGGCGGCCGGGATGCAGGTCAGCTGACCCCAATAGGGCAACGCTAAGATTGAAAGTTGATCGACATTCACAGCCACGTGCTGTTCGGCATGGACGATGGTGCGCGGACGATGGAAGATTCGCTGGCCATGGTCCGCATGGCGGCCGAGCACGGCACCACCGATCTGGTGGCGACGCCCCACGCCAACCTGCAGTTCAAATTCAATCCTGAGCTGATCGCCGAACGAATCGCGCAGGTCCGGGAAGCCGCGGCCGGAGTCTTACGGCTGTACACGGGCTGCGATTTTCATCTGAGTTACGACAATATTCAGGATTCGATCGAGCATCCGCGGAAATACACCATAAACCAGCAGCGCTACTTGCTGGTGGAATTCTCCGAACTGCTGATCTTTAAGAACACCGAGGATATCTTCGCGCGCCTGCGGGATGCGGGCATGGTCCCAATTGTCACCCATCCCGAGCGCAACGGACTTCTGCGACAGCGGATCGAGAATATCGCCAAGTGGGTGGATCAGGGTGCGCGCATGCAAATAACGGCGCAGAGCCTGACGAGCGGTTTCGGCCGCCGCGCACAGGAGTTTTCGCGCGAGCTGCTGGATCGCAGACTGGTGCACGTAGTCGCCAGCGACGGCCACGATTGCGAGCGCCGGCCGCCGGTGATGGATCAAGCTCGCGCATGGCTGCGGAAGAAATATGGGGATGCGCTGGCCGAAGCCCTGTGCGTCACCAATCCCGGCGCGACGCTTTCCGGCGCTGACATGCATTTGCCAGATGCGGACCCGCAATCCTCAGTACGGAAGTGGTACGAGTTCTGGCGATAGACTTTCCCGGTTCTCCCTGAGACAATCCCCCGCGGTATTCCACAAACTCTGGTAGCAGCCAGGTCCTTCGCAACTCGGAAGCAAGCATTCCTGGGACTCACGGAGCGCGAGCTATGCCTGAACACAAGTCCCCCGAACATAAATGGTATGCGCTGAGCGTGCCATATCAGCACGAACGGCAAACCGAGAAGGCACTGCAGTCGAAGGGGTTGAAGACTCTGGTGCCGGTGTATCGCAGCCGGCGTCAGTGGTCGGACCGGGTGAAAGAAGTGGAGATGCCGCTGTTCGCCGGATACGTTCTGTGCCAGTTCGACCTGACCGATCGCATTCATGTGACGGATACGCCGGGGGTCGCCAAAATCGTGGGATTCGGGGGCGGGCCTACGGCTCTGGAAGATTCTGAAATCGCCGCGATTCAGCAGGTGGTCGCGTTGAAGATGCCGCTGGCTCCGTGGCCTTACTTGAAAGCCGGCGATCGGGTGAGAGTCGAGCACGGGCCCATGCGGGGGATCGAAGGCGCGCTGCTCCGCACGAAGGACGCTATCCGTCTGGTGATTAGCGTGGAACTGTTGCAGCGATCGATAGCTGTGGAAGTGGAACGGGACACCGTCGTACCGATCGGATGTGGAAAGAGGTCGTGATGCTACGCAGCGCCATGCTGGTGAGTTGTCTTGCGGCGGCGAGTTCCCTTTTGGGACACCTTTCGGCCCAAGTCCATCCCCCGTCCGCTTCCGTCGACACCGGGGCGAATCTGGCGCCACGGCCGATCGGCACGGGCGATTTGCTGGTGATTTCGATTTACGGCTCGCCGGAATTGTCGCGCCCAGCGCGGGTGAGCCAGGAGGGATCGATCCGGCTGCCGATGCTCAAGAAGCCGGTCGAAGCGCGCGGAATCACGCCGGCCGAGCTGGAACAGCGCGTGGCGGAGGCCTTGGCTGAAGCTGGCATCCTAGTGGACCCGGAGGTAGTGATCACCATCGCCGAGTATGCCACTCACCCGATTCGAGTCGCCGGCGCGGTACGGCATCCGCTGACGTTTGACGCCACGGGTCCGGTGACGTTGCTTGAGGCGCTGACGCGCGCGGAAGGATTAAGCGGCGAAGCCGGCGCGGACATTCTCGTAACGCGGACCAGTCCGGACACGAGGCCGGGCGGCGGACCGGTCAAGGATCCGTTGACGACGCGCATCGCGGTCAAGGACTTGATCGAGAAGGCCGATCCGGCGGCGAACGTGATCCTCGAGGGCGGCGAGGAAGTGCGCGTCCCCGAAGCCGGGCGGGTGTTCGTGGTTGGCAACGTCAAGAAGCCGGGCGCGTTCCCGGTGGGAGATGGATCGGGCATCTCGGTGCTGAAGGCGCTGGCGCTGGCCGAAGGCCTGGCTCCTTTCTCGACCAAGCTGGCCTACATCTACCGGCCCCGCGATGGCGGCAAGCAGGAGATCGAGGTTTCGCTGCGCAAGATTATGGAGCGCAAATCGCCGGATGTGGTGCTGGCGGCCGGAGACATTTTCTACATTCCCGATAACCGCGGTGGCCGGGTCACGGCCAGCGTGATCGAAAAAGCCGTCGCGTTTGCCGCGGGAACAGCCTCCGGGGCCTTGATCCTTGGTTTGAACCGGTGAGATTGCCGTGAGCCCTTTGTGAATCATCCTTTGTCGCAAGGCGTGGATCCGGAACGGTGGCCGGCTCTGCTCGAAAGCCTGTCCCTCCAAGATCCGGAGGAAGTCCGCATCCCGATCTGGCAGTACGTCTGGATTTGCAAGCGCCACCGTTGGCGGATTTTGGGATTTTGCGCGGCGGCGGTCATTCTCACGGTGATCATATCCGCGCGCCTGACGCCTATTTTTGAATCGACGACGACGGTGGACGTGGACCACGAAAGTCCTCCGGGAGTCGTGGGGCAGGATGCGGCGCGCAGCGTGACCAACGATGCCGAGCAGTTCCTGGCCACCCAGATGAAACTGGTGCAATCCGACGGCGTGCTTCGGCCCGTCGACAATCGTTTTCAATTGAGGCTTCGGGAGAAACAATCCGCCGCCGAGTCGCCGCGTGGAGAGGAGGCACCGGTCGTGCTCAAGCGGTTGCGGGTTACACGCCCGCCCAATACCTATCTCATGCAGATCAGTTACCGGTCGGATGATCCGCAACTGGCGGCGGATGTTTCCAATGCGATCGCGGAGTCGTATCTCGAACATGGCTACGACATCCGTATGCGCAGTTCGAACAGCCTGGCCACGTTCATGGAGCGGCAGCTGGACGAGCTGAGAGTCAAGATGGAACGCTCCAGCCTGGCGTTGGCGGGCTTCGAGCGGGAGCTGACGGTGATCAACCCCGAGGCCAAAACCAACATCCTGGAATCGAAATTAGTTCAGCTCAATACGGAACACACCGCTGCGCAAGCGGAATTGCTGCACCAGCAGGCGGCTTGGGAATCGGTCCAGGGCGGGTCGCTCGAAGCGGCGCTGGCGTCTCCGCAAGGGGACGCGTTGCGTAAGTTGGTGGAGCACGCCCAGGAAGTGCGAGAGCATTTTGCCGATGTCGCCGGGTATTACGGTCCGAACCACCCGGAGTATCGGCGCGCGAAAGCCCAGCTCGACGAGCTGGAAGGAGATCTCGAAGAGACCCGGGCGGGCATCGCGCGGCGCGTGGAGGTGGAATATCGGGAAAGCCAGCGGCGCGAAGAGATGGCTGGGGAAGCTGCGGCGCAAGCCAAGGCTGAATTTGACCGGATGAACGCGCGCAGCTTTGAATATCAGGCAGCCAAGCGTGAGGCGGAAGCCGACAAGACGCTGTATGCCGAGCTGGTCCGCAAAATCAAGGAAGCCGGCATCAACGCAGGGTTCCAGAACAGCGCCATCCGGATCGCCGATGCGGCCCGCCCGGCGCTCAAGCCGGTGTCTCCGAATATTCCACTGAACGCGCTGCTAGCGCTGCTGTTTTCGTCGCTGGCCGCGGTGAGTACGGCGGTGATCAGCGACCTTCTGGACAAAACGATTAAGGATCCTGAGCAGGTTGCGCGCACCCTGCGGACGGAAGTAATCGGCAGCCTGCCGCTGCTCAAGAACGTTCCGGGAGGGCGGGTGCTGGCGCTGCCGGTGGCATCCGGCAACGGGACGCTGCAGGAGCGCGATCCGGGAGGATTTCGTGAGAGCGTGCGCACCCTGCGCAATTCGATTCTGCTCGGAAACCTGGACCAACGTTACCGGTCACTGTTGGTGACCAGCGCCGCGCCGGCCGAGGGCAAGACGACTACGGCGGCAAATCTGGCGGCGGCCTATGCCGAGCAGGGCCAACGCACGTTGCTCATCGACGGAGACCTGCGCCGGCCGAGCGTGCACCGGAGCTTCAAGATTCCGGGAGTGGTGGGGCTCGCCAACGTGCTGAGGGGAGAACTCCATTGGCGCGCGGCCGCGATCCCGGTGGCGGGTCTGCCGGAACTGCACGTGCTCCCGGCGGGGGCACCTTCGCGGCACTCCGCCGACCTGATCGGCCGCGGCCTGATAGAGATCATCGAAGAAGCGGCGGCCGACTTCGATCTGGTAATCGTCGATGCGCCTCCGCTGCTGGGGTTCGCCGAGCCGCTGCAGATGGCCACGGCGGTGGATGGTGTGTTGGTGGTGGCGCGTGCCGGGCGGACCACACGCAAAGAAGTGGCTGCGGTGCTCGCGACGCTGAACCGTGTCCGCGCCAAAACCGTGGGCCTGGTGTTGAATGAAGTTCACCGGGAGTTGAGCGATAGCTACAACTATTACGACTGCTACCGCTCGTACTATCGAACCCCCGAATCTGAGCCCGCGGAAAACGGATTATCAACGTGAGCGTAGTGCTGGGGGTCCATGACGGGCACAACGCCTCGGTGGCGCTGTTGCGCGACGGGAGAATCGAACTGGCCCTGCAAGAGGAACGGCTCACGCGGGTGAAGAACCAGGGCGATGCGCCGGGCGGCGGCGTGCGCGCCGCGCTCGAACTCATAGATCGAAACTACGCGCCGGTCGCGGCCCCTGTGGTAGCACTGAACGGCCACTACATGAACTATGGCCAATGGCAACGAGGGACGATCTTGCGTGATTATGCGCGTTGCTCCCGGCTGGGCTCGCGGCTCAAGCAGACCTTCAAGACCTCGGCGGTCGATCGGGCGTATCAGCGGAGGCGGGCGGCGGAGCGAGCCGGGCATTTGAGTGCGATCGGGTTGAGTGGCGGGCAGCTGGCGCCCGTGGAGCATCACCAAGCCCACGCGGCGGCCGCTTACTACACCTCGCCTTGGGGACGAACGGGTCCTCGGGGAAACACCCCGGACAGAGTTCTAGTGTTCACCTGCGACGGCTCGGGCGACCGTTTATCGGCCACAGTGAGCGTCGGGGAAGCCGGAAAGCTCACGCGGATAGCCCAGGTTAGCGAGCACGACTCGATCGGGCGGGTGTACGCGCTGGTGACGCGCTGGTTGGGCATGTGCCCGATGGAGCACGAGTACAAGGTCATGGGTCTGGCTCCCTATGGGGCGAATTCGCGCGGTTCCGCGGAGGTGGCGCGTTCGCTCGAAGCGCTCTTCGAATGCACCGCGGACGGCCTGGGCTGGCGGCGGAGAAAAGGCGTGCCGTCTCTCTATGCGGCCTGTGAATTCCTGGGTCGGCTGCTCGCAGGGCAGCGTTTTGACTGGGTCGCCGCGGGCGCGCAGCGTTTTGTCGAAAAGATGCTCACGCGCTGGGTGGCGAGCGCGGTGCGCGAAACCGGAATCGGCCGGATCGCCTGCTCGGGGGGCGTGTTCATGAACGTGAAAGCGAATCTGGCGATTCTCGAACTGCCAGAAGTCGAAAGCATGTACGTGTTTCCCTCGTGTGGAGATGAATCGAACAGCATCGGCGCGGCGTGCTTCGAGGCGGCGCGGCGCGGGGAAACTATCGAACCGCTGGGTGCGATCTACTATGGCGATCCGATCACGGACACCGAGGCGGAGCAGGCGCTGGAAGAAGCCGCGCCGAGAAACGCTTCGCCGCGGGCGCGCTTGCGGTTCCATTGGATTCCGGACATCGAGAAAAAAGTAGCGTGCGAGCTAGCTCAAGGCCGGATCGTCGCGCGGGCGAAAGGCGCCGCGGAGTTTGGAGCGCGAGCGCTGGGGAACCGGTCGATCCTGGCTCGCGCGGATTCGACGGCGGCGGTTCGCACCATGAACCAAGTCATAAAGAACCGCGATTTCTGGATGCCGTTCGCACCGGCCGTGCTGGCCGAATGCGCTTCACGGTACTACGAAAAACCCAAGGCTGTGGATTCTCCTTACATGATGTTCGCGTTCCGGACGCGTCCGGAACGCCGGGCCGCACTGGACGGAGCGCAGCATCCCCACGATTTCACGACGCGTCCGCAGGAGGTTCGGGCGGAGCACAATCCGGCATTTCATCGCTTGCTCGAAGAGTATGAATCGATCACCGGAGAGGCGGCGGTGCTGAATACCTCTTTCAACCTGCACGGCGAACCGATCGTGTACCGCGCGTGGGATGCCGTGGATGTGTTTCTGCGCAGCGGCCTGGAGCATATGGCACTGGCGAACTGGTGGGTGGAGAAAGCCGCGTGATTCTGGTTACGGGCGCAGCCGGGTTCATCGGGTATCACCTGGCGGCCCGCCTGCTCTCTCAGGGCCGGCGGGTGCTGGGCGTCGATAATCTAAACTCGTACTACGATCCACGCCTGAAGCGGGCTCGGCTCACGCGGCTGATGGCTCATCCGGCGTTCGAATTCCTGCAGGCCGATCTGGCCGAGCGCGCGGCTGCCGAGGCGGTGTTCGCGCTTCATGCGAACAAAGAACCGTACGAAGTGGTGGTCCATCTAGCGGCGCAAGCAGGAGTGCGCCATTCGATCGATCAGCCGCACGCGTATACCGAGTCTAATGTGACTGGATTTCTGCACATCCTGGAAGGCTGCCGGCGCAGCGAGATCGGGCGCCTGATCTACGCGTCCTCGAGTTCGGTGTATGCGGGGAACCGAAAGACGCCGTTCGCCGTCGGCGATCCGGTGGAGACGCCGGTATCCTTGTACGCCGCGACTAAGCGCGCGGGCGAGCTGATGGCGCATTGCTACTCGCACCTGTTCGGGATCGCCACGACCGGTTTGCGATTTTTCACCGTGTATGGGCCGTGGGGGCGGCCGGATATGGCGCCCTTCAAGTTTGTGGAGGCGATCGAGCGGGGACAGCGCATCGAGCTTTACAACTACGGGCGCATGCAGCGCGATTTTACGTACGTGGACGACATCGTGGAGGGTTTGGTCCGGGTGATCGATCGGCCGCACACGGGCTACCGGCTGTATAACGTCGGCCACGGCTCGCCCGTCGGACTGCTGGAGTTTGTGCACACCGTCGAGCGCGCGCTGGGGAAACGCGCACGGAAGCGGTTTCTGCCGATCCCGCTGGGGGATGTGGTCGCCACGCACGCCGAGGTCGAGGACTTTTTCGAATACACCGGCTTCTATCCCGCCACGCCGGTGGCCGCCGGTGTCGAGCGTTTGGTGAGGTGGTATCGGTCGTATTCTAGTCCGCGCCACCGGGCGATGGTGGTATGAGCAGTCCGAGTTTAGCGGCGATTCATGAGCCCGTTCGTCCCGCCGGCTGGAGGCCGCTGCTGCGTGCGGCGAGCCTCACGGGATCGGCTGCAGTGGCGGGCGGCGCGCTGAGCGTGGTGGCGACCAAGATCTTCGCGGCGATGCTCGGCCCGACGGATCTGGCGGTGCTGGCGACGCTGCAACAGATCCGGCAAGCGGGTGTGACCGGGGCGACATTGAACGGGCAGACGGCGCTGGTGCAGGGGGCGAGTTCCCGCGACGGTCACGAACGGCGCCAGTTCCTGCGGACCGTACTGCTGTTGATGGGAATGGCGACGGCGCTGGTGTCGGTATTGGCGCTGGCTGCACCTGCGTGGCTCGGGTGGTCGACCGGCCTGGGCGTGGAACGTGCCGGGCTCATCCGCTGGCTGGTTGCGCCGGTGGTGTTTTCGAGTGCCTTGGTATTTCTGAGCGCTGTTCTCAATGCGCGCGGCCAGGTTGGAAAGCTGGCGCTGGTGCAGATAACCTCACCGGCGGTCATGGCGGTTCTGGCGTATCCATTGGCCGTGTCGGTCCGTGAGAGTCATGAAGGCGCCCTGCTTTGGGCGCTGGCCGCGGCGGCGGGCGCGGCGGCGGCGATCGCGGCGATTCTCGCGGCACCGCTCGCGCCCATCCTATTTGGCCGGTTGCGCACCACCCGTTGGTATCCAGGTCCCCGGCGATGGTGGGACCGGGAATCGGCGCGGGGCTTCCTGACCATGTCGGGTTCCATGCTGACGGGCGGCGCCGTGGCGTCGTTGGTGCTGCTGGCGGCACGGGCGCGGATTCTTCACCAGCAAGGATTCGCGGTGGCCGGGCAGTTCGATGCGGCCTGGGCGATCAGCATGAATCATGTTTCACTGGTGCTCGCGTCCTTGCAGACCTATTGCCTGCCGGTGCTCGCACGCACCTCCGACCGGGCTGGCCGCAGCGCTCACCTGACGCGGATGCTGACGGCGGCGGCGTTGGCGGGAGCCGCAGCGGTGTGCGCGCTGGCAGTGCTGAAGCCGGTGGTGCTCGCAGTGTTCTATTCGAACGCCTTTCTTGACGCCTCGCGCTATCTGCGCTGGACGCTGGTGGGGGACTATTTGAAAGTCTCGAGCTGGGTGCTCTCGATTCCGATGCTGGCGTCGGCAGATATGCGGGCGTTTCTGGTGGCGGATCTGAGCGCCTATGCGGTTTTTGCGGTGGGTGCAGCCGCAGCCAGCCAGTTCCGGGGCGCGGCCGAAGGAACGGCCATGGCTTTTGTGCTGATGTATGCGGCGCACCTGGCAATTTGCGGAGCGATCGCCTGGCGGCGCTATGGATTCCGCCCGGGAGCGCAGATGTCCCTGATCTGGGCCGGAGGATTGCTGGCAGTGGCTGTGGTTTCCGCAATGACGTGGAGGGCGGCGTGAAGGGTAACGCTACGGTTTCGGTCGCGATCGCCACGTGCAATCGCGCCGCGATGGTGCGGCAGGCTGTCGAGGCGGCACTCGGCCATCGCACGCCGACGCAGTTTGCTTTTCGGAATCAGACCATGCTCACCGACGCCGAGGTGCTGCAGCGCCTCCACTTCGAGCGCACGACGGCGGAGCTCGAAACAGCGGGCAAGAAGACCATCGAGATCATGCGCGCGTCACCGTACCAGAAGACGGCCAATGCCGGCCTTTTTCTGAAAGCTTTGGGCAGCCGGCGGAACATGCTCCCGCGGCTGCTGGCCGCGAATCTTGGGAACCAGTTGGCCAATCCGGAAGCGCTGGCGCGTCTGGCCGAGTTCACCGCCTCCGCACCCGAGCTGAACGAAAACCAGCTGGAGCAGATCGCCGCGCTGCCCTTAGGCTCGCGCATTAAGCTCGATCCGTGGCGCGATCAGATCACTCTGGTCAAAACGCGTCCCCTGGAACTTCTGTCGCCGCGCGAGAAGATGCCCTTCGAGATCACCCCGTTCATCTTGTATCTGACCCGCGTGCCTTAGATTTTGCGGGCGGCGATTTCTTCCAGATGTTCTCCGGTTTCCTGCTCCACCTTCGCGTGCAGGCTGTTCCCGTGAGCGTCCATTGTCACAATCGCGGCGAAATTGTTCGCGTGCAGGTGCCACATCGCCTCGGGAATCCCGAAGTCCAGCAGGTTCACGCCCAGCACCTTGTCGATCGAACGCGCGTAAAACTGCGCCGCCCCGCCGATCGCGTTCAGATACACCGCACCTGAATCCTGCAACGCCGCCAGCGTCTTCTTGCCCATCCCGCCCTTGCCGATCACCGCGCGCACGCCGTAGTTGCGAATAATATCCGCCTGATACGGTTCTTCCCGGATGCTGGTCGTCGGACCAGCTGCCTTTACCGTCCACGTATCGCCCTGCTTCAGCATCACCGGGCCGCAGTGGTACAGCACCGATCCGCGCATGTCCACCGGCGGCGGATTCTTCATCAGGTGCGCGTGCACCGCATCCCGTCCGGTGAACATCTCACCCGTAATGAGCACCACGTCGCCGACCTTGAGTGCTCGAACTTGCTCTTCGGTCAAAGGCGGCCGAAGGATCACTTCCCTTCCCGTCAGCGGGAACCCTTCGCCGCGAGCCATCTTCGCCACTGGCCGCGCAGGATCGCGATACAGCCATTTCGTGATCGCGCCGCTGGATGCATCGAGCCGCACGCCCAATCGCCGGAACGCCCAGCACTCATAAGCCACGCTTACGAAGAAGCTCGCCGGCAGCCGGTTCGCAGCGGTGATCTTGCAGCCGATCAGCGACGACTTGCCGCCGAATCCCATCGCGCCCACACCGATCTTATTGGCCTCCTCCATGATCTGGGATTCGAGCTTCGCCAGATCCGGATTCGGATTGGTATCGTCCAGCGTGCGGAACAACTGGTATTTCGCCAGCAGATACCCGTGCGCGCGATCGCTGCCGATGCAAACACCCACGGCCCCCGGCGCGCAACCTTGCCCTTGTGCCTGCCACACCGCATGCAGGATGCACTTGCGCACGCCTTCCAGATCGCGCCCCGCTTTGCCCAGGTGATCGAGCTCCATCGGCAGCGAATACTGGATATTCTTGTTCTCGCAACCGCCGCCCTTGAGGATCAGCTTGACTTCGATCTCGTCGTTCTCCCACTGCTCGAAGTGGATCACGGGAGTCTCTGCGCCCAGATTGTCGCCGCTATTTTTGCCGCTAAGGGAATCGACCGAATTGGGCCGCAGCTTGCCGCGTTTCGTCGCTTCGGCCACCGCCGCGCGGATCGCCTTCTTGATGGCGATCTGATTCACTCCCACTGGAGTGTGGACGTCGAACGTCGGCATACCGGTGTCCTGGCAGATGGGGCCAACATCCTCCGCAGCCATGTCGATATTCGTGGCGATGATCCCCAAGGCCTGTGATGCCTGCGTATGGGGAGTCTCCGCGGCGATAGCGATTCCCATCGCTTGCCGCACATCCGGCGGCAGGTTGGTGGCGGTCTGGGTAATCAGCTCGACGAGGCTTTCCTGAAGGAATTGCATGAAGTAGTCCGAACATTGATTCTAGCGAGGTTCGTGATAGAGTTGCAGCCATGGAAGCGGCCGCCCCAGTGCCTGGCGAGATTTCACAGGTTGCCACCGATCACAGTTTGTTGTCTTCTTACAGGGAAGCTTTGCTCGAGCACCTGTTCTCGGGAGAAATCATGCGGCATGTCTGGCTCTCTCCTCTCAAGCGTCTTGAGATCCATGAAGCCCAAGTTGACGACGGTGGTTACGATCTCGTTCTAGGAGCTTGCTGAAAAACTCTGCAGGGGCGTAGCCTCTAAGCAGAAGCAAACGTCTTGTAGTAATGCGCGGACAAGATGAACATCAGGACGGAGTTTTCAGTTACATCGCACCGGAAGAACGGATTCCACAAGACCATCCGCTGCGAGCGATCCGTGGGCTAGTGGATCCGATCCTGAAGGAGATGTCGCCGCAGTTTGCCAGGATCTACGC
>JAIQFE010000089.1 GCA_020073445.1 Terriglobia bacterium
CTCGTCATAGCCGACGATCTCGGCGCCGAATTCCTTGGCGGCCGCATAGGCGCCGTCACGCATGTCCCAGCCCCAACTGTCGGTGCGGGCCAGGAAGAAAACGCGCTTCTTGCCCAGCGTCTGGACCGCCGACTTGCCGGCCATGTAGCCGACCGTCCACGGGCTGTAGGCGGCGGCGAAGCTGGAATCGGCGAGCTTGCCTTTTTGGAAGGCCTCCTTCGCCATCACGCAAATCGGGAAGTAAGGCATCGGCTCCTTGGAAACCATGGCATTGAGGGCGTAAGCGAGCGGCGCCCAGGTCTGTCCGCCCACGCCTTTGACGCCTTCGGAAACCATATAGCGATAGCGGCGGACGCCGACATCGAGTTTGGCTTCGTCGTCGTCGACGACGCCTTCCACCATCACCTTGCCGCCGGACATGTTGAGACCGCCCCGCTTGTTGATGACGTCGATCGCCAGCAGCGCGCCCTGCTTCTGGGTTTCGGCCACCGCGGCGAACGGCCCGGTGAGCGGAAGCAGGATGCCCACTTTGATCTTGCTGGGTTCGGCCGCCTTAGCGACGCTGAATCCAAGCATGCTGCAGAGGGCAAAAATCGCAAGAAAAGCCCAGCGCATTTTCATTTGCTATCTCCTCCAATTGATTCTTGCATCGTTCACTTCGAATCTTCACGCGGCGTGCGTTTTGCGTCGTTTCGAGCGGCCGGCGATTCGCGTTTCGCCGATAAGCAACATCTCGGCTGCGCCGGCCATTCGGCACGGTAATGCCGGCGCAAAAGCCCGCTTGCTCAAGAAAGCCAGCCGCCAGCAAAAATGAGCGCTGCATACGACAACCACATTCCTTCGCTGCGGCTTTGACCTACATCAAGGCTGACCGAATAATTGATTTCGGCTTGCAGAAGGCGTTGGTCGCCGCATATCGATCGCCCGCGAGCTGCCGACCTGCGACGGCGACCGAGCGTTGGAGACGTTCATGGACTATTCTTTGATGACACTAAGTTGCACTTGAAAGGGGGAACGAAACGAAAATGAAAGGAGACTATGGCGGCAAGTTTGCCTTGCTTACATCGCGGGCCAGGTGGCCGAGCCGCCGGCAGTCAAGCCGGTGATTAGAGTCCCGCCTCGGCGAGAAATCGACTGACGGCGTCGGCGAGGCCTTGCGGATTGTCGCCGGCGAGGTCGTGACTGCCGGGCAACTCGATCGCCATAAGGCGCGGGTTCAGCGTTCGCGCTTTCGCCAGCGTCGTCGCCTCGAACATGTCCGACTCGGTGGCGCGGATCATCAGCGCCGGGATTTTCAGCTCCGCCAGCATCGGCCACAGAAAGGCCGGCACCGGCGACGACTGCCCGCTCTCCAAAGCGCGCTTGAAATTGTCGCGGTAGTGCAAGTCGCGGCGCAGCCGATAGCCGCGATCGGTCCGCTGCAGGAACGCCTGCCAGCGCGCGCGACGCGCCGAATCCGCCGGCACATCGCTCTCGCCGTGATAGGCCATCGCTTCATCCAGCGACGAGAATACGTCCGGTTGCCGTCCAATTCGCTCGGCAACATGACGCCGCCCGGAGGGTGCCAGATCGGGCGCGAAGTCGACCAGCACCAGGCCGGCAACGCGTTGCGGTTTCCAGCCGGCGGTGGCGAGACAGACGCGGCCGCCGAACGAGTGGCCCATCAGCACGGCCTTGTGCCAGCCGAGCGCGTCGAGCACGGCGATGACGTCGCTGCTCAAGGTTTCCAGTTTGTAGTCGCGGGTCGGGCTGCAGCCGGATTCGCCGAAGCCGCGCATGTCGATCGCTACGACCTCGCGGTCGCGCGCGATTTGCGTGGCGGGGCCGATCCAGTCGTCGGAAAAGAACGACAGCCCGTGCACGATCAGCACCGGCGCGCGCCCGGGTTTGCCGAACTTGCGATAGAAGATCTCGACGTCGCCCGCAGCAACGCGGCCCGTCACGCCTTGGCTTTCCGGCATGGCTTCAACCCGACCAATGCGCGCTCAAGCCTGTCCGACCACGATGCCCATGCCGGTGATCCATTCCGGCACCAGGTGGTAGTAGCGCAGCTCGTTTTGCAGCTTGCCCATGGCCTTGGCCGCCGCCGCGGCGGCGACCCAGGTGCGCACCTCGTGCGCGCCGAAACCGGCGACGCGGTCGATCTCGGCATCGGTCATGCTGTAGAAATCCTCCAGCCGCGCGGCCACGAAGCTCTCGAGGAACTTGTGGTCCCATTGCTGGTCCGGCGGCAGACACGGACCCTTGCCGACCACTAGATCGCGGGCGGCGCGGATGACGCGGCTCTCGCGCGCTTCGTACTCTTCCTGCGTCGGAGTGGCGCGCTGGATCAAGCGCTTGGCGACGTCAGGCGGGCTCAACTCCAGCCGCGGCGTCGGCGGATCGTGCGACAGGCCGCCGGAGCCGACAAAAGTAATGCGCATGTGCTTGTCGGCCAGGAATTCGCCGATGGCGGCGCCAAAATTGCGTACGCGTTTGAACGAAGGGCGCGGGTCGGCCGCGCAATTGATGAACACCGGCAGCACGTTGTAGCGATTGAGTGCCCCGGTCAGCTTGTACAGCGGGATGGTGATGCCGTGATCGACTTTCATCTCGTGCGAGACCGCGACGTCGAAATCGCGCGAATGCAGGTAGCGCACGCAATCGATGGCGGTCTGCCGCGGGACCCGCAGCGGGCCGGATTCCAGATGCCACACGCTGAGTCCGAACGCGCAGGTCGTGATGGAAAGCACGGGCTCCGACAATGTGGCCCCGCTTGTCGGGTCAGGGCAACTGCTGAGTAACGGAGACGTGAGCGGGTTCGGAATCTTCTCCAATCCAAAGCAACACTGGAACGCGGTGGTGCCGCTCGAGACCCGCAACGCGGGTAAGTACATCCTGGCGTTCGACAACACGACCCCGCTGACGACGGGGGTGGCGGTCGCAAGTCTCGCGGCGCAGGCGCAGAACGTGACGGCGATCGTCAAGGACGATAAGGGCCTGCAAATTGGCGGCAATGCGGCGATCTCACTGAGCGCGCAGGGGCACACGTCGTTCATGCTGAACAACCCGCCGGCGGGATTTCCGTCCACCGCCGGCAAGCGCGGCACCATCGAGTTCGACACGCCTCCGGGCGGACAGCTTAGCGTTCTCGGTCTGCGCGCCAATGGTCCCGCGCTGACGACACTTCCTGTGCTGGCAAACGTCGGTACAACTGGTGGCTCCATCACCCACGTGGCGTACAACGGCGGCTGGACCAGCGTGTTCTACATCGTCAATACAGGAAACGCATCGGCGCAATTCACCCTGAGCTTCGTCGACGAGAATGGCGTGGCGCTATCGGTACCGCTGCTGCTTCGGCAATCCGGGACGAATACGACTACCTCGGCTCTCACGCGAACACTGGCCTCAGGCGAAATGCTGGTGGTCGATACCAATCAACAGGACTCGCCGATCGCAATAGTCGGCTCGGCGCAGCTAACAACCACCGGCAACATTGGAGGATTCGAGATCTTCCGCTGGAACACCTTCGGCCAGGAAGCCTCGGTGCCGCTGGAGTCACGGTCGCCGAACAGCTTCGTGTTAGTATTCGACGACACCGACGGCCTGACGACTGGCGTGGCACTAGCGAGCAATTTCGGACTTCAAGCAAACATCACGGCGACGTTTCGCGATGACACCGGTGCACAGATCGGAGTCCCCCAGCTGGTCACCCTGGCGCCGCATGGCCATAAGTCCTTCCTGCTGCCTGACCTCCTTCAAGCCGCTGCGGGCAAACGTGGAATGGTGGAGTTCGCTGCGACGCCGGGGCAGAGCTTTAGTGTCATCGGCCTGCGCGCTAAGTCCGATGGGACGCTCACGACCATACCAATGCTGACAAAATAGCCGCCGAGAGGATCGGGAAACCCAATTTACGCTGAGTTATCGGGAACGGCGCCCGTATGGTCGGCAATTCGGAGGCTAGTTTTCCGGCCATGCGAAAAGCGGTACTGTTTTTACCCTGCTAATCGAATGATTCCAATCGAGGCGAAGGGCTACGGGAGTTAGTGCCGAAACCCTTTTGACACGGAGGGACCCAGGTGGATTGTTGTCGCGGTAGGGACGACCATCGCTGATCGCCCCCCGCACAGATCCGTGCGAGCGCGTTTACGCACACGGCTCTTACCGAGGATGAGTGGCGGCGAAGCGGACATGAGGATAGGGATGCAGAACACGGGGTTGCGGAATCCACCGGTACAAGACGGGGAACAACCGCCCCCAGCGCACCTGGGCGCGTTGACTGCGACGAACTAGAACATTCCGCCACAATCGGCAAGCACGCCGCCAGAAGATGCGCAACTGAGTCGAGTTCCCGGGAACAGCATGGTATTGGTAGTAACCCAGCACCACCTTCCGAAGCCAGGCGCCGGTCTCGCGGGTAGGGTCATGCTTCCGGCGTTGAAGTTCAGCCTTAATAGCTTTTAACTTCACCGCCATCCGCTTCTTGGCCGTAATCCGCCAGACGGTGAAAGCTCCAGCGCGAGTGGTCTGCCCACAGAAGTGGGTGAAACCCAGGAACGTAAAGGTCTCCGGCTTTCCCTCGCCGCGCTGCTTCCGGTGTTGAGCGGCGAACCGCCCGAACTCGATCAATCGTGTCTTGTCCGCATGTAATTCCAAGCCGAACTTGGCCAGCCGCTCCCGGAACTCTTCCAGAAACCGCTGAGCTTCCGCCCGGCTCTCAAAACCCACCACAAGATCATCGGCGTAGCGGACGACAATGACATCGCCCCGTGCCACTTTCTTGCGCCAGGCTTCCACCCATAGATCGAAGACGTAATGTAGATACACGTTGGCGAGCAATGGAGAAACCACGGCTCCCTGCGGCGTGCCCACGTCCGTCTCCGACCACTGACCGTCTTCCGATCCGCCTTCAACCATTTCTGGATCAGACGAAGCATCCGGCGATCGGCCACGCGATGCTCGACGAACTTCAAGGCCCAATCGTGCGATACATTGTCGAAAAAGCCCTGAATGTCGGCATCGAGCACCCAGTTCACGCGCTTCCGTTGGATGCCCACATACAGAGCGTCTAACGCTTGATGCGGGCTGCGACCGGGCCGGAACCCATACGAAAAGCCCTGGAAGTCCACCTCGTAAATCTGATTGAGGATGGTCACCGCGGCCTGTTGAACAATCTTGTCCTCCAGCGTCGCGATGCCCAATGGACGTTGCCGCCCGTCAGGCTTCGGTATATAGACTCTCCGCGAGGGCTGTGCCCGATACGCTCCACGGTGCACCCGGCTGTGCAGATCGATCAATCGATCCTCCAACCCAGTCTCATACTCCTGCCATGTCACGCCATCCACTCCCGGTGCAGCTTGCCGCTTCAAGGCGAAGAAGCTGTCCCGCAGCAGATCAACCGTTAAATGGTGGAGCAGAGCGGTGAACCGTTCCTGCTTCCTCTCTTTTGCTGCTTGCCGCACACCGTTCAACCCCTGGGACATGCGCTTCCCGCTCTGTGTCGGGTGCATGCTAGATGGAACGATGTTCTCCTCGGTCTGCGCCCTTCCCTCCCCAGCCTCCGCCGAAGGTTGCCCTTCTCTGTTCGGCTGGTTCATCGGTACTACGGCACAGTCCGACTGCTCCTGAACGTTCACGTCCGCCGTTCGGTTTATGGCCTTCGCGGACCGGTCTTGCTGTCGAAGCCAAGACACCCAGGAGCTCTCTCGGTTCTCGTGCATGTTGTTTCTCAGCGTGCGCGGGTTCTAAGACTACGCAGGACCGAACTAGCCACTCGCATTTACGTGGCTGTCGTGTTGCCTTCCTCCTACCGGAATGGAGTCGGCGTCCTGTACCAACGGCTTTTCGAAGCTCAATAGCCCGGCCCACCGATACCTCTGTCTACGCTTCGACCGGCACCTCGCGGTGCCGCCCGCAAGACTCAAGGCCAGGATGGATTCGCTACTCTCCTTTCCTGTAGGGCTCTTTCATCCCCTACGAACATGCCGGTTTATCCCGACGCTCTCCGGATGCGCCGTAACACAGATGGGATGAGAAAGCCGGTCTCCCGCGGGATGCGTTAAGCTCCCGAATGAATCACGCACTCAACGGTGCAATGGAAAGGAGACCGGCAATGAGGAAGGATAGCATTCGAATCAGGAATGGGAAAGGGACTTGGAAGGGCAAGCAACTGACGATCGG
>JAIQFE010000043.1 GCA_020073445.1 Terriglobia bacterium
ATCTTCGGGCCGGCGCAACGGTAACCCTTTGATCGAAAAGGTCGTCGATCATTGTGCACGTAGCGGGCGACGGGTGGCCCTCTAGTAACATAAACGAGGCTGTCCGCGATATGTCGCGGACCGGGTTCAAGGAGTATCGAAATGCGTAAGCAATGGGTGGGCGCGTGTACGGCCGGGGTGTTGGGTTTGATGCTGGCGTGGACGCTTCCGGCGCAGGGCCCCGGGCCGGGTCCGGGGCAAGGCAAGGGGAAAGGGAAGGGGCGGGCGCCGATCGTCGAAGAGCCTACGATTTGGCTAAAAGACGGCGTGCCGGATTTGCGTGGCGTCTGGAACAGCGGCTGGATTGTGGATATGGCCGACGGGCGCTATGCGGAGAAGACCGTGGAGGTTCCGTTTACGGATTGGGGCCGCAAGCTATGGGAGGAGCGCACGGGGAACCTGCAGAAGAACGATCCCAACATGCAGTGCAAGCCCAGCGGGCTGCCGCGCGCACAGGGCGTCCCGTATCCGATGCAGATAGTGCAGACCGACAATCAGGTAATCTTCCTGTACGAAGGCGGATTGCACACGTTCCGCATCGTGCCGATGGATGGGCGCAAACACAATCCGGATGCCTGGACGTGGATGGGCGATTCGGTGGGCCACTATGAAGGTCCGGAACTGGTGATCGACGTGACGGGATTCAATGACGAACAGTCCTGGCTCGATTCGGCGGGACATCCGCACAGCGATCAACTGCACCTGTTAGAGCGGTATCGGCGGCTGAACGCGAACACCATGCGCTACACCGTGACGATTGAGGATCCGAAGGCGTATACGCGCCCATGGAGCACCTCGTACATTTATCGCGTGAATCCGGGCACGGAGATCATGGAGTATTGGTGCACGGAGAACGAAAAAGACGCGAAGCATATGGTCGGCAAATAAAGTCCTGCACGGCCAGTAACTGGCAGGGGCCTAGGTCGTATTTCATATAATGGCGGGACTAGCCATGAAACAACTAATGAGACGAACTGCGGTCGCAGGGGTGTTGCTGCTGGGATGCGGGGTGGTGACATACACAGCAGCGCAATCCGGCAGCGCCGCATTGCCCGCCGGTGCGGAGTGGCGTAGCTACGCGGCGGATTCGTTCAGCACGAAGTATTCGCCGCTCGATCAGATCAACGCGGACAACGTGAGCAAGTTGCGCGTGGCGTGGCGCTGGAAGTCGAACAACTTCGGGCCCCGCAATGAGGGCAACATGGAGACGACTCCGTTGATGATCGGCGGCCGCCTGTACTTCACAGCGGGGCAACGGCGCGCGGTGATCGCCGCGGATGCGGAGACGGGCGAAACGTTGTGGATGTATCGGCTGGAAGAGGGCGAGCGCGCGAGTTTGTTCCCGCGGCCGTACAATCGCGGGGTCACTTACTGGAAGGATTCAAACGGCGAGGAGCGCATTTTCGCGGTGACCGCGGGCTACAACCTGGTGGCTCTCGATGCGAAGACCGGCGTGCCAGTGCCGTCATTCGGCGCGAAAGGAATCGTCGATCTGTACGACGGGCTGGAACGCGTAAAACCGGGCGAGATTGGCGCAACATCGCCGCCGATCATCCTCAAGGACGTGATCATCGTCGGCGCGGCGCTCAAGAACGGCACCTCGCCGGCGTCGAAGACGAATGTTCCGGCCGATATTCGCGGCTTCGATGTCCGGACAGGCAAGCGGCTGTGGACGTTCCATACGATTCCGCGTGCGGGCGAGTTCGGCAATGAGACCTGGAAGGACGGGTCCTGGGCGTACACGGGCAACACAGGTGTTTGGGCGCCGATGAGTGCCGATGAGGAACTCGGCTACGTGTATCTGCCCGTGGAATCCCCAACGGGCGACTTTTATGGTGGCGAGCGGCCGGGCGACGGGTTGTTCGGCGAGAGCCTGGTATGCCTGGATGCCAAAACCGGCAAGCGGGTATGGCACTTCCAGTTCATTCATCACGGGCTGTGGGATTGGGATCTTCCTGCCGCGCCGAATCTGCTGGACATCACCGTCGGTGGCAGGAAGATCAAGGCCGTCGCACAGGTAACCAAGCAGGGCTTCGTCTACACGTTCGATCGCGTGACGGGCCAGCCGGTGTGGCCGATTGAGGAGCGGCCGGTCCCGCAGTCGGATATTCCGGGCGAGAAGACGTCGGCGACGCAGCCGTTCCCGTCGAAGCCTCCGGCCTTCGAGATGCAGGGGACGTCGCTAGATATCTTGAATGACCTGACACCGGCGTTGAAAGCCGAGTCGGAGAAGATCGCATCGCGCTACCGGCTGGGTCCGCTGTTCACGCCGCCGATGGTACAGGACACGGGCGGGAAGACGGGCGTGCTGATGTTGCCTTCGGTGAACGGCGGCGCCGATTGGGAGGGCGCGGCAGTGGATCCGGAGACAGGCGTGCTGTACGTGGGTTCGGTGACGGACCCGTGGGTGTTGGCGATGCAGCCCGCCGGCAACCGGTCGGACATGCGGTATATCGGCGGGCGCGCGGGTGGGCGTCCGGAGCTTCCGCTGGGTTTGCCGCTGGTACGTCCACCATGGGGACGGATCACGGCGATCGACATGAACAAGGGCGAGTTCCTGTGGCAGAAGGCCAACGGTCCCGCGCCGGATGTGTATCGCAATAACCCGGCGGTGAAGGGGATCGATTTGAGCGAAGCGGGGAATCCAGCGCCGGCGATGCTGTTGGTGACCAGGACGCTGCTGTTCGCTGGCGAAGGTTCGGGCTTGTTGAACGGCGCTCCGAATGGCGGTGGTCCGGCGTTCCGGGCGATCGACAAGAAGACCGGCAAGATACTGCACGAACTGAAGCTGAACGGCGTCACGTCGGGCACGCCGATGACGTACCTGTGGAAGGGTAAGCAGTACATCGTGATCGCGACGACGAATCGCACCGAGGGTGCGGAGCTGGTGGCGCTCACGCTGGGTAATTAACGCCGGCGCGAAAGTGGAATTTGGGAATTGCCTGGCTGCGAGATTCACTCAAGAGTGCAAGAAAGCCATGAGCTCGGCTAGCGTTTGTTCAGGTAGCTCCTCAGCCAAGTGATGTCCCGCCGGCATGGCTTTCCCGCGAATGTCGGACCCCTGTTCGCGCCAGACTTTCCTGACGTCGTAAAGGCGCGCGATTGTGCTGCGCTCGCCCCACAGCACCAATAGCGGAGATTTGAGCCGGCGTCCGCGGGTCTCCTTGCCGTGAACCAGATCGATGGTAGCGCCAGCACGATAATCTTCGCAGGCAGCATGAATCGTCAGGGGATCGCGGAAACAGCGAAGATACTCGGCCATGGCTTCTGGTGCAATGTATGACGCAGGCAGAAAACGCCGCAGAAAGGCTTCCGGGTTTCCCGCGATGAGTTGTTCGGGAAAAGGCGAGGGTTGAATCAGAAAGAACCAGTGAAAGTACGCCGTAGCGAACTCGCGAGTCACGCTCGAATAATGGTCCGGGACGATATCGAGCACAGCGACTTGGGTTGCCACCTCGGGATGTTCCACCGCAAGACGCCACGCAACGCGTCCACCCCGGTCGTGACCGACCACCGCAAACCGATCGAATCCCATTGTTCGCATCATTTCGATCTGATCGAGAACCATAGCGCGCTTAGAGTAATTGGTGTGGTTCTCGCCATCCGGCGGCTTGCTGCTGTCACCGTATCCTCGGAGGTCGGGCGCGACCACTGTAAATCTCTTCGCGAGGCGAGGTGCGATTTTGTGCCACGAGACATGCGATTCCGGGAATCCGTGCAGGAGCAGAAGCGGCGGACCGCTCCCTGCTGTGACGAGGTTGATCTCCGCACCGGAAGTAGCGACTCTTCGCGTTTGAAATCCGGGGAATAGACCTGACGGATCCCCACCGGATCTGTCGGGTAGACTCATCATGGCGGTACCGACAGTCGCACTCTTCAGAAACTGTCTACGATGGGGATTCATGCTGGCCATTGTACTTCTACAGATGTGGCCGCTATCTCCGTGGCCGAAGCTCACATCTGCCGCTTCGAATGCCCACCGTGGATTCGAACCTGAGAGCAAATAACTTAGCAGTTCTGCTGAATGCAAGCGTCCTGTTTTCAACGCAGAGTCGAATGGCTCCCAGAGAGACCAGACGAACCCTTCTCCGGAGAGCACTAGCCCAAAGATCGCGTCTAATAACGCTAAAATCACGCGGCCGACGCTCCCGTCGAGTTGGGCAGATTTGAGCGGAATTATTGCCGATCTTGGTGCTGGCTGCGCGTAGGCCCTGCACCAGCCGTTCGCTTCAGCACAAATGAGCTTACTTGAGCTCGGTGACCCTTTCCAAAGACTCGTGACCAATGCCGAGGTCTGACCCGTCTCGGTGTTTTCGTCGTAAGCGTTGCGTGCGGCCGTATCATGGAAGCCACACGACTCCTCGTCGCGGCGGCCTATTCCCGGCGTTCCGGGATGGGTAGCTCTCCGTCGTCGGGCAGCTGCGTTCCAAACGAGTGGCCCGGCATGGAAGTGCAGATGGCTGGAACATGGCTGGAACTAGGAGTGCCAGGAAAGATAGTGTTCCAACCGAGATGTTCCTCTCGGGCAGTTCGATGTTCCGAAATGGTCACCAACCGAACTCGTAATAGGCCGTGATTAAATCTTTACTCGAGATCGGAACCCGACGATAATGGGGGCCTATTCAAGAAGTGTAGATAGAAAGTGACAGATTGGAGCCGCAGGTTTCGTCTCCCAGAAGGACCTTGATGTATATCCCCATCATCCACACACAGGCGGACATGGGCGACCTGGGCGCGTCGCTGCAGCGGATCAAGACGAATCATTTCGGGCGGCGGCGGTTCGTACAGAGTGCCGAACTGGTCGATAGGATGTGGCAGGAGATCGAGCAGACGGTGGAACGCTTACCCATCGTAGGGGGCGAAACCCGCGTCTATCAGGATGGATTGCCGGTCTGCGCGCATGAGGCGCGTATCATTTCGGAACTGGCCGAGGCAGGCAGCCGGAACTACAAGCTCTTGCTCCGCTTGGAGAGCCGGGGCGCAATGCTGATGGGAACCGAGAATCCAGACCTTCTGGTTGAGGAATATCAACTGGCCGTCACCGGTCTCAATTCCGGCGGTGCGGGTGGCGCGAGACAACGCGAACTGCGCGGTGCGGCGCTGCTCGAGGAACGCGACCGGTATATCGCAGCCCGTATCAACAGCACGTTACAACCCGGAGAGACAGGGGTATTGTTTCTGGGCATGCTGCACTCGGTGCAGCCGTACCTGGACCGGGATATCAACATCGTGTACCCAATTAAGGACATCCAGAAAGTGAAAGCAATGTGAACGGTGGCAAGGTTCTGATCGTCGATGACGACGCCGGGATTGTCGGGGCTCTCGCCGAGCTCATGCGCCGCCAGGGGCTTACGCCGGTGGTCGCCAGCGACGGAGATGCGGCGCTCGAGTGTATCCGGCGGGAACATCCGGATGTTCTGCTGGTGGACTTCCAAATGCCTGGGAAAAACGGATTGGAAGTGATGCAGAAGGCCAAGGCACTGGACGAAGATCTGCCGGTAGTATTGCTCACCGGATTCGCGGAAGTGCGCGGGGCGGTGGAGGCGATCCGGGCGGGTGCACACGACTACCTGCCGAAACCGTTCGAGCACCATGAGGTCATGCGAGTCGTGCTGCGGGCGTTGACCGAGCGAGACCTGAAACGGCAGTTGCGAACGCTATCGAGCCAGATTGGCCAGCAGGGGCCGTTGCGGGAGATTCTAGGCCCGAGCGAGGCGGCGACCAAGCTCATCAGCGATGTGCAGCGGGTGGCCAAATCCAACTTCAGCGTGATCATTTTAGGAGAAACCGGCTCAGGCAAGGAGGTTGTGGCTCGAGCGATCCATCAAACCAGCCTGCGTTCGCGCCAACCGTTCATCCCGGTGGATTGCGGAGCGATTCCCGAGCCCCTGCTTGAGAGCGAATTGTTCGGGCACGAACGCGGGGCGTTCACGGGCGCAAATCAACAGAAGCCGGGCAGGTTTGAAACCGCCAGCGGGGGGACGCTCTTTCTGGACGAAGTCAGCAATCTGCCGCTGCCTTCGCAAGCCAAAATGTTGCGCGTTTTGCAGGACAAGGTGTTGTATCACGTAGGCGGCACTAAGCCGATCCGCGTGGATGCGCGAGTGGTGGCGGCCAGCAACGACGATCTGCAGAGGCTGGTGGACAAGGGTTCGTTCCGGCGCGATCTGTATTTCCGGTTGAACGAATTTGTAATCCATATTCCGCCGTTGCGCCAGCGCCGGGAAGATATCCCCTACCTGGCCAAGCGCTTCATGGATATCACCAACGTCGAGCTGTCCAAGCAGGTGAAAGGGATCGCGCGATGCGCCCTGGAAGCGATGCTGGCTTACGACTGGCCCGGCAATGTGCGGCAGCTCCGCTCGGTGATTCGGAGAGGCGTTCTAATGGCTGAGGACAGCGTGACCGCGGAGCATCTGGCGCTTCATCAGCCGGCGGCCGACCCACTCGTGACGAACGAGCAAGGTGAGGATCCCGGCGCGCTTCGGGAGATCGTGAGGCGGCACACGGAGACGATCGAACGCAGGGTCATCGCGCAGACTCTGTGCCGGATGGGCGGCAACAAGACTAAGACGGCGCGCCTGCTGCAGGTTGATTTTAAGACCCTACATTCGAAGCTCAAAGAATACGGAATCGAAAGTAACGGAGAGATATCATGCCCAAGAAAAGCAACAGAACCAGAGACAAAGCTCCGGCCGGCGGGTTCGGACTCGGCCTGGGAGGCATCCTGAAGGGCCTGACCGACCTGGTCGAGAAGCTGGACGACCTGTCGGAATCGGGCGGGAATCTCTCCAACACCGGAGAGATCCGAGGCGACAGCCAGCAGGTGAAAGGGATGTACGGGTTCACGGTGAAGATGGGCCTGGGAGACGACCAGCCGCGCGTCGAGCCTTTTGGCAATCTTCGCCAGGACAGCAAATCGGGCCACACCGTGGTGCAGGAGGTGCGCGAGCCGGTGGTGGACGTGTTTGAAGAAGAAAAGCACGTGCTGGTGGTGGCGGAGATGCCCGGCATCGGCGTTAAGGACGTGAGGGTCGAAGTCGAAGGTGATCTTTTGACTATCTCGGCCGAGCACGGCGATAAGAAATACCGCAAGGAAGTCCTCCTGCCCGAAAGTGTTCCGCAGGAAAAGATTCAGGTCACTTGCAACAACGGCGTGGTGGAGATTCGATGCCCGAGATCGCATTGACGTGGGCAGCTGCCTGTCATGACCACTACTGAACCCACGACGCTCAAGCTTCGGGTATCCGAGGCCATCGGCAAGGATGTGGCGCGCGCGCTCGCCCGGATCGGACCGGAAGATCTCGCCAGGCTGGAGGCAGCCGCGGGCGACCTCTTGGAGGTCGAGGGGAAGCGTAAGACCGTATGCAAGGCCATGCCGGCCTATAAAGAGATGCGCGGGCAATCCAGGATTCAACTGGATGGACTGGTGCGCGAAAACACCGGCGCAGGGCTGGACGAATTCGTACAGGTACGGAAGATCGGCTGCCGTCCCGCCGAGCGGGTGGTGCTTTCGCCGGTCAACATAACTCCCTCCGACCGGGACCTGAACTACATCGGCAGCCTGCTGGACGGCCTGCCGGTGCTCGAAGGAAACAGGATTCGCGCCACGTTGTTCGGCAGCCGCTGGGCGGACTTCAAGGTGGAGAGCACCACGCCTAGAGGGCCCGTCCTGATCAATCCAACTACGCAGCTGGTGATCGGGAAGGAGCAGCCACGCGCGGCAGAGGCAGTCGGCGCCATCTCCTACGAGGACATTGGGGGCCTGAAGCCGCAGCTCCACCGCATTCGCGAGATGATCGAGCTGCCCCTGAGGTATCCGGAAGTCTTCGAGCGGCTGGGGATCGACGCCCCCAAGGGCGTACTGCTGCACGGGCCGCCCGGATGCGGCAAGACCCTGATCGCACGGGCGATCGCCCACGAGACGGAGGCTAGCTTTTTCTCGGTCAGCGGGCCGGAGGTCATCCACAAGTTCTACGGCGAGAGCGAAGCGCATCTGCGCAAGATTTTCGACGAAGCCGGGCGCAAGGGACCGAGCATCATATTCCTGGACGAGATCGACGCGATTGCTCCCAAGCGGGAGAACGCGGTGGGGGACGTCGAGAAGCGAGTCGTCGCACAACTGCTTGCGCTGATGGACGGCCTGGCGCAGCGCAAGCAGCTCATCGTAATTGCCGCGACCAATCTGCCCAATGCAATCGATCCGGCTTTGCGCCGGCCGGGCAGGTTCGATCGCGAAATTACGATTCCGATCCCGGATCGCAACGGACGCGAGGAGATTCTCAACATCCACAGCCGGGGGATGCCTCTCGCCGGGGATGTAAACATGGCGCATCTGGCGGAGATCACCCATGGCTTCGTGGGCGCCGATCTCGAAGCTCTGTGCCGGGAAGCCGCCATGCTCCGGCTGCGGCACATTCTGCCCGAGGTCGATTTCGCGCTGGTGCAGATCCCTTACGAGCAATTGGCAAAGCTCGAAGTCGGGATGGACGATTTCCTGGACGCCCTGCACGACGTCGAGCCTTCGGCGACGCGCGAGGTATTCGTCGAAGTGCCCAACGTCCGCTGGGAGGACGTGGGCGGGCTGGCGTCGACAAAGCAGCGCCTGCTCGAAGCCGTGGAATGGCCCCTTCGATATGGACCGGTGTTCGCCCAGGCGGGGATTCGTCCGCCCAAGGGCATCCTGCTGGTGGGTCCGCCCGGCTGCGGCAAGACGCTGCTGGCCAAGGCGATCGCGACGGAGAGCCGCGTGAATTTCATCGCGGTCAAAGGTCCGGCGCTGTTGTCCAAGTATGTCGGTGACTCCGAGAAAGGCGTGCGCGACGTCTTCAGAAAAGCGAAGCAGGCGGCGCCCTGCATCATCTTCTTCGATGAGCTCGAATCGCTGGTGCCGGCGCGCGGCGCGGGGTCCTCGGATTCGCATGTCTCGGAACGGGTGTTGAGCCAGTTCCTAGCCGAGATGGACGGCATCGAGGAGCTGAAGGGCGTACTGGTCCTGGGAGCGACCAATCGCGTCGACCTGATCGATGCGGCGCTGCTGCGGCCCGGGCGGTTCGACGACATCGTGGAGATCACCGCGCCGGATGAGGAGAGCCGGCGTCAGATCTTCGAAGTGCATCTGCGGAAAAAGCCTTTGGGTCCAGGAATCAGCACGGCGGATCTGGCGGCGCGCTCGGAAGGCATCAGCGGCGCCGAAGTCGAATGGGTATGCACCAAGGCGGCTTTGCACGCAGTACGCCGCGCGGTCGAAAGCGGGCGGGACAAACCCGTCGAGGAAATCAAGGTGCGAGTTGAATCCGGCGACATCGAGACCGCACTGTTGGAGGTCGGGAAGCGCTAAGTGGCGGAGCAGGACATAACAGAGCGGAATATATCTGAGCGGGCCTACTATCTCTATTGCCTGACGCCGTCCGGCCGTGCGCTCGAGCTCAATGAAGCAGGCGTCTTTGTGTGGGCCTGCGATGGTATTTGCGCCGTGCTCAGCGAGTCGAATCGTGAGGAATTCTGCGGCGAGGGTTCGGAAGCACGGCTCGAGGACTTGGCCTGGCTGGCTCCCCGCGTTTTCCGGCATGAGGCCGTAGTGGAACGCATCATGGGCCAGTCGCCGGTGCTGCCGGCGCGCTTCGCGACCTTGTTTTCCTCGCTCGAAAGCCTGCGAAGTTTTGTCCTCGAATACCATGACGCAATAACCGGTTTCTTCGCGCAGGTGGGCGACAAGCGGGAATGGGCCGTGAAGGGCCTGCTGGATCGTCCTCTCGTCGGCCAGAGCGCGCAGCCTCCGAGGCCGCAGCTTGCGGATACTCCCGGCAAGAACTATCTCCAGAAGAAGCGCATGGAAGCGGAAGCCGGGGAGCTTACGAACCAGTGGGTGAGGGCGGTGTGTCAAAAGGCCGCGGGCGAACTGGAGCAACAGGCGTCGGCGTTCCGGGAGCGGCAGTTGTGGAACGGAAGCGATTCCAATGAGCCGGCTGAGGTGATCCTGAACTGGGCGTTTCTGGTGCCCGGAGACGGGGAGGCGGATTTTCGCCGGCTGGTGACTGAGCTCGATGAACGGCATCGCGCCGGCGGACTGAGTTTTGCCTTGTCGGGACCCTGGCCACCCTACAGCTTCGCCCCGGCTCTGGGCGGGGAAAAGACGGCATGAAGCGTTTGCTGCATTGTGTGTTTCGACACGACGGGACCGATAACCCGGAGGTAGTTCACAATCATCGCTTGGCGGTGGCCACGTCGCCTTGGAGAGACAAGGAATCGCCGGACGTGGGCCGCGTGCTGGCCTACGAAAAAGTGATTGCGATGTTGCATGCGACTCGCACGGTGGTTCCCTTGCGTTTCGGCTGCGTCGTGGAGGACCAAGCCCAGATCCTCCGGCTGCTCGACGAGCGCGAGGCGGAGTTCGAACAGCTTCTGGGCCGGCTCGAAGGCCTGGTCGAAATGGGAATGCGAGCGTGGTGGGAAGCTCCTCCGGAAGAGCCGTTGCCCGCGGATCTCACGGGGGCTCTCACGGGTCCCGGAGCGCGCTACCTGTCTGCGGCCCGAGGGCGCCATGCCGGGCTGACGCCGGTCGAGGAGTGGTGGGCCGACCGGATCTGCGGCTTACTAGATGGACTCTATGTACAGCAACGAAGAGAAGCCCGCCAGGCATCGGAAGGCCGCCTGCTTTCGCTACACTTCCTCGTACCGAAAGCCTCGGCTAAGCACTTTCGGGACCGAGTCCGGTGGATCGCGTTTCCCGGAGACATGAAATCCTTGGTCAGCGGCCCGTGGCCGCCCTACAGCTTTGTCGACCATGCCGGACAGTAAATCCAGTGCCGTTGTGGACGCGGAAGGTCACTTTCGGCATCTGTTCGATGCCAGCCCCTATGCGATGTACCGGATGCTGGTCGACAGCATTCCCTCGTCGGTGGTGCTGATCGACGAAGACTTGCAGGTGGTTCTGGCGAACCGTAATTTTCTGGAGAAAGCGCGGCGGCTAGAGTCGGAAACACTGGGCCGGCAGCTCATTGACGTGTTCCCTCGAGTAATCGTTGACGAGCTGCAACTGCAGAAACAGGTCCAGTTAGCCTTCGCCAGCCAGCACGCGGTGGAGGGTCAGCGCCTGACGTACCGCGCCCCCGGCGTGCCTCTGCGCACCTACTATTACAGCGTCGTCCCCATGGTTCGGGGAGTGCAAGCAAGACTCGTAATGCTGCTGCTGGACGATGTGACCGAACAACTGCGGCTGGCCGAGGAGGTTCGGCGAGTAGAGCGCCACTTGGCGAGTGTGGTGGAGAGCGCCAATGAGATCATGCTCTCGACCGATACCAAGGGCCGGATCCTGACCTGGAACAGGGCGGCCGAACGGCTTTCGGGGTACCGGTTAGACGAGATCCAGGGGCATCTTCTCTCCGACTACTGTTCTGCGGATTGCCCGGAATCGATCCAAGCCTTCTTCGCGGTCGAGGCATCGCAAAGCGGTTGCGGCGCGGCGGAGTGCGATCTTATTACCAAGAGCGGCGCACGGATTCCGGTTTCCTGGGAGTTTTCGCCCATGAAGGACGACCTGGATCGCATCGTGGGGATCGTGGCGGTGGGCCGCGACCTGACGGAACGGCGCAAGTTCGAGCAGCAGTTGTTGCAGTCCCAGAAGCTCGCCGCGCTGGGCGTCATGGCCGGAGGCATTGCCCACGAAGTCCGCACGCCCCTGGCCATCTCCTCATCGGCCGCCCAATTCCTGATGGAGAAAGATATCACCGCGGATTTCCGCCAGGAGTGTGCCGAGAAGGTACACATCGGAATCCAGCGGGCGTCGGTCATCATTGAGAATTTGCTGCGTTTCGCCCATCCTTCGACCAAGCTCGACATGACCGAGATCGATCTGTTGTCGGTACTTCGCGATGCGATCACGCTGGTGGCCAACCAGGCCCGGATTCAAAAGGTCGAAATCGTCTGCCGGTTCCCCGAAGACCGGGTGGTGATGCGAGGAATCGCGAGCCTTCTGGAGCACGCTTTCCTCAACCTCTTTCTCAACGCTCTGAGCGCTATGCCGGAAGGGGGCAGCCTGACCATTTCGGTGGAGGCTACTTCCGCTGCCGTCCGCGTGCGCGTCTCAGACACAGGCTGCGGCATTGCTAGTTCCGATATCGGAAAGATCTTCGATCCGTTCTATACGCGGGCGCCAGTAGGGAAAGGGACGGGCCTCGGCCTGTCAATCTGTTACTCCGTGATTCAGGAGCACGGAGGCTCCATTGAGGTCGAAAGCGTCCCGGAAAGAGGAAGCACCTTCACCGTCACACTACGGGACCAAGGAAGAAGTGGTGCCAAACCAGCAGCCCATTTGCCTGATCGTGGATGACGAGCCGGACACTTGCTGGGCGCTCGAACACGTGCTGCGGAAGCAAGGCCTTCGAACCCGGCGAGCGCTCAGCGCGGAGCACGCTCTGCGGGAGGTTCAACAACGTCCCTATACGCTCACGCTCCTCGACGCGAAGCTGCCGGACATGGACGGACTGGAACTGGCTCGCCGGATTCGCGCCATCGATCCAGGCATCCTGATCATCGTGGTGTCGGGCTACTTTTACCAGGATGCTCCCTCCATTCAGGAAGCGCAGGCCAGCCAGCTCATTCAGGACTTTGTCGCCAAACCGTTTCAGCACGAAGAGATCACGCGAGCGATTCGAAAAGCCCTGGCTGCACAAGCCGATGGTCGTGGCGAACCTTAGGGAATCCACGCCCTGGAATCAGTTCCACACTACTACTTCCACAAACCTGGGGAGATCACGCTAAGCCCTAGCAAATATAGCCGCTCATCCAGAGTCTCTACGTCATTTGCGTTGGCCATCCGGATGCATAGATAAAGCCGGATCAAGCTTAATACGAGGTCCCATTTTTAGGAAAGGAGGTGGCAGTATGGCAAAAGTGCAGAAAGCCACGGACTCATCGAGCTTAGCGGAAGTTGTTGACCGCATTCTCGACAAAGGTATCGTTGTCGATGCCTGGGTAAAGGTGTCGTTAGTGGGCATCGAGCTGTTGTCGGTGGAAGCCCGAGTGGTAATCGCTTCGGTGGAGACTTATCTCAAGTACGCCGAGGCCATCGGGTTGACCGCCAGCGCCGCAGCGCCCGCGTAAAACCACGCCGGTGACGGCGTCTGCCGCCGTGGGAGGTCCCTGGACGGGCCTCTCGCGGCGCGGTTGTGTCGACGGAAGAAGAGGACGGGAAGGGAGAGATCAAAAGTTATGTTGACCGAGGAAATGACGCATCTGTGCGGAGAAATCGTCGCCATGCGTACACGCCGGGGAGAACTGCTGAAAACCCTGGAGAACGACAGCAAAGAGCGAAGAGAGGCTGTATCGGACTTGTGCCGACAATTCCACAAAGCCCGCGTGGGGATGGCCAGGAGGATGCATCACGATCGCGTGTCTTTCCTGCGCAACCTCAGGCATGGGGTCAATGTGCAACGGCGGGAGCTGAGATCGGATCTGGCCGGTGTTCGAAAAGTCTGGGCCGGCAAAGCAGCCTGACAGACACGAGACGCCACCGAACGGAGAAACAGAATGGGAGCGCTGACGGAGAGCATGACCCGCTTGCGGGACGAGATTCTTGAGCTGCGGCACAACCGCCAAACGTTCCGGGCGGACCTGGAGCGATCGACCAAAGCGGCGCAGTTTCGGGTTTCCGCACTGCGGAGGGCTATCGCCAACGATCTTGCGGGAGCACGTCGCGCATGGTGCGGCCTTGCTTCCGGCATTAGCCCGGCTACCAGGAGAGCACACGACTTAGTGGTGCCACCACCCTTGGAACACCATCGCGAAACCCGACTTCCGCCACCGCTGGTCGAGCCGGCTCCCTCTCACGGCAAGTCGCCGTTCAAGAAACACAGGAAACACTAATGGCAAATATCGAAGCTATCGAACGGGTGGCGACTACGGTTCGGGTCCAGCCCGACGGCGACCACGTCGAGCCCGAAGCGAGCCCGGAGTTCGTAGCCACGAAGCACGTGCAGCACTTGACGGAGCGGGCCCTGGCATACCTCGATGTCGGCTACGCCGTGCATTTCGCCGGTCCGGCCGGCACCGGCAAGACGACGCTGGCTTTCCACGTCGCGGCGCGGCGCAACCGGCCGGTAACCTTGATCCACGGCGATGACGAGTTCAGCAGCGCGGACTTGATTGGAAGGGATACGGGGTATCGCAAGTCGAAACTCATCGACAACTATATTCACTCGGTGGTGAAGACCGAAGAAAACATGAACACCGTATGGATGGACAACCGGCTCACCATGGCGTGCCAGAACGGTTACACCTTGATCTATGACGAGTTCAATCGCTCGCGCCCGGAGGCCAACAATGCCCTGCTCAGCGTGCTGGAGGAGAAAATCCTGAATCTCCCGAGCTTGCGGCGGTCGGGAGAAGGGTACATCGAAGTGCATCCGGAGTTCCGTGCGATTTTCACGTCCAACCCGGAGGAGTACGCCGGCGTCCACAAAACGCAGGACGCCTTGATGGACCGGTTGATCACGATCGGCATCGGCAACTTCGATCGCGAGACCGAGATAAGGGTGGCCGTAGCCAAATCGGGCCTCGCACGAGAAGACGCGGAAGTCCTGGTGGATGTTGTCCGCGAACTGCGCCGAACCGGGGTGAGCAATCACCGGCCGACCATCCGCGCCTCGATCGCCATGGCTAAGATCTTGCAGAGCCGTGGAGCCCATGCCCACATGGACGACCCGGTGTTCCAGTGGGTATGCCGCGATATCCTGCACACCGACACGGCCAAAGTCACGTGCGAGGGCCAGTCGCTGATGCCGCAAAAGGTGCAAGAAGCGGTGGCCAAGGTCTGCGGGAACTTGAGAAAACGAACGAGAGCCCCGCAGCCGTCCGCCAAGGCACAGCAAGAGCCGGCGAGCGTATCGAACGGGAAAGTATCGAACGAGAAAGTGACGAACGGAAAGGATGGGGCAGCATGGCAGTTTCCAGCCGAGGCCTGAAGAACATTCGAACCCTCTCGGGCAGAGTGGACCCAAGCGCCCTTTCTTACCGCGGATACATGCGCATCACTTGCCTCGAAATGGAAAAGGTCAGGCGCAACGCGGAACGGAGGAGCGCGGCGCAGCGGATCGAGCAGATCGATGCGCGCGTGCGGGAAATCGACAAGGAAAAGAAGGAGCTGCTCGAGGCGATCCAGGCAGGTCCGAGAGTATCCGCGCGGCTGCCCGGAATCGACGTGAAGCCCTCCTCTTATAAACGAGCGGCTGGGTTTCGAATCCGGTATTGAGTCGCCAGGTATGGGAGTCGTCCAATGAGTAACCGCGCCAGCGCAACAGCCTTAAAGGAACCGGCGGCGGATCAGGCCACGGCCAGCATTCAGGCCAGAAAGTACCTGTTTGCGATCGTGTACGCGGCGGACGCGCAGCCCTGCACCTGTCCCGGCATGGACGAGAAAGAAGTGTCGACGATTACCGAGGGACGCCTGGCTGCAGTGGTCAGCGGCGTCACGGGTCCGAAAATCCGGCCCGAACGAAGGCACCTGGCGAAACACCAGGAAGTTCTGAAACAGCTTCTGGCTCAAACGACGCCGTTGCCGATGACGTTCGGGATTCTGGCCGATGATACCGAGGCGATCCACAAGATCCTTCGGCGCAACCAGCGCGTATTCCTGGAGCAACTGCAGCGCGTCGCGGGAAAAGTGGAAATGGGGCTCCGCGTCCATTGGGACGTTCCGAACATCTTCGAATATTTCGTCAACACCAATTCCGAGCTGAGATCCGCGCGGGACCGCCTTTTGGGCGGCAACCGCCAACCCACGCAGGAAGAGAAGATCGAGCTTGGCCGGATGTTTGACCGGTTGCTCGGTGAGGAGCGCGAAAACCATACCGAACAGGTGCGGCAAATCCTCTCGCGAGCCTGTTCCGCGGTCAAGACCAACAAATGCCGCAACGAGCATGAGGTGATGAATCTCTCCTGTCTGGTGGGGCGTGAGGCGCAAGAGGATTTTGGCAACGCCGTCTTCCAGGCGGCGCAGAGGTTCGATAACAACTTCGCCTTCGACTACAACGGTCCGTGGGCGCCTCACAACTTTGTCGAAGTGACTCTTTCGGTGTAGCAAGGAGCGGTTATGCTGATCATCGACGATCTTCTCTGCGCGCCCGCCAAGGGCATTTTGTGGATCTTCAAGGAAATTCACAACGCGGCGCAGGAGGAACTGGCCAATGAGCCCGAATCAATTTCCCAGCAACTGAGGAATCTGTACATGCAGCTCGAAACCAACGCGATCTCCGAGCAGCAGTTCGATGCGCAAGAGAAAGTGTTGCTCGACCGGCTGGAGGAAATCGAGGCCGCCTCCGAACGTAACACAGAGGAAGGAGAATCCGGCAGCGAGGGGATACTCGAAGAGGTGCCGGTGCATGGGAAGGGCCGATAGTGCGTCCCTGAGTGCGATCCGGCCGTCTTTCTTGGACAACAGCAGCTTGCAGTTGTTGCTGTTTGGAGGCAAAGGGGGGGTTGGTAAGACAACCTGCGCCACGGCAGCGGCCCTGCGGCTTGCAACAGAGAGGCCAGCAGAGTCCTTTTTGCTGGTCTCGGCCGACCCAGCCCATTCGCTCCAGGACAGTCTGGCCGGCATGATCCCTCCGGCCAACCTGACCGTCCGGGAGTTGAATGCGCAGGAGTACCTGGCTGCGTTTCGTACGGAGAACGGGCAGAAGCTGCACGAAATCGCGGCCGCCGGCACGTTCCTCGATGACGAGGACATCGGCCGCTTCCTCAACCTCTCGCTGCCGGGCCTGGATGAACTCATGGCGTTCCTGCAGATCGTCGATTGGGTGGAAAACCGCCGTTACGCCTGCATTATCGTGGACACGGCGCCCGGCGGCCACACGCTGCGGCTCCTGGCCATGCCCACACTCATCCGGAACTGGCTGTCCATGCTGGACGTCCTTCTCGACAAGCGCCGGTATATGCGAAAAGTTTTCAGCCGGTCTGAGGACCCCGATTCGCTGGACCTCTTTCTCAGCAAATGGTGGGATTCGCTCGGGCGCATGGACAAATTGTTACGCGATCCCGCGCGCTGCCAGTTTGTTCCCGTTGCCATCGCCGAACCGCTCAGCGTGCGGGAAACAGTGGCGCTGCGGAAAGAACTGCGGCGCTGGCGAATAGCCGTGACCGACCTGGTCATCAACCAGCTTCATCAGGCGGGCGCCTGCGCCACCTGCTCGGAGGCCAATGCGCGGGAGCAACAACAAATCCAGCCGTTGTGTTCGACGAACGGCCGGGTGGCGATATGGGCAATCGACCTGTTCGCCGACGAAGTTCGCGGAGCGGAGCTGCTGTCCCGCTTTTGGGACCATGCGCGCCCGATCGAGGGAGCCCCGGCCATCGTTCCCCAGGTGCGGGAAACCCGCCACGCGCTGGTTGAGACGCCGGCCGAGCTGCCGTCGCGTGAAATCCGGCTGATTCTGTTCACCGGTAAAGGAGGGGTGGGCAAGACCACGCTCTCCTGCGCCACCGCCGTGCGCCTCGCCCGCGCGTATCCGGAGAAGCGAATCCTGCTGTTTTCAACCGATCCGACCCACTCTTTGTCCGCCTGCCTGAATCGGGAGGCCGGCCCTCAGCCGGTCCACGTAGTGGCCGGCCTGAACGCCATGGAAATCGACGCGCCCGCTGAGTTTGAGGCTCTGAAAGCCCAGTATGCCGATGACATCGAGGAGTTCTTCGAAACTGTCGCTGCCGGTTTTGACCTGACCTTCGACCGGGTGGTTCTGGAGAAGATGATGGACCTGGCGCCGCCGGGGCTGGATGAAGTGATGGCGCTGACCCGCATCCTGGATCTTCTGGTCCACGACCGCTTTGACTTGTTCGTGTTGGATTCGGCCGCTACGGGCCATTTCATAAGGCTGATGGAGCTGCCCGCGCTGGTCGACGAGTGGCTCAAGACATTCTTCCGGGTTCTCCTGAAGTACCAGCACATACTGCAGCTACCGCGCTTCTCCGACCGGCTGGTGGAACTATCCAAGAGCCTGAAGCAGTTCCGCAAATTGCTGACCGATCCCGCGAAAGCCGTTCTGAACGTGGTGAGCATTCCGACCCAGATGGCTTGGGAGGAGACCAAGGACCTCCTGGCAGCCTGCGAGCGCCTCGGCATTGTCGTTTCAGCCATGTTCCTGAACCTCATGACGCCGCCGGGAGATTGCGACCTGTGCGCCGGCCTGCGGCGGCGGGAACTGGCAGCAGTCAAACTCTTCCGGCAAGCCTTCCCGAAACAGCGGCTCAGCCTGGTCTACCGGCAGGGACAGCCGGTGGGACTGGAGCGGCTGGAGGAATTGGCGCAGAGTCTGTACCAAACGACGAGTTCCGGGTTCGTAAACTCTTATGCCCCGGCATGATCCGGAGGCGAGCGGCGCGGCCAGGCTCGAGCTTGCCGGGCTCAACGATCTTCAGCGCGTCTCTCTCTGCGAAACGCTCGATCGCGTATTAACCAAGGGCGCCGTGGTGGCTGGGGAAGTGGTCATCTCGGTGGCCGATGTTGAGCTGGTCTATCTGGGTCTCCATCTCGTGCTCTCTTCCGTAGAGACTGCACGGGGCGGCGGACCCGGCGGTGTAGGTTTGAGTATTGCGATCGGAAAGGAACATGCCGATGCGGGGGGATGAAATGGCGCAAGTCGAGTCTGATTCGATTTCAGACTTCGCCCGAGTGATGCAGCCAGGCACCGCAGTCGCGGCGGGACAAGCGCACAGCGAGATGCCGTCCCGGCTCCGGCTGAACCTTGATCCCGAAACGGTAAAGAACGGCCTCGGCCAACTGGTGCTGACGCTGGTGAAACTGCTGCATGAACTCCTGGAGCGGCAGGCGATTCGCCGCATCGATGCTGGTTCCTTGAACGACGAACAGATCGAGCGGCTGGGCCTCACCTTGATGCGTCAGGCGGAAGAGATCGAACGGTTGCGAAAGGAATTCGGCCTCGGCGAGGAAGATTTGAATCTGGACCTGGGCCCACTCGGAAAGCTTTTGTAGAGCAGAACATTTCTTATGCCGCAACCTACCGTATCGCACGCCGTTCAGAGTTCGACGCTCTCCGATGTTCTCGAGCGGGTACTCGATAAGGGCATCGTCATCGCCGGGGATATCAAAGTGAAGCTGGTCGATATCGAGCTGTTGTCGGTCCAAATACGGCTGGTGATCTGCTCGGTGGACAAAGCGCGGGAAATGGGAATGGACTGGTGGGTGAACAATCCCGTTTTCTCGAGCCAGCCGCATCCTGAGCACTTGGAAGCTGCGGTAACCCGCATGGAAGATAGACTGGCCAGATTGGAAACGGCGCTTACTCCGGCTGGCAGCGGGGATTAGCAGCGTGATGGTAGAAGGTTGCAACCTTTTTGCGGGAAGTAGGCATCCGTTTCCGAGCCATGACATGTGGCTCCCCTTCGTGGACACTTTTAGAACTTTCTGCCTTAACCCAGGGTCAGGAGGCAAGGTAGTACTCGAAGGGATTCAACAACTTATCAGCACATCTGCGGCTTCACCTCAAGGAATCGGGTCATGACCCGAGGTGACATCCACGCCGGAGTGAGCAACTCGGGCGGTCGACAAGAGGTGTATAGCCAGAAGGCCGAGATGCGGCGGCCAGCCGGAAGACCTCGCCTTAACCTGGACGGCGCACATGTTGTGGCGCTTCGTGATGGAGCCCAACTCTCTTGGCGCGCCATTGCGAAGCAACTCAGGGCCGGGGCAACCACGGTTCGGCGAGTCTACCGGGATGCGGACCGATCGGGCGGTGCGGCAGGGCAAAACCCGGAGAGTGGCTGCAGCACCGCAGAAGGATCGACCGAAGAGGAATCCGCGTGAGTACTCAAATGAACTCCTTGAGTACGGTCGAAAAGTCGGCCGAGTGGCAGCGGTTGAAAGCGCTCGTGCTAGACAGCGTCTCTTCGCCAATCACGCGCCGCATGTATAACATGGCGCTGGATGAGTTCATGACTTGGCTGCAGCAGTCGTCCCGAACCGGCTTCACCAAAGGCGACTGTTAGCGCTTGGAGGGTGTGCCTTGCGGCCCGCGGTTTGGGGTCGTCGTCGATCAGTATCCGCCTGTCGGCCATTCGTAAGCTGGCGGCAGAGGCAGTAGATAATGGCTTGCTCGCACCGGAGTTGGCGGCCGGGATCATTCGCGTGAAAGGCGTGAAGGCCACTGGAATCCGGGTGGGGAACTGGCTGTCGCTGCGGCAGGCGCAGGATTTACTGAGCGCGCCAGACGTCGCCACGATGCGGGGACTTCGTGATCGCGCCATGCTAGCCGTTCTTTTGGGCTGCGGCCTGCGGCGATCGGAGGTTGCGGGACTCAATTTCGCTCATATTCAGCAACGCGATGGTCGCTGGTGCATTGTGGACCTCGTTGGTAAGCACGGCCTGGTCCGCACGGCCCCACTGCCGACTTGGGTCAAGGTGGCGATCGATGCCTGGGCGTCTGCGGCGGGGCTGGCGGAGGGCCACGTTTTCCGGCCCGTGACCCGCGCCAGCGGCCGGGCGGGGGGTGAACGCTTGGGCGAAAAGGTCGTGTGGCAGATGCTCCAGCACTACGCAGAGGCAGTTGGCGTACCTCGCCTCGCACCTCATGACCTGCGACGCACTTGTGCCAAGCTCTGCAGGGCGGCAGGCGGGGAGCTTGAGCAGATCCAGCTGCTTCTCGGTCACGCGTCGGTCCAAACCACGGAAAGATATCTGGGCACCAAACAGGATTTGGTCCGCGCGCCCAACGACGCGATCAAACTCACCATTGTGACTTGACGCCCGAGCTTCAGTAGCCGTTATTGCGGATTAACAGGGTGGGCCTGCACATGATGGCAACACAAATAGGAAATAGCCCCTGCATAGCCCTGCTTCCCCCAGAACAACGCGCACCGAAGCCGTTGTCGAGCTACTTTGCATTGGCGAGCTGTCTATGAAACTCTCAAGTATACATTTTGAGCGCCCCAGCGCCGGTCACTTCACCCGGTACACCCTGCCCCGCCCCCCTTCGCTGGCCGCAATCACGTCCAGCTTGCGCTTCTTGTTGACGGCGCCACTCCGCTTTTTGGTGTCGCACGGCGCTGGCTCCACGAAGCCGGAATATAGATATAGATCGCCGCGTCTAGCTCTGGATAAGATTCCCGTCTAGGTTCAAAGCGCCTTCGGCCTGTTCTTGCTCCCTGGCGGCCGACCGCGCTTCTTAGCCTCCGACATCCAGGCTGGTGGCCGTCCCCGGCGTTTCCTGCGACCAGCGGCTAACCTTTCCAGCGTCAGGATAGCCTCCTGCAACTGGGCATGTTCTTTGCGCAGTTCCTTGATCATTTTCAGAACGTCCATTTCGCTTCAAAGACCTCAAGCCCAGACCGAGACAGGGCTGCTTTCTAGAGGGGGATCGAATGCTACGGTTTGAGTTTCGATTTCAACATCGAGGACGTAATAAACTGAGTGGGCTGAGAGAAACTACTTTAGCGTCGACTCCATCTGCTTTTTGGATGCAAGGCGCTCAGCAACGGTTTCAGTCCCGAGGGCTGAGGCTCTCTGTACTATCGCCGGACCTTCTTGTTAGCTGCGCGAAACCGGAATATTAGATAACGTCCGAAAATTGTTAGCTATGCCCCTGGGCGCTGATCGGCCATCTCGCCAAATGTATGATCGGCTTCGATTCTCTCGACGTGTGGCGCGGAACCTGGTTCACGTTCGGACCGCAGAATCGATTAAACTTTTTCTTGCGCTTTAAGAAGCCGAAACCCCTGAGTTCGAGGTCGAAAGTAAAGGCGGATTCCGTTCCGGAGGGCACCCTAACCCAAGCGGAATTGGTGCGCAGAGCGAATGAAATTTTCGAAACGCAAGCTATCGAGGAAAGTCAACGAGTTTCAAAGTTTGGGAAGATCAAGCCGATCATAACAGCGGAGAACTGGGGGAAACGACTCGTGGCGGTCGGGGGAGTGCTGTATTCCGGGAACTGGAAGTATTTTGCTGATTTCCTGGATGCCTTTCTACAGGCTCGCTTCGGCGGAGACTGGACCGAGGCACAGACTAAGCTTGATCCAATCGAAAAACATCCACTTACCCTTTGGCGAACCCGAGCGCTGATCTATGCGAAGAAAGCTCTCATGGGAGCGCCGCAGGATAAAGGCGTTTTACCCAACGGATCGATGGCTGCTTATTTCGGGTTTGCCTACGACCTCTACGTGGTGGATCACAACAACAATTTAGATGATCGTTTGCTGCAGCGTCTTAAGAACCGCGAACAGTTCCAGGGGGCGAGACACGAATTGTTTGCCGAAGCTACCTGCCTACGGGCAGGATTCACCGTCGCTCACGAAGATGCCACTGATCCGAGTCGTCGTCATGTTGAATTCATCGCTACCGATCCGCAGTCCGGAATTCGCTTGGCGGTCGAAGCTAAGAGCCGTCATCGCCCTGGCGTAATCGCGCAGTTCGGCGCGCCAGAAGCCGAGGACCAGGCGGATTTCAAATTCTCCAGACTCGTCAATGATGCGATTGCCAAACAGTCGACTCTTCCGCTGGCAATCTTCGTCGATACGAATTTGCCGCCTCGCCGCGCCCGAAACTTCTTTGGAGAACCGGCTCCTAAGCCGGTTGCCACACGATATCTAAAGGCGATCATCGAAGGTTTCCGAAAAAGAAATGGAGGCCACGATCCGTACAACCTTCTGGTCTTTACAAATTTCCCTCATCACTATGGGCGAGACGATGAGCGGGACCCCCGTCGCGATTGGATTGCTCACATCGCCCAAGCTCCGGTCTTGACCGTCCCAAATCCAGACGTTCTCCTACGGCTTGCCACCGCTGCTGAGCTATACGGTGTCGTGCCCAACACCTTTCCGATACCAAATGCAGTCACCTGAGCGTCACCTGCCTGCGTTAAAGGGCCACAGTCGCGAGCCCTGTCTACGAAGCGGTGCTTTTCGCCTCGCAGTCGGATCCCTGTGGGATGAGAACCGCGAAGGGAATGGTCTGCCTGCCGCCAACCGATACACGACACGGCTCAACCAGTCGGATCTCTACCAACGGTCGGACGGTCTGCAAAACCTTTACTCATCGGTTTGACCGTCGGCCTCTGCCGATACCGCTACCCGCAACTTGATCACATCATTTGGAGCGTGAACGAGATCTTGCCGTGTGCCCAGGTATCGCTCCGTCGTCTGCACCGAGGCGTGGCCGAGGAGCAGCTGAATCTGCTCAAGCTCACCGCCACCGGCACGGCACAACTTCTTTCTTCCTTTATGGCACAGTGGAAGCCGAAGGGGCGTTGTGTCTTGAGGGAGAGAAGGCCAAGCGGGAATTGGTTGCGACTATTAAAGTCGACTGGGCGCGACGATGCATGAGCTGGGCGACGGCTCCAGGCGAAGCCCCCAGGGATTCGAGCAAAGCCGGGCCACAGCTGGCGGAACGGGAACGACACGGGAACACGAATCTCGGTGTCTTCCGAATCCCACTAGCCGCCCATTCACTTAGCCTGTTATTTCAATAAATTAGCAAGCTGGCGACCGGTCGAGCCATTCGTGTTTTTAGCAGTGCGGATGCCTTCACCAGAGAAAACTATTCCCCAGTGTGTGAGCCTATGCGGAATGGCCGCCGGTTCGTTCACGTCACTCAATTGCCATAGAGCGCACGGGACTTGAATCGACGCCCGAGCCTTCGGCACGGTTAGCTTTTTCGATGCCGATTCAGGCTGGTTGCTGCAATAAACCCCAGCAATCCGATCACCGTGAACGCCGATGTCGCCGGTTCCGGCACACCGCTAGTAGCAACGCTGAGCGCTCCGAATGTGAACCCGTTCCAAAACTCCGGATTCGCACCTGTCCAGGTGATGGAACTGATCGGCCCTGAAAACAGCAACACACCGTCGCCCTCGTGACCGGTCAGCGTGTTTCCGGATTGAGTAAGTGTGGTTGTACCTCCTCCAAACGCGGATGATGGACCGATTTGTACGATTGAGAATGGCTGATTGAAGATATACTGCGTTCCCAATCCAGGTTGCCCGAGACTCAGGATATCCATAATAACGTCCGTCACCGGCGACGAGAAGGTGACCGTATGGGTAGTGGCGGTGCCGTCGATCGCGACAATGTCGGAGTTGGGCGGACCATTTGAAATCGTGGCGGTCGTGAACGTGCCGGTTGGACTCCAGAAGTTTGTGCCGCTACTGGTCTGCGTGAAAGCTATTTCGCCACTATAACTAACGGTGATTGAACCGAAGAGTGAACCGGTCGCAGTCGTTGCAGTTGATGAGGTCCAGTCCACATACGTGTAGGTTGACGCGTTCGCCACGCCGCAGATGGTGAGTGCCCAAATGAAAAGGAAAGTTCGCTTAAGCATCGAATTGGCCCCTCCAAACGGATAATTTTTGTTTTGCCTGCCGGACACGGAAAGTATACACCTGTTCCGCCTCATTTGAAAATGATTTAGAGCAAGTTTTCCATGTACGCTTCAAGCGCTGAGCCGGGCCCCTTCCAGGAATTTAAGCCGTCTTGAAATCAGCGGGTTAAAGGAGAAAGCGTGGTTGCAAGGCGCTTTGTTTGCTCTAACTATGCTGTATCTAGCGTTCTCTAGCTTCAGCTAGATGGAGAGCCTATGAAGCCGAACAAACGGCGCAAACTAGGCTGTTTGGATACATTCATATCCCACTAACTGCCCCATACCTTCCGCAGTTTTCGCTCCCCACTCGGATGCGTGTCGGATGAGAGCTGCCAAGGGAATGGTCTGGCTGCCGGTAACCCTTACACGTCGCGGCTCAACCGGTCGGATGTCCAACGACAACCCGGGGGTTCTGCAAAACCTTTATTTTCGTCAGTTGGATCACCGACCTCTCCCTAAACTGCCACTCTCAACTTGATGGCATCATTAGGGGCATGTACCAGATCCTGCCGCGTGCCCAAGTACCGCTCCGTCGTCTGGACCGACGCGTGCCCTAGCAGCAACTGGATCTGTTCAAGCTCACCGCCTCCGGCTCGACACAGCTTCGCGCAGGTACGCCGGAGGTCATGGGGCGCGATACCAGGAACTCCGGCTGCTTCTGCGTATGGCTTGATGAGCTGCCATACCACCTTCTCAGACAGAACCTCGCCCGACGCTCGGTCGGCCCGGTTGACGGGCCGAAATACGCGTCCTGCTGATAGCGCACCCGCCGAGGTCCACGAGTCGACCGCGACCTTCACCCAATTGGGCATCGGGGCCGTGCGAATCCGCCCGTGCTTACCAATTAGATCGACAATGCACCAGCGACCATCGCGCTGCTGGACGTGGGCGAAACTGAGCGCCGCCACCTCGGATCGCCGGAGGCCGCACCCCAGCAGAACGGCGATGATGGCTCGGTCGCGCAGTCCTTTTGTGGTCGTGGTGTCGGGCGCGCTCAGCAACGCCTGCGCCTGCCGCAGCGACAGCCAGTTCCCGGTACGGATGCCTTGCGCTTTGGCGCTCTTTACGCGTGCGACGCCGGCCGCCAACTCGGGCGCCAGAAGGCCGTTATCGGCGGCCTCCGCTGCAAGCTTGCGAATCGCCGACATACGGATGATGATCGACGAAGACCCCAGGCCGCGGGCCTCTAGCGATACCCGCCAGACGCTCACGGTGGCCTTGGTGAAACCAGGCCGCGGTGTCTGCTTGAACCAGGCCAGGAACTCGTCCAGCGCCATGTTGTACACCCGCTTGGTAATCGGCGAAGAGACGCTATCGAGGACCAGTGTCTTCAGTTTCTCCCAGCCGGCAATCTTCTCAATCGCAATCAACTCATTCATGAAAGGTCCTTTTAGTGGGCAGTATCGGAAGTCTACGTCATGAGGGCATCGCCTCTGGCCGGTGGAGACGTCAGGACGCAAATCTAAAGCTAAATTCAAGACTCGGTATACGCAAAGGCGATTACCGAGACGCCGGTCGCCCCTGTGTTCGTGTTTAGTCCCTACGCGAACCAGGCCGTGTCAGAAACACTTCCTTTTGGTTCGTGGTTAACGACATCAGCAACATCACAGTTCTCATCAGCCGTAGCAACAATACTCGACGAGGGTTTCGGCACGCTCTGCTCGATCATTTCTCGATTCCCCTTCGTGCAGAGTGACGCTCGGAGCGAACTGTCTGTTACGGGTTCGTCGAGGAAGATGCGTAACGAAGTTCGTCCAATGCGCCGAAAAGAAATGTTTTTGACACGACCTGAGGCTCCCCACCGACCGTTTCACCTCAGAGGCCAGCCTAGACAGCCCGACGCGTCGGGCGCAGGAAACTTACATTCCCTGGTATGCTCCAATTGAGACTTCCCATGCGAGGGCTCATGTGATACTGGGAGGTTCCTGTGGCCAGCAGTTATCGCCGCACTTTTCTGAAGGCCAGCCTTGGCCTGCCTTTTTCGCTCAGCAAACTTTCCTCGACTCCTACAGTGGTTGACGTCGCTCTCGAAGCCCGGCAAGGGCGGATGCGTGTCGCTGGCCGGACAGCTTATCTCTACGGCTATAACGGGCAGGTTCCCGGGCCGATGATCGAGGCCCGTCCGGGCGACCACATGCGCGTGCGATTCCGTAATGGGCTTGTCGAACCGACCAACATCCACTATCACGGCCTGCACGTCTCGCCTTCGGGCAATGCCGATAACGTGATGCTGCGCATCCCGGCGGGCGAATCCTTCACCTACGAGTTCGATCTTCCTGCGAGCCATCGCGGCGGCACGTTTTGGTATCACCCTCACGTGCATGAATCCGTCGCGCGTCAGATTTCGCGCGGTTTGGCCGGAGTCTTCATCATTCGCGGTGAACTGGACCAGATCCCGGAAATAGCCTCTGCGCCGGAGGCCGTGCTTGTCTTGCAGGATTTCAGCCTCAGCAGCCACGGTGATCCGCTCGAACCCAACATGATGGAACGAATGATGGGCCGCGAAGGCAGTCTGGTCACGGCCAACGGCGAGATCAGCCCCGCGCTTCTCATTCAGCGCGATGGCTGGCTGCGGCTGCGGATCCTCAACGCATCGAGTTCCCGCTTCCACAGAATTCAGCTTGAGGAGCACCCTCTGCATGTGATCGCGACTGATGGCGGAGCGCTGGCCGCGCCGGAAGAACGAGACGAAATTCTGCTTCTGCCTGGTGAGCGAGCCGAGGTGATGGTTCGCGGGAATCGGCCCGCAGGCCAATACCGTTTGCTCAGCCACCCCTACAATCGCGGCGGGATGATGGGTATGGGAATGAGGATGGGCCGGGGCATGGGGAGCGGCATGATGGGCGCGGGTATGATGGGCATGGGCATGATGGGACGCTCCCCTGGTTTGTCACCCGGCCCGCTGGTTCTGGCGACCCTCAGCTACCGAGGCCGGGCTGCCAAGACATGGAACCTGCCTCGCCAACTGGTCCGCATCGACCCGCTGCCGAAGCCTACCGTCTACCGCACCTTCCAACTCGGGGGCGGAATGGGGATGGGCATGATGATGGGCGGCATGATGAGCTTCACCATCAATGGACGCACCTTCGATCCGGATCGGATCGACACGCGAGCGGAGCTGAACACCGTCGAGGAATGGGAATTTGTGAACTCCTCGATGATGGATCATCCCATGCACATCCACACGAATCCGTTTCAGGTCATGGATCCTGACGGGGGAGCGGCCCGCTCCTGGAAGGATATGGTTTTGGTCCGCGCCGGGGATCGGGTCCGCGTGAGAACCGCGTTTCGGGATTTTACGGGAGCCGCGATGTATCACTGCCACATCCTCGATCACGAAGACTTGGGGATGATGGGCAGGCTGGAAATTACAAGCAGGTTAAGGGGTCCGAAACCCTACGACCCAACTCATTGATCAGACACAAGGTCGCAGTCCAGGACGCGACTGTGTGGAAACCAAATCCTTCCTGCACACCTTAACCGAGCCTCCACATCTTCGGTTTGCCGGTTAGACGCTCAGAGATGCGTGTCTGTCACATTGGCAAGGCTGATTGACCTAGGTTTCCAGGAATACAGTAACCTTTAGAAGTCAGTACCTTTCCGGGACCATGACTTCTGAACGTTTCCGGCAGATCGAGGCTTTGTACCACGCAGCGAGAGAACGCGGGCCGGAAGCCTTAGCGGACGCTGAACCGGGGCTGAGACGCGAGGTAGAGGCGCTGCTCGCACAGGATACCGCCCGCGAGCAGATACTCGACCATCCGCAGCCGATCTGCTCGATGATTCCACTCTCACGGTTTTGACCGCCGGAGCACAACTCGGACCATACAAGATTGAGGCTTCCATCGGCAAGGGTGGCATGGGTGAGGTATTTCGTGCGGTGGATACACGCCTGGGCCGCAAAGTGGCGATCAAGATTGCCAGCAGGCAATTCGACGCGCGCTTCGATCGGGAAGCGCGTGCGATCTCCGCGCTGAATCATCCGCATATTTGCATTCTGCATGACGTCGGCCCTAATTAGCTGGTAATGGAGCTACTGGAGGGCGAAACCCTTGCAGCGCGCCTCAAGAAAGGCAAGCTGTCCATTGCCGACACGCTGCGCTACGGCTCGCAAATTGCAGACGCTCTGGCCGAGGCGCACGCGAAAGGCATCACGCATCGGGACCTCAAGCCCGGCAATATCATGATGGCCAAGTCCGGCGTGAAGGTTCTGGATTTCGGTTTGGCGAAACTCCAAACGCACCCGGGCGAAACGCTCACGGGGACCAATGTCGTAATGGGCACACCCGCCTACATGGCCCCTGAGCAGCTCGAAGGCAAAGAAGCTGGCCCGTGGAGTGACATTTACTCGCTAGGGCTAGTGCTGCAGGAGATGGCAACCGGTAAACTGCGCGGGTTCACTCAGGAGACTCCTTTGGCGCGAGGTGTTCGGGCCCATCGCGCACAGGTTGGATCCAGTTTTGCCTTTATTTCTGCAATTGGCGACTGTCGTGCTGAGATGTTACCGTCTGTCGTCCCAAAGGAATTTATATCGATTCTGGTCCTCATGAGAACTCGCTATTTTAGCGACACACCGCTGCTGAATCTTGAAGCGGGTTTCGGGGCCGGAATGGCTGGCTAAACAGGAGGACCCATGCGGATCAAACCTATCGTTCTAACTTTGGCGATCTGCGGTACGCTTTCGAGTCAGAGCTATAGCACTAAGAACGCTAAACGAGTCGAGCCGCGTTCGGCGAATGCCGACCCGCTCCCCTGCACATATCTCATTGACACAGCCGACCTGGGTATCAGAGGAACAGAGGGTGGCATGGAGTTCACGATCATAACCGGCAGTACTTGCCCCTGGTCGATCAGCGGCTTGCCGCCTTGGTTGAGGGTTTCGGGGAGTGCTCAAGGAACCGGTTCGGCAGAGGTGACCCTAGAAGCCGACAATAATCCGGGAGGATTGCGCGTTGCCGTGTTCATGGTGGCTGGGGTAGCGGTGCCAATTCGCCAGTTCGATCCCTCGGTCTGCAGTGCCGGCACGGGTTGCTCTCTCCGGCCCGTGCCTCACGTCGCCTCTGGAGGCGAATGGACCACGGCTCTTTTCGCCGTCAACCCCACAACGCACGCCGCCGATTGGTCTGCGACCTTCTATGATGACAATGGTTCCCCTATCGCACTTCCTTTCACCGGCAGAGTAGGGAACGTGAGTACGCTGACCAGCAGTATTCCTGCCCTGGGAAGGATCGACTATGAGGCCGGAAATGCTAGCTTGGCGGTTCAGGGGAGCTGGGGGTTGATCACGACCGACATTGCCACAACTACGCAGGCTCTCTTCCGAAGGGCAGTTGCAAACGGCATTTACTACGAGGCTGCCGTGCCCACGAGCGATGGTTACAACGAATTCGTCATTCCGTTCGACGCGACTACGTTCTTGCCTACTGGTGCGCCGCTCTATACTGGTTTTGCGATCGCGAATCTGAATCCGAGTGGGGCGGCGCATATCGTGTGCACCGCCCGCGACCAGTCAGGCACGGTGATTCCCAATGCTGTCACAATTCCCTCCTTAAATCCCCTGGGACACTATGCTGGCTATTCATTCCCTGTTCTCACTGGCAAGCGAGGGACCTTGGACTGTAGCGCGGATACTCTGGTGTCCGCGATCGCCTTGCGCGTTATCGGCACAGAAGCATTTTCGACCCTGCCCGTGATCGTGAATGACCCTTAACCCGGTTAAAGACTCGGTCAGCCAGCGCTAACGGGAATCGAAGCCGTAGTCTATCGTCCTGCTTCGTACGAGCTATTGCTAAACAGTTGATTCTAAGGCCATCGGCTCGGCGTCGCGATATTCGGTCCTGTCGCGTACCTGCGCGCCGTGTCATGGGAACAGGGAGCTGGGCAGGGAGCGCGGCTGAGTTGACGCCGCTCGCTCTCGACCTTCACCAGCGCATCGTCCAGTTTCTGGAGATCGCCTTGAATGTTCCAGGTTGTCGGCGATCCGAAAAGTGTGTGAGAACGATGTGGTTGTCGCACGGTACCTAGACGCCGTTTGACTCGACTGTAATCAGCCAATTAGGCGCCCGGTACAGCTGCCCATTTCGGCACAGGCGTCCAGAGCGCTATTCCGGTTTGCCAAATTAGGAGTTTTGGCGTCTATTTTGTGAGCACCGGTATGGTCGTAAGCGTGCCGTCGTTCTTGGCGCGCAGTCCCACCGCGCTAATCTCGGCACCTTGCGGGATGGTGAACTCCACCATGCCGCGCTTGTTCGCGGTCACGGAATAGTTGTCCGGCAGCATGAACGAGGTGTGCCCGCGGTTCCCCAGGTTGATCGAGGTACTTTGCAACAGTGCGCCCGCGTCATCATATATTCGTACCGTGACATTCGCCGCCGCGGCGTTCTGATTCGCAAGCGCCACTCCGGTGGTCAGACCATTCGTATCGTCGAACACCAGCACAAAGCTGTTCGGTGTCCTCGTTTCGAGAGGCACCGAGGCTTCCTGGCCGAACGTGGTCCAGCGGAAGATCTCAAACCCGCTGACGTTACCGGTGGTCGTCAACTGCGCCGAGCCGATCACCAAGGTCTGTCCATCTTGAGCTTGGGTGTTGACCACCAGCATCGCTCCGGCCGCCAGCGTTTGCGTTAATGCTGCTGTCGTGATGTTCGTCCCCGATTGCGGCAGAAGCAGTGGCACTGGAAGCGCAATTCCGTTCTCGTCGAAGAAGCTCAGGGTGAACTGCGCCGACGCCGTGCCCGTATTGACCAGATAGAAGACGCTTGTCCAGCCGCCGTTATACGCCACGTGCGTGATCGAACCGCCGCTGGTGCCGACGTTGGCCAGCACCGGTAACGTGGTTAGCGCCGGGCCGTTGGCGCGCAGGCCCAGCACGCTCAACTGGCCGCCCGGAGGCGTGTCGAACTCGATGGTGCCGCGCTTGCCAGCGGTCGCCGGAAATCCCGCCGGCGGATTATTCAGCATGAACGAGGTGTGCCCCAGCGCGCTGAGCGAAATCGTCGCTGGGTTGCCGATCGGCGCTCCCGCGTCATCCTTGACGATCGCCGTCACGTTCTGCGCCTGCGTCGCCAGACTCGCCACCGCTACCCCCGTCGTCAGCGAGGTCGTGTTGTCGAACGCCAGGATGTATTTACTCGCGTTGCGGGTTTCGAGCGGCACCACCGCGTTCCAGCGCTGTTTCGGATTAGAGAAGATCCCGAACCCGCTCACGTTTCCGTTGCTCAGCAGTTGCCCTGACCCGACAAGCGGGGCCAGGTTGTCGGGTCCCGTGCTTTCCATCACTACCTGCGCGTTCGGACTCAGCGTGCGATCCAAAGTCGACGCCAGCTCCGGACCCGCGGCCGGAGCCAATTGCGGAAACGTCAGCGGCAGCATCAGCGGGCCGCCGTTGTCGCCGGTAAAACTGAATCGCGCCGTTGCGGCGGAAGCTCCCAGGTTGATGCCGATCAGGCTGAAATCCCAAGTCCCCTCGGAGGCGACCTGCCCCAGCGACCCCGCCGCAGCCAAACCTGCGATGGAAGCAGCCGACTGCTCTATTGTGAAGGTTTGGCCGGCGATGGTGAGAGAGTTCGAAACACTCCCGCCGACGTTCGGAAGAACCTGGAACGTGACGACGCCACTTCCGGCGCCCGAACCCGCGCCGATCAGCGTGACTCCGGCGGGCAATGCACCGACGCTCCACGGACAACCTTCCCCTGTTGTGATCGCAATGCTGCCCGTCCCCCCTTGTGCCGCGAACGCTTGACCGGAATAGTCCAACGAGTACGTGCATCCGGGGACGTTGAGCCGGTCCGCCAGCAGAATGATCGCGTCGAAGGCGCCTATAGTCAGGTCCCCGGTCACCGGCTGACCATTGTTGACATCAGGGGCCTGGGTGCCCTTGATCCGATGAATGCCCGTCCGATTCAGTGTGCCGGCAAGCTCGGTGGCAGAGAAGGTGCGCGGCTGCGGAAGCGGATTCACCAGCACAGAGCCGTTCTCGAAGTCCCGCCGCCAGGGGCCAACGCCACCCCTGACAATGCGAACATTGTCGATTGCGACCTTTCCCCCACCGGACATACTAATGCCAATGGACCAAGCATCAGAGGTGGAGATTACAAAGGGAAAATGAACCGTTCCGGAGTCACCGGTGACGACCCAAGGTGCGCGGAATCCATCGAGTTGCCGGCTTCCCTTAACGTTGAAAGAAAGCGGATGGTCGAGTGTATCCACGACTTTCCAGTCAAAGGTAAGTAAGTACGTCCCCGGGTCAAGCCGGAGCGTACTGGGATTCGTACTGATGCCGGCAGAGCCGTTTTGGGTGTGGTCCGGATTACTTATTATCAGGGCGCCATTGGATACGGAAACGGCGCTCGCAGGATTGGCTCGAAATGCCGGGGGCAGGATCGCGCCTTCGAAACTCTCTTGCAACATCACCGATCCACCATCGGTCAACTCGACGGCATCTGTTAATGCTGCGCCCAGGTATCCTTTCTTCGTCCGATCTTCGACCGCGTTCCCCTTCGCGTCCACGGAGTACTCGTCATACCAGAGCGGAACCGTGAAATTGTCATGCAGATCGAAACTGTAGAACCCGTCTGACAGCAAGGCAGTGCCGAGCGTCATGCGATGCGTCCGCAAATCATCTGCCGTGAAAGTAAGGTAGGACGGATCGGATCTCTTGTCTTGCGCACCACAGCCTTCAAGCAAAGTGATGCGCGGGCGGCGGGAGATTGTTTGCATCGCCCGGTAGGCGTCGAACACGCCACGCCAGCCGGCTGCCGATGCCTGGGACAGGTTAGACCCATTCCAGGCGTCACTGACACACTCCAGGCCGTATCCGTTCACGTACGGCGCCAGACTCAGTTCCGGAAGGTAGCCTGAGTTGCCTATCACGAGTTGCATATCTCCATTGACCGCACGAAACTGCTGCAACAGGCCGATGACCGCGCTGCGTGTCATGTCACTCGTCGAAGCTGGTGTTTCGTCGCGAATTCCGTTGCGGTTGTAGTCAAAGTCCAAAAGTGCGGGGTTCGACAGGTTCCTAATATGAATATTCGCCTCGGCGACGAAGTTGTCCAGGAAGACGCCATCCCACAATCCGGACGGCAATACTCTACCGTCCAACCAAGCCAGTAGGGCGGATATGAAGGTCTGCCCGTTCACGACGGGGCTGGACGGTGAGATGTTCATGAAACTGATGTCCGGATACTGGTCCTCCACAGCATGATTGCCTGCCGTATCCTTCACATACCAATCATCCGGAATGCTCTGAAGGAAGGAATAGTCCAAATTGACATTGGCAAACTGCGGGGCCTGCACTGGTCCCTGCTCCGTCGACATTCGATACGGCAGTATCACGGCGCTAGGGTTGAGCTGACGCAGCCGACGGATCGAGGCGGGATCACCTGTCTGTTCAGACACCCAAAGCCCGGCAATGAGGTCGTTGAATGCCAAACGACTCTCCATCTGATCGACGGAATATCCGAGGGGCAGCATGCCCGGGCGCATGGACCAGCTTGTGCCGCCCTGGAAATATCTGCCGAGGCGCGGAAACGGAAGGTTTTCGAGAGAGGCGAAGGCGGACGGCTGCGTCGTGCGCTGTCCCGTGTCCTGGCGCAACACTCTGATATCGTCGATGACAACATCGCTATCCGGGGATGCCGAATAAATGCTGAAGACATATTGAGCGGCGTTGGCCGTCAGTGCGCCCGCCGAGAATGTGCCGGTAGCCGGGGCGCTCTTAAGCATATTCGACGCTGGAATCCCATGCTGCTGGTTGCCATCGCCGGGCGGAAATAGCCATACGCCGAGCACGAGATCGGCACTTCCATAGTTCAGAATGTGATACTTGAACTCGACAATGTAGGTAGTGTTGCCGGACAGCGGGACAACGCCGGGATTCGTCGTCACGCCCCCGTTGTTCTTAAGACGAATGGATGTGTGCCCGGCAAGCACGAGCGCTGGATCGGTGACTACCGACGCCCCTCCATTGCTAAAGGCGGTCGCACCATTCTCGATATCGTCGAAGTAGATTTGGGTGTATTGTGCGTTCCATCGAACAGGCTGAACTTGTGCTGAGGCTAGGGTCGCCAACAATGTAATGCCCAGGCGTGCGGTGAATTGAGCCGTGGCGTGGGTTCGCATGCTGCCGAGTCCAGTTTCCTGTTACGTTCCTCAACGTACTCCAGGTGAAACCGCGTCGAAAAGCCCGAAGCGTTTATCCCTGAAACTTTGTTTTCAATGTATTTTAACCCAACAATCGGCCAGTCATCCTTGACCGTGCAAACCGGCAAGGTGGCCCCCCAAATGGGCTCGCGTGGGGTGTGCCGAAACCATTTCTTTTCGGCACTCACCCGGAACTTTCGCAGTTATCATCTGACGAATGTGATGGATGCAGGCGTGACGAAAACACCTTCGGAACTTTTTGGCACCGCAGGGAACCGGGCGAGACAGTCGTCACGTTGCACGAGATCAACGAGTGTATTGCCCGGTGCTTGGCACTTCCTGAGGGGCAACCTACATACAAGCAACGGCAGCGCTCCGGTTTCTGTACGTGAAGACTCTCGGCCGAGCATACATGGCCGAAAAGATCCCGTATCCCAAGCGGCCCAAACATCTGCCGACGGTGCTGAGCCAGGAGGAAGTCGAGCGGCTGCTCAGCGCTACGCGATCGCTCAAACACCGAGCGCTTTTGATGGCACTGT
>JAIQFE010000044.1 GCA_020073445.1 Terriglobia bacterium
ATCCTCGCGTCTCTGGAGCCGATTCAGGTTCCTGAAACAGCGATGGCTGGGTCCAAGAACCCGGTAAGAATTTAATAACAGGAGATCCGGCGCTTCAGGCGTGCGTTTCGGCCCGAGGCGCCGGAATCCCCTAACTCTGAGGGGGTCAGAGTCATAGGGCTGGAAGCAGTATAGGGGCGGACGCAAAGATAGTCGATGGATTTGCGTTGATACCCGGTATTATCGTGCTTGATAACAGTCGGATAATGGAACCTCAATGACCCGTCGAAAAGTCGACGCCATGCCGAAAACTGCGCCGGCCCGAATCCCTTTAGGGCAGAAAGATCCCGGTGGATCTCAGACGGGCCGGGCCACCCTGGCTCTGCGCGAGATGTTGCTGGAAGGACATTTTCAGCCGGGCGAGCGCATCCGGGAGGTGCCCCTCGCTGCGGAACTCGGCGTGTCTCGAATCCCGCTTCGGCTGGTACTCGAGCGCTTAGCGCACGAAGGCCTGCTGGCCGTATTACCCACCCGTGGATTTGTCGTTCAACATTTCTCCACCGCCGATATCTATGAGGCAATCGAGTTACGCGGCTTGCTGGAAGGCATGGCAGCGCGGCTCGCGGCTGAGAGATTGGTGGATTCGGGAGAAGCCGCCAAACTGCAAGCGATTAACAAAGAATTGCTGCTCCTGGTGCAGAGGCGAAAGCTGACGCTGGAATGCCTGGAGCAATACATCGATTTGAACGCTAAATTCCATGCCGAAATCCTGCGTTTGTCTCAATGCCGGATGCTCCATCGGGCCATGGAACACGTCTGTTCGCTGCCCTTCGCGTCTCCCAGCGCGTTTGTAAGGCGGCAATACATCGCGCCGGAATCCTGGGAACTGTTTCACATCGCCATAGACCAGCACCGCGGGATAGTCGATGCGATCGTCAATCGCGAAGTCGCCCGGGCCGAGACGCTGTCCCAAGAACACGCTCGCGTCGCACGCCGGAATTTGGAGAGCGCGGTCAAGAACGGCGAAATCGGCAGATTCGTCCCCGGAATGAAACTCGTCAAGCTGGAGGGGTACCATCATCCCGATTGATATAATGTATCAGGATGTCTCCATCGACTCTCCGTTCGACTGAGGCTATCCTAAATCCGGCGGGCGTATTGTGCCTCCGCACCTTCCAAACGCTCAAGGGGGCTTATGAATATGATAGATTTCCACTTCCGAAAGGCACCGGTGATCGGGCTGGCTGCGCTTTTGCTCGGCGGCTCGAGTTTAGTTCTGGCGCAGGCCGGTGGCGCTTCCGCTGCCGCCTCAACGCCTCAGCCTGCCGCTGCTAAGCCAAAGCCCAACTGGCCGCCGGAAGGTCCCACGCCGCGAACCGCGGACGGGAAGCCGGACCTGTCCGGCAACTGGACCCCCAATGCTATTCGTGAGAACGTCGATCTGGCAGCCGTATTAGCCGCGGCAGGAACGCCTATCCCGATGCTGCCTGAAGCCGCCAAGATTCACCAGGAGCGCCACGATAATTTGAGCAAGGGCGATCCGGAGTCCTACTGCTTACCGCCCGGCGTGCCGCGCATGAGCACGACGCCGTATCCCTGGACCATCGTTCAGACGCCGCAGCTCATCGTGATTGTCTACGAAGGCGGGGCGCACATTTGGCGCAAAATCTTCATGGACGGACGTCCGCACGATCCGAAAGTCGAGTACACCTGGCTGGGCGACTCCATCGGACATTGGGAAGGCGATACGCTGGTCGTCGAGACGGTCGGGCAGAACGACATCAGCTGGCTGGATGAGGGCGGCACCCCGCACTCCGCCGACATGAAGGTGACGGAGCGCATCCGGCGCCCCGATCTCGGCCATCTGGAAATCGAGCACACGATCGACGATCCGAAGACCTTCTCGAAGCCCTGGAAGTTTACGACGCACCCGAGCCTGCTGCGCGGTGAGCTGATCGAGTACATCTGCCAGGAAAACAACAAAGACATCCAGCACATGGTCGGGAAGTAATCCCGCCCGCGCTGCGTAATCACTTCAGTTGAACCGCTGTCAGCGCTGAGCCGCTGACAGCGGACGTCATTAGCTCGCCCCGAGTTATACTCTCTTTTCCACCTGGGACACGACTCCGGGAAACGAGGAGGCTTATGAGGATCGCTCTTGGCTTGCTGGCGGCCGCTTTCACTCTCGCGGCTCAGAATGCAAACGATATTCCCGATGCGCACTTCGCGGCCGCGAAAGCCGCGGCTGGCGAGGATTTTCAGAATCTGTTGAACTTCCAATGCTACGGGCCGGGCCCGGGAGGCCAGCGAACACCGCCTGGTGCGGCGTCCGCAGCGCAACCTGGTCAAGGCGCGGGTCGAGGTGCCGGCCGTGGTGGCGGGCGCGCCGCCGGGCCGCCCGACCGGTCAACCTGGTATGCCGAACCCGTGAAGGTTTTCGACAACCTGTACTTCTTCGGCCAGTCCGAGTACGCCGTGTGGGCCATCACGACGTCGCAGGGCATCATCGTGCTCGACACCATCTTTGACTATTCGGTCGAAGAGGAAGTGGTGAACGGGATGAAGAAGCTGGGTTTGGATCCGGCCAATATCAAGTACGCCATCGTCAGCCACGCTCATCCCGATCATGACGGGGGCGCGAAGTTTCTTCAGGATCATTATGGTACGCGAGTCATCATGTCGCCGGCGGACTGGGACGTGCTCGATAAGAGAACCAACGGCACGAAGCCCAAGCGCGACATGGAAGCGACCGACGGCCAAAAACTGACTCTCGGCGACACCACCGTGACGCTTTACATCACGCCGGGTCATACGCCGGGCACCATCTCCAGTGTCTTCCCGGTGAAGGACAACGGGACGACGCACGTTGCGGCTCTCTGGGGCGGAGTAGGACTCAACTCGGACCGGCCATCGCTGCAGAACTACATCCGGTCGGATCAGCGATTCGCCGGCATCGTGAAGGAGGCGGAAGCGGACATCATCCTTGCCAACCACACGGATTGGGACGGGTCTAAGATCAACTTGCCGATGCTGGCTCATCGCGCGCCCGGCAGTCGGAATCCCTACATCGTGGGCAATGCCAAGGTCCTGAACTTCCTGAAGGTCGCCGAAGAATGCGCCACGGCGCGCATGCCCGCGGCGAACTAGCGAAACAGCCTAGGGCAGGGAATACACGACGAGCGACTGGCTGTCTTTAGGAGCGCCATTCTGGGGGGCTCCGCTTGCCGCGATAATCGCGACGTATTGTTTGCCGTTCTTACCCTGATAGGTGATGGGCACCGCTGTCGAAGTGTAGGGCAGTTTGGTGACCCACAATTCCTTGCCGGTTTTGGAGTCAAACGCCCGGAGCCGGGCGTCTCTGGTTGCTCCGACAAATACCAGGCCTCCCGCCGTGACGATGGGTCCGGCGCTGTTTGCCGATCCCGCCAGTTGCTTGCCCTCAGGCAAGCTCTCGACGAGTCCCAGGGGAACCTGCCACGCGAAGTCGCCTGTATTCGCGTTGACCGCGATCAGGCGGCCCCAGGGCGGCCGGAAGCAGGGCAGGTTGGCCACCGTGCGGCCGCTCGCATCTTTGACCGGCGCGTTGAAACCGAAACCTCGCGGTCCGCCCCGCACGTACTCTACCAGGCCCTCCGTGTTTCCGGGCGTGTACTTGGGATTCTTCTCCATCCAGCCTGTCCCCGGACTGTCTTTCGTCGCGAGAAAGACGTAGCCCAGTTTCGGATCCGTGGCCGTGCCGCCCCAGTTCACACCTCCATCCAAACCAGGAAAGTTGATGGCGGGCTTCGTGTCGGCGCCTTCGGCGTGATAGGGCCATGGAGTGTAAGGACCCGCGTTGTAAGGCTGCCACTTGTCGTACCATTCCTGGCAAGCCTGGGCGTGCTCCGGAGTGGTGTCCGCCGCTCTCACTAGGTCATCCTTGGTGAAGCTGACGCGCGCGATGGGAGGAGGCTTCACGGGAATGGGCTGCGTGGGCGAATAGTGCTCGCCGGGTACGTCGCCTTGAGCGACCGGACGCTCCTCGACACCGAACACCGGCTTACCGGTGGTGCGGTCGAGGATGAACATGTAGCCGATCTTGCCGACTTGCGCCAACGCCGGGATCTTCTTGCCATCCTTCACGATATCGACCAGTCCGGGGGCCGGAGGCAGGTTGTAATCCCAGAGCTCATGATGGACGGTCTGAAAGAACCACTTCATCCTTCCGGTTTCGGCGTCCAGGGCAACCACGGAATCGCCGAACAGATTATTGCCGGGGCGATCGCCGCCATAAAAGTTCGCGCCCGGTTCGCTGACCGGCAAATAGAGGATGCCGCGCTGTTCATCTACGGTCAGAGCGAACGACCAGACGTTGTTGCCGGTGCGATTTTTCCAGCTGTCGTTTCCCCATGTATCGTTGCCCAGTTCACCCGGGCGAGGTATCGTGTGGAACTCCCAAAGCTGTTTGCCTGTTCGAGCGTCGTATGCGTGGGTATCGCCGCGCTGACCACCGGCCTGATCCAGCGCCGGATTGATGTGGCGCTCGCCCGGCCCATAGAAGTTGGTCCCGAGCAGAATGAGGTTCTTGTAAATGGTGGGAGCGCCCGCGTAGGCGACCTCCAGATCAACCTCGCCTTCCCGTCCGAAGCCCGGATCGATTTTCCCGGTGTTCGCATTCAGGCCCACCATCTTGTGGCCGGTGGTGAAGATCACGCGGGGCGGATTGTTGCGATCTCCGGGCCAGTAAGCCAACCCGCGCTGAGAGGCGAGGCCCGTCTTCAGCTCGTAGCGCCAGAGCTCTTTTCCCGTTTCTGGATCCAGCGCGACCACGCGGTTTCCAGCCGGCGTGTACAGCACACCGTTGACCACGATGGGGGTTATTTCTTGAAAGATTTCCGCAGGACTGGACGACGTTAGGGCCTTGTCTTCCGGCTGCAGCCGGTACGCCCAGGCTTGCGTCAGCTTCGTTACGTTGGCGGTGTTGATCTGCGTCAATGGCGAGTAGCGGGTACTGGCCAGGTCGCGGTTGTACATCGGCCAATCGGCTGCCGGCGCGGCTTTTGACTGTGCGAAAAGCGCGGGCACTCCGGCGCAACAAAATCCAATAACGATCCACTTCGAGAGCATGGTTGAAATCCTCGGCGGTTCTCAGAGTCCACTATAACAATGCGTGAGCCGCTCAATGGACATTTTCCCGCTTGAGATACGCCAAAGAGAACTCGGTGATGTGGTTTACAATCAGCTCCCGGTGTGCCGGGCTCATCTTCATCATCTCCGGCCATAGCAGCCCCAGTACCGGTTTGGCGTGAGCGAAATGCGCCACCTGCCCGAGGATGCTGTGGACACACAACCGTGTCCGCTGGTGACTTGCAGGCAGTCCTAGAATTGCGCCGACGATCTCGCGCAGGCGGTCATACACGGGCCGCATCACCACATCCACCACGCGAGAGGTTGCCTCACTGGGCCGTATGAATTCGTTCAGCATCAATCGGAATCGAAGATCGGCCTGTTCGCCGGTTTCAAACGCTCGCTCCATCATCGCGCCGATCATAAAACGGAGGGCGTCGGCGGGCTGGGCCGTTGCGGGCGGAAGACCTAATCGGACGCCGCCGCGGCCGGGCTGCAGCGAAAATCGAAGCACTTCCGTGTACAACTCCAGTTTGTCGCCGAAGTGGTAGTTGACCAGCGCGATATTAGCTCCGGCTCGTTCGCAAATCTGGCGGACCGTCGCGTCCTGGTAGCCATGCTCGGCAAACACTCTTGCGGCGGCCTTCAGCAAGCGGATTCGCGTGCCGTCGGCGCCTCCGGCCGGACGTCCCGGCGGGGTGCGCTTGGTGGACAGCCGCGCGATCAAATTTAGCTCGCTCTCTTCTCGTGGAGCAGCATATCTAACGCGTGCTCCATGGAACCAGCCAAAGCAACCTCTCCGGAGTTGACGAAAAAGATCTGGTCCACGTTGTCGATGGTGTTCAGGCGGTGCGCGATGATCACCTTCGTGGTTTCTGGAGGCAGCTTCTTTAGGATTTCTTCCAGCAGTTGTTCGGTTACGGTGTCGATGTTGGCGGTGGCTTCGTCCAGAATCAGCAACTCCGGTTTTCGCAAGGCCGCGCGCATGAACGCGATGAGCTGTTTCTGCCCAAGACTGATGCTGTTGCCGCTGCTCGCCACCTTCGTGTCCAGACCCTCGGGGAACCGGGACAGCAGGGTTGAAAGACCGGACTTCTCGAGGTCCGCGGCTAATTCCGGAGTCGAGTGGTTGGCGTATTCCTCGTTTCCGTACACGATGTTCTCCCGCACGGAGCCGGTAAAGAGGAACGGCTCTTGCGGAATGACGCCTACCTTGCGCGCGCGCTCCACCGGAGCAATCGATCGGATATCTTGTCCGTTCAGAAATACTGATCCCTCGGTTGGGTCGTACAGACGGGCCATCAAAGACGCAGTGGTGGTCTTGCCTCCTCCGGTCGGCCCGACGAGGGCGTAGGATCTTCCTCTTTCCAACTGAAGATTCACGCCTCGGAGAACTTCCTTGCCGCCGGAATATGTGAAATGCACATTCCGGAATTCCAGGACGGATTCCGAATCAGCTGGCGCGGCACTAACCACCGGAAGATTCGATTCCAGCGAAAGCATCTCCGAGATGCGATCCAGAGCGGCCAGGGCGAGCTGGAAGGATGACCAGACCGTCGCAAGCTGGCGCATGGGGCCATAGAAGCTGTTGACGTAGAGCAGGAATCCGACCAGAAGGCCAACCGTCAGCTGGCCCGAGCCGATGAGAATAATCCCGTAGGCCACCACCAAGAGCTGCGCGAGGTGATTCGAGAAACCGTACATCGGCATGAAGATGTTGTTCGCGAATCCCGCCGATACGGAAGCCCCATAGTTGGCGTCGTTGGCGGTCTTAAACTTCTGCTGGAAGTAATCCATCCGGTGGAAGGCCACGATCACTTTGAAGTTATGCAGGCTCTCCTGAACCTCCGAACTCAGTCCACCGAGGCTTTGCAGGCTCTTGAGATTCTTGCGTTTCACCCATCCCGACGAGAATTTCGTGACAACAAACACACCGAAGGCGGGCAACAGAGCCGCGATTCCCATTCGAATGTTGAGCGACAGGACGAAGACCGCCGCACCGGTCATCAGGAACAGGCTCCCGACGAACTGCATGAGCGCCTGGCCCACGAACTGGTTCAGCTTGTCCGTATCGTTGTTCACCCGCGAGATCAGATCTCCGGCCTTGTTCTCGGTAAAGAAGGCCAGCGGCAGTTCCTGAAGCTTCGTGAACAGAGTGTTTCGCAGACCGTACAGGATCCGGCGTCCGACGCCGCCCATGGTCCGGATCTGCGTATAACTGCCCACAATCCCGACCAGATACACGGCAAGCAGAACCAAGGAAGAACGCAGCAAGCCCTGCGTGTCTTTCAAGCGCACATAGGTATCGATCGCCCGCCCGATGATCACCGGAGCCACCAGGGTCGCGCCCGAACTGGTCAGCATCGCGATGACGGCCACGATGATATAAGGCCGTTCTTCGGCGATTAGCGGAAGAAAGCGCTTGACTGCGGTTCGCAGCGAACTTTTGGAGCCGAAGGGTTTTGTGTTCTCAAGCTTGTACTTCATAGTGACTCGTGCTCCGCTGCGAATCGTAGATCTGTACGTATTCCGGGGAAGTCTCCATCAGTGTGGCGTGCGTTCCTGTGGCCAAGACCTCTCCTTCCATCAAAAGGACAATCTGATCGTAGTTCTCAACCGACGCGATCTTCTGCGTCACGGAGATCAGGGTGATGCCCGGGTATTGTTCTTGAATGTTCTTGAGGATCGCGCTTTCCGTTGTGGCGTCGACCCGGGCGGTGAAGTCGTCGAGCAATAGCACTTTGGGGTTAAGCGCCAGCGCCCGCGCCAGCATCACGCGCTGCTTCTGCCCGCCGGACAAACTGCTGCCCCGCTCCGAGACCACTGTGTCGAGCCCCTGCGGCAGCGTACCGATAAAATCGTGGAGCTCGGCCGCGTCGATCGCGCGCTTCAAATCCTCGTCCGTGGCCGTCTCGCTGAACGCAAGGTTCTCCCGCAGCGTCATATTGAACAGGATGCTGTCTTGAAAAACGAATCCGACTTGCCGGTGCAGGGCCTCCTTGTCGTAGGATTCGAGCGGTTCCCCGTCGTAGGTCACGTTTCCCGACGAGGGCTGAAGCAGGCCGATCAAGACATACAGCATCTGCGTCTTGCCGGCCGCCGTAGGCCCGATGATCGCGGTTTTGGTGCCGGCTTTGGCCGAAAAAGAGACGTTCTTGAGCGCCTGCTTGTCGCCGAACGCGACGGACACGTTGTTCATCGCGATCTCGCCGCGTATGGGATGCCGAAGGGTCCCGGTCTTTGGCTCTTCCTGCGCCAACAGTACTGCGCTCAAGCGCATGTAGGATGCGCTGGCCTGGGCGATGACGTTGCTCATGAATCCCAGCAGAATGATCGGGAAAATCAGGATCGCGAGGTACGTGTTGAAGGCGGTGAAATCGCCCAGGGTCATGCTGCCGGATATCACGAAGCGCCCGCCCAACAAGAGGATGATGATCGTGGCCAGATTGACGGCCAGCGTAATGGCGGGGATCATGCCGGACATGATGCGCAGGATGCTGAGACCGACCTCTTTTGCCTCCGTGTTCGCCGTTTTGAACTTCTGATATTCGAGATCCTGGGAGGTCAGGATACGAATCAGCATGGCCCCGAGGATGCTCTCGTTAATCACGCGGTTTAACCAGTCGATGGCTTCCTGGCCCTTCCGGAAGAGCACCCGCACCTGTTTCAAGGCGAAATAGAAGGTCCCGCCGACCACGGGGACGACGCCGAGCACGCTCAGTCCTAAGCGCCAGTCGATCGTCAGCAGCATGATGCTGGAGCCGATAATCAGGAAAATCGACGCAATGATGGAGGCCACGGCCTGGGACACGAACAGCTTGACACCGTCTACGTCGGACGTGAGATTGGTCAGGAGTTTTGCCGGTGTGAGTTTTTCGACCGCGCTATAGGATTGCAGCGCGATTTTGCCCGCGAGCCGCGTCCGCAGGTCTTTCGCGACGCGCTCTGAGGCATAGGTCTGCGCGACACTCTGGAGATAGCTAAACGCGAAGACGAAGAATGCCACGACGAAAAACTGCAGTACGAACGTTGAGAGGACGAATGCCTGCTGCGTGTAGGCATCGATCGCGTGGGAGATCAGCTTGGGCACAACCAGATTGAGCGCATTGCCCGCGATGGTCAAACCCACCAGAGTCGCGATCAGCGGCCGGTAGGGCGTCAAAAGGGCGAACATTCCTGCCCCGGGCGGAGGTTTCCTGTGTGTTCCGGCTACTTGCGGATTCATGGATTGTCCCCGATTCTCAGTTGCGGCTAAGGAGTTCTACTAGAATTAAACACTTGTTTAATCCATGTCAAGCAGCGTCCCTCGCCGGATGTGGGACTTGAGCGCGATGTTTTGGAAGTGACAGAATAAAGGCCGGTTGCAGGGGCATCCTCCATGCTGATTCTGAACCCGATGAATGAGTATCGTTCCGCATTTCCGATCCTGGAGATTGTTCATATCGCCGGGATCGCTTGCGGCGTCGGGACTGCCGTTCTTGTCAACCTTCGCCTGCTCGGCATAGGGCTGACTCAGAACAGCGGTAAACAGCTTTGGAAGAACGCGATGCCCTGGACTCTGAGCGGCCTTGCGCTCGCGATTCTGGCCGGGCTTCTGTTGTTTTCCATCGATCCTGAGATGTACTACGTGAACCCAGCGTTCCGTTTCAAGATGTTGGTCCTCCTGCTGGCGATCGCTTTTTATTTCACGATGGTTCGCAAGGCAGTGGCAGCGGATTCGCGTGGAGGCAGCGCATCCCTCGTTGCCTGCATCTCGCTCGGGTTGTGGACGCTGGTGCCGTTCGGCGGGGTGTTCATCGGATTCATCGGCTCGACGGCATACACTTATCCGGTCCTGCTGTCGGTCCACGTCCTGGCGCTCGTGCTCCTGGGCGGCATGGTTGTGTTGACCGATCTTCGCTGGCTCGGTCTGGGGATGCGGAGCTATTCCGCGAAGGATGTCGTGGAGGGACTGCGCGTGCTCAAGCGGATCGCTTTCGGCCTTGCCGCGGCCTCCGGTGTCGTGCTGTTTGCCGCCAACGCCGGGCAATATGCGAACAACCCGTGGTTCTGGCTCAAAATCGCGCTGCTCGCCTTGATCGGCGCGAGCTACCTCCTTTTCCGGCGAACTGCGTACGAAGATCCAGGCAGGCAGAAGCTCGCATCCGGGCTTTCGCTGATTCTGTGGACCGGCGTTGTTATAGCGGCTCGCGGACCCGCGACCGTTAAGGACATCATGCACTCCATGGTCGACCCCAGTGGAGACTTCTTGTTCCACTCGGTCCAGACGATCGCGGATGATAGCGGAGTCAGGGAAATCGCGCCGCACACCGACGCGGAATGGGATAACGTGCGGGAGCGTCTCATCATCCTGCAAGAGGCGCCGGATCTCCTAGAGGGCCGCAGGGCCGCAAGGATCAGGGACCGGTCGAAAAACCCCGAGGTCGAAAGCCAGCCGGAGGAGATTCAGAAATTGCTGGATTCTGACCGTGCGACCTTCATCCTCCGGGCTCAGAGGCTCCGGGATGCGGCCTCGGTGGCGATGAAGGCAGTCGACGCAAAGGATAAGGACGCTTTGCTGGTCGGGCTCGACGGCATCGACAAGGCTTGCGAAAGCTGCCATCTGCGCTACTGGTATCCCAAGGACAAAAGGGCTCACGAGGCGGCGAAGCAGGACGGGGTTGTTGAATAGCCCTGCGGCGTTCGCAAGGGCCGTGCCCCGATGTATCATGAAACGATCGTTAAGAGCGCGCAGGACGCTGCGGCGTCCTGGCCGAGGTTGTAATGCTGCCGCGGCGTTCCGTTGCGCGCGAGCTAAGAAGGAGCGAGGCTACATGAAACCTAGATTATCCGTGCTTCTGTTCACGTTCGCCATGCTAATCGCCTTCGCATGGGTTTCTTTCATGCCGTCCACAACGTTTGCTCAACAGCCGCCTACACAGCCGGAGCAAGGCAAGCAAGGTAAGCAAGGCGGGCGCAGGCCTCCACCGGTGATTCTGGGACCGCCGGCCGGAGTCGAGCCGCTACCGATCGATCTGTTCACCTCGAAGAACTTCTACAAGGACAAGGACCATTGGCTCGATAAGCGCTACTACCGCTGCAATGTGCCCCAGCGGCTTACTGAGATGTGGAATGAGCAGCGCATCGGCCCCAATCCGCCTGGATCGGCTTCCTGGGGGGACTGTAACGTCGACCTCAAGCGCGAGAGCATCCTGAGCCCCTATCCTTACAAGACCGCGAAGGAACACTACGACGCCTTAATGGCCGCGGCAAAGGCCAAGGGCGGCCCCACGGTCTACACCAAAGCAACAGTGCCCGATTGGGACGGATACTATGCGCGCGACTACCAGGCCGATCATGGCTCGGAATGGATCTGGGGCGTGAGCCAGGCCCCTACGGTTCTCTCTTTACTCACGCCGGAGTATCAGAAGCGCATGGTGCAGTTGATCTATCACGAATCGGTGACCAATGCGCCGCAGTGGAACGCGTCCTTCTGTTATCCCGAAGGATTCATCCGGTGGTGGGCGCAGCCTTCGCAGGCCGGAAACTTCCAGCTCACCATGACCCCCTGGAATGTCCAGTTTCTCTCCGGGATCGCGGACAATTTCCTTCGCCAGGTCATGGTCGGCAAGGAACAGCATGTGCAGAAGGTCCCGCAGTGGTATGGCGAGACCATCGGATTCTGGGACGGAACCACTCTGGTAACCTGGACGGCGAATATTCAGCCGTGGACGCTGACTCACGGAATGTTTGAGACCAGCGACAAGATGCAGACCGTGGAAACTTTCAAGCCGGCTTATGACGCCCAGGGCAAGTTCGTGGGCCTGGATCACGAAGCTATCTTCTACGATTCTGATGCGTTTGTCGCGCCGGTCCGCGCCAGCTATCGCTTCGCCCGGCGAGCAACCCCGGACGATCCCAATCGCCGGTACAACTTCATCGAGTGTCTGAGCAATATCCAGAACACCAACGGCAGGCCGACACAACTGACGGCTGCGGATCCGCGCTACGTCGACTTCTACGGGCGGCCGTGGGCCAAGAATTGGGAGAAGTATTTCGAAGTCGGCTGGGACAAGCCGCAGGACGAACTGCCCAAGGACATCCTCGACCTCTTTAAATAAGAGTAGCCAATACGGTATTACTTTTTGGAGGCCGCGTTCTCCAGAAGAGCGCGAATCTCGGCGGCGGCTGCCGGGTTGCCGGCTCCGCCTCCAGGAGCGTTGCGAGGCGCGCCGGCTCCAGGGCGTTCCTCTGTAGCCGGAGCCGGTCTTCCCGTAGCGGGCGCAGCGCCGGCCGGGGCGCCGCCTAGCAAATCGATCGGCTTGCGGCCTTCGCTATCGACGATCGCAGGATTAGCGCCTTTGCTGAGCAGATAGCGCACCAGATCCACGCGGCCGGTCTGAGCCGCCACGTGGAGAGCCGACAGGCTTTCGTTCGCGGATGGAGCGCGGGAAACACGCATGGAGTAAGTCTTGGTGCCGGTGACCTGAGCGTTCACATCGGCGCCGTGCTCCAGCAACAAGTCCATGAGCGCCGTATTGGCAGTGCCTCCAGCGGCGCCTTGTGCCGCAAGTCCCGTGCCGCCGCGGCTGCCGGGGCCGACGCCGGCCGCAAGTAGAAACGGCGTCAAACCCATGTCGTTGATGTTGGGATTGGCGCCCTTAGCCAGCAGGAGGCGCGCTACTTCGACATCGCCGCCCTCGGCCGCGCGCGACAAGGGTGTGGCGCCCGTGCTTCGAAGGTTCTCGATGAAACGCCCGCTATTGCCTCCGCGGCTGGGACGATGCATATTGAGCTGAGGGTTGGGATCCACGTTCGCGGCCAGCAGGGCGTTGATGATGTCCAGGGGCGAAACTTGTCCCGCTTCGCGAGCGACTGCGCGAGCCCCGCCGCGTGCTCCGCGGCCTCCAGCGCCTGCCGCTCCACCTCTCCCGCCGCCGCCGGCGCCGGCGGATTCTTTTCTATCGACAGCGATGTACAGGGCAGTGCGTCCCCACCAGTCCCAGACGTTGGGATTGGCTCCACGATCGAGCAGGAGTTTGGCGACATCGTAATGATCGTTATCCAGGGCGATTATCAACGGCGTCACCCCTTCCGGAGTCGGCGTATTCACATTGGCGCCGGCCTCGATCATGGATTGGACGCAGTCAAGGCAGCCGCTGCGCGCCGCATACAGCAATGCGGTCAGTCCTCCCACGGGGCGATACTGCGCGCGCGGCTCTGACGTGATCTGGCTCGGCCAGTCGTTAAACAGCGCCCGGGGCGTGACGCTGGCATCTTTGGAAAGCAGCAGCTTTACCATCTGGCCCGCGTTTTTCGGCGCATCGGCGGCGTACATCAAGGGCGTCTGATTGTGAAACTTCTCGACGACGTTTACATTGGCGCCGGCTTTGATCAGCATGTCGACGATGGGGAATTCTCCGGTCTTAATCGCCACCATCAAGGCCGTCTCGCCATCCAGATTGGGGCTCTCGGGCGAGGCTCCCGCGGCCAGCAGGGATTTCACCATCCTGGCGTCGGCTACTTTGACGGCTTCCGCAAGCGGTGTGGACCCGAACTCGTTAGCAACGTCCACTTTCGCCTTCTTGGCGATCAGCGCGTCGAGCAGGTCATAGTCCACGCGGTAAACCGCCCAGTGCACCGGGCGGGTACCATCGGGCTGCGGCGCATTTACGTCCGCGCCGGCACGAATCTGATCGAGGGCAGCTTTGCGGTTCCCGGCTTGAATGAGATCGGCAAGATTCTTGGGCGCCTGCGCCAGCACCACTAGAGCGGCGGGTATCAAGCAGAAACTGGCAAGAAAGATGCGTTTCATTCTGACTCCTGACTCCTGTCTTCTGACTGCTTCATACGACGTTGGGGTCCATCTTGTCGTGGTGCGCCCAGCAGCCCTTAGCCGCGTCGTACAGGAACTGGTACGGGTCTTTCCACGTTCGGGCGAGGCCCTTCATGACGCCGCCTTCCAGCATGTCCTTGGGACCGTCGCCTTCCCGAACCTGTTTGAATAGGCGCGCCCGAACCTCTTCCATCATGTCGCGCTCGGCTTTAAATTCGGCCTTGGTCATGACGGGACCGTACGCCGGCACGATCCTGGTCTGTTCATTACTCAGTGCGAGCAGGGTATCCATCGCGTCCACGCGTCCGCCGATCCAGGCTCCGGTGAACCAATCGAGCGCCGGATCGCGCAGCGGCGATGCGACGTCGCCCACCGCAAGAACATTCGAGGTCTTGAAGAAGACGTAGATGTCGCCGCTGGTGTGAGCCAGAGTCAGATAGCCGTAGTCGATCTGTTCCGCGCCGGCTTTCATGGAACCGGTGGTGAGAAACGTCTCCGTGGGGCGGGCGGCTTTCGGACGGGCTTTCTCGTAGCGGTCTTCAGCCGGAACCCAGTAATCGCTCGCCATCCATGCACGGGTGCGCTCGTGCGCGATGATTTTTGCTCCCGCTGCCGCGAACAGGTCGTTGTTGCCGGTCTGATCGACGTGATAGTGGGTGTTGAAAAGCGTCTGCACCTTCGCGCCCGCGGAAAGAGTCTTCAGTGCAGCTATCACCTGGTCGCCCGATTTAGGGGCGCCGCCATCCACCAGCACCAGGCCTTCGCCAGCGGAAAGAGCCAGCACATTACTGCCGCCGCCGTCGATCACCGCCAGGTTGTCGGTCAGGCGCCGGGCGCCAGCGGCCTGCTGCGCGGTGAGTATCCGGGGAGACGCCCAGACAGTGAGCGCACCCGCAGCCGCGCCTTTTAAGAATTTCCTGCGATCCACCAGTTACGCTCCTGTTGTCTATAAAGCCGAAATCGTGCCAGTGCTGTCGCCGAACTTATCGCGCTCGATGCCGGCCTTCTGCAGCAGCGTCAGGTGGAGATTCGCGATCGGCGTGCGCTCCGGCAGCAGGATGTGCTGGCCGCCCAGCTTCATCTTGCCGTTGCCGCCGCCCACCACGATGTTCGGCTCGGGATAGTTGTTGTGCAGGTCGCTGTTGCTCATGTTCGACCCGTACATGAAGATGGAGTGATCGAGCAACGATCCCTGGCCATCCGGCGTCGCCGCCATCTTGGCGATGAATTCCGCGAACTTCGTAACGTGCCAGGTCTGAATCTTGACCAGCTTGTTGATTCGCTCGATATCGTTGGCGTGATGGGAGACGGGATGGAAGGCATCGGGGACGCCGATATGGTTGTAGGTCCGGTTGGTGCCTTCGGCGACCATGATGTAGGAAGCCACGCGGGTCAGATCGGCCTGATAGGCGAGGGCGAGCAGGTCGAACATCAACTTCACCTGCTCGGCGAAATCTTCCAGTTCCCCGATGGGAGCTTCGGGAATCTTGAACGCCGAAAGGTCCTTTCCGCCGGCCTTTTGCGCGCGCCGCTCGATTTCGCGAACGCTTTCGAGGTATCCATCGAGAGTGGCGCGGTCGCTGCTTCCCAGTTCGCCCTGGAGCTTCTTGGTGCGGTCGAGGATCAGGTCCAGAATGCTACTGGTTTGATGTGAAATCGACGCGCGTTCCTGCGGCGTGTCGCCTTCACCGAACAACTGCAAGAAGACTTTCCGCGGATTGGATTCCATCGGCAGCGGCGATTCTGCGTCGCGGAACGAAAGCGTTGTGTAGCTACCGCCGCCGCCCGCCGCCTGCTGCGCGATGGTCTCCGAGGAGACTTCGAGCGAGGGAAGTGGTGTGTCCTGGCTGATGACTTTCGCCATCACCTGGTCGAGCGTGGTGGCCATATGCGCCTTGGGCCCGCCGGTATCCGGGCGGGTGGCGCTGAGCCACGTGGCGGGTGTGAAGGTGTGCACCGAGCCCGCGGTGGCGGCGTTCTCCAGATTGCCGAAAGAGGAAACGTACTTCTTATGTGGTTCGAGGGAGGCGAGAATCTGGCTGAGCTTAAAGTCGGCGCCGGAACCGCTGGGCGTCCACTTATCCATGGACGGGCCATGCGAGGTGTTGCCCATGATCGCGCCGTGAGGCAGGTAGAAGAAGCCAGTCCGGAGTTTGGGCGCAGCGGCGGTTTGGGCGAGAGCTGTACCGGCCGGCACCATGGCATCCAGAAACGGCAACGCCAGGCTTACTCCAGCGCCCTTGAGCACCTTTCGGCGTGAAATGTGTTTCTTGGTGATGAACATCATAGTCTCCTTCGCTGCCTCGATCGGTTAATTTGCCGCCCCAGACTTTGCCTCGCCTGTCTTTGGAGGGGGCGCTGCACCCTGCTTACGAAACGCATCCGTATTGACGATTCCCAAAACGATGGAAGAAAACTTGAAGTTGTCCTTCGCGGCTCCGCGGACCACCGCACGAACCTGAGGCATATCGAAATACTCCAGCTCCCGGTTGAGCGCGTACATCATCAGCTTCTCGGTGAAAGCCTTGGTGAACATTTCGGGGCGCTGCGCCAGCTGCGCCTCCAGGTCCACGGGGCCACTGATCGGAATGCCGCTCGGCAGCACCGTGCTGGCATCGATGGGGGCGTTGTTCGCCTGGCGGTCCGTGGTCCGGAACTGCCCGATCGCATCAAAGGATTCGAGCGGCAAACCGACCGGATCGATCACGCCATGGCACTGCCTGCAGACGGCCTTGTCGCGATGTTGCTCCAGGCGCGCGCGGACCGTCTTCGGCTGCTCTCCCGCCTTTTGCGAAAGGTCGGTTGCGGTGTCCGGAGGCGGAGGCGAGGGCGGCGTGCCCATGATCTTGTCGAGGACCCACGCTCCGCGGAGGACCGGAGACGTACGATCGCCGTAAGACGTCCGCAGCTGCACCGCGGCCTTGCCCAGGAGGCCCCAGCGCTCTTTCTCCGCCAGCGTGACCCGGCGGAACTGCGAGCCGAGGACTCCGGAAATGCCGTAGTGGCGAGCCAGACGTTCGTTCAAGAAGGTGTGGTCGGCCGTCAGAAGATCCACCACATTCCGATCTTCGAGCAGGATGCTGCTGACGAAATCCTCGGCTTCGGTCGAAAAATCACGCCGCAGCTGATCGCTGAATCCGGGGAACAACGCCGGGTCGGGCTTCACCTGGTCGAGGGTGGTGAGGTTCAGCCACTTCATGGCGAAACTTGTGACCAGGCTGGAGGCCTTGGGATCGCCCATCATCCGCCGCACCTGCTTTTCCATTGCTCCGGGCTTAGTCAAGCCGCCCGCTGCGGCGAGCTTCAGCAATTCATCGTCCGGACCCGTGTTCCACAGGAAGAACGAAAGGCGCGAAGCCAGCTCCAGATCGGTCAGAGGGAATTCGGTGTTGGGAGGAGTGCCTTTGGGCCCGCGAATCGCCCGATATAAGAACTCGGGGCTAGCCAGCACCGCCGCGACAACCTGCTCGACTCCTTGATCGAAGCTTCCGCCACCCTGACGTCCAGCTTCATAAAACGGCATGAGGCGGGAGACGTCTTCTGTAGTCACAGGTCGTCGAAAACCCCGGCGGGCCAGGTTTTCCGTGATCTGGCGGGCGCACGAAAGTTCTTCGGCCGGTTTGGGATCGCAGACAAAGATCAGGGCGCGGCTGGCGGTTTTCGAAACACCTTTCGGATTATACGGTCCGACGATCTCGACGCCGTCCCTGAGAACGGGCAGGCGCCCGTTGGCTTGCGCGATGCTGCCAGTCAGGCCGGCGAAGGGGGCGGGGTTGGCGACATTCTCATCGGTCTCCACATGGGAGCGTTCGATGAAAGCGATCACGACGTCGCGCACGCCCGCCTGCACCTGCACGGGGATTTTCTGGAAGCGGTCCATGATCAGGGCGCGTCCATCGGCTCCTTTGCGATCTGCCAGTGCCTGGTCTGCCGGACCTCCAATGGTTTTGCGGAACACGATCTTGCCGTCAATCATGCCCACCAGCGTGCTTTCGTTCTCTAACGGACCGGTATACAGGCCCGCTCCAAGATCGGTCATGGTGATGCGATACTCGCCGTCCGCGGGGAAATTGTGTTTGAATCGGATGCCGCCGCGCGTGCCCAAGGGCAGGGGCTCGTCCGGATTCTGGTTGGCTGCGATGGAGTACTTGACGTTCGAAACACGGGGATTGGGACTGCTGACCGCGAGTTTCGCTATCTGCCGGGCGCCGGTAATGTACTGATCCAGGAACGCAGGCGACACGCTCAAGGCGACGGCAATGTTGTCAAACCCGCCGACTTGGATATCCTGCGGCAGGATCTCCGTCGCTTTCACTTCCACACCCACCAACGCTTTCACCGTCGCAGCGTACTCCGTACGGTTCAGGCGCTGAACCGGAACATAGCCCGCCTTGGGACCCTTTGCATGGGAGTCGAGGTTGTTTTCCATCCAGGCGGTGAACGAATCGATATCCTTCTGCGAGGGTTGGGGAGTGCCCGGCGGAGGCATCAATCGTCCGCGCAGCTTGCGCAAGGCCTTCTCCCAGACCTGCGCGTCATCCGCCGCGGATTGAAGATCCAGGCCATCGAACGCAATGCCGCCCGTCTTCACGCGAGAGTTGTGGCAGCCGACGCAGTAGGTGTTCAACATGGCGCGATATTGATCCGCTCCGTTCGCTGCAGGAGCGCTCCTTGCTGGAGTCTGCGCGGGAGTTTGCCCCACGGCCCGGTTTTGCACGACCGCCAGGGAAGCGATCAGAACCACCAGAGCGCTTGCATAAATGAAACGCTTCATATCTTGCAACCTATTGCGTTATCAGGGATTTGCAGTCGCATGTCCATCCTAGGGAGCCATACTCTTTTAGCACAAAAAAACGTCGGCAGCCAGGGGCTGAAGCGGCCGCTTGACGATTGTCGATGATCTAGGCATAATTGTCGATGTTCTAGGTGTCATCGCAAAAAAAGGAGATCTCGATGCACTCCAGCCTCGTAGTCCTCTTAGTGTTATCAGCTACGGCACTCCTGGGCCAAGCTCCGCCGGTGTTTGAAGTCGCTTCCGTCAAAGTGAACAAGTCCGGGACGACGCAAGCGAACGTCGGCATGCCGCCGAACGGCGTCAATTTCGTCAACCTTCCGTTGCGCGGCATCATCCAACTGGCTTACGGCATCAACCAGCCGACCAAGCTCGCCGGTGTCCCCGAGTGGGCGGTCACCGAGCGGTACGATATCACCGCACGGGCGGGTGGACCAATCACCCAGGAGGAGCGTCGTTTGATGCTGCAGGCGTTGCTTGCGGACCGACTCAAGCTGGTGGCGCGCGTGGAAAAACGCGAAGTCTCCATCCTCGCGCTCATGCTCGCTCGAGGCGACGGAAAGCTAGGCAAGAATCTGGTGGAATCGAAGGGCTGCATTGCGCCGAGTAAGGCGGCCGCTCAGGAGGCGGCGCCCACGGGCGTCGAAACACGCATCTGTGGACCGAAAACCGGCGGTGCCGGCAGACTCATTCTCACCGGGATCCCGATCCAGCAACTCACGGCCCTGCTTGGCACGATGCTCAGTCGTACGGTCATCGACAAGACGGGCCTGACCGGCGCTTACGATATCGACATCACCTACACTCCGGAGCAGCCGCTCCCGGCAGGAGTAAACATCCCAGGCCCCGCCGCCGATCCGAACGGACCGTCCATCTACACAGCCCTGCGGGAGCAACTCGGCCTCAAGCTGGAGTCGCAGAAAGATCAGGAGGAAGTCTTGGTGATCGATCACGTCGAACGGCAGCCCAGCGAGAACTGAATTCCTAGCGGTTCACCCGAGTGAGAACGAACCTCGATGCGTTTCACGCCGTATTGATTTTGTATTATCATTTTTGCCGGTCGGGATTTAACACTAGACTTCAGGAGGAGTCAATGCGACGAGCCGTATTTGTTGTTATCTTCGGCCTGATTGGTACCTGTCTCCAGGATCGTCTTCAAGCGCAGTGGATTGACCACAAAGCCCCTGGAATCCCGCGCACTGCGGACGGCAAGCCGGACCTGAAGGCCGCCGCGCCGAAAACCCAAGATGCCAAAGCGGACCTCTCCGGCCTGTGGCTACTCGCTCCCGGCGCCGGAGGTCTGAGCCAGCTTAAGCCAGCGGAAATACCAGCTCCAGCAACGGCTCTTTACAAGCAGCGCGAAGAGAACCTGGGCAGCGACAGTCCGGGCACGCAGTGCCTGCCGTTTGGCTTCATCACCGCGGGCGGTGCGATGGTGAAGATCGTCCAGACGCCGGGACTGATTGTGATGCTCACCGAAGACCTCGAGTACCGCCAAATCTTTCTGGACGGGCGCGAGCTGCCGAAAGATCCGAACCCCGCATGGATGGGATACTCGGTGGGGCATTGGGACGGCGACACCCTGGTGGTGGAGAGCACAGGTTATAACGACCGGACCTGGTTGGACAACGGCTATCCTCACTCGGAAAGCCTGCATCTCACGGAGCGAATCCGGCGCTCCGATTTCGGGCACCTCATCATTGAAGCCACGTGGAGCGATCCCAAGATCTACCCCACGCCCTGGACCAGCAAAGTCCAGGGCGTGATAGCGCCGGACACGGAGCTTCTCGAATACGTCTGCGCGGAGAATGAAAAGGATCGAGTTCATTTGGTGGGTAAGAACTCCGACGACACCAAGAATGCAGTCAAGCTCAGCGCGGATGTCCTGAGCAAGTATGTCGGCGGTTACGAAGTTAATGCCAAAGATTTCGGAATTCCCGGCGTCGAAAAACTACTGTTGCAGGTCGCGCTGGAAGACGGCGTCCTGAAGTTCGGAATGGGAGACGGCCCCAAGCAGCCAATGACGCCGATCTCGGAGACGATTTTCACAGGTTTCGGAGGCCGCGTCGAGTTCGGCAAAGACGATAAGGGCGAGGTGACCCACCTCACCATCAGGGCGGCCGAAGGAGACTTTCGGGCCAATCGGAAGAACTAGGTTGAGCAGGCATACTCGCCGGGGCAGGAAACTGGGCCGATATTATACCGATGAAAGCCGCCGTCTATACCGGCAAAGGGGCTGTCCAAGTCCAGGACGTTGAGAAGCCTGTCCCCGCCGACAATGAAGTCCTGGTCCGGATACATGCTACAACCATCTGCGCCGCGGACTACAGGGTCAAGAGCTTTCCGCCAGTCGTGGGATGGCTCATCGGCCTACGGAAGGGCAAGATTCTCGGGATGGAGTTGTCCGGAACGGTGGAGTCCGTCGGCCCAGCCGTGACCCGCTTCCGCCCCGGCGACCAGGTATTCGGGGGGACTGGATTCAAGCTCGGCACGCACGCGGAATACGCATGCACGCTCGAAAGCCGGCTGGAGATGAAGCCGGTCAATATGACGCTTGAGGAAGCCTCCGCGGTCATGTTTGGCGGCCTTACCGCGTTGTGCTTTCTCCGGCAGGGAAGGATACAGTCTGGACAGAACGTGCTGGTCTACGGCGCGTCCGGGAGTGTCGGTGTCTTCGCGGTTCAACTGGCGAAGCACTTCGGTGCGCGCGTCACAGGCGTGTGCAGCACAGCGAATCTGGACCTGGTAAAGTCGCTCGGCGCCGACGAGGTGATCGACTACACCAAGGAAGATTTTTCGAAAGCAGGCCGCGTCTATGACATGGTGGTTGAGACGGTCGGCAAGGCCGGCTACTCCCGCTGCGTGAAAACCTTGAAGCGAGGCGGTCCCTTGGTTCTGATCGCGATTTCCGGCGGACTGCTGTCGATATTCGGCGACATCGTTCGACAGCAGTGGATTTCGATCACCGGCGCCGCGAAAATCGTCGGCGGCCTGCCGCGCATCGCCCCTGGGGACCTGAGTTTCCTCAAAGGTCTTATCGAGGCCGGCGAGCTGAAGACGACGATCGATAGACGCTATTCACTCGACGACATTGCCGAGGCGTTCCGCTATGCGGAGGCCGGGCACAAGAAGGGCCACGTCGTTATAAATGTCACGTCCGCTTAGTTCGTATGCGGCGCTTCGACCGGTGGCGGCGGGGGCGGACCCTTGGGGGCGCCCTTACCAGCGCCTCGGCCAAACTGAGGTGGCGGCGGGGCCGGAGGCATTTGAGCTGTGCCGCCTACCTTCATCGCCATGAACTGGGTGCCGGTCGCGAACCCGATGTACTGCGTGTTGTCGACCATGTAGGTGATCGGGGGAGCCCCACCAGGGACGTTGAACGGCAGCGCCAATAGTTCGTCGCCCGTATCCGCCTTGTAGACGTACAGCGTGTTGCCGGCAGTCTGAAACACGAGGTTGCTGGCCGTGGTCATGGTGCCGCCGGTCGACCCGCTACCCCGGCCCGGCTTCACCCACTTGATCTGGTTGGTCTTGGGATCGCGGGCCTGCAAACCGCCTCGGCCCACAGTAGCTGCGTCGGGACCCCAGATGGGCATGGGGGTGGTCCTCTTGTCTTGACCGCCGCGACCCAGCCCATGCGCTCCGCCGCCCGCCTTAGGATCGGGTTCCTTTGCGGCGTTGAAGGTGTAACTGCCCGCGGAGTAGGGAAGGTAGACTAATCCGGCGTTCGGGTTGTAAGACATCGGTGCCCAGTTGTGCGCGCCGCCGCCGCCCGGATACATCACCACCGAATTTGTCTGATCGTAGTAGGCGGTCTGGTTGATGATCGGCTTGCCGTTGTTCTTCTTGTCGAAGCCTGTTACCCAGTTCACGGGGACGAAGGGCTCGGCCGAGATGAACTGGCCATTAGTGCGGTCCAGGATGTAGAACACGCCGCTCTTGGGAGCCTGCATGATGACCTTGCGTGTCTTGCCTTCGATCTGGATATCGGCCATGATGAAGCCGCCCACCGAGTCCAAGTCCCAGGCGTCGCCCGGAACCGTCTGGTAATACCACTTTAGCTTGCCGGTCTTCGCATCCACGGCGACGATCGAGCAGGTATAGAGGTTATCCCACTTACCCCACTCCGATTTCGGGATGCCGCGCATTTCCTCCGGCCACGGCTCGGGGTTACCCGTGCCGGCAAATACCAGGTCCGTATCGGGGTCATACACCAGGCCGTCCCATACCGAGCCGCCGCCGCCGTACTTCGCCCAGTCGCCGACCCAGGTCTTGGATGCCCTTTCCTGATCCTTGTCCTCCATGGGCTGGCCGGGGGCAGGCGGAACCGTGTGGAACTTCCACGCTAGCGACCCATCCTTTAGGTTGTACGCCGCGAAGAAGCCGCGAATGAAGTACTCGCCGCCGCCCACGCCTACGATCACCTTGTCGCCCGCGATGCGCGGCGCGATGGTGAATGAGTAGTACTGGTTAATGTCCGCGACCTTACTCTGCCACAGCTCCTTGCCGCTGATGGCGTCGAGCGCGATCAGACGGGCGTCGTTGGCCGCCAGGATGATCTTTCCCTCGTAGATCGCGAGTCCGCGGTTGTGCGTGCCGCAGCACATGTGGCTCTGCGTGGCGGGATCGATCTTGGCGTCGTACATCCATTTCTGCTGGCCGGTGCGCGCATCCAGCGCGTACACGATGCTATTGTCCATGGACTGGTAGATCGTGTTGTTCCACATCAGAGGCGTGCCTTCGGTGCCCCCGCGGCCGCCCGCCGCGGCGATCGGCGCCGACCAGGCCAATCCCAGCTTGCCGACGTTGGTCTCGTCGATTTGCTTCAGCTGGCTGTAGCGCTGTTCCGTTTGGGTCAGGCCGTAGGTGAGCCATGTGCCGGGCATGGCGTCCTTGGCGGTACCGGCGGTCTTGAGAATCTTAGCGTCCACCTCGCGCGGCTGCTGGGCTGTGAGAGTGGATATCAGAGCGACTGTGGCAATGACGCCAGCGGCCAACATGGCCTTGATGGTAGACGTGGTCAAGCGGTGATCCCTTCAATGGCAAGTATGACCGATTTTAAAGCTTAAGACACGTATGTGCCTACCCCCTCGCTTGGCAGCAAGAGCCACGGCGATTCCGGATATCATGACGATGTGGCGTCAACGCCCAAAATCGCGCTGACAGCGGCCAGCGGCCTGATGCTGTTCATGGGTGTGTTCATAGGCGGCGTGTTAACGGGCATAGACGCTCAGCAGCCCGCGCGCGTCCAGCCCGAAGAAACCATCAACAAGTACTGCACCGGTTGTCATAACCAGCGCGCTCGCGTGGCTGGGCTGGTTCTGAACACCGCGACCGTCAGTTCCGACCCCGCCACCTGGGAAAAAGTCGTTCGCAAGCTGCGGATGCGTACCATGCCGCCCGCTGGTGTGCCCCGGCCGGACGACGCTACGTATAGCCAGACCGCCGCATGGCTCGAAACCCGGCTCGACCAGGCCGCGGCGGCGAATCCCAATCCGGGCCAGCCGCTGCTCCATCGTCTGAATCGCACCGAGTACGCGAACGCCATCCACGATCTTCTCGACCTGAACGTCTATGCCACCGCGTTGTTGCCGCCTGACGATTCCGCCTTCGGATTCGACAATATCGCCGACGTGCTGGGCGTTTCGCCGGTGCTTCTGGAGCGCTATCTCTCGGCTGCCGACCGCATCAGCAGCCTGGCGGTCGGGGACCCGGAAACCGAGCCGGGCTCCGACACTTACCGGGCCCGCCAGGATCTTTCGCAGGATCAGCACATCGAGGGCTTGCCGCTGGGGACGGTCGGCGGTCTGGCGGTCGAGCACACGTTCCCGCTGGACGCCGAATACGAGTTCCGGCTGAGCCTTTTTCGCAACAACCTCGAAATCATGCGCGGCATCGAGCGCCCGCATCAAATCGAATTGTCGATCGACGGGGAGCGCGTCTTCCTGCGCCCCGTGGGCGGCCCCGAAGATCTGGCGCGCATGCGTAATCCGACCGACGGCTCAGATGCCATCACAATAATGGGTCCGTACCAGGCCACCGGAGCCGGCGACACGCCGTCCCGCAAGCGCATCTTTACGTGCCGGCCGGCGGCCGTTTCGCATGAAGCCGCGGAAGAAACGCGCTGCGCCCGCCAGATCCTGGAGCCGTTGGCGCGCAGGGCTTATCGCAGGCCAGTGAACGATGCCGACATGCGGCCTCTGTTCGATTTCTTCCAGCAAGGCCGTGCAAAGCGCGATTTCGAGAGCGGCATTCAGTTCGGCCTGCGCCGCATGCTGGCGAGCCCTGCTTTCGTCTTCCGTGCCGAGACGAGTCCGGACAGCGTCAAGCCCGGAGCGCTGCACCCTATCGAGCCCATCGAGCTGGCCTCGCGCCTTTCGTTCTTCTTGTGGTCGAGCATCCCCGACGAGGAATTGATCGCCGTCGCTGCCAGCGGCCAACTTGGGCACCCGGATGTGCTCGAAAAGCAAGTCCGCCGCATGCTGGCCGACCCGCGTGCGGAACGGTTCGTCAGCAACTTCGCGGGCCAGTGGCTGCAGCTGCGTAATCTGCGCAACGCGCGTCCGAACTCGGCCGACTTTCCCGATTTTGACGACAACCTTCGCCAGGGATTCCGGCGCGAAACCGAGCTCTTCTTCGCCAGCATTCTTCAAGAGGATCGCAGTGTGCTGGACCTGCTGCGTGCCGACTACACATTCCTGAACGAACGCCTGGCGAGGCATTACGGAGTGCCAGGAATTTACGGCAGTAACTTCCGGCGGGTCGCGGTGACCGAGGATGCGCGCCGGGGCTTCCTGGGGCAGGGAAGCATCCTGACGGTTACGTCGCATGCCGACCGCACCTCGCCTGTGGTGCGCGGCAAGTGGATCCTCGAGAACCTCCTGGGTGCCCCGCCGCCGCCTCCTCCTCCGGAAGTGCCGCCTCTGCCCGAGAACACCGAAGATGCTCCTCCGCGGACCTTGCGAGCCCGCCTGGAATTGCATCGCGAGAATGCCGTCTGCGCCAGCTGCCACAAGGTGATGGATCCCATTGGTTTCGCGCTCGAAAACTTCGACGCGACCGGCGCGTGGCGCGCGGAGGAGTTCGGCGCGCCGATCAATGCCACCGGCCAGCTCGCCGACGGCACGAATGTGGATGGGGTGGTCAGCCTGCGCAACGCGATCCTGGCGCGGCCCGAGGTATTCGCCGGCACGGTGACGGAAAAGCTCATGATCTATGCGCTGGGGCGAGGCTTGAACTCGTACGACATGCCCGCTGTGCGCGCGATCGTGCGCGACGCAGCCTCCCACAATTTTCGTCTTTCGTCGATCATAATGGGAGTGACCCGTAGCGTGCCGTTCCAGATGCGAAAGAAGCCGGAATAGAGACGGATGTTTATCACCAAGCGATCGCTCGCCCGCAGAACGTTCCTGCGCGGCCTCTCGGCTACGGTCGCCCTGCCGTTTCTCGACGCGATGGCTCCCGCGCTCACCGCGGCACCGGTCGCCCCCAAGCGCCTTGGTTTCGTTTACTTTCCGAACGGCGCCATCATGGATAGCTGGATCCCCAAAACGGCGGGCTCGGGATTCGAGTTTACTCCGACCTTGGCGCCGCTCGCGCCCTATCGCGATCATTTGACGGTGATCGGCAACCTGGCTCGCGCGGGAACCACCATCGGCGATCATGCCGTGGCGGCCGCCGGCTGGCTCACCGGCGTTTACGCCAAGAAGACGGAAGCCGAAGATGTACTGGCCGGGCCCACCATCGACCAGATCATCGCCCGCCAGATCGGACAGGACACAGTCTTCCCATCGCTCGAACTGGCTACGGAGGATTTCACCGGCTACATCGGCGGCTGCACTCCCGGCTTCAGTTGCACCTACATGAACACGCTCTGCTGGGCCGGGCCGACCAGTCCTCTGCCCATGGAGATCAACCCGCGCGTGGCCTTCGAGCGCATGTTCGGTCGCGCCGGATCGATCGCACAACGGCAGGCCCGACAGAGCGAAGACCGCAGCATTCTCGATTCGGTGGTGGAGGATGCCGCTCGCCTGCGGATCGGGCTGGGCGCCCGGGACCGCAACCGCTTGAGCGAGTATCTCGACCAGATTCGCGAAATCGAACGCCGTATCGAGCGTGTCCAGACACACAGCAACTCGGCTGAACTGGCGATCGACACGCCCCAGGGCATCCCGGAGTCTTTCGAGGAGCACGCCGCATTGATGTTCGAGCTCCAGGCGATCGCCTATCAGGCGGACATCACTCGCGTAGTGACGTTCATGCTATCGCGCGAAGCCAGCCAGCGCACGTATCCGCAGATCGAGGTCAGCGAGCCGCATCATACGATCTCGCACCACGGGAACGATCCGCAGAAGAAGGCGATGAACGCGCGGATCAACCTGTATCACATGCAGCAATTCGCGAAGTTCGTCGAGAAGCTGCGCACGACTCCCGACGGCGATGGAAGTCTGCTGGACCATTCGCTGATTTTCTACGGCGGCGGCATGGGCGACGGCAACGCGCATGCGACCGATCCGTTGCCGCTGGTTGCCGTAGGCGGGCTGGCGGGCGCGGGGCAACGCCATCTGCTGCAGCCTCCTAAGACCCCAGTGGCGAATCTGTGGATCGGCATCGCGGACAAGTTCGGCGTCAACGTGGATCACCTCGGAAACAGCAATGGCGTGGTCAGTATCTAGATTCGCGCCGCTCCTTTTCGCCGCCGCTGTACTCTTTGCCAACGAGCTCGTTGCTAACGATCTGGATGGCACCACGCCTTTGCACTATGCCGCCCGCACCGGAGATCTCGCCACGGTCCAATCGTTGCTGCGCTCAGGAGCCAAAGCCGACGCGGAGAATCGATATGGCGTCACGCCGCTTTCGCTGGCAGTGGAGGCGGGCGATCTCAATGTTGTGAGCGCTCTGATCGCCGCCGGAGCGAACGTGAGTCACGCGCTGCCGGAAGGCGAAACCATCCTGATGACGGCGGCACGCACTGGCAATGTCGAGGTCCTGCGCGCTCTGCTGAAGCGCGACGCGCGCGTCGAAGCCCGCGACGGATTCTACGGTGAGACGGCGCTGATCTGGGCCACGGCGGCCGATCATGCGGACGCGGTTCGTACACTGCTGGATGCCGGCGCCGATGTAAACACGCGCTCCGCATCGGCCGAGTTCGCACGCCGCAATGCCGGCTTGACGCGTCTGTCGCTCGGCGAGTGGACGCCTTTGATGTACGCCGCCCGCGAAGGCGCCATGAACGCCGCGCGCGTGCTGCTGGACCGCGGCGCCGGCGTCAATCTCACCGATCCCGACGGCACCACCGCGCTGGTGCTGGCGATTATCAACTACCACTACGACTTCGCCGCGATGCTGCTCGAACACGGCGCCGATCCCAATATTGCAGACAGCATCGGCATGGGCGCGCTCTACGCCGCGGTGGATATCAATACGCTGCCGTGGATGTTTGGACGCCCGGAGATCGCCGCCCCATCGAAAATCACCGCCGTCCGGTTGATCGAGATGCTGCTGGAGCACGGCGCGGATCCAAACGCCAGGCTCACTGCCGTGCAGACGCAGCGCGCGCACACCGACGGCGATCCTTCGCTGGGAGTGGGTTCGACCGCGTTCATGCGCGCGGCGAAGGCCGGCGACACTGCCGTAATGAAGTTACTGCTGGCGCATGGCGCGGACCCGAATCTGGTCCAGAAGAATGGCAATACCGCGCTGATGCTCGCGGCCGGCCTGGGATATCGCGACGGAAATATGGCGGTGCCCACCCGCGATCGCGGCACCACGCGGGAAATCATCGCCGCTCTGCAGCTGTGCCTCGATCATGGCGCGGATATAAAAGCCCAGGGCGCGAACGGCGATACGGCGCTGCACGACGCCGTCACGGGCCGCGGCGACGTGGAAATCATCCGTTACCTGATCGAACACGGGGCGCCGCCCGACGCCAAGAATGCTCGCGGACAAACGGCGCTCGACGCCGCCCGCTCCAGCCGCCGCGACCGTGCCGACGCGGTGAAGTTCCTCGCCGGCCTCGAAGCCCGCTAATTCGCATATACTATCCCTGCTACACGTTGCCCATCGAAGGGAGAGACTAATATGAGTTCGATTGCGGTTTCGGTACGGGAAGCTTCGCCGAAGCGTTGGATGCTATGGATTGGCTGGGTTGTTTCGCTCTGGCCGGCATTTGTCGTGGTGTCGAGCGCTACTTGGAAGCTGACGCGAAACCAGTGGTACGTCACGGAGTTCACAAGAATCGGTTGGCCGGACAGCGCCTTGCCGCTCCTCGCCTACCTGCAACTCGGCAGCCTGCTGTTGTTCTTGATTCCCCGAACGGCGGTTTTGGGTGCGATCCTGCTTACCGGCTACCTGGGCGGTGCGATCGCTACTTATGTCCGTATCGGCGAGCCTTATCCGGTTCTGGTCCCGCTGTCGACGAGCATCATCGCGTGGGCGGGAATTTACCTACGCGACGAGCGCCTTCGATCGCTGATCCCGCTCCGGAAAATCACCAGCTAGTCCGCCGCCAGCTTATTCAGCGGATGGCCAGCCGCGCTGCGTGTCCTTCGGCAGGATGCGGAAGAATGCGTTGATGGCGTGAATCTCGCCGCCCCAGACCTTGAACGCCTCAAACGTCACCAGAGCGTTGCCCGGACCATACGAGTTCGTATCGCCGAAATTCATCCACAGCAGTACGGCGCCTTCTTCTTCGTCCACCGCGGCAACACTCGCCTTCACGTCCGGATGCAGCATGATCTTCTGCGTAAACAGTCCGGGAGCGTTCGGGCGAGGTCCGCCTTCGCCGGCAATGAAGGTCCCGTTCTCCACGCGGTACGCTTCTTTCGCGAACGGGGTCTTGGCCTCCGTGAAGTTTCCGATCCGCAGTCCTTCGGGATAGAGCAGCGCGGCGCGGATCATATCAGCACGTGGCATGCGCTTACCCGCAGGCACCGGTGCGCTCATCCCTGGCAGCGGCTTTTCCAACGAATCCGGCTTGAAGCGCGAAGTCGGGGTGATGCGATCCACCAGCGTCTCGATCCCGGTGATCTTTTGATCGACAACGCGAAGCACCACCGAGTACAAGACCTGCGCGTTGTCCTCGAACAGCATCACGTGCGAGGCCGCGATTTGCTTCTTCAGGTCGATGTAGTCCTGCCGGAAGTCACCCTTCTTGGTCACCGTCTTCCACAGTCCATCGCTGAGCTTGAGTTCCTGTGAATCTTCGGTGAACCGCACCGACTTGGCCAAGGGCAGCCGCGCGGGATCGTGCGCGACCATCGCGTCGACGTACTTCGTGATCATGCCTTTGAGGCACGCGCGGTCGCAGTCAGCGGCCTGGGCCGAGACCGTTGTCATCGCCGCGAGAACCAGCACACCCGCCGCGGGCGCGAGACTTCGCTGAAATGCTTGAAGTAATCGATTCATGCCGAACTGCTCCTCTTTAGGAGTATAGTTCGTGACCAGCCGGGCACGGAAAGACGGAGACCGGCAGGAACCCGCACTTTGGGAGGAGTTGGTGGACTGAGCTTTACGTAAGTGAAACGCGGGCGAAATCGTCACTTTCGATTTCAAGGGCCCGCTGTAGCCTGACGACCTGTGGCAGAGTAGGGTGCTGCATACGCTTCGGGAAGCCATCGTAGGTTTGCCCACGCAGTAGTCTGCCGGCTGCCTTTTTTCGGACCCCGCCCCACTGCTTGAAGAAGAATGGGACTTTCGCAGCCTCGCATTGTTCCCAAATCGAAAGAACCCAATCCTCCTTCATAGGGCGAGCTTTGGGACCACTTTCCCCGCCGACGATCACCCATGAGATCCCCGCTAGGGGCAGCTCGCCGATATCTTCCAAAAGCGGCTCGATAGAGAGGAACCGGACCGTCGCAGGCGCTGCTTGCAGGTCGGCGATCCGCGGCAAGCCGTACTTGCGGTCTTCTACCGATACTCCCCACCAGATATGAGCCTCGCTCGCTGCGTCCCTTAAAGGACCGGCCAGCAGTTCCCGGAGGCGCTCCGAGCGTTTAGTCAACACCTGGTACGTGTGCCAGCGCCCGACCCGCATCGTGGCGGCGACGCGCAAGATGAACGATTCCGGCACTTCGTTATGGAATAGGTCGCTCATCGAATTCACGAAAATCATCCGTGGCTCGCTCCATCGAAGCGGTTCGCCCAGTTTGTGCGGCACGAGCTTTAGATCGAAGCCATGCTCGAACGGGTGCCCCTTCACCCCCCTGAAACGCTCGGCAAACCTTTCGGCGTAGCAATGCTTGCACCCGGGACTGATCTTCGTGCAGCCGCGCACAGGGTTCCATGTTGCATCAGTCCACTCGATTTTTGAAAGCAGTGACATTGACTTAGTCCCAGAATGCTGTTTGATCCGTACTGTACTTGAGTACGTCGTCCCAAAATTTGTAGGCCGTCTCGCTACGCGAGAATAGCGCAAGGTAATAGAGTGGCAAGTTCTTATCGTCTGATCGGACCAGTTTCATTCGGTCCAGAGGTTTTCTGAGATAGCCGAGCGATTCCATGCTTTTGGAGAATTCGTCGGCGAGAAAGGGCCGGAAGTCTCTTCTCCTAACGCCCACAGCCTTCCATCGTTCGCGCCATTGCGTGTTGCCGAGGGCCTCATCAATTTTGGTAGAGTTCCCGTCGACGTAACGGTCGTAGTTTCGGTTGGCATCCATACCGATCGCCAAAAGCACAACGAAGTCGACGAACACTGCGGATAGTCGCCGAAGTGTTTCGAACTTTATGCCGAAATCGAACGGGTCCACAAGACACAGGCTTAGGACCTTGTTGTTTGACGAATGCTGGGGGATTTCGGCGCAAATCCTCTCGATCTCGGAATCGCAACGTCCTGACACAAAAGAGACGCTCACTCCTGGAGCGATCCGCTTTACCCGAGCCTTCAGCGCAGTAAGAAGATCTGGGTTTTCTTCGCAGAAAATGTACTTATCGAAGGGGCTAGGCACTGTCAGGGCGATGATCGGCGATCCTTTGAGGATTGTCTTCGTCCCGCGAATGCGGCTATAGCCTGAGCCAGCGTACAAATCTATGTAGACGCGCTGATCCCATTTGTTCTTCATGCCGGTCGAGAAGAGCTCGTCGTACAGGGCCAGGAGGCGGTGTTTCGTTTCCGCCCAAGCGCCCACCTCTGGGCATGCCAAGCCGTCATCCTCGGCGTGGAAAGCGTGGGATGCCACAACTATATTCTATAAAACATTTGCCGTAGGAAATGTCATGTGGTTCACGCACTTCCCGAGCGCGAAGCGAACTCACTTCAGGTGCTGGAGGGACTGCTCATTCTCCAAACAGATCTCGTCGATCAAGTCCGAGTCGACAACAATCTTCTGGTTCAATGTGACCGTCCACGGCTTGGTATAAGCCTTGGGATCGTCGACGGTGACCTGAACTTCGAGGTGTCCGAAGTCCGGGCGCCGGATCTGCTCTCGCACCTTGGCCGCCTGGGTCACCACACTGCCGTTCCAATCGATCCAAGTATCGTCCCGCAGTCCGATGGTGTCGATCACCAGCGTGTCGCCAGACCATTTCCCCGACGAATACCCTTGCCACGAAGGGTTCGGATCCTCGGGCAATGGCCGTCCGTCCGTGAATACCTGGCGGTATCCGGCGTTCACTTCGTTGAGCACCACCAAAAGATTCGGCGTGTGGACGAACTTCAGTAAGTGCGGCAGCCCGTACGCGCGAAGAAAGTTATCCGGCAAGCAGCGAATATGGGGATCGTCGATCGCCAGGTTGTCAGTGCGCTTCTTCACGATAGGCACGAGCCAGGGTTGGTACGGCAATCCTCCCGGAAGATCGACACCGATATTCGCCATCTGGCGCGAGGCCCGGATGTTACTCGCGTCGCCAGCATTGTCATTGAGATTTTGCGGCTGCCTGGGACTCGCCGTCTCTTTTGGACTCGACAGGCCTCCTGTTCGGGGCAAGTTCGGTTCTCCGGTCATCCAGACTCCGGAAAAATCGGGCTTGCCATCCGCCAACCGGGGCGCGGGGGCCGACATGTTCACCTTGCCATCGGCCTTCCGTGGCACGCCTGCGGTCGGATACTTCACCCACTGCGCAGCCAAATGACTGGATGCCGAAATTACGAGGACGGCGGTCAGTAGCGAATCGTTGCGTGGCGGCATTCGGCTAAAGCATACACCAATGCTGACTAATGTGTCTTCGTTGCTGGTGCGAGCGGCTTGCGCAGGGCTTCGTCGAGGAGGGATCGGTCGATCAACGAAGCCAGTTGAGAACGAGTGCGGGGCGTCCGATTTCGTTCCTTGGCAACCCACACTTCCTCTTCCGTCATCACGTCCAGAAGATCGGGCACCAAGCCACCCGCGTACCGCAGGTCCGGCCAACTCCTGGAGACAGTCTCGACCGTGTAATTCAGCTTGGAGGCGATCAAGGGCCAATATTGGCGAGGCTGCTGCCGAATCCGTTGCGAAGACGCGATGAGGGACCGCAGCAGTTCGACAACGGCGTGCCTCTTGGCCGGATCGGCTAGCACCTTGGCCGACGTGTTGAGGTTGAAAAGTTCGCGATAGACGCGACGGTCCTGCAATACGATCGCGTCCGAGCCAACGGCGGCGATGGCCCGTTCGGCTTCCGGCTCCCACATCGCGACCGCATCGACGCGGCCGTCCTTTAGCGCCGTCGACATTTCCGTAACCGGGTTGATGTTCACCAGGGTGACATCGGTCTCGGCAAGATGTGCTGTCGCCAGCATCTTCACGAGATAGTAATGAGCCGAAGTGTTGCGCGGCGTGGTGATGCGCTTTCCCTTCAAATCCGCGATGCGGCGAATTCCCGCGGATTTCCGCGCCACGATGCGATAGAAGCTTTCCGCGACGGTGAAGATAACCCGTAAATCGGGATCGTCGACCGATTGGCGCAATAGTTGCGTCTCGGCGTTGGTTGCTACGTCGACCATGCCGCTCATGATCGCCGGAATCCCGCCATTGATGATGCTGATCTGACCCGGGTAGATTTTGTCAGCGGCTACCAGCAGCGGGGATAACTCGATCGTCGTCAGACTGCCGGCGGCACGCAACGGAACCGGCGCTTGTCCGTGCGTTTCGAGACTAAAACATGCGGCGCACAGCAGGCAAGCGGTCGCCAGGGATCGAAGCATCACTCCACTTGTCTCTTTTACTGGGGCAGCGGGACGGGGAACAGACGGAACGGACCCTTGTCCGCGTCGGGATTCTTGGCATCGCGCTGGCGGAGTTTGCCTTCCATGGTCCAGCCCATGCCTTTAGTCACAGTGACGGCGGGAGTGCCGCCTTCCATGCCGCCTTCCTTGAGCGTCGTGATCGCGATGCTGTCGCCGTCAGGTACACCCATGGCCGTGCGGCCGTTTCCTTCGGCGATGATGAGGCGCTTGCCGTCGATGGGGCGCATGCCGTCGGGACCCTGGAGCGGGCGCGACTGTTTGAGCTCGGTGATCTTGGTGACCTTGCCGTCTTTGGCTAGATCGAGGCGGAGGATTTTGCTGGTGGTGACCGTGTTGACGTAGAGCTTGTCGGGATCGCTCAAGAAGGCGAGACCGTCGGCCCCGGCGAGCAGCGGGTCGGAGGCGACTTCCACGGCCGTCGTTTCAAAAGGAGTGGTCTTGCCTTTGGGGAACATGAAGATCTTGGCGCCGGTAGTGTCGGTTACGTAAAGCGTCCCGTCGTCGCGCACAGCGAGGTCATTGCAGAAAGGATTGGCGGTGGGGATGGTGAGAACTTCCTTGGCTGCTCCCGTCTTGAGGTCGAAGGTTTTGACGCCTGCCTGACAAACGAGCAAGAGGCCGGACTTCTCGTCGGCGAGCACGCCGAGCAAGGCGCCCTTAGCGCTGCTGGCATCGATCCACTTGGCAGCGTTGTTTTCTCCCGGTGGGATGCGCCAGACGCTGCTGGTGCCGTAGCTGCCAATGATGATGGCTCCGTCGGCGGTGGAGGTGATGCTTTCCGGGAAGAGGTTCGGACTGGCGATAGAAATGATGGCCGGATCGGCGGCGTAGAGCGCGCAGGCTGCGGCGACGACGTTCGCGGCAGCTGCCCATTTCATCCATCGCTTGATTGAAGGTTTGGTGAGGGGTTTGCTGAGCTGCATGATTTCTATGCTATTCCACCCCGAACGCCAGCACCACGTTCCCTTGCGAACCTTGCTGGATTCCGACGTAGCCCGACGCCACGTACACCATCCCGCCAGTGACCACCGCTCCGGCAGGGCCGAAGGAGCCGCCGTTCGCGATCACGCCGTTCACGGTCTGAAAATCCTGCTTGGCATCGAAGCTCCAGATCACTTTGCCCGCTGTATCCACTGCGCGCAAAATGCCGTCCCAGCCGCCGGTGAAAACGACGCCCGGAATCGAGGTCGCGGGGCCAGCCTGGCCGCGACGGTCCGCATTGATCGGGGCGTTCCAATCGACCTTACCTGTTGTCAGCTGGAGCGCCTTCAATCCGCCGCCAGGTTGCTGCAGCGGATAGTAAACGCGTTGACCGTCCGATGCGCCGCCCCAGACCACCAGACCCGAGGCCGATGGCGCCTGCGTTTCCCACAGCTGGGTGCGCCATACCAGCTTTCCGTCGGCATCCGGGTCGAGGCCAATCGCCACGCCGCCCTTGCCCGCCGCGACCAGAATGTCTTTGCCGTTCACGGTTTGCAGAATCGCCGAGGAGCCGCCGAAATCGTAGTCCGGACCCAGTTTCTCGGGACAATTCGTATCCGCCGCATTGGCCGGGCGGCAGCCGTTCATGAACGAATCGCCCGCAAACTCCTGGTGGTGCCACATCATCTTCCCGTCTTCCATGCGCAGAGCCAGGATCGAATCGCTGGTCGACGCGGCGATGCGGCCGAAGCTGTTCCCGGTGCCCACGTAGATGAGCTTTCGCTTGGCGTCCACGGTGGGCGTGTTCCACACCGATGCCCCCGCTGGGCCCCACGTCTGTTTTCCATGCGAATTCTCGCCAAGTGAACGTAGCGGCTCCTGAATGCTCTGGGCGCGCCAGATAACCTTCCCCGTATTGGCGTTCAGTGCCACGACCGTGCCGCGCGACTTGCAACATTCATAATCGAGATTCGCGCCCGTCAACGTCTCGGTACCCGATAGGGGCACATACAGCCGGCCGTCGTAATAGGCGGCGGTCGCACTCAGGTTGTTCAGGCTGTCCTTCACTTCTGCGTTCTTCCACAGCAGTTTCCCGTCGTGCGCATCAATCGCATAGGCGGTCGAAGAGCGAGTGACGAAGAAGACCGCATAGCGCGTGCCCGGATATCCGGAAATCGGCGCGATGATAGGCGCGAACCGGCCGAACATATCGGAGCGGTAGGCCCAGTAAGCGCATCCCGACTTCGTGTCCATCGAATACACCACTCCGTCATCGTTGCCGACGAACACGCGGCCGAAAGCGATCGCGGGCTGAGAGTAAAGGCTCGACCCACCAGGCAATCCGAAGGCCCATTTGAGCTTCAGCCGAGGCACATCGGCTGCGGTCAGCCCCGCGGCGCGTGCAGTCTGGAACCGGGAATTCGTAGTGCCGCCCCAACCCGACCATGACGGCGTCGCATTGATATCGCCCAGATCGGGATTCGACGCGCAGCGGTTGGTCATCTTGGTCACATCGCCCGCGGCCGGATCGTTGAGCGGACGCTTGCCCAGAAACTCGGCGACGATGCGGCGCTCGCGGCTGGTCATCGAGGCAGCTTGCTCCTTCATCTTGCCCTTCATCAACGAATCGAAGATGCTCTCGGTAGGCATCGCATTGAGCGCGGCCATCGCGGGTGCACCGCCTTCCGCCGAATGGCAGCTCGCGCATTTGCTCTGAAACATCGCCTGTCCCGGCGGCTGCGGCTGCGCCAGGAGCAGGCCGGCAAAGAAGGTGATTGCGATGGAAAGTGTGATTTGTCGCACGATGTCGTCCCCGGCGTATAGTATAACGATGAAGCACCTGCTTTTCAGCGCCACGATTTTTGCCGCCGTGATCTTTGCCGCCAAGCTGCACGGCCAGGCCAACGTGATCGATCTGCCACGCGGTCCGTTGGGCGACGGTCCCTTCATTTTCGATACGGCCGAGCAGCACAAGATCAAAGTCACCGTGATCACGAAGGCTCTCGACCGGCCCTTCGGAATCGCCTTTCTCCCCGGCGGCAATATTTTGGTGAGCGAACGCGGGCCCGGCAGGCTTCGAATTGTTCGCGATGGCGTGCTCGATCCGCAACCCATCGGCGGAGTCCCCAAGGTCAACGCCCGCGCGAACGCCGGCCTGTACGATTTCGTTCTTCATCCCAACTACGCCCAGAATCAATGGATCTACTTCGCCTTCAGCAAGCCCGGCGAAGGCAATCTGTCGGCGACTGTTCTCGCCCGCGCGAAGCTGCAAGGCAACTCGCTCACGCAGGTCCAGGAACTCTACAGCACGGAGCAGGGAACTAACGTGGGCGGATCGCGCCTCGCTTTCGCCCTCGACGGCAAAATTCTCATGACGACGCCTGCCGCCGGCGAAATCGACAAGGCGCAAGACCCGATGAGCGCCTATGGAAAGATTCTTCGCCTGAATGACGACGGCACCATTCCGCGCGACAATCCGTTTGTCGGCAAACCGGGCTATCGTCCTGAGATCTACACGCTCGGCCATCGCGATCATCTGGGTCTGACCGTTCATCCCTCCGGCACTATCTTCAACGCCGAACACGGACCCAACGGTGGCGATGAAGTGAACCTGATCAAGCCCGGCGCCAACTACGGCTGGCCGGTCATCAGTTTCGGCCGCCAGTATGACGGCAGCCGGATTCTTCCTTTCAAGGAAGGCATGGAGATTCCGCAGATCGTGTGGGTACCATCGATCGGACCCTCGGGAATCATGTTTTACACCGGAGATAAGTTTCCGGCGTGGAAGAACAACCTGTTCGTTGGCAGCGCGCGCTATGGCGAAATCCGTGGTTTTGGCCACCTGGAGCGCGTGGTGTTGAACGACAAGTTCGAAGACATCCGCCGGGAGAGGCTGCTCGACGACCTGCATCAACGCTTCCGCGATGTCCGGCAAGGCCCGGATGGAAACATCTACGCGCTGACAGACCAGGAAGTGGGTGCGCTGCTGAAGATCGAGCCGGCGCAATAGCTGTTGACGAAGAGGAGGATCCTATTCAGAACGCGATCGCGGATGCGCTGAACAACGCCGAATGGGCGTTTGCGCTGGCGGAGTGTGTTCACATCGGCGGGTTTGCCGTAGCCATCGGATCGATCGCACTCGTGGACTTTCGAATGTTGAACCTCGGGCTGCGCAAGGAGACCGCCGCGCGGATTCTGAGGTACACGGAACTGTGGACGCTGATCGCGCTGATATTCGTCCTGTTTTCGGGCATCGCGCTGTTCATGTCGCAAACCGAAATCTATCTAGTGAACCTGATTTTTCCGCTGAAGATGTACGCGTTGGCCGCCGCGCTCATCTACAATTTCACCGTCCACAGAAAAGTGGCGAAGATGGAGAATCCGCCTCCGGTCTTGAGCAAGCTGGTGGCAATCGTGTCTTTGCTGCTGTGGGTGTCCGTCGTGTTCGGCGGGATTTTCACCGGGTTTCTTGTGTAGAGGGTTTCGGCTAGAGGCTATCCTGCATGCCCACCGCTCATTCCATCCAGAGTATTGATTTTCTCGTCTCGTTCAGCGAATCGGTGCTGGCTTATCCGATCGTCCTGTCGATTCACCTGACATGCATCGCGCTGTTCGGCGGCATGATCCTCATGACAAACCTGCGCCTGCTGGGGCTCAACTTCATGGGCCTGACAATCACGGAGATGGTGACCAGCTTTCGTCCGTGGAAGCGTGTGGGAGTTATCGTCATGATCGTTACGGGCTTACTGCTGGCAACCTCCGAGGCTGAAAAGTATGCGCTCAATCCCATCTTCTGGACCAAAATGGTCATTCTGGGCTTGATTGGCGTGCATGCCCTGATCTTCCGCCCGATCGTCTACAAACGGACGGAAGAGCTGGATCGATCCGCAGTCATCCTAACCAAAGTGAAGATCGCCGCGATTCTCTCGCTGGTTCTTTGGACCGCCATGTTTACGATGGGAAGACTCATCGCGTACTGGGATTAGATGTACGCCAGCAAGCGACCTGCTGTGATCGCTCCCAACCAGCAGATCAGCCCCGCCCATGCCAGAGCCCTGGCGTTGTCAGGCAACGCGCCGTCCGGACCCAACCCATCTGGACCGATTTTCCGGAACACCTTGTTCCTGGTCAGCTGGAGCACGGCAATCCCGGCAAAGATGAAAACCATCTTGATGTAGAACACGGGATCGACCAGCCTTTTGGACGCACTCGCCAGCAGCAGAGCTGTGCCCGTGATCGCATTCACCCAGAATCCCCACCAAATCAGCGGATACAGGCGCTCCAGCGGTTGTATCGGGGTTTTGCTCGAAACACCCAGGAGCCGCAGGCTGATCATGGCGCCGAGGCCCGCCACCACGCCCATGCCCATGACGTGCAGCCACAGAATCGTGGGATACGCCAGTTTAGAGGGGGATTCGCGCACCCAGGTGCTCAAGCCCAGGTTCTCGAGCGTATCCAGAAAATTCACCGTCTGTCCTCCTGTGGTTTATCATCCACGGGCTCGCCGCTCGCCGCACTGCTCTTGTCGATGAGGTATCCCAGGACCCCTATTAGCACGACGGAGCCAAGTGCGATGAGGCTCACAATTGCGACATCTGTCCATCCGACCATTAGAATGAGTGTCCAAAAAACGGCAGCATCTGGCCGCAGAAGATCACGCCCACCCACAGTACGATTCCGGAGGCCGCCGCAACTCTGGCCGCTATCGGCGGAGCGTCGCCAGCTCTTAGCGTCCAGGGCTGCTCGAACACGGTGAAGTATAGGGTGTTGGCTCCCGCCACCAGGATCAAGGCCAGTTTCCAGATGAAGACCGGGTTATTGACGTAGAAATCCGGAGGAGCGCCGATGAAGAACAGCATGCCCGTCACTACGTTGATGCCGAACCCCAATACTCCCCAGGGCAAAAGCCGGTGCAGTGTCGAATACGGGATGCCCTTCAGAAAACCCAGCATCCGCAGGTCTACCAGCAGCACCACCCCAAACAGGAGGCACAGCCCGATGAAATGAACCGTCTCACTGGCGGGCCAGCCCCACTTGAGGTTCACCATGGCGTCTCCGATCACTCTTGCCAGTGGCGGATTCGCGGCCTCTGATTCGACTGGTGTTGGCGCAGTGCGAATCTCCGGATGCCGGATGTCTCCGCCGATGCTTGCGGCCCGGCCCATCAGCCCGAAACTCACTAGTCCGGCGAGCAGGACCGCCACCAGTGTCGCTTGTGGGAAGCGCGAGAGCCGCCGACGCTGCCACAGTCCCAGCCATGCCAGGGCTCCCGTCAGTTCCATGACCCCGAGGGCCTCGAACGCCGCAGTCTCGTGCGCGTCGATCATGGGCTTGGAGACCTCGGGCGTCTTCTGCAAGGCCAACTCCGCGGCGGTGCCTGAGGCAAACGTCGGAATCGACAGCAGGGCGATGCCAAAAAAGATGACCAGGCTGGCGCTCTTCAGATGGTCGCTCTTGGTCATGAGGGCCACGATGAACAGGCCGATCCCGAAGATCATGCCGATGGTCGGAAAGTGATTTAGTAAGAGATGTACGTGTGCCAGATTCATAACAGGCCGGGAGAGGCCGCCGGGGCGGCAGTCCGCCTCAGCCCATCACGTGAGCGACGGGCAAGGTCCTTATTCTGACTCCTGACTTCTGTCTTCTTGCTAGTGCCGAAGCTGGGTGGATATGTTCCCCTGTTCGTACACCTCGCAAAACGCGCGCTCATGGATTACTTGTGGCGCGCCAGCGCGTACCCGAAGGATTTTGTCCGGCATCACCCACGGCTCGATCAGGTACTCCGGGTCCTCAATGGTCATCTGGTAAAGAATCTCATCGCCCTTCCGCGTCAGCTTCTCGATCATGTGCATGTCGGCGGAATGGATCAGGCCGCCGCGTCCGAACCAGGTTGTATCGACGAAGTTGGTGGAATCGATCACCAGCGTGTCGCCCTCCCATTTACCGATAGAAAGCCCGTAGTAATAGGCTTCGACCGTGTCGGGGCGCTTTCGGCCGTCGGTCGGGATGTCGCGGTATTCGTAATTTCCGCCGCCGTAATCGCTGTTATTTCCATAGAAGAAGATGATGTCAGTCGGGGTCTGGATAATGCGGTTCGGGGTACCCTGCCGCGGGAGCCCCAGGGGCTGACAGGTCATGACTGGATCTTCCTTGTTCGTCCACGCGTCCAGATACTGGATCTTGTCCCAAAACTCGGGTTTGTAATTGGGACGACTCGGCCCAAACCGCGAGGGCGAGATCCACTCATAATCCACCCAGAAGTTGTCTTGTCCGGTTTTGCAGCCGATCTCGGGGTTGATTCCCGTACCCGGTAGCTGCGTTGGACCACATCGGCGGGTCCCGCTACCCGTGATTACAAGCGGAGGGCCAGCCCAGTTTCCTGTCATGTCCGGATGTCCGTCGGCCAGCCGCGGGGTTACCACGGCTGCAGTCTGCGTCGCGGGTGCGTTGGAAGCCAGAGTCCAGTTGGGAGGCTGATTCGTTGGCTTGATCGCCGCCTTGACGCTCGCCGGAACCGGCATCACGACATACATCTGTGCCGTTTCCGTCAGCGTCGTCGTAATGTCACGGACGACGGTGCCGTTCTGTTTCTCGATCATCCGGCCCGCGTAGAACGCCTCCGCCGGATTCAGCGGATTGTTCCAGTCCTTATAGTTGCTGTAGGTGAACTCGTAAGTCTTCGCTCCTTGCTTCACGACCACGCGTTCGGCCATGAACTTCGCGTCGAGCGTGGCGGTCGCTGTGGCGTTGGGGACGCTCGGAATTGGGAACGTCAACACCGGCTTGCCGCCTTCCCACACGACGGACGTTTTGCCTACCGTCATCACATCGGCTGGTAAACGTTGCGGCCTGGGCGTCATCGGAGGTGGGTCCGTAGTCCCAGCGAATGCGGCCTTGAACGCACCCTGCGGGCTTGCCCAAAGGCGAATCATCCGTTCCTCTACAGTTGCGGGCATCGGCGTCGCCTTGCCTTTGCCAGCGACGAGTTCGGCACCAGGAATATCTTCGTTCCAGGCATACGCTCCACTGAGGACTTCGACATTGGAGCACGCCTGGCCATTGGGCCGGGTACCCGTATACTGAATCCGCTCGCCTGAGGTCTGGTAGCTGATGCTGGTTCGATACTTCGTTACATTGCAGGGCTGTCCGTCCACTTGGATGGTGCCCTTGCCCTGATATTCGAGCGACATGATCAGATCGTATTCCTCGCTGCTTCGGAGCATGCCCATATACCAGGCCCAGTTGAAAAGGACTGATTTCAGGTCCTTCGCACCGGCTGCAGGGGTGTACAGCGGCGCGCCGCCCCCGCGGCCCCCGCCGCCCTTCGCTTGCCCTCCGCCCTTACCTTGGCCGCCGGCAGGCGCCTGCGCGCTGGCCATCGTCAGTGCGCCGATCGCGAAAACCAGCCCAATCGCGAAAAGAATGCCTCGTCGATAGGTCATAGGATTCTCCTTGTGCCTAATCGTTGGGACCGCCGCCGGAGACGACCACAGTGTGCCCGTCAGCGTAGGTTACCGACTTGAGGAATCCCAGGGGATGGCCGTCCTTCGCCGGGATGCACTTCACGGTAATCGTGTCCCCGTTATGGAGGGCATTCGGCCCAGTTTTACCGACTCCCCGCTGCGCGAGGGCGGTGGCGGAGCCGAGTGTGAACACCCATTCGGTCGGCGTGCCGTCCGCGCCCTTGACCGAGATCGTCAGCGACCCGTGGGGGTTCACAAACTGTACTTTCTCGACCGTCCCGGTGAGCTCTTTTTCGGCTTTCATGTCGTAGACGCCGGCCAGGGAATGGTGAGCCCACAACGAGCCGCTGGCCATCAACCATCCGCACGATAAAGCCGCATATCCTAGAGTTCGCTTAAGCATTCCGCCTCCCAAAAATTGGCATGAGCATGAGAATTTAGCACGGTCGTCCAGCCACTGCAGGAAACCAACTAGCTGTCGAGTGTAGCACCGCGAGAGCCCGGTGAAAAGCGCCCTAGGATCACGGCGTTACTTCCGGTTCAGCTGGACCACCCGCCAGGCCGGCTGATCCTTTTCCGCCGGATCCTGGAGGAACTCCTGCGATGTCTTCGCCGGATCGTAATCGCGCCACAGCCACGTAAGCGCCTCGGGAAGTTCCGTGGCGCCGTGCGCGTTGTTGTGCTCGCCTACGCCGAACGAGAAGTGATAGTCGTAACCCTTGAACTTCAGGGCGTTCGCCATGCCGATGTTCGCCGCCGGCCAATTGCCGGCCGCATTGTCCAGATCCGCGGATCCATCCTGGAGCCAAACGCGAATGTTTCGTTTCGTTTCGCGGCGAACCATGGTCGGGTACTCACCGCCGCCTTCGGGGTGTGCAGCCGATCTTTGGAGAGCCGTGTAGCTGCCGATCCAACTCAGGACCCGCGAAAACTCGTTTGGCTTATCGAATGCCGCGTTAAACGCCATGATTCCGCCCGAACTGAGGCCCTGAATGGCCCGGCTATATCCGTCGGTGCGCATTCTTACGGTCTTGGCCACTACTGGAAGAATCTCATCGAGCAGCCGGTGCGCGTAAGCGTCGCTGACGACGTCGTATTCGATGGATCGCTGGTTGCGCTCGGGGCCGGTGCCGGGTTGGACGAATATGTTGACCATCAGCGGGATCCTTTTCTGAGCGGTCAGATTATCGAGCGTTTCCAGCACCCTCCATTGGGCTGGCCTCGGGCCGGTGAAGTTCTGGCCGTCGCCCCATATCTGCACAGCCAGCGGGGTCACGCTATCCCACTGTGCGGGTACATAGAACCATACGTTGGCCTTCACATCGGGATAGATTTTGCTGGGAACCTCGATGGGTCCCGTAAGCTTGCCCTGCGGCACGCCCGGCTTAGCATAGCTGTCCGGACCGAACGCAGGGAGATTGTTAGCACCCCCGATCGGCTTCCCATCGGCGATCCATGTGTACTTATACGCAGCGCCCGTCCTTAAACGGCTTTGGACGACCCAGATGGATCCGGACTTGAAGGCCGGGATCGGGGCCTCGTCGTTAATCTGCAACGAAGGACCTTTCTCTGAAGCCACCGCCCACACGAACTCGCCCATTTCACCCGCCGCGGCGGTGCCTTTTTGAATATTGTCGGAACCCAATGTATCGCGCAGAGCCTGTTCTAACCCGGCCGTTCTGGAGCGCGCCATCTGTATCAGTTCCTGAGTGGGAACCTTCTGGGCCGAACAAACTCCGGCCAGCATTACCAGAATCGGAAGAGTTCTCATATCGGATTTACCCCGGGGTGCGTTGGCACCGAATCATTCTATCGGAGTGTGATGGGCGGAGTATGATCGGCGATGAATAGCCGCCGCCTCCCTGGCGCGCTTGTGCGGGTTGGTGATATTCTTTCGACCATGCCGAGACGAGTGTCGAGTGGCGCGTTGCTTTGCTCCCTGGTACTTCTAATTCAGTCCGCATGGGGCCAAACCGATTGGCCGATGTACGCGCACGATGCCGGAGCAACGCGGTATTCGCCGCTTACGCAAATCAACACAGGCAATGTTTCCAAGCTGACTCAGATCTGGACCTACAACACCAAGCCCACGCCCGACGCGATGCCTCGGGATGCCCGAACCACGCCCCTGGTGATCAACGGCGTTATGTACTTTGTGACTGGATTCCAGAGTCTGGTGGCCGTCGAGCCTGAAACCGGCAAGAAGCTGTGGAGTTTCGAGCATCAGCGCAACGCACGGCCGGCTAAGGGAATCGCCTATTGGCCTGGCAACAAGAACGGTCCTCCGACTCTGTTCTTCGGCACCGATGACGGATTCCTGATCGCCCTGAATGCGAAAACCGGGAAGCCGGTTCCGGGCTTCGCCAACGAAGGCGAACTTGAACTGAGAAAGGGAATGAAAGACAACCACCCGAACGCGACGTACGGACTAAACGGTACAGCGATAGTCTACAAAAACCTGGTCATCACGGGTTCCCACGTTCAGGACAATGGCACCTTGGGCGGCAAGGGTGACGTGCGCGCCTGGGACGCATCCACCGGAAAGCTAGTATGGACGTTCCACACAGTCCCTCAGCCGGGCGAACTCGGCCACGAAACCTGGCTCGATGAAGGCTGGAAAGACCGCTCGGGAGTAAACGTGTGGAGCACCTTCACCCTCGACATGCAAACGGGAACTCTGCTGATGACGCTGGGCTCGCCTAGCGACGATCGCTACGGGGGCGATCGTCCAGGTGCGAATCTGTTCGGGAATTCGCTAGTAGCGTTGGACGCCGCGACCGGCAAACTGAAATGGTATTTCCAGACCGTGCATCACGACCTCTGGGATACCGATCTGCCTCCGCAGCCCACGCTCGTTGATGTGGTTCACGACGGCAAGAAGATCCCCGCGCTGGTCCAGGCGGGCAAGACCGGGCTCATCTTTATCCTTGACCGCCGCGACGGGAAACCGATCTACGGCAAGGAAGAGCGTCCGGTTCCCAAAGGCGACGTTCCGGGCGAATGGTATTCACCCACGCAGCCATTTCCGCTGAAGCCTCCTCCGCTTGCGCGGATGACCTGGAAGCCAGATGAAATTGCCGGGTTCACGCCGGAGCATCGCAAATACTGCGAGGAACTCTTTAAGGACGCGCACAATGACGGTCCGTTCGCTCCCGTACGCATGACCAATACGGTAGTGTTTCCGGGACCCGACGGCGGGTTCAATTGGGGCGGCGGCAGCTTCGATCCGAAGCTCGGCTACTTCTTTATCAATTCGCACGACCGTGGCGAAGTCACGCGGATGATCGCTCAGACTCCGGGAACATCCAAGCAGAAAGGCGCCGATCCGGCCACACAGCCGCCCTACGTTCGCAGGAATGCGGGAAACATCACGAATCCAGCCACTGGCTGGCCTTGCCAATCGCCGCCGTGGGGCGAACTTTTCGCGGTCAATGTGAACACCGGAGACGTTGCCTGGAGAATTCCGTTTGGCCGTGTCGAATCGCTGGAAGCCCTCGGATTCAAGGATACCGGCGCCTATAACATCGGTGGTTCTGTAACTACCGCGGGCGGATTGCTGTTCATCGGCGCCACCAGCGATCAGTACTTCCATGCGTATGAATCGAAATCCGGCACGCTCTTATGGGAAACCAAGCTGCCGGCCAATGGGTACGCGAATCCCATTACTTACCTTGGTAAGGACGGGAAGCAATACGTGGCGATTGTCGCTAACGAAACGCTGCTGGCGTTCCGCCTGCCCTAACCGGCGCAGGCTGCGCAACCAGAACGCTATTTATCGGCCGGCTCGATCTTCAGCACAGTGCCGTCAGCGGTGTTGCCTCCCGAGGCGCGTTCCGTCGCGACAAAAATATAGCCGTCCGGGCTCTGCTGGACGTCGCGAATACGCTGACGCAATGGCATCAGCAGTCCTTCGCGGGGCTCCGCCTGGGAGGGCTGATTGAATGCGATACGGACCAGCTGCTGTTGCGTGAGCGAGCCCACGAAAAGGTTGTTCTTCCAGCGCGGGAATTTGTCGCCGGTGTAGAACATGAGGCTGGACGGGCTGATCGACGGTACCCAGAAGATACGCGGATTATCCATGCCGGGCCGGGCCCAGGGCTGATCGGATACCAGTGAACCGGTGTAATTCCGGCCCATCGAAACCAGTGGCCAGCCATAGTTGTGGCCCGCTTCGAGGATATTCACTTCGTCGCCCCCCATCGGACCGATCTCGGCCTGCCAGAGTGACCCCGTCTCGGGATGGAACGCCAGTCCATAGCCATTCCGATGACCATATGTGAAGATCTCAGGCTTCGCTCCGGCGCGGGCGACGAACGGATTGTCGCCGGGCACTGTGCCGTCGTCGCGAATCCGCAGCGTTTTGCCGACATGGTTGTCCAGACTCTGCGCCTTCATGCGGAGGCTGGTATCTTCGCTGCCGTTGCAGCAGATCCTGTCGCGGTCGCCGATGGTGACGTAGAGCATCGCGTCGGGACCGAAATAGATCCGGCCCGCGAGGTTGCCTCCGGTCTCCCATGCGTCGGCAACGAAAATTTCCTTTACGTCTTCCAGTGCGTTCCCGTTTAGACGGCCTCGCGCGATGGCAAGGGTGAATCCGCGGTCGCCGCGCTTGGGATAGGAGACATACACGAGCCCGTTCTGCGCAAACCGCGGGTGGATGGCAACGAAATGGAGCGCATCGTTACCTTGGCCAGGATCCGTGGGCGAGACCCATACCGGATCGGGCAAGAGCGCACCGTCGCGGATCATCCGCAGCTTGCCGTTCCGCTCGGTGACGAGAATCGTATGCCCGTCCGGCGAGAACGCTAGGCTCCAGGGGTGGAAAAGGCCGGTCGCGATGGTGACTACGCGAATCTTCCCGCCCTGGACATCGAGAATTTGAGGACTCGTGGTAGCCGGCAGCGGCTGCTGAGCGTGGCTTGGGGCGATCGACAGCGGGATCAGGACAGAGAGAAGCGCAAGCATCAAACGAGAGCGGCGGTTAGTCATCGGTCTCCTCGATCGTGGGCGACTCTGCTGAGAGTCTAGTTCACTTTTTTCCGGCGTAGTGTATGGCGTCCCGTTCCTCGCACACGAACTCCATCAGTTCGGTGTCTGGCATGAGGCGGTGATTGACGCGAATCGTGAAAGGCTTGGTGTAGGCCTTCGGGTCCTCAATGGTGACGTCGATCTGCATCGACCCGAAAGTCGGCCGGCGCCAGCGTTCCGTCATCTTTCCGGTGTTGGTCAGCGGACTGCCCTCGACATCCAGCCAGACGTCGTCACGGAAGCCAGTGGTTTCCACTACCAGTGTGTCGCCGTCCCAGTGACCGACCGAATAGCCATACCACCATGGGGATGGATCGTTCTTCGGCAGGGATCGCCCGTCCACGAGGATCTGCCGGGTGTTTCCGTTGGCCTCGTAGAGAACCACAATAGCCTGATTCGTCTGGAGGATTTTCCTCGGCTGGGGGTGCATGTGCAACTGGGTCAGACCGAGCGGCAGGCAGTGCGCGTCGGGATTGTCCTTATTGTCGTTACCTTTGCGCTCGGCTCGTACTTGTGCGGCCCACGGGGTCATGGGCGGGAGGCCTTCCTTGAAGCCGGCCCCGATGTTGAAGAATTGCCCCACCGGGGGCTCGTTGCCGTTAGTGGGAGGAGCAGGAGACACCGGCGGAGGAGGAGCAGGAGATGGAGAAACCGCAGGAGCTCCCTTGGCTTGCCCCTTGCCTTGTCCGGGACCACCACCACGAGCCGGTTCCCATAGACCGGTGAAATCGATCTTCCCATCAGCGGTTCGCGGCGGCGGTGCCGCGACATCGATCTTGCCCTCTTTGGTGCGCGGGCCCGCCGTGGGATAGTCAGCCCATTGGCCAAACAGCCCGGCCGCGCAGGAAGCCAAAGCCGCCGCAATAACTGCTGAACTCATCAGAAAACTTGTTCGCTGTCTCATATCGAATCCGATTACTTTTCTCCGGCGGAATCCTTCGGCGATCCGAGAAACAGTTTACTTCCATCCGGGAGCGTGATGCTACTGCCGGATCCTCCTGCTTTACTTCGCCTGCTTATTTTTGCCCGCCCCACCCTGGGGCGCAGGACGCTCGAAAATTTCCAGATTCATGCCGTTGGGATCTTCGACGAAGATGGTGTGCGTGCCGCCGCCGAAATCCACGATCTCACCATCTTTAGAGATGATATTCACTCCTGCGGCCTTCATCTGGCCGATGGTGGCGGTCTCGTCGTTGACCTGGATGCACAGCGCGGGCGCGCCAGGATCGCGAACACGCAGGTGAAACTTGGTGCGCGGAACGCCGCGGAACTCGGTGAACTCTACCGAAGCCGGCGGGCCGGGAATCACGCCGGACAACTTGCGAAATTCGGTCCCCGCGGGCGCGCCGACCAATTGCAGCATCGCCGGGTCCTTGGAGTACGCGGCCGATCCCGTCAGCTCAATGCCCAGCTTTCCGGTGTAAAACGCGCGCGTCGCATCGGCATTTTCCATGGTGTAGGCGAGCGAAACGCGATGAACGTTTCCCTCAGGCGCACCCGCCCCCGGCGTTTCCTGGATCAGTTGCAGGAAGAAGCCGTCGGGATCGCGCAGGATGATGGAGCGCGCCTTGCCCTTGGCGGTGGTGATCTCCACCGGCCCGCCGCCCGTAGTCACGATCGGTGCATTGGCTTTCTTGGCGTTGGCGACGGCTGTGTCAATATCGCGGACGTAGAACACCGCGCTAGCGGCGCCAGGATCGGTGTACTTCGCCTGGCCGGCTTTGCGTTCCAGCCCCTTGAAATGGGTCAGCTCCAGCCGCATCCCGCCGGGCAGCGCGAGCATGGAAAGTCGCAGCGTGACTCCCGGGGCATTCGTCAGCAGGGGCACGGCCGGGTTGGTGAAATCGGAGGGATTTCCTTTCAGTCCGAACACGTTGTTATAGAACGCGAGCGTGGTGTCGAGATCGTCCACTGCATGGATGAAATGCGAGAGAGCCTTGGTCGGAGACGCAGGCTGGGCAGTCGCGATCGCGGCTAGAAAAAGACCAATTGAGATTTTCTTCATGACGTTAATTGTTTCCCGAGGCGTTTTGCGTTTTTTTGCGCCCGACCCCATGATCAGGGCGCGAAACCAGTGCATTCAATTGGTTGGATCGTAACGAATCAGGTTATGGGAGTCAAGTTCGCACCGGGTTTTCGGGGAGAGCCGCGAGCACATTGGCTTGACATGGGTGCGGTTACTTGGCACGATCACGGAATGCGGAATACGCCCCCGGTGCCGGTCTTGCCCCTGGTAGGCCTCTTGTTCCTCGCATTGGCGGCGGGTCTGGCGGTCGCTCAGACCGGCGGTTCTCAGACAAGCACCTCGCGCCGGACAGTTTGGGACGGCGTGTATACAGAGGCTCAAGCCGCTCGGGGCACAATGGCCTTCGGCCAGAGCTGCGCGGGTTGTCACGCGCTGGCCGCACAAGGCAAGGCACCGCTGGTGGGCGATGCATTCTGGAAGAGTTTCGCGCAAAAAAACGTCGGAGAGCTGCTCGAGTTCGTCAGTACCTACATGCCGAACGGCAAGCCCGGTTCGCTGACCGAGGCCACCTATCGGGATATCGTCGCGCTCATGCTGAAATCGAATGGCTTTCCCGCAGGAGCTGCCGAGCTTGGGCCGGATACCATTGTTGGCGTCCAGATTGTTCCGAAGGACGGAAGCACGGAGCTCCCCGCCAACGCTCTTGCCCGGGTGGTTGGCTGTCTAACGAAGAACGGCGCGGACTGGGTGGTCACGAATGCCACAACCCCCGAGAGGGCCGAGCGCGCTGCTGCGGGCGGGGAAGACGCCACCAGGCCCCTCGGCAGCCGCAAGATTCTGCTCAAGTTCGTCGTGACCAAGTTGGATGGTCTGGCCGGTTCACGCGTCGTGGTGAATGGACTTCTGATCGGCGAAGGCGGCGTGGACGGCATCAACGTGACGACGGTGAATCGCGTCGCCCCAAAGTGCCCTTAACAATTTGGAGACAGCGGTAACTGACACGCCCTGCTTCTTCACTGCTACCGAAAATAATTCGGTGGGGGGGGCGCACTGCGAGCAAAGCCGATATCAAAACACTTTCGTCCGGCCGGATGCGCCCAGAAGAGCGCGGGAGGGCCGGAAGCCGTGGGGCTAGCTGCCTTGAACTCCGCGCACACCTGATAACGATCGCCATCCAGCCTTCGATATTCGTAAGGCTGGCCACTGAAGGGGTCGCGTGCCGTTAAGGCGACGTCCGCCAGACTTGCCGGAGGTCCCTGCAAACCTCCGCTGTATCTTTTGTTCTCGATTTGCACCGTCAAGTCGTAGAGATCCCGCACTCGTCGGCTATCTTCATTCAATACGCGTGCGTTAGATGGCGATCCAGTTGACCAGAATCCGAACCCAAGCGTCAGCACCATAACCAGCCCGGCGCATCCCGCAAACACACGATGCCACATGACTGGTGGAAGTGTGCGCGACTTCCCTAGCCCTCGGCTGTAGTAGAGGAATACCGCTCCGGTAAGCACCACTACAACTAGGCACTTGAACGCGAAGCGAGCCGTAAGTTCGCCCTGCAACACGGAAGTCACGAAGGCGATCAAATCACCAAGGAAGACCAACGCCGTAAGGAGCAAACTGATGTTGCTCACCCAGCGACGTACAGCGGAGTCAGCTTTGTCGGGATTCTCTATCTGATCTCTCAAAATCGACCGGGTCGCCCAGAGAAACGCGGGAAACGCGACGATGATAGACGCCAGTTGGCGACTGATGAGTCCAATCACGAACCCGTCAAAGCGGTCGATCGTCGGGTCCGGCACCCAGCCTTCAATCAGCTCAAACCAGATTGAGCCAATGGAAAAGATCCAGGTCGCCAGTGTTACAAACGCGAGCAGGTGAAAGAATGCTTCCCGCGCTGCCTCGATCCGCCCCGGCGGAGCGGGTAGCACGATACCGGTTTGCTCGGCGTACAGTTGAGCAAATACCTCGTAAACATCCTTCGCTGGCCAGCCTTTGTCCCGAAGAAGAGCCAGCAGAAATTCATCCGTCGCACCCTGCGCCTTTGCCGCTTTGACAAATGCCTGTAACTCCGCGGAATTTCTCATGGCCAGCTTCCCCTTCTCCGGTTATCGTCTGGCGGAAAAGCCTGCACCGACTTGCCCGCCAGCAATCGCGCGCTAGTCCGAAGCGGAAGCGTCCCAAGCCATCGAGCCAAACCTGCCGTCATTGAGTCCCATGAAAAAAGGCACGCCTCCTTCGAGGCATGCCTTCGTATCCTACTAAGGCTTACTTAGAGGGCACAGGACCGCCGCGCTCGCAGACCAAGAAAAATCTCGCGGCGGCGTCCGTTGTGCGCGATTTAACTAGAGATCCACTCTGCCTGTACTCGCTCCGAGCTTATCGATCTCCGCGCCGCCCAGGTGGGCGATGGACAGCAGCAGGTTCGCCGTTGGCGTATCCTTCGCGACGATGTGGCGATTGCCTTTGAGCCGACCCTGAGCGCCACCCACCAGGACAGCGGGCGGATTGTTCCGGTCGTGGGCGTTGCCGTTGCTCATGCCGCTGCCCCAATACAGAACCGAGTGATCCAGAATGTTACCGTCGCCCTCTTTCGTGGCCTTCAGCTTGTCGAGGAAGTCCGCGAACTTTTGGATTTGGTACGTCGCGATCTTGGCGTACTTCGCGAGCTTTTCCGGATCGTTGCCGTGATGCGAGATGGTGTGGTGTTGCTCGGGAATTCCGATGTGCCCGTACGCCCGATCGCTAGCCTCATGACCGGTCATGAACGTGAACACGCGGCTGATGTCGCCCTGATACGCCAGGTGCATCAGGTTATAGGTAATGTTCATGTGATCGTCGAACGCATCCGGCAAGCCGATGGGAGCTTCCGGATTCCCGGTGATGGTGTTGAGGCGGCTCTCCATGCGTTCCAGCTGCTTCTCTACGTCACGAATGTTGCCCATGTACTCGTCGAGGATGGCGCGATCGGACGCGCCCAGCGAGCCTTTGAGCTTCGCGGTTTCCTCAGTCACCGAGTCGAGGAGGCTCTGCTTTTCCTTCAGGCGGGCGAAGCGCCGTTCGGTCGAATCCGTTTCGCCGAACATGCGCTCGAAGGTCACGCGCGGATTGATCCCGACCGGCAGCGGACTTTCGTCATCGCGCCAGGAGAGCGTATTGAAGAACGTGCAGGCGAAACCGTCGCAGGCGCCGACGGCGGTACCCATGTCCTCGGTGCCGACTTCGATCGACCGCAGCGGCGTATCGCCGGCTACCTGATCGGCGATGAACTGGTCGACGGTTTTCTTGGATTCGATCTTGCCGAAGGAGTCGCCTCTGCCGTCGCGGCGGACGGCTGGCCCGACGCCGTTCAGGAACGCTGAGCTTGCCCCGAGGTGGACCGATTCGCCCCACGGCGCTTTCATCTTGCTGACGGTCACCAGTTGATTGCGGAACTGCTCCAGCGGCTGCATCACCGGCTTGAACGCGAAGTCGCTCCCTTCCTTCTCGGGATGCCAGGTGTCGGGCCACACGCCGCACGGGAAGTAGACCGCGCCGAAGCGGAACGGCGACGTCGGTGCCGCCGAGAGGGCAGGAATCATGGCGTCCAGGAATGGCAATGCGACCGTGGCGCCCATAGTGCCTCGCACGAACGCGCGGCGAGAAAGGTGCTTCTTCGTAATGAACATAGCTACTCCTTAGTTGATTTTGCCACTTTTACGGTCTCAGCCGGCCCCTTGACGGTTTCGGCCGATTCCGGCGCTGCTTCCAACTTGGTGCGCATCTGGAAAGGTGCGCTCTCAACAATTCCCATGACGATGGTGGAGAGCCGGTAATCGTTTTGCGCGGCTTTCTTCACGATCCGGCGAACCACCGGCATATCGCTTGGCTCGAGGCCCCGGCCCAGCGCGTAGGTCAGCATCTTTTCGGTGACAACGGTCACGAAGGCGTCAGGCCGACTCTGGATTGCCTCCCGCAGCGCCACGGGACCGTTGACCGCTGTGCCGTCCGCCAACGTGCCCGCGACGTCGAGGGGCGCGCCATCGGCGTCTTTATCGCGCCACTGCCCCACCGAGTTAAAGTTCTCAAGAGCAAATCCGGCCGGATCGATCACACGATGGCAGCCCGCACAGGGCTGGTTCTTGCGGTGCAATTCCAGCTGCGCGCGCACTGTTTTGGCAGTCGTCGGCGCGTTCTTGTTGCTTTCCTCGAGCGAGGGGACATCCGGCGGAGGAGGGGGCGGGGGAGTGTTCAGGAAGGTGTTCAGCACATACTTCCCGCGGAACACCGGCGAGGTCCGCGTGGCGACCGAAGTCATCGACAGGATGCTCCCTTGCCCCAGCAGACCGCGGCGGTTGGGATCGGTAAGCTTCACGCGCCGGAATTGCGGGCCGTAAACGCCCTTGATACCGTAATTTCTGGCGAGCCGCTCGTCGATGAACGTATAGTCCGCGTTCAAAAGGTCAAGCGTACTGTGGTCTGCGCGCAAAATGTACCCGAAGAAGAGTTCGGTCTCCTTCCGGAATCCTTTACGCGTGTTGTCGTCGAAATCGGGGAACAGCAGGAGGTCGGGAACCACCTTCGCCTTCAGATTGCGAAGCTGCAGCCACTGTCCCGTGAAGTTTTCGACCAGGGCATCGGTGCGTTCGTCCCCGAGCATGCGGTGCACTTGTTCGGCGAACACTGCCGGCTCCCGCAGCCGGCCGGCCGCCGCCAGGTCCAGCAGTTTCTCATCGGGGATGCTGCTCCACAAGAAGAAGGACAGGCGCGAGGCGAGCTCGATATCGCTCACCGGGTGCGCTACGCCGGCGCGGGCAGTGGCCGGATCCTTTTCGATTCGATACAGGAAGTTCGGGCTCGACAGGACGCGCGCCACACCGGCGCGGATGCCATCGTCGAAATTGCCCTTGTTGTCCCGCGACCGCTTGTAAAACGACATCGGCGCTTCAATGTCCGCGGCAGTCACAGGACGCCGGTACGCGCGGCGTGCCAGATTCGAGAGGATCTTGGTCGCGCAGGCCGTTTCGTCCAGAGTCGCACTGGTTGCGCTCGGGCTTTTCGCAGCGGGATGGCAGACAAAGAGCCGTTCCCGGCTGGGCCCTTCGCCGACGCCGCGCACGTTGTACGGGCCGTCGATCGACACGGTTCGGAGCCTCGGCAGGCCGCCGATCATATGAACTTCCTGGCTATCTCGCCGCGCCGGCTCCCACACGTCCTGCAACTGGGATGGCCGCTCCTTCCACGTGAATCCGACATCGTGAGGACCGGCGGTGACCCGCACGCGTCCTGTCATCCTCTTATCGATAACGGGCTGCGCCGCGGCCAAATCGGCCGCCTGCATCTCGTGGTCCTTGGGGCCGCCAATCGGCGCCGTATACACCTCGGTGCCATCCACGGTGATCACGAAGGTGTTCGGCGTCTCATTACCTTCCACGCCGGCGTACCCTTCCTGCACACCGCGGACGAGCCGGCCCGACAATTTATACTCGGCGTCCGCCGGAAACACGTGGCGGATCACGGTGCCGCCCACGGTACCGAGCGGCAGGCCGTCGATATATCCGTTCTGGCTGAATTCGCGGCTGATGGAATGCTCGGTCGTCCCGGGCTTCACCTTTGGATCGCCCACGGCCATCGCGGCGACGCGCTGCGCGGCCGTTACGTAACCTTCTAATAGCAGCGGCGACGTTTTGAGCGACGTCGCAATGTTGTCGAACCCGAACTCCGCGCCGTCGGTCGGCAGCAGGTCGGACACGTCGAGGTCGACGGCGAGAAGATCGCGTATCGCGTTGGCATACTCGGCGCGATTCAGACGATGGACCACGAAGCGGCCCGGCGTGCTCTTGCCTTCCCAGGCACGGTCGAGCGACGCGGCAAGCCAGCCCGTAAAGCCCGCAAATTCGGCCTCGGTCGGACGCGGCATACCTGGAGGCGGCATCGCCCGCACACTCAGCTTCCGGATGACTCGCTCCCACGTCCCGGCATGACCCAGAAGATCGTCGAAAGCCGCCCCTTCGAGATTGACCGGACCCTCCGCAGGATTCGCCGTGCGGGCATTGTGGCAAGACACGCAGTACTTATTGACTAACGCGCGATACTTGGCTGCATCCGCGCTCGCAGTTGCGGACACCGCGGCAGAGGTCACCGGGGAAGCAGCCGGTCGGGAAGCAGTCTGCGCCACCAGCGACGCACCGATGCCCGATACGGCTAGCGCTGCCGTGACGCCGATCTTGCGAGCTGTGCTCTTCGGAATCTTCATGGAGCGCTCGTCACCGCCGCCTTTGGAGTATCTTTCTTTTCCTTGTCGTCGGTTACTTTCTTATCGTCAGTAACTTTCTTGTCATCCTTGGCTGGGAGCGGCGGAGGCTGTGGCGCCGGATCGTTCGGACCAAGATGCATCAGCTCCCGCAAGGCCGCGACGATCTCCTCTTTCGAATTGCGCTTCGGCTTATAAACGTCCAAATCTCCCATGTCGGCGGGGTTCGGTTTTTTAGGTGCCTCGGCCAGAAGGAGGGGCGTAAGATTGTCCTTGTTGACGGCGTCCAGCTTTGCGCCGGCGGCTACAAGCGCGCGAATCATCCCTACGTGCTCCTCTTGCACGGCCTGGTGGAGTGGCGTCGAGCCGTCGGACGCCTTGACGTTAGGATTGGCACCGGCGGCCAGGAGCAGCTGGAGAGCCTCGAGCGGATCGCGGCTGCCAGTCTCGCGGAAGACCGGAGGACCAATGCGGGTGAACCCGGGCCCCCCGGCGATCGGTGCGCCTTGGCCACCTTTTATAGCGGCCATAAGGGGCGTTCGGCCCACGTTCGGATTCGGCCGGCCAGGTTTGCCGTCCTTAGACTTGACGTCGCTGGGGCTCCACTCGATCTTCGCGCCGTGAGCTAGCATCAGCTTCAGGACTTCGACATCGGCCGCGGTTGCCGCGCGATAGAACGGCGAGCTGTTGATCGCCGAGCCGCAGCATAGTGTGGTCGAGTGTAACGCGCCGATGAACGGCTTGTTCACGTCTGCGCCGACGTCGAGAAGCACCTTAACCAGACCCAACGCGGTCAGGTTGTTCGGATGGTTGGGCTGCAGCCGCGAGCCGTCGTGCGCGCGCATGTCGATCGTGGCGTCGTGCATGTCCACGGCGAAGAACAAGGCTCCGTCGTTGGGGTCGGCGCCGAGGTCGAGCAATGTTTTGGCCAGATCGAAGCGGTCATTGACGACGGCGATGACGGTCGCGGTGGCGCCATCGGCGTTGGTCAGCTTCGGATCGGCGCCGCCGGCGATCAGGGCCCGGGCGACATCCTCGTGTCCGTTGCGAACGGCAAACATCAGTGCCGTAAAGCCGCCGGAAGGATGGTCGGCGTTCTTGCGATCCGTGAGAGTGGAGACGTGCGCCTTTTGGTTCGGATCCGCGCCTGCGGCCAGCAGCGTCTTCACCACCTCCACATGGCCTTCGGCGGACGCCCACATCAAAGCGGTCTCTTCCTGGAACTGATCCGTGGCATTGACGAACGAGCCTTTAGAAAGCAGTAACTTGACGGCGTCCACGCGGCCGGTGCGTGCCGCAGCCATAAGCGGCGTTTCGCCCTCAGCATGCCAACGCGTCGGCTCCGCTCCCGCATCGAGCAGTGCGCGCATGACCTCTACGTCGCCGTTGCGGCTCGCCTGCAGAAGAGGCGTGACGCCGTAATGGTTCGCGGTGTCAACCACTGCGTTGGCGGCCAGAAGCGCCTTCGTCATATCCACGTTCGAGTGGTAGGCAGCCCACAAAAGCGCGGTGGATCCGTCGTTGGCGGCTATGTTGACATCCGCGTGTTCTTTGATCAGCTTGCGCACCGCGGCCAGATCGTCACCCTTGGCGGCGTCCGCCACCGCGGCTATGTTGGAAGCTGCATGCAGGAGGACGTTGGGCGTGAAGACGAGCCCAAGCAGCATTGGCAGGCACCACCGTTTGCGCCAAACATGTTTTGCAGTCGCTCTTTTCGCCGATTGCATCGCTACTCCTCCCTATTCGCTTGCACAATAAAGATATATCGCGGAGACGAGCAGTGCAAGGCCCACCCGTCCTGGGCTTCCATCGGGTGGTTCGGGGGACTCCCCGATGGCTACAAAACGGTAACAATGCGGGGCGGAGGCCCGCGGCGTCTTACTTGTCGGAAATCGGCGGGGTCATGCCCAGTACTTCCCCGTCCGGCCGCTGAGCGGACTGGAAGCTGCCGCCCTTGTCCCCATTCTTCAGAGGATGGATCGTAATGGAGAGCTTGTCGCCAACCTTTATAGTGTTTCTCGTCCAGCCGCGACGCTCCAGGTAATTAGGGCTCATTCCCTCGATACCCCAGGTCTCCACGACGCCCTGCTCGTTCGCCACGTCGATCCAGATCCAAGTATGCGGGTTGGTCCAGTCCATCTTCTTTATAGTTCCGGTGATGACCCTCGTGCCGGCCATCTCGAACGCCGAGTAGGAATGGTGCGCCAGGGCCAGGCCGGTTCCGCCAACCACAACGAGCCCTGCCAGAATGATCGTCCGTCTGACTGCCGCTGTTATGTTTCTCATAGTCGCCTTTCTCTAAGATGGATTCGACATTTGCCAGGCTATTTCGCCGACGAAAGAGGATTGCTCAGCTTGACGCCTGCGCTTCCTTTGTCGTCGACGAAGTTCCGATTGTTCTCCTCGCAGATGTATTCTGCAATGGTCCAAGTGCGATGCCTCGCCAGAGTTCGCGCGCCCATCGAGTAGGGCGCCGTAAATGCCTCGGGATCGATGAGGGTCGTCTCGACGGTCATGGTGTCGGGACCGGTAAGCCGAAAGCGCTCGACGACTTTCAGTTTGTCGCTATAGGGAAACGTAAGCCCGCGCGGAACCTGTGCCAGGCCGACGGTTTCCACGACCAGCGTGTCGTCCTCCCAGTGGCCGACAGAAGTGCCGTAAAAAAGCGGGTCGGGGTCCGCGGGCAATGGGCGCCCATCGGTATAGATGTGACGAACCTGAGTGTATGCCTCGATGACGATGGTCACCTTGCCCGGCGTGAGCAGGAATTCCATCGGGTACGGCTGATTCATAATCGCGGGAAGGCCGGGAGGCAGACAGTTGGCCGCCTGAGCGTCGTCCGCAGGGTTGGTTCCCCGCGCCTGGGCTTTGGCCGTGTATGCCGGCGTGAGAGACGGTCCACCGCCTCGACCACGTCCGCCGCCGGCCGGGGCTCCCGCGCGTCCACCTTTGGCAGCATCACCGCGTCCACCTGGGGCAGGAGTCGCGGCCGCCGCACGTCCTCCACCGCCACCGCCTAGGCCGACCTCCCATACGCCCGTGAAGTCAGGAAGTTTCGCCAGCGAAGCCCAGTCGGCGGCAGTCGGCGCCTTTCTGGTGACGCTTTGGGCGCTGCCGGTCGGACCGAAGATGAGCGAGGCGGTTACAAATCCAAAGAGTGTATAGGTAGTCCGGTCCATTTAACTTCCCTCACGAGCCAGCCAGTAAAACGTCGATTGATTCTATCCGAACTGCCTCGCGACCACAACCCGTCGTGATGAGGGCTGTCGTCGTGAGGGCGTGTCGTTAGCTTTTGTAGTTGTCCGGTTTTATTGACACGTTAGTTGTCCGGTCTGGTAATCATGCTACCCTCTTCGCCTTTGACTGGGAGAGAGAGGATTCATCGTCGTCGAGGCGGTGGAAAAGTGGGTCCGCTTCGGATCCAAGCTGCGGTGGGAAACCGGTGCGTGGTTTTCCACGGCAGCGTCTTTTCCACGGCCCACCACGTGA
>JAIQFE010000045.1 GCA_020073445.1 Terriglobia bacterium
CGAAGGACGTCCGTTGTTGGCGTAGATCCTGGCAAACTGCGGCGACATCTCCTTCAGGATCGGATCCACTAGCCCACGGATCGCTCGCAGCGGATGGTCTTGTGGAATCCGTTCTTCCGGTGCGATGTAACTGAAAACTCCGTCCTGATGTTCATCTTGTCCGCGCATTACTACAAGACGTTTGCTTCTGCTTAGAGGCTACGCCCCTGCAGAGTTTTTCAGCAAGCTCTTAGTGATTACAGGAGTGCTCTGAATAATTGAGGCAAAAACCGGGTGCGAAACGGAGTCGTTTCGGGCATCCATGAGGGTTCTTTATCCACTGGAAAAGACCGCCGCCGGCGGGCGGGCCAAACAACTAGGGTTGCTCTTGCACATTCTCTCGCGACGCCATGGCTTTCGGTGCCCGCTGCCAGACCACGAAGCAGCATCTCCGGCATCTCTCAGGAGTGGCACGAACCGTCCACGTCGCCAGTTCGGGACCACTGGTGGTCATTTCGTGCACGTGCGGCCACGCTTTGTGCGGGCCCAATCTTAGTACTAGTAAATATACTCGCGCGGGAGGCGTGGCCACAGAAGGGTGCTTACGAATCAGCGAGTTAGTTCTTATACGGGTTCTTGAGGAATCGAGGCGAAATCCGGTGTCAAAACCCCCGCGGTTTTCGGGTATGCAGGAGATCTTATCCCAGCCAAAAAGCGCCAGGACTGGCCAAACAACCAGGGTTACGCTTCCACCTTCCGCAGCGGTCGCTTACTTCACTCGCCCGTGTATCAGCGGGACATCGACGTCAAAGCAGGCATCTACTGGATCAATACGTCACGGCCGCTCGCGGATAAGCTGCGCGAGAAGGAGGGCGCGAACAGCGCGCGGTGGCGGGAATACTCTTTCAACGGTACGTGGACACCCGAGGCGAAGGGTCAAGGGAATCTTTAGGAATCACGGCGACAATCGCAGAAGTTGTCGATTGCGCCTAACTGCTGCGAGTGAAAGAGGTTGTTGGAGCGGGAGACCGGGGTCGAACCGGCGACGTCCAGCTTGGGAAAATGAGAGTCGATGGTAAATAAAGAACAACGGCGTCTATAGCGGTGAATTCAGGTCTACTGGATTCAGCAACTTCCGAAACTTCGCGTGCAGACCGGTCTTTAATGGAGTGGAAATGGAGTGGAAAGCCATCGGCGATCTGGTGGGTGAAAAGCAAGATCTTGACCAGTGCGGAGGCGAGTAGTTGCCGGAGCTTCATTAGGGAGATTTGCCTTCCCGAACCGAGCAGACTTCTCTGCCTATCAGCGCTTGCGTGCCGATGGATTCGGCAGAGGCTTCAGGTGGAACGATACGACTTCTGCCCTCGGCGCGCTGCCCACCAGATTTCGGGCCCGTAGGAGAATGTCAAAGTCCCGGATTTCTCCGCCCGCTTCCACCCTGCGGAGCCAGGGAACAAGGCGGCTGTCGTCGAATAGAAAGTCCGCAGCCGCTTCCGTGCCGGCCACGGTCATTCCGGCCACCAGGAGAGAAATTCCTGACCCATCGGTGTGTCGGTGGTAAGTAATGATGCCGTATACTTCCTCGGCCATCTCGGCAGGGGATTTGTCAAATGTGGCAGGCTCTCCCTGCTGAGGTGCGAGGTTGACGATCCGCAGCCCGGCCGTGCGTTCGTTCTCATCTAGCCGGAAGGTTGCCTCCTTCTCGAACAATCCGACCCAGGGATTGGATTGCCGCGCACCCAGCAGGATGACGTTCCGTTCCTTCAGGTCCCCGACTCGAACATCTCTCGCATACCGGGTGACCACTCCCAGACGCGCCGCCTCGGGCCGATGTGCCAGCCGGACTGCGAATTCGAGATCGGCAATCGATGTGTATCTTCTGGTTCCGAACATGGAGATCAGGCTTTGATCGACCGCACTGGCGGCGGCGCCGCTCAGCTCGCCACGATCCTATCGAACAGCCTGCTCAACGAGCTGCGCGGTGGAGTGATCCAGCGCACGCAAGCCAATGCGCCCATCGGCCCGCCCGACCCCAATGGTTCGTTCATCAACATCACGGGCGTGGCTAACATTGGTTACAATCCGCTGGCGAAAACGGAAACCACGGAGCAGAGCGATCAAATTCTGGACAACATCACCTGGACTCACGGGCGCAGCACGCTGAAGGCGGGTTTCGAGTTTGAGCACACGGGATTCGACGTCTTTCGCTCTGAGAACCGCACGTTCACATTCGGCGGCCTGCCAGCCGCAAACGGAAGGCCCGCGGTGAGCGCGCTGAACCAGTATCTCAACACGCTTCAGCACGTCGTCGATCCGGCCACCGGGAATCCTTACACCTACACGCAATTCGCCTGGGATGGCGGAGATCCAACGCTGAACATCGGCTTCAACTTCGTAAATTTCTTTGTGCAGGATGAGTACCGCTTCACAAAGAGGTTGACGCTTAACGTCGGCTTACGCTACGAATCGATTCTCTTCCCAAATCTCGATCCGAACGCCCCTTACCCGCTTTCCCGAAAGATCGACGATGATCGGAAGGACTTCGCCCCCCGTGTCGCACTAAGCTACCGCCTAACGAACGACTCCAAAACTATGCTGCGCGCATCCTACGGCATGTTCTACGACGTTCCGCCATTGTCCATCTTCTACAACGCCGCTCTTGTAAACGGCCGCCACTTCTTGAGCTACCAGGTCGCCGGAACGGATCCTCTGGCTCCGGTGTTCCCGAACATTCCATCGGCCGGATTGTCGAGCCAGATCGTTGCACCCAACATCAACGCATTCGCTCCAGGATTCCATAACACCTACCAGCATCAGGCGAATCTCCAGATTCAGCGCGAACTTCCCCAAGGTGTGGTCATGACCATCGGCTACAACTATGCAGCGCAACGCCACGGACTATACTCCACGAACGTCAACCTAGGCGCGCCGGTCAGCTACCTTGCGGATGGCCGGCCGGTTTTCGGTGGCCCCCGCGTGGACCCATTCTTCAACCAAATCAACCTGATCGAATCCGGTGGCAACACCAGCTACAATGCTCTGTTCGTAAACTTGAAGAGGCGACTGACGAAGGGCCTGCTCGTCAATGTCTCCTGGACTTGGTCTCACGCTTTGGCCAACACGTTAGGCGAAGGGGGGGCAATTCAGGATCCGACGAACCTGCAGCGCGACTACGGAAATGCCGAGAGCGACGTGCGCCACTACGTCGTGGGCCAAATGCTGTACGAGCCGCACTTTAAGTACTCGAGCATGCATTGGGCCAACGGCTTCGAACTCTCGTCCACCATGCTGTACAACAGCGGCTATCCGATCAACATGACCGCTGGCAGCGATCTGAACAAAGACGGCAATCTGAATGACCGGCCGCTGTTCGTCAGCCGCAACGGTTTCACTGGCCCCTCCATCCTACAGGTGGACGCCCGATTACAGAGAACGTTTGTGCTCCGAGACCGCTACCGCTTGATTGGAATGTTCGAGACCGAGAACCTGCTGAACTCCACAAACGCCAGTTGCAGCACGACGGGGGGATGCACCGGTGCCGTGATCAGCACAGCCGGCGCGGCCGATTTCGGCCGGCTCACTTCGGCGCGTACGGCCCGGAACGTCCAATTCGGTGTGAAGTTCACTTTCTAGGGAGCACATCATGATCAACAAGACTGCTACTCGCTTGGTTCTGGCTGTGATGTCGTTCACGACCCTGCAGGCCTGGGGTCCTCGCGGGCATGAGAGCGCGAATCGGGCCGCCGTCAAATCGATCCCGGACGATGGCCCGGTCTTTCTCAGAGAGTTCGAAGACTGGATCGCAAAAACCGGTCCCGTGCCGGACTCCTGGCGGGGGAATTCGGAACCGTATTCCAAGATCTTCGAAGACCCCAATCACGGATGGTTCAAGGAGCAGTTTGCCTTCATGAGAACCGTTCCACGGTCGCGCTACGAGTTTGTCCTGCGTCTTTATGATGAGTATCTCCGCATCAAGGATAAGGACCCGGACCGCGCGGCGCTGACAAACGTGCGGTGGACAGGCACGATGCCGTATGCCGCCATGGAAAACTATGACCGGATGAAGTCCGCGATGCGAGCCTATCGTCGCGCGGTTTCCGACCAGTCTCCCGAATCCCAACAGCAAGCGCGTTTCCTGGCTCAGGACATCGCATTTTACATGGGCTGGCTGGGCCATTACACCGCCGATGGAGCGCAACCGCTGCACGACACCATTCACCACGACGGCTGGCAGGGACCGAATCCGAAGCAGTACACCACGGATCCGCGGGTCCACGGCCGCTTTGAGAGCTCGTTCGTGGACCTAATTAAGCTCACTGGCTCCGATCTGGTGCCGATCATGGAGAAACCGCGAGTCTTGGATGATCCGTTCGCAGCGATTCTGGCGCATTTGGACGATGCATCGACGCATGTCGAGGAGGTCTACATTTTGGACAAAGCCGGCGCATTTGCCGATCGAATGAACGAGCCCGCGGCAAGGCTGGCTCGCGGCCAGCTGGCCAAAGCGGCAGCCTTGCTCCGCGATCTGACCTATACAGCGTGGCTGGAGAGTGCGAAGCCGGCTGCCTCCGGCGGTGCTGCGTCCAATCCCGTCAGCCGCGCCAATCCGCGGTATAACCCCGAGACCGGCACTGCCGCCCCCGGCTCCCCGGTCAGGATAAACAATAAGTGACGCACCGCATTCTGCTTGTACTTTGCATCCTGTGCGCTGCGGCACCCGCCCAGACGCAGCGCACGGAGCCCCTGCACACGCCGCCGCTGCTGGAATCTCCGGTTCAGGACAAGAATTTCTACCTGCTTTCGATGCTCGAAAGGACTCCGGCCGTAAAAGATGCCGTGAAGAACGACCCTGTGCTGGCACGAATCGCGTCTACGCGGCTGGCGGCTCTCGACGGCTCCTCTCAGTCCTGCAAGCTCGATCTGGACTGCTACTCAGCCGTTTTCACTTGGAGTGATTCCCAGTCGCGGGAGGCAGCGACGGCGCTGGGGGACCTCTATCGCTCTTCGGTGGCCGTAAGAAGTCTGGTCGACGGACCGCTGCGGGATAGCGGCATGTATGCTCGCTTTAACAATCTTCCTGGCGATCAACTGCTCGATCAGGCATGGTCTGAATGCGTGCGCGGGATGAACCACATGATCGCGGTCTACGGGCTGGGCAAGGCGCCGCGCTATCCGGCGATCGATTCGATGACCTACGATGCTAAATCCGCAGCCTGGCAGCACGACGTGCAGAGCCTTACCGCGGTACTGGAAGACGACCGAGCCAGCCTGGAGCTCTTCTTTTCGCCTTCGCTGCGGTTCGCCACCGAACTTCTGTGGTTGAATCATCGGGACGGGGCTGGCCGCTACGAACCGATCGAAGCGGGGGAGAATGCGGCCGCCTTCCGTCGCGTGAAATCGGTGGATTGGGGCAAGTATCCCTACTCGGTTATCGTGGTTCCGGGCGCCGGAAACGATAGGCCTGGCGTTCGGCTTTCTCCGGGAGGCAAGCTGCGAGACGAGATCGCGGCGAAACATTTCCGTGAGGGGAAGGCTCCGTTCGTGCTGGTGTCCGGAGGCTTTGTTCATCCGGAGCGGACGGAGTTTTCAGAGGCGGTGGAAATGAAACGGGACCTGATGACCCGGTTCGGTATCCCCGCTGACGCGATCATCATCGACCCGCATGCCCGCCACACGACCACGAACATGCGGAACGCGGCGCGATTGATGTATCGATACGGCATTCCGTTCGAGAAGAAAGCTTTGGTGACAACCGATCTGGCTCAGAGCCAATACATCGAAAATCCTGCGTTTGCGAAACGGTGTATAGACGAACTTGGCTATGTCCCCTTCGCGCTACTGGGGCGTGCCTCGTCGTTTGATCTGGAGTTCCTGCCTCGAGTTGACTCCTTGCACGCGGACCCACAGGATCCTCTGGACCCATAAGCGGAGCAGGCGGGCCGGGTCCAAAGTCTTGCCGCAAATCAGCCGACTGAGCGGTGGGGCCGCTTACTCGAACTGGATCGCTCGCACTTGGCCGTATAACGCGCTGCTCGTTAAGTGACCAAGTGTTTGCCGATCGATGAGGAGCTTTCGTCCGCCTTGACGTCCAGGGCGGTTGGCTGACATTCCATCCCATGAAATCAAGCGATTAGAGTCCGTACACTCCTCTTCACTCCGATAAGAACTTGGTTCGCAGATGAAGATGCGCGGCTAACTCACTGAAAAAATGGAGCGGGAGACCGGGGTCGAACCGGCGACGTCCAGCTTGGGAAATTACGGGCCGTTTGAAAATACAGAACATTGCGTCTACGGCGCTTAATCCTGATAATCCCAAGCTCTCCAGTTTCCAACATCCTGGTCCAGGCAGTTCGTTATTGGACTACAAATGGACCAGAGAAACCAAGCATCACAAGCACGACAACAAGGGAGCCGAAGCGCAGCCCTGTACTTGCGCGTTTCCACGGCCTCCAAAACGAAGCAGGGTGACGCGGTCAACTTCGTTCAGAACCTGGAAGTACAGGAGCAGCCCCTCCAGGACTTGATCGCGCAGCGGGGCTGGACGCTCTACCGAGTCTACTCTGACCGGGCAAGCGGAGCCAAGGAAAGACGGCCCGGCCTCGATGCGCTCATGGCCGATGCCCGTCGCGGGTTATTCGATGTGGTCATAGTCTGGCGATTCGACCGATTTGCCCGAAGCGTGAAGCAGCTCGTCCTCGCCCTGGAAGAGTTCCGCGCCCTCGGTATCGATTTCGTGTCTCACCAGGAAGCTGTGGACAGCAGTACTCCCCTGGGCAAGGCGATGTTCACTATCATCGGCGCGATGGCGGAACTCGAACGGAACATTATCCGGGAGCGGGTCCTCGCCGGGATGGAACACGCCCGCCGAAACGGAACCAAGTCGGGTCAGCCGATGGGCAGACCCAAAGCCGTATTCAATCGCGAAGAAGTCGTCAGGCTTCGGCACGAGGGTCTATCATGGAGACAGATTGCTAGCAAGTTGCGAGTAGCGCTGCGACTGTACGGCGGGCATACAAAGAGTGGAAGGCTTCACAAGCTGCTCTCAATGGGGAGGCAGATTCCCCAGAACTCCCTGCCACGCTGGTCGATCAGGGCTCTTTCACCCGGTGAAAGTGGGCTGCGTCTGAGCGGTCGTGTTGACCAGCAGCTAGCAAGAATCGTGTGTCTAAAAGCGCTTGGCAGGTTTTCCATCACGCCCTCACCCGTCGATTGCCGTCTGATAGCCACGTGGCAAGCGAACGCGCCTAATCGAAACCGTTTCCGCACAGACGTGACAGGTTCCCAGGATAGTTCTGGGTCCGCCAACATCCATTCCCTATTCTTCTTTGTGGGGAAACTTTGCCAACTCATGCAAGTGGCTGTCGAAGCATTCTCTTAACGTGGCGATCATGGTAAGCTGCTGTACACAATTGCTCTCTATGCCGCTGGCGCTTATGCAGATTCCAGTGCTCGCGAGCAAGGCGTACGGAATGGAATCGAGAGTAGAATCCACGACTGACAGCAGGAGGGCTACTTGCAAGCGAGCGTCGTGAATCTCTTGGCAGGTTGGGTTGGGATGCTCTTAGGCGTCGCAACGGGCGCAACCATTGGTTTGTTTTTCCACAATGACGAATGGCTGGGTGGGTATGGCTCTTACCGCAGAAGACTGGTGCGACTCGGTCACATTTCCTTTTTCGGGCTCGGATTTCTCAACATGATGTTTGCATTCAGTGTTGCCCCGCTAAATCTTCGCGACGCTTGTTTGACAGTCGCATCGTGGTCGCTAATCATCGGGGCCGTTACCATGCCCGTGTGCTGCTTTCTTACCGCTTGGCGTAAGTCCTTTCGCCATCTTTTTCCGATCCCGGTGCTTGCTACATTGAGTGGCATCCTCGCCATTCTCATCGGTCGGGGGCTTGGATGAAGCTCGGCTTGATTGCCATGAGTGGGATACGAGCTCACAACCCGGAACTCACTGCGCTCGGACTCACGCTGCCAGGTTTTGTTGAGCGGAATCGTGTCATTGCCTCGTTACCTAGTCTCAGCTTGCTTACCCTGGCAGCGCTCACTCCGCAGTCCGTGGACACGCGGTATCTGGAGGTTCATGATATCTCCAAGATCAACGGAGTGCCTGAGGAATTCGATGCCGTAGCGATCTCCAGTTTCTCTGCGCAAATGCGGGATGCCTACACTCTGGCCGACCGCTACCGGGAGCTTGGAACAAAAGTGATCCTCGGCGGCCTTCATGTAACCGCCATGCCGGAGGAGGCACTGGGACATGCGGATTTGATTGCTCTTGGAGAGGGTGAGGTCGTTTGGCCGGATATCGTTTCTACGCTACAAAGCCAAACAAGCCAATCGCGCCGAATCTACGACGCGCGAAATTGTAGTTTTGATCTGGGCTTCGCGCCTGTACCAAGTTATGAACTGCTCGACCTGGAGCGGTACAATCGGCTCACCGTACAAACTCAGCGGGGCTGTCCTTTCCGCTGCGAGTTCTGTGCCTCTTCGATCCAGATCTCGCCAACTTATAAACTCAAGCCCACGGATCGAGTGATGGCGGAGATTCGTCACATTAAGTCATTATGGTCGCGGCCCTTCATTGAGTTCGCCGATGATAATACCTTCGTAAATAGACCCCATTCGAAGCGATTGATGAGGGCGCTTTCTAAGGAGCAGGTTCGCTGGTTCACAGAGACAGACCTATCGGTGGCAGATGACGCCGAATTGCTTAGTCTGATGCGTGATAGCGGGTGCGCTCAAGTTTTGATTGGCTTCGAAGGCACTACCTTCTCGGCGCTCGACGGCTTGGAACAGCGGTCTAATTGGAAAGCCAGACAGGTGGACCGATACCTGGAGGCGATCGGTCGCATTCAGAGCTATGGCATCACTGTCAACGGATGCTTCATCTTGGGGCTGGATGGAACCGGCCCGGATTCCTTCGACGAGATCGCGCGATTCGTTGCCGAGAGCGGCCTCTACGACGTGCAAATCACGGTCCAAACTGCGTTTCCAGGCACGCCCCTCTACGCCCGGCTGGAGAGTGAAGGCCGGATTTTGCGGGACCGCGCCTGGGAGTTGTGTACTCTATTTGACGTCAACTTTCAGCCCACAAACATGACGGCCGCGGAGCTGGAAGCGGGATTACGAGACCTTGCCAAGCAACTCTATTCCAAGGAGTGTGCCGAGGCGCGCCATATGAATTTCATGCACAAACTGCGCCGCGCCTCGCGAGCCAGAGGTGATCAACGAAGGGAGCTTCCGGATGTCTAGCTTTTGGGTAAGAGTAGTGTTTATGATTGCTGCCATCTACGACGGCGGCCTGGGTCTTGCCTTCTTGTTTTTCGGCTCGGACATTTTCCGGATTGCCAACGTAACTCCGCCGAACGACCTCGGGTATATACAGTTCCCCGCGCTGTTGCTCGTCGTCTTCGCAGTGATGTTTTTTCACATTTCCCGGAATCCTCCGAAACACCGCGAACTCATGTTGTACGGCGCCGGCCTCAAGGCTTCGTATGTCGGTGTCGTCTTTTGGCATCAAGTGAGGGGCGGAATACCGATGCTATGGATCCCTTGGGCTTGGGTGGACCTTGTCTCCCTGATTCTTTTTCTGGGCGCCTGGAAGCGAACTTCCACCAGTTAACAGACGATGCGGAAAGGCGGGGGCGGTTGGGAGAGACTAATCCGCCCGGCAGCGTGGTGTTGCCGACTCCACACTGTCGAGATGATCGGTAGGCGCCGGATTAGGATTCCGGACGAGTCGGGCTACTCGGAATATCATCCCAGCCTGCCTAAAGGGGGCGCTGGCGCTCCTTCGATAATCAACTAATTCGAAGCACGGCGGACACCATCCGGAAGCAGTGCCGAAAGCACACCGTTCTCGCACTGCCGGAATGGACCAAAGCCGCACATCGCATCACCCCTCGTTTAGCGGGCGTCGTTCATGTATCACCCTAAACTGTCGAATGATGGTTGTCTCCCAGGGCGTGAGCGCCGTTCCGGCCACAGCGAGACCGCCTTGGCCAGTATCAGCGATACTCAGAATCGCGCGATCCACATCAGCAGGGTCGGCAACAAGCGAAAGATCTTTGTAATGCTTATCTTGGAAGTCATTGCCAACGAATGGCGCTATAACAAACTGCGATTTCAACAGAGCTACAGCTTGATTAGGATCTCTGGCGAGATACTGACGCATGTGCGCGTGCACATTTTCTGGCCCTGCAGCCTTCGACCAAAGGTGCAGAATGAAAAGGTATTCTTGGGAAAACGCTGGAAGCAACGGTCCTCGGCCAGCTTGCAACGCGATCCGTTCGACCAAGGCCGCCTCAACTGCCTGGAGTTCCTCCGGACTGAATGGTGGCTCGCTGAGTTCATCGCGAAGTGGCCTCATCCAACCCAGGCACTCGCGGGCAAAGGATAGAGGTACCGCTATTGAGACAATGTCGCGCGCTTGGGCAAGCCTAGCTGCTGAATCAGGTAAGCGCTGAAGCAGCGTACGAATTAGAATGGCAGCCTGAGCAATCGGCGTGAGCCAAGGAATATCGCCATGAATCTCCGGGATGTCAGTCCCACAACGAGCCACCACGCGCGCTAAACGTTGGGCTAGATCAGGCTCCATCTGACCAACCCGTCCTCTCATCTTAGAAATCAAGGTGCTGACGTTGGCTGGCGTGAGGATCTGGCGAAACCGCTGATCCGCGTCGGCTCCACTAAGCTGTCCAAGGTCGATCAGGAACTCATCGATTCGCTGGTCAGCAATATCGCCTTCTGGAATGGAGCACGTTAGATAGCGACGCAGGTAATCCGCCGACGCCACCCGTTGCTCCCGGGACCATTGTTCCTCGTTGCGATGACCAAACTGTTTTGAACGAAATAATTCAGCTACCTGCGGAAAGAGCTTCTCAATCAAACGCTGTGCGTCGTCGCGTTCTTCGATAGAGAGCTTCGAAAACGTCTTCGCCAATAGTTCCAGGCTCGTTTCGTCAAGGTCCTGGAGAATCATGGGTGGGCGGCTGCCAGTAAAGCTTTCAGGCGACCTGCGGATCTCCGAATAGAGCGAAGGGTAGAAGACTTTGACCCCCTCCAAAAGCATCACATCTAGCTGATTAACTTCTCCCGCGAGGAGTGGCATGGAAAAGGCCAGCGCATTCGCATAGCGCTTTGCGGTCCTTGGCGTGTCGAGCCTTGGCGCCAGGTACAAGAGAAAATTAAGTTGAAAGTCGCGCTCCGTTTCAGGAAGGAGTTCAATCCGAACGGCTTTCAAAGCACAATCGACGTGCCCCAGGCAATAATCCCGTAGCGCATCCGGATCTGCTCTCGGCAAGTTCAGTGGGACTTGGACGATCTTTTCCAGGAAGCTTTGACCAGCGTCGAGATCTCCTGATCCGTATGCCTGCCCAAGTGCTTCGGCGACCATATCTTGATCGAAAGCCAAGACATAGGAGGTGTAGTTGAAATCCGCAGTCAGCTTGATAAGGCGGAACAGCGCGTGAATCTCCCGGCGGTCTAGCCGGTCGATGTCGTCAACGAGAATGACGACCCTCTTACGTTCTTCCATCAGTATTTGCTCAATCCGACGCTTGATCTCATCCAAGCTGACCGCGGATAGCGATGTACCTAAATCGGCAAGGGCTTGCCCGGCGGAAACTTTGACACCTTGAACATCCATAGAAGCGATGGCCGCCAATCCACCGTACTGAGACAACAGTTCTCCCACGCGCTCTTTACCAGTTGTGAGGGACCGTTTCAGTACGTCGGCCAGAGTGTCAAAAAAGCTTCTCAGGAGCATTCCTTCGTCTGCAAATCGCCATGGATTGAACCGGACGCTGGCGATGCTCCGGCGGCCTACCAGCTCTCCCTCGATATAGTCGAGTACTGTCGTCTTTCCTTCACCCGATTTGCCATAGATTGCAATGACAAGGCTACTGGGGTCTCCTCGCCGCGCCAGCGTTTCGGCCACACGCTTCGCGAGGTAGCCGTCGGAAGCGGTCTTCGCTGGGGTTGCTGGCGGGCAGATCCGAAAGGTATTCGTCGCCACCTGAGTCAGAATCATCCGAGGCGTCTCCAGGTTCCACAGCTCCCGAGCGGAGCCCCGCATCAGCAGTGACAGGAGTGTGAAACCAATTCTTGATGCGTTTCCACATTGGGTTCGCCTTGACTATCGTAACTTGCTGGTGTCCGGGGTTACAGTCTATCTAGCAGAAGTCCCAAACGCCAATCACGATATTGATAGTCCGTTCGGATCAGTGAGAACGCGCGAGCAAAAGGATGATGTTTCTGACAACGATTCCGAGTTCGCGATAGAACGCGCGTTTCTCGTGGCAAAGCGACTCCTCGTTGCCTAGGGGTTTTGCCACGGGTGAAGGCTAAATGAAGAGAATGCTGCGCGTCTCCTCGATGCTCGCGGATCCTAGTGTCGGAGAGACCGAGACCGACAAATCCCCGTACTATTTACCGACCGTGCTGCCCCGTTGTCATGTAACCGCACGGCTGCATGACAACTCTAACGGCACCCTTCCAATGCCTCGTGGGTTTCCGTGATTCGTTTGATACGCTAGGAGCCATTGCTCGTGTCGAGCGAAATGCATGCACTTCCGAGGACTCGATCTCAATCTCTTGGTGGCCCTCGATGCCCTGATCACCGAAAAGAGCATTTCCCGCACCGGCGAGAAGATTCACCTTAGTCAGCCCGCCGCCAGTGGAGCCCTCGCTCGCCTGCGTGACTTCTTCAAGGACGATCTCCTCGTTCCAGTGGGACGCAAGATGGTCCTTACTCCTCTCGCGGAAGAACTCGCCCTGCCGGTGCGTCAACTGCTGCTGCAAGCCGAAGCTATTATCCACCGCAGTCCGCACTTTTCCGCTGAAACATCGCAGCGCACCTTCCGTCTGGTCATGTCCGACTACGTCGCCACCGTGCTAATGAGCCGCGCACTCCCGGAAATCCAGCTGCAAGCGCCCGGCATCGCTGTCGAAGTGCTTGTTCCGTCCAACCGCTCCGATCGGCTGGATCGGGGCGAAGCGGACCTGATGATCATGCCCAAGCAATACCTATCGGGGGATCACCCATCTGAGCCGCTCTTCGCGGACGAATTCGTCTGCGTCGCCTGGGCCGGCAACCAGGAGCTGCGTGGGCGCACCATTTCCATGCGCAACTACCTGCGCCTGGGTCACGTCGTAGTCCGTTTTGGAGAGCAGCAGCAAGTGCCCGCATTCGAGGAAAAGTTCATGGAGCACTTCAGCGAGGCCCGCCGCATTGAAGTCGTCACCACCGGCTTCACGCTGGTCCCGCAGCTGGTCGTGGGCACGACTCGTATTGCGACAGTCCACCGCCGGCTCGCGCAATTCTACGCAAAACAGTTGCCGATAAAGATTCTGAAACCGCCCATCGAGATTCCGCCAGTGGTCGAATCGATGCAGTGGCACTCCATTCGAGACGGCGATCCCGGCCTCAAGTGGCTCCGCCGGATTCTACACGCGGCCGTTGCCGAACGCCCGATTCGCTAACGTTATTTTCTGGGCGGCTGCTTGAGGCTTTGATACACGGCCGTCACGAACATCTGGGTGGTCCACGGGCCGCTGTTCGCGCCGTAACGCCGATCGTAGTCCGTGGTGACCTTGGCCGCCAGCACTTGCTCGAGCGAAGCGCCGCTGGCGATTAACGCCTTCACCCGGTCGCGGACGATGGCCACCATGTCGCGGTATTCCACGACCTCATGCTCGTCGCACAAGTACCCACGCCCCGGCACCACCAGTGTTCCACCTTCTCCCGAATGTTCAAAAACCGTGCGGTCAAGGATGGCGTCAAGCGCATTGATCTCGCCCTGAACACTGCCTCCGTTGGCGACGTCAATGAACGGATACTGCGTGGTATTAAAGATGTCGCCGGCGACGATGATGTCGGCGCGCCGGAAGTGGACGATGCTGTCGCCATCGGTGGAGGCGTGGGGCATGTAGAACATTTCGATGCTGTCGCCATTGTGGAACTGCCGGCGGCGCTCGGCGAGGTAAGTGTCGATGGGCCACGAATCCGGAGCGGTGGGCGGGTTATTGCCGAGTGAGCCGGTCATTCGTGCGGCGACGTTTTCGTGGGCCATGATTGTGGCCGTGGCGCCCACACCCGGCGAATTCAGGGCAAGGAAGGTTCCGACCACGCTCGGATCGGAGCCTGCGTTCTTCAGGGTTTGGTTGCCGCCGGTGTAGTCAGCGTGGAAGCTGGTGTTGGCGATGTAGCGGATGGGTTTCGTTGAGATGCGGCGGATCTCGGCAAGAACTTTGCTGGTGAGCTTGCCTGTGCCGGTGTCGACAACGAAGGCTCCCTCGTCACCAGTTTGCACAACGATGTTCGAGCCGTCGCCGACCAGCATGTAAACGTTGTTGCGGATCGGTAGAACGTGGATTTCTCCGTCGTGGGGATCGGGGTCGACCGCGACGCTCGTGGCGGACGGTCCGGGCGCTGGATGAGTCAATTCACGAGCCTTGGCGTCGGAGACTGAGGCGAGTTTGGCTTCGAATTCGCGATAGAGCGTATCGGGACCGCCGAGTGCCCCGATCAATGGCACTTGGTTCTTCTTGGAATACTCGTCGAGATAGGGGTGCGCGCCAAACAGGTAGTTGGGCACCTGGTCCGGGGCGCGGCCAACGATCTGCTCGCTGTCGTCGCATGGGAACAACCAGGCACCGGGATCCGTCGGCTGACGGTAGAAATCTGTGGTGCGAATCCACGGCTCCGAGAGAAAGACAGGATCGTTGACCACGGAAGTATACGTAATGTGATCGCCGTGCCGCACGAAGAATTCGGTGAGCGTTGCCTGATCGCTTTCAGGAAGGCCGTTGCGGCGAAACCAGCCTTGTTTGAGATGGGTGGTCTCGACGCGCAGGGCGTTGCCGACGAAGGTGCCGGTCGAGAAGCCCATATAAGTATGGGGTGCGTAGGCAGGCGGATGGGGGCGGTCGTCCATCCAAAAGACCCGGTGCCCTTCGAAGGTCTGCGAGTACCAATGAATTGCAATCAACGTGCGGAGTTTAGGGTCGCGCTCTTCCCACACCAGGGTGTTGCCGATGGAGCGGACCGAATAGGGCGCGACATAGCCGTCGCACTGATGGAAGCGCGAAGTTAGCCGAGAGGTGTCGTATGAGAGAGCCCATAATCGGCCGGCTTCGTTGATGGGGATGCCGCCGTAGTCCACCAACTCAGGACCGGCGCCGCGCTCAGCTCCGTCCTCCTGCATGTTGCCCGTCCAGTATCCGGAAAAGTCCACGGCGGGGGCGGGTCCACCTTTGGCGGCGCCTCCGGCCGGGGCTTGGGCATCCAGTAACCACGCACCGGCGACGCATCCGAGCAAGATGAGACTCAGACGAAGAACCTTCATGATCGCCATACCTACCTTGCGTCGCACGGCTGCGGGTTCCAGCCGGCGGCATCCGCCTGTTTCTTGAAGTGCACGCTGTACCAGTAGGGCCCGTTCAGGTAATCCGGATCGGTGACCTCGACGCTGACGACGAGCAGCGCGGGCCCCCCTGGGATCTCCTGGCGATCATAGTATTCGGTGAAGGTCGCCTTCGCACCATACGGCACGCCGTTGCGCGCGAGGTAGCCGGGGCTTGCCTGCGTGGTGACGACTTTCAGAGAGCCTCCACCCCCGCCACCGCGTCCTCCCAGCGTGAAGCCGGTGAGAGCCGGCGTGAGACGATCCCAGGAAGCAACGGAGACACCCTGCAGGCTCCCAGCTTGGCCGCTTGGGGTTCCGAAGGAGAGCATGCGAGTCTGGGCGCCAGCGTCGGATTCGATCTTGAGGTTATTCCCTTCCCAGGTAATGTGAAGGCGTCCGGGCATGCGAAGGATGCCGCCGACCCCGTAAGCCTTGCACGAGTTGGCTGAGGCCGGATCCCAAGCGGCAGCCTCGCGGCGGCCGGCCGCGCTGACCGGGATGCTGCCAACATCGCCTTTCGCCGCGGGATGGATGCGTTCTTTCCAGTCTTCCGTGATCTGCGCGACCCAGTACCCCGTGGGATCGAAAAGGGCGGCCGCGGGTCCACCGCGTCCGGGCCCGCCGCGTCCTCCACCGGGGCCTGCGCCAGGTGGTTGTGCGCTGAGGACGCCTGCGAGGGCGAGCAAAATCGTTCCCGACGTGGCGAGCGACCAGCGCGACATCAGTTCCCCTTGCGAATGAGCTGCGCCTGGCTGCATTCGGACATGACATTCAGGAACGCCGCGTAGTCGCTCTCTTTAATGACGAACGGGTGCGGGTCCTGCGCGCCGCGTTTCTTCAGCTGCTCCAGCCGGGCGGCGAATCCATCCATCAGCGGGTGATTCTGGATCTCCACGTCGACATGGTTGTCCGCGGCGATGCGCGCATACTTCTGGATCGACTTCACGTAATCGCGCAGGCCATCAGTGGTGACGAATCCGGCAGTTAATACCGTGCCGCCGAACAGTCCCGCCGTGTGCTTCCGCCCTTTGTCGAACACCGGAAAGATCAGCGCTAGCGCGCCGGGCGTATGCCCCGGAACCAGCACCGGCAGGATCATCGTGTCGCCGAGCGTGATGGGTTTCCCGTCAGTGACCACTTGGTCCCGGCGCGGGGCCGGAGCAGCGGCAGCCTTGCCTTTGGCCTGGGGCGCGTCGAGCAAATCCCAGTCTGCCGCCGAAAGAAACACCTTCGTTTGGTAGGTGTCCTGGAAATAGCGAGCTGCGCCGAAGTGATCCGAGTGTCCGTGCAGCACGATGATGTAGCGTACCTTGGCAGGATCAAACCCGAGCGCTTTGAGACCGGGAAGAAGGACGGATTGGATCTGCTCAGGGTATCCGGCATCGATCAGGATTAGCCCTTCGCTGGTTTCAAGGATGTAGACAGCGGTGCCGACGCTCCCCACCACCGAGAGATTGTCAAACAACCGCGTCGGCTCAATCGCGGGATCCGTCGGGCGGTTCGGCATCGACGATTCCGCGCAGAAGTAATTCGCGGCCTCTGTCCACCTGGCCCCCGCCGCGCTCTTCGCCCGTGCAAGGTGGTCTTCCAGTGTTCCCTGTCCTTGTGCGTTGCCAGTGAGCAACCCGAGCCCCATGGCGGCCAGCCATTTCGCCGTCCTCATTGTTTGGATTCCTTGCCGCCCGCAACGTCTCTGACGCGCTGGTTAAACTTGTATTCCTCGGTGGGCACGCAATAGATCTGCTCGTCCCATCGTTTCGACTTCTCCCGATCGATGCGGAAGACCTTCGTGTCACTTACCCATGGGCGCGTGTAGGTCTCGGGATCGGTTAAGGTCATCGTCAACTCCAAGGTATCCCGATCGCGCCGCCGGTAACGCTCCTCGAGCCGCATGTTCTCACTATGCGGGTACCCGAATTTGTCGAGCCACGTCCGGTCATCGAACCCTATGCTGGAGACCGCGAATACGTCGCCGTCCCAACGGCCGATCGATGTGCCGTTCCAGTTAGGATCCACTTCGTCGGCAGACGGCAGTTCCCGGCCGTCCGTGAATACCTCGCGCCAGTCATGGTGCCACTCGAAGAACTGAATCATCCGCCCGGGCACCTGGACGATCTCCATCGTCTGGTGCGGTGAAATCACTTCCGTGTTCAACAGCCGAGGAATCCCTAGTGGATCGCACGTCCCCATCGGATCGTTGCCGACCGCCGGTGGCACTGCACGCGGACCATACCCCGGTTTGTTCTTTTCGAAGCGCGCCTTGCCGGCGGCCGTGAATGGAGCTTCTTCCGTCCCTTGCGTCGGACCCTGGCCGGACCACACATTACTGAAGGTCTGGAACCGGCTGGTCCGATTCCAATGCCCCGACAAATCGTGCGGATCGAAATCCCGAGCGGCCTGTGCGCACACCACCAGATTGGATGCCGCGGTGATCGCAACTAGCTCGGCCCATCGCATCACTGCTTCCCTTTCGCCGCGCCCGGCGCCCCACCGCCGCCCGGCGCCACCGGCCAGTCCTTGCCGTTGATTTTCAGCTCCTTTGCCAGACACGCTTTCGCGCCCACGGCTCGCGGCGGATTGCAGACCAGCACAATTTGATCGCCTGGCTTGAGAGTCGTGCGCGTCCACCCTACCTTCATGTTCTTCATCATCGAGGGGGTCGGCAGCAGTTCTGCCGCCCAATGCACCATTTCCCCGGTTTCGCTTTTGACATCGAAATAGATTTGCGGATGCGGATTGATGAACTCCCACTCTGTGACTGTACCGGCGATGGTTATCGTCCGGTCCGTGTGGTAGGAAACGTTGCTTCCATGGTGAGCTACTGCTGAATGCGCGATCGCCAACAGTAATGTCAGGACAGACAAGATACGGGAATTACGGTGCGCCATGTTTCCGCCAGTATAGGCCGGGGGGCTGGTACCGCAGAAATTGATTGTGGCGATGGGAGCCATTCGTCAGACGAATGCTACAGCCAAACTGCCTGTGCGGGGACGCTTACCTGGTGCGGTCCTTGAAGAACTTGAAGATCTCCGGCATGCTCTGCGTGATCACAGTCCCGTGATCGGCGCCCGGTAGTTCCATATACTTGAAGTCCTTCATCTTGAGATCGGTCGCGGTCTTCGCCCAGCGACGGCCGACATCGGTAGGAACCACGGTATCCGCATCGCCATGCGCCAGGAACAACGGCATCTTGTCCTTTACTGGGGCCAAGCTTTCGGGCTGCATAAGGAACGCGGCTGGAGCCATGGAAGCAACCGCCGCCCACTGGTCGACGTACTTCGGTCCGAGGAACAAGGCTCCGGCGCCGCCCATGGAGTGGCCCATCAGGTAGGTGCGTTTATCATCGACGTTGAATTCTTTACGCACGATCGCCAGGACATTCATGACATCTTTCTCGCTGAGCTCGGCTAGATTGGGAGGTTCGGGAGTGGGCGGTGGACCGCCTTTTGCAGCACCAGGTCCTTTGCCTTTGCCCGGGCCGCCGTTCATGACGATCACCGGCGAGCCGTACCAGCCTTGCGTGTTGTAGCCCATCGGGCCGACCAAAATGTAACCGCCGTCCTCCGCCAGATCCAGCGCGTTGCCGCGTAGCAAGGAGTTACCATCGCCGTAGACTCCGTGGAGCGCCACAATTAGCGGAGCCTTCTTGTTCTTGGTGACTTTGGAAGAGACGAACAACGCGTAGGGCAGCTCTTCGTTCGTGTCCGCGAAATGATAGGTCCGCTGCTGCACGCGCGGGTCCGGTGCTTTGGCGACGCCGCCCTTCGGCGCGCCGCCGGCCTGGGGCTGTCCGAATATAGCGGGCGCCTGAATCAGCGAATAACTCAGAAACAGTGCGAGGCTCAGCGAGCCCAGCGTCGCGATCTTCCTGGTCATGTTCATTTGGGTCGTCTCTCTTACTTCTTGTGCTTGGCGAAGAACTCGTAGATGGGCTTGAGGCCGGATTCAATCACCGGACCGTGCGTGATGCCGGGCTGTTCAATGAATTCGTACTTCATCTTCAATTCCTTCATGTCGTCGACCCAGGCGTGGGTGTTCGTAACCGGAACCACCTCATCGATGTCGCCGTGGACAATCATCACAGGAACTTTCGCGTCCTTCATCGGCTGCAGTGTCTCCTTGCGGGTTTGCCAGAACGCCGCCGGAGCTTCCGCGGCGACCGCCGCAAACATGTGGGGGTATTTGGAACCCAGATACAGCGCGCCAGCGCCGCCCATCGAGTGGCCCATGATGTAGATCCGCTTGTCATCGACTTTGAATTCCTTGCGGACCATGGCGATCACGTTCATTGTGTCTTTCTCGCTCAACTCCCTCAGATTGGCCGGCTGGTTGCCGCCGCCGAAGCCGCCAAATCCCTTGCCCTTGGCGGCACCGCCCGGGCCCTTCGCGGCTGCATCGGGAGCAGCAGTTGCCGCATTCGGGGCTGCGTTGGGCGGCCCATTCGGAGTACCCGGGGCCGCATCTGGAGCGCCTTTGCCCTTGCCCCGGCCGGGTCCGGCGCCGACGGGAGAACCATACCAGCCGCCGGTGTTGTAGCCCATGGGAGCCACCAGGATGTAGCCGGCTTCTTCGGCAAGATCGATTGCAGTCTTGCCCATCATGATGGTCTGTGGCGCGCCCAGGCCGTGTAGCGTCACTACCAGGGGGGCCTTCTGGTCCTTCTTCACTTTCGAAGATACGTAGAGCGAGTACGGCAGATCCTCATTGGTGCCTTCGAAGTGATAGGTCCGGATCTGCGCACGGGGATCCTGTGCGAATCCCTTGCCGCCACCCTTGCCTTTGGCTCCCGCTGGGGCCTGCGCTTGGGCAGTATCGGGGATCGACAGCGTCAGCCACGCGGCGAGCGCGCCGCAGGCCACGACGCTCGCTGTCCGAATCCAGATTCTCATGTATTCTCCTTGGGCCTCCGGTGCAAGTTGTCCCGTTGATTGTACAGCGGGCGCCCCGGGGAACTCTAATAACGAATCGCTATCAAACCAGAGGTATTCTGAATGATTCCCGTCGGCCCAATTCCGCCCGCGCACTTTTGCCGGCGGGAGGTTATCGCTGCTAGAATCCCAACGAACGACATGAGACACGCTCTACTTGCCTTAGTCTGGGGTTCGGCCTCCCTGGTGCTTGCGCTCGACGGCGACGTCGGGATTCATGATCCATCCACTGTCGTTGTGGCTGGGGGGAAGTTTTACACTTACGGAACCGGCGGAACTTCGCTGGTTTCCGACGACGGTTGGACGTGGCGCAAGGGGACCGCGTTGCCGCTTCGACAATTGGCTCCGGATGTGATTCACATCGGGGACCGCTATTACCTCTACACGGCGGCGAACAGCGGCCAGACCAAGGCGGACGTCAGCATGATCTGGACGAAGAGTCTTGACCCTGGCTCGCCGGATTACAAGTGGTCCGCACCTGTTGTCGTCGCTTCGTCGGACGGCATTGAAGACGCGAATGCCATCGATCCGGGTATCTTCCTGGATCCCACGGATGGCCGTTTATGGCTGACTTACGGTTCCTATTTCGGGTACATCCGGCTTGTGGAGATGGATCCGAAAACCGGAAAGCGACTTCGTCCAAACGAGGTGCCGCGTAATATCGCGATCAATTCGGAAGCCTCTGTCATGATCTACCACGATAGCTGGTACTACCTGCTGGTGACGCACGGCAGCTGCTGTCGTGGCGCGGATTCCGGGTATAACATCCGGGTGGGCCGTTCGAAGAAGGCGACGGGTCCGTTCGTCGACAACATCGGCGTGGATATGATCCAGGGCGGGGGGAAGTTGTTCGCGGGCTCGGGCGGGCGCGTGATCGGCCCTGGGCATTTCGGCTTGCTGGACCTTGGCGACGGAGTGCAGAAGTTCTCTTTGCACTACGAGGCGGATCTGGATCGGGGCGGCGCAAGCGTGCTGGATATTCGTCCTTTGTTTTGGAGAGACGGCTGGCCTGTGGCGGGCGACAACGCGAAAGAGGGGACGTACCAGATCGAATCTCTGCGTACGGGCACGGTTCTCGAACTGGCTGTCGAGGGCGTGCCGGTCGGTGGCCGGCGAACCGGCCGCGGTGGGGGGCGCGGCGGAGCGCCCGTAACGGATGGAGGACCCGGAGGCTTGTTTGCAGGGACCGGAGGTGTGATTCCTCCGCAGGATCCCGCCGCGGTTTCCGCCGCCTGGCCCAAAGGCAACCTGGACCTGCGCATGGGGAATTACATGAGTCAGGCGCAGCAGAAGTGGACCATCACACCAGTGACCGGCAGTGGCGGCTACCCCGGCGCGCCCTATTTCAAGATCACGATCGCGGGCACCGATCGAACACTCGCCGCTACCGCGGAGGGCGAACTCGTAGTGCTTCCTGCCTTCAACGGATCACCTAAGCAGTTGTGGCGGTTAGACCAGCTTGCCGACGGATCCTGGAGCATCATGCCGAAGTCTGGGCCGAAGTCTGTATCTGGCCCGGAAGGACCGCTGAGTCTGTCGGCGGTCGGCAGCAGTTTTGCGACATTGGCCAAGTTCGATCCGGCCAGCGAGAAACAACGCTGGATCCTGAAGGCTCCCTAGGGCGACACATGCGTACGTTTAAACGCGATGCTTCTTCTCTTGTGGTTGTTCTGGCGGCTGCAGCGGCCCTGCTGGCGGGTGCGATGACTGGCGGCGCTGCTGCTGTTCCCGCCAGTACTCTATCGCCGCCCAAGACGGCGGAAATGAAACCCGGACCCGATGGTTTCATCCGGCGCTGGCTGCTGCTGGAACCGATTCCTGCAGCAGGACTCACGGACAGCATTGTTCAGGCCGCGGTGAAGAAAGGCCCCTTTGTGAGCGAGCTCACGGCCGTCCCACGCGATGGGGAGACGGTGGACATGGAAAGTGCGCAACTCACCTGGCACGCAGTGGACACGTCCAACTACAACGTAAACTTGTTTCATTTCGCGCGTTCCCTGGACAAGAACACTTCCAATGTTCTGTTCTGGGTAGTGACTGTGGTCCACGCCCCGCGCGAGATGCGGGATGTCCGGCTGGCCATAGGCTCCAACGCAGCCTCTGTGTGGTGGGTGAACGGTCAAGAGGTGATCGGGATTTATGGAGATCGCCAGACCGTTATCGACGACGGCGTGTCGAAGCGCCTCACGTTAAAGAAGGGTGCCAACGTGATTCGCGCGGCCGTGGTCAATGGTGGAGGAGCCACCGATTTTTGTGCCCGGATTCTCGACGCCAACGACAAGCCCCTAACGGACTTCGTGGTGAACCTACTGAAATAGAGTCCCGGCCCACACCGATATCAAGGAAGTTTGCGGCTCAAGATTGTCCTCATGTATACTGCAGGCGATCCGCTGACGAGCTCCGCAACGAATCAACACGAGGTGACTAATCCGCCATGCGAATGAACGCTACGATCTTATTCCCACTGTGCCTGAGTACCTTGCTGGCGCAAGATACCGGAACAGCGCACAAGGCCGCTGCCACAGCGCTCCTGAATTCGAATAACAGCGGTGCGGCGCGCCTGGCGTGCCCAGCTACAATCGGCCCGGTGTCAACCGCGAACTCGCCCGGTGGTCCAGGCCGGGCGGGAGGCCCTCCAGGCGGCGCGGCGAAGGGTGGCGGTGCGGCGAAGGGCCGTGGGCCGGCTGCGACTCCGCCGAAAGAGAACTGGTACGCCGAGGGCGGCCAGGTGTTCGACAACCTCTACATGCTGACCACCAAAGTGAACAGCGCGTGGGCCGTGAAGACCAGCCAAGGGATCATTCTGATCGACACGCTTTTCGGTTACGCCGCGCAGGACGCGATCGTGGATGGACTGAAGAAGGTGGGCCTCGATCCGGCTGACATCAAGTACATCATCGTGAGCCATGCGCATGGCGATCATGACGGCGCCGTCAAATTCCTGCAGGATACGTACAAGCCGCGCATCATCATGGGACCGAAGGATTGGGAGCTTTCCGCCCGCGAGGCCGATCCTCCGCGTCACGACATTGAGGCAACGGATGGGCAGAAGGTGACGCTGGGCGATACGACGGTCACCATCTACATCACCCCAGGCCACACCGGCGGCACGCTTTCCGTGCTGGTTCCCGTGAAGGACCACGGTCAGCCGCATCTTGCCATGGAGTGGGGCGGAACGGCGTTGAGCGGCGGGACTTCGAAGGAAATGCTGGAGTCCTATATCTCCAATGCGAAACGATTGAAGGACATCAGCGATGGCGCGGGCGCTGACGTCATCATCGTCAACCACACCGAGTACAACGATGCACTGAACCGCTTTGAGCGGACCAAGGCGCGGAAGGCCGGCGAGCCTAATCCGTGGATCGTAGGCAAGGGAGAGGTCGAGAAGTACCTCACGGTGGTTGAGGAATGCGCGAAAGCCTGGCTGGCTATCGGCGACGGGCGTCCGTAGGGAAATCCCCGACCAAGCCCAGTGTGGATACGAGAACACTAAATCGGCACAAGTCGAGTCGGGCCTGGTTCGGCAGGAACCAGTGGATACAGGATGTATACACCTGTACAATCTAGGGATGCGTAAGTATGCGCCCGGCCTAAGCCGCCAGTGCTGCCAGTGCGCGGAAGATCAAAAGGAGGCTTCACAATGAAATTCGCTGTTGCACTATGTTTAGTGGCTGCGTGTGCGTGGGGACAGGAGGGAACGGGAGCGTTCCCGGCAATCCTGGAACAAGATCCGAGTCTCCCGACGCACACGGTGTATCGGCCGCAGGACCTCTCCAAAGTGAAGGGGAAACTCCCCATCATTGCGTGGGGCAACGGAGCCTGCGTCAACAACGGGCTGTCGCACCGCAACTTCCTGATGGAGATTGCGTCGCATGGCTACGTGGCGATCGCTATCGGACCTCCGATCGCGCTTCCGGCTCAAGGCAAGGGCGCTCCGAATGGCGGCGACGGCAAGCAGGGCGCGCCGAAAGGGGATGCTAAGCAGGGTGCCCCGAAGGGCGATGGCAAGCAGGCGGCCGCGGGTCCAGCCACGAAATCGTCCCAGTTGCTCGATGCCATCAACTGGGCGTTAGCCGAAAATAGCCGGAAGGGCAGCCCGTATAACGGCAAACTGGATGCGTCGAAGATTGCGGTGATGGGAATGTCGTGCGGGGGGATTCAGGCCTACGCGGTGGCGACGGACCCGCGCGTCAAACTCGTCGGCATCTTCAACAGCGGCATCTTGCCCGCGCCCAGCGGCCCGGGAACGCCGGCCATGGAGGACGTGCGCAAGGACCAGTTGGACAAGCTGCATTCGCCCATTTTCTATGTGACCGGGGACAAAACCGACATCGCCTATGAGAACGGCATGGACGACTTCAAGCGAATCACCAAGGTGCCCGCGATCCACACGTTTAAAGATGGCGTCAGTCATGGCGGCACCTACAGCCAGCCGAACGGCGGTGATTTTGCGCGGGTCGCCGTGGCGATGCTGAACTGGCAGTTGAAGGGCGAGAAGAGCGAATCCAAGATGTTCCTGAGCGCGAATTGCGGCCTGTGTCAGGAGGCCGGCTGGCACGTAGAGACCAAGGGGTACAAGTAGGAGGCGGGATTGGTGGAGGGTACTCGGGTCGAGCCTGTGTGCCCTCATTAGTTTGTGCTGTCGTACATCGTGATCTTGACCCCCCCATTCGCTATCCCGGGATTCGAACTCAGGAATTTGCCGGTGTTGAGATAGGCGTAGGGGCTGTCGACGCGTGCCTCGAAAATCGGAACCAAGCCGCCGGTGCTGGTGGTATTGCGAACGATAATGATCTCGCCGTCCGATGCTTGCCACAGGTAGCGCGCGTCGATGGCTGGAGGCCCGGAGAGATTCTGATAGTCCGCGCCGCCTGAAAGAACTTTGCCGGTGATTCGTCCGCTCAGGTCGCCGCCAGTGATGGGAATGATGTTGCGGTTGCCGCGCTTGCTGGCCCCCACCCGTTGAGACGGGCTCAGTCCGACGGATTCGACGATCAGTTCCTTGCCTTGCTTCTCATCGGCTCCCTTCATGCGGTTATTCCACGGCTGCGGCGGAGCATCCGACGGCTTGACGATCCGGGTGACACTGGCCGCTCCAGTGGGAATCGCGACGGACGAAACATCGTAAACACGGACCGTGAGCGTCTTGGCATTTTCATCCAGAATGCGCTGCGCAACGTACTTGCCGGAGTTCATCCACTCCGCTGAACTTCCATTGGGAGCCTCAAAATCCATGGCATGCGGACGTCTTTTGAATCCGCTCCCACACCCGCGTTGCGCGAATAGATATACTTCCCGTCGCTAGTCTTGAAGACGAAGATCTGCTCCACCTCCACCGTGCCGTTGGAGAGCGTGAGTTCGAAGTCCAAAGCGCCGGTCATCACCGTGCCCGTGAATTTCGGGCCGGTAGTCGTGCCCTCCAGGGCGACGGCCACGCGGCGGTTTCCGTACTGCGTCTTACCGATCTTCGCCAGCCGATCGAGCTTCAGCTGAGTTTCGAAGATCAAGGAGCCGCTTTCCGGATTGGGAATACCGTCCTTCATGCCGCAATCCCACGAGCCGTGCGGAAGGAGCACCTTCGCCTTACTCTGACCTTTTGCCAACTGCACTGCGGGACCCGCAATCGCAGCAGCCCCGGCCGTCAGGAGAAACGTGCGTCTGTCACTTTTCATGTGGAAATATTTGCTCCTTCGCGCAACCTGTGTTCGAGACCACTACTTCTTTCGTTGCCGGTCGAAGAAATCGAACACCGCGGGCAACACCAGGGCCACCATCCGGCCATGATCTGCCTCGACCTCCATGTATTCCAATGGAAATCCCTGCGACTTCATCCAGGCCTGCATCGCCCGGCTTCCCGCCAGCGAAGGTGTCGCTCCCGTGCCTTCGGTCATGAACACCGGCATCTTCCGCATGCGATCCCACGGATACGTGGACTCCTCCACAAATGGGCCAGACATGGGAGCAATCGCCTTCCAATACTCCGCGTACTTCGCTCCGAGATACCATACGCCGCCGCTCCCCATCGAATGGCCCATGAGGAACATCGAACCGCGGTCGACGGGATACTCATTGAGCACCATCTCCAGGACGTTGATCACGTCCTGCTCGCTGCGTTCGAGAGTCTGAGCGTTCTGCACGCACGCGGTGGTCCGCTGCTGCGCAGCTGTTTCCGCCTGGCCGAACACGGCGGGAAGCCGCAGGCATGTTCCGTACGCGCCCATAGGATTCCAACCCAATGGGGACACCAGCAGGTAGCCATGATCTTCCGCGAGCTTCAGAAGCTGCTTGTTGTTCTGATCCAGATACTGGCTCTCATTACTGCCTGCGCCGTGCAGCATTATCACCAGCGGCAGCTTCGCCTTGCCATCCCAAGTCGTCGGTACATAGACGCGATAGGCCAGATCGGTCTCGGTGCCAGGGAATCGATACGTTCGCCGCTGGTCGCCTTTGGCCTGCCAGCCTGGGCTGCCCGGCTTTGCCAGGGACTTCGCCAATTGCTGCGATTGGGCGATCTGGGTTTTGGGCACTAGCTTGGTCCCGAACGCAATCACCCCATTGTCCTGCCCGACCGCGTTCTGCACCGCTGCGAGCAGTGGAAACAGAACGACCAGTTTCAACAGCGCCTTTGTCATGTCGAAAAGAGTGTAACAGCCATAAAAGACAGCCGCAAGCCGAGTGTATCCATCATGTATACTTACCCGGAGTGAATCGAAACTGGATAATCTCCGTCGCCGCCGTCATTGTGGCGATGATGGCCATCCAGATGGCAAGCCTCGGTTTCTCGCCGCTATTGCCGGCGATTCAGCAGGATCTAGGGGCATCCTACTCTCAGATAGGGCTGTTTACCGGCATGTACGGCATCATCGCGCTGCTGGTTAGCTTGCCCGCCGGCGTGTTCGCAGCCCGCATCGGTGAGAAGCGCGCGCTTCTGATCGGACTGGCCGTCACGGCCGCCGGACTTGCCGCTCTCTCGCAGGCCACTCGCTACGACGTCGCTCTCGCGTTTCGCGCTCTTTGGCTGATCGGTTACCGTACCGCCTTCATCGGCGTGTTTACCGCAATGGCGATGGTGACACCGGAGCAGTATCGAAGCCGGACCATGGGCATTCTCGGCGCTATGGCGGCCTTCGCGTCAGTCATCGGAGCGCCATTCGGCACCCGAGTGGCAGTCTGGCTCGGGTGGAGGGGCGGCATTCAAGGGTACGCCGCAATCACTCTCCTCGGCGCGATCGTTTTCGGCCTGCTGTACCATCGCCAGCGCTCGCAATCGCCGGGCGTTGCCGGACCGCCTGGGACTTCGCCGCACGGTGCTTCAATGACGCGTGCCGGCGCGGTCTCGGCTCTTCGCAATCCGATCATCTGGAGCATGATTCTGTTGGGCCTCATCAACATGGGAGGGTTCAGTGTGACCTTTTTCGTGCCGTACGCGGTGAAGTCGGTCTTCGGCATGGGGGCTCAGGACGCCGCGTCGATCATCAGCGCCAGTTACCTGGTGAGCATCCCGCTGAATCTGGGCTTCGGCTATCTGTGCGACCGGTATTCCCGTTGGAACTTGATGATCTGGCTTGCGGTGCTTCTGGTTCCCGCCAGCTTTGCAGTCATGTCGCGAGACCTTCTGGTCTTCCGAATCGCCGTCGCTCTGATTGTCTCCTTGGGCCACGCCGCCACCAACCAGATCTATGCGATCGGTAGCTCCCTGTTGCCGAAGGAAGAGGTCGGGAAGGGAATGGGAATCGTGGGATTGGGGAGTGGGATCTTCGGGTACCTGGGACCGCAGATGCTGGGGTATCTGCGGGATGCAACCGGAGGCTTCACGGCGGGGTGGGTTTTTGTGGCCTGTGCCGCGGTGTTGGCCCTTGGCGACCTCCTGATTCTGCGGAGGTACAGCCTCAAGCGGCGAGCTTTGTATCCAGAAGAGATACAAGTCGCATGAGCAAAAATCGCATCGCTGGAATCACCTCAAACACGGTTCCCTGGGAGATTCTACGGGCGGCCGGCTACACTCCGGTTTTACTCGAGGATGAGGCTGGACCAACTCCTCACGCGGACCGGTGGATGGAGGATGTGTTTGACCGCAGATTCCGGGTGATTTTCGATCGCCTTTGCGCGGGCGCCTGGAATCACCTGGATAGGGTGGTGATCCCGAGAACGTCTGAGCAGGAACACAAGCTCTACTTGTATCTGCGGGAAATTGCGCGCACGCAACCTGCCGGCGCGATTCCGGAACTTTATTTCTACAACCTCCTGCATACCCGCACACCGGAGTCTTACGACTACGGTTTGGAGCGGACTCGTCAGATGATGCGCGATTTCGACGTCTCCGAAGACGAACTGCGCGATGCGATCGCTGAGAGCAATCGCGCCCGTGGTTGTGTCCGGGACATCCTCCAGAAGCGGCGAGAGGGGCGCCTGGAAGGATCAGCTGCGATCGAAATGATCCGCGGATTTTATTCGGAAGATCGTGGCGTGTTTGCCAATCGCGTACTTGACCGGCTCAAAAACATGCAGGAGCCGGTTGCGGCTCATCGGCCGCACATCCTGATCAAAGGGGCGCCGGTGAAGGATGCCTCGCTGCATCACCTGGTAGAAGAAGCCGGCGGCTATGTGGTCGCGGAGGATGATTGGCGAGGTTCTCGTGCCGCGGGCGATACCGATGTTTGCGTGAACAAGGATCCAGTGACTGCAATTGTTGAGAAGTACTTCTATGACGAGGTGAGCCCCAGGGTTCATCCAGTCGAGCATCGAGACGCTTGGTTCAAGCGCGAGATCGCGAGAGGGCATGTCGACGGCGTCTTGTTCTATGTCCCGCTGGAGGATGACGTTCAGGGCTGGGACTATCCTGAACAACTCGCGTATCTGGAATCGCGATCGATACCGAGCGTCGTGGTGCGCGACAACGATGCACCACTCGCCGATTTCGTCGGAAGCCTCCGTCGAGAATAGTCATGGCGCAGAAGCAACTGACATCGACGATCGCGGCGTCGGAAGGCCAAAAGGCCTGGTTCGCCTCGCTGCGCGACCGAGTCTTTGAAACTCGCGCAGCTTATGCCATCGGCCAGGCGGACATGCCGTTCGAGCTGTTTCAAACGATGGACGTGCCCATGGTCAGCAATCAGTGGTGGGCCGCCGTGGTGTCCGCGAAGAGATTGGCTCCTTATTATCTGGACAAGCTGAACGAAGCCGGCTTTCACAAGGGGTTGTGCCGGTACTGCAGCCTGTCCATGGCCTCGACGGTGTTGGGTGACACCAGTCAGGCTCCGTGGGGTGGGCTGCCGAAGCCGGCATTGCTCGCGGCTCGCCTCACGTGCGATTGCGTGCAACGGGTTTTTGAAACCTGGGCTGTGCATTTTGGCGCGGAGTTGATTCTGTTGGACGCTCCCGCGGCGACGCATCTGCCGCCACGATGGTGGGAGCAGAGCCGGCATCATTGGCGCGAACTGTTCGAAGACCATAGGTTACAGTTCATGGTGCGCCAGTTCGAGCGCTTGATCGCATCGCTCGAACGGATCTCCGGACGGAAGTTCGATCCGGATCGATTACGTACCTTGATGGAGCAAGTGAATCGTCAGGAGGAGTACTTCGAAGAGGCGAAGCTAGCGATTTGCAACGCGCCGAAGACACCGGTTCGGATGCACGAGCAGATTACAAACGTCATGGCGGCGCAGTGGCAGCGAGGATCGGACTGGGCTGTCTCGCAAGCGAAGGCCTTTCGCGATGAAGTGGTGAGCCGAGCGGAACAGGGGATCGCTGCCTGTCCAAACGAGCGCCTGCGGATCATGTGGGTCGGCGCCGGCCTGTGGTACGACCTGGATTTCTACACCGCTTTTGAAGAATCGCACGGGGCCGTGTTTGTCTGGTCGATGTATCTGGCGTTTGGTCCCGATGGATACATCCGCTATGGCTTGGATGATCCTTTGTTGGCGCTGGCCAGCCGCACGGTCAGCATGAACGAACAGCTGCATAATCCGCCGTGGGCCAATGAATGGATTGTGGAACAGGCTCGCAGCCACCGGATCGATGCTGCGTTCGTTTTGACGCCTCTTGGAACGCGCCCCTCGGCAACGGGAACGCGTTTCGTCGAGATCGCTTTGGAAGAGGCGGGAATTCCGGTCTTTTCTGTTCATGCGGACATGGTGGACGCCCGGCTCTGGGATGCGAAGAAGATGCGCCGGGATGCGTCCCGTTTCCTGGATCAAGTGGGGCGCCGATGACGGATGGTCTAGGTCAGTTCCGCGCGGATCTGGTCCATGAAGGACTCGACGTCCTGGGGCACCGCCGCTTCTCGTTCCCGTTGGTCGAACTCATTGAGACGGCTCTTCTGACTCTTAAGAATATGGCGATGAACGCAGTCGGCCGCGGCTTGCGGATCGGCTGCTTGCAGCGCACTGATCAGATCCAGATGATCGCGGTTGATCTGCTTCAATGTGGCGATATTGTGACCTCCACGGCGAGCTGCGAAAATGCGGATCAACTGCCGGATTCCGGCCAAGGTCTTGAGGCTGCGTTGGTTACCTGCAAGCTTCATGATGTAGGTGTGAAACGCAAGATCGGCTACCTCGAAACGTTCCATCTGTTTTTCGTCCAGGACCGGCTTCCGGCTGGCGTCCAGCTCCTTGATCAGCGAGGTGAGGGCCGAAGCGATGGAGCGAAGGTCGCGAATCTCTGTGGGCGACGGCGCGCGTCCAGCGACCGTGCGCGCGGCCAGGCCTTCCAGCGCTTCCCGCATTTCAAACAATTCCCGGATGTCGTCCCGGTCGAGAGTGATCACCACCACGCCGCGCCCGGGGACCGATTCCAGGAGTCCTTCACTAACCAGTTGCCGGATCGCTTCACGGGCAGGTGTCCGGCTGATGCCCAGTTCCTTGGAAATGGTGACGTCGGAAACGGGTTCTCCGGCGCGAAATTCGCGGGTCGAGATCTTGCGCTGGATGTGATGGTAGGCCACCTCGCGCCTCGGTCTGGAAGCCTGGGATGCTTTGGTCACGGTTTCTAGTGATTCTATCAGTGCATTTGGTCCTGTACATGCCAATGTATACAGGTTTTCGGAATCGGAGGCATCCTCGTGGGTGAGCCTTTAACTCTGCAGATGGCCGGCGACTTGATTCTCGATGAGCCCAATCCCGACGCTCTGTTTGATCTGGCACGCCATCAGCTAAAGGCGTGTGACGTCCTCGTGGGGCACGTCGAAGTTCCTCATACGGCACGGGGTATAGAGACGCATTTCGATGTTCCGGCACCGGCCAGCGATCCGGCGCATCTCGCTGCCCTGCAGCGCGCGGGATTTCACGTGGCGACACTGGCCGCCAATCACATCGCGGACGCGGGACCGAATGGAGTGGAGGACACGATCGCCGAACTCCGCCGCCTGGGCCTCGCGACCACCGGCGCGGGCATGAATCTGACAGAGGCAAGGCAACCGGCGATTGTCGAAAGGCAAGGACTGCGCCTGGGATTTCTCAGCTACAACTGTGTGGGACCGCGCGAGTCCTGGGCCGGAAGAGATCGAGCTGGTTGCGCGTATGTACACGTCTTGACGCATTACGAACTGGACCATGCATCTCCGGGCGGTCCACCCACGGTATACACGTTTGCCGAACCAGACACGCTTGAGGCTATGGCGGCCGATATAGAAGCGCTCCGGCAGAAAGTCGACGTCCTGATGGTTGCCCTGCACAAGGGCCTCGGGCACACACCCGCGACCGTCGGCATGTATGAACGGCAAGTCGCCAAAGCAGCGATTGATGCGGGAGCCGATGTGGTAGTGGGCCATCATGCCCACATTCTGCAGGGGATGGAGGTTTACAAAGACCGGCCGATCTTTCATGGACTCGGCAATTGTGCGATCGCTACCAAAGCGCTGAACGTCGATGGAAACTCCAGCCCGGAACGTCGCGCGTGGGCCGAACGCAGGCGGAAGTTGTTCGGTTTTGAGCCGGACCCCGAGTACACAACTTATCCGTTTCATCCCGAGGCGAAGAACGCCATCCTCGCCTACTGTGAGGTGGATCGCAGCGGAGTCCGGACCGCCGGGTATCGCCCGTGCTTCGTGAACCGCCACTCCCAGCCGGAAGTGGTGGGAAATGACGAGCGCGGACAAGCAGTCGCGCGCTACGTTCAGGACGTCAGCGCACGAGCAGGGCTGAACGCCGCGTTCGAGTGGACTGGCGATCGGGTCCAGTTTTACCGCAGAAGGAATTTATGATGTCGCAACCGCGTCCACTCGAGGACATCACCGTTCTCGACCTCACAACGGCCTTGGCCGGACCGTACGCCACGTTTCTGTTGGCGGGCCTGGGGGCTCGCGTCATTAAGATCGAGAACCCGGCGGGGCCGGATTCCTGCCGTGCGAACGCTCCCTACATCGGTCCCGAAGGACCGCATTTGACACGCCAGCACCCGGATGATATTTCCGTATCCGCTATCAACCGGCTTCGCGGCAAGAAGGCGGTGACTTTGAACATGAAGCATCCGGGATCCCGCGCCGTGTTCGAGAGGCTCGTGAAGAAGGCCGATATGCTGGTCGAAAACTTCAGCCGCGGCGTGCTGGAGCGGTTGGGCGCCGGCTACGCTGACGTGCATCGCATGAATCCCCGGCTGCTGTACTGTTCGATCACTGGATTCGGGAGTCAGGGCGAAGGCTCGGGGAAAGCGATGGACGCCATCATCCAGGCGCTCAGCGGCGCAATGATGACTTCGGGCGCCGCGGGCGATCCTCCTGTCCGCGTTGGTGTTCCGTTCGCGGATTTGTGTACCCCTCTGTTTGGAGTGATCGGGCTTCTTGCGGCGTTGCATCAGTCGCAGCGCACGGGACTGGGGCAGCACATCGACGTCTCAATGCTGGGCGTGATGACGTCAATGGTCGCTTCCGAGCCGTTCGATCTGCTGGAACGCTGCGGAGTGCCACAGCGCACGGGACAGACCGTGCCTCGTCTGGCGCCCTTCGGAGTTTATGCGACAGCGAACGGCTACGTGGCGATTTGCGCGCCTACGGAAGCGTTCGCTTCTTCCCTGTTCCATGCGATCGGCCGCCCGGAATTGTGCGATGACGAGCGATTCCGGACTCGCGACGCTCGCGTCCAGAACGTCGCCGAGGTGGATCGTGTGGTCGGCGAATTCACCGCGGTGCGTCAAACAGCGGATGTCGTCGCGATCCTGGCGCAGGCTGGCGTCCCGGCCGCCGCAGTTCGCAGTCCCGCGGAAGCGGTGCGAGACCCGCAGGTGGTCGCCCGCGGAGAAACCGTCCGGCTGCAGCATCCTGGCGTGCCAGACGCTGATGTCTATGGGCCCGGCCTTCCGATCGTGTTCTCCGGCTCGGCAACCGGCTTCGATCAACCGCCGCCGGGCATCGGCGAGCACAATGGCGAAGTCTATGGAGACCTTCTGGGTTACACGCAGTCGGAACTGCGTGAACTCCAATCCACAGGTGTCATCTAAGAGGAGGAACCGGGCATGCTCAACCGCGCTGCGTATTGATCCTTCTGGCCAGCAGTCTTTTTGCGGCGGACAGGGTCTCCAAACCCGGAGCGTATACGGGCTATTCCGAGTGCGTGCAGGCGGCGGAGCGGATGATACGGCGAGCATGCCGGGAAGCGATAGCCGATGCGTAATGTACATCCCAAAAGAGTGGGCGGAGGAGGACTCGAACTTGTAACCTTTCAGCACGATTTATGTGCCGTGCTTTCGCAGGACCTGAAGCGTGGTCCGTTTATTTGTTCCTAATCATCACGTCAACCAGTGACCGCCTATAGAGTCCCTGGGGAACTCGAAAAGACTTACCCAGCGTTTGTGGCAGGGCCACCCTCAGAATCGGAGACATAGCGCCTTTGTCGGGTTCGCTGCGCGGGCGCAGGAAACTGTGCCAGCTGAAAGAAGTGCCGATTCCTCGCTGGCCGCTCGCATTCTGAATACTCTGGAGCATCCGAAAACATTACCTTTCGGCTCCGTTCACGATTGTTCGTCCTTCCAGCTCCTCAGGTGTTTCTGTCGGTCAGCGCGAACGCCCCGCAGCGTCCCAACGGAAAAAACGAAGAAGCCGAGAGCGATCACAAAACGAAACGCAACTGACCAAGCCGGGTCGCCTCGGATGGCGCTTCGGAGTCCAAGCAGCGTGAATGCCCCACCGATGCAGACATACCACCAGCCCAGCATTCGCGCTCGGCGAGG
>JAIQFE010000090.1 GCA_020073445.1 Terriglobia bacterium
AGAGCCGCCAGGATGCACGGCGTGTCCATGTTGCTTTGATGATTCGAGGCGAAGATGACGGGCCCGCTCAGAGTCGCCAGGTTTTCCCGGCCTCGCCCCTGAGCCCGAGCGAACAAACGAGTCAGGGGCAGCCACAAGGTGAATAGCGCAGCGTTCCGGACGATGCGCGCCAGCTAGGATCTGCTCCAGCGCGGGACTTCCGCCGGAGTGAGGGTGGCTGTGACTCGTGTTAGTTCGCTCAATGTGCGGGACCCGGCCAACGCGGACTCGTCGATGCTGGTGTCGAGGTGCTGCTCGAGATCCATCATGAGTTCGACCCGATCCAGCGAGGTCAGTCCTAATTGATCCAGAGTTGTAGTTTCAGTCACCTCCCGGCCGGGCGCATATTTGCGTACAACGTCCAGAAGATGATCCCCGGAAGGCGGAGGGAGTGTCTTAGCGCCAGAGTCGACCCAGCGTTGGATTTCAGACCGTTTGATCTTTTCGGTACCTGTCGTCCTTGGCAGACGGTTTCCCGACCAGACGGAAAGCCTGCGGACTCTCTGGTGATCTTCCAACCGTTGATTGGCTGTGCGGATGACTTCTTCGGGTGATGTCCCGCCTTCGAGAACCAGCACCGCGTGCGGGTGCCCTCTGCCGACCACTGCCGATTCGCGCACACCTGGAACGGCATTCAGCACTCGCTCGACGTCCTCTGGGAATACTTTCAGTCCCTCCGGCGTGACGATGACTTCTTTCTTGCGGCCTCGGATCACCAGGCGGCCGGTGTCGTCGAGCGAGCCGATATCGCCCGTGTGCAACCAACCCTCGCTGAAGGCTGAACTCGCCTCTGGGGGCGCTCCAAAGTAGCCCGGCGTGACACTTTCGCCGCGAACCAGAATTTCGCCATCCGCGGCGATCTTGATTTCCGTGCCCTCTACGGGCCGTCCAACCGTCCCTTTTTTAACCGCGAAGGGATTGTTGAAGGAGACAATGGGCGCAGTCTCAGTGAGTCCGTATCCTTGAACTACCAAGAACCCTAAGCTGGACCAAAACTCTTCGAGTTCGGCTTCAAGCGGCGCGGCGCCTGAGATGAAGACCCAGAACTTCAAGCCGAAGTATCGGTGAATTCTTCGGTAGCGCCACCAACGCCGTATCCAGTGTGTGCCGGCGGGAGGTGGCTCGGCCGCTTCTGGGAATTGTTGCAGGATATGTTCACGGAGCACTTCCAACAGTTTGGGTACCACCGCCGCCAGCGAAATGCGCCGGCTCAGGCGCAGATCTGGTCTCACGAGACTGGCTCGGCGGACTACATCACGAGTACCTAGGGTGGTGATGATGTTAGTGTGCCGCTGCGACGACGATCTCGTTGTATCTATGCTCGAGCTGGACCCGGACCAGTGCGGAGACGAGCCGGACGAAGTCCCGTCGGGTGCGGACGAGCGTCGCGAGTTTCTCAGGTTCCGCTGGCAAGCCGAGCTTCTTCGCGCTCACCAGAGCCTTCTCGTCCGCGAACGGAAATAGTTCGGGCCAGGCAAGTTGTGCTTCTCGGAAGAAGATGTTTACGGCAACATCGCCAACCCCTTTGAATTGATCGAGCAGATAGCGCTCGCGCGCGGGATCGTGCTCTGCGGCTGCGCGAAGCTTTCGCAGGTCACCCTGATACAGATCCATCAGCATCTTAGCGGTTTCGCCCAGCATTGTTGAGGTCCGTTCGTCGTAGCGGACGTAACCGCCTTCGTCCAACGCCTGAACACGCTGCTCCCAGGTTGTGGCCGCCATGCGCTCCGGTGTCGTCCAACCGCGCTCGAAGAGAACGCGTGCGGATTTCGATGCAATGTTATGGCCGATGCGCGTGCTGAACATCAGAGCGCTGATCAGGAGGCAGAACAACGGGGAAGGCTCGTTCGTCTCCGCATCGATGCCCAGATCTTCCGCAAAGGTCCGGCCGTACAGCTTCAACAGAATACTGGCTGTCGTTCTGGGATTGGACCTCTTCAGTGACACAAAAGCCTCTACCGCGTTCATGCAAAGCTAGATCCATGCCTGATCGATTGCGGCGCCGACGGCAGAGACAGCGCGACTCCCACTGCATCCTCAATCACTCGTGCCCCTCCAGATCATGCGGCTGCACGTTTCCGAAATCCCACACCGTGAACGGTCATGATCCGCTCCGTTATCTCTACTCTAGCCCCTAGAAATTCATTGGCCAGCCAGGCATTGCTCTGAATATGGTCGGTTAACTTCGGAATTCGAAACCGACTTTCTCCATCTGCCAACGCAGCGAAGGTGACGATCTGATCTGCGGCAAAATGGTCCAGCGTGGCGCCCGATCTGAGATCGCTGACTAGTGACAATGCGACTCGCTCTCCGATGACTTCCGCGGGGCGTCTGGGGGCGCCTGCCCAGTCCGCTCCTAAGCACCGCCCTTCGGATAGATGGGCGAAGAGCGCGAGAGCCGCGCCGCGTTGAAGAGCTTGGGTTTCTTCTTGGATTGCAATATCGGCCTGGTAGCCTTCGGCATCAAGAGCCCTCTTTGCAGCCTCGGCCATGCGCCGCGCGACTCCGCGGCTTTCGAGGTGGGAGGCGAGAGCAATGCCGCTTAGGTTTTCCAGATGGCCAACGCGGTCTTGAATGAGAGGTCGCAAGCAGCCTTGCGCAGGCTTTGTACTGAGCCGGAGGATGCCACCGCCTGTTGGAACATAGCCTGGGCGGCACATTTCAAGTTCCGCCTGAAGACCCATCCGGCGGAGCAAGGGAAGCATAACCTGCTGCAGGTGAAAAAAGGAAGGTGCAAAGTCCTGGAAGATGCCTCCACGCAGTTCCGCTTCAACGGGCTTCGGCGCAAAAGCAAGTACTGGAAGGGCTGCCAATGCAAGCAGCGTGGTCGAACCCGCAGAACCGATGTCCCAAAGATAACGAGCGAAATCGCCTCGCTTCCCTCCCGGCCAGAACTTAAGCTCTTGAGAGCCTCGGGAAGCACCCTCGGTGCTCCCATCAACAAGCTCCCGAATTGCATCGACCACGTGTACATGTTGGGGCTGAAGGCCCGGTTTCGAACGGTGGGCTCGTGCGTTTGTGATGTGAACGGGCCGTCTAGTCAATGCCGCGAGAACGATGGCTTGACGGACGATTGTTCCGCTTCCCGAGAAACGGGATCCATCGATTTCGACCATTACCGTCGTAGTTCGGCTTCCAGCTTCTGCTCCCGCGCAATCAGCTTGGCCAACTGACTCAGCTCTTCGGCCAGCAATTCGACAAGATCATCCACGGACACAATGCCGACCAGCGCACCCTCGCTATTCACAACAGGAGCCCGGCGTGCTCCTTTAGCGCGCATCAACTGGATTGTCTGGAAGACGCCTTCATTCTCCCGGACCGTGATCAGGTCGCTGCTCATGATGTCACCGGCCGAAAGGCTTATGGCATCAAGCTCTTGGGCCAGCACCTCCAAAACGATATCCCGGTCAGTGACGATACCAACAGGCACCCGTCGCCCGGCAATGTCATCGGTGACCACAATATCGCCAACGTGGTGCTGCCGCATCAGCTTAGCGGCGTCTAAAACCGAGGCATTACGCGGCGCAACAACAACTTGACGAATGCACAACTCTCCAACAGGCATGGTGTTTCTCCTTCCGATGAAAGAGCACTGCTGTGGCCAAAGTCCGATGAAGACGCAGAGTCGGGTCATGTGGGAGCGGCCTCGATTGTGGGCCAAGCTGCGCATCGCGAGCGCGAAATCGCGCAACTAGTTGCGGGAAACGGGTCGGCACCATACCTGGATGAGTGGAATGCCGATTGCCTTATGGTTTCGCATCATGGACCGAAAAATTCAGATCTGCACACGAAATCTCCCGGCAGACGAAGCACGAATGAACGTTCGAACGGCCAGCTGCCCGACTCGTCAACGCCTCGTCCGGGGGTTCTCTCGCTTGCAAGACATCCAGCTAGTCCGTAATCACCGGCAAGATCCACTTTTTGGAAAGTCTGCCGAAGAGCGGATCGTCTGGCGAGAGCTGCTCGACCTCGAGCTGCAGGATGTGGACGAACAGATAGAGCGAGTCTCCGCGGGAAGCAACTTCCGGCCCTGACCAATCCCTGATAATGGCGTCTCGCCTTATCCGAGCCAATGAATCTCGGCGGGATGCCGCCCATGTGATTCAGGCCAGGACTTGGGATGGCCCAGCACGATAGGCACGACCACTTCGTATTGTTCCGGCAAGCCGAGTTCATGCTTAGTCGATCGCAGGTTGAACCACGGGCGCGCCAGCCCGATACAACAAGTTCCCAAGCCCTCGTCGCGAGCCGCCAGCATTAGGTTTTCGGCCGCTAGGCAGCAATCTTCGAAGGCTTGTGGCTGCACCGATTTGGCCAACACAAGCACGATCGCGGGCGCATGGTGAAAGATGCTGTAGTTTTCATCTTCGATCAGGGTACGTAGCGAGGCGTCGAAGGGGGTCTGTGAAAAGTCCTTGAGAAGCCAGGTCTTAATACGCCCAGCGTATTCATCAATCCGTCCGCGATTAGCCACGGCCGCAAAAGCCCACGGCTGAAGGTTCATCGCGCTAGGCGCAAGGATCGCGGCGTTGATCACACGCTCGATGGTTGTGCGGTCAATCGAAGCATCAGTATACTCCCGAACCGCGCGCCGGTTCCTGATTGTGTCCATCAATTCCATTAGTGTCCACCTCGGAATGGGGGCTGCAATCAGAGCTCCAGAAATATGACAGCCCGCATGCGATTTGGCCACCAGAGTGCAGGCCTACAAGGCGACGGTCTCCTACGAAAGGATTAGTGTGTGATCACCGCAGCAAAAGTGAACTCCACTGCGCGAGTGCGTCGGGACGTCGAACAGGAACTTGGTTGCGAGCCGAGCGTAGATGCAGCGGCAATCGGAGTGGCGGTCGAAGATGGGTTCGTTACGCTTTCCGGCCATGTCGCCAGCCACGCAGAAAAGCTCGCCGCGGAGCAGGCCGCGGCTCGGGTACGCGGAGTGAAGGCGATTGTCAGCGAGCTCGAAGTCAAACTCCCTGATTCGAGCCACTCTGCGGATGAAGAGATCGCGAAGGCGGCTGTCCAAGCGCTTTCATGGAATACGCAGATCCCGGGAGATCGCATCAAGGTGCGGGTCGAGCACGGCTGGATAAGCCTTGAAGGCGATGTGGATTGGCGTTACCAAAAGACCGCCGCCTACAACGCTGTTTGCAACTTGAAGGGTGTCAAGGGCGTAAGTGACCGGGTAGTCATCAAGCCAACGACGATTTCTAGCACTGTCGAAGCCCATATCGAAGCTGCTCTCAGGAGAAGGTTCGGAACACGAAAGAATCATATTACGATCGAAACCAGCGGTGATCACGTGACGTTGCGAGGCGCCGTCGGCTCTCTGGCTGAACGAGCTGAAATCGAGAGAGCAGCCTGGACCACTCCCGGCGTCTGTCACGTCAACAATAACCTATCTGTCGTTACCCAAAAAGCAGTTGAAAGAGTTTCTCGATAGCCATAAGGTCAAATACGTGACCATGACGCACTCAGCCGCGTACACGGCTCTGGAGATTGCGTCTCTGGCGCACATCCATGGAGATGAGTTCGCAAAGACTGTGATTGCCAAGATTGACGGGACATTGGTCATGGCGGTGCTTCCCGCGTCGTATCACGTGGATCTTTCGCTCCTCAAGGCAGCCGCCAAGGGAAAGAAGATCGCGCTTGCGTCCGAGACGGACTTCCGGGATCGCTTCCCAGGGTGCGAAACCGGGGCAATGCCGCCCTTCGGGCAGCTTTACGGGATGCCGGTCTTCGTCGACGAAAGCCTCACAAGAGACAAGGAGATTGCATTCAACGCTGGCACGCACCAAGAGCTGATTCGGCTTTCCTACGAGGACTTCGCGAGGCTGGTTAAGCCGAACGTCGCACAGTTCTCTACAACGGAAGAAGCCGCATTGCGGCTGTGAGCGTTCCGGTCTTTCGCCGGAAGTCCGATTGCATGTAGTCCTTTCAGGATGTGAAGTATGACCCACCGATTCTTGGTTCTCGCGGCTTCAGCCTTCTTCTTGGCTCCGGGCTGTTTCCCAGCCGAACTAGCTACAATCACGCTACCCAGCCCGAAGAAGGCAGGCAGCACGAGCGTGGAGGCGGCATTGGCTGCTCGGCGATCTGTCCGGGATTACAACAAGCAGACGCTGACTTTGGCCGATGTAGGCCAGTTGCTGTGGGCGGCGCAGGGCGTTACCTCTGCGGACGGCAAGCGCACGGCCCCTTCGGCGATGCACCGGTATCCGCTCGAAATCGCGGTAGTGGCACAGAACGTGGATGGTCTAGCTAGCGGAGCCTATCGCTATGTGCCGGCAAAGCATTCGCTCGAACTGCTCATCGCTGCAAAACCCGGCGCACCGTTGCTGGCTGGCTCGACACAGCAAGCACAGGTCCATAGCGCCCCGGCAGTGTTTGTGATTTCCGCCGTGTATGAGCGGATGGGATCGGGAGCGAAAAACCGTACTTGGACCGATTACGAAGCTGGACTGGCGAGTGAGAACCTGCTGCTGGAAGCCGTCGCGCTCGGACTTGGGGCCGTGGTCACAGGCGGCATCGACCCGGCGTCCGTCAAGGAGGCCGTGAAATTGACCGGTGGCGAAGAAGTGATCGTCATTATCCCAGTTGGGCATCCAGTCAGATGAAGCACGCTAACGGCAGAGAAGGTACAAGCCCATGAATATCAGTGAACTAGAAAGACGCTTGCGCGAAAAAGAGAAAGAGCTCTGGGCGGACATGACGCGAACCGAGGCAGAGGGTCGCGACTTGGGTGGCGGCGAGGTTCAGGATAGGTTCGATTCGTCAGAGAGCAAGGAAAGTGTATTTCAGGAAACCACCGCGGACTGGAGCGTCTTTACTCAGGTTCGCGACGCGTTGCAGCGGATTGAAAGAGGCACCTACGGGACATGTGTGGACTGTGGGCTTCAGATCGAAGACCATCGACTGGATAGCGTGCCGTGGACGGCGTATTGCCTCGAACATCAGACCCGGCATGAGAGGGATTTGGCGGCGCGGCCGTCATAGGTCAAAAGGAGAACGACATGATATTTCCATTGCAAATCGAATTTCAAAACACTCAGCCTATAGAATCTGTCAAATTCCGGATCCGGCGGGAATTGGCAGAGTTCGAGAAGTTCTACAACCGGCTGGTGAGCTGCCGGGTAGAGGTGGAGGCTCCAAAAGACGAACACAGTGGCAGCGTCTCCAAAGTCCGGATCGATCTCGGCGTTCCCTCCAAGGACGCAGAAACGCCGGCTGAGTTGCGAGGTGCCGAAGTCAAGGGCGATACAGAGCACCTGGAAGTGAGCGCTCAGGGTAAAGACGCATCCATGGCGGTCCATGCAGCCTTCAACGACGCGCGCCGCCGTCTGAAGGAGTTCACGGGCGACTCGTACAAGCACCATTGACTCAATAAGGAGGACGCTATGAGTATCCAAGAAAGACGATGTGAAGCGGAAGGCAACTGCGGGAAGGAGGCCACCGCCGGTGATCGCTGGATCGCCGGCATTTCGATGATCGCGGGAGCCGCAGTCGGCGCGACTGTCATGTACTTCTGCGATTCCCATCGCGGTAAAGCCCGTCGCGCAGAGCTTCAACAGAAAGCAGGCGGTGTCGCGCGACAGGCTGGCCACGAAGTGGCAATAAAGGCGGAAGACTTGCTCAACCGGGCTAAGGGCCTGGTCGCAAAAGCTGACGCTGCCTTTGAACGCAGCGAAAAACTCATCGACGACGACGTTGTCGCCGAGCGCGTTCGTAGCCACATGGGACATCTTACGGAACACGCGCGCGATATTCAGACAGAAGTTGTGGGCGGAGTTGTGGCCCTCCACGGGGCCGTATCGCCGGATAAACACCGGCAAATGATTGACGAGATTCTGAAGATTCCAGGGGTCAAGGGAGTTCGAGACCGGCTTGCGCCCGCCGGCTCCGGCCGAAAGGTTCCTGCGGCAAGTTAGCAGCCGCCCTGGAGGAGGCTAAACACGGGACCCAAACACCGTTACCGTGCCACCCTGCTCGGGTTCGGCTGCGCCTTGTTTATCTATCTTCTCGTCCGGCTGGGCGCCGCGCAAATCACGTCCCTGCTCCTGGGGGTCGGTTGGTACTTCGGTTTGATCGCTGCGATCTATACCGGCCACCAACTGATTCGGGCGGTTGCGTACTGGAAATGCGTCACCGCGAGTGGACGCGCATCATATTGGGAAATCGCGAGGATCAGACTTTCCGGGGAAGCAATTCAGTTCTTAACGTCTACGGGTCCTTTTCTGGCGGAGCCATCTAAAGTGTGGCTTCTGCGGAGACAAGGCTTGAACATCAAACACGCTGTAGCAGCGACGGTTTCAGAATATCTGATCTATCTTCTTACGTCAGCCGCGTTCGCCGTCGCTGGTCTAACGTACTTGCTCACGAACCTCGAGCTTTCGAGGCCCGCGTCGGTTGCGGCAAAGGTACTCATATGCATCATGGGTGCATTCCTCCTCGCGGCTCTTTGCGCGATCAGTTTTCGAATCTACCTGATCGGGGCCATAATTAAAGGCGCCAGCAGGCTGCCACTGATTGGGAAGCATGTGCAACTCAAGGAGAGCGATGTCCGCGAAACAGAGGACTTGTTGTTCGTCGTCCTTCGTGACCGCCCGTTGCGCTTCCTGCTTATTGTGGCAGTCGAGCTCGCCGCTCAAGCACTTCTCGTTCTGGAGTTGTTCGTACTCCTGAGAACCACAGGACAGAGTTTTTCGATTCTTCATCCGCTCTTGATTGAAGCCGCCACGAAGTTCTTAGCGTTGGCCTTCTTCTTTATTCCCGGCCAGGTGGGCGCGGCAGAGGGTACCTACGCATTCATATTCAAAACTGTGGGTTTGCCGGCATCCGCTGGATTCGCTCTTGCTGTGGCGCGACGGCTTCGAAGCCTCCTCGTCGCCGGTGTCGGCTTGGCGATTACGCCAATTTGGAAGGAGGTGCAGTCCAGCCGCGAGACAGACTAATGGAATCATCGGTATGGAAACCGACTCACTCGGACTTGGTGCGGTCCCAGCGGCAGGCGCAGTCGTGTTTTCCCCTATCTGAGTGAACCCAGGTACGCCGCTAAGTCAGCCATCTGAGATGCCGTTAGGGTTGGCCAGGATTGGCCCTTTTGCGCCGCCAACTCGATCATTCGCCAGTCATGGCGCCAGACCGCCGAAACCATCGTCAGTGCCGAATACGGGGTGCTCCGCGGGCGAATCCTGCGTGCGGTTCCGGAACCCTCGTGGCATGAGCTGCACTTAGCCTGGAAGACCCGTCGACCGCGGCGCTCGTCTCCCAGAGGGGAGAAAAACTGCTGGCTCCAGGCGTACGAAATGATCTCGCGCATCTCTTCGACAGTCATTCGCGGCATCCGGCTCGTAATCTTCGGAGCGTGATTCCACATTGCGGTCGCGACCTCGGTGAGGGTCAGCTTCCCCAACCTCTTCTCCAATGCCAGTGAGCCCTTGTGGCAATCGACGCATCCCTTCGCGGAGATGAGTTCTGCCCCCTTCTCTCCGGTGGGCAATTCGAAATGTAACTCCCGCGATCGCGTCGCCGGGAGGTTCTGCAGGTAGACGAGCAGATCCGTCATTTCCTGGGAATCAAGCCTTGACCACTTCTCTCTGCGGCTGTCCAAGGCTCTGACGATGTCGTCGGCATGCAACCACGTGCGTCGAAGTAAGTCCACTGGATCTACCAATGAGGCCCATTCCGCAACGGGATTACCCGGGACTCCATCACCAACAAGGGCGTGGCATTTCACGCAGTTTTGGGTGAAAACGCGCTTACCACGACCTGCATCCCCTAGATTTTCGAAAAAGCGAACTGCGTAAAGGAAGCCAAACAGATCCGCGACATCCGACTCTGATAACTCCGGCTTGAGGCTTGGATTCTTCTTTGCAGCCTCCCACATCTGCGGTGCGTGATTCCAGAATTCACTCGCCATGGCTGCAGCAGTATAGTTGCGGTCCAGGCGCCGAACAATATTAGGCGCTGCCTTCTGCTCTCCGCCGCGGACTGTATGGCAGGTGGGACAGCCTTGGGTCAGGAAGACCTGCTCTCCCCGCTTGGAATTTATCTCGATTCCGGCAAAGGACGGCGCTGGCACCAGCCCCAGGACCACAACGACCCACGCGCATCGCATCAGATTCTCCTCCATTTCTCGTGCAATACCCCTGCCATTCTGAGCTACCGGTTCACCCGCAGCTACTTCCGAGCGAGCCTTTGTTTACGTTCCTCGTACTCCTCCGTGGAGATTTCTCCGGCGGCGTAGCGTCGATCCAGCACCTCCGTGGCCGTCATCTGCCGTCCCAGATCGGGCGGAGGTGGGAGAGCTCGCACTACGGCAATGACAATGACGACGAGCAAGACCAACCCGGCCAGCCCAAAGAGCCAGCCGGCCCAATGCATACTCCACATCTGTAATTGCCAGCCGTGCATAGGCTATCCCCCTTTTTCTGTTCCGAAGAGCAAACGATGCACCAAATCCGCCGCGAGTCCGATGACCAATGCGATAGCTGGCGTTAAGTCCACACGCCAGGAATCGAGGCGCTGCAATCCGGGCAGAACGCGCCGGAGCCGAGCCCGTTCTTCGTAGGGTACGAGTAAATTTCCGTCGCGGTTGAACCGGACCTTACAAACCCCGGCGAAACCGGCCGCAATGGGGCAGCGATGGCCGCAGGCGAGGCAGCGCAGGCGGCGATTGTCGAGGGTCTCGAAAAGCTCAGACTCCCGCCGTTTGTTCGCCGAGCTGATCGGCCAGTGTTTTAGCCGGCATAGCCTGGAGAACCTCGTGCTTTACTGAATGCTCATAAGCGGCCGCAGCCGATGCGCACTATCTGGATTGCGCAGGCGTCGAAGCGCTTGGGCCTCGATCTGACGAACTCGTTCACGGCTCAAGTCGAACTGCTGAGCAACTTCCCCGAGCGTGTGTTCGCGATCGTAGCCGATCCCGAACCGCATGCGGATGATCTTTTCCTCGTTTGGCGCCAGGGTCTTCAGGATCCCCTTGGTTTCCTCGTGAACGTTAGTCTCGAACATCGTCTCCGCTAAAGGGCGGACGCGCCGGTCCTCGATTAAATCTCCCAGAACGGACTCGCCATCTCTACCTACCGGAAGGTCGAGCGACACGGGATCCCGGGAGATAGCCCTCAGCTCCTGGACCTTCTGGCCGGTGGTGTCCAT
>JAIQFE010000046.1 GCA_020073445.1 Terriglobia bacterium
GAGGCATCGAGAATCTCTGGTGGTTGTTCACCTTCACTGCCGCGGCCTTCAACTTGTGGCGCATTCCAAAGCTCCGGGCCGCGGTGTGTTGAGCGGCGCTTCCGGGGCCCACTGAGAGGCCCGGTTGCCGACTGCGGGGGCGCCTCGCGACGCCTCCTTCTGCCGGTAACAGTGCTCCCTACGAAGTGCCAGTGGTGTTCCCGGACGCTATTTCAGCAAGCTCCTAGCGTCACTCCCTCCATCCAGGCTCGCAACGGCCGTTTCCTCTCGGCCCTGTCGCCCTGCCGGAACAGCCGAGATGCATTGAATCCTCGAGACCCGAAAACTTGATCAAGTAAGTTATATTGAATCCATCGCATGCCGCTCTCTACCCCCATGATCAACAAAATGGCGACTCGCTTGGTTTTGGCTGTGATGTCGTGCGTGACCTTGCAGGCATGGGGCCCTCGTGGTCATGAGAGCGCGAATCGGGCCGCCGTCAAATCGATCCCGGACGATGGCCCGGTGTTTCTCAGAGAATTCGAAGACTGGATCGCAAAGACCGGTCCCGTGCCGGACACCTGGAGGGGAACCTCGGAGCCGTATTCCAGGATCTTCGAAGACCCCAATCACGGATGGTTCAAGGAGCAATTTGCCTTCATGCCAGCCATTCCGCGGTCGCGTTACGAATTCGTCCTGCGTCTTTACGATGAGTATCTGCGCATCAAGGATAAGGACCCGGACCGCGCCGCGCTGACGAACGTGCGGTGGACAGGCACCCTGCCGTATGCCGCCATGGAGAATTATGACCGGATGAAGTCCGCGATGCGAGCCTATCGCCGCGCGGTTGCCGACCAATCTGGCGATTCCCAACAGCAGGCGCGCTTTCTGGCTCAGGACATCGCATTCTATATGGGCTGGCTGGGCCATTACACGGCTGACGGGGCGCAACCGCTGCACGACACCATTCACCACGATGGCTGGCAGGGACCGAATCCGAAGCAGTACACGACGGATGCGCGGGTTCACGGCCGCTTTGAGAGTACGTTCGTGGACCTGATTAAGCTCAGCGGCTCCGATCTGGTGCCGATCATGGAGAAGCCGCGAGTCTTGGACGATCCATTCGCAGCGATTCTTGCGCATCTGGACGATGCCTCGACGCATGTGGAGGAGGTTTACATTCTCGACAAAGCCGGCGCGTTTGCGGACCAAACGAACCAGCCCGCGGCGCGGCTGGCTCGCGGCCAATTGGCCAAAGCCGCAGCGCTGCTTCGCGATCTCACATACACGGCATGGCTGGAAAGTGCGAAGCAGCCTGTTGCCGGTGATGCCGAATCCAATCCCGTGAGCCGCACCAATTCGCGCTACAACCCCGAGACCGGCACAGCCGCTCCCGGCCCTCCGGTCAAGATAAACGGCAAATAAAGCACCGCATGCTGTCTGTAATAGTCTTTATTACTTGGTAGGGAAGTTCGTGTCCCGCGGTCGTTGGAATCCCTGATTTTGCCGCAGTCCCGTCCGAGACGCTGTTCCACCTACCGGCCTATTTTCTTCTGAAGACGGACTCGTCTTGCAGGAGTTTCTCGTAGCGCTGCAAATCGGTGTTGTTCTCAACGCACTCATACTCACGCAGGCGCGTGCCCGGACGAAGCATGATCGTGCTCCGTTGAGTCCAGGGCTTGGTAAGCACCACGGGGTCCTCCATGGTCACTTCATACGCGATCGTATTCTCGTCCATGCGCGTGAACTTTTCGACCACGTGCAGTTTGTCGCTATGAAATGTGCCCGTGCCCGCCAGCCAGGTTTTGTCATTGAATCCGATGGCGTCGACGACCAATGTGTCGCCTTCCCAGTGGCCTACCGAATCTCCCATGAACGACGATTCGAGATCCTCGGGATGCTTCGCGCCGATCGGGATCACGCGGAACACGTGAAACACCTCGAACAACATCACTACGTTTTGCGGCGTCTGTACGATCTGCATGGGGAACAGTCCCATGGTTGTGGTTCGCGGCACTCCGGGCGCCAGACACCGCGCCATCGGATCGTCAATTCCGCGCCGGTTGAACGATTCCAGAACTTTCTGTGCAGCCCAAGGTTGATAGGGCGCTTTCTCTTGCGCGCCGCGAACCGCGAACGGAGTGATCTGCCCGGTGGTGGCGTTGGTGCCTCCGCCAGCGTTGGCTTCCTCCCAGGTGCCGATCCGGTTGCTGCCGCCCTGCCAGACTCCATTCATGTCCGGCTTGCCATCGGACATGCGGGGCACTTTGGAGCTTGTTGGACTCGCGGATACACCTTGTCCGGCCACGATCATGGGTACCGTAGCGAGCGCGGCCACTGCCGCGAGGTTGAAAACGATGCGGGGTATTGTCATAGATGCCTACGGTACAGCAACTGCCGGTGCATTTCCTCCGTCACCGGTGCCCGCGGGCGGACCGAAAAACAGCTTCTTGCCGTCTTTAAAAGTTACCTCGCGCGAGTGGCCCCAATCGGTGCCATCGCGGGCATGCCATCCGGTCACCGTGATCTCGTCACCTTGCTTGAGGGTGACGTCCTTCTTCCATCCCGTTCGATACAGCACGTTTGGAGGAAAGCCTTCCAGCTTCCAGTTGGTGACTTTGCCGGACGCGTTCTTGACGTCCAGATAAAAGAAGCTATGCGGATTGGTCCACTCGACTTTGGTCACGACGCCGGTCAGTGTGATCGGCTTGTTCGCGTCATATTCGGCGCCAAAGGAGTGGTGCGCAGATGCGGATAAAGCGGCTGCGAGCAGAACGATGACAGATTTAGTCATGACCGAAGAATAGAAGGTTCCACCCGGGGGGTCAACCCGGTGTTCAACCTATTGAACACCGTCGAATGCGTTGTGCGAATCTGGGGGAAGTGGGTGAAACCAATTCTCTGGAACGCGCGTTGGTTCTGCTCAAGCTAATCGAGCAGACGCCGGGGGGATTGAGGAACGCCGATATCAGCCGGCAGTTGGATATCCCCAAGAGCAGCTGCTCCTACATCGTCAGCAGGCTCGAGCGCGAGGGCTATCTGATCAAAGATGCGGCTTCAAACCGATACAAAATCGGCCTGACTCCGGTGGCGCTGGCGCACGGTGCGCTGCGCGAGGTCGGGATTCGCACCGTAGCCGAGCCGGCGCTGTACAAGCTCACGAACCAGACCGGATTGTCGGCCGGCATCGGAGTTCTGCAGAAAGGGCGCGTCCTGCTTGTCGACCGCGTTGAAGGTCCGCGGTTTGTGGATCGGGCGATCCAGGCTGCGGCCAGCCGGACCGCGCGTAACTTCCGCGTCCGGGCGCAGCGGGATATTGGGCGCGAGTTGCCGGCGCACTCCACGGCTCTCGGCAAAGTCCTGCTGGCTTTTTCACCGAGGCAACAAGTGCTCGACGTGATCGCTAAGCTCGGGCTGGCGCGGAGCACGGCGGCGACTATCGTCTCCAAGAAGCGGTTCCTGGCGGAGCTGGACTTGGTGCGAAAGCAGGGCTACGCGGTTGCGGACGGTGAGGCGTACGCGGATCTGCGGGCTCTGAGCGTGCCGATTTTCGATACCGATGGAGAGGTTCGGGCAGCGGTTTCGGTTAACGGCGACCCGAGTGAACCGGTGTGGGACGATTTGCCGACGCTGGTTAAGACCGTTGAGGACGCCGCACGAGATATCTCCCGGCGAGCCCGGATCTTGCTGCCTTAACGTTGCGGCGGCCCGGGAACCCTATCGCCCGGATGGTCAGCCATCCTGGGCTGTATACTATTGCCCAAACCAGTTCCTTCAATACCTTGCGGACGATCAACCTCGCGGGAGGACGCCTGCATGAACAGAATCGCAGTTGCGGCAACCTTGTGGCTGCTGCGGGTTCCATTGTGCGCCATTCGGGCACAGCCCCAGGGTCACCCGTTGATTTGTACGACTACATCGTTCATACTTAGTGCCTCGATTCAAAGGCCGCCGCTGTTTGTCCCCGATGTAAGCAGGACGCTTTCTTTCGAACCAGAAAGGTGTCCCATGCTAAATGGCAAACACTTCAGATTCCATCGTTCCGTCAGCGGGATTCAACTCATGAACGGAACGGCTTCAGTCGTCACCATTCCTGCCGAAGGCGTCATCCGAGTTCTGTCCGGACCCGACGCCAACGGCAAGCTGCCTGACAAGGGAATCGTCTACGTAAGCTGGGAAGAACGTACCGTTGCGATTTTCGCGGTGGATATCGAAACGCGCGCGATGGAAGTCCTACAGCCTGAGAGACACAGGCAACGCGCGAGCGCCTAATCTCGTCCGGCCGGCGGCGATTCACATGCCCGTTACTTCTACGCCGCCCGGCGTAACGGCGGCTCAGAGACCGGCGCCGCATGCCTGGCTTGGAGTCGATGCACAACGTTCTCGCCGAGCTTGACGAGGCCGTAGCAGAATGCCATGCCGCCAAACATCGTGAACATTAATCCCAGAATCAACGACCAGAAATTGAACGAGCCCGAATCCTGGGCCGCCCCTTCCGCTGCGAGCGAGGGACACGCAATCAGCCCCGCGCACACTGCGCCGCGAAGCAGGGAAGTCATTGTGCTCTGTCTCATCGAGGTGCTCCTTTTCGTGCCACTCGAACAGAGACTTGCAACCGTACAGCCATTCCGCCCTTCTCGTCGGGTACTGCCAAACAAGGACTTAGCGGGTTCGCGGGCTGAGGAACGTCTGCGCGGTACAGCGCACGTGGGTGTATGCACTCGGATCGCGGACTCGAGTCAAGAAACTCCCGGCATTGCTGCCACCAGGCAGTTCTGTGATGCCGTTAACTCGGCCAGGATGTTCAAGTCTAATGACTCGCTTAGCTCGAGGCCCAAAACATATCCGCTACTTCGCCGGGAAACGTGCCTAACAGTCCCGGAGCCGTCCAAGTTCAAACCGTATGCCTTGACCCGGACGAAGGAACCAACGGGAATGCGGGTGGCCAGCTCGATTCCGATTCCTTGCTGAGAGACATCGACAGCCCTTCCCAGAACGTGATTGCGTTGCCCGTCGAAAGTCTTCCAGGAGATGAAGACGACGCCAGAGTACGGGATTCGTGGATCGAGTCGAAGTTCTGACATTCCACCGCTCCAGAATTCTGATCACGACTAACTTGTTCATCATAGGGAGTGCAGAGTGTTATTACTATCGTATTTTGGTCCTAAGCACCTATTACTTTGGTCCTGTCGCGGCCCATCCTGGGTGTTTTGACCCACTTTGCGTAGCGCCACCCGATCCTTAAAGTCTTAAAAGTCTTAGCTTCCAGAAAGATACCGATTGCAGGCGCCGGTCGTAGTGGCGACTGGATTGCACTTCGCACAGTGCCTCTAGAGGAGGACCTATGAAGGTTCAGGAAGTGATGAACAGAGCCGTAGCCTCCTGCCGTCCCGACGCGAGCCTGGCGGCGGCAGCCGCGCTGATGTGGGAACACAGCTGCGGACAGCTCCCGGTGGTGAATCATGAGGGAAAAGTTAGTGCAGTGATCACCGACCGGGATATCTGCATCGCGCTCGGCACACGGAATCAGAGAGCTTGCGAACTCAAAGTGAGCGACGTCACCTGCCGGGCGGCGGTGACCTGTCATCCGGACGACCACTTGCGCGCCGTGCTCAAGATCATGGCCGCGGAAAAAGTGCGGCGCCTGCCTGTTGTTGATCATGACGGCACCCTGGTGGGCATCCTGTCTCTGGAGGATGTCACGCTGCAGGCGCGTCACCACGGCGATACGGACCGCCCTCCGGTTTCTTTCGAAGACGTAATGAACACGCTGCGCGCGATCTATCACCGCGGTCCGCAAGCTAGCGGTCATCTGCCCGCAGCTGCGTAACAAGGAAAGGATTCCCATGTCCTCAACGCTAAAGTACGTTCTCCTGATTGCCCTCGTGTTGCTGCTCGCGGCGATTCCGCTGGCGATGCAGCGCAACACGGGAGGCATCGATGGCCTGATCACGGATAAACACGGGCCAATCGTAAAGGCTTCGGTGGAAGCGCGGAACACAATGAGCGGCGCGGTCTTTCGCGTCCACTCGGACGCGGCCGGCCACTACAAGCTGGTGAGTCTCCCGCAAGGGCGTTATTCGCTTTGGGTAAAGGCTCCCGAACACGACTCGGAATGGATTCGAGAGCTGATCGTGGACCAAGGCCGGATGACTCATCGCGATATTCGCCTGGGAATATCCGGTACGCTTCCGCCTCCGTCCGGCGCAGCTGACTAGTTGCCTTCGGGCGCGCCGGAACGGAACCCCAAGTGCACTCACCCGGTTGTGAGCCCGGCATCTGAACTGACAACGAGGGCGAACCTGGCTGGCAGCGAGCCGGTGTTTCACATCCACGGGGTGACGAAAGTCTATCGGATGGGCGACGTGGAAGTACACGCGCTCCGGGGCGTAGATCTGGACCTCTATGCGGGCGAGTTCGTAGTCGTCCTGGGCCCTTCGGGCAGCGGAAAATCGACGCTGCTCAATATCCTGGGCGGACTGGACGTGCCCACCGCGGGTGAGGTCCACTATCTTGACCACCAGTTGACCGGGGCGGGAGACGCGGCTCTAACGCGCTTCCGCCGTGAGCATGTCGGGTTTGTCTTCCAGTTCTACAATCTGATCCCGAGTCTGACGGCGCTGGAGAACGTCGCGCTGGTCACCGAAATCGCGGATCACCCGATGGATCCCGAAAAAGCGCTGCGCATGGTGGATCTGGGCGAGCGGCTGAACCACTTCCCATCGCAATTGTCGGGCGGCGAGCAGCAGAGGGTGGCGATCGCGCGGGCCGTAGCCAAGCGGCCCGACATCCTGTTGTGCGACGAGCCTACGGGAGCCCTGGACTACCCCACGGGAAAACTGGTGCTCGACGTCCTCGATCGGATCAACCGGGATTTGGGAACCATCGCGGTGGTCATCACCCACAACGCGGCGATCGCGGGGATGGCGGATCGGGTGGTCCGCGTGGGCAGCGGGCGGATCGTCGAAATCACCCGCAATGAGCGGCGGCTTTTGCCATCGGAGCTGAGTTGGTGACCCATGACGGCGCTACATCACAAACTGTTCCGCGATCTGGGCCGCATGGCCGGGCAGATGACCGCGATCACGGCCGTACTGGCCTGCGGCATCGCGACCTACGTGACTATGCGTTGTTCCTATGACTCGCTGCTCTTCGCACGGTCGGAATATTACTCCGCGTACCGGTTTGCGGACGTCTTCGCACATGTAAAGCGGGCTCCGGAAGCGCTGGCGAGATCGATCGCGGAGATCCCCGGCGTGGCCGCGGTTCAAACGCGGATCGTAACCGATGTCACGCTCGATGTGCCCGGCCTGGAAGAACCCGCCACGGCCCGGCTGGTCTCGATTCCCGCACGGCGCGTTCTTCTTCTGAACGACCTTTTTCTTCGGCAAGGCCGCTACATCGAGCCCGACCGCCGCGACGAAGCCGTGATCAGCGAGGCCTTCGCGGGCGCCAACCTGCTGAAGATCGGCGATAGCGTGGACGCCGTAATAAACGGCAAGTGGGAACGGCTCCGCATTGCCGGCATCGGATTATCGCCGGAATATCTGTATGAAGTGAAGCCGGGCGAAATTTTCCCGGACAATCGCCGGTTCGGCGTGCTCTGGATCAGCCGCGAAACCCTGGAAGCCGCGTTCGACATGAAGGAGGCGTTTAACGATGTATCGCTCTCGTTGGCTCAGGGCGCCAGCGAGCCGGAGGTGATCGAGCGCCTGGATCACTTGCTCGAACCCTACGGCGGCCTGGGCGCCTACGGGCGTCCCGACCAGATATCGTACCGGTTCATCGCCGATGAGTTGACGGAACTCCGCGCGATGGGGCTGATACTGCCGACGATATTCCTGGCGATTGTCGCGTTTCTGTTGCATGTGGTGATGTCCCGCCTGGTGACTACCGAACGGAGCCAGATTGCCGTGCTCAAAGCATTCGGATACGGGCGGCTGGAGATCGCCGGGCACTACCTGAAATTCGGCTTGCTCGCCGCGCTGCCGGGATCGGTGCTGGGAATCGCCGGGGGCTTGTGGCTGGGCTCATTGTTCACCGGCGTATACGCGCGCTACTTCCATTTTCCGGTGCTGCGCCTGCAGCCTGAACCTTACTTGCCGCTGGCTGCCGCAGCCGTGGGGGCTGGCGCCGCATGCATCGGCGCTCTCTCGGCCGCCCGGCGGGCTGTAGCGCTCGCACCAGCGGAGGCCATGCGTCCGGAGTCGCCGGAGAAGTTCCGGGCTGGCATTCTGGAACACAGCGGGCTGATGACCTGGCTCGTTCCCGCAACGCGGATGATCGTCCGCAATTTATCGCGCCGTCCCTGGAAGGCTCTGGCGACTGCGCTGGGAATCGCGCTCGCGGTGTCGATCCTGGTGGTGGGCCGCTACACCATCGATTCGGTCAACTATCTGGTCGACCTTCAATTTCGGGTGATGCAGCGCGAAGATCTCACCATTGCGTTTCAGGAACCGCGGCCGGAGCATGCGCGCTATGAATTGGCGCAGCTTCCTGGCGTCCTTCAAGTGGAAACGTTTCGCGAGGTTCCGGCGCGGTTGCGCTTCGGGCATCGGTCGCGCAAGTCGAGCATACTCGGCACGTCCCGCGAGGACACGCTGCGGCCGTTGCTCGACCGCAACCTGAGTTGGGTCGAGGTTCCCGCCGAAGGGATCGTGCTGAACAGCAGGCTGGGTGAAATCCTGGGGGCGCGACCCGGCAGCCAGATTCAGGTCGAAGTGCTGGAAGGCGCCCGGCCGGTGCGCCTGGTGACCGTCGCCGGATGGGTAGAACAGCCGATCGGGCTGGGAGCATACATGCAGGCGAACGCGCTGCACCGGATGATGCGCGAGGCCGGCACCATATCCGGCGCGCACTTGAAAGTGGATTCCACACAAGCCGCCCGATTGTACAGCCTGTTGAAGCGAACACCTTCGATCAGCGCGGTTGCGGTCAAAGATGTGGCGCTCGCCAGCTTCTGGAAATCCTACGGCGACACGATCTGGATCTCTACCACGATGCTCGTAGGATTTGCGAGCATCATCGCTTTTGGAATCGTCTACAACGGCTTGCGGATCGCCCTATCCGAACGCGGCCACGAACTCGCCAGCCTGCGCGTTCTGGGCTATACGCGAGCCGAAATCGGGCGGATATTACTGGGTGAGCAAGGGCTCCTCCTGGTGTTGGCGATTCCGTTCGGCTTGGCCCTCGGCTATGGGCTTTCCTTGCTGACTTCGCACGCCCTGGCGCGCGACCTGATCCGCCTGCCTCTGGTGATCGGACCAGTCTCCTACACGTATGCGGCTGGAATCGTGGTGGCGGCGGGCGTGCTGTCGGGCCTCGTAGTCATCCGGCGGCTAGCCCACATGGATTTGACCGAGGTACTCAAATCCAGGGAATGAGGCTCTTATGAAACGGCTCTTCAAAAGACTGTCCGGATTGGCTGTCATTCTCGGGCTGCTGGGCTTGGTCGCATGGACGCTACGACCCAAACCGCTAGTGGTCGAAACCGGGCGGGTGGCGCGCGGGCACATGCTGGTGACTATCGACGAGGACGGCCAAACTCGCGCGCACGACCGGTTCACGCTGGCTGCGCCCATCGCCGGCCGGCTCTCCCGAATCCGCTTGCATGAAGGCGATGCGGTCAGCCCGCAAACTGTTATCGCGACCATCAGCCCTTTGCCGATCGACGCGCGGGAAGTGGCGCGGACCAAGGCGGAAATCGAATCGCTGGAAGCGCTGAGGAAGGAAGCCCTCCAGTATGTGGAACGTGCGGAAGCGGACCACGAGCAGACGCAACGGGACGTGGTGCGCTACACGGATCTTCAGCGCCAGGATATGGTGTCGCGCCAGACGCTGGAGCAAGCTCAGACCGCGGAAAAGCGGGCTGCGAAGGAAGTAGCCGGAGCCCGTTTCAAAGTGCAGTCGGCCGAAGCCGAGATCGCCCGCGCACGGGCTGGTTTGATCTCGATCGAAGAGAGTCAAGAAAAAAGCAGCAGGATCGTGGAATTGCGATCTCCCGTGGCCTCCCGGATTCTGCGAATCCTGGAGCCGAGCGAGCATGTTGTGACCGCCGGAACGCCGGTGGTGACGCTAAGCAATCCGAGCAAGATCGAGATCGTCATCGATCTGCTGTCCACCGATGCAGTCAAGGTGAAGCCGGGCGCGGCGGTCAGTATCGAGGGCTGGGGCGGACCGAAAGCGCTGCGCGCGCGTGTCCGTCTGGTGGAACCGTACGGGTTCACGAAGGTTTCCGCCCTGGGCATCGAGGAACAGCGCGTGAATGTGATCGCCGATTTCCTGGATCCGCCCGTGGGTCTCGGCGACGGATATCGCGTCGATGCGCGCATCGTGATCTGGGAGAATCCCGACGTGATGATCGCTCCCGCCAGCGCACTGTTCCGCGATGGAGACCGCTGGAGCGTTTTTGTGATCGAAGGCGGGCGAGCGCACCGAAGGCCGGTCGAAGTGGGACATCGGAACGCGCTCGAGGCCGAAATCATCCGTGGCCTGAGTCCAGGCGAGGCAGTGATCCTGCACCCGGCCAATGATCTGAAGGACGGCGTCCCCGTAACCAGTCGATGATCGATGCGCAAAAGGACCCAGCCGATGTGGGTGGTCTCGCGCAAACCGCCGGTGATTCGTGGCCTCGCGGGCCGTTACGGATGGGTCTCACTTCGGCATGCGCCGTGCATAGCTTGAGGGTGAGAAGCTTATGGCGAGACTATCCATCCAAATCCTCGCAGTTGCGATGACGGTCTCTTTGCCGGCATCGGAGGCGAGCGTAACCGCGGCTTCCCTCTCCCAACTGGTGAGCCGTCCGTATCTGGATCTTCTGGAATTGGCGCCCACGGTCTCGTTCAAGCCCCAGGAGTTCGAGACGTTGCGGAAGGATCTCGCTAAGCAGAGGGACGCGGAGACAGAGCGGCTCAAGAAGGAAGAAACAGATCTCGATGGCCGCTTGCAGACACTCCGTGATCAGCTCAAGTCGCTAAATAAAGAGGCTTCGAGTGACAACGCGAAGATGGCCGACCGCCGCAAAACGGTTCACTGTGAAATCCTGCGCTTGGAGAAGGCGCGCGCCGAGAAGCGCGTGGAGCGGGAGCACGGGATGCCGGTGGCCTTCGACAACAAGCTCGCCAAAGCCGATCTGATCGCGCAGTGGCCGGCCCAGAAGATCGAAATCGACCGCATCATCGCCGAGGGGCGCGCCCGGGAGCGCCGCTTTGGCGATGTGGAGGATATCGGCGTCCGAAAGATCAGCACGGATCAGGAGAAAGACATCAAGCTCGGCGAAGAAGCCGTCCGCAACATGAAGACCTACAGCCTGATGCCGCCCGAACTGGAGCAGAAAGAAGCCGTGGCTTACGTGCGCAGCCTGGCGGAACGGATCGCGCTGAGTTCCGATATGACCGTGCCGGTAAAGGTCACTGTTCTGCGCAGCAAGGAAATCAACGCATTCGCGATGCCTGGTGGATTTCTGTTCATCAATACGGGCTTGCTGGAAAAGGCCGAGAGCGAATCTGAGTTGGCGGGCGTGATCGCCCATGAACTCGCCCACGTGTCCGCCCGTCACGGCTCGAAGATGTTGAAGCGGGCGACGCTCGCGAATCTCTTCCTCCAATCCGCCCAGATCGCGGCGATCGTGGCGACCGGCGGGATCGCCAGCATCGGCATGTATTACGCCATGCAGGGCGGGTTCTTCGGCCTGGGGATGCTGCTCGACCTTTCTCTGCTCGGCGTAAACCGCAAGTTTGAGGCGGAAGCCGACCAATTGGGAGCACAGTACGCCTGGCGCGCCGGCTACGATCCGCGCGGGTTCATTACGTTCTTCGACAAGATGGCGAGCGAGAAGGGCTACGTCCAATCGGCCAGCTTCTTTCGGACGCACCCGCCGTTCTTCGAACGCATTCTGAGCACGTTTAGCGAGATTGAATACCTGCCTAAATCCGAGGCGCTCAAGGTGGATACCACCGACTTCCGCGAATTCAAGCAACGCCTTGCGGACGCTGTCAAGAAAGAGTCCTTGTCGGACAAAAAGAAACCGACGCTTAAGCGCGAGCCGGAATGCGATGAACCTCAGGGAGCGCAAACTGGCGCGCTTCTGCCGGCTTCCTGCGGCGTGTACGTGACACAGACAGAGGAGTGATCCAGATGGCATCCAAGCAATTCCTGTTTCGGTCCGAAGCTAGAGAAAAGATCCTGCATGGCGCGACGGCTCTGGCCGATGCCGTGCGCGTGACGCTGGGCCCGAAGTCGAAGTGCGTTTTGATCGAAAAGCGCTTCGGGAAACCGCTGGTGTGCAACGATGGCGTCACTATCGCCAAGGAAGTTGACCTGAAGGATCCCGCCGAGAACCTGGGCGCGCAAATGATCCGGGAGGCCGCTGAGCGCACGGGCGATGCCGTCGGCGATGGGACCAGCACATCCACGGTGATCGCTCACGCGATTCTGGCCGAGGGTGTCCGCAACGTCGCCGCGGGCGCGAGCGCGGTGGATCTGAAGCGCGGCCTGGATCGCGGGCTCAAAGCGGCCGTGGAAGCGTTGCGAGGCGTTTCCCGGCCCGTGGCGTCGCGCCGCGAGAAAGAGCATGTGGCAACCGTCTCGGCTCATAACAATCCCGAGGTCGGGAAACTGGTGGCGGACGCCATTGAGAAGATCGGGCCGGATGGGGTGGTCACGGTGGAAGAAGCGAAAACCACGGAGACCGCGCTGGAAATCGTGGAGGGCATGCAGTTTGACCGCGGTTATCTTTCGCCCTACTTCGTGACCGATCCGGAAAAGATGGTAGCGGCTCTGGATCAACCGTACGTTCTGTTGCACGAGAAGAAAATTTCCAATATGAAGGATCTGCTGCCTCTGCTCGAGCAGATCGCGAAATCCGGGCGTCCGCTGGTCATCGTGGCGGAGGACGTCGAAGCGGATGCCCTGGCGACGCTGGTGGTCAACAAGCTGCGTGGCGTGTTGCCTTGCGCCGCGGTGAAAGCGCCTGGCTTCGGCGACCGTCGCAAGGCGATGCTCGACGACATCGCCATCCTGACCGGAGGCCACGTGCTGGCCGAAGAGCTGGGCGTGAAGCTCGAAAACGTGCAACTGGAAGAACTCGGCACGGCGAAGCGAGTAGTCATCGAACGCGAGGCCACGACCATCATCGGTGGCGGTGGGCGCAAAGCGGCCATCGAAGGCCGATGCAACGAGATCCGCAAACAGATCGAGGACAGCACGTCGGACTACGACAAAGAGAAGCTGCGCGAACGGCTGGCCAAGCTGACGGGCGGCGTCGCGGTGATTCGTGTCGGAGCACCTTCAGAAGCCGAGCTGAAGAGCCTGAAAGAGGCCTTCGACGACGCCATCAATGCCACCAAAGCGGCCATCGCCGAGGGCATCGTGCCAGGGGGCGGACTGGCGCTTCTGCGAACGATTTGTGCCGTAGAGAAAGAAGAGCAGACTGCCGAGGGTGACGAGAAAACCGGCCTGCGGATCTTGAAGCGCGCCCTGGAAGCTCCCGCGCGCCAGATCGCGGAGAATTCCGCGGTAGACGGCGGCGTGGTTGTGGACAAGATGCGCACCGGCACGGGGAATTTCGGCTTCGACGCAGCCAAGAGCCAGTACGTCGACCTGATGGAAGCCGGCATTATAGATGCCACGAAGGTGGTGCGGATCGCGCTCGAAAACGCGGTGTCGGTGGCCAGCGTGCTGCTTCTGGCGGAAGCGACCCTCACGGAGATTCCTGAGCCCAAGACGGCCCAGGCGCGCGAGCCGGATCTGGGATAGAAATGCTAACGAGCAAGTCGAAAGGCAGGTTATCGAGATGAAACTCACATTGAGCGTGATCAAAGCGGACATCGGGTCCGTAGGAGGGCACGTCACGCCTTCCGAACGGCTGTTCCAAACTGTAGCCGACCACATCCGGACGGCTGGCCAGAATCTGATTCTCGATTCCTATCTCAGCCACACTGGCGACGACATCGCGATTCTGATGACGCACACGCGCGGAGAAGGCGATGAAGCCATTCACAAGCTCGCCTGGGATGCGTTCGTGGCGGGTACCGAGGCGGCCAAGGAGCAGGGACTCTACGGCGCCGGTCAGGATCTGCTCAAAACGTCCTTTTCCGGCAACGTGCGAGGCATGGGTCCGGCGGTGGCCGAAATGGAAATCGAGGAGCGTCCGGCAGAGCCGTTCTTGTTCTTTGCTGCCGATAAGACGGATCCGGGGGCCTATAATCTGCCTCTGTATCTGGCGTTCGTGGACCCCATGAACACGCCCGGGCTGATGCTATCGCCGAAAATTTCGCAGGGCTTCCGCTTCGTCATCATGGACGTAAACCACACCGAAGGCGACCGCGTCATCGAGCTGAACGCGCCGGAGGAGCTGTATGGGATCGCGGCGCTCCTGCGCGACCCGGAGCGGTTCGTGGTGGAATCGGTCTGGTCGCGCGCGACAGGCGAGCAGGCGGTGGCCGTGGCCACGTCGCGTCTCCACAACATCGCCGGAAAGTACACCGGCAAGGACGATCCGGTGATGCTGGTGCGTGCGCAGATGAACTTCCCCGCCACTGGTGAGATCCTGGCGCCGTACGCGACGTGTCACTTCGTCGCAGGCGGAATGCGGGGATCCCATCAGATGCCTCTGATGCCGGTAAAACTCAACGAGGGGATTAGCTACTTCGACGGGCCGCCCATCGTGAGTTGCGCGGGATTCTGCGTCCAGAAGGGCAAGCTCACCGAAGCCGTGGACAACTTCGCACATCCGTTCTGGGATACGGTTCGTGATACTGCATCGCGCAAGTCGATCGAAATGCGGCGGCAGGGATTTTTCGGCGCGGCTATGCTTCCCATGTCGGAGCTGGAATACACCGGTATCGTCGAAAAGCTCACCGAACTCGAACCGCGCTTCAAGGTGCGGGCTGGAGAACGCGCGCTGCAAGTTCGCTGACGCCTTCCTGTGGTATGAGTTAGGTGTCGAGATGGCTTTTTCAATCGTATCTGCCTGCGGCTCCTGCGGCGCGAAGAACCGAGTGCCCGCGCCACACCTAGCGGATACAGGCCGCTGCGGTGTCTGCAAAGCGCCTTTGCCGCCCGCGAGCGAGCCGATCGAGGCCGATGCAAGCTCCTTCGATGACATCATCGCCGCAGCCAGAGTGCCGGTTCTGGTGGACTTCTGGGCCTCCTGGTGCGGACCGTGCCGCGTGGCAGCGCCCGAAGTTCAACAACTGGCTCGCGAGATGCGAGGCCGGGCGTTGGTCCTCAAGGTCGATACCGAAGCGCAGCCTCAGCTGGCGGCACGATTCCGCATTCAGTCCATCCCGAACTTCATCGTGTTTCAGGGCGGGCAACGTGTCTTTCAGCAGGCAGGTGTGGCTCCGCGTTCAGAGATGCGCCGGTGGCTGGAATCGTCCGCCGTGCCCAGGCGATAGCATTTCGCCACGCGAAACATAACTGTAATACTGTAATGCGCCTTTTCGCGCAACTAGTGGCGTGACTTCACCCATTCCCCAGGGTTAACGCCGGTGTTGGCCCATCGGCATTTCAACTTAGTACTGGCAGGCCACGTGCTGCTCCACTCACGTGCTGCTCCACTATGGACGGCCCTTAAGTAAAGGAGAACAACATGGCACAAGTCGCAGTTACGAAGGTGAATGACGCGGAGAAGAAGACGTTGCCTGTCTTTGGCGAAATCGCCAAGCGCCTCGATGCAGTTCAACGGCGCGCATTCGATTTATTCGAGAAACGGGGTAGAGAACTGGGGCACGAGTTGGAGGATTGGCTCAAGGCGGAGCACGAACTCTTCGGCTGGCCCGCTGCGGAGCTGGCTGAGAAGAACGGTGCTTACGAAATCGGAATTACTCTACCCGGTTTTGAGGCTAAGGATGTCGAGGTGACTGCTACGCCCGGTGAACTGATCATCCACGCGGCCACGCAAAAGGAGCAAAAAACGGAGAAGGACAACGTGCTCTGGACCGAGTTTGGTTCGAACGATGTCTATCGTCGTTTCGACGTGCCGAATGCTATCAACGTAGATCAGGTGACAGCGAAACTCGATAACGGCATTCTGCGAGTTATCGCTCCCAAGATCGCGAAGGCGAAGGAAACCAAGGCAGTGGCGGCGTAGTTCCCGCTATGACCTGGTGGAGTGCATGGCCCTCGGCTCAGCCTGACAAGCGAAGCGGAGGGCCTCTGTGTCAGAGTGGCCGGTTATCGCGGTACCAAGACCGTTTGAACCGAAGCAAGTTGGCCATGGACCGGCTGGGATTCAAGGCAACCCTATAGAAACGCGCCTTCTTGCCACCGGCAAGTTCCCACCGGGACACGAAGCGCTTGTCCAGGTAATCCTCGATCAGCATCGCGGTGAATCCACCCAACGGAGTTATCACTAAATCGACTGCGGCCATCGTAGGAGGATGCTTCCCGACATTGCCGATGGACGCCTCGCTAATCGGGCCGACTTCGAACTGGGCGCTATAGACGGCGGCCCAGGCCATCGCCTTGAGGCGGCTTTGCCAGGTACTGTTTAGACGAGAGATCGAATTCGAGCCGCCGCCCGCTCGGATCGTTGAAGATCTCGATGTTGCCGGCGATCGCACCCATGATCGGATGCGCCAGATAATTCGTCCGAAAGCCGTCCCCATCGCGCCAAGTGTGGAGGTTCGACACCGATTGGAAGTAGTCGCTCCAGAACGGTCCCGAGAGTTCCGCTCGAGTCTTGGCCTGGGCCATGCGGCCCACGTGCTGCGCGCTAAGAAAGATACCCGATTGCAGGAACGCCGGCCCCCACTGAAAGCCTTCCGTGGGTTCCTCCGGTTTAGAAGGAGTCGGGTCCGCAGGAACCTCGGCCTCGGTTTGCGCAACGGCTGGGCAAAGCATGGCGAGAAACACCAACGCCAAGAAAATGCGCCCGGATGACACCGAAAGCCGAAGCATCACCATCCTTTCTAGTGCTTTACGGATAGGCACGTGGGCCTCCACACCGGCCGACGACCCTGGTAGTCAGATTGCATTCGGAACTGACTGTAAGGAGAAATCCTGCCATGAATACTGACGAGGTTGCTATCGAGCACTTCGCGGTATCCATTCCCACGGGGGATGTCGTGCTCAAGGGAGACTTGAGTAGGCGTCGTTCTCTTCGCGCACGGTAGCGGGGCACGATGATGTTGCTGGGTGATATCGCACAACTTCGCGCCCTGATGCCCGCCGTTTGACGCCTGCGGATATCCACGGCGCCTAGAATCCAAAAGACCAGGAGTCGGTGCCCGACGTGCTCCGAATGTTACGGAGGCACACATCCATGCCCACTCGCCAGGAACTCGAAGCCAATGCCAAAAAGCCGGCCGAAGAGTCCGTCCGTCTCCACGCACTCTATCGGGGCAAGATTCAGGTTGCGCTGAAGTGCCCGGTCGGCGACATTGCCGATTTCGCGTATTGGTATACACCGGGTGTGGCTGCACCTTGCCGTGCCATTCAAGCAGATCCGGAAAAAGTCTACGAACTCACGAACAAATCCAATACGATCGCGATTGTAACCGACGGGTCCCGAGTTCTTGGACTCGGCAACATCGGACCACGAGCAGGTCTGCCGGTCATGGAAGGCAAGGCGCTGCTCTTCAAGTATCTGGGCGGCGTCGATGCGATTCCAATTTGCCTTGCCACCCAGGACTGCCAGGAATTCGTGCGCACCGTGCGGCTCCTGGAGCCTTCGTTCGGAGGGATCAACTTGGAAGACATCGCACAGCCGCGCTGTTTCCGCGTGCTCGACGAACTGCGGGGGAGCATGCCGATCCCGGTCTGGCATGATGACCAGCAGGGCACGGCGACGGCGCTGTTGGCGGGACTCATTGGTGCACTGAAGGTAGTCCGCAAGCCTATCGGCTCGGTGAAGATCGCCATGATCGGAATGGGCGCCGCGAACTTTGCGAGCTACCGCCTGCTGAAGGCTTACGGTGTCGACCCTGCGCAAATCGTGGCTTGTGACACGCTGGGTACTCTTCATCGAAACCGCCCGGACGTCCAACAACGGCCCACAGAGTTCCTCGAAAAGCGGATGGTTTGCCAGGAAACGAACCCGGAGGCGCTGACCGGCGGCATTGCGGAAGCGCTTCGCGGCGCCGACGTCTGCATCGCGTTTAGCGCATCCGGTCCGGGTATCATCGAGCCGAGCTGGATCCGTGCGATGGCCAGGGACGCGATCGTGTTCGCCTGCGCCAATCCGAATCCTGAAATCTGGCCGTGGGATGCGAAGGAGGCGGGAGCCCGAATCGTCGCCACGGGGCGCAGCGACTTCCCGAACCAGTTGAACAACTCACTGGTGTTCCCGGGAGTCTTTCGTGGAACGCTCGACTCACGGGCCGTGACCATCAGCGACGAGATGGCGCTGGCGGCGGCGATGGAGCTTGCCAAGTGTGCCGAAGAGCGAGGCTTGTCCGAGAACGCGATCCTGCCGGCGATGACAGACTGGAGAGTCGTTCCCCGAGTTGCCGCGGCGACCGCGATGAAGGCTCAGGAATCGGGCTTGTCGCGTTTGACTAGGCGGCGGGAAGAGTACATCGAAATCGCCACGCGGCGGATTCTCGACGCTCAGGATACGGTAAAGATCATGATGCGGGAAGGCTTGATCGCACCCATGCCGGCCGATTGCGTGGGGCATGCACCCGCTACCGAGTCTGATAAATCCACCCGCGCCGCGTCAGCCATTTCTCGACCTCCACAGCGGCCAACACCGCGGAGCACAGTGAAAGAGTGAATATCAGTTCGCCCGCGCTGAGCGAAGCTGTCTTGAACACGCGTTGGAACGGCGCCCAATAGATCACGGCCATCTGCAAGCCGATGGTCAGGGCAACGGCCCCTAAGAGCGGCAGGTTGGAGAACAGGCCCAGCCGCCAAAGGGATTCGGTATCCGAGCGCACAGCCACAACGTGGGCCATCTGCGAGACCGTCAACACCGTAAATACGATGGTTTGCCAATGTGCCCAGCTCATGTGGATCGCATAGGCCTGCGAAAAGATTGACAATCCTCCGATCATCAGACCCACCCAGACCACGTGCTGCCAAAGACCGCGCGCGAACAGGCTCTCGCTGGGAGGGCGGGGAGGACGATCCATCAGGGACCGCTCGGCCGGCTCAACGGCCAGAGCGAGGCCCGGCAATCCGTCGGTGACCAGGTTGGTCCAGAGAATGTGAATCGGCAAGAGCGGAACCGGCAGGCCCAGGAAGGGTGCCAGGAAAAGCGTCCAGATCTCGGCCGCATTGCTGGCCATGATGAACTTGATGAACTTGCGGATATTTTCGAAAATGTGGCGGCCTTCTTTCACCGCGGCGACGATGGTGGCGAAGTTATCGTCCAGCAGGACCAGGTCGGCGGCTTCCCGCGCAACGTCCGTGCCAACCATGCCCATGGCTACGCCGATATCGGAGCGCTGCAGTGCGGGAGCATCGTTCACGCCGTCGCCGGTCATCGCCACGAATTCCCCACGGTTCTGGAGCGCTTCTACGATGCGCAGCTTCTGGGCAGGATCGACGCGGGCGTACACGCGCGTTCTCCCGACGTGCTCTTCCAATTCCCGTTGCGGCATCGCCGCGAGCTCCGGACCGGTGACGGCTCGCTCATGATCCGATGCAATCCCTAAGTGACGCGCGACGGCCAGAGCCGTGGCCGGGTGATCCCCGGTAATCATCACCGGAACGATTCCTGCCTGGCGGCAAATACGGACCGCTTGGAGAACTTCGGCACGTGGCGGATCGATCAGGCCGGCCAATCCCAGGAATGTGAGTGACTCCTCCGTCCCATCCGGGCTGGCGTCCTCCTCCCAGTCGGGCCATTGGCGATACGCCACCGCGATCACTCGGAGTCCATCGGCGGCCATGCGTTCCGCAGCGGCGGCAACTGCGGTGCGGTCTACGCTCACGATCCCCGCGGGTTCGAGAGCTGTCTGGCAGCGTTCCAGCACGGCCTCGGGAGCGCCCTTGACGAAGGCGACAGTCCCGGACGGCGATGTGTGCACCGTCGTCATCCGCTTGCGCTCAGAGTCGAACGGATATTCCGCGATGCGGGGCATGGTGGAGAGCAGAGCCGACTTGTCGAAACCCGCGGCGAGCGCTGCCTCCATCAGAGCCGCCTCGGTCGGGTCGCCGGAAACTTCGCCGCGGGCGTTTCGATGCGCGTCGTTGCTTACCGCCAGTGCCGTAAAGAAGGTCGTCCAGGGGTCGCCATTTCCGGTTTCCGTGGGCAGGGTGACGGACTGACCGGCGAGGTAAGCCACATTCACTCGCATCTTATTTTCGGTCAGCGTTCCCGTCTTGTCCGAACAGATGTAAGTCACCGAACCGAGCGTCTCCACCGCCGGAAGCCGACGCACCAGCGCGTTCAGTCGCAGCATCCGCCGGGCACCCAGCGCCAGCGTGATGGTCACCACGGCCGGAAGCGCTTCGGGAATCGCCGCCACGGCCAGGCTGACCGAGGTGAGGAACATGCGCACCAGAGGCTCGCCCCGCAGGACTCCCGCCGCGAAGATCACCGTGCAGATCCCCAGGGCAGCCAGCGCCAGATACCGTCCGAAATACGCCAGCCGCTGCTGCAACGGAGTTTTGACCTCGGAACGCGCGTCGAGCATTTCCGCGATCCGCCCGAGCTCGGTTTGCATTCCTGTCGCCACTACGATCCCGCGTCCGCGACCGTAGTGGACGATCGTTCCCTTGTAGGCCACGCTGGCGCGGTCGCCCAGCGCGGACTGCGGATCGGGGTCCACTGGGTGCGAATGCTTCTCCGCCGGTTGAGATTCGCCGGTGAGCGCTGCTTCCCCGATGCGGAGCTGCGCGGATTCCGCGACTCGCACGTCGGCCGGGACCACGTTGCCGGCTTCCAGAAGCACGATATCGCCAGGGACCAGGTCCGCTGCCGGGATCGTGGCCGGTTCTCCGTTCCGCACCACGCGCGCCTGTTGGGCGGCCATTTTCCGGAGCGCGTCCATGGCCTGTTCGGCGCGATACTCCTGCACGAATCCGATCACCGCGTTCAAGACCACGATCGTCACGATCGCCACAGTATCGGCCGCCTCGCCCAGGAATCCGGCGATGACCGCGGCCGCCAGCAGGACCACGATCATGAAGTCGGTAAACTGCGCCGCGAAAATCCGCCAGGGGCTTTTGAGCTTGGCTTCGCGGATCGAGTTGGGACCGTGCCGAGCCAGCCGCAGGGAGACTGCCTGTGCGGACAGGCCGTCCTCGAGCGAGGTTTGGAGCTGCTGCCGGACGGCCTCGACCGTCATGCCGTGCCAGGGGACCGCGGAAGCCCCCGCGACTCCTCGGTCTGCGGGTCTAGCCAGGTTCACCGCCGGACATCTCTTCCCGGAGCATGCGGAACAGCGCAATCGTGAGGGCCAGTATAACGGGACCAAACAGAATACCCATCAGGCCGAAGGCCTCCACTCCTCCCAGCATGGTGACGAAGACCACCAGCGGGTGGACCGGCAATTTCGTCATGACCACCATGGGCCGGATGACGTTATCGATCGTGCCCACCAATCCGGCGCCCCAAGCCAGCATGAACACGCCTCGTCCGACGGATCCTTGGATGAACAAGACTGCCGCCGCCGGCAGCCAAACCAGTGCCGAGCCGAACAGAGGCAGGACGGAGAAGACGGCCGCGGCCACGCCCCACAGCGTCGGCGAGGGCAGGCCTGTGATCCACGCTCCGAGACCACAGAGGAGACCTTGCGCGGTCGCCACGGCAATCACGCCGTAAAAGCTCGCCATGACCATTTCGTGTACAGCGGTCAATAACAAGACGGTTCGCCGCGCTCCCAATGGAGACAGCGCAACCGCATTTCGATAAAGGCGGCTGCCATAGAGGAAGGTGCAATAAAGCGTCCCGATCCCGATAATCAGCTTCACCACGCCGCCGCCAGCGGCGCCAAGCAGGGCCCCGGTTTTGCCTAGAATTGCCGAGCCGGCTTGCTGCAGCTTTGCTTCCAGGAGGGAACGAAGTTCGCTCGATTGCATTCCGAGCCACGTTGCTACAAGGGCCAGGGGGCGGTCCATGGCCGCCCAAATCCGGTTCGCTCCTTGTTCCCCGGCGCCGGGGGCCAGAGATGAGTACGCCGCTCGCAACTCCTGCGTGACTGTGGTTACCAGCAGAATAAGTGGAACCAGAAACGCGACCAGCACCAGGATGGTCGACAGCAGTGCGGCGAAACCCGGTTTGGTCACGCGGCCCTGAAGCTTCTCGTGAAGCGGGTAATAGACCACTGCCAGAACTCCCGCTCCGATGATGGTGGCGGCGAACGGCCACACCATCAGCAGGCATAACCCCACGGCGACCGTCAGTAAGACGATCAAGGTGATCCAGACCGTACGCGGCGAACGCGATTGCGGTCCTGAGTCTATGCTCCGGCCCTGCACTCAGTTCAAGCATCGCCGTAATCGGTTTCCGCTGCAAGTCGCCTGAAACAGATTGGCTTCAACCGGGTCTATCCGGCAGGGAGGAGTATGGCGAAGAAGATGGCGAAGGGAAAGAATAGGATCGAAAAGGTCATGCACGAATACAAGGAAGGCACGCTCAAATCGGGAAGTGGTGGGAAAGTCACAAGCCGCAAACAAGCCGTGGCCGTCGCACTGAGCGAAGCACGCAAGGCTGGCGCCCGGATCCCGAAGAAGAAGTCCGCGGCGAGTTAACTCAGCGCCGGTTGCCCGCCAGCTCTTCCGCCGGCGCCGGCTGCCGATCATCGGAATAGAAAACACTGGCCTGGGTTGGAAGTGCCAGAGCGGTTCCCGCCGCGCTAATCGCATCCATGATTCGCAGGAGCAGATCCTGCTGAATCTTCAGGAACTCATCATAGTCGGCCGTCCGGATGTAGGCGAAAACTTCTACGTCCAGCGAATAAGATCCCGCGCCAATAAAGCGCACCGGCAACGTGCCCGTCTCCACTTTGGGATCTTCCGTCAGGATCCGCCGAATCGCGTCCAGAATGCTTCGGACCTGATCCGGCCTGGTGTCCCGCCGGAGATTCAGAGTCGGATGAAACCACACTTTGTCCCTCTGCGAGAAGTTCTCCAGCACCATGGACGAGAATTCGGAATTCGGGATGGAGACGAGAGTGCGGTCGAGCGTTCGAACGCGGGTGGAACGAAGCCCGATATCCTCCACGGTTCCGACTCGGTCTCCGAACTTGCAAAAATCTCCGACCGTCACCGGCCGGTCGCTTACCACCGCGACTCCGCCAAATAAATTCTCGATCGTCTTCTGCGCCGCCAGGGCGACGGCGATCCCACCGATTCCCAAGCCGGCCCAAATCGTGCTGGTGTTATAGCCCCAGCTGCCCAGCACGGCCGTCGCGGCGAAAACAAAGATCGTGATCTTGATCACGCGGGAAACCAGCGGCAAAGCGGACCGCGAGAGAGTGCTGCGCCGCGCTTCCAGCCTCAAGCGGATCTGCTCGAGGATCAGGTCCGCCGTATTCGCGAAGAACCAGCCCGCTCCGACGATGATCAAGAGCGTACAGAACCGCGCAAGATACAAGCGCAGCAGCGCGGGTGGCTCGATCCATTCCACTCCGGCGCGCAAGAATACGCCCGCAAGCAGAAGCTGAGCCGGTCCTGCAATCGCCCGGAGCAGGGAAGTTTCGAATTTCGGGACGAGCGCTCGGACCGCAGGCCGCAGCACTATGATTCCCAGCCGTTCGAGCGCCCGCGAAAGCGCGGCTACAGCGATCATCAGAAGCGCCAGCGCGATCCACCGCCATGCTGGAATTCCGGCGAGAGTCCACGAAACCAGGGCAGTCGGCAAGTATTTTTCGATCGTCGAGCCGCTCGTGACCTGTGCCAGCTCGGGGATCAGATCCACGCTGTCCGAAGAAAAGACCCAGACCGAGAGCCCGGACCGGAGAGTGCTGTGTTCGAGTTGAAGCTCCAGCGTCTTCCCGCCGACCTGGTAGGAACCGACCCGTTCCCGGTCCGGAGGAAGACCGTCCGATAGATCGCCGCGCGGATCTCTACTGAGATCGGCTACGTCGAATGAGGCGTCGCGATCCAGAATCCGCCCGAGTTGCTGCGCCAGGCGAGGACCATCATTCAGCCGCTGGTCGCGCGGCATTTGCCGGAGATTGAGGTATCGCGACGCGCGTTCGAAATTTCCCGCCCGGCACGCCTCCAGAAAAGAAACCACGGAGCCCTGAGGCGACAAGCGATTGAAGGGGTCCTGTGGGTTGGCCTCTTTGGGGCTGGCCTCTTTCGGAGCAGATTGTGCGGCTGGCGATGGTATTTGCCCGCTCAGGCTGTGGGCGCAAAATGCCAGCAGAGCGAACGGAAAGAATTTCCGGTTTCCGGTCATCTTTCACGCTTGGTGCAACTCGGGCACCAAAACCGCGGGAATCCGGGCATCGCGCCGGACGGTCGGATGAGGTCCAGTATTTGTAATGACTTGAAGCCGGCTCGCCGCTAGACGAGCACCGGCTCTCTAGTGGAACTGGTTGCATCGGAACTGAAGAGCCCCACCAGTTCTTGCAGCACTCTCTCCGCGGATTCATTCGCGATCTGGCAGGTTCCGGCTGCATCGTGACCGCCGCCGCCGTACCCCAGAAGAATGTCGCCGACTCTCGCTTTGCTGTTCCGATTCAGAATCGACTTGCCGATGGCGAAGACCGTGTTCTGTTGCTTCAGTCCCCACAGAACGTGAATCGAGAGTTCGCATTCCGGAAACAACGCATAGATCATGAAGCGGTTGCCGGCGTAGATCACCTCTTCGCCGCGCAGATCGAGAACGGCCACGCTTCCATGCACCTTGGTGCAGCGGCGGATCTGAGCTACGAATTTATCGTTGTGCTCCCGGTAAAGATCGATCCGCTCCCGAACGTCGGGGAGATTCAGAATGTCCTCGATAGTGTTCGATCGGCAGTAGTCGATCAGCTGCATCATCAACTGGTAGTTGGAGACACGGAAGTCGCGGAAACGGCCAAGTCCCGTGCGCGGATCCATCAGGAACGAAAGCAGCACCCATCCCTGCGGATTGAGGATGTCCTCCCGGTCGAATCGGGCCGAATCAGCCTTATCGACCTCGGCCATCATCTGTTCACTGATGTGTGGGAACGTCTTGCGGCCGCCGTAGTAGTTGTAGAGCACCCGCGCTGCGGAATCCGCCCCGCCCATCAGGATGTGGTTCGCGCCAGCGGAACTCTTGGTCCGAACTTCCTCGCTCGAATGGTGGTCGAAACAAAGATGGCAATCGCGCACATACGGCAGATTTGTGAGGATGTCGTTTTCGGTCACCTGGATCTTGCCGTCCTGCACATCCTTGGGATGGACAAATTCGATGGAGCCCAGTATGCCCATTTCTTTCAAAAGGATGGCGCAAACCAGACCGTCAAAATCGCTGCGAGTCAGGAGTCTGAATGTCTTTGCTTTGGTGCTCATATTCGGCCTCACCCGGTCATCGGCGGAACGGCCCCGGATCTATAGTGGAAACCGGCCAGCCTACGGACGTATGCTGTAAGTTCAAGGACCTCAAATGATCACACTCAAAATCAACGGCGCTCAGCGCCAGTTCGATGGCGATCCCGACATGCCGTTGTTATGGTACCTGCGGGATGTAGCCGGCCTCACCGGATCGAAGTTCGGCTGCGGGATCGGGCAGTGCGGGGCCTGCACCGTCCACCAGGATGGCGTCGCCATACGCTCCTGTGTGACCCCGGTCCGGACAGCGGTGGGCAAGGAAATCACCACCATCGAAGGACTCTCTGGAAGCGGCGATCATCCGCTGCAAAAGGCCTGGGCCGCGTTGAATGTTCCCCAGTGCGGTTATTGCCAGGTGGGCCAGATCATGCAGGCCGCCTCGCTGCTGAAGACCAAGCCCAAACCCACGGACAAGGATATTGACGACGGAATGTCGGGCAACATTTGCCGCTGCGGAACTTACCAGCGCATCCGTGCCGCGATTCACATGGCCGCGAAGGAGAAAGCATGAATAGGATCGAAAATTCCAGCCGCCGTAGCTTTCTTCGCCAGGCTTTCGGAGCGGGCGCCTTTGTACTGGGCGCGCGGATTCTCCCGACGCCTGCCTTTGCTGCTCTTGAAACCGCGACCTTTTCGCCCAACGTGTTCGTGGGCATCAAGTCCGACGGGACCGTCCTGATCGTCGCCCATCGCTCGGAAATGGGAACCAGCAGCCGGACCATGGTCCCCCTGATCCTGGCCGACGAAATGGAAGCCGATTGGAAGCGCGTCAAGATCGAACAAGCGATCGGCGATGAGAAATACGGCGATCAGAACACCGATGGCTCGCACTCGGTGCGCGATTTCTGGAGCGTCATGCAGGAATGCGGCGCTTCGGCTCGCCAGATGCTCGAGCAGGCCGCCGCCAACCAGTGGAAGGTTCCGGTTTCCGAGTGCAAGGCCACGCTGCACCAGGTGGTTCACACTACCAGCAGCAAGAAGCTGGGCTTCGGAGAACTCGCGGCCGCAGCCGCCAAGCTTCCGGTTCCGGACAAGTCCAAACTCGTCTTCAAGAAGAAGGCGGAATATCGCTATATCGGGAAAGACATTCCGGTTTACGATCTCGCCGATATCACGCACGGCAAGGCTGTTTTCGGGATGGACGCGAAGGTCGATGGCATGGTCTACGCCTCCATCGAGCATCCGCCCGTGTTCGGCGGCAAAGTGATGTCGTTCGACGACAAGGAAGCGCTCCAGGTAAAAGGCGTATCCCGAACCGTCGAGATTCCAGCCTTCAAACCCCCGCACGGCTTTCAGCCGCTGGGCGGCGTGGCTGTGATCGCCGACAACACTTGGGCCGCTTTCCAGAGCCGCAAGAAACTGAAGATCACATGGGACCCGGGCCCTAACGCCAGCTATACCTCTTCGGAATACAAGAAGCAATTGCAGGCGACGGCCCGCAAGCCGGGAACGGTGGTCCGGAACGTCGGTGACGTGGATAAAGGCTTCGCCGGCGCAGCCAAGACCATGGAAGCGGAGTACTACGTTCCGCATCTCGCCCACGCGCCGATGGAGCCGATGGTAACTGTTGCCGATTTCCGGGACGGCAAGTGTACGCTGTGGGCGCCGACGCAGAATCCGCAAGCGGTGCAGGATACGGTCGCCGCGGCTGTGGGCATCGACAAGAAGAACGTGATCTGCAACGTTACTCTATTGGGCGGCGGATTCGGCCGCAAGTCGAAGCCGGACTACTGCGCCGAAGCGGCGATCTTATCGAAACAGCTCGGCAAGCCCGTGAAGGTCGTGTGGACCCGCGAAGACGATATTCATTTCGACTACTATCACGCCGTCGCCGCGCTATACATGAAAGCGGGCGTCGACCAAAAAGGAAAGCCGGTCGCCTGGCTCCAGCGTTCCGTGTTTCCATCTATATTTTCCACGTTCGCTCCCGGCGTGAAGGCCGGTAGTGCCGCCGAGTTGGGCATGGGTTTCACCGATACGCCGTACGATATTCCCAACCACCGCGTGGAGAATGGCGAAGCGGTGAACCATGTCCGCATCGGCTGGTTGCGGTCGGTGGCGAACATCTATCACGCCTTCGCGGTTTGCTCCTTCGCCGACGAGCTCGCAAACGCCGCGGGCCGCGATTCGAAGGACTATCTGCTGGAGCTGATCGGTCCGCCGCGTCTGGTCGATCTGAAGGCGCAAGGCGTCGACTATCCCAACATGGGACCTATCGAGAAGTATCCGGTGGATGCGGGGCGCTTGCGCAAGGTGATCGAGCTGGTCGCGGAGAAATCCGGCTGGGGCAAGCGCAAACTCCCGAAGGGCCACGCGCTGGGCATCGCCGCTCACCGCAGCTTCCTCAGTTACATTGCAACAGTGGTCGAAGTTGCGGTCAGCCCGGATGGGAAAATTTCGATCCCGCGTGTAGATACGGCCGTGGATGCCGGCATGATCGTCAGTCCCGATCGAGTGCGCTCGCAGTTTGAAGGCGCGGCTGTCTTTGGAGCTTCGCTGGCTCTCATGGGTGAAATCACCGCCACGGCCGGCAAGATCGACCAGAGCAACTTCAACAACTATCCGGTGCTGCGGATGAGCGAAGCGCCGCTCGAAACGCATGTCTACATCGTGGAGACCGACCAGCCGCCCGCCGGTGTCGGCGAACCAGGCGTCCCGCCCTTCGCCCCGGCTCTGTGCAACGCGATCTTCAAGGCGACCGGGAAGCGCATCCGGGAATTACCGATCAAGGGTCAGAAGCTGGTTTAGAGTTGAACTGAATCGTGGGGTCAGGCTTTGAGCAGTTGCTGAAATAGGGGACTGGCAGCTCTGTCCACTCCCTGGTTCGCGCGCGAAATCACGGGTTCACGCGAGGGGACAGAGTAGCCTGTCCCCATCTCACTCCGGATAATATCCCTCGCGGGCGCGAACCTTGAGCCCGCGGGGAGCGCTGACCACAACCTGAATCGGACGCCATTCGGAATTCTCGGAGGGCGGAGGCTGGAACGACAGGAGGTACCCGTGGGTCAGGTCCTCGGACACTTTGTCGAACACGCGGCCGATCTCGCTAGGCTTCTCGATCGCAAACGCTTGTCCGCCGGTGGCTTTCGAGATTCCCGCCAGTTGCTCTAGCAGGTCTTTGTGCCCGATCGCCTCGCCTTGCGCGATGGTGTAGATCGGAACGCCGTTCGCCTTGGCACGTTGAATCGCGGCGTCCGGGTTCAGCGTGCTGGAGTTATCTTTGCCGTCGGTAAACAGGACAATCACTTTTTTCCCTGCGCGTCCCACAAGATCCTGGCCAACCCGCGCCAGAGCATCGTATAGCGCGGTATCCCCATACGCCTCGGTTCGCAACACTGCGCGCTTAGCCGAGGCCTTGTCGGTGGTGAACGCCTGCAGTTCGGTTACCGACTCGCTGAAATTGTAGACTGCGACCGAATCCTCCGGCCGCAGCTCGGAAATCAGCCGTAGCGCGGCGTTCTTCAGCGCCGGAAGCGCGAACTGCATGCTTCCGGTGGTATCGAGCAGCAATACGCACGAAACCTCATTGGACTGCGGCTCGAATGCCGAGATGGCTTGCGGATTCTTCTGGTCCAGGATTGTGAAGTCCTTGCGAGTTAAGGTGTCCACGTAGCGCCCGCGGCTGTCGGTGACCGTGGCGGAAACTTCCACCAGCCGCCCTGACACTTTAAAGTCGGCCTCGACGGGGGGCAAGTCCGTTGCAACTTGTACCGAGTTTCCGCCCGTTGCCGAGCCCGATCCGGATGGCGTATCGCGAGGTGTGGATCGCGCCACACTCCTGCCGGCGGGAGCGAAATGTTTACCGAGCTCGCCAAGGTTCACCAGGCCTCCCGTAAGATACGCGCCGGACGCCGACGGAACCAAGGCTACTGGTGAAAACACTCCGGGCCGCTGGTCGCGTTGTTTATCTAAAGAGAGAAACTGATGCTTGCGCAGTAAGGTTGGATCCGCATTGACCAGCAGTCCATCCGGATCGAGCGACGCGGCATACACCATCCCGCTGAGAACCGTCGCCGTGCTTTCGGGATCGTTGCCGATCTGGGGAACGTTCTGCAACTTCAGAATGCGGTCGAAGGCAGCGCGGCGTTCTTCGCTCAGGCGCAATATTTTCCCGGCCACGGCTTCCTGCAGGTCGCCGCTTCCCGCGATCTCGCGCAACACGGCTAACGCCTTGGCGGAATGGTCGGGCGCAACGCGGCCGGTTGCAACAAGGTCCTGGCAGGTGCGTCTGAATGCCGCGGCTCCGGCGTTTTGGCTGATCGAGCCGGCCTCGACGCCTCGCGAAATCAACTCCACCAGCGAATGCCATTCGCCCAGCACGGTATTCTGCGTCACGGCCGGACTCAGGCTCACGGCGTTGGCGAAGCGCTCCAATGCCGTGAAATCTTCGTTCCGCGTTGCATTCAGGCGCGCGAAATACGGGAACAGCGAATTCCACTCGGAGTAGTGTCTCGCAAGAAGCTTCACCGAACCTTCGTCGAGAGGGCGTCCGCGCTTCTGCTCCAGTTCGGCGATGGGAACCAGCGTCTCCAGAGTCGCCAACCCTAACAAGATATCGTCGTCGGATCCGGCCGAAGCCGTCCAGGCCGCTTTCCCTCCGGGATAGCGCACGTTCCCGGCGTCATCGAGAGGCAATTTTTGCAGGAGCTCGGTCCTCCACCCCTCCACTTGCCGGGCCTGGCCGTTGCGGAATTCGTCCCCCTGGCGATACCAGGCATAGAAACGCTCGGCTCGCGCGGTGGTCTTCGTGAAGAAGCGCTGATGCGCCGCATCCGAGCGGGCCAGCACCGAGTAGAATGCCGCCAGCGTTCCCACTGGCTTGTCCAAAACCGCGCGGAAGAAGGGGCCTGCATTGCGCGGGTTCTCGCCCGCGAGCTTCTGCCACACAGGTGCGGACTCGGCGCCTCCAGGCAACGCGACGGCACCTCCGCTGGCACCGCTGGAGACGGAAAACGTCCCCCCATGGCGCGCGAGTTGATCCGCATAGCGAGTCGCCAACGTGCGAAGATCGGCTGCCGTGAGCAGCGCGGCGGATGCAGCCTCACTCATCGAGTTCAGGCCGGCACAGGTCTTGGCCAGGTGCCAATCGCTGGCGAAGCTCGCAGCCACGCCACCCGGCGGCACGGGAGCATCCTTTAATAGGGTGCTCCAATTCTCGCCGCCCGCCAGACGAGCGTTCTCCGTGGGAATGTCGAACTGAAACTCCCGGCCCGCCTCGAGCTCTTCCTGCATGTGAATCTCGTCGATTCCCAAGGCGGTGGGAATCGCTTGCCGCAGGCTGTCTTCCGGTTGGTCGCCGGGCTCGACGGTCACCGCGGAATCTTTCTGGCCCAGTTTCCAGCCCAGCAGCCGGAGGATGTGTTCCGTTGCCTTTCGCCGCTCGTCGGTGGCCAGCGACAGCGTAATGCGCGTGCCGTCCTCGTTGCGTTCCCCTAGTTGGGACATCTCAGAGATCGTGGCCAAGTACGTTCGCAGGCTTTGGATGAATTGCGGTTTTCCCTGGGTGCTCCCCACGGAAACCTCACGGATGATCGCGCGGCAATAGTCGGAATAGAACCCGAAGTAAGTGAGAGGCCCATCCAAATGCACGATCGCGGCCATGGCCTTCATCCCGCCCGGAACCCAAGCCTCTTCGAGCCCGGACGACGACTTCGTCACCTGCAGTTCCAGCCGGGGCTCTAGGGCGGCCTCCTGCGCTGCGGTCCTCGGCTTGCCGAGGTTCTCCATGTGTGTTCGAACCTCCGCGGCGTCGGCAGCCTTGGAATCGAGAGCCAGATACTGCGTCAGGTGTTCCCGGGCGCCGGGGAAATCGCCCTTGGCTTCGAGAATCACCCCGAGAACGTATTCCATGCGCGGAACTTCGCGTCTCCGATCCAGACGGATGCCGGTTTGCGCGCTGGTCTCCGCTCCATCGAAATCCTTGAGGTAGTAGCGCGCCGTCGCCTGATGCAGGTAAATCTCCGGATAGCGCTGCTTGGTGTCCTCCTTGATCAGAATCGCGGCGGTTTTCTCCGCGGTGTCCCAGTCGTTCGCGGCGATGCTCTCACGAGCCACATCCAGGAGCGCATCCAAAGCCTTGGGTTCCAGTTGCACGACGTGCTGATAGGCATCCCGCGCATCGACCGGCTTGTTTTGAGTCGCGCAGACAAAGCCCAGCGCATTCCAGCCCCGCGTGAACTTCGGAGCGACCTTTACCGCGGTGCGGAGTTCGCGCTCGGCTGCCGGCCAGTTCTTCTTCTGGATGAGTCTTTCGGCGTTATTCCAGGCGGTCCGGGCAGCCAGCGGGACGCCTTCCTCAAAGAAAATGTTGACGTCGGCGTTCGAACCGCCGGCCGCTCGGGGCCGGATCACAATCGGAGGCAAGTTGGGATCCGTCGACCAGTTGAACGCGGAGATATCGATCACGGTCGAGTCGAACTCGGTCATCGCGGCCCGCAAAACACAAGCCCGGTTGCTCAGCGGGTCGACTTCCCTGGTCCACAGGTAATTGCCTTTCTTGTCGGTTTGGGTTATGCCTTGGCCGCCGGTGTCATGACAGAAGAGCTCGATGCGGATCGACCGGTTGGGAATGGAACCGTCCTCCGTGACCACCTTGCCGCGCATCAGCAGGCTATTGGCGGCGGCGGGAAGAATCAAGACGAAGAGGCCGGAAACTACGCCAGCGAGCGGGGAGGCGAACGGCGTACGCATATTAGGGTAATGATACAGATTACTGTTTTGTCTTGCCGGCCTTGCCTTTCCCGGGTATGTTCGCTTCGGTCCAGTTAAGGATCACATCGGCCACTTCGAGGTTATTGCTTCCGAGCATCATCATGTGCGTAGTGCCCTTGAATACCGGATTCCCGACCTCATCCAGCTTGATATATTCGGCCTTCGCAGTACCGTGCCCGGCTGCGCGGCGCGCGTTGATCGCATCCACCGTGGTTTGGCACACTTCGCTCGATACCGTATAGTCGCCCTTCAGAGCGAGATAAGGGATATTGTCGAAGTCCTCAGCCTTCAGCCCGCTATTCGGGAGGGAACAGGATCCTTCGATGGTAATCAAGCCTTTCAGCAGGTCCAGGTGACCCCTTTCCTTCAGAATGCGAACCATATGATGCCCCATGATCCCTGACTGCGAGTGCGTGGCGACCACGGCGCCGCCGAGCTTTTCGACGAGCAACGCCAAATCCATCGGCGTCCAGGTGTTGGCCGGGGCGATCTCCTTGGGATCGCAGGTGGGGCAGATCGAACCCGGCAGAGTTGCCTCCGCGTTGGGGACCAGTTGCTTGTAATATTCCAAGGCGAAATCGTTGGCCGGACCCTTGGGCGAAGGGCCGATGGCTCCCACGCGCGCCGCTACATTCGGGTCGATGGTGCTGAACGGGTATGCCGGACGGTAGTCATTGGTATGCGTCGCATCATCGCTCGGCGGATCGCCGGGATCTCCGTGCTGTATGAGAGTACCGTTGAGAATCGTCGATCCGTCGGGAACCAGATGCCCGAACCACTGGGTCCACGCGACATTGTCGGTGATCCTGCCGAATGCCGGGATCATGGGCAGCCCCTTCGATACATCTCCGCCTCGGATCAAGGCAGCGGCTTCATGCAGCACCGATTCGTCAAACCCTGAGCGGCCGCGTCCGGCCTGGTCGACCAGATACGTCGAGATGCCCTTACGCACGAAGTAGGGATACCAGCCTTCCCGGCCGTCCGGCGTCGATTCGAGACACGCCGCCGTATGGGTGGATCCGTGAACCATGATGACCGGGGGAGCATTGCGCTTCTTGGTGGCCGGGATTTCGAACTGCACGTACATCTGGCCAATCATGATCTGGTTGGGAACCGGCGACTGGCCGGCCGCGGGCACCGTCGCGTAGTTGGTGACCTTCGGCACGCCGCCGATGAAGAAGCTGCCCTGGTCCTCAATCACAAGGGGCTTGGTGAGGAACTTTTTCATTTTCGTCGCCTGTGGTGTGTCCGCCCCAACCGCACTCCCGGCCAACGAGAACAACAGGATCATGGAAAAGACCCTCAATAAGAATTTCTGCATGGCTCTCCTCTTTCCTATGAAACGTACCATGGCGCGTTGGGCAGCAGGATTTCGCCATCCCCCTGTCGTTAGCTTTTGTAGTTGTCCGGTTTTATTGACACGTTAGTTGTCCGGTCTGGTAATCATGCTACCCTCTTCGCCTTTGACTTGGGAGAGAGAGGATTCATCGTCGTCGAGGCGGTGGAAAAGTGGGTCCGCTTCGGATCCAAGCTGCGGTGGGAAACCGGTGCGTGGTTTTCCACGGCAGCGTCT
>JAIQFE010000015.1 GCA_020073445.1 Terriglobia bacterium
GTTGGGGTTCTGTTCGGTGGCGAGCCGGCGGAACTGCTGCACGGCCCGTTGCTGGTCGATCTGGTATCTTCTCTTCATAGCGACTCTCTCCTTTTTCTTGGCAGAAAAACTACCCAGAGGCGTTCACTCCTCCAGGTTTGAGAGTCGCTTACTTTCTACGAACTAACGGGCATGCTCATCTCGGTTGAGGAGCCCTCGAAGTACTTGTGCTGGGCCGGCTGCACAAACATACAGATCCGGGCGGCGCTTGGTGCGCCTGCTCCGGCGAACGCGCGTTAGGAGGAGGAGATGGCGAACGAGTCTCGACTGGTGCTGCCGAAGCCGATGATGGCGAAACTGCAATCCCTGGGAATCTATTGCCAGACATGGGTCACCGCCGAACGGCAGGACCGGGCGAAGCGGTGGGTTCTGCGGGGCGTCGAAAGCGGCGGGAGCGCCAAGGAATTCGGGCGCTACATCTTTTTCTTCGCGGCGGATGGGTCGCGGATGGAATGGCTGCAGAAGGCGGATCGCATCGGCGCCATCCGCCACTCGTGTGGTGCGTTACCGGCAGGGAACTGTGGGTGCGCGCAATGCTGGAGAATGCACGCCCCAAGCCTACGACGAAGCTGCGCGTGGCACCGTACCTCAACGTGAGCGGCGAGGATGGTCTAACCTGCCAAGGAACGATGCGATCGCCGGAAGATGCCGGAGTCGCGACGATTCCACTCTGGGAGCGGGCGTTCTTTCAAAGTGAATTTACGCATCAGACGGGCGCCCGGCGGCTCACCATCCATCCTGGTGGATTCTTTGGACTGTGGGCGAGCCTGTCGGGAAGCAGAAAACCGTTTCCAGTGGAGCATCTGGCTCCGGCGAATCAGACACTCTTGGAGTTCGTGACGCGTGAATGACGATAGGGGGTAACGATGCATACGCTGACCGCTGACCTGTTGCGGCGCGAAGTGCGAGTTCTAGTGGTCGGCTGCGGCGGGAATGGCACTGCAATCGCTGCCGGATTACCGTATTTGCACCAGGCTATGCTGGTGGCCGGACACCCCGGTGGTTTGCGCGTAACGCTAATGGATGGGGACATCATTTCGTCGGCCAACTGCGTCCGCCAGCCCTTTTCCTCTGCCGAAATTGGCCTTGCGAAAGCGGTTGTCATGGTTAGCCGGCTCAATCTATTCTGGGGGCTCGACTGGACGGCCAGTCCCGAGTTTCTTTCGGAGCAGAGCAAGATTGGCGACTTTGATGTCGTGATCGGTTGCGTGGATACGCGGGCGGCACGGATCATGATCGGGAAGCACGTCCAGGGATGGCGGAACCGCGTCGGGTACTGGCTCGATCTCGGCAACTCGGCGGACAGCGGGCAATTTGTGCTTGGCCAACCGTTGAACGGCCGCAACCGGCGCTCGATGGATCGTCTGCGCACTGCTCCTGAGGTCTTCCCTGAGCTCTCCGACGAGTCGCTCGACGCAACGGACGGGCCAAGTTGCAGCACCGCTGAAGCGCTCGAGCGACAGGAACCTTTTGTCAACCAGACGCTGGCGCAACACGCACTCGCCTTGCTTACCAGGCTATTTCGATATGGCCGCATCGATCACCATGGCGCATTCGTCAACGTCGCGCAGAATCGCGTTCAACCTCTGGCAATCAGCCCGGCATTGTGGAAGAACATACGTCGCCGTGGACGGCGGTTCTTGAAGAATGTAGCTGCCTAGAGGGCGTCGGGTCGCGGCGACCTCCAAATACGAGAGGCGATCCGGGCCGTCGCTGAGACTCTTTAATCAGTACCATCACCTTCCAAGCCAAGTAAGCCTTCGTTTCCCGCCAATCCGTGTATGCGGATTGTGTGGCCACCTTCGATCCGGAAGTATCCAATGGCTCGATTTCTAGCCAGATTGACCGCCAGCAGATACCGCATGTTCCCGTAACTTGGCGATGTCCGTGGCGGACGGACCGCCGAAAAAGCGACTATATTCGCGGCTGAATTGAGACGCGCCGAGATTACCCGACTTTCAGGCTCGCCGTATTCACATCCATCATCATGGAGAACATCAGACGTCTTGCCTCCTGGAGCCGCAGAACCTTCTGGAACTGTAGCGGGCTCATCGAGGTGACAGCCTTGAAGTGCTGGTGAAAGGGCGATGCGCCGCCCTTCTGCAACGCTTTGACGAGCGCTTCTCCGGAGAAGGATTGCGCGTGACCGGTTCCGGCGGCGGTCAGCATGCCGACTATTAGTAAAGATGCGAGTACAGGTATCTGGATGCGAGACTTCACAAAGACTCCTTCGAGCGCTATGCTGATGCGGCGCTGGCCAAGTGGGTTTAACCTGATCGCCGTTCCAACGTGAGACGAGCATCGAGCGAAATTGGTCGGGTGGCGCCGGGCGTTTCTTCCGAGGCATCCGCGTCCGCAGAAAGAGGCAGAAGGAGCCGGAAGATGCATCCCGCAGTGGTCGAGTCCAGTTCCAGGCCCCCGCCGTGGGCTTCGGCACCCCATTTGGCGAGCGCCAAGCCGAGGCCAGCGCCTCCGGCTTCACGCGAACGAGCTTCGTCGATCCGATAGAAACGGTCGAAAACCTTGTCCCGGTGCTCCGGAGCAATGCCCGGCCCACAATCCTCCACTTCGACGCAGGCGGTGTGAGAGTTACATCGGCGAACACGGACTGAAATATGACCCTTGCGAGGCGAATACTTTATGGCATTGTCTAGAAGGTTAATGACGACTTGGCGCAAAATGACCGTATCCGCTTTCACACGAATCGAGCTGTCTCCCTCAAACGAAACCGTCTGTCCTTTCTCTTCAGCGAGCACGTCGAGAAGAGACGAAGCCTCCTCAACCACTGGCACGAGAGGTATCGTCGCTTGTTGCAGTTGAATCTGACCGGAATCGGCGCGTGAAATCGTGAGCAAACTTTCAACAAGACGGCTCAACCTCTCTGTCTCCTCCAGCATGCTGCCGATGACTTCCCGGTAATGATCGCGATCTCCTTCCTGCTGAAGCCCAACCTCGCCGACGCTCCGGATTGCAGTGAGAGGCGTGCGGAGTTCATGAGAGGCGTCCGAGGTGAATCGCTTCAGTTGTTCGAAAGAAAGTTGCAGCCGGGAAAGTGTTTCGTTCAGAGCCTGGGCCAGCAGGCCGAGTTCGTCATGCGGATTCTCGACGTCTATTCGGGCGTCAAGTTGTTCCGCGTTGATCTCACGGGCGCGCCGAGCCATCCGCTCGACTGGGCCAAGGGCGCGCCGAGCAAGGTGATATCCGCCGATTCCTGCTAACCCCAGCGCTAACGGCAAGCCAACAAGGAGCCCGATGACGAGTTGCCAAAAGCGTTGCCACATTGGTTCTTCGCTGAAACCCACGCGGATGATTGCAGGATGGCCGTCAATCATGTGCCGTCTGCTGATCAGCCTGATTCTCATGCCGTCCGCCAATCGAATTGACCGGCGTGAGTAAGAGTCCACTCCTTCTCCGGGCTCCGGCTTTCCTCCAAGTACTCGTTCGGCAAGCCCCGCGTCTTTGTACAGGAGAGTCCCATCTTCCGCGCGAACCTCCAGGAATCGTTGTTGCGTTTCGGCCGGGTAAGGATGGTAATGATAATCGTTTCGCAGACCAAGCTTGCCGTCGGAACCAAAGCTGAGGAAGCCCTCGACCGTCTCCAGGTCTTCGGTCGCAAGGTGATCCACCTGAGTGCGCAATTGCAGGAGCACGATAGCGCAGGTACTGCCTCCGTAGATCAACAGGACTCCCGCGAGGATTGCCACATACCAGAGCGTGAGCCGCGTGCGGACGTGGTGGGGCCACAGATGTTTCATCAGTTCTCCGTTTTCAGAACGAATCCGACGCCGCGCACAGTGTGCAAGAGCTTGGTTGAAACTCCCTCATCGACCTTGCGGCGGAGGCGGACCATGTGTACGTCAATGACGTTGTCCAACGGACTATGCCGCACTTGCTCCTTCCAAATGTCGCGCGCAAGCATTTCGCGGGAAACAACCTCGCCCTGATGGCGTAGAAAGTACTCCAACAGCTCAAACTCTCGCGCTGTCAGGTCAATCATCCGTTTCCCACGCTTCACGGATCGGCCGACCAGATCCATTTCGAGGTCTTGCATCCTTAACGTGGTTACGGATTCCGCCTTCCCGCGGCGCAGGAGGGCTCGAATTCGGGCCAGCAGTTCGGGGAAAGCAAACGGTTTAACCAAATAGTCGTCCGCGCCGGCGTCCAATCCCAAAACACGGTCTTCGATAGAATCCCTCGCGGTGAGCAGAAGCACAGGAGTCTTCCGGCCTTGCTTTCGTATGGCCGAGAGCACCTCGATTCCGCTTCGGCCCGGGAGCATGACGTCCAGAACTACCAGATCGAAATCTTCCGAGTTTGCCAGGAAGAAACCATCCTCCCCGGTGTGTGCCAAACTGACCGAGTAGTAATTTCCTTCAAGGCCTTCCTTGATCGCCCTGGCGACCTTTCGCTCGTCTTCGACAATGAGCACTTTTGGCGCAGCCTGCTCCTCCCTGGGCGCACCTAGGCTGGGGCTGCTTTTTTTTTCAGCTGTTTTTCTGGCTGGCTCTAGAGGGATGGCCATGGAAGACCTGCTTCAATTGTCGCGCTTCTCTGGCTTTAAGGCGTGCTAGCGCTTTGCCTGGCTCTGCAAGGGAGTGCCCTCTCTGATTTCATCGTTCGCCCGACGGACGATCATGTCGCCGGCCTTCAGGGTACCGAGTACCTCGATGAGATCGCCATCGGCAGCCCCTTTGCGGACGTCTACCCACTCTGCATGTCCATCCTTGTTCCGAACCACGAAGGTCCGCTCGGTTGTAGTGACCACGCTCGTCTTTGGCACGAAGAGCGAAGGCCGCGAGCGGCGGACCGGCCATTTCACCGTCGGATACATGCCGGGAGCCAACGATCCATCGCGATTCATCACGTCCAGCTCGATGGCCATGGTGCGCGTCTTTTGGTCGAGCGCATGAGAAATGCGCTCGATCGCCCCTGAGTAGGTTCGTTCCGGCCAGGCGGGGACCTGGAAGGGAACGTTTGCGCCGTTCATGATTCCGCTGACATACTCCTCTGGCACCGGCACCACCAGCCGAAGATGCGATACCTGTTGGATCAACAGAAGCGCAATGTCGTTCCCGGGGCCGACCAGCGCGCCCGGATGGACCATGCGTTCAGTCACCACTCCGTCGAAAGGCGCGGTGATTTTCAGATAACTCTGCAAGTCCTGGAGCGCTCGAACCGCCGACTCCGTCGCCCGGCTGGCTTGCAGGCGGGAATTGAGTAGCGCTTTGGCGGCCTCCACCTGCTTTTCCGCCTGGATCAGCTCGTTACCCGCGATAGCGCCGGGTGTTTCAGCCGCCATTTTGGTGCGATCGTACGTGCTCTGCGCCGCTGCAAGCTGAGCTTCGGCTTGCAGGCGGTCCGCCTCGGCGGCTTGCACTTTCGACTGAGCTTCGGCAATCTGCGCCGTCATCTCTGGAGCGCTCATCTCGACGAGCAAATCACCTTGCTTGACGATACTGCCACGGTCCACCAAGACGCGATCCACGTAGCTCGGGACCTTGGCATGAAGCGAGACGCTTAGGAACGGCAGAAACTCGCCGGGTAACTCGACGGTTCGCGACACTGCCTTGGACACGACCGGAGCCAGGTCGCCGGTTTGCGCCCAACCAGGGTTTGCGAGCAGTCCGAAAATACAAATCGGGAAAAGGAGAGTTCTAGTGTGCGTCATAGTATCGACTCGTGGGGTCCATCGGATTGAGCGACGGAGACGTCACAGACGCCTTCCGCTGGAGGATGGCATAGATCGAGGGAAGGATGGTCAAAGTCGCAAATGTGGATACCAGGAGACCGCCGATGACGGCACGCCCCAGCGGCGCCGATTGCGACCCACCCTCGCCAAATCCGATCGCCATGGGCAGCATGCCGAAGATCATCGCCGCGGCCGTCATCAATATCGCCCGGAGCCGGCTGGAGGCGCCTTCGCGCGCCGCATCCATAACGGACCTGTTCTCGTGGCGGAAGCACTCGGCGAACGTGATCAGCAAAATCGAGTTCGCAACGGCAATGCCGATCGCCATAATCGCGCCCATGAAGGACTGAATATTCAGCGTCGTGCCGGTCGCCCGCAACATGAGCAGAACTCCGCAAAGCACTGCGGGAACCGTGAGGACGATCGCGAGCGCCAGCCGCATCGACTGGAAATTCGCACAGAGCAGCAGAAAGATCACCACGACGGCAAGCAGCAGGCCAAGTCGCAAACCGGAGATGGTCTGCTCCAGTGGTGTAATCTCGCCTTTCATGACGACCTTGATCCCGCGGGGCGGCGCGCCGGCGTCCGCCAGAGCCTGATTCAGCTTTTGCGTTGCTTCCCCAAGCGTGATCCCGTGAATGTTCGCCGTCAGGCTGATAATATGCTGACCGTTGAAGCGTTCAATCAGCCCCGGCATGGTTCCCAGCTTCATCTGCGCGATATTCGTCAGTTCCGTGTCCCGTTGACCGTTTAGCATAATCGGGAGTTCCCCGACATCTTCAACGCTTTGCATGCGGTTTTGCGGCAGCTCCACCTGGATCTGGAACGCGTTGCCCGAATTTGGATCCCGCCAGTAGTTCGGCTCGGTGAATCGGGAAGAGGAAGTGGCAGGCACAACCGATCGCACCACGTCCGACATGGTCAGGCCGAACTGGCCCGCCCGTTCACGGCTGATGTTGATATCCAGCGTCGGGTAGTTGTACTCCTGAGCGAACTGCAGATCCCGCACGAAGCTCAGTTTTGCCAGTTGCGTTTGTATCTTCTGAGCATATGCATAGTCGTTCGCCAGACTGGCCCCTTGAACTGCCACTTCGATGGGAGTGGGTGATCCAAAGCTCATCACCTGGGAAACGATGTCCGCTGCTTCAAAAGAAACCCGGCAGTCGGGCAACTCGCGCCGCAGGTCCTCCCTGATGTGCTCTCGCAGGGCCTCACCTCTCGGCGTGTCGGGTTTCACGGCAACCTGTATGATCGCCTCCTCGGGTCCGCTGGTGAACAGATGTATCAAGTCGACCGGATAACTGGAGGGCACGACGCCCATGAAATCGCTGGTGATTTGCACGTTGTCCTGACCCACGTCCTTTTGAATGACATTGAGAGCGTGAAGGACAATGCGTTCGGTCTCCTCGATTCGGGTGCCGGCCGGCGCGCGCAGCCGCACGCGCAGCAGTGGAGCATTGGCATCCGGAAACAACTCGGTGCCCATGCGTGGCAGCAGCACATAGAGGAGCCCGAATGCCACTGCGAGATAACCCAGCACCAGAGGCCAGCGAAGACGCAGCACGAGGCGCAGATAGCGTTCGTAAAACGACCGAAGGTGCCCAAATAATCCCTCATGCTCTTCGTCGCGATGTGCTTCCCGCATGAGCCAGGTCGAGAATACCGGTACGAGGCTGCTCGAAAGCAGGTAAGAGGCGATCATCGAGAAGGCGACAGCCAGCGATAACGGCACGAAGAGCTGCCGGCTCACGCCGATCATGAAGAAGGAAGGAACAAACACGGCGAGGATGCAAACCATCGAGAGCAGGCGCGCAATCGCAGTATTGCTGGCCGCCTGGACGACGGCCCGTGCCCGTGAAACCCCCGGCACCATTTGCGTGTGTGTGTTCTCGATGGACACCGTCGCCTCATCCACCAGAACACCGACCGCGAGCGCCAACCCGCCCAGCGTCATGATGTTAATGGTCTGGCCGGTGGCCCACAACAAGAGCACCGCGCTCAACAAGGCGAACGGGATGTTCATGATGACGATTACGGCGCTGCGCCAGTCGCGCAGGAATATCAGCACCATCAACCCAGTCAAACCCGCGCCGAGTAACCCTTCGGTGATCAACCCCCGAAGCGAGTTGGTGACGAATGGCGACTGGTCGAATTGCAGACTCACTTCCACATCGTCCGGAACGACCTTCTTGAAATCAGGAATCGCCGCCTTCACGGCGCTGATGACGGCAAGCGTCGAAGCGTCCGCCCGCTTGGTGACGGGGATGTAGACAGTTCTCTTGCCGTTGACATGAGCGTAAGCCGTAATGAGATCCGTGCCGTTCTCAATGGTTCCGATGTCTCTGAGGTAAATCGTCGTCCCGGACACCGGCCGGATTGGTGTGCTCAACAGTTCCGAGAGGTTTCCTCCAAGCGCTGCGTTCGTCCTTGAAATGCGGTTGATCTTGTCAGTCCACATATTGCCGGACGGCATCACCAGACTGGCCTTGCTGACCGCGGAGATCGCCTCCTGCGGTGAGATCTTGTATTGCTGGAGCTTGTCTGGATCAAGCATTATGACGATCGTCCTCTGGTTGCCGCCGAACGGTGGTGGCGCGGAAACTCCTGGCAGGGTCGCGAACAAGGGACGCACGCTGTTGAGCGCCAAATCCTGCAACTCGCCTTGCGTGCGCACGGCGCTGCTGAAGACAAGTTGCCCAACGGCCACGCTTCCCGCATCGAAACGCGTAACAAAAGGCGGTACGGTTCCAGGGGGCATGAACGCGCGGGCGCGATTCACATAACCGATCGTCTCCGCCATCGCCGACGCCATATCAGTGCCTTCATGAAAGATCAGCTTCATGAGAGCCGCGCCCTGAATGCTCTTGCTCTCGATGCGATCGATTCCCGTGATGTAGAGGAAATGATACTCGTAATAGTAGGTGAGATAGCCCTCCATCTGAGCGGGGTCCATGCCTCCGTAGGGCTGAGCCACGTAAATGGCTGGATCGCCCACCTTCGGGAAGATGTCCACCGGCATCCGCTGCACAGCGAGATATGCAAAAAGTGCGATGGAGACCAATGCCACCACGACAGTGATCGGGCGGCTGAGAGCGGCTAGAACGAAACGCATGTTTCACTCCCCCTAAAAATCATTGGCTTGCCTCGGCGACGAATGGCTGAATATCTCCCGCGGCAGTGGCGACTCCGAGCAGCCCGCGCCAAATACCGAGACGGGCAAGTGCGTCATCGATTTCTGCCTGGGTAAGCAGGCGCTGGGCCTCTGCGACTTCATCGATCGTCCCGAGTCCCGACTGATAACGAGCTGTCGCCTGCTCCGTCGCCGCGCGCGCGGCCGCTACCTGGATGGGAGTGTTGGCGGCTACATTCCTGGCGCCGCCCAACGTCGCCACCGCTCGATTCCACTGGGCTGTCAAGTCTGTCGCAATCTGCCGCAACCGGGCGGTCTCGGCCCGAATCGCAGCGGATTGCCCACTTTCTCGGGCCCGAATGGCCGGGAGGTCGAACGCTGGGAAAGTTACGGTAAAGCCAAGCGCAGAGTTCTGAATCGTGGGAGCGAGGCCGTTGAGTCCGCCGAGGTTGTTTCCGTTGATCTCAGCCCCGGTCCCGCGGGCATAGGTAGAAGCCTGCGCGAAAAAGCGCGGAAAATAAGAGCGCTCAAGAATCTTGAGTTGCGACTTTAGTTGGTCGATTACGGCGTTCTGTTCAACCGCAATCGGATTTACGGCCGTGTCCAACTGCACAACGGTCCGCTCTGGCGGCAACTGAAGCAACTTGGGCGCAGCGACCGAGATCTGGGCTGGCGGCAGACCCACGAACTGAGAGACGTTTACGCGCGCAACTTCGACAGCCTGTTGGGCTTGAATCACTAAGGTTCGCGCAGCCGCAAGCTCTGCTGCCGCTCGGGACGCGTCTGCGCCAGGTCGCAACTGCGCGTTCACCAGCGCGTTGATCGTCCGCGAAATCACTTCCGCTCGATCCACTCCGGCTTGAGCCGCTCGGGTGGTCTCCTGCGCCGCGACCAGAGTGACGTAAGCGTCCGCAGCCGCCACAGAGACGTCGAACTGGGTTCTTTTGAGGGTGGCCTCGGACTGGGTACGCGCCGCCGTGGCAGCGGCGACACTCGCTTGACGCAAACCAAAATCAAACGGTTCCCAGGAGACCAGCACTCCAATGGCGCTGCCCCACGCCGTTCCGAAGGTGTTTGACCCGAGTACGGGACCGGATATAGAAGGGATCACGCCCTGCGGCAGAAGGAGGCCGAAGACGTTGTTTCTCGTTGCACGATTTACTTGCGCCAACGCGTCGACTCTCGGCAGGTAGGCAGTTCGGGCGAGTTGAATGCCGGCTGCTGCCGCGTTGATCTGTTCCTGCGAAACCTGAATCGAAGGATAATTACGCAACGCAGCGGCGACTGCCTGGGCGACCGTCAGACCGGCCGGAGATGTCTGCTGAGCCGATAGGACAACGCCAGTTGCGATCATCAACCTCAAGACTCTTGCCACGTGGCCGTAGCTATCTCTCTGCCTGTTCAGCACGCTCGCCGTTGTCCTTCCATCAGTTCTCCTATCAACTCCCGCACTTTAGCGCTGGCTGCCGTTAATGCTTTGCGCCCAAGAGGAGTGGCACGATAGACCTTACGCAGCGACTTGCCATTGCGCTGCTCGGTTGAGCGCAAATAGCCCTTTTTCTCCAAGCCATACAGCAATGGATAAAGGGTTCCGGGGCTGATCCGATATCCATGCCGCGCCAACTCCTCAACCATGCCAAGTCCGAAGATTGGTCGTTCCGTCGCGTGATGCAGAACGTGCAAGCGCATCATTCCTGAGTAGAGATCGCGGTCCACCGCAGGATCTGGGTCTGCTTTCGCTTTCTTCATTTCGATTACGAACGTAGAATGGGCAGGGCTCTTCTATTTATACGGGTGGGAAGTTGCCACCGCCACTGACGTTTTCCTGAATTCTTCCTGAATATTTGTTCAGGTAACCTGAGGCTCGTTTGCGCGGTCCGGCTGGGGGCTAACGGACATATTCCAGAAGCTGCATGAACCCGAAATCCATGTGCAACTGCATGTGGCAGTGGAAAAGCGTCAACCCCGGATTGTCCGCAACGAAATCCACAGCCGCAGTACTGCGGCTGCCAACGCTGATCACATCCTTCATCAATCCGGCGGTTGGCTTTCCCGCCACCTGTGTGATTTCGAACGTGTGACGATGCAGGTGGAGAGGATGGATGTCGCCGCTATCGTTGTTGAAGAATAGACGGTAGCGCTTGCCCTTCTCAAGGTGTAGCTTCTCAATGTCCGGGAAGGATTTCCCGTTGATGGTCCAGTGATTAAAATCCTTCCGGTTGCCCGGAATCTTCTCGAACTTCATCTCGAACTGGTGGTCAGGCTGAGGAGCGGAGCGATCGCTTGCGAACTGAGTGTAGTCCCATGGACCTCGCCCGACGTTCGGTGGTTGTTGCCACTGTGGTTCCCCGGTCTTGTTCGCGTATTCGACCACCACGCCCATCCCCATCATTCGTTCTTCCTCCTTGGTGGAGCCAAGAACCCAGATGCCCGGATTGCTCATCTCGACGATGGCGTCGATGCGCTCTCCGATATCCAGATAGAGGATGTCGACGGTCTGAGGGCGAGGCACCGTGTTTCCATCCATGGCGATCACCCTAAATTTGTGGCCAGGCAGCGCGAGCCTGATTTCATCGGTCGCGCTTGCATTGAGGAACCGAAAGAGGACCCGTTGTCCGGGGCGCACGCGAAGAGGGTCGCCCGCTCCCAGCATCTTGCTGTTGAGCGTCGCTGAACGGTACATGATCTCCCATCCGTTATTCGGAGGTCCCATGTTTGCCAGCGACGGCTCCCAATGATGAGCGGCCATGCAGATTTCCTGGTCGTAGTCGCCCGGGTGACGCGCCGGCTCGACAATCGCAAAACCAAACTGGCCCGAGAACCCGGCGCGGCTGAGATCCGCGTGGGCCATCGTGTGCGTGTGATACCACCGGGTGCCGGCCGGTTTGGGAGTGAACCGATAACGGCGATGACCGCGAGGCGGAACGGCCGGCGTCCCTTCTTCGGTTGATCCGTCCACCGCCGACGGGATCTGTTGGCCGTGCCAATGAACGACCTCGGCAACGTCCGTTTCGTTGAACACATCCACCGTAACCGGCTTTCCCTCTCTGAATCTTACGACCGGACCGGGAACGGAACCGTTGTAGCCCACGGTCTTGATGATCCTTCCGTGACCTATCTCCAGAGACACAGGGGCGATGTGGAGAGCCAGGTTGGCCTTTTCATCCTTACCGCCGTCGGAATCAGCCGCCAGCGAGCCTTGCGGCAGGAGTGACGGGAAACCCGCGAATGCCAACCCGGAAGACTTGAGGAAATGACGCCGATACATGGATTCTTACGCAGGCAACAGCCGGTTCACGAGTGAGCCACAGTAGCCTCAGTTTCCTTTATAGATCTTGCCGAGTGTCAAGACCACTGACATTTTCCTGAAGTTTCCCTGAACAATTCTTCAGGAAGAAGCCCACTCCTGACTTGTCCCTAGGCGAATCCCAAGAACCCCACGGTCGAATTCGCCGAGTGTTACGCCCGTCAGCGCCCGGCGTGGGCGTTCTTCCGCACTTCCAGTGGCGTGGAGGATAGCTCCGGTCGCGACTGGACCGCAATAACCACCTCATCTCAATTCACTTGGCTGCTGGCGCCTTGCGCCGATCATGTTTCCCCGGAATCAACAGGAGCAGTCCGAAGCTGCCGACGACAGCAAAGGCCGCACCGTAATAGAACACGGCCGCATGGCCGACCCGATCCCAAAGCAATCCAGCAACGACGCTCGCCACCAGTTGCAACAGGCCGACCGTGGTGCTGTACCAGCCGATGCCGCTTGCGCGCAGATGCTCCGGCACGAAATCCGACGCGAGTGCTTTGCCGACAGCGCGGAATATCCCCTGATACAATCCGTAAAAGACAAACAGCGCCGCGACAAGAAAGATGTTCTTCGTCAGCGCAAAACCGAGATAGGCGATCAGGAAGATGACAAAGGAGGCGAGCAGTACATACTTGCGCCCCCACCTGTCGGACAGAGAGCCCGCCGGATAGGAAATGAGAGCGGCAACGAGGTTGAACGCCGCGTAGATCAGGATCGTTGTTTCGAGCGTGGCACCGATATCCTGTGTCCGCAGAATCAGGAACGCATTGCTGGAGTTGCCGATGCCGAACAAAGCCGTCGCGAGCAGATATTTCCAGTAGGCCTTGGGAAACTGTCGAAGATGGACATCGATCTTCGATTTGGCTGCGACGGCCGCCGGACGCTCCTTCACCAGCAGGACCATGAGGAAGGCAAGCAGGCCAGGAACAACGGCCACATAGAAGATGGTCCGGATGCCAAGATGCGCGGCGTAAAGGAGGAGCACGGCCAGCAACGGCCCAAGGAAGGCGCCGGCATTGTCGCCGACACCCTCAAGGCCAAAGGCGCGGCCCCTGTTTTCCTCATCCACGGATGATGCAATCAGTGCATCCCGCGGCGCGGAGCGCGTGCCCGCGCCGAGCCGATCCAGCAACCGCGCGCCGAACAACGCCTGCCACACGGTGGCAAGCCCCATCAGCGGCTTGGCAACCGCCGCAAGGAGATAACCTGCGACCGCGACGGGTTTTCGCTTTTGCAACTTGTCCGAAAGTGCGCCGGAAAAACCCTGCACGATGTTTTGCGTTGCCTGCGCGAAACCGTCCACGAGCCCGACGATGCTGCCGGTTGCTTTCAGCGTCTGCGTCAGAAAGACCGGCAGGACGGGATAAAGCATTTCAGTCGAAATATCGGCGAACAAGCTGGCGGCGGCGAGAAGGAACGCGTTTCGCGAAAGGCCGGCAAAGTAGCGCTCGACCGGACGGGGCATAGTCAACTCATTTTATCGCCGCCAGCGCGATGCCCCCAAGCGCGCTGATGACGGCAACCAGCAACGGCGGTGCGCGCCAGACGGTTAGGAGAACGAAGCCGACGAGAGCGACACCGAAATCTCCCGGTGCCTTTATCGCACTGGTCCAGAGGGGGCCGTAGAGCGCGGCGCGCAAGAGCCCTACGACGGCCGCGTTGACACCACCCATCATCGCCTGCGCGCCGGTGCGCTTGCGCAATGCATCCCAGAAGGGCAATGTCCCAATCAGGATAAGAACGCCCGGAAGAAAAATGGCAATCAGGCCCAGCGCCGCGCCCGCTATGCCGTGCGGCGTGGGATTCACCACGGTCCCCAGATACGCGGCGAAGGTGAAGAGCGGCCCGGGGACCGCCTGAACTGCGCCATAGCCGGCGAAAAACGCATCGTCGCTTACCCAGCCGGGCGCCACGAACCCCTCACGCAGCAAAGGGAGGACAACATGGCCGCCGCCAAACACCAGCGCGCCGGAGCGGTACAAGACTTCGAACAAGGCGATGCCGGAGGACGCGATCGAGGTTCGCAGGACCGAGAGAGCCGCAAGGAGCCCAAAGAAACCTGTCAGGCCAGCGACCCCGACGGTGCGCGAGACACGCACAGCGATACGGCCCGACGGCGTTGACGGCGCATTACGGCAAAACCAGAAGCTTGCGATGCCGCCGAGGGCAATCGCTTCGATTTGCACCGCCGATGAAGTGCTGAACAAGATGATGAGCGCCGCCACCACCGCGATGTAGGCACGTTCCCGGTCAGGGCAGAGCGTGCGCGCCATCCCCCACACGGCCTGCGCGACGATGGCCACGGCGACAAGCTTGAGGCCATGCAGCAAACCAATTCCCGCCGGGCCACTGAGTGCACCAGCGCCATAGGCGAACAGGACAAGGGCGATGGCGGAAGACAAAGTGAAAACCGGCCCAAGCCGCGAACGCACCGCGGTATCCTGCGCGCATGAGTCCTATGGAAAACGCGACCTGGCTGCTGGCTGGACCGGCGAGGAACTGGCACAGCCCGACGAGATCGGCATAGGCGTGTTCGTCGATCCACTTCCGGCGCACGACGAATTCTTCGCGGAAATACCCGATGTGGGCGATAGGTCCGCCGAAAGAGGTGACTCCAAGCTTGAGGAATGCGAAGTGGACTTCGAGGGATGAGCCACGCTCCGCAAGCGTGTGGGGCGTAATTGCGTCGTTTCTTTCCTTGTCAGCGGTATCCATTTGTCACGCATAGTTGAAGAGTGCCATGAACCCGAAATCCATGTGCAGTTGTTGGTGACAGTGGAAGAGAGTCATGCCCGGATTGTCGGCGACGAAATCGAACTCAATCTCCTGAAAGCAGCCCAGCATTACCACGTCCTTGATGATGCCCGCAGTCGGCTTGCTGCCGACGCGTACCAGCTCGACTAGGCCTGTGTAGATGCAGAGGATGAATGTCGTCGCTGGCGTTGCGAAACTTCAGACGATAGCGGCGACCCTCATCCACCGTGTACATGGCTTCATCGTCTCCATTGAGAACGTTTTACCGTTGAGGGTCCACTGGTTGAACCCATTGCGCGCCGTTGTACTTGACGATCGTCATCTCGATCGTTTCATCGGGTGCGGCGGGTGGCGCATTCGGATTGCCACGCACGTCCTTGTGCATCCCCCACGGAGCCTCGATCAATGCAGGTTCGGCCAAACCGGTGGGATTAGCAAGTTCGGAGAACCTTGCAGGCGGAACACCGTGCCGATTGCGGTTCATCCAGCGTCAAGAAGGCTGTAGGGCGACGATCAAAAGCCCGCTTCAAGGAATAAAGCGCACCGGGCGCGCACTGAGACTCTTGATCAGTAGCACCCTCTTAAATCCCCAATAATTCTTGATCTCCACCGCACTTGTGTGCGACCTGTGTGCCCGTTTCCGGGCAGGAGGTATTTTTATGGCCCGGAAAGCAGGGCAACTCATTTCGCGCGGTTCGCGCACATGGCTCGTTCGCGTTTCCCTTGGCCGCGATCCGGAAACGGGAACTCGCAAATACCATAACAAAACCATTCGAGGCTCATTCCGCGAAGCGCAAACCTACCTGAGCGGAAGGCTGCAAGAACGCGAGATCGGGCGTCTCCCGCGTGCGGCGGCGACCAGTCTTAATCAGTACTTGGATCAGTGGCTCACAACGGTAGCCAAGCCGAAACTCCGGCCGAAAAGCTACATCGATTACGAAGCGCTGTTGCGGCTTCACATCCGCCCAGTCCTCGGGACGAGGCCGCTCGGCGCAATCGTCCAGTTCGACATCCAGAGCATCTACGCTCAAATGTTTGCGCGCGGGTTGTCCGCGCGAACGATTGAATACACGAACGCGGTGCTACAGTCCGTGTTCCGTCAGGCAGTGCGCTGGAAAATGTTGGGTGAGGATCCCTGCATTGGCGTGGACCTGCCACGCATAAAGCGGCGGGAGATGGAGGCGCTCAGCGTTGAGGAATGCAGGCGCTTTCTCGCGGCCACGAAAGAAACGGAATGGTTCGCCTTGTACGCGCTGGCGCTGACTACTGGAATGAGGCCAAGCGAATACCTGGCGCTCAAGTGGAGCGACATCGATTGGCAGCGAGGCGCGGCGAGTGTGTGTCGAACCATCCAGCATTCGAAGACAGGCCGGCTCTTTGACGACACGAAACGAAAGCGTAGTCGCCGGGTACCTGGACTTTTCCTGCGAAGACCACGTGGCTGGGCATTCGGTGTCTGCCTCGTGGTTATGGAACCGCAATCGGCACACTATAGGACCGTGCCGATAACACTTCCTTTTGGTTCGGGGTTCACGACCGCAGCAACATCACAGTTGTCATCAGCGATAGGAACAAAACTCGATGAGGGTTTCGGCACGCTCTGCTCGATCATTCTCGACTCCCTTTCGTGAGAGTGACGCTCGATGCGAGTTCTTTGTTGCGGCATCATCGCGGTATAAGCGCGACGAAGTGAACTAAGTGAGCTGAAAGGAAATGATTTTGAGATAGCTCTTGAGATCTGTGGGGCGGAAGCCAGGCGTGTCTCGTCGCCATGAATATGTCTGACGGCAGTCCCGGAGCTTAGGTCCCCGACGGCGAAAAACCCACGATCGCCTACGAGACTGATGGGCAGAACGGTGCGGCTCGCCGCCCACCCCGCTCGGCAGTGTAAAGAACGGTTAAGATCCCCCGCGACAAGAACCTTTACGACCACGCACCGTCTTTGCAGGAAAGGGATTTGCTTCGAAACCGGACGATGAACTACCAATTGAATGCCGGCAACCGGTCGAGAGCCGCTTTGCCGCTGAGAGCGAACGTCGCAGCGTGGGCTATCCCGTCCGCGGCGATGTTCCTTGGAATCGCACTTGCCCAAGCGCCCAAGGCAGCGCCGACTTTTGACGTCGTTGCCATCAGATCAGCGGATCTTCCGACGCCGGAAACGATGCGCTCCGGGCAATTCCGGGCGGGCACCACGATTAACGAAGGCAGCGCGGACTTCGAATTTGTCACTCTGGCCGATTTGTTGCCTTATGCGTATCGCGTGAAATCCTTCCAAGTGATCGGCCCGCAGTCCTTGCGCGAATCTCGGTGGAATATACGCGCAAGACTGCCGCAAGGCGGGTCGCGCGATCAGATTCCTGATATGGTACAGGCAATGCTAGTCGATCGTTTCAAACTCGCGATTCATCGCGAGAAGCGGGATTTGCCGGTCTATGAGTTGGTTGTGTTGAAGGGTGGACCAAAGCTGAAGCCATCCGAAGCCTCCGATTCCGCCGACGACACAATCGCGACGCCCGGGCCTCCGGGCTTATTCCCGTTCGGCGGTCCTCCTGGTGGCGGACCTCCGGACGGTCGCGGACCCGGCAATAGCCAGCCTGCTGGCGATGGCAGAGGGGGCCTAGGAATGATGGTGAGCAATGCCGCAGGAGGGGCGGTGCGAATGTTGCCCGATGAAAACTGCGGCATGCGTTTGGAGTTCAAGAGCCTCACCATGTCTGGCTTGGCCGACACGCTTACTCCGTTTCTGGATCGGCCCGTCATCGATGGAACGGGGATCAAGGGAAGCTATCAGGCCTCGCTCAAACTCCCAATGGATCTAATGTTCGCGTGATGCAGAACACGATCCGCAACGGCAATCTTCCGCCACCGCCAAGCGATGGGCCCGGCGGACGCGGAGGGATTCCTGGCGGTGGACCCGGCGGTCCTGGGGGTGGTCCGGGCGGCGGCCCTGGCGGATTTGGGGCTTGCGATCCAGGCGCGGTTCTAGGCGCGAATGGTGATACATCTAGCGCCGCGCTCTTTAAGGCGGTCCAGCAGTTAGGCCTCAAACTCCAGGCGCGCAAGGCTCCCTTGGATGCAGTTGTTGTGGACCATTTCGACAAGACGCCAAGCGAGAACTAGATGCCGAGCTCCAAATTTCCGCTTTGCCGGATGATTGGCCCATGCTCACTTTTGCTCCTCGCTATCGGCTCGCTTGGGCAAGCGCCCCCGAAAGTCACGAGCCAACTTAAGAACGAACTCGGCATGGAGTTCGTCAGCATCGCGCCAGGTGAATTCATGATGGGATGCTCGGACGGTGATGCCCTATGCAACGCCGATGAAAGCCCGCGTCACCGCGTCCAGATCACCAAGGGCTTCGAGATCGGCAAGTTCGAGATCAATCAGGCGCAATGGATGGCGCTCATGCACGATAACCCCAGCAGCCAGCAAGGAAGTAACCTGCCTGTTGAGACGATCAGCAAATTAGACGCGCAGGCCTTCGTCGCGAAACTTAATGAGCTGCACGACGGTTATCACTACCGCCTGCCGACAGAAGCGGAGTGGGAGTACGCCGCGCGAGCAGGGGGAAATATCACAACACCCGAGAAGCTCGATGACGTCGCTTGGTACGCCGCGAATTCAGACGATGAGACGCATCCTGTGGGTCTGAAAAAACCCAATGCGTGGGGACTTTTTGACATGTTGGGCAACGTTCGCGAGTGGGTGTCCGATCTGTATTCAGCAACGTACTATAGCCAGGCTCCAACCGCCGACCCTAGCGGGCCATCACCAGAGCAGTACGCCCGCAGCGGACCGGGCCGCGGTGGCGGTCCTCCGGCAGGGCGAGGTGGTCCCGGACCAACGACGCCCCCTGCTCGGCCAACGCTCCCACCCGATGCAACACCGCAGCAGCAGATTGATGCCTTGCGTCAAGAGGTGACACAGCTGCGTGAGGAGGTCCAGCAGTTGCGTGAGCAATTAGGCGGAGCGCCGCCCTTTGCCTTCGGTGGACCGGGACGAGGCGGACCACAGCCGTTTGGCCCGGGACCAGGAGCGCCGGGCGGCGGCCCGATTCAGTCTGGATTCGGTGGACCAGGACGGGGAGGACTGCAGGCCTTGGGCAGTCCAACTGCGGGACCGGCCGTAGTAGGTGCGGGGGGCGAGTTGTATGATCCGCTCGATGGGTTGCCGACGGGACTCCCGGTCGTCCGGGGCGGCGGTTGGGATCAGTCAGCCAAATTCCAGCGGGTTTCGGTTCGTTACACGTACTATGGCCCGACCTTGCGCGTTAGCGATATCGGACTTCGAGTCGTGAGGGTGAAATGAAGCACACGGCGAAACACATCGCACTTGTAATCGCAGTAGCGCTAATGCCGCTGGCGAAAGCGCATCATTCTTTTCAGGCGGAATACGATCAGTCCAAGCCTCTGATGCTAACAGGACGAGTGACGAAGATCGTTGTCGAAAACCCGCACGGCTGGATTTATCTCGAAACGAAGAGGGCAGATGGGAGAACAACGGTCTGGCAAATCGAAACACCAGCCCCGAACGCTCTGGGCCGCAACGGTACCAGCAAGGACAATCTCAACGAGCTGGTGATGACCGGAGAACAAGTAACCGTCAGCGCCTACGCAGCGCGCGACGAATCCAAGCACGCATGGGGAAGCAGCCTCAAGCGGCAAGATGGCCAGACCGTGATTCGGTTGGGCGAGAACGCAGCGGCGGGGTTCGCCGTTCGGTGAGTGAGGCAGTTTAGGCCAGCACGTTTGTAGTGCGCTCTAGGCCGACGACGTCGTCTGAGGGCGGCCTTGACGCCATGGCTCACCAGACGTGCGCATTCCTTCAGGGTCGACGCTCCCGACGGTCTCGGCACAAAACGCAACACTTCTTCACGATCTAACGTCGAACGTTTTATCGAGTTCCGACGATAAGACGTCAGTAGGTGAAATTGCCTGTTAGGAAAGGACACATCCCATGAATTCGATTGGTAGTACCCTCAACTCGATCAATAGCTCGTTGTTGAGCGAAATCGACTCGTATCTCTCGACGCAGCAGACATCCGGGAGTACAAGCACCAACGCCAGCAATGCCACGCCCTCCGACCGCGTGGACTTCTCGCAGGTAGCTCAGTTGTTCAAAGAGCTCCAGAAGCTCCAGAGCACCGACCCTGCCGAATTCAAGAAGGTACTGACAGACGCGGCCAACAAACTGAAGGACGCCGCAGGACAGCAAAGCGACTCCGCGGTGGCCAGCTTTCTAACGAACCTCGCGGACAAGTTCCAGCAAGCCGCGGATACCGGTGATCTTTCCGCCCTGAAGCCACCGTCCGCCCCAAGCGGCGCCTACGGCCCTCCGCCTCGAAGCAGTAACGACACGACGTCGAGCGACAGCAAGAAGACTCAAGATCTGTTGGCGGCGCTGCTGAAGAACCTTCATGCAGATTCGTCGGACGGAAACGCAGCGAGCCTGCTCGCAAGCATCTTGAGCAACAACTCCTAGATTCCGCAATGGGACAACTGTCTTAACCTGTGATTGCAAGTCGAGTGACTTCACCCCGATTAACGTGATGAGGTACTGCGCCAGTCGTCACGCTGTTTTCAACCGCGCTCCAGCATTCTCCATAGGGGTTGCTCGGGCCGTTGAAGGAACCCTTTCATCCAGTCGCCGTTGACGTTCGGAGGCTTGGGCCGACGCCGCCGTTTAACGGCGACCCGCACGGGCGGTGCTTTGGGTGTGGGGCCGATCGTTTCTAGTTCACAATAGGATCCGTCATAGCGTGCATATATCCTTCCATCGAGCCGCTTCTCCACGCGAAGTGGTGTGCCCGGCGGAATTTGCGTTCCGACGTTCGTGGGTATGCGGTGGAGGTGGCCGTCTAGGCGTACACAGCCATCAGTGGTCACGACTCGTGTCGTCACCTCAGCCAGGCTTCCGTCGACAATCGGCTTCGGCGGCAACTTGCGATGAGAATCAATGGTCACAGACGATGCGGCCCAGTGTGCATTCCACATTGGTAAATATATGTCTCGCAAATACCTGTTTGCACCGTCGGCAGTGCTTATCCGCACGCTAGAGAGTCTCTTGCATAACACCTCTCTTGCGATATAGAAGAACCGTTCGGCGTAGCCTTCCTGCCCCGGACGGTCCGTTTCAGACCACGTGATATCCAGTTCCTGAAGTGCCCGGCCGATTTGGCTCCCGGCATTATCCCGGGAACGTTCCGTGAAAAGCGTATCGGGATCAGCTTGAATCTGTTGTGGGCGCCCCCATGTCTCCAGATAGGAGCGAAGCAGCAGCATGTTTTCGTGTCGCGAGTCACTCGGCGCGAGCCGAGCGACTGCCCGACCCGTCGCGTCGTCAACGATGGCAATCAGTACGCACGGGTGCCGTCGTGCCAACCACCGATACTTGGTGCTCTTCCAACGCACAATCAGACCGGGACCTTGTGTTATGAGCGGAGGCGAGGTTTGTGCCGGCGCGTACGAACCCGTGCCCAACTTCGGGCGAGACGCGGAAGTAATTGCGGCCGGCCGGCGGCCCGCTGGTTTCAATTGTCCCGGCACACTCACGCGTCTAGATCGTAAGTCGCTTTTCGACGGTCCGTCAATTGATCGAACAGATATTTAACAGTAGTTAACAAACAGCCACGAGTACAGCTGCCTCGCAACATTACTTCACAAATGCCAGGTACTCAGAGTGATCCTTAGCGGCGTCACTCTCAGAAAGCAGTTTGGGTCGCTGTAGGTCTAAACGCCTCTTGTTCAGCAGAAGTGCCTTCGCTTATCGAGTTATGTTCCGCATGCGTATCACTCTTGTGCTAACCGCCGCCGTTGTCGCCTCGGCTCAGAGCCCGGGGGGCTACTCGGTTCGTCCCCTGATAGGCTCTCGCTCCCGGGGTGACGGTGGATCGGCGACCTCCGCCGTCCTGGATGGTCCATACGGACTCGCGCAAGATGCAGCTGGAAACATCTACATCTCGGAATCAAATTCCGGAGTGATCCGTGTAGTCCGGCCCACCCGCCGGCAGTTCCTCATCAAACGATATGCCGGTTCCGGCATTCTTGCTGACGGAGTCGAGGGACAAGCGGCGTTGGCGACCGACTTGCTGTCACCAACGGCGCTGGTAATGGACCCTGACGGAAGCCTCGTCTTCGCCGACGCCGGAGCCTGTCGAATCCGCAAGGTTTTAGGCAACGGGACTATCCAGGATCTCGTAGGAACGGGCCGTTGCTCCGGAGCGAGTACTGCGGGGCCAGGCGGAACCACCACCAGCGGGGCTGCGCCTCCTTTACAAACGGACATCGGAGCCGTCGGCGGCATGGTGTTCGACTCACTGGGACGATTGAATTTTACGGATGCGACAAGCAACCTGGTTCGCCGAGTCGATACCGACGGACAGGTGCGCAGCATTGCTGGCACCGGTACGGCTGGATTCTCAGGAGACGGATCCACAGCGGTCGTCGCGACGCTTCGTTCGCCCCAAGGCATTGCGATAGACAATGCGGGCAATATCTATATCGCGGACTCTTCGAACTGTCGAATCCGCCGTGTCGATGCTGCCGGCAATATCAATACCGTCGCCGGAAACGGCACATGCGCGACAGCCTCGGCAAGTTGGAACGGAATCTCATTGGGGCGGTTAAACGGACTCGCATTCGATAGCAGTACCAATTCGCTGCTGATCTCGGCTGCAGGTCAAAAGCGAGTCATCCGACTCGCCTTGACAACTCCAGCCCTGACCACCTTTGTCGGCAATGGAACCACGGGCGCTGTCGAAACGGCGACGCGGCTGCAATATCCGATTGACGAGCCTACTGCGATGCTCATCTCGGGCACTCGTGTACTAATTACCGATAACACAGCGTTTCGGGTTCTGCAGGTGCAGAATGACCTCGTCACTGCCTTCGCGGGTTCGTGGCCACAACTGACAACCTACCCCTCCGCGTCTTTTGCCCACCTGCTTCGTCCGAGCGGACTTTGTGTTCGCCAAGATGGCTCGATGTTAGTGATGGATGCTGGAGCGGAGCGCATTTTCTCCTTCACTGATCCTGACCAACTCACGGCTTTTGCCGGAGTGTTGTATCCGACAGGTTATTCGGGCGGCGATGGCGGTCCGGCGATCGCAGCGCAAGTGAACCAGCCTCGTCGCTTCGCGTGCGCATCGAATGGGGACGTTTATTTCACGCATGGCCGCAAAATCCGAATGATCAACAGTCAAGGAATTATCCAGACGGTTCTCAGCTCCGTGCAGGTTACCGGCCAAAGCAGCGGGGTAACTTTCTCTACCAGCTTGAATGACCCCACTGGCATCGCAATCGACGGACAAGGGCGGCTGGTCTTTTCCGAGGCGAGCTTGAATCGGGTCATTCGCTATGACCCCGCGACGCGAATCGGCACATTGATCGCCGGAACAGGTGTGGCTGGTTTTTCTGGGGATGGCGCCGCTGCGATCGACGCTCAACTGAACAGCCCCGGTGACCTCGCCTTCGATTCAAACGGTGATCTTCTCATCGCCGATCGCGCCAACGGACGTATTCGGAGCGTTTCTCCAAGCGGAATCATCAATACAATTGCCGGATCGTCTCGCGGGTTTAGCAATGCCGACATATCCGGCCAGTCGGCCACTTCGATTGGTCTAGGCAGCATCGAGGGAATGACCATTGATGCCAGCGACAGAATCTACCTGACCGAGACTCCGCGCCTCAGTGTCATCCAGCCCGACGGACGCATCTACGTGGTCGCAGGTCTCGTCAGCCAGAGCGACGATGGCGTCAGCACCTACCTGAATGGCCCAATGAATGGCTGCGACGGCGTGGCAGTCGATGGCAGTGGTCGGGTATATCTTTCCCTGGCCCAGACCGGTCAGGTGATGCTGGTCCTCCCCGATGGGGATCCCGGCCCAGTGCCATTCATTCGCCAAGTTGGAGCGTACAGTGCGACTTCATTCGGCTCGCGCTCGACGCTTTTCCAGGGAATCTTCCAGGGATCGTTGATTAAGATTTATGGGACTAACCTTGCGAACGGGATAAGTCAAGGGTCCGTGTCGGATCTCAATGGCGGTCAGATGCCGACACTCGTCGCAGGAACTACCGTTTCGATTGGGGGGCAGGCGGCGTTCATTTCATACGCGAGTCCCGGGCAAATCAATGTTCAGATACCGGCGACCGCGCCTCCCGGCAACCAGGAGATCACCGTAACAACCGCGGCCGGAACCAGCCAGCCGTACGCTATTACGATCGCGGCGAGACGCGTGAGATTCACCCCGGCGGCGTTCTCGCCGGCCACCGCAGGGCTTGACCAATTTAACGTTGTCGTACCGGGCGGAGTTGCCAGGAAAGCAAAATCCTTGATTTTTGCGTCAGGCCGGGCCAAGTACGGGGTAGTTGACACTGCCGTCCAAGATTGAGGCACCAGCAGCTCGAACTGTTACAGAAATCGCATATGTCCACCACAAGCCCAATGAGTCTACGAAGTGCCGGTTGTGTTCCCGTCCCGAGGGCGCAAGAGACCACGAATCGGGTCGCACAATTTGGGCTTGTAATCGCAGTGCTGCTGGTTCCCTTTGCCATGCGAGGCCAAGAATACGCAGCATCACTCTCCATTACCGTCTCCGATCCTAGTAATGCGCTCGTTCCCGGAGCGCATGTGGTGCTTCGCAACAGCCAACAGCAGACGGTCAGGGAGGCGGATACGGCATCAAACGGCGCCGTGATCTTTGCTCCCCTGGAACCCCAGGACTATTCGGTTGACGTCGGCAAGACAGGTTTCGATAACGCACGCGTCAACCGTGTAACCCTCCGCGTGCGCGACCGCCTCAGCATGGTAGTGCAGCTCAAGCTCAAATCGGTAGAAAGCGCAGTGACAGTCACCGATAGCGCCGAGGGCGTCACGACCGATGCATCCACGGGGATTTCGGTAGACCAAGACTTCATCCGAAATCTGCCCGTGAACGGCAGGAACGCGGACACGCTCGTATTGATGGCGCCAGGCGTAACGAGTACCGCGGGCGTCCGCGGTCCGGGGGGAGGTTTCAATGCCAACGGCCTGCGCTCCAACACGAACTATTTCACTTTGGACGGCGTCAGTCTTAATATGCCGGCCGGTGGGGGTGGTCCGGTCGGTGGTGGTGGCCCGTTCGGTGGTGGTGGCCCGCCAGGGGGTGGCGGCCCGTTCGGTGGTGATGGGGGTACGTCCCTCATCTCTCTCGATGCGATGCAGGAGATGCGGGTGCAGACGTCATCGTTTGCGCCCGAGTTTGGACGTTCTCCCGGTGCCCAAGTGAGTATGACCAGCCGTGGTGGTAGCAATGATGTCCACGGCTCCTTGTTCTATTACTTCCGAAATGAACGGCTCCAAGCCAATGACTGGTTTGCGAACAGTCGCGGGTACGGGCGGGGCAAGCTCCGACAGAACCGGCCCGGCGGGACCGTTGGAGGGCCTGTTCTTAAGAACAAAACGTTCTTCTTTGTCTCCTATGAACGATTGCGCCTTGTGACCCCCTCGGTGATCATAACGAGCGTACCGGATCTACAAACACGCCAAAGCGCGGCGGCTGCTGTTCGGCGATACCTTAATGCGTTTCCGCTCCCGAACGGCGCCGAGCAAGACGATGGCGCGGCTGAGTTTCACGCGGTAGTAGCAAACCCGTCCTCTTCAGATTCGGTGAGCTTGCGAGTGGATCACACGATTAATTCGAAGATGACGCTGTTTGCTCGCTACAGCCTCACGCCCACCAGTAGTCTCTCGCGGGGCTTCGGGTTCTCCTCGCCCAATGTGCTCACGCAGCAAGATTCTCGTTCCAATGCGGGAACCGTAGGGCTAACGATTGCTGGATCGTCAGGATCCATCAACGACACGCGGATTAACTACTCCCAATCCTCTTCCCGGAACTTTTCGATTATGGATAATTTCGGCCAGGCTACGCCACTTGCGGCGTCCTCGGTCTTTCCTGTCGGCGTGACAAGCGATACCGGACAATTTAGCCTCTCAGTTCTCGGAGTAGGTGGTTACTCGTTCGGGGGGCGGAGCCGCAATGACCAAACGCAGATCAACGTGGTGCACAGCTTTACCAAGACGGTGGGCTCGCATACCGTCAAACTAGGCGCGGACTATCGGCGTATCATGCCCACGAATTTTCGCATGCCGTACTCGCTGAACGTCACGTTTAACGGTCTGAGCGGCGCCAATGGTGCATTGGCAAGCGGCATCGCCACGAATGCCCAGGTGGCCGCGAATGTCCCGACGGTCTACCCCGTCTATACGAATGTTTCGATGTATGCGCAAGATACATGGCGGGCGACCGACCGCACCACGCTGACCTATGGCCTGCGGTGGGATATCAATCCCGCTCCGGGTGTGCGTCAAGGCGACCGGCCGTTCGCGCTTGCTGAATCCGCAATCGCCGGTGTCACGCAAAACGATCCGTTATACGCCACTCGCTGGCACGATGTCGCGCCACGCTTCGGACTGGCATATCAAATGGATACCACCGAGGGGCGGGAAATGATGCTGCGGATGGGCATTGGCTTGTTTTACGACGTCGGCTACGGGACCACGGGAGGCGCGTTTGGCGGGGCGCCGTATTCGAACATTCGCACGATTTCATTAGCGGTCTTTCCCTTGGCCGCAGCAGACACGACTGCTCCCGCACTCCCACCTACACGACCGTACGGGCAACTCAGTGCTGCCGACCGCAACCTGCAGTCGCCCCTCGTCACGCAGATGAACGCGACAATTGATCGAAATTTTGGCCGTGGCCAGACGCTCAGCATAGGATACGTGGGGACTCGGGGCCGGCGACTACTGCGGACCGAATCGCAACCTTCATTCGGTGACGCGTACAGCATTCTGATGCTTGCGACGAACGGCGCGAGTTCTGACTATAACGGGCTGCAAGTGCAATTTCGTCGTCGCCTGACGCCAAATCTGCAGACACAAGTGAGTTACGCGTGGGCGCACTCGATTGATAGCGCGTCGAGCGATGTCAGTTTCGGAGGAGGATTCGCCTCGTTGTTCGGCAGCGGGCAGCGGGGCAATTCTGATTTTGACATCCGCCATAACCTGAGTTGGTCCGGGTCCTATCGATTGTGGAATCCAAGCTCTCGGTTAGTTCGGGTCGCCTTGGCGAATTGGTATGCGGACTGGATGATGACGGCGCGCACAAGCCTCCCGTTCGATGTACAAGGCATTACGACGCAGACCAGCGCCGCCGGTACGACATCGGTCAATCAGCGGGCCGGCTTATTCGGGCAGGTCCGACCGAATTACACCGGCGCGCCGGTTTGGGTCAGCGATTCCAATGCGCCGGGCGGCCAGAGGCTCAATCCAGCAGCGTTCTCGGCTCCCGACAGTTACGCACAAGGGAATCTCGGACGCAATAGTCTTCGTGGTTTCGGGTTCAGCCAGATCGATCTGTCACTTCGGCGGCAAATCGTACTCACTGAGAAGTGGCGACTGAACCTCTCAGCTCAGGGTTACAACGTGCTCAATCATCCTGCCTTTGACAATCCTTCGGCGTTCGGAGCCGCGAACTTGTCGAGTCCGACTTTCGGTGTGGCGACGCGGACGCTCGGCGGCGCGTTCGGCGGCGGCAGCGGTTCCATCTACCGTTCTGGCGGCCCGCGCTCCTTGGAGTTGGCGGTTCGGCTGCAGTTCTGAATTCGGAGACGTCTCACCTAAATGACAAAATACCCGCGCGGAATCAACCGTTCGACCACCGGCAAACGGCCGGTGGCTCTCTTAATTACCCTTATCGCGGGACTCGCGCCTTTACTATGCGGACAAACGTCTACGGCTTCTTCGAAGGATCCTGCAGATAAGCCGTTTAGACGATTCTCGTATGGCTTCCGGATCCGCGCATTAACGTCAAATGGGTTCGATGACAGAAGTCTGCAGCTGTCCAACACGTCGGCAAACACCAGTCAGGCCATCAGCACGACAACCACGGTATCCCGCTTTCGCCTTGGCCCAGCGGTTGATCTAAACCTTAGCCGTAAACTGTCGATCCAGGCGGAGGCGTTCTTTCAGGGCCTCCAGTACACCACCGTAACAAAAAGCTACACAGGCAGCTCTACCGATACAGGGACGCTGAAGTCCACGATCACGGAACTCACGAAAACAAGCTTCTGGGATGTTCCAGTTCTGCTGCGCTACAGAGGGTTGTCCGAACACCGGTTCCTATCGCAGACAATCGTCGAGGGAGGTTTTACCGTTCGTGCACTGACGAGAATCCGTACGGGAACGGAAACACTCAACGCAGACAGCACGACTGCTTATAACGAGATACCAGCCGCCGGCAACCGTCTCGTAAAGGGAGCGGTCGCGGGGATCGGGTTTCAATTCGTGGACCGTTACAACATTAAGACGACGCCAGAGATCCGGTATACCCACTGGTTCGGCACAACATTCCAATCCCAATCCAGCAGATCAAGGACCGACCAGATCGAAATCGGATTATCGTTCGCGTTCTGAAGCCCTACAGTGCGACTATCGCTCAGGCTTCCCCATAAACGTCATGTCGCGGGATGGAAACTCCTGATCGATCTCCCAGTCTCCGATTGTGGCGTGAAAGCGTAGCTTCTTCAAGTCCCGGCGCAAGATGAATGGAAGACGAAGTTCACGCGGTTCCATGAGATCAGGTGTTTTAGCAAAGGTGAATGCGAGGAGTGGCTGATTGTCGTCCTGCTCCAATGACATGGAGTCTAGAGAGGGGAACGGCTTCGAGCCCGTAGCTGTCAGGTAGGCTGCTGGCTTCGTGCTGGAATCAGCGCTTTTGAAGGGTTGGCCTGCCCGGTTCTTCGGCAGGCTCACTACGACGACAACAGAACGCGTGTAGTCCGCGCTTACTGTCGGCGACAGGCCGACCTTGCGAAGCGCCAGCCGCACCGGTAGAGCACTCTCCCAGCGGACAACAGTGGAGAAAGGCTCGGGATGGGACAAGGTCGTACTCCCGTTTCCCGCAGACCGTCTCCAAACTCGAGCGGCAACGGTTTTGGCCCAGGGCGAATCGGTTAGAATCTGCCGCGTTTCCGCATCGGTCCATTCTCCGGGAGGCTTCTCCCAAGGCTTTTGGCCAAAAGCGGTCGAGACTCCTAAGGCGATCATCAAAGAACACTTCGCAACTCGCATACTGATAAACGTAGACGCGTGGCGCGAGCTGACTGGGATGGTCTATTTGTGAAGAACTGTGACCCGGAGCTGCCTGGGCTATTCGGAGATTCTTTCCTCTGCAGGCTTAACCATTTCAGCTTCCGGGTTTTCCGGGCAACGAAGTTGATATCCAATTCCCCTTATGCTCAGGAGGATCGTCCGGCCACTTCCCAGCTTGCGTCGAATTCTACTGACGTGAGTGTCTACCGAGCGATCCAACGGGGAAGCGAGACGATTGTAGAGGTGTAAGGTGAGAGAATCGCGCGAGACAACCCGACCGCGGAACCGCATGAGTCTCTCCAAAATCTCGCATTCCATGGGAGTGAGACCAAGCGGTTTGCCACGGAAGGACACATCGCGATCTCCGGGGATTAAGCAGAGTTCTCCCACACGAAGCGCTTGAGGAGCCCGGGGTAAATGTGTGGTTCGTCGCAGGATCGCGCGTATGCGAGCAAGTAATTCGTCCGGAAAGAACGGCTTGGAAACGTAGTCGTCGGCTCCCATTTCCAAGCCCGTGACTCGGTCCTCCTGGTTCGCCTTGGCGCTGAGGATGAGAACTGGCATTTGCGAATGGCTACGAATCCTCCGCAGTAGCTCCAGTCCGTTGATCCCCGGAAGGAGTGCGTCGGCAATGACCAGGTCGTAGCCGCCCGATTCGGCACGAGCCACGCCAGCTTCGCTATCGAATTCAAAGTCGACGTCATACCCTGACTTCCGAAAGAATTCTCGAAGCCCCAAGCATAAGTCTATGTCCTCGTCCACAATGAGCAACTTCATCGGCGTACTGACAGGGGGGATGGGGAGCAGACAAACCCGCTGATTGCATAAGCGAGTCCGGGTTCTTGAGGCAGGTGTACCCGGCAGGCGAGAATGTCATGTCGCCGATGCCAGAGCGTTGTGGTTATCGGGACTATGAGGCTACTCCGATTTTCAAAGACAACGCTCATATCAGCTTCTGCAACCGTTAGTCCGTGCTTGGACCACAATGCGACGGGGTAATGCTTAATGACCTCTGCTTCAGTGAAGAGACGTACAAATGCCCGCCGGATCGCTGTTCGCCCACGTATTGGCGGCTGTTGACCGACCTGGAACCACGCGTCCGGTGCGAAGTGAAGCGCCACCTGACTCGCGTCGAGAGCATCAACAGCGCTCCAGTAAGTCTGCAATAACGAGAGTGACTGCCCATCGTCGGCAAGCGAGAGTTTGGGCTCGTTTCCCCTTGTCAGAGCGTGGCCCTGATGCCTGGCTGATTCTGTTCTCATTTAGTCTTCGAATTGACGTTGGACGCGGCGGACGCTCGTCAGGTTCAGGAGGCAAATGTCAAGGATTGTCAAATCTTCGCCTTGGCTCCACGTGGGAAAGGAAGCTTACGGAATGTGACACGAATATCCGCGAGTGGCTTGGGACCAAGATTTTACGGTTCTTAACATGGTTCAGGACTTCTAGCTGTGGTATCGCCAGGGGGCGACGGCTCATACTATTAGGTTCCAGGGGACAAAGGGCGCAAAGAGGGTTCGGTGCTGTGTGAGGATTAGGAATAATCGGCGGAGCTTTCTCTCTTCGCTCGTGGTAGTAGCGCTGTTTGCCCTGTGCGTGATCCTTGGCGGGCTACAGTTTCGCTGGATCGCGGAAGTGAGCATCGCCGACCGGGAGCGTTTACGGCAAAGCCTCGACGCCAGTTTGCGTCGGGTTAGCCAGGATTTCAACGCCGAAATCGCCGCTTCCATTCGTGGGCTTCTGCCCAGCAACTCGCAACCGAACGCTGATGCCACCGAAGCTGCATTGGCGGAACGGTACGAGGAGTGGAGCAAGGTCGATGAGCACAAGCGCCTGTTTGGTCGCGTCGCGATTGCTCTGGTGCACAACGACAAAACACTGTTCCGAAACCTGAATCTGCAAACGGGCGTCTTCGAAAATGCCACATGGCCTGCAGCCTGGCAGATGATTGAGACGCGAATAGAATTTAGGCCGGATCCTCGTTCCAATCGGCCGCCTCCTAACTTGCCATCACAGGACGTCGGTCTGGTCTTTGACTTACCCCTATTCGGGATGTTGCCCCCGGAGCCGCCCCAATCGCCGCTAGCCCGCCGGGAGGGTGCGTGGCTGATTCTGGAGTTTGCTCCCGACTATGCGCGCGATGTGATCCTTCCGGAGGTGTTGCAACGGCACCTAGGCGCGGGCGCCAAACTGGACTACCAGGTGGAGGTCCTAACGAGGAACAATCCTCCAATGCTGATCTACCAGTCGGACTCAGCTCACCCTGTCGATGCCGCGACGGCGGACTCTACTGTTAATCTATTCGATCTCGGATTCGCCCAGTTCTTTCCACGCCCCGGGCCGCAGGGCTTCGGCGGGCGCGGACTCGGACCCGGCCTTAATCCCGAAGCAGGGCGATGGCAGCTGTTAGTTCGCCACCGATCTGGATCACTCGAGGCGGTGGTAGCTCAAGCTCGGTGGCGCAACCTGATTGTAACCGCCTGCGTCCTGATCCTAATGATCGCCGCCGTGGGCGCGTTGATGCGTTTCACTGAGCGCGCCCAAAAACTGGCAGACCTTCGAATGGATTTCGTGACCAATGTCTCTCACGAACTGCGGACCCCACTTACAGTTATCCACAGTGCCGCGTATAACATGCGCGCTGGGTTGACGAACCCAGGACAGATGGAGTCCTACGGTGCATTGATTGAGGCAGAAAGCGGGCGACTCAAGGGGCTGATTGAACAGGTGCTGCAATTCGCCAGCGCGGAAGCAGGTCACACGGTCTCAACGTTCACGCCCATTTCGGTGGAGGCGATTCTTACCGAAGCGATCGAATCGAGAACGGCGGCGATTGCCGCATCGCACGGTATTCTCGAACTCACGATTGAAGCCGGGCTTCCCACCATCCTAGGCGACCCCGTGACACTCAAGCAAGCCATCTGTAATCTCCTGGATAACTCGATGAAGTACGGCGGCAAGTGGATTGGAGTCTCAGCAACGCTACGCGCTGACAAAGAACCAGCAGTCATCAATATTCGAGTCGCAGATCGAGGACCAGGCATCCCGAAAGAAGAACAGCGACATGTCTTTGAGCCGTTCTTTCGTGGCGAGCGGGCGGGGCTTGGCCAGGTACACGGCACCGGGCTCGGCTTGAATCTCGTTAAACGAATTGTGCAGGCGCACGGAGGCAACGTGCGCGTCAAGAGCGAGCCGATGAAGGAAACGGAGTTCATCATCGAGCTGCCCGTTGCAAATCGCGCAGTACAAGGATGAGCGCCAAACTTCTGTTGATCGAAGACGAGGCAGGGCTCGTCACGACGATGTCGGATCTCCTAACGGCGAAAGGCTTTACAGTCGACAGCGCCAACGATGGTCTGGCCGGATTGGCAAAAGTGTTGAGTGGACGCTTTGACCTAGTCATCTTGGACGTGATGCTGCCCGGTATGAGCGGCCTTGACGTGTGCCGCGAATTGCGGGAGCAGGGCAACGACGTGCCGGTGCTGATGTTGACAGCTAAAACGCAGCTGGCGGATCGCGTCGCTGGCCTTCGGCTTGGCGCCGACGACTACCTGATCAAGCCCTTTGAAACGCCGGAGCTATTGGCGAGAATCGACGCGCTGCTGCGTCGCTTGCAAAAAGGAAGATTCACTCCCGTTCTTTCTTTCCAGTTCGACAAGATCGAGATTAATTTCGCGACCGGCGAGGTACGCAAGGACGGCGTGCCGATTGCTTTGTCGGCAAAAGAAATGGAGCTTCTGCGATATCTGGTGGATCGCCGCGGAAAGATTGTTTCCCGAGACGAACTCCTTAAGGCCGTCTGGGATTACCAGCCTGGTGTTTCATCGCGCACGATAGACGTCCACGTCGCCTGGCTACGCCAGAAGCTAGGAGACGATCTGCAAACCCCCAGGCACATCCAGACAGTGCGTGGCGTGGGCTATCGATTCTCACCGTAATCCTCAAATTACTTTCACGGCTTCTCTACGGGCGCTATATGGCGAGTCAATCCGTTTATCTCGAACTCGGCTTGGGTTGGACCACACTCATCCCTGCTTGAGTCGCAAAGATCTGTAACACCTGTTCCACTGTGTTAACTTCGACCGACCTGCGCTTTGTAAAGCAATGTTAAGCCTGTGGCTTATCGTACCCGCAGCAGGTCCAAGCGCGTCCATGGCAACATGAACTCAACCGACCTCTACCACGCACGATTGGCCGGTCTGGTATTTCTACTGTGCGGTTCTGCAGCCGCGACTTGGGCGCAACCGACTCGGATCATGAGCCGCATCGATAACTCTCGCCGGACTACCCTCAGCGGCAATGTTCATCCCCAGGCGCGACCCGAGTTCGACCAAGGCAGAGTGTCGCCAGATGTAACGCTCGAATACCTGACACTCGCGCTCGAACCGTCCGCGGCGCAGGAGGCCGAACTGGACCGGCTGTTGGCAGAGCAGCAAAATCCGAGCTCTTCGAGCTTCCACCGCTGGCTCACACCCGAAGAGTATGCGGATCGTTTTGGCGCGAGCGTGGAAGACGCCAATTCAACGGTGGCTTGGCTCCGTACCCAAGGACTGATAGTTCATGCCGTCAGCCGCGGCAGGACGTGGATCGCCTTCGGCGGTACCGCCGCCCAGCTTGAGGCCGCGTTTCAAACTGAGCTTCATCGGTACAGCGTGTACGGTGAACCGCACATCGCTAATGCTACCGAGCCATCTGTGCCAGCGGCACTCAGGGAGGTTGTTCGAGGGATCCAGGGATTGAACGACTTCCGTCCCAAACCAGCTGCGCGGACGCTCCGTAGTCCAGGGACGAGCGAGCGCCCCAAACCGGCGTATACGTCTGGCTCCGGCAAGCACTATCTGTCGCCTAATGATTTCTCGACCATCTATAACGTGACTCCCCTCTTTAACGCCGGGATCGATGGAACCGGACAGAGACTGGTCGTCGCCGGGCAAACGCGGATCAATCTCTCCGACATCCAGAAATTTCGCTCGCAGTTTGGCTTGGCTGCTCAGGACCCGGAGGTCGTGTTCGTTCCGGGGTCGCGAGATCCTGGAATCAGCGCGGATGATCTGCCAGAAGCGGATCTGGATTTGGAATGGTCGGGCGCGGTGGCGAGAAACGCCACCATCGTCTATGTGTATGCGTGGGACGTAATGACAGCAGTCCAATACGCCATCGATCAGAACCTCGCTCCCGTCATCAGTACGAGCTATGGGTACTGTGAGCCCGCGGCATCTTCCTCCTATGCCGATACGCTGCGAGCGTGGGCCAAACAAGCGAACGCGCAGGGCATTACCTGGTTTTCCGCCTCCGGAGACTCTGGTGCGGCAGATTGCGCGTCTCTGCGACAGACCGGGTTGGCCGTGGACGTGCCGTCCAGCATCCCCGAAGTGACCGGCGTCGGCGGTACAACCTTCCAAGAAGGTACCGGCCAATACTGGAGCGGCACGAACGACGCGACCTTTGCCTCGGCGCTGGCTTACATCCCGGAAACCACGTGGAATGACAGCGCGCTTGACGGCACACCGTCTAGCACCGGCGGCGGCGCAAGCATCTACTTTGCGAAACCAGACTGGCAAGCCGGTTTGGGCGTGCCCGACGATGATGCCCGGCACGTTCCGGACGTGGCATTGTCAGCGTCAGCCGATCACGACGGCTACGTGGTGGTCACCAGTGATGCGACCTACGTCTACGGCGGTACCTCGGTTCCCGCGCCTGCGTTCGCGGGCATCGCGGCGCTCTTGAATCAATCCGTGGTCCAAAGCGGCGCGCAAACCAGCGCCGGACTCGGGAACATGAATCCGAAGCTCTACTCGCTCGCGCAGACGGATGCCGGAGTATTTCACGACATCACCACGGGGGACAACATAGTTACGGTTGTTTCCTGTCCCCGGCGTTTCCGGAACTGTAGCTCCAGTGCAGTCGGGTTTAGCGCGACCGTCGGCTACGATCAAGCCACCGGGCTCGGCTCGGTGGACGTCGGCGCGCTGGTCACGGCTTGGAATAACGGCAGCAGCGCTCCGTAAAGCTTCACGTCTAGGCTATCGCTTCTCGCCATAAGTATCGCCAGATACTTTCAACACTCGTTTCCGAAACACAACCTGAAGCATTCGAGTGCACCAGCGACTCGGCCTACTATGAACGGCACCGGCTAATTTGTCGTTCAACAACACGCTTCGGAATGTTTCCGTGACCGGAAGTCATTGTAAAGAAGCGTTAAAACTGGGGCAGATCGTGAACCATTCCTGCCTTTCTCCGTAATGATTAAGTAAATGGAAACCAGGCGCAGAATTTCGAACCTAGGCCGCGCGGCCTTCGTGTGTATTACCGCAGCATCCGTGCTGATGGCTTCTGAGTATCGTGGCGCCGTCAAGTCCGGAACTCTGCCTGTGCCCGGCGTCACCGTCTCCGCAGTTCAGGGAGAAAAGAAGTTCACCACTACCACCGACCAGGACGGGATGTTTCGTTTCACCGATCTGGCGGACGGCCTGTGGAATATCGATGTCGAGATGATCGGCTTCGCTAAGGTCACTCGGCCGGTTGATGTGCAACCCGGTACCCCCGTCTCTTCATGGGACCTCAAGCTTCTTACGCAGGAAGAACTATTGGCGAGTCTGAGACCAAAGGCTCCGAGTGCTGATTCCGCGACATCGCCAACCGGGCCATCAGCCGTTATTGCCAACTCTCCGGATGGGCCGGCGCGACCGAGTGATGCTCCCCAACGGCCGTTCCCGCCAGGAGCATTTCCTCCCGGTGGCTTTCCCGCAGGTGGACCACCCGGCGGGCCGTTTCCGCCGAGCGGAACTCCGCCTCGCGATGTCGCGGGAAGTGGACAACCGCAGCCGAGTAGCAATGCATCTGCACGGTCCCAGTCGAAGAAGAACTCACAAGCCCGAAATAATCAGGCTCCGGGCCAGGGAGGCGCCGCCGGGCTTCAAGTCCCGGGACAGCCCCCAGCCGGATTCCAGCGCCTGGATGTGAACCAATCGGCGACTGCGGGCGGCCTCGGCGACTTGGGTGGACTGAGGAGCGAAGACCTCGCGGACTTAAACCAGAGCGCGGCGAATTCCTTGTCGGTCCAGGGCAGCATGAGCGCCGCAGCTGGTTTGGCGCCCCAAGGAGACTGGTCCTTCGGCATTCCCGGACTAATGGCGGGGATGCCGATCAATTTTGATCCGACCATGCTGGGCCCAGGCGGTCCGGGATTCGGCGGACCCGGCGGCCCAGGTCCTGGTGGGCCCGGTGGACCAGGAGGCGGCTTTGCTTTAGGCGGTGGCCCTGGTGGTCCAGGAGGACTGAATCCGGGCGGACCGGGTGGTGGCCCTGGTGGTCCAGGTGGACCCGGTGGCGGTCCGGGAGGACCCGGCGGACCGGGCGGGCCTGGAGGATTTGGCGGATTTCCGGGTGGACCGGGAGGACCAGGAGGACGTGGCGGTGGAGGGGGTCGCGGAGGTCCTCCAGGCGGTGGAGCATTTGATCCGGCGCAAATCGCTCAAGTAATGCAGCAAGTCCAAGCTGGAGGTGGTCCGCCCGACCCGGCCCAACTGGGCGAGTTGCTTCGCCAGTTTCAGGGAGGTCGTGGCGGCGCTCCACCGGATTGGCAGCGGCTGGCGAATTCCCGCGCTTTCGGGAACGGGCGGCAGAATCAGCGGCCGCTCTATACCGGCATGGCTCTCTTTAGCCTCGACGACTATGTCTGGGACGCACGGAATTATTCCGTTACCGGTGCCGGTGTGGACAAGCCCGCCTATGCGAACGCGCGCTACGGGGTGACCTTTGGGGGTCCGTTACAGATACCTAAGCTGATCAGCGCCAGCAAGCGCATCAACTTCACGCTGGATTTTCAACTCCAGAAAAACCGGACCGGCGTCAATTCGCAGGGAGTCAACATGCCGACGGGCCTAGAACGCATCGGCGACTTCTCTCAAACGCTGGTGCAAGGCAAGCCAGTGACTATCTATGACCCGACGACCGGACTGCCCTTCGCCGGCAACGTGATTCCGTTGACGCGTCTGAATTCTGCCGCGCTGGCGCTTCTGAATTACTTCCCTAATCCCAACGTGGACGTCGCGTCGCGCAACTATCAGACTTCCTGGACCAACTCGAACGATCTGCATAATCTCAACTTCCGCCTTTCCAACATACGGATTGGCAGCAAGGACCGGCTCAACGGCGGCGTCGGATATCAGGGAAGTAGCGGAAGTTCGCCGAGCCTGTTCGAGTTCATCGACACCAGTGCAGGCCGGAGCATGAACGCCAACCTGACATGGTCGCGAAGTATCACCGCTCGGCTTGTCAACAACGTGCAATTCACCTTCAGCCGCACCCGCCAGCTCTCCTCGCCGTTCTTCGCCTATGGCGAGGACATCGCCTCGAAGTTAGGGATCGTGGGCACGGCACAGAACCCCTTCGATTTCGGCCCACCTAACCTGAACTTCACCAACTACGGCAGCCTTACGGACGGAAACTACTCTTTAAACCGAAACCAGACGGGCGCGTTGGGAGAGAGCCTCACGTGGTCCCATGGCGTGCATAACTTCTCCTTTGGAGCCGACTACCGGCGTCAGCAATTCAACATACTGAGCGATTCGAACGGCCGCGGAACCTACACTTTTAACGGCTCCGCGACCAGCCTGCTGGTTAACGGAGTCGCCCAGACAGGCACCGGGTATGACCTGGCGGATTTCCTGTTGGGCGCGCCTTCCACCAGTTCCATCCGCTATGGCAACCCTGACAAGTACTTACGGTCCACAGGGTACGACGCCTATATAAACGATGACTGGCGTATCCGGCCCACCTTCAGCGTGCAGCTTGGTGTCCGCTGGGACTATTCAACTCCCGTAACCGAGCTCTACAACCGCCTGATTAACCTCGATATCGCGCCCGGCTATTCCGCCATTTCCGCAGTGCAATCGGGACAAGCGGGTGCGTACTCTGTGGAGCTGCCAAGAGCCCTGATACGTCCCGACCGGAACAATTTCTCTCCGCGTTTCGGCTTCGCGTGGCGGCCTTCTACCAAACACTCGCTGACCGTCCGCGGCGGATACGGCATCTACTACAACAGCGCCGCCTATCAGACCATCGCCACCAACATGGCCCAGCAGCCTCCCTTCGCCCAGACGTTGAGTGTTTCCGGCTCGACGACGAACCAGTTGAATATTCAGAACGCGTTCCTACAAGCGACAACAGACTCTAGTGCCAGTACCTACGCTATCGACCCCAACTACCGCATCGGCTATGCGCAGAGCTGGAATTTGACGCTGCAAAACAATCTTCCCTTCGGTCTGTACGGAACGGTAGGCTACCAGGGAACCAAGGGCACCCGGCTAGATCAGCAGTTCATTCCGAATTCGGTAGCGCCGGGATTGCCGGCATCCTCTCTCCCGCACGGCTTTACCTACGAGACCTCGAACGGAAACTCGATCTACCATGCGGCGCAGTTCCAGTTGAATCGCCGCTTCCGAAGCGGTTTCAGCGCCAACACCTCGTATCAGTTCTCGAAGTCCATCGATGACGCGGGAACGGGCGGGCGCACTCCAGTCGCGCAAAACTGGCTCGATTTATCCGGCGAACGTGCACTCTCCAGCTTCGACCAGCGGCACAATTTGCAGGTGCAGTTTCAGTACAGCTCGGGTCAGGGTCGAGCCGGCGGAACGCTGCTTTCGGGATGGGGAGCGGCCTTGCTTAAGGATTGGACCATCACCGGAATGTACAACATTCGTTCGGGCACTCCTTTTACGGCGACCACAGGCGGGAATCGTTCTCAACTTTCCGGAACGGCGGTGAGCAACACGGTTCGAGCCAACGCGACGGGTCTTCCTGTGCAGGCCGCGGGGATGCTCTTTAACACGGCGGCCTTTACCGCGCCGGCCGCCGGAGAGTGGGGTAACGCCGGTCGGAACACAATCCCCGGACCCACGACCTTTTCGCTTAATGGCGGGATGTCGCGCGTGTTCAGACTCGGCGAACGGCGCAGTATGGATTTGCAGTTCCAGGCACAGAATGTGCTCAACCACGTCACCATTAACAGTTGGGGAACGGTAGTGGACTCCAACACCTTCGGACTGGCGACGGCAGCGGCGAACATGCGCAAGATGACGATGAATATGAGGTTCAGATTCTGACCATGAGAGCAACCTTTGCGATTTTTCTGATCGCCCAGCTGTCGGCAGCGCCGCAGCAGACCGCAACGCCGGAGAATGCCCCGGGCTTTCGAAAGGGAACGGACGTTACCTTTCAGGTGACAACCAACCTGGTGGTAGTGAATGTCACGGCGAAGGACAAGAACGGCAATCCGCTGGAGGGGCTCAAGGCGTCCGATTTCACAGTCACAGAAGATGGCAAACCTCAGCAGATCGGCGTATTCGAATACCAGCGTTTGGAAGATGTAGCATTAGCCGCTGCGACTCCGGCGGTTCCGGCGGCCGCTGCGGCAGCCGTGCCCGCTTCGCCCGCGGTGAAATCCGCCGTCGGCGCGCCGATCGCCCCAGCCGCCAAGGCAGGCGAAGTCAAATACAAGGATCGGCGGCTCCTGGTTCTGTTCTTCGACCAAGCGGGTATGCCGGTAGCCGATCAACTGCGCACGCAGCAGGCGGCGACGAAATTCCTGACAACGCAAATTACCGCATCTGACCTAGTGGCCGTGATGACGTATCAGACAGATCTGACGGTCCTTCAAGACTTCACAAACGACCGCGATCGTCTTTTTCAAGTTATCAAGCATCTGAATGTGGGAGACGTGGGCATGGCCAATGGCAACACCGGCGATGACAGCGAGCCGGATACTGGTGCGGCTTTTACCCAGGACGACAGCGAATTCAATATCTTCAATACGGATCGCAAGCTGGCGGCGCTGGAATCCGCCGTGAAGATGCTCGGTAGCCTGCCGGAGAAGAAAGCCCTCGTGTACTTCGCCAGCGGCATGAGCATGAGCGGAATTGATAACCAGGCCCAGCTGCGCGCCACCGTCAATGCCGCGATCCGAAGTAACGTTGCTTTCTATCCCGTGGACGCACGCGGGTTGGTGGCGACCGCGCCTCTAGGCAATGCGACGCAAGCATCCCAGGGCGGCCAGGGTATGTTTTCCGGAAGCTCACAGCGAACGATGCAGAGCAATTTCCAGGGGCAGCAAGACTCTCTTACGACGCTGGCGTCCGATACCGGCGGAAAGAGCATGCTCGACGCCAACGATCTCTCCATGGGGATTGTACAGGCGCAGAAGGATATATCGAGCTACTACATCCTCGGCTACTACAGCACCAACTCGGCCTTGGACGGACGCTACCGCAAGATCAAGGTGCAGATCGCCAAGAGTCTGACGGCCAAACTCGATTACCGGTCAGGCTACTTCGCTTCCAAGGAATTCAAGCAATTCAATTCCTCGGACCGGGAGCGCCAACTGCAAGAGGCGCTGATGCTCGGCGATCCCGTGACGGATCTTTCCGTGGCTCTGGAGGTGGACTACTTCCGCCAGGCGCGCGACCGGTATTTCGTCCCCGTGTCGATCAAGATTCCGGGCTCCGATATAGAGCTGGCCCGGAAAGGTGGCGCGGAAACGACGCGCCTGGATTTCATCGGAGAAATCAGAGACGCCAAAGGTGCGCTTCAGGGGACGGTTCGCGACAATATCACCGTAAAACTGAAAGGCGACACGCTCGGTCAACTGGCGAAGAGCAACTTGGCGTATGACACCGGCTTTTCGCTCCAGCCGGGAACCTACACGCTGAAATTTCTGGCGCGGGAGAACGAAACCGGGAAGATGGGGACCTTCGAGACTAAATTCGTCGTCCCCGACCTCGCCCTTGAGCTGCGGTACTTGCCGACCAGTTCCGTGGTGCTGAGCAATCAGCGGGAAAAGCTCGAAGCAACCGTAGCCACGGTGGTCAAGGATAAGAAGCTGATTGCGGCAAATCCGCTGGTTCAAGACGATCAGAAGCTGATTCCCAGTGTGACCCGTGTTTTTCGCAAGGACCAGGATATGTTCGTTTACCTGGAGGCTTACCAGCCGGCCGCGGAATCAACCCAGCTCATGGTGGCCTCGGTCAGCTTCTATCGCGGAACCGTGAAAAGCTTCGAGACCGCACCACTTCAAATCACCAGCGGGCTGAATCCGGTGTCAAAGGCAGTTCCAGTGAGCCTCAGCGTGCCTATGAGCAAATTGCAGCCTGGCAAGTACATATGTCAGGTGACGATATTCGACCCTTCGGCCCAAAAGTTCGCGATATCACGATCGTCTGTGATCGTCCTGCCATAGAGAAATCGTACTGCATAGAGAAAAGGAGAAATTCAAGATGAAGTTTCCAACAATAGCGTTGGCCCTGGTGCTTCTCGCCGCTTCCGCCTTCGCAGCGGATGTGGACGGAAAATGGACGGGCACGATGAGCACGCCGATGGGCGATGTGCCCGTCAGCTTTACATTCAAAGCGGACGGAGCCAATTTGACAGGTTCGACGACTGGTCCCGATGGGAGCGAGACCAAGATCTCCGGCGGGAAAATAGAGGGGAACAATATCTCCTTCGCAGTGAATCTCGACTTCGGCGGAATGCCGTTCACGATGAACTACAAGGGCGTCCTATCGAAAGACCAAATCAAATTCACGCTGGACATGTTCGGGATGCCGCTGGAGATACTCGTCAAAAAAAGCACTTGAAGCGCGCTCACCGAGCGTGTTATCCCAATTGCGAGGCGGTGGCTTCTGCGATGCCAGAAGCAAACGCAAGGATTCTGGCGATACTATCTAAATAAGCGAACGCCCGGCCAAAGCTCGGATTCATTCCCGGGCCGGGCGCGAGCCAACGGAAGAGCGGCGGATCGTAGGGATTGGAAAGCACGGTCTTCGGAGACCAACCCTACACGTGGTCCCTCTTACCAAGAGAATGGTGGGAAGGCGTCGTATTCGAACGCCTATTCAGGCTTCTGCCAAAACCCCAAAACAAGGGCGGGATGAGTCCGCACACGGAACAAGCGACTTATGGCATTTGATGAAGCCTTGCCAGAAATATCTCGATTAGGCGCGTTCGTTTGTCACGTGGCTATCAGATAGCGACCGAGGGGTAAGGGCGTGATGGAAAACCCGCCAAGTGCTTTTGGACACACGATTCTTGCTAGCTGCTGGTCAACACGGCCGCTCAGACGCAGCCCGCTTTCACCCGGTGAAATAGCCCTGATCGACCTGCGTGGCAGGGAATTCTGGGGAATCTGCCTCTCCATTGAGAGCAGCTTGTAAAGTCTTCCCCTCTTTGTATGCCCGCCGTACAGTCGCGGCGCCTACTCGCAACTTGCTAGCGATCTGTCGCCACGATAGTCCCCCCTGCCTGAGTTTGACGACTTCATCGCGGTCGAAGACTGCTTTGGGCCTGCCCACGGGCTGGCCGGACTTGGTCCCGTTTCGGCGGGCGTGTTCCATGCCAGCGAGGACGCGCTCCCGAATGATGTTGCGTTCGAGTTCCGCCATCGCTCCAATGATCGTGAACATAGCCTTACCGAGGGGTGTACTGCTGTCCAACGCTTCCTGATGGGAGACAAAGTCGATACCGAGGGCGCGAAACTCTTCCAGGCCAAGGACGAGCTGCTTTACGCTGCGGGCGAAACGATCAAACCGCCACACCACCACAACCTGGAAGAGTCCTCGGCGGGCGTCGGCCATAAGTGCGTCTAGGCCAGGACGTCTTTCCGCGGCGCCACTTGCGCGATCAGAATAGACACGAAACAGATCCCATCCACGCTGAGTGACGAGTTCGCGTAGAGGCTGTTCTTGAACTTCGGGATTCTGAACGTAGGTGGCAGCGTCAACCTGCTTGGTCTTGCTGGCAGTAGAGACGCGCACATAAATAGCCGCTCGAATCTTTCCTTCCATGGATCACCTCGATTGCGCCGTGAGGTGAAAAGCGGAAGCGGGACAGTTATAAAGGAAGGCAAATTCGACCGGCCAGATTTTTGTCCCATTACTGTCCCAATAATCCGGGCGTTTCGGGACTGCCGAGACGGTCTTGGCGCTATAGATTCAATGCGATAGCTTCGGTTGACTACAGCCTTGAAAAGGCTGGCGTCGGCGGTTCGATTCCGTCCCTGGCCGCCAGGAATCATAGGCAACCAGGTCGTCTTAGAAGGCCCTCCCTTCGCTGGACGCCCGCCGCCCGCGTCGGCAAGGCCAGCATGCTGCCCGCGCGCAGGCACCCTTTTTAGAACCCCGGAACTGCTACGCACACATGATGCACACGAATCCCGATTGGTCTCGCTGTAAGCGCAAGAAAACGCGAGGTAGATAAGATCGCTCGCGCTGATAAGGCGAATCAGTGGCGCCTTTCCGCATAGGTCACTTCAACTCCTTAGGCAGGTCTACTCCCGGATTGGCGGCATTGGTAAGCTTGTAGCGGTCCGCTAACAATGCCAACAGAACCGCGCTCATCGGAAGCGGTCTCCCCAACTGCCGGGCAGGACGGGCACGAGATCCAAGCTCTTGAGTCAAGTGCTGCTGCGCGGACTGAGCGACTCGACGAGTTGGAACGATTGCTGAACCTCTGCGAGGTCCAAGCGATCCGTTCTGGTATGCCCTTTCCTCTTGGGGCGCGTGCGAGGGGCAATGGCGTGAACTTCGCGATTTTCAGCCGGCACGCTACCGGCGTTCGCCTCGACTTCTTCGATCATTCCGAGGATTCCGTTCCGGCCCGGAGCATCCTGCTCGACTCCGCCCGGAACAAGACGGGCGACATCTGGCACGTTTGGTTGGAGGGGATTAGGCCGGGACAACTCTACGGATTCCGTTTTGCCGGACCCTACGCTCCTCATAGAGGGCACCGCTTCAATCCGGACAAGCTCGTGGTAGATCCTTATGCGACCGCGATCGCGTTAGTTCCAGGATGCGATTTTCTCCCGGCTCTTGGCTATGATCCTTCGTCTCCTCAGAAGGACCTGTCTTCCTCCGAAGCCGATGATGCGGCGACCGCGCCGAAGTGCGTCGTCACCCACGGGGATTTTGATTGGCAAGGCGATCAGCCGCTCCGCCATTCCTGGGGATCTACTGTTATCTATGAACTCCATGTACGGGGTTACACCGCTCACCCGAACGCCAGAGTTGCATTCCCGGGGACGTATCGGGGCTTGGTCGAGAAGATACCGTATCTGAAGGACCTCGGGGCGACAGCCGTAGAACTGATGCCAGTTCAGGAATTCAACGAGAACCACCTCTCGAGGATGAATCCCCGGACAGGTGAGCAGCTCAAGAACTATTGGGGGTACGATCCACTTTGTTTTTTTGCTCCCAAAGCATCCTATGCCAGCGTGCAGGATGCGGGCGCGCAAGTGCTCGAATTCAAGGAGATGATCCGGACCTTTCATCAGGCCGGGATCGAGGTAATCCTTGACGTAGTCTTTAACCACACGGTCGAAGGCAACGAACTCGGGCCTACAGTCTGTCTTCGGGGAATCGATAATGCCATTTACTACTGGCTCGATGGCGACAAGCGCTTTTATCGTGACTTCACCGGCACTGGACAAACAATCAACGCGGCGCATCCGGTGGTGCGTGATCTCATCCTGGACGCACTGCGTTACTGGGTGATGGAAATGCACGTTGACGGCTTCCGTTTCGACCTCGCCTCCGTGCTCGGCCGCGACCGTAGCGGCCACGTTCTAGCGGATGCGCCTTTGCTGGAGCGTATCGCTGAGGACCCGATCCTGCGCGACGCGAAACTGATCGCCGAGGCTTGGGATGCCGCCGGCGCGTATCAGGTCGGAAGTTTCTCCGACTGCCGCTGGGCGGAATGGAATGGCCGATTTCGCGACGATGTGCGTCGCTTCTGGCGAGGAGATGAAGGCATGATGGGTGCCTTCGCCAGCCGGATGTGCGGAAGCTCAGATTTGTACTCTGGATCGGGTAAGGGACCGGAGTCCAGCATCAACTTCGTCACTTGTCACGATGGGTTCACGCTAAATGACCTGGTAAGCTATTCGCATAAACACAACGCTGGCAATGGAGAGCATGATAGAGACGGACCATCTGAGAACTACAGTGCGAGCTGTGGCGTCGAGGGAGCTTCCAGCGATCCAAAAGTCGAAATGGCGCGCGTTCGCCAGATCAAGAACTTCCTTCTGACAATCGCGATCTCCCGAGGCGTGCCAATGCTGCTCGGAGGAGACGAGTTCCGGCGCAGCCAGGGAGGAAACAATAATGCCTACTGCCAGGACAACGATATCAGTTGGGTCGACTGGTCGTCGCTGCAACGGAACAGCGACGTTTTCCGGTTTGCTCGCGGCGTTTTCGCGCTCCGCCGGGCGCACCCGGTGCTGCGGCGGGAAGCTTTCTACACCGACCAGGAGATCCGTTGGTTCAATCCTTCCGGGAAGAGCCCAGATTGGTTCGATCCCCGCCAAAAAAGCTTGGCGTGCTTGATTCGTAGCCAGGACGTGGCCGACCTGTTCTTGATGTTCAACGCCGCACGCGAGACCGTCACTTTCACCCTGCCGTCGCCCTGTTGTCCGAATTCTTGGCGCCTGGCCGCCGACACAGCGGAATCGTCACCACTCGGATTCTACAGCCCGGGAGAAGAAGCCGTGCTCGCGAATCCCGCGAGCTACCTTGTCCGATCTCGTTCCAGTGTGATTCTGGTCGCACGCTAATCGAGCAGCGTTGATCTCCCTACGCCGGCTTGGAAGGCCACTTCCAGTCGCGGATTTCCAGCTTGTCGATTCCATGTTCGAAGGCATAGTCGATGTGCTCGCAGATCCCGACATCCTCCCTCAAATGGGGGAAGGTCGGCTGGCGGCCATCAAGCGTACTCATGATATTCGAGTCGTCCAAGCCACGAAGACGCGCAGCGGATAGCACGTCAAATGCACGCGGCAGCCATTTGAACGGTCGAGCGAAAACGATATCCGAAACCAACATCTTCTTTCTTGGTTAGGATTGCTCGAGTGGAATCGTGAATGTAAAGCGGCTTCCGATGCCTAGTTCGCTTTTAAGCCAGATCCTTCCGCCGTGCTGCTCCACAAGTCCTTTCGTGATGGCAAGACCTAGTCCGGTGCCTTCGGATCCGCCATTGGTAGCGAAGCGCACTTGATAGAACTTGTCAAACACCGCTTGGTGCTGCTCTTCGGGGATGCCAATTCCTGTGTCCGATACCGATATCTCGGCGAAGCTGTCGCGAGGCGCCGCTTCGACCCAGATCTTACCGCCGTCTGGGGTGAACTTGATCGCGTTAGTCAGCAGGTTGTGCAGAACTTGTATGAAGCGGATCCGATCCGCGAAAACTGGCGTGGGGACCGCGACGTCGGTTCGAATGTCCACCGACTTCGCCGTTGCGCGCGACCGAACAGAAGAGAGCGCCTCCTCTATAACTGCATCTATATTGAACGCCTCATGCCGCAACTCAAGGCGGCCGGCTTCGATTCTGGTCAAGTCAAGGAGGTCGTTGATGAGGTCGAGGAGATGCAGCGAATCATTGTGAATATGGCTGATGAAGCGCTTTTGCTTCTCGTTCAGTGCCCCCTCGATCTCCTCAGCCAACAACTCAGCAAACCCGATGACGGTGTGGAGCGGTGAGCGCAACTCATGGCTCATGTTCGCTAGAAACTCGGTCTTGAGTTGATTGGCTTGCTCGGCTTCCCGTTCGCGCTACGCGAAAACACGCGCGGTTGCATGTAACCTATAGCTTTGCAAGGAGCAATCAAAATGCCGGCTTTCCGCCACATCCTTTTCCCCGTAGAGTTTTCCGAGCGCTCGAAGGCTGTCTGCCCGTACGTGAGATCCTTCGCCGGGCACTTCCACGCCAAGGTCACCTTACTCAATGTGGTGCAGCTCCCGCCTGCCATTCCAAGCAGCGGCGATTTTTCGTACCCGGTGATGATCGATTTCCCAGCGTTGGAGCAGATCCGCGACGCGTTCAAGGGGCGGCTCAAGGACTACTTCGATGCGCCGGAGGTGGAGCGTGTGGTGGAACTGGGCGATCCGGCGATCGATATCTCGGACTATGCGCGCCAACATGGGGTGGACCTGATCATGTTACCCACGCACGGCTATGGGAGATTTCGCAGCTTGTTGCTGGGCTCGGTAGTCTCTAAGGTGTTGCACGATTCCGACTGCGCAGTCTGGACCGCGCCGCATGCCGAGGACCCAGTGATGCAGCAGCACTGGCCTTGCCGCAGACTGGTGGTGGCCGTGGATCGCGGCTCAGAGCAAGCATGGGTACTGCGCCGCGCTGTCGAATTGGCGCGCGAGTTGGGAACCAGCGTGCGCCTGGTCCACGCCGTTCCCGGCGCCCAGCACCAGTCCTGGGAAACCGGCGGTGAAGAGTTTGCGCAGTTCTTGTTGCAGATGGCCGAACAGGACATGGCCAAGCTCCAGGCGGCGGCCGGAACGAAGTTCGAGGTTTCTGTAGTCGCGGGCGGCATCGGTCCGGGGTGCGGCAAGTAGCTGAAGCGCAGCATGCGGATCTGGTGGTCATCAGCCGCGGGGTGATGCACGAGGATTTGGGCCGCCTGCGATCTAAGTCTTACGAGATCATTCGCCAGTCGCCCTGCCCCGTCCTGAGCTTGTAGGGTCCTCGGAAACTCGTGACCAGATGTGCGAAAGCACTGGGGGGTAAGGAGGCTGCGATTCTAACTGTGTGTCCGGCGGAAACGAACCACTAAGGCTCCGGCCATCAATGAGTTCGAGATCGGATGGAGTTTTTGCGACCACAGGTCAGGCCATTAGTAGGCCGAGTAGGGCAAAACGCTACTTGCCCATTGATACTTCAGCCACAAGTGTAGTTGCCGTCTGAACGGGAGCCGGGACTGTCTTCTTAGCTGCCGCCTTCTTCGCAGCTGTCTTGATCGGCGTAAGTTTCTTTCCCGTCTTTACTGTTGGGGTTTTGACTGCCGCCTTTTTACCGGCGGCCTTCTTCCGCTTCACTGGAGCACGCTTCGCCCTCTCGGAGGGCACTTGCGAATTTATAGCCTGCTTCACCCGAGCGATAGCAGCCCTCGCATCTCGAAGCGCTTCTCGGAAGCGCTTCTCGTATGTGGGACGCTCTTGATGAATATCGCTCCATTACATCCGAGATCCGCGCCTCAATCTTGGCCAGTCGCTTGAGAGCCTTGTTCGCCTTCATAACCACTCCTCTCAGTCACGCTTGGCAAAGGCCCGAAAGCAATCGCCAGAACGATGGCCTCGCCTTTCATAATTCTCGGACGACCGGATTGTAACACGGCGGGCTCATCCAGAACGTTGAGTTTGCGGAGCCGCCTCCCTGAGGTCAAACCACAACAGGGTTCAATCTAGGGATTCAGGTACGTGTAAAGGTGGGACACTGAAGTTATGACTCCAATCGACAAGAAACTCGAGAAGGAAGTAAAGGAGGGAGAGATCCCCAAGCCGATCGAAGACCTTCCCTCCGAATGGGCGAAAGAGGATCGCGAGATCGAAGGCGGCAAGCCGGACCTGGCGGAAGTGGAAGAAGATCCGTCGGGGCTCTGATAAATGCCGGTACTGGCCGCACGGATTTTTTACGCCACCACAGAGCCTTTATCGCTGGCAGGTCGATCGTCCATCTTGGGCTGGATCGCGAGACCTGTCAGGGTCGCAGTGGCCGTACGGTTGCTTGTCCCTGGTTAGCGCGTTGAGGGTTACGTGATTCGTCATCCTACGGGTCCGCAGGAATTTCGTCCGGTGCGTCAGAAATCTATAGAAACTCCGGGGATCTGATGGAGATTTACTTGCGATGTCCCACCTTGCTACTCGGACCCGTCAGCGCACTGTTGAAAGATCTCACGGATCGTGTCGATTTCAGCCGGCCGATTGCGCGATCTTGTGAAATTTAATGCGGCTTTCTTCTTCGGGTTCAAGGTTAGCCTTGCTTCCGTCTGAACTAAAGGTCCGCTGTTGTTCGCCCCACTGGGCTGTGTCAGAACTGTGCCAAAACCGTCCCTTCCATGGGGCCAACTAAATGCGTCTGCGAGCGAAGCAGATTCCCCAAGTGAATGAAAACACGAATGGAGGGATAGAACTGATATAGTTTTTGGAGGAGGTGTCGCTCCTTCACACGCAGGAGGTCGCAGGTTCGAGTCCTGCCGCGCCCACCATTTTCAATAGCTTACAACCGGGTATTTCTTGAACTGTGCCGGAACCGTATCAAAACCGTATCAAAACCCTTCATTCTCGGGGGGCAATACCTGTATCGACGAGCGAAGCAGATTCTCCAAGTGAATGAAAAGAGGTGGAGGGATAGAACGCTCGTAGGCCTTTGGAGCAGGAGCTGATTTCTGATAGGCAGGAGGTCGGCGTTCGAGTCCGGACGTGGCCACAAACCTTGAGAAAATTGCACTGAGTATCCCTTGAACCGAGCGCCGCTACCCGCGGATTCCGGTGAGGTTTCGCTTTTCCCCTTTGAATGGAGAGGATACTGGAATTAGCGCGGCTGCTGGTGGTCCCGGGTGCGATCCCGGAGAAGGCAGGCCCAGATCCAGTGCATATCGCCGCAGCGGCGGAAGAGTGTGAATTTCTACTTACCTGGAACTTCCGGCATATCGCGAATGTTCGTATTCGCCGGGAAGTGGAGAGGATTCTTTCGAACCATGGCTACACCAAAACGACCATCTGTACGCCGGAAGAGCTTATCTGAGCGGAAACCGGGGGACGATGAAGTGCTCCAAGAGGTTTACGCGGCCCGGGACTCGTACGCGGCAGAGCACTGCTATGACCTGGATCAAATCTATGCAGACCTAAAACGCCGGGAGGCGAGCAGCGACCTCCGTTGGTCACACTCGGGGCGAAGCCGTAACGACTGACGCGGCCACCAATACATCTTCCCAAGCATTACGTTCACTAGCGCACGGATTCACCCCGTGCCGGGCGATGGAAACGGAATGACGTTAGCCTTCAGATGCACGCAAATCCCAGTCGATCTCGCTTACAGGCGCAAGAATAGGCGGGGCCGCCGCGCGCCATCACTGATCGAGCGAATCAGCAGCCAATCACGTTGGTTTGTCGGGGCGGGGCATTCGAACGCGAGGGCCACTTCTAAGCGGCATCGGAAACGCTTGAATGTAAGTTCCTCACGGTAGCGAACTACGCGGAGTTGGCGCATGACGTTTCAGCTACGCGCGCCCGAATCAGCCAGAGGTGAATCTCCTCAATAATCTTGCGTCCGCTATTCAGGAGAAGCTCTTGTTCCTCCCGTCCACAGATGCCGTCCTTATCACCGAACGATCACTGCAGGGGTTAGCTCGGTGGAATGAACCCTGAGTCCTCTTGCGGCCGAATCCCGAGTAGGGATAGATAGTGAGACGCACGGACTAAGGCCGCGGGCGGAATCCTGGACAGGGTCCTTGAGAAAACTTCCTCAGAGCCAGCGATCAGGCCGCCGCTTTGGTGATTTCCAACGGCTTGGCCGGTTCAGCACTTGGAATGAACACGGTCAGAACACCCTTGCCTAGTTTCGTTGAGACTCTTGCGGTGTCGATCGGGCCGGGCAATTCGAAGCGGCGGCACAACGACGGGTCCTCGAATTCGGACCACAAGACGGTGGCGCTGCGAACCGGCTTTTCCCGTTCGGGCGCGCTGTGAACAATAATCTCTTGCGGCGCAACCGTCACGTGGATGTGCTTGGCATCGAGGCCAGGAAGCCTCACTTGCAACTGGTAGCCGTCTGCGTGCTCGGACATTTCGGCGACCGGCCAGCCAACTAGTTCGTGTTCCGCCTTCAGCCAGTCGTCGAGGGCGTGGCCAGCCTCGCAACGGCGCTTCTCGAACAACTCAAAGGCCCGCCGCTCGACATCTTTGAAGCGTTTAGCGATTTCGCCCAAGATAGGCAAAGACCTGTGACCTTGTTCGTCCACTCTGTGAATCGTAACTTGAGACATCTTGGTTCTCCTATTTCATCAAACGGTGACTCAATAGGATGCAAATGACACTCCGTTGCCCGATGGGGTATCGGGACTGGTAAGTGATTGAGCAGATTGAGAGAGAACTTTTATGCACATTGTCTTCCGCACTGCGGTGCGCGGTAGGCCCGGAGAATTGCGCGAAAGGACCCACCCTGCCGGGCGGGCGTCGAGAACGGCTGTCCCTAAGGTTTCCGACCAACCACCAGCCACCACAAGTCATCCCCAGGCCGATCAATGAAATGATCGTCTTGGCGGACGATCTCGAATCCGCTCCGCCGAAGCTGGCCTGCGACTGCCGTCAAAGGCACCTCATGAGCGTGATCCGTGTCAGGCGCGCGCGGACCCCGATCAACAACCACTAGGCGACCGCCCGGCCGAAGCGACTGAGATACATGGTTGAGTATCCGTTCCGGATTGCTGAACTCATGGTAGGTGTTGCAGATCAGCACGGCGTCCACTGAGTTCGTTGGCAAGCCCGGGTCGTCTACTTCTCCGACCATGACGTGAACGTTGTGCTCACCTCTCAGCAGCGCCCTGGTCCATAGGAAGAAGAGCGACAACTTACGAAGATCCACCGCAAGAACCTGCCCTCGTTTGCCGACTGCTGGGGACAGCTTGAGCGCGAAGTAACCGGCTCCCGAGCCAAGGTCGACTACCGTGTTTCCTTCCCGCAAATCCAGCGCCCGCAGAACGTCTACCGGCCGCTGCCACTGGTCGCGCTCAGCCTCAATGACGTCGAGCTGTCGAAGCGTATTCGTGAAAGAGTAGAGGGTGTTCAAGCCCAGCAGGATCAGAACAGCACAGATCAGAAACAGCGCAATTCTAAGAGTTGGCCTGCGATTAGATTTTTCGTTCGACACGGCTACTACTTCCCCGCTGGCTCTCTATCGGAGACGATGACGATAAGCATGTCCTTGGCGATACCAAGCACTCTCTGCACGGAGTCGCGGGACAATGCCGGCGACCATGCCTTTCGGCGGGGTCGCGTCAGAAAGATCTGCGTGACCTGATTGCGACGCCCAAAATCGACCAGAGTAGAAGCAACATCTTCCCCCTCCAGAATTCGGGTCTCTATGTGCAAGTTGCGCGCGAAGTTCAGATGGCGTTCTATGGCTTCACGATCGGGCGCCGGTAAGCCACTTAGATCACCTGTGGCCTGGACCGCCACGGCGAAACATTCCGCACCCAGGAAGTCGCTCACACGTTTTGCACGCCGGATGACCATCGCTGTTTTGGGATCGGCCGTGACCAACACAAGAATCTTGTGGTGTTTCCGCAGGCCGGCGGTTGCCCCATCCGCAGCCTGGAAGCGCGCCTGTTCGCTCCCCATGCGTTGCTCGACTTCATGCGCGGCCTGCCGAAGAGCAAGTTCCCGCAGCGCTACCAAAGTCTGTTCGCGAAAGAAGTTCTGCAGGGCGATCTCTGCCTTTTGGCGCTCGTATACCACGCCCCGTTGTAACCGATTGAGGAGCGCGCGAGGGGTGAGGTCTACCATCACCACGTCATTCGCCTGCTGTACTACCCAATCCGGGATTGTTTCGCGAACCCGAATTCCGCTGATCTGCCAAATGTGATCGTTCAGACTCTCCAGATGCTGGATGTTCATCGTGGTGAGAACATCGATCCCAGCGGCTAACAATACTTCCACGTCTTCCCATCGCTTGCTGCGCTCCGAGCCGGGAACATTCGTGTGCGGGAACTCATCCACAACACACACTCTGGGATGCCTTGCCAGGATGGCTTCTGTATTCATTTCCTCAAAGAGTGAGTCGCGATATTGCACCGTTTTTCTGGGAACGATCTCCAATCCTTCGGTTTTCGCAATTGTCTCTTTGCGCCCATGCGGCTCGAAATAGCCGACTACGATGTCTACTCCGGAAGCTTTCAGATCCTGAGCTTCTTCCAGCATCTTGTAAGTCTTACCGACGCCTGCGGCATAGCCCATGAAGATCTTGAGTTTCCCGCGGTGCAGTTCCGTCATGTTCTATTGGGGGAACACGCACACGTCAATGCCGTGGCCTTCCCATATCAACTTGTCGAGCGGGCTGCCTTTGAGCCGTGCGAGTCCGGTGCGCTGACTGTGGCCGACAAAGAGTTGCGTGATCCCCCGTGATCTGGCGAAAGCGAGGATGACATCTGCAGGATCGGCGCCTTCCAGGATTTCGACATGCGCGCCGGCGGCATTCGCAATCGCGAGTCTGGCGTCAAGCGCGGATTGATCCTCAGGCGAGATATTCGCCTGCTTCACATACGCCACGATGAGTTCTCCGTGGAACCTTCTGGCGGTGATCTGAGCGATCTCCATCATCTCCTGCAGGTTGGCGCGAGGTGTAATGCAGACGAGAATCCGCTCATGTGCCCCGAAATGTTGCTTAATCGCATGCCGCTCCAGATAATCGTTCAGCTGGTGATCCACGATGTCCGCGGTCACCACCAGAGCCAATTCCCGCAGCTTCGACAATCGCTCTTCGCGTTTCCGAACCTCTACCTGTTCATCTGCGGACCGCTCCATCGGCGCTTCGGGAGCCGCATCCACAATTTCGACTTCGTCGGCACTCTGAATGAAGGAAAGTGGGACGGTCTGATCCACATGCTTTCCAGTGATTGCCTCCACCTGCTCGCGCAGTTCACAGACATACTGGACATTGATCGAGGCAATCACGTTGATTCCAGCCTCCAGTAAGTCCTTCACATCCTGCCAGCGCGTCGGGTTCCGCATGCCCGGCGGATTGTCATAGGCCAGACCATCGATGACGCAGGTCGCAGGATGACGCTGAATAAGTGCATCCACATCAATGGCGGTTCCTCCGCCGACAATTTTCAGCGGTACCACTTCCAGCTTTCGGAGCAGAGGCTCAACTTCTTCCGGTACTTGCGGTTGAATCGCTCCCACGACGACGTCCTGCCCACGTTCTCGCCGGCGTCGGGCCTCATCCAGCATCCGGAAAGACTTCCCGACTCCGGAGGCGTAGCCGAGGAAGATCTTGAGATGCCCTTCAGTTTTAGGAGTAGCGGCTTCTTCTTCCGCCTGACATTCGCGGAGATAGTCTTCGGGCGTTTTCCGGCGGATCTCAGAAGCCATGTTCGCCTCCGAGCGCGTTGCTGTAGTGGGTCACCGTAGAACTCCTAGCATAAACACCTTCGCCATCGAAAAGTAGATGACCAGACCGGTTACATCCACAAGGGTTGCCACCGCGGGAGCCGACGCGCTCGCAGGGTCGAAACGGCACGCGCGCAGCATCAACGGCAGCATGGAACCCGTTAGCGTCCCGAACAGCACAACACCGATGAGACTGGTGCCCACCGTGAGAGCAAGGCGGGCGAAGTGTTCGCCATAAGCACCGGAGATCCCATGCCAGATCACAATACGCGTCATGCCGATTGCGCAGAGTGCCGTGCCTAAGCCGATGCCACACAAGAGTTCCCTTCGCAATACTCGCCACCAATGCAGTAGGTGGACTTCCCCCAGGGCCATCGCACGAATCACCAGCGTCGCCGCCTGGGAGCCTGAATTCCCTCCGCTGCTGATAATCAGTGGAATAAAGAAAGCCAACATCACGACTTGGGTGATCTCACGCTCGTAGAATCCGATAGCCGTAGCTGTGAGCATTTCCCCAAGAAAAAGGGCAGAAAGCCAGCCCGCCCGCTTGCGGAACATCTTTCTGAAGGTCGTGTCCAAGTAGGCCCCTTCCAGAGCCTCCATGCCGCCGACCTTCTGCAGCTGCTCGTCCGCGCTCTCGCGACCTGCCTGCATGGCATCGTCGATCGTCACAATTCCTTGCATGACACGGGACTTGTCCAGGACAGGAATGGCGAGAAGCCGGTGATCCGACATCAACTTTGCGACTGCCTCTTGACGTTCATGTTCGAGCACGCTCTGGTAATTGCGCCGCATGAGCTGACGGACGTGTTGGTCGCGTCTTGCCGAGAGAAGATCGCGCAAGGAAACGGTACCGAGCAGCCGTTGGTCGGTGTCGAGGACGTAGGCGTAATAGATCGTCTCAACCTGGCCTGCCTGCCGGCGCAGATAGGCGATCGCCTCGTCAATCTCCATCTCGGGGCGAAGCCTCGCGAAGCGGGGATTCATCAGACCACCCGCTTCGTCCTCTTTGTAGGCGAGGAGGGCGGATACTTCCGCGCGTGGCCAAGGATCGAGCGCGGCCAAAAGGGCAGGATGTTCTTCGTGGGGAGCACCCTGAATCAAATCGGCGGCATCATCCGGAGCGAGGGCCCGCAACCAGATACGTCGTTCCTCCTCCGGCATCGAAAGAACGAGCTCAATTGGATCCCGCGCCGACATCGCTTAGCAGGGCGTCTACAACCAGGGACCGTTGTTGCTGGACTCTCCGAGCCACAACGTAAGACCCAAGCGCTCGAAGAAACCGAGGGGCGAACGAGGGTCAAGCGCTAGCAAGACAAGATTCCTCATATCCGTGGAATCTAGCCGTGCCGGCAACGCAGCTGGCGCGGGCGTGCGTGTGGTTCTCTTCATCAAAGTCTCCCAAGACATACATGATCCTGACGTGCACAAGAGGCTCTCGCAGGCGCAGTTCAACTGCGTCCAGGTGACCCCAGGCGATATCAGCCTGCGAGAGCGAAATGTAACGGTTACTTCTTGACTGGGAACTGTTGGTCCAGAGCCAAGTTGAGCTTCAACACGTTGACGCGCGGTTCTCCGAGCAAGCCCAGATCTGGACCCTCGGTAAACTGGGCAACCAACTGATTCGCCTGATCCGCTGGGATGCCACGAGCTTTGGCAACCCGGGCGGTCTGCATGTGCGCGGAATCCGGGCTGATCTGTGGGTCCAAGCCGCTGGCTGAAGCTGTTACGGCATCCGCGGGGATCGGCGCCTTCGGCGTAAACACTAACGGTGCTTTGTCATCGTTGAAGGCCTTGATCAGCTTCACCTCATCAAGTTCACCTTTGGCGTCTTTAAACTGATCCAGTGGCACCGATGATTCGTAGGCAATATCGTTGTCGAGGCAGTAGTGCACGATGCGAAGGTTGATGCCGTCGAAGTCGACGACTTCGTTCTTCTTGTCGTCCATTTTGGTAGTACCGTGGACGAGCTTCGCGCTGGTCGGCCCAAGGTTCGAGCCACTGCTGGCGGTCGCGTCGTATCCGCCGCCCGCGGATGACGGCCGTCCGTGAAAATACTCCGGCTTGCTGAAGCTCTGGCCGATAAGCTCCGACCCGATCACTTTATCGCCGGCCTTGATTAGGCTCCCGTTGGCCTGCCTCGGAAAGACGACCTGGGAGATGCCGGTCATCAGGAGCGGATAGCCCACCCCGAGAACGACCGTCATGAAGATCTTGATTCTAAGTCCTGGTAAGATTTGTTCCCACATGGTATTGTCCTTTCCTTACGCCAAACGCAGAGCCACTAACAACTGATCGATCAGCCAGATCCCTGGAAACGGTGCAAGGATTCCGCCGACGCCATAGATTAGAAGGTTTCGACGCAATAGGCTCGCGGCATCCAGCGGACGGTATTTCACTCCGCGCAGTGCGAGTGGCACCAGCGCGATGATGATCAGAGCGTTAAAGATGACCGCCGCGAGCACCGCACTCTGCGGCGTGTGCAGCTTCATGATATTCAGCTTGCCAAGCACCGGATACATGGTCATGAACATTGCCGGGATGATGGCGAAATACTTCGCCACGTCGTTGGCGATAGAGAACGTCGTCAGCGCGCCCCGGGTAATCAGCAGTTGCTTGCCGATCGCGACTACCTCAATGAGCTTGGTCGGATTGCTGTCGAGATCCACCATGTTGCCGGCTTCCTTCGCAGCAGTCGTGCCGGTGTTCATGGCCAGTCCGACGTCGGCTTGCGCGAGTGCGGGCGCGTCATTGGTGCCATCACCCGTCATCGCCACCAGACGGCCGGCGGCCTGTTCCTTCTTGATGTACTCCAGTTTGTCCTTGGGCGTTGCCTGAGCCAGGAAATCGTCCACGCCGGCCTCTGCTGCGATAGCGGCCGCAGTCAGGGGATTGTCGCCCGTGATCATGATGCTGCGAATGCCCATCTTACGAAGTTGGGCAATGCGCTCCTTCATTCCACCCTTGACGATGTCTTTCAAGTGGATCACACCTAACAGCCGCTTCCCGTCGGCGACTGCCAGCGGAGTTCCACCGCTCCGGGAGATACGGTCGCTCATATCCTTGAAATTGCCGGGAACCTCACCGCCCTGCTGCATCACAAAGGTGATGATGGCGTCCGTTGCTCCCTTACGAAGCTGGCGTCCCTCGAAGTCGACCCCACTCATCCGGGTGTAAGCCGAAAACGGGATGAAAGTCGCCTCATGTTCCGGGATGTGACGGCCCCGAAGACCGTACTTTTCCTTGGCCAGAATCACGACCGACCGGCCCTCCGGCGTCTCGTCGGCCAAGCTAGACAGTTGTGCGGCGTCCGCCAGTTCCTCGTCCTTGACTCCGTTGATCGTCAGAAACTCCACTGCCTGCCGGTTACCCAGTGTGATCGTACCTGTCTTGTCCAGCAGCAAGGAATTGATATCCCCGGCCGCCTCCACCGCCTTGCCGCTCATTGCGAGCACATTGTGCTGCATGACGCGATCCATACCGGCGATGCCAATTGCTGACAGCAGGCCACCAATAGTCGTCGGGATCAGGCAGACCAGCAAGGAGACCAGGACTGCGACTGTCGGAATCGATCCTGAGCCAGCCTGCGCGACACTGAACACCGAATAGGGTTGTAGCGTGATTACGGCGAGCAGGAAAATCAGCGTCAGGCCCGAGATCAGGATGTTCAACGCGATCTCATTCGGCGTCTTTTGGCGCTGGGCACCTTCGACCAGGGCGATCATGCGGTCGAGGAACGTCTCCCCAGGGTTGGAAGTGATCTTGATCTTGATCTGATCCGACAGGACACGCGTGCCGCCGGTAACCGCACTTCGGTCGCCGCCGGATTCGCGAATAACTGGTGCGCTTTCACCGGTGATCACGGATTCGTCAACGGTCGCCACACCCTCGATCACTTCTCCGTCGCCGGGGATGAGGTCTCGTGCGTCGCAAATCACGACGTCGCCGATTCGCAATAGCGCCCCGGACACTTCTTCCACTTTTCCGCCAGCGTTCAATCGTTTTGCGATGACGTCCGTCTTAGTCTTGCGCAGAGAATCTGCCTGGGCCTTGCCGCGGGCTTCCGCCATGGCTTCGGCGAAGTTGGCGAACAGCACCGTGAACCACAGCCACAAGGAAATCTGGACTTGGAAGCTAATGATGGTGCCGCCGGTGAACAAGTCGCGGATCAAGAAAAGTGTGGTGATCGCCGCCCCTACTTCGACGACAAACATCACCGGGTTCTTCAACAACGTCACCGGGTTAAGCTTGGCGAAGGATGCCGCGCTGGCCCGCTTGACGATCTCCGGGTCGAAGAGCGGGCGCGACCGCACCAGCTTCTTGGGCAGAAGCGACGTCGGATCGTCCGGCGGAATCTGCGGCGTCACGTTAGGTTCTGTAGTGGTGGTGATAGACATGACTAGCTCCAAATCCCCCAAATTGAACTAGACGCCGGCAACAGAATCATGGAAAACAGCTTGCCGTCGTGCATCAGGTAGTGTTCGACAATCGGTCCCAGCGAAAGCGCCGGGAAGAACGTTAAGGCGCCCACGATCAGGACCGTGCCCACTAGAAGTCCCACAAACAGGGGCCCGTGCGTGGGAAAGGTTCCCGCCGTGGATGGTATCTTCTTCTTCGCAGCAAGGCTGCCGGCAACCGCGAGAAGCGGAAGCAGGAAGAGGAATCGGCCCATGTTCATGGCGAGTCCGATGGTCGTGTTGAACCAAGGTGTGTTGGCGTTCAGACCGCCAAAGGCGCTGCCGTTGTTGGCCGTGCCGCTGTCGTAGGCGTACAGGATTTCTCCAAACCCATGCGGGCCGGTGTTGCTCAGGTTCGCCGTGGGGTTACCGGGAGAATTCCAGTAGCCTTTCTCCGGGAAATGAATCACCGAGCTGAGAGCCGTAAAGACCAGAATGCTGAACGCGGTTGCGATCACCGCCAGCATGGCCATCTTGACCTCCTTCTGCTCGATTTTCTTGCCCAGGTACTCGGGTGTCCGGCCTACCATGAGGCCGGCGATAAACACCGCCAGGATGCAGTACAGCAGGATTCCATACAGCCCCGCGCCCGTGCCGCCGAAGATCACTTCACCCGTCATCATGTTGAATATGGGAACCAGGCCGGCGAGCGGCGTTAAGCTGTCGTGCATATTGTTGACGGCGCCGCAGCTGGCGTCCGTAGTCACGGTGGTGAACAAAGCCGAGTTCGCGATACCGAAACGAACCTCTTTGCCCTCCATGTTGCCGCCCGATTGGCCCGAGGAAGCGTTAGTCTGCAGCCCCAGATTCGCCAGGATCGGGTTGCCAGCCTGCTCGAAGTGGTAGCAGACGAACACGCCGATCAGGAACATCACTGAGAAGGCGGCGAAAATCGCCCAGCCTTGCCGCGTATCTCCGACCATCTTCCCGAAGGTGTAGGTCAATGCGCCCGGAATTACGAAGATCAGGAACATCGCCAAAAGGTTGCTTATAGGAGTCGGATTCTCAAACGGATGGGCGGAGTTGGCGTTGAAGAAGCCGCCGCCGTTGGTGCCGAGTTGCTTGATTGCTTCCTGCGATGCAACGGGTCCTTGGGCGATCACCTGCTTCGCACCCTCAACCGTAGTCACCTCAGTGTATGGCTTGAGATTCTGAACGGCGCCCTGGGAGACGTAGAGCAGACCGGCAAGGATCGAAATCGGCAGGAGCACGTATACCGTAGCGCGAGTCACGTCCACCCAAAAATTGCCGATGGTCTTCTTTTCCTGCCGCGCGAAGCCGCGAATCAGCGCCACCGCAACGGAGATGCCCGCGGCCGCGGACAAGAAGTTCTGAACCGTCAAACCGGCCATTTGCACGAAGTAACTCAGAGTGGATTCACCGGAATAGGACTGCCAGTTCGTGTTCGTGGTGAAACTCACAGACGTGTTGAATGCCAGGTCGGGAGTGACCTGCCCGGCTCCAAAGTGCTGAGGATTGAACGGCAGGATACCTTGCAAGCGCTGGAGCCCGTACGTGAATATGAACGCGAAGATGCTGAAGCTCAGCAGAGATGCCGCGTAATGGGTCCAGCGCTGCTCCACGTCTTCCTTCACCCCCACGGCTTTGTAGGTCAACACCTCCAGCCATCGCAGGACGGGATGCATGAAGGTACGCTGGCCTTCGAACACTCGGGCCATGTACCCGCCCAGAGGCTTCGCGCAGACAAGGATCAGCCCCAAAAAGATCGCGATCTGTAGAACGCCAATGCTAGTCATAATTTTTCCTTAGAACTTCTCCGGACGAAGTAGCGCGTAGATCAGGTAAACAAACAATCCCAGTGACGCGATTCCGGCAATGATGTAATCCATGTTGTCCTCTTCCGCCTATAGCTTGTCGCAGGCCTTGGTGAAGACCCAGCAGAGAAGCAAAAATCCACAGCCGATAGCTAAGTAGAATAGATCGAGCATCTGAAATTACTCCGTTTCCTTGAAAACTACTTCGTGTCCTGCACGCCGGAGCTGCCGGGCCAGGAGTTCATCCTTCGTTGGCCACCATCTCTTCCGCCCGCCAAGGACGACGATCGACCCAGGAGTCAATGCCGATGCGAGCGTTTCGAAGCGATTGCGGCAAAGATAGATTTGCACGCTTGTCTCCACCGGGCTTTCGCTTGCGAGGACCCGGAAGCGGTTCTCATTAAACTCCACCAGGACCGGCGGAGTCTCAAGAGGAAGCGGATATGGCACCACTTGAGGCACCACCAGCGTAATCTTTGCGCTGAGGCTATTCGCCAGATTGCCTGCTTCCTTCAAGGCCGCAAGCGTCGATTCCACTGACGTGAAGACGACGGCGATGTTTAGTTTCTGATCCGCCCCGTCGCCTACGGGCGGGGCCGGGCGGCCAGTCGCGGGCTTCAGGATTCTCTCAAACGCGAGTGACATGTTATTTTGCCCTCCCACGTCCTGAGAGTATTCCCTAAGGCCTGAAGAAGTCATAGAGAACCCATGAAGAAGTTATGAAGATCGCGTATTCCTCTCAGATTGCGGGAGATCCTAATCGCGCCCACCTCAAGCGGCATGAGTCCGACGTATGCCATCACTATCTCGTCTTCCACGTAAGGCATATCGCTGGCCGAAACCGGGGGAGTGGCAGTTGGAGGGATCCGAGGTCCTTAACTCTCTGAATGAAAAGGGGTTCTGCATCCGTTGACTCACATTCGAGTCTCGGGAGATGTGAGTTGCGTCACGAAGGGTGAGTGAAAGCACTCACTTAGGGTTGCTGCTGGTGCGGGTTGGCTCGGGTTAACTGATCTGTAACACTGCGGCGTCCGCCTCGGCCGCCGGCCGCGGCAGAGCGGCGACGCGGCGGGTTGATCAAGAGGAAATACAGCGCTAGACAGATCATCAGAAGTCCAGCCCAGCCCAGCCGACGACCATGGATGCGGTGTAGACAGGAATGATACGCTTCCCCGAAGAAAGTGCGCACTCCGAAGCCAAGTACGCAGGAGCCGGTGTGCGGTATTGGTTGTGGCAGCCGAAGCACTCACATAAATTATTCACCGTTTCTTCGGGACTTCTTCAGCTCTGCTCTGTCAATATGCAACTGTATGAACTCTCCGGATCCATTCTCCAGCCTCGTGCTGATTACGCTGGTCGGATCGCTCCTCTTTGTCGCGGCGTTGTTGACTTTGCACGTCCACTTCCCGAAAGCGTCAGTCCGCAACAAGATGTTTGTATTTGCAGTTGCGGCTTTCTTGCTCCTCCTGGCTTCTGGAGTCCTTTTGGCACCCCGCGCATAAACCGACCGGTTCATCTCAACGCCCACCGCAAGATTTGGCCGAACATTAGCTACCGGCAATTGTTCGCTCAAGCGGCTATTTCACCCAGCGGACTTAGGACCCGGTCCCGATTGTGCCGAAGGACTTGTGCGGTTGCGATCGGCGTGGAATCGTTGGGGGGCTCTGTTAAGACTGCGGCATCCGCCTCCGCGGCCGCAGCTTTAGCCTCTTCAGCGAGCGTGAACAGACGGCTCGCATATTCCAGCGTACGGCGCCCAGCCTCGGTCAGGACCACTTTCTTCGAAAAGCGGCACCGCTCGAAGAGCTGGACGCCTAGTTCGCGCTCCAGCTCTTTGATGTGTACGGTCACCGTCGATTGACAACAGCCAAGCTCAGCCGCCGCGCGCGTGGGTACCGGCAGCTACACGGAACGTCTCTAGCTTTAGCAAGTCGAGCATATGTTTCGCTTCTCCTATCGTGCTTTGGGCTGCGGGCGCCCTTTCGACCGCAAGGCCCGTGCCAGAGCGCTATCCGGAAGATCGTACGCAACGTCCCGCTTCGGCTGTGGGCGCGTTCCAATAGCCGGCGCTCCTCTCCTTTCTTGGAATTGGTGCCACATCACGAGTAGCGCACTCGCGACGAAAATAGACGAATAAGTGCCCACAACGATGCCGGCGCAGAGCGCGAACGCGATTCCATTGAGGACCTTACCGCCCAGGAAGTACAGCGCCAGGCAGGCAACAAGGGTCAGACCTGCCGTAAGGATCGTCCGGCTTAGGGTTTGGTTGATCGACTGGTTGACCAAATCGAGGAACGAGCCGCGCCGATTTGCGCGCAGATTCTCACGCACACGGTCAAGCACCACGATCTTGTCGTTCATCGAGTACCCGATAAGAGTGAGCAAGGCAGCGATCACCGTGAGGTCGATCTCCCGGCCGGTGAGAGAGAACAGGCCCAGCGTGATAATGACGTCGTGCACGGTCGCGATGACCGCCGCAGCGCCCGAAATCAGCTTGAATCGGAAGGCGACATAGATCAGCATGCCGCCAAGCGCGCACAGCGTGGCAAGAACGGCCTGTTGCCGCAGTTCCTGGCCTGCGCGCGGGCCCACGACTTCGACCGAACGAATGTTGAACGTCCCTACCCCGAGTTCCTGCTTCACGGCGGTCAAGACTTGCTCATTGATTTCCGGGATCTTGCTTAATTCGTCCACATTGCCGACGAGGCCGTTCCTCTCTTTATCTCGATAGTTCAGTACCCGTGTTGCCAGGTCTTTCACATCCTGTTCCGAAAGCGCTGGCAGCCCGCGCCGGACGCGATCCTCGAGCGCTGCTTGGTTTGCGTTGTTCAGGTCCAACTTGCCGCCAAGATTGGCATACTTCTCGCGAAGCGTCTGCTCAACCGTTTGCCGCGCCTCGTCGAGTCTCGCTTCGTTGGCCAGCTCGGTTCCGATGATAAACTCGCCGGTGCCCTGCGTTTCCTGGAGGCTGAAATCGCCCTTCAAGCGGGTTGACAGCGCCCTGCGGAGATCCTCGATCGGGGGCTTGGGATCGAATCTCACGTACATGTTGGTGCCGCCGCGGAAGTCGAGACCATATTTCGGTCCTCCTTTTACCGCCAGACTGACCACGCTTATCACGATCGCAAGCATGGAGAGGCCAAGAGTAAGATTGCGCCTGGAGAGAAAATCTACGCTGGTAGCTTTGAATAGTTCCGTCCGTCCGCTTCCGATGCTCAGGTGAGTCATGCTTGGCCTCTTCCAGAGCTCGATATCGAAGATGGCCCGCGAAACAAAGACCGCGGTGAAAACATTGGCGATCAAGCCGATGACCAGGGTCACCGCAAAGCCCCGTACCGGACCGGTTCCGAAGATAAACAAGAAGGCACTCGCCACCACGGTAGTGACGTGAGTATCAATGATGGTGGCAAACGCGCGGTCAAACCCCGACGAAATTGCCGCGGCCACCGCCTTCCCGGATCGTAACTCCTCCTTGATGCGCTCGAAGATGAGGACGTTAGAGTCCACGGCCATGCCGATGGAAAGCACGAGGCCGGCGATTCCAGGCAAAGTCCACGTTGCATCGATGTAGCTGAGCGCCGCGACCGTCATAATTGTGTTCAGTAGCAGCGCCAGAACAGCGTTGAACCCCGCGCCGCGATAGTAAAGGACCATCGCCGCAATCAGCAGAGCCAAACCGACGATGCCCGCGGTGACACCGCGCCGGATCGAATCCGCACCTAGGGAGGGGCCGACGGTCCGTTCTTCGATTACCTTCGCACCAGCCGGTAGAGATCCTGCACGAAGATTGAGCGCCAGGTCGGCGGCCTCATCGTGTGTGCCCGCGCCCGTGATGCGTCCTTGATCGGAAATCTTGCTTTGGATTGTGGGAGCGCTCAACACGACGTTGTCGAGCACGATTGCCAGTCGATTGCCGACGTTGGCGCCAGTGAATCTTTCAAAACGCCGCGCGGCATCCTGGGTCAGTACGAATCCGGTGTCCCATCGCCCTTGCGTCTCGCTTTGCTGCGCTTTTGCGTCGCGCAAGTCGCGGCCGGTGACCACCGGAGACCGACCTAATAGCCACCACGTGTCTCCAGTCCCGTCGCCCGTCCTAGACGATCCACGAACAAGCTTGGTGCCGAGCGGTAGGATACCGCCGTTAGCGCTCCGCGCCGCATCCGGAGACCCGAACGGACCACCTTTGACCTCGCAGAGTTCCAGCAACGCGGAAGTCTGCAAAATTCCCTTCACCCGGGCCGGATCGTCGACGCCGGGCAGTTGAATCAGGATTTCGGCCTCGCCGCTGCTGCCGCCCCGCTGCTGAACGCTGGCCTCGGCAACCCCGAGGCCGTTGACCTTTTTCTCGATCGTATTCATGCTCTGCGTCAAGGTGTCCTGACGCAACTTGAGCGCAGCATCTCCGCGCATGGTCAGCTTGTAATCGGTTGAGTTTTCCGAAGCAAGTATCCATTGCTGGCCCGTAAGGTCGCCCACGATACGGCGAAAGTCGCCGGACTTGGCGATCGGAACTCCCCGGACGTTGATCTGAATCGTTCCGGCCGTCTCAATCGAGACTGGTTCGTTCCGATCCATCGAAACGTACTCCACGCTTTCCTTACGTAGCGGGTCCTTGAGGCGCTCGATCACCTGATCGGCCTCCGCCTTAAACGCATCCTGCACCTGGATCTGCAAGACAATGTGGCTGCCGCCCTTCAGGTCTAAACCAAGGCGAATATTCTTGTTCCAGTTCTCTGCCAGCTCACGAGTCGACTTGGGGAGCCCGATGATGCCGAACACACAGCTCAGCACGACGGCAACAATGAAAATCGATTTCCAACGTAGATTCTTAGGCATATGCTTCTCCTCTCACATTCACTTAGCGTGCGAAGGAATACCCCACGCCCGCGCATTCACACCACTGTTTTCCTTACCGAGAGAATGTGTAGGGAGGAGCTCGACCGGAATGCGCCCGGAGAAGTCCAGCCTGCGGTCTGAATGATTGATTGAAGATGACGAGTTCGGCCTGTTCACTTGGAGGCGCGTTAGCTCTAATGCTTGCGGGAGCCACAGATCCTTGGAAAGTGGGCCTCGCATTTGCGCAATCGACTTGCTGTTTCTCCAGCCCGGGGAGTTTTTCCGGGCGCCCGGCCATGCCACGGGCCAGGACTCCGTTCGGGTCATGGATGGCCGCGTCGTGTAGAAGCGGCACCTGGGCGAGCGACAGAGCGATTCCCCCGCACAGGAGGAAGATGAGCATCCGTCGTGTTTGCCGAACCGTTTGTTTCATCGCCGAACCAGCACAGAGAGTCCTTACGTTCTTGATTACGGCTCCAGCATGCTTGCTTGAGCCGCACTGAGTTTCTGGATCGTCGCAGTCGACGACCCCTTGAAAAGACTACAGATCGAGAAGAAAAGAATTGTTGCTACTACCAGCACCGCCGTCTCCCTGCCTCTTGAGGCGTTCGGAAACTTAACCCGCAAGAGGAAAAGCAGCCCGAACAGCGCAACCAGTAGCAGGCTTAACCACGCTTCATCAACAGAGTTCATAACGCCTTGATGATGCCAGAAGAGCCCTGAAGAAGTCCCGAAGAAACCATGAAGAATTCCTGAAGAACGGCCCACGCAGCGGGCCTAAGTTGCTGGTTTCTCAAGGACGAAGTCCGGAAGTCGGACGAATTGTCTTGCGGGAGCGGCCTGCGGAGTGCGGTAATGAAGGACGGCTCGCGGGGAGCCTGGTAGTCGTCCCTTCGTGACCGTGTCCATAAGCAATGGAACTCAATTTTGGAAATAGCGCGGTGCTGCTGCTCCTCATCGCATCCGTAGTTGCGATGGTTACGCGACGGCTCCGGCTTCCCTACAGCGTGGGCTTGGTTGCAGCCGGAATGGGCCTGGCGCTACTGCCCTTCGCACCGAAGATGAGTCTGACAAGAGAGTTGCTTTTCACCGGACTCCTGCCTCCGCTCATTTTCGAGGCCGCGTTCCACCTTCGCTGGAAAGAGCTGCGCCGAGATCTACCGGTCATCCTCGTCTTGGCGACTGTAGGCGTGCTGGTATCAGCAGGAATCACGATGCTTGGCATGCATTTTCTCGCGCACTGGCAGTGGGTCAGCGCTCTGGTATTTGGTGTTCTGATTGCCGCCACGGATCCAGTTTCCGTAGTCGCAATGTTCCGCGAGGCCAACGTTCATGGCCGTCTTCGTCTACTGGTCGAGGCAGAAAGTCTCTTTAACGATGGCACAGCGGCTGTTGCATTCGGTATCGTTATCGTCCTGGCATCAGGACATAACCTTGGCGCGCTGGCCATAACAAGGACTGTTCTCGTCACCGCCGGTGGCGGCATCCTCAGTGGGGCGTTAGTTGGGAATCTTGTTCTCTTTCTAATAGGGCGCACAAAGGACCACTTGGTTGAAACCACCTGTACAACCATCGCTGCTTATGGCTCTTTTCTGCTCGCAGACAGTCTCCATGCATCTGGGGTGTTAGCTACGCTGACAGCCGGGCTTGTTCTGGGCAATCTGGGAGCTCTCGGGTCCATATCAGACCGGGGCAGCGAAACCGTTCAGGCCTTCTGGGAGTATGCAGCTTTCGTGGCGAATTCCATTGTGTTTCTCCTCATAGGAATGCACGAGGCGAGTCGAAATTTCGCAATTGCGTGGCTCCCTGCGATGGTTGCGGTTCTATTCGTCACGGTCGGCCGTGCGGCGGCCGTCTATCCCATCTGTCAGGCGTTCTCTTGGTCCCGCTTTCGCGTGAGCACGCAGCACCAACATGTGTTGTTCTGGGGCGGATTACGCGGTGCATTGGCACTGGCGCTCGTATTGGGGCTTCCCGAGGAAGTTCCGCGACGCGAGGAAATCATCACCGTTAGCTTCGCTGTCGTTGCCTTTTCCATCTTCGTCCAGGGCCTCACGATTACACCAGTGTTGCGCGCGCTTGGAGAGATTCCTGCGCATGACGGCAAGCCATACTCACCGAAAGCTTAGATTCTGCCATGTTCGCCGTGGTGCCGTTTCAGGCGTGCAAGCTCTTCATCCAAGATTTGCGCTCGTTTCATGAGTTGTAGAACGTGCGAATCTTCAGCCTCCGTCAGCTCTCTACACTCGGCAGATGCCGTTGCGACGATACGAGATGCCTCATCGAGCCGGGCAGCCCGCTCGCTCAGCATTTCATCGAAATGTGTGGATTCTTCCATCACATCTGCAAGACTCGAAGGATTATTCGGATCGCGAAGGCGAGTAAGCCGGTGCCTAGAACGCGCAGGAACAGTTTCTTGCCCCAGTCTCCCGGATGGACCTCCGGAGAGAGCTGAAGGTTATCGTGAACAAGGTTCCCGAAACGGGCCGGGGCTAGGAGCATGAACAAGCCTACGCCGCTCCATGCCAGCACCATAGCCGCGTAAATAAAGACGATGCCAAGAAGACGGCTCATCGTGTCCTCTTTCGATGCCGAGGTAGGAGCACACAGTGCTGACAGGATATGCGGAAAGGCCTGAAGGAGTCATGGAAAAACCGTGAAGAAATCATGAAGACGCCTCGGAAAAGAGGTGTGACGAGCGCTGAACCGCACGAGGTCAATGTTGCAGCCATTCCGAGAGGGGTCCCAGCGCCAGAGCTGGCAGGAAGCACAGCGCCCCGACGAGCAAAATGGTGCCGAGAATCAGCGCTGCGAAGGTGATCGTATCGCTCGGCAGAGTACCGGAAGTCGTTGGCCAGTGGCGCTGGGCTCCAAACCTTCCAGCAAGTGCCAGGGCAAGGGCCGCCAGCCCGAACCGCCCTGCCAGCATGGCTACCGCCGTCGTGGCATTATAAAACCCACTATTGGCGCTTAGGCCGGCCATGTTCTGGCCGTTGTTGGCCATCGACGAGGCGTAGGCGAATAGGATTTCCGTAAAGCCATGCGCGCCGCCGTTGGTGACTAAGCCGGCCCTCCCCGCTTCCGTTGCAACAGCCAACCCGGTGAGCAGCAGCACGATCGATGGAGTAAGGAGGGTATAGAGGACGATCAACTTCGTCTCGTGGGTGCCAACCCTCTTGCCGAGGTATTCCGGCGTTCGACCGACCATCAATCCCCCGAGGAACACGCCGACCAGTGCGATCATGATCATGCTGTAAATGCCGGTTCCCAGTCCTCCGAAAATGACTTCTCCTAGCAGCATGTTGACCAGTGGCACCAGCACTCCCAACGGTTGATAGGAATCATGCATGGAGTTGTATGAACCGGTGGCGCCGTTCGAGGTCACGAGAGCCGCGAGCACTGACCCGCTGATGCCGAAACGCACTTCCTTCCCCTCCATATTCCCGCCTGACACATGGAGGTTCGCGAGCTGCGGCGGGGTCGCGGCTTCGGCGAAATCACACAATGCCAGGCCGCCGACGAACAACACAACCATCACCGCCAGCAACACCCACCCCGCGCGAGGTCTTCCCGTCAGGCGACCGAACGTGACGGTGAGCGAGGCGGGCAGCACAGCAATGGCCAGCAACACCAGGAAATTGACTAGCGGCGTCGGGTTCTCATAAGGGTGGGCGCCGTTGGCGTTGGAAAAGCCGCCACCATTAGTGCCTAGATTCTTGATGAACTCCAGCGCCGCTACCGGCCCTTGAGCGATGGTCTGAATTCCGCCCTCCAAAGTGTGGACTTCCGTGTAAGGCGCGAGGTTGAATGGTACACCCTGCCAGATCAAGGCGAGGCTGCCCACCAAGGCCAGAGGTAAGAGGACCCATAGCAGAGCTCGGACCAGATCCACCCAGAAGTTGCCGACCGTGGCTGAACGTTCCCGGGCAAAGCCTCGGATGAAGGCGATCCCTACGGCCAAACCGGCTGCTCCCGCCAGGAAATTTTGCGAGACCAAGCCAAGCAGTTGGGTCATGTACCGAAGAGTAGTCTCGCCACCGTAGGCTTGCCAGGTTGTCGTCGTCGAGAAACTGATTGCTGTGTTCGCCGCCAGATCTGCGGTCATGGGCATAGTCAGGTAGCGATCGGCGGGTCCACCAGGAAGCCAACGTTGGACCAGCAACAGGAGGACCAACCCCACCGTGCTTACCGCGCTGAAAAGCAGGAAGCATAGGGCGTATACACCCGCAGACATCTCTCGGGCTCTGTGGATCCCTAACCACCGATAGAGGAATGATTCGACCGGGCGGAGTGCGGGATCAAGAAAAGTGGGCTTCCGCTCGAACACCCGAGCCAGATAAAGGCCCACAGGCCGGGCCAGCCCGACGACCAGTGCTAGAAAAATGAGGTATCCCTGCCAGCGCATAGGACTCTCAACGAGCGGTGAGCCGGGCTGCCTGGTCGAGAGCAAGATTCAGATCGAGCACCGACACCCGAGGGTCGCCCATGAACCCCAGTTGCGGCCCTTGCGTGTAGTCGGCCAACAGACGGCGAACCACATCCTCTTGGAGGCCGCGCGTACGCGCCACGCGTGGAACCTGAAGGGCCGCGTTTTGCGGACTGATATGCGGGTCGAGTCCGCTACCTGAGCGTGTGACCGCATCGATGGGGACGGCGGCGTCCGGAGGCAGTCCATTGCTTCTGCGGTAATCCTCGGCCAACTGCCGGACGCTCTCGACGAGCTTCGCGTTGTTTGGGCCGAGGTTCGTTCCGCCGGAGGAAGCGCCGTCATAGCCGGTCCCGGCTGCCGAGGGCCGCGGGTGAAAGTACTCGGGCCGGGTGAAGTCCTGGCCGATCAGCCGGGAACCGATGACGACGCCATTGCGCGTCACTAGACTACCGGCGGCTTGTGCGGGATAGAGCAACCGGCCAAGAGCAAATAGCACCAAGGGAAAGATACATCCGGTGAGCAACGTGAGCGAAATGACGCTGACAACCGCCAGGCGTATATGCTCGCGGAGCTTCACAACGGGCGCGGGTGCCGAGGCCCCGCGCATCGGGTCGAATGGTTCGTCGGAAGTCACTTGGCGCCGCTGGCTGGGTTAGCATCAACCAGAGAAGGCGCCTCTCTCACGACCTGCGCCGCCCCGGTTTCTGCAGTTCTGCGCACCAACACGCTGCAGAGGGAGAAGAACAGGACAGTCAGTACCACCCAGGTGACTGTTTGCTGGCGTTCCGACAGGCGTCCTTTCGCGAGAGCCAGGAGAAACAGGAAAGCTACAACTACGAAAACCGCAAGCAGGGCAAACATAGCCCCGGGTTGTTCAGGAACATCCATTGAGAACGCGCTCGATCCCCGGTCGCCTGCGAGCTCACTTTGGACGGCACCGCCGTCTGGGAAGAGCGCAATCTCCTTTCCGTCGGATCCGGCAAGCGCCTCAACATTGCATCAACTAGCATTTGTCGGATCATGACGGTTCCAGCGTAACCGGAAACTTCTGAAAAAGTCATAGAAAAAGCGTGAAGGATTCATGAAGATTCGGGTATCCCATTGAAACGATAGCCAATCCAGGGTTCAGTCGTGATGTATTGCGGATGATCCGGATCTGGCTCAATCTTTTTCCGAAGGTTCTTTATAAACGCTCGAAGGTAGTCAACTTGGTCGCCATAATCGGGTCCCCAAACTGACTGCAGCAATTCCCGATGCGGTACGGCTTCATTGGCGTGCTGCGTGAGGTATCTGAGCAGATCCAGTTCTTTTGGGGTTAGATGGACGCTGGATGTTCCGCGCGTCACAGTTCGCGCTGCGAAGTCGATCGAGAGTTCACCAAAGTGCAAGCGGTTGGGCGCAGACTGTGGTACCGGTACGCGCCGCAGGGCAGCGCGTATGCGGGCGAGAAGCTCAGGCGTGCTGAACGGCTTCGTCACGAAGTCGTCCGCGCCGGCATCCAAGGCTTCGACCTTGTCCGCCTCCGTGTTGTGAACCGTCAGCATGATGATGGCAACATTCGGGTCGGCACGAATTTCCCGGCACGCCGCCAGGCCGCCCATTCCGGGCATGTTGATATCGAGGAGCACCAGGTCCGGGCGGAACTCCCGGAGTTTCGTAAGTCCTTCCTCACCCGTCTTGGCATCGTCCACTTCGTATCCGGCCCCAGTCAGAGTCGTGCGCATAATCCGCCGGATCTGCGGTTCGTCGTCTACGACCAGAATTCGGCCGGCGCTCAACTCTCTCCTGCCTTTCGGTCGGATGGAAACGTCAGCCGGAGGGGCTCCTATACAAGCGTTCAAAAATGCGGCTCTGCTCCTGGGATGGTATCCCTTTCCCATAATCAGTCACCGCCACCGTGACGCCGCTTCCGTTGTGAACGCGAACGGTCACGGGTGTATCGGGAGGGGAGTACTTCAGGGCGTTATCCAGAAGCTGCTTGATCGCCAGCTTAACTAACCGTCGGTCAACGGGCGCGGCCGGTGGGTGTTCCTCGCAGACCACGTTCAGAGGGCGGCCGTCGATCACATTGTGCATCGAAGCGATCACCTCGCGAACGAGCTCGCCGACATTTGAGGGTTCCGTGTGAAGCTGAATGTTCGCCGTGTCCAACCGTCCCATCTCCACGGCGTCATCGATGAGCTCATTGAGGTGCTTGGCTTCCTCATCCGCGATCTTGACCAACTCCGACCTGCTGTTCGCAGGTTGATCCGGATTGGCCATGAGTGAGGTGGTGGCGGCCATGATCGATGTCAACGGGGTCTTGAACTCATGCGCCATTGCATCCAGCAGCGTAATTCGAAGCTTTTCACTTCGTCGCGCGGCCTCGATCTGAGAGGAGAGATCCTGCGCCCGCGCCCGTTCCAGTCCGATGGCCACCAGGTTGGCGATTCCCTGGAGGACGGCATCCGGCATCTCAGCCCCCTGGAGTGCGAGGCCTGCAATCGGCTCCGATCCCAGACGCACCGCCGTGATCACTCGATGGTGCTGGGTGTCTGCAAAGGATGTACCCTGCAAGGCCGAGTCGCGAAGCTGATCGTCAAGACCGTCAAAATCCAAGGGGCCGGCACGATAAAACTCCTCAGCGCGGCGCTCGTAGAGCACCACCGCACCCAAATCGAAGATCTCAGCGAGTTTTCGGACTAATTGTTTCGGAAACGGTTCAGTGCTGTCTATCAGCAGGATCGCCCGGCTGAAGGTGTATAGCCTCTCCAAGTCCTGTTGCCGCTCGACAGCGTCCAACGCCCGGCGTTTGACCTCTGCGGATAGGCGGCTGGCAATGAGCGCCGTCGTCAGAAAACTAAACAGGGCCACCCAGTTTTGTGGATCCGCGATGGTGAATCTTCCAACCGGCGGCAAGAAGAAGTAATTGAAGGTGAGCGTGGCGGCCACCGAGGCGATGGAGGCCTCAAAGAAGCCCCAGAAACTGGCGACGATCAACACCAGGAGCAGGTATGCGAACCCGATCGTCGTTGCATTGACCGGAAGCAAGTTATAACCGGCCACCGTGACCACCGCTACGCCGGCGAGCGATAGTACCAACCGCAGAACGCGTTGACCCAACGTTACCGAAGACCTCTGGCTGCTATTCTAGGCGAATTGCCGTCCGATGCGTGCGCGGTTGGTCGCACAGAGACTATGAGAGCGCGAACTTGACGCGCTGCCCGCTGCGGACGCTGATCGCGTCGGCCATTTCAGAAACCATGATCGTGCCATCGTCACCCGGTGTGGTCGTACGCGCGGCCCGCGAAATGGCGTCGACTACTTCGTCGACAACCAGGGAGGAAACGACTAATTCAAATTTAACTCCCAGTGCGTCAGCGTTGTACTTCGCGCCGCGGTAAGACATCTTCTGTCCCACCAAGCCGCCGTGAACGAAGACGTGGCAGATTGTGATTCCTGTGATCCCTAAGCCTTCCAGAGCGACCTTCACGTCGTCTAACTTGAACGGCTGGATGATGGCCTCGATTTTGACCATGTTGTGTTAAAGCGCCCCTTCTGCGCTACCGGTCTTCCTGCCTATTGGCTCCGGAACATAAAGAGAAATCCTCCCGCCAGGAATGTCACACACACTAGGAGTGGCGGCATCCAGCGAAGCCTGCGTACATGCCCCCTGTACTTTGTGAGCAGCAGCAGCGAGGAGGCAAATGATGCTGTCATTGCAAACGCTGCTACCGATTGCAAGAGCGCCGATAAGTCTGGCTGCGCCATCTTCTTCACGGGCTCCACAAAATTCGGAACCGGTGCGGCAGCGGTCGTGATTCCGAGCGCCAGAACGACCGCCGCTAGACTGAGCCTGCCGAGCATGGATGACTTTCTTTCCGGGGTTCCAGTATTGAAGAGAAACCATAAAAAGCGCATAAACTCCAAGCAGGTATTGAGTTGGGCAAACGAAACGGTGCGCGGCTGGGATCGGCCACATTGATAACTTTTTCACGATCCATAAAAGAGTTATGTAAACTGGTTACGTTGGACTTGACGGCCGTTGAGGAGATCCTGCATGTCTACCGAAAAGCGAATTTGGATTCCCGCCTTTTATTGGATCGGTGTGGCGATGGCCTTGGCATGTTTTGGTTTTGTCCTGGCTGGGAGCACGGAGCTGGTCTGGCGGTTCGAGCACAGGGGTTTCCCGCTGTCATGGGCGTTGGCGGGCGCCTCGATACTCGCGTTTCTGGGAGCTGAGTTTTGTCATTCTGCTTTTTCGCTTCGCAGTGATGCGGAAGATGGAAGCTCGCAGCCTTCTCCAGAGTTGGCAGCCGCCGAATCTGAAAGCTAATCCGGCGACATTCCTCCGAGATTTCAGTCAATCCTCGGTTGCGACCGGCGGCGAATCGGGATCTGACGGATTACAGAAGCGATATCCTAGCCACGGCTCCGTCAATATGTATTCCGGGTTCGACGGATCGCTCTCGATCTTCTTCCGAAGCATTCTTACGTAGGACCGTAAGTACTCCAGTTCGTTCCCGTACTCCACGCCCCAGACCGTTCGCAGGAGCTTCACGTGGGTCAGAGGAGCGCCAGCGTTCTTCATCATGAACGCCAGCAGATCGAATTCCTTCGGCGAGAGGTGAATGTCCTCTCCGTCCCGGCGCAGGACACGTTCATGAACGTCCATCTCCAAGTTACCAGCCCGAAGAACCACGGGCTCGACTGCGTCCGACATGCGAGTCCGCCTGAGCACGGCTCGAAGACGCGCGGTGAGTTCGCGGAGTTTGAAGGGCTTGGTGACGTAGTCGTCCGCTCCAGCCTCCAAAGCTCGAACCTTGTCATCCTCCTGGTCGCGGACCGTGACCATGACGATGCCGGCTTGCGGAGAGATTCCGCGGATCCGCCGGCAGGCATCGATTCCGCTCATGCCGGGCATGCTGACATCCAGCAGTACCAAGTCAAACTGATGTTGCTGAACCGAACCTAGCGCCTCCTCTCCGCTGCGGGCTTCTTCGACGTCAAAGCCGCTGGCAGTTAAGGAAGTTCGAAGTGCCTTGCGGAGCGCAGATTCGTCGTCCACTACAAGAACGCTACTATGCTGTGAGAGCATGTTTTAACTCATCTTTCGTTGTCGGTAACTTCAGACAAAACGTGACGTGATCGCCCTGTTCCTCTGTTTCCAGATCCAGCGCTCCTCCGTGAGCAAGAGCAATTTTGCGGGCAACATACAAGCCCAAGCCGGAACCGGATGTGGAGCGCTTAGCGTCTTCTCCGCGATAGAACCGCTCAAAAATGCGCTTCTGTTCATTTCTCGGAATCGAGCTGCCGTTGTTTGATACCCGGATCGCAACGAATTCGCCTTGGCGCTCGACGGCAATCGTCACGGCGGAGCCGGGCCGGGAATACTTGCAGGCATTCTCGATCAGCTGGCCGACCATGAGCCGGATTAATTCTGGATCTGCCAATGCCTGCACGGGTTCGTGACCATCGGTCAGGAAGATCGCCCGGTCGGATGATCGCGCCGAGTACTGGCTGATCAATTGGGCGACGACGGCAGTGATATCGACCAATTCCATCCGCGGGCGGATGTGTTCATTGTCCAGCCGGGCAGTTCGAATCAGCCGGGAGGTCAGGTTGCCGAGCCGAGACGCCTCATTCTCAACCGTATCAGCCATTCCTTCCTGTTCAGCGGTCAATGGTCCGGCCTCACGAAGTCCCCCCACGCCTGTCAGGATTGTGGCCAGCGGAGTCTTGAACTCGTGTGCCAGGGCATCCAGCATCGCAGATCGATAAATCTCGGTTTGTGCAGCTGCCGCAGCTTCGCTCGCAGTGCGAAACGCAATCCTCCTCTCGAGAAGCGCCGCGGTAAGGGCCGTCAAGGCGCCTGCCGATTCTTGGGGATCCTCAATTCCTTCAAATCCGATCGTACCCGCCAGTTGCCCGCTCGTTCGAACACGTCGCACCGACACTCTCGCCTCGACATCGTCGAAGTCCAGCCCGTGGATATAGGTGTCGCGAGTCTTGGTCGCCAGTTGATGTTGCGAATCACCGACGAGATGAATCTCCGCGCTGTCGGCCTCGAAGATGCAAACAGCCCTGATACTGAAGAGCCGCTGAAAGGGTTCGAGGAAGTCCTCCCCCAAGGGCAATTCCGGATCCAGTCCTAGAAGTTGCTGGGCAAGCTGATACAGGCGATTCAACCGTTCTTTCTGACGCTTCGCGGAATTGGCCTCTTCGCGTACGCGAGATACCAGCTTCGTGATGACCAGCGACGTGACCACAAAGCCGGCCAGCGCCAGGCCGTTGAGCGGGTGATCGAGGCGAAGCGAGAAGAGCGGCTCGGTAAAGAAAAGATCCAAGAATCCCGTGGAGACAATCGCGACGATTGCGGAGGACCGAAAGTCGCCTGTCAGCGACTGCAGAACCACCAGGAGCAGGTACAACGGGATGACCGAAGCGAAATCGACATGGAGGCGATAGCTGGTGACTGTGAGCAGCGTGGAAGCTATGCTGCCTATCAGGGCATAGCGGGCCGACTTCGCCAACCCAGGAAAGTACTGTTGCCCCATATCGTAACCGCCTAGCACTAGTTTACCCAGCTACCGCTTTTAGCCGCCTAGCTCATCATCTCGTACAGTTCGTAAAAAAGTTATAAAAACGTGAAAAAGTTGTGAAAGAGTTGAGGCTCAAACTCATTTTCTTTCAGCGTTTTATGCCTTTTTAATGGCTCCGGGCGCAAACTCGAAATCGATGCGATAAGGTTCGCGTACCACTGATGTACGTGGGCTCGTTGAACGAAGAGGCTCGACTGCACGACAACGTTGGTCCGGCGGCGGCATGGCAGTTCATCTCGCACAAAGAAGGAGATCAAATCATGCGTGTATATTTTAAGACCGCCTTGGCAATCATGGTGGCCACCTTGCCGCTGCAGTTAGGAGCAGTTCCTCAAAAGACGAGCGAGCCTCTTACGGCTCGGGAAGTTCAGAAAGCGGAAAAGGAAGCCAAAACAGCAGCCGACCACCTTCGGCTCGCGACGTATTATCGGCTTGAAGCTCAGCAAGATCAGAAGAAGCTCGCGGACGCCGAGGATACGCTGAAGCACTGGGCGTGGATGGAGAATTGGACCAAGATACCCAATCCATACTGGAGCACAAAAACCCAGGTGGATTCGTATCGCTCCAAGCTCGAAAAGGCGACTAAGCTCGCTGCCGATCACGAAAAGATGGCGCAGTCGCTCCAGGCGAGCAGGTAATCCTGGGTAGCGATCTTGATTGCGCCCGCCGGGTCCTGGTTCTTGCATGAGTCGGGACCCACGCAGGCGTCGGATTTGACGGACTACGATGCAGCGATTTAAGAAGATCGGGTTTTGGCGAACCGTAGCCTGGAGCACCCTCGGCAGCCTTGCCGTGGTCCTTCTGACTGTCGTGACCTTCCGTCTGCACTTGAGTCTCGTCAGCGCCAGTTTTTGTTACCTGCTTCTCTTGGTTCTGCAGTCGCTGTCAGGAGAGCTAGTCTCGTCGCTGATTGTAGCCGTACTGGCTGTCGGCTGCCTCGATTACTTCTTTGTAGAGCCGCTTTTTTCATTCCAGGTAGAGAGTCCTCTCGATACATTAGGACTCCTTTCGTTCCTCCTAACCGGTGTGGTCATCACGCGACTGGTGACCCAACTGCGAATCAAGACCGAATCGTCGCGCTTGCAACACGAGAATCTGAAGCGTCTGTATGACGTGGCTCAGCAAATGCTGGCACTCGAACCGGACGCCAACGCCGGAGGCAACTTCCTGGAGCCGTTTCGGCAGGTGTTCGGCCTCAAGGCGGTGTGTGTGTTCGATGCAGCTCGCTCAGAGCTTTACATCGCCGGACAGGCACACGCGGACCTCGAAAAACGAACCGGGGAAGCCTTTATCCATGGCAGGGGCCGCGACGACAGAGAAGAACAGATTACCACCCAGGTCATCCGTGTGGGCGGGCGAACGACGGGAGCGATCGGATTTGAAGGGCTGAAGGATCAAGAGTTGACGGCGGGCCCGCTAGCGGCTCTTGCCGTCGCCCACCTTGAAAGAACCCATTCGTTTGCTCACGCCAGCCGCGCAGCCGCCACCGCCCAAGCGGAGTCGTATCGCTCCGCTATTTTGGACGCGCTGGCCCATGAGTTCAAAACCCCGCTTTCGACCATTCTTGCCGCAGCCGGTGCTCTGCGCGAAGTGCGGTCACTCGACCCGGATCATCGCGAGATGGCTGAAACCGTTGAGTCGGAGGCGGCTCGGCTCGGACGCTTGACCACACGGCTGATTCGTACCGCCCGCTTGGAGCGGGAAGAGGTTAAGCCGTGGATGGAATTGATTGACGCTTATCCAGTGATTAGCGACACGGCGGAACAGTACAACAAGTCGACCCACGGACGGATTTCCGTGATCAAGGATTGCGAGTTCACCGAGGTCATGGCTGACCGTGAGCTCCTGCGTTTGGCTGTGAGCCAACTTCTCGATAACGCCTGCAAATACTCAACGCCCGGATCCACCATCACGCTGAGCATCACTCGTCAGGACGAATCCATCGCCGTGCGTGTTTTGAGTAGCGGAAATCCGATCCCCGCCGGCGAGAAGAGTAAGATCTTTGACCGGTTTTACCGGGGACTGAACGGGCGGCATACGAGTCATGGCTCCGGGCTGGGTCTGTACGTGGCTCGCAAGATCGCGGTGGCGCTGGGTGGCAACTTGGACCTCGACAGCGAGCCTGGCGCAACCAAAGACGTAGTGTTCCGTCTAACCCTGCCGGTTCCCGAAAGTGAGCGTAGTGACATCGCAGCAGTCGTTTAGCGTTTTGGTTGTGGATGACGAGCCTTCCTTGCGGAAAACCATCCGCGCTTCCCTTGCGGCTAGCGGCTATACCGTGACCGAAGCGGGAACGGGTGGCGAAGCAGTAGGAGTGGTTCGAGGAAGGCCGTTCGATCTGGTGCTGCTCGACGTGAATATGCCCGGAATGAGCGGAGTCGAGGCGTGCCGGCAGATTCGGGCTCTGGCCCCGCGCACGGGGATCATCATGGTCACCGTACGCGACGCCGAGGAAGACAAAGTGCGCGCACTCGAGGCCGGGGCGGACGACTACGTCACCAAACCATTCCGCTTTCGGGAACTCATTGCGCGTCTGGGCGCGGTACTTCGAAGGACCCATATGGACACCGAAGTATCTGGACTCATCCAGGCCGGCGATATCAGGATGGATCTCGAGCGGCACCTGCTATGGAAGGGGGAAGAGGAGATTCGCCTGTCGCCCAAGGAGTTCGATCTTCTTTCATTCCTGATGAAGAACCAGGGTGTTCCCCTGACCCACCTAAAACTGCTGCACGCGATCTGGGGACCGGAGTACGGTAGCGAACTGGAATACCTGCGAACTTACGTGCGGATGCTACGCAAGAAGATTGAGAAGGATCCCGCTAGGCCCGAGTACATCCTGACGGAGCCGTGGGTCGGCTACCGGTTTCGGAACCCGTCGGATCCGGATCAGGCAACCAGGCCTTCCGAAGAAGAATAGAATCTTTCTCCCTTTCATGCCTTTTTTATGGATTTAGCCGCACACTTGGCTGTGCAAGCTGTAACCCCGATGCAGCGATACTACGACTCGGTGGTGGCCGGTGGCCGCCGGCCGCACCGATCGCTTCGACCGGATCTTCCAGCGTTCGACCAAAGTACTCTGAGTAGTCTCCGTGTCGATCAGCTGCGCGCAGCGATTCGGGCTAACCTGGTCACCTTCCCGAACCAGGTGCCCGTATTTGAACGGCATGACCGTCCCGATCTGCAGTGTAAGATTGTCCAGTTGTATTTCACACTTGGCTGGGGCTATGAAACCATTGCGATCCGGTTCGGGCTAGTGCATCAGCGTGTGGCCCAAATCTTGAAAACGTGGAAACGCCGCGCCATCGAGACTGGCTATGTCCAGTACATCCCGCCCTTTGAGCCGCTCACAATGCCCGGTGTAAGCGCTATGGTTCCTCCTCCGCAAGTCCCCGCGTTTGTTGTGATTTCTTCTCAAGTGCCTCCTCCGGCCCCACTACGCGTCTCCTCGGAAATCTCAACTTATTAGCTTTTGCTATCAGACGCATAAGAGATTTCTGTTCCGGCTTTCATGCCTTTTTGAGGAACTGGACTTCATACTGATTTCACCGAGTCGTACTTAACTGTTCATCAAATCGACCGGCTCACGAAGGGCTAGTTAGTCAGACCTTCCTGAGCGTAAAGGAAACCATTGGTTGTTGCTATGAAAAACAATTTGTCACGTGTCTCGTTATTGACTCTCACCGCGAGCGTATCGGTCTTTGCCCAGTCGGCCGGCACCACTTCGACTCCCACCCAAATGCTGGCGCCAGCGAATGCGAATCCGGATCAGCCGGCAGCAACTGGCGGCAGTTCCGGCAGCAACGCGGGAAAGGGATCCAAGAACTTCTGGGCCAATTGGCTGGAGAGGAAAACCGCTCCTGCGACGGCCGCATCGAAGAAGAGCAGCGCTCCCGTGTATGCCAAGGCGTTCACCGACGCAGCGGGTGCCGACGCTGCCCCGGAGCCAGCGCCCGGGCCGGAGCCAATAGGGCCAGCCGTCAACAAAGAAACCGACGCGGCTAAAGAGATCCAGATTCTCAAAGACCGCCTGGACAAGCTGCAAAAAGTGATCGATGAGCAATCGCAAGGTGGCGGGAATGCAGCGCCCGCCGCTTCGGCTCCGCCGCTTAAAATCCCTGAACCATTGTCCGCTCCCGATCCTGCTCCCGCGAACGACAAGGATACGCCGTTCGCATACGGCGACCAAAGCTGGTTCAACGGCAGCCCTCGCAACAGTCCTGTGCTCGATACGAAGTTCTTCACCGGGGAAGTCCGGTTCGATACGCACTTCATGGAAGATTTCAATCAGCCCATTGACCACACCATGGGCGGCGCGACCGAGTCATTCCGGTCCGGCGAATTCCAGGTGGAGCAAATCAGCTTCGGCGGCGACTTCCACTACGACAACGTTCGCGGAAGAGTCCTCACCATGTTTGGCTTATTCGCGAGCACCACACCGCGCAACGACGGTAGCGCCGGGGTCGGGCAGTGGGACGTCCGCAGCGCCTATAAGTATGTATCGGAAGCGTGGGGCGGATACCACTTCAACGTGGCGCACGGCCTCAACGTGGACGCGGGAATTTTCGTGTCGTACATCGGCCTGTTCAGTTATTACAATTTCGACAACTGGACTTACCAGCCGTCCTTCGTGTCCTCGAACACGCCGTGGTTCTTTAACGGCCTTCGCATCCAGTATTTCCCAACTCAGAAACTGAAGATCGAACCTTGGATTATTAACGGGTGGCAGTCTTATAACAAGTTCAACGGCCATCGCGGTCTGGGAGGTCAGATTCTGTGGATACCGACCGATGCGATTAGAATCGTTTTGAACAACTACGGCAACGGTACCGATACCCTCGGTAATCCCGGCCGCTCGCGCATCCAGACCGACGACAGTATCGAGGTCAGATACTTCAACAAGCCGATGGCCACAGGCATCGACAAGATGGCGTTCACTTTCACTGCCGACGCGGGATGCGAATACGGCGGCGGAGTAACTTGCCACGGCGGTTCGGGCGGACCGAAGCAGGCGTTCCTGGGCTGGATGGCTTATGACCGGACCTGGTGGGGTCATGACAAGTATGCCCTCACAGTCGGCGGTGGCCAGATGAATAACCCCGGCCGCTATCTGACGCTGCTCCCGCCGATCAATGGTGCGGACGCGATCTCGGGTTCGCCCTACTTCACGGCGAATCCCGGGGACAAATCCCACATGTGGGATGCCAACATCAATTTCCAATGGATGCCCAAGGCATACATTACCTGGTGGGGAGAGGCCGGCTATCGCCACTCGGACGTGCCGTACTGGTCGGGCCGCGGAGGGATCACGCCTCCTGGCGGCAATACCGGTTCTCCGGGACAATACGTCTGCGGAGCCGGCGGCTCGGCCGGGACCAACGACCTAGCCACGGCGCAGGCGAATTGCGGCTCCGCCGGGGTCTGGTTCCCGGATCTTCGCAAAGGCCAGGCCACTCTCAGCTTCGGCGTCATGGTGAAGTTCTAGCGCCGAGTGAGTCGAATGACGGAGCGGCGCTCGGGGCGGAACTCCCGGTCGCTGCTCCGCTGCTTTTCGGAGTAGAGTATGTGCAAGTTTCTGATACAACCGCTCTGCATCATCCTAGCCGCGGCTCAACTCAGGGCCGCGGATCCGGCATGGAGAAGCAAGTCGACCGCCGAGTGGACCGAACAGGACGCCAAGGAGATCCTCTCCACGTCACCTTGGTCGAAGACGACTACGGCCGTGATCATGCGCCGTCGGACCGAGGACGAACTCAGGATGGCTGGACAGATGGGGCAACCCCGAGGCGTCGGCAATGAGAATGTGGATGCGAAGGGGACGACCGGGATTAAGGCGTCACTGAAGTCCCAAAACGCTCCGGTAACCGCCGACCACAGCGTCCAGTCTGGTTCCCAGCCCATCGCCCTCAGACTGCGTTGGGAGAACGCGTTCCCGGTTCGGGTCGCGGAGTTGAAAGCCCATGAGGTGGAGCCTCCCACATCGGAGGACGGCTATCGCATCGCTGTTTACGGGCTCCCCGTCCCCGATGGCGATGCCGGGAGCGATGCAAAACAGCCGGTGCACCTGAAGAATCTTGCGGCTTTGAAGCGCCCGGGAAGAAAAGATGTGAAGCCGGTCAATGTCGAGGTGTTCCAGCGGGATAGCGAGATGGTGGTGGTCTATCTGTTTCCGTTGTCGGCGGAAATCACCGAGAAGGATGGGCACGTCGACTTTCAGGCGCAAATCGGCCGGGTCACTATCGATCAGTCGTTCGATCTGACGCAAATGACATTTGAAGGAAAGCTGGAACTGTAGGGCCTCTATGACTCTTCACGAAAGCCTCGTTCTTCCGCTTCAGGATTTGCGTGCCACGGCGAAAGCGCCCGGTCTCTCTCTTCGGTCGAAGCTGGCTCACAGCTTGGCTAAAACGCTTCGACCTGCGTTACCAAGCGCGCTTTGCCTGGCCGGGGTGATGCTCTGCACTTGGGTGGGATTTCACTTCGATCAAGGTTTTGCTTTCACTGGATTTCTGTATCTGGTTCCAGTCGTCTTCGCCGCGATGTACGGAGGGTTCTGGCAGGCAACGCTGGTTTCCATCGGTGCCGCGACGTGCCTCAACTATTTCTTCATACCGCCTGTTTTCAGTCTTGAAAACAGTCCGGAGAATTGGATCGCTCTCGGCGCGTTTGAGTTTACAGCTTTGGTGATCAGCCGCATGTCGCTCCGGGAACAATTGCGGACGAAGGAAGCGATCGCGGGGCGGCGCGATATGGAGCGGCTGTATCAAACCTCGCGGCGAATACTGCTCTTGGACAGTTCCGACGAGCCCGGAACTCTGGTCCCTTCCCTGATTCAAGAGATCTTCGAACTCAAAGGCGTACTGTTGTTCGATGCGCTATCCGGTAAGACCTATCGAAGCGGAGAAGTTCTTCACGGAATGGAGCAGTTGACCCGTGCCGCAAATACTCTGGGCGCCGATACCTTTGATCCCGAAAGCAGAACCAGATATTGCGTCCTTCGATTTGCCACCCAGCCCGTGGGCGGCCTGGCGTTGAGCGGCTCAGAAATAAGTGAACCGGCGGCAAGCGCGCTCGCATCGCTGGCCGGAGTTGCACTCGAACACTTTCGAACACTTCAGAGAGAGTCGCGAGCGCAGGCAGCACGCCAAGCCGAACAATTGCGGACCTCCGTCCTGGATGCACTTGCACATCAGTTCAAAACACCCTTGACCGCCGCGCGGGCAGCCAGTTCCGGCCTCTTAGCCGCGGGCGGACTGTCGGACCTGCAAACCGAGCTTGTGACCGTGATCGACCGGCAAGCGACGAAGCTGGACGATCTCGCATCACGGCTGCTTGGAGCCGCAAAGCTGGATACTGCCGACTTCAAGCCTCAGCGTGAGCCACTGCTCTTTTCCCGCTTGGTGGGCGCCGCGATCCAGCGGATCGACCAGGCCACTGATCGGGACCGATTCCACATTTACGCGCCGAGTGAGGAGGTGGCGATACTCGCGGATCGCGAGTTAGTCCTCACCTCGATTGCGCAGCTCCTCGACAATGCGCTCAAGTATTCCGAGCCCGGATCGCCCATCGACGTTGTGGTCGCGGTCATAAACGCCGAAGTGGTCCTCACCGTGCGCAACAAGGGACTGGTAGTCGCCGCGAAGGACCGCGAACGTGTTTTTGAAAGATTCTATCGGGCGCCCGAGACTCAAGACCTGCCTGCTGGTACCGGGTTGGGTCTTTCGATCGTCAAGAGAATCGTAGAAGCGCACCATGGACGAGTGTGGGCGAAGGGTGAGGCGAATTATGGAACGTTGTTTTCAATTTCCCTTCCGGCGGCTCGCGGGTGTTAGTTTATGTCCACCCCGAACCTTTCGGCCCTCGGAAGGGTCCTCGTAACCGACGATGATGCCGATATTCGCCGCGTGCTGCGGAGTACGCTCGTCACCCTGGGCTTCGACGCTGCGGAAGCTTCGAATGGCGAGCAGGCTCTGAAGGAGATCGATGCTCACCCTTTCGATGTAGTGCTGCTGGACGTAAACATGCCTGGTATGGGCGGGATCGAAGCGTGCCGGCAAATCAGAAAGAAAGCTCCCCGGCTGCAAATCCTAATGCTGACCGTCCGGGACCGGGAGGAGGACAAGATCAAAGCGCTCGACGCGGGCGCGGACGATTACATCACCAAGCCCTTCTCCATGCCGGAACTGGCGGCCCGAATCAGATCCGCCGTTCGGCGCACTTCCACTCCACCTGTCGATACCAATGCGCCAATCGTGATCGGAGACATCGAGCTCGACCCTGAGCGCCGGATTGTGCGTAAAGCGGGCACGGACATGCGCCTGACGAATAAGGAGTTCGACCTGCTGCATTACCTGATGTCTCACTCCGGCGTTCCCCTGGCCCACGCGAAGCTATTACGAGCGGTTTGGGGCGCCGAGTATGGCCAGGAACTGGAGTACCTGCGGGTGTTCATGCACCAGCTCCGGAAGAAGCTGGAGGACGATCCCTCGGCGCCCGCCTATCTCCTTACGGAACCGCACTTTGGATATCGCTTCCGGGAGCCGGCTGATGACAATTCCGTATCGAATCCATAAGTGTTTTCAATCACAGCCATTTATGCCTTCTTTATCCTTCTCGCCCTATTCTGAACCTGAGTGAACTGCGCGTTTTCCGCGCCCCCATAGGATCAGGAGCATTCCGATGAAAAACATAACAGTGAAAGCTGTTCTTCTGGCTCTAAGTATTCCCGCATTGCTCACCCTTCACGGCTGCAATAAAGTTCAGGCAGATGCCGCAGCGGAGGCGCCGCCGGCCGCGAAGGTCGTTCCGGACGTGGACATCGCGCTGTTCGCCGTCGACCATCCGGAGCAGTTCCCATTCACCACGGCAACCGAGCACCCCACGACTTCGGAGTTGACGGTTACGGGAACAGTGAACCCGGATGTTTCCCGCAGTGTTCCCGTTGTGTCTCTGGCGACCGGCCGCGTAACAGCGATTCACGCGCGCTTGGGCGACAACGTGAAAGCCGGGCAAGTCCTGCTGAGCATCCGGAGCGACGACGTGCAGAGCGGGTTTGCCGACTACCGCAAAGCGGTTCGTGACGAAGTGTTGGCACGAACGCAGCTGGAACGCGCCCAGGATCTGTTCAGCCACGGCGCGATCGCCCAGGCCGACCTTCAGGTAGCTGAGGACACCGAAGACAAAGCCAAGATCGATGTCGAGACCACAGGGGAGCATCTGAAGCTGCTTGGCAATGATCCCAACAACCCGAAAGGGGAAGTGGAAGTGATGGCTCCCGTTTCGGGAGTGATTACCGATCAGCAGGTCACCAACTCCGCGGGTATACAGGGCCTGGGCTCGACACCTTTTACGATTTCCGATCTCTCCAGCGTGTGGATCATTTGCGACGTGTATGAAAACGATCTGGCCACGGTGCACATCGGTGACGCCGCCGAGGTTCGCTTGAACGCATATCCCGGGCAAATCTTTAAAGGAAAGGTCAGCAACATCGGCACAATCCTTGACCCCAGTCTCAGGACCGGAAAAGTTCGCATCGAAGTGCAAAATCCAGGAATGATGCGCCTCGGCATGTTTGTAACCGCGACCTTCCGCGGTCAGGCGATGGAGATGCATACTGAAGTGCCAGCGAGCGCCATCTTGCACATCCATGACCGGGACTACGTCTACGTGCCCGCGCCGGACAACAAGTTCAAGCGACTCGAGGTCGTCAGCGGCGACCAGCTACCCGGCAACATGCAGGAAATCAAGTCCGGCATCAAAGCAGGCCAGCAGCTGGTGGCCAACGCCCTGGTGTTGGAACGCACCATCGATCAATAGAGCGATCAATTGGAGTAAGCGTCGGAGTAAAGGCTTCCGGAGAAAAGAAAAGTGATTCGGGCTCTTGTAGATTTCGCGTTGAACAACAAAGTGGTCGTGATTGCGATCGGGATGCTCCTGCTCGGCTGGGGCGCCATCTCCTTTCACAACCTGCCCGTGGAGGCGTATCCCGATATCGCGGACAACTACGCAACCATCATTACCCAGTGGCCGGGCAGGGCTGCCGAGGAAGTAGAGCAACAGGTCACCATCCCGCTCGAGATCGCGATGAATGGAATCCCCCATCGGACGCATCTCCGCTCCGAATCGGTGTTCGGCCTGTCTTTCATCATCATCATTTTCGATGACGGCTCGAACAACGATTGGAACCGGCAGAAAGTCATCGAAAAGATGGCGCAAGCCGACTTGCCCGACGGCCTACAGCCTTCAATGGGAACCGATTGGAGCACCACAGGACAGATTTACTGGTATGTGCTGAAGAGCACCAACCCTCAGATCGATCTCATGGATCTCAGATCCCTCCAAGACTATGTCGTCTCGAAGGAAATCAAATCCGTTCCCGATATCGTGGACGTGAGCACCTTCGGCGGGATAACGCGGGAATATCAAGTCCGAGTCGACCCCAACAAGCTCGTGTCTTACGGAATGACCATCGGCCAGGTGGAGCAGCAGCTTTCGAACAACAATGTCAATGCCGGAGGCAACTTCATTGAAACCGGATTGCAGCAGATGAACGTCCGGGCGATCGGTCTGTTCCGAAACGTCAAAGATATCGAGCAAACGGTCTTGACGACCAAAACCGGGACACCGCTTCGCGTCAAGGATATCGCCGAGGTGGCTCAGGGCCCGAAGGTTCGCCTGGGTCACGAAGGCCGGGCGATCCGACGGGAGGACGGTACGGTGGTCGACAATGGCGACGTGATCTTTGCGCAAGTGATGATGCGCAAAGGCGCGGACTCGGGGCCCACACTCGACGGGCCTAATGGCCTTCACGCCAAAGTCAAACAACTCAACGAGAGCATCCTCCCTCCGGGCGTGAAGCTGGAGAAGATGATCGACCGCAGTGACCTTTTGGGTTTCACCTTGAACACGGTCATGCACAACCTGGGTGAGGGAATGATTCTGGTGGCGATCATCCTGTTCCTGTTCCTGCTGAACGTGCGCGCGGCACTCATCGTGTCGCTGACCATTCCGTTCTCGTTGCTATTCGCTTCCATCTGGCTCGGAGCGACGAAGGTTCCCGTCAACCTGCTCTCGCTGGGTGCGTTGGATTTCGGGATGGTGGTGGACGGCGCCGTGGTGATGGTCGAGAACATCGTACGCCACTTGACCCGGCGTCAAAGCGCGGAAGGCCAGCAGAAATCCGTCGCGGAGACGATACGTGACGCTTCTCATGAGGTCCAACGCCCCGTCTTCTATGCCATCGTCATCATCATCACAGCCTATTTGCCCATCTTTACGCTGGAGCGAATCGAAGGCCGGCTGTTTCGTCCCATGGCCTGGACGGTAGCCTTTTCTCTTTTAGGCGCGATGACCTTCTCGATCCTGCTCGCGCCCGTGCTGGCCAACATGTTTTTCCGGAAAGGGGTCAAGGAAACCCACAATCCGGTGATGGAATATCTCACGGAGCGCTATCGCAGGCGCCTGCGCTGGGCCATCCAGCACCGCTGGGTCACGGCGAGCGTCGGCGTGATCGCGCTGGGTGTCTCTGCTTTCCTGCTCCTCAGTGGAATCATCGGCGGAGAGTTTCTGCCCCATCTGGACGAAGGCGCTATCTGGGCTCGCGGCACGCTTGCACAGAGCACAAATCTCACGGAAGGCACGCGGTTCATGAATCAGGCGCGCGTGGTATTCGCGGCTTTCCCCGAGGCGAAACAAGTAATCTCCGAAATCGGCCGGCCGGATGACGGCACCGATACCGGTGGTTTCGGCAACACCGAATACTTCATCGATCTGAAGCCGAAGGACGAATGGCGCCCGGTGTTTCACAGAGACAAGGACGAATTAATCGCGGCGATGAATCGAGAGGCGGAAAAGCTGCCGGGCGCTACGTGGAATTTTTCCCAGCCCATTGAAGACAACGTCGGGGAAACGCTCACGGGCACCAAAGGGCAGCTCGCGCTGAAGATCTACGGCTCCGACCTGAGGGCTCTCGAAGACACGGGCGATCAGGTGATCAATGTGATGCGTAACGTTCCTGGAATTAAGGACGTGAAGTTGTACCGCGATACCGGCCAGCCGAACGTGAACTTCACCATAAACCGTCCGGCGGCCGCGCGTTTCGGTGTCAATGTCAGCGATATCCAGGACGTCATTGAAACCGCCGTCGGCGGGAAGGCGGTAAGCACGGTACTGCCGGCGGGCACTCCCGAGCGTTACGACGTCGTGGTGCGCTATCTGGAGCCATACCGCAAAGATCCGAAAGCCATCAGCAATATTCGGATCGTTGCTCCTACGGGAGAACGCGTGGCCCTTTCCCAGCTCACGAACCTGGAAATCCGCGACGGCGCTTACGATATCTACCGGGAAGAAAGCAGTCGGTACGTCAGTGTCACTTTTAACGTCCGCGAACGGGACCTGAACAGCGCCGTGGAAGACGCCATGGCTCAGATCAATCAGAAGGTCAAGCTCCCACCGGGATACCGGCTGGGATTGACAGGCGAATATGAGAGCTCGAAACGCGCTCAGGCGCGTCTGGCCGTGATTGTGCCCCTAACGCTGCTGGTCATCTTCATCATCCTCTATACGATGTTCCACTCGGCGAAGTGGGCCGGCCTGATTTTGGCCGTAGTCGCGATGGCGCCGATCGGAGGATTGCTGGCGCTTTACTTCACCGGCACTCATTTCAGCGTCTCGTCGGGAATCGGCTTCCTGGCGCTGTTCGGCGTATCGGTCCAAACCGGCGTCATCATGCTGGAGTACATCAATCAGCGTCGCGCCAGGGGCCACAATATCGTCGACGCGGCCATCGAGGGTGCGGTACTGAGACTTCGGCCGATCATGATGACGTCGCTGGTCGCGACGTTCGGGCTGGTTCCCGCGGCTCTGTCGCACGAAATCGGTTCCGACTCGCAGCGGCCCTTCGCCATCGTCATCGTGGGTGGACTAGTTGCAGCGCTCTTCATGAGCATCGTCCTGCTGCCCACGCTATATGTCTGGATCGCGAGGGACGGGGACAAGCTTCCGGAACCGGAGGCATCTGGTGACCACTAGGGGAGCGAATTCGGTGAGTTCCATGAAACGTGTATTGTGGGTTTCTTTGATTGCGTTGGTCTGCCTTCATCCGGGCACGCTGCGCGGTCAAAATGCCACGCAAGGACCGGTCAAGATTACGCTGGATCAAGCCATTCAACTGGCGCTGCAGCAGAACCATAGTTTGCTGGCCAACCGCACTAACGTTCAGCAGGGTCTGGCCCTGGAGGTGACCGCCAATCTGCGTCCCAACCCTACGGTTTTCGCTGACTGGGCGTACCTGCCGATCGTCACCCCGGAAGGCGGCTGGGGTACTTACCTCCACGATCTATCGGAGATCGACGCGGGCGTAAGTTACACGATCGAGCGCGGCGGAAAACGCGCTCGCCGCCTTCAGGCCGCCAAGGACGCGACCACAGTCACGCGCACGCAGGTGCTCGATAACGAGCGTACGCTCACATTTCAGGTCGCCTCGGATTTCATTAACGCTCAGCTCGCTAATTCCATGGTGGATCTGGCGCAGCAGAATCTGAAGAGCTTTCAGGATACGGTGGACGTCGCTCAGAATCAGTACCGGGCCGGCGGGATCAGCGAGAACGATTTCCAGAAGATCAAGCTCCAGTTGCTGCAATTTGAAACTGACCTGCAGACGGCTCAACTGACCCGGGCCCAAGCGCTGGCCGATCTTCGCCAGCAACTCGGTTATGAAGCCGTGCCCGCGGATTTCGATATTTCGGGCACGTTCGAGTACCAGCCCTTGATGGTCAGCCTCGACCAATTGCAAGCGAAAGCCCTGGAGAATCGTCCAGACCTTCGCGCTGCGTTGCAGAGCATTACGGCAGCAAAGAGTCAGCTCGAATTGGCTAAAGCGAACGGAAAGCAGGACCTGGGCGTTACTGGAAACTATTCGCACGTCAATGCGGGCAACCACGTGACCTTTGCGGTGAATATTCCTCTGCCGATTTTCGACCGCAACCAGGGCGAGATCGCCCGGACGCAGGTCGCCATGACTCAGGCACGCCAGCAGGAAGCGGCAGCGCACGGACAGGTCCTGACTGACGTGAAACAAGCATACGACGCATTGGTAAGCAGCGACCGCGTGGCGCAATTGTTTCGAACCACCTATCTTAACGTGTCCCAGAGGAGCCGCGATATCAGCGAGTATTCGTACCGTCGTGGAGCGGGAACGCTGCTGGATTTTCTGGATGCCGAGCGCAGCTATCGTGCTACCCAGCTCGCGTACCGCCAGGCGCTCGCCACCTACCTAACGGCGATCGAACAGTTGCGACAGGTTGTAGGGACCAGGAGTCTACAGTGACAAAGGACCAGGTCCGCGCCCGGATCCAAGAGATAGGCATCATCCCTGCTGTACGTGTTGATTCGGCCGAGGATGCGCTGTTTGCCACCGAGGCGGTGTGCGCCAGTGGTATCCCCATCGTCGAAGTCACCATGACCGTGCCCGGTGCGATCGAAGTGATTCGCGAACTCGTGAAGCAGAATCCGGAACTCATCGTGGGGGCGGGGACGGTGTTTTACCTGGAAACAGCCCGCCGCTGCGTGGATGCCGGAGCTGCGTTTCTGACTTCACCGGGCCTGGAGCATGACGTCGTCAATTTTGCAGCGGGCCGCGGCGTCGTCGTATTCCCGGGCGCCCTAACCCCGACCGAAATCATCGACGCCTGGAAAGCAGGCTCCGACTTTGTGAAGATTTTTCCTTGTTTCGCAAACGGCGGCCCCGCCTATATCCGAACCCTGAAATTGGCGTTTCCGGACGTTCCGCTGATTGCCTCGGGCGGTGTGGACCAGCAAAATGCAGGTGACTTTATTCTGGCGGGCGCGGTCGCGCTGGGTATTGGCAGACATCTGATCCATCCGGACGCAATCAAACGGCGGGAGCGCGGGTGGATCCAGGAACTGTCGCGGAGGTATTTGGCCACGGTCAGCCACGCCCGGAGCGAGCTCCAGCCGCTACGAAAGGATTCCAAAGTATGAGACATCCGTGCGCCATCGCCGTCCTCGTGCTGGGTGCGGTAGCAGCCACGCTGCCGTTGTCGGGCGAGAGCCAACAGCCTGTTCAGATATCCGGCACGGAGCGACTCGACTTCCCGCCGGGCGGCACCATTCATATAAACGGCTCGTACGGATATCTAGTTGTGGAGGGCTGGGATCAGCCCGCGGTTGAGATTACGGTGACAAAATCGCTCCCCCGCCCGGGGGAGTCCAAGACGAAGGACCAGGATCGGTTGGACGGCGTCCAGGTCGCTACGAATCGCAACTCCGCCACGGAATTGACGATTTCGACTACGCTCCCGTCCCGTCACGGCGACTGGTTTCCTTTCCTGCCGCCATCGAAGACGGGCGGTGTTGCCACGGAGTACGAGATCCACGTGCCACGCGATACACGGCTCGCCATCCAAAACCGCGCCGGCTACGTGTTTGTGAACGGCGTGGCGGGCGACATCGAGGCGAGCGTAAGCCGCGGCGACATCGTGTTGATGCTTCCCGATTCGGGAACGTACTCGATCGACGCCAAAACCAAACTCGGGGCAGTGTCTTCCGACTTTGACGGCTCGGTTCTCAGTCGCTACATCGTGGGCCAAGAATTCGAACGAACTCTTGTTCCCCCCTCGCAACATCTCTACCTGCGCATGGGATTTGGCGGGATCACGATTAAAGCCGTTCCCTAATGGTGAAGAAACAGCAGGATCGCATGCATTCCGGAACAGACGATCGTTACAGCGGTGTGCGGCTTCGTTGCAGGAAATGCGGCATAGTCAAGCTGACCATGGACGAGTTGCAGAAGCTCGTGCTCGTAAACCCTGACTCGCGCCGCTGCCCAACATGCGGCTCCATAGCCGTGTTCGTCTGATTCCCAAGCTCTCATGCCGAATTATGCTAGATGCGCGCGGGACGCCGGTGACGTCACGCCGAAACGCACTGATTGTGCGTCGGCAAGTCGAAATGAGGAGGTCATTTGAAATTGAGATCGGGAGCTAACACACTTGCAGTGCTCTTGCTCGGAGTTACTGGGTCTTCGCGAGCGGTCCAAGCACAGGAAGTGAGCGGGTATTTTGGAATGGGCGGCACGCATGCCAGCTCCAGCGGCGCCCAGATCGATACGTTCGGCGACGGCACTTTGCACGGCACTCCGAGGCTGGGAGGATTCTGGGGAACGGTCGGCGGAAATATCTTCTTCACCAAGCGCTTCGGCTTTGGCGCGGAAACGTCTTGGAAGATCCAATCCGATTATGCCGGAATTCAGTATCGCCCCTCGTTCTACAATTTCGATGCGATCTTCCGGCCCGCCAGAACGACCACCAAGCGGTGGACGCCAGAAGTTCGCGCGGGCCTCGGCGGCACCCACGTCAACTATTTCCCTGATGATCCTAGTTTCTGCGACCAAATTGCCGGTTGTCCGTCGTCGCGCCATTTCCAGGTGCATCTGGGAGTGTCCGCGCCTTGGTACGCGACGAAGCATATCTTTATCCGGTCCGCAGTCGATGTTCACTATGTGAGGAACCTCTTCGAGTTTGGAAGTAATTGGGTGCCTCAGTATTCGGTTGGTATCGGATATAGTTTCGGAAGGGAATGAAGCTGGCGACACCGGCTTAGCTGGCCGATGCCTCCCGCACATCGCCGACCAGCGATTCGAGCACGTCCTCCAGGGTGATCCTCCTAACGCCATCCATCCGTAGGGATTTCAAACAGATGGCTGATCTTCATAAAATCTTCCTGACTTTTCTATGACTTCTTCACATCCTTCCATATATCTTCGGAAGTGAGGAGTTTCTTTATGAGCCGTAAAATGATTGCACAAGCCATGAATCAAGCCGCCCAGAGAAACTTGACTTTCAAAATCGATTTTCCAAAGTCGGATCGTTCGGTCATAGCGGTCTGGAATGAATGGACTCGCCGGCTGGAACTTGACCACGGTTACCCCGACATCCTCCCTCAAATGGGGGAAGGTCGGCTGGCGGCCATCAAGCGTACCTACCCGGGTGTGGAAGTGTCCGAAATTCTATAAGCGGCAAAAACATGGTTCAAGGGCAGGGTGCCAAACTCTGCCCTTTTTCTTTTCGTAAATACTACATGCGAGCTTTTGCGCGATTCAAGACCGAGGGCGACAAACGTCAAAAGGTTGCCGAAAGCGCGTCGCCGTCCTCTGGCGATAGCGCCTGGGTGCCTACGTAGATGGCCGTTCGTCGAGACGTCGCAAAAGGAGAAACTACTGTGCCAAAGAAAGCAATGAAAACAGCCCCGGCTTCTAAGGCGCCGGCGGCCCCAATTGAAAGCCGTCCCAGTCAGGAGGAGATCGCCGCCCTTGCCTATTCCTTGTGGCAGGCCAAGGGTTGCCCGGAAGGAATACCCGATGACGACTGGTTCAATGCCGAGAAAGTGTTGAAGGCCAAAGCGGAAGCCTAGTCGTCGGCACAATCGAAATGCTGGCTTTATCGGGCCGGCGCCTCCCGCACATCGCCGACCAACGATTCGAGCACATCCTCCAAAGTGACAATGCCCAACGTTTTCTGATCGGCGGCATCGCGAACGATACCCATCTGCCCGCGACACTCTTGCAGGCGTTTGAGAATGCCGTCTTGAGAAAGATCGTACGGAATTTTGATTAGAGGCCGCATAGCCCGTTCGAAGGCAGCGTTGGATTCATCCAGCAGAAGCAGCGGCCACACGTCCTTCATGCTGACGGTTCCCATAACGGAATCGAGATCGTTGCGGCAAAGCGGGAGTCTTGCGTGCATGTGTCTCCGGGCAACATCGAGATTGCGATCGAAGCTGCGCGCAAGGGAAATGTAATCGACGTGCTCCGCCTCAATCATGACCTCCGTCGCCTCCTTGTCTGCGAACTCGAACGCCCGGATGATGATCTTTGCTTCGCCAGCGGTCAGGACGCCGTCCTCGTGAGAATCCATGAGAACCAGTTTGAGCTCGTCTTCAGTGAGCGGCAGATCGTGGATCTCGCCGTGCCCCATGCATCGTAAGACAAAGGTCGAAAGTTTCTCGAAGAGGCGAAGCACAGGCCGCAGTATGATATGAAGGATTTGCAACGGCCGCGCAAGGAATAGCAGGAGATGTTCGGTTTTCCTGAGCGCGAGGTTTTTCGGAACCAGTTCTCCCAGGACTACGTGCATCGTCGTGATGGAGAGAAATGCGGCCGCAATCGCCGTTCCATGCAGGACTGCGCTTGAGAGGAGGCTGGCGGGGAGCAGCAGGCTGAACAAACGGGCGAACGAGTCTTCGCCAATCCATCCGAGGCCGAGGCTAGCCGCCGTTATGCCGATCTGAGTCACCGCAAGGTACTCGCTCACATGGTCGACGATCAAAAGCGCGTGTTTGGCCGGTTCTTTGCCTTCCCCTGCCAGCTCTTCCAGGCGGGTCCTGCGTACCCGAACAATGGCAAACTCCGCGGCTACGAACATCCCGTTCGTGAGCACCAGTGCGAACGCAGCCAGGATTAAGAGCGGCAGCCTCACGTGAAGTACTTCGCAACTCACCTGCCGAAACCAGCACGCGAAAATGGGGCTATTCGGGTGCCCACCTGTCTCTTCGGCGAGTGTCCTGGGTGAAAACACGCACAATCGTGCGTGGAATCGACGCGTCAGGCACAGGTCAAAGTATGTAAAGGACTTAACTCCGGCATCCCGGATGGTACTCCGGGTGCATCCTTCAGGGTTCACGGTAAGGTTCACAGACCGAAGAATGATCAGAGCGCTCCAAACCCGAGGTCTCGGTTACCTGGCCGCAGCAGTGGGCATCGCCGCTGTCACGGTGGTCTGTGCCCTGCTTCGCAGTCACATTAACGAAATGACCGTGGCACTGGCGATGCTCCTGATGGTCTTGTTCGTGGCGGTCGTGTGGGAGCGCTGGCCGGGCCTGGTCGCCTCGGTGTTGGGGATGCTTTGCCTCAACTTCTTCTTTCTGCCTCCCCTCTACACCTTCACGATCGCGGACCCCAAGAACTGGATCGCGCTCAGCGCCTTTTTCATCACCGCGCTGACCGCCGGGCAGCTTTCGACCTGGGCAAAGCAGCGGGCCGCGGAGGCCGAGGCCAGCCGGAGTCAGGCGCGCTTGGCCAGCACTTACAACCGGAGCCTCCTTGAGGCGAGTCTCGACCCGCTTCTCACTATTGGGCATGACGGCAAGATCAGCGACGTGAACGCCGCCGCCGAGACGGTGACCGGTTATTCGCGAGCTGAACTGATCGGCACGGAGTTCTCCAAGCACTTCAGGGAGCCCGACAAGGCGCGGGCAGCTTATGACCAGGTGTTTCGCGGTGAGGCGGTGCGCGGCTACGCTCTGGAGCTTCGCCATCGTGGCGGGCACAGCACCTCTGTCGTGCTCGATGGGTCGCTGTATCGGGACGCCGATGGCAACGTTATCGGCGTGGTCGCTTCCACTCGCCCCATCGCAACCTATACCGGCAAGCCGTTAAGCCCGCGGCAGGATCCTCGGGTCGTCAGGCACTTGAGTCTCTTCGTCGGTTTCGCCAGCTGGTTTGCGGTCGCCGTAGGATTCTTGTCGCTGGTTGGATTGACGTTTCACTTTGATGTCCTAAAGAGCGTCCTTCCGGGGCAACCCGTCATCAAGTTTAATGCGGCTGTCTGCCTGCTCTTGCTGGGTCTCTCCCTGTGGCTGCTGCGCAACGACGGGTCTCTCGCCGGGACGCGCAGGCTCCTCGGTCAAGTGATGGCGGCGCTAACGGCCTTCGTGGGCTTGCTGAGCGTGACCGAACACGTGACCGGATGGGACCTCGGTATTGACCAACTGCTGTTCCGCGAGCCTGCCGCCGACGCATTCTTCAGTGCGCGTCCAGGCCTGATCGCCCCGATTACGGCTTTGAATTTTCTTTTGTTGGGACTTGCCCTGCTCTTGCTGGATCGGAGCGTATCGTGGGGATCACGACGTTATTGGCCAGCCGAGTACTTCGCCTCTTTGACAGCAATTCTGTCTATTGTGGGGCTTCTTGATTTTGTTCTTGGGTCACACACTTCCTACACTCATATAGCTTTGCAGACTGCGATTACCGCGCTTCTGCTTTCTTTGGCTTTGCTATGTTCCCGCACCGAACGGGGGCTGGCGGCACTATTGGCAAGCTCGACCACCGGAGGAGCGCTGATACGGCGGTTGCTGCCAGCGTCCGTTATTATTCCCATCGCGATCGGCGCTCTGTCGTGGAGAGCCCTATCCACTGGCCGGTACTCCGAGTGGAGTGTCATCAGCCTGATGATTGTGACGACGATAACCCTGTTGGCTGGTCTGGCCATTGCGAACGGCTACATCGTCGATCGCCGCAACCTAGAACGCCGCCGGGCCGAAGGCGTCCTCCACCGAAGGGAGATGGAGCTAAGAGGGGCGGAGCGTCTGGCTCGCATGGGCAGCTGGTGGTGGGATCCGAAGATCGACAGCGTTACCTGGTCTGCCGGACTTTCTCAAATTACGGGGCGTAGTCCCATGCTGCCGCCGCCGGCATATAAAGAACACCTCGGTTTCTACACGACGGAGAGTACCGCTCGGCTCGACGCAGCCATACAAAACGCCATTCAGACGGGAGCGCCTTACGAACTCGACCTGCAGATGGTTCGTAGCGACGGCGTCATCCGGTCAGTCACCGGCAGAGGAGAAGTAGAGCGCGATGCCGAGGGCCAAGTCGTGCTGGTGCGCGGCACCGTACAAGACGTCACTGAGCTTAAGGAGGCTGAAGACGAAACAAGACTGCTCGCGCGCTTGCAGTCGGTTGTCGCCGATCTGGGCGAGCGCGGGCTGCGGGACGTTCCCTTGTCCCAGATGCTGGACGATGCGGCCAACCATGTTGCTCAAGCCCTCAGTGCAGATTACTGCAAGATCCTGGAGTTGCTGCCGAATCGCGAAGCGCTACTGATGGTATCCGGCGCGGGCTGGAAGCCCGGATCTGTGGGTCATGCTACGGTCGGTCTCGGTAAGGACTCGCAGGCTGGCTACACGCTGCTTTCCGACGGGCCGGTGGTCGTCGAAGATCTGCAGACGGAGAAGCGGTTCGCTGGAACGGCGCTACTTCATGACCACGCGGTGGTGAGCGGCGTGAGCGTTGCTATTTCCACCAGTGAGGGTCACTATGGCGTGCTCGCGGCTTACACGCGTAGCCGCCGGCTGTTTACCACCGACGAAATCAACTTTCTGCAGTCCGTCGCGAACGTCCTGGGATCGGTAATCGAACGGCAGCGCTCCGAGGCGCGCCTCGGGAGAATCAACCAAGCCCAGCGCGTCCTCAGCAAGTGCAATGAGACTCTGATTCGGGCAACCGAAGAGTCCGGGCTGCTCCAGCGAATCTGCGACCTCATCATCGAAGAAGCCGGATACCGCCTCTGTTGGGTGGGCCGCGCTGAGAACGACGAAGCGAAGTCGGTGCGCGCAATCGCACAAGCGGGTTTCGAAGCGGGCTACTTAGCCACGGCGAACATCACGTGGGCGGAAACCGGGCGAGGCTTAGGGCCCACGGGCACATGCATCCGCACGCGCGAAACCGTAGTGACGAAACAGATCGCCTCAGATCCGAAAATGATTCCGTGGCGCGCAGAGGCTTTGAGACGCGGCTATGCCTCTAGCATCTCCATCCCTCTGATCGTCGACTCGGAGGCATTCGGGGCCCTCATGATTTATGCGGCGGAGCCGGATGCGTTCGACGCTGAGGAAGTCGCGCTGTTGACCGAACTCGCCAGCGACTTGGCTTTCGGAATCGGAACGCTGCGAACAAGCGCCGAACGTGATCAGGGAGAGATCGCTTTGCGCCACCAAGAAGAGCACGTCCGGCTTCTTTTGGATTCGACGGCCGAAGCCATCTGCGGCGTGAATCTTGAGGGGAAATGCACGTGGGCGAATCAAGCATCCGCGCAGATGCTCGGCTATCCCAATTCCAGCGCGTTGCTTAGCCAGAACTTTCACAATCTCGCTCATCACAGCCGGCCGGATGGAACCCGGATGCCCCAGGATGAATGCCAGGCATATCGGGCCTTGGTGAAGGGCGACTACGCGCACGCGGACGCCGAGGTGATGTGGCGAAAGGATGGAACCTTCTTCCCGGTGGAGTATTGGTCTCACCCCATGTACCACGACGGAACACTGGTTGGGGCCGTAGTCACTTTCCTCGATATCACCGAGCGCAAACAGGCCGAATCAGAAATCCACATTCTTAATGCCGAGTTGGAGCAGAGGGTGATTGCGCGTACCTCTGAACTCCAGACCGCGAACAAGGAACTGGCGCAGGCTCGCGAACGGGAAGCGGAAATAGGATTCAAGATTCAGCAAAACCTGCTGCTCGACCAACCGCCGGCCGACCTGCCAGGATTGCGAGTCGCCGCGCTGACGATTCCCTCCCAGAGGATCGACGGCGATTTCTATATCTTCATCAGGCACGACGATTCATCGCTGGACGTGATTGTCGGCGACGTCATGGGCAAGGGCATTCCGGCGGCGCTTCTTGGGGCTGCAACCAAAAGCCATTTCCTCAAAGCCCTGAGCGATTTGATGGGCACTTCCAAGGACGGCCAGCTCCCTGAGCCCCGCGAAATCGTGATGTTGGCACATGCACAACTGGTTCGTCACCTGATCGGCCTGGACAGCTTTGTCACCCTGTGTTATGCGCGGCTGGATGTGAACCGGCGAATCCTCGATCTCGTCGATTGCGGGCACACCGGGATCGTTCATTGGCACGCGAAGACGGGCACATGCGAAGTGTTGCACGGGGACAATCTTCCTCTGGGAGTGCGTGAAGGCGAGATCTACGACCAGAGATCGATTCCGTTCGAGCCTGGAGACTCCTTGTTCTTCTATTCCGATGGAATCACCGAAGCCCGGAATCCCGCCGGCGACTTCTTCGGAGAAACTCGCCTGCAGGAGTATATTAAGGTCAACGGCCAACTGGAACCAGCCGCTCTGGTGGAAGGGATTCGAAAGGCTGTCTTCAACTTCTCGGAATCCACACGGCTATCGGATGATCTGACCAGCGTGGCGATCAAAGTGGAGGAGAAACAGGCGCCCCTGATGCGGCAGGAGATCGATCTCCGCAGCGATCTTAAGGAATTACACCGGACTCGGGAATTCGTGCGGACGTTTTGCTCGAATCTTCCAGGCGGGTGGCTGGACGAAGAAAGCGCCGCGGCGCTTGAATTAGCGGTTAATGAAGCGGCCAGTAACATCATGAAGCACGCCTATCACGGCCGTTCTGACCAATCCATTCACCTCGAAGGGGAAGCATTCCCGGATCGTGTCGCGATCCAGTTGCACCACTTCGGTGATGCCTTTGACCCCTCGATCGTGTCGCCGCCGCCGCTGGATGGCTCGCGCGATTCGGGATTTGGCGCTTATATCATCGCCAGGAGCGTCGACGAAGTACGGTACTATCGCGATGAACGCGGCAGGAACTGCATTGTGCTCGTAAAAACCCGTAAAGCGAAAGAAAAGTGAGGCTCGATGGAAATCGCAGTCGACAAGATAGGCAGCATCGCCGTCGCAACTGTGCCGGTGGATGAACTGGACGCAAGCAACGCCGAGGAGTTCAAACGCGACATCGCGCCCGTGCTGCAAGCTAATACGAAGCTGGTGCTCGATCTCGGCCGGCTGCGTTTTGTGGATAGCTCCGGATTAGGCGCAATGCTTTCCTGCCTCCGCCAGTTGAGCGCCAAGAGCGGCGACTTGAAACTGTGCGGCATGTCGAAGCAGGTTCGAGCGCTTTTTGAGCTCGTGCGCATGCACCGCATCTTCGATATCTACGGCACGAAAGAAGAGGCTGCTAGGGCATTCTCGTCCTAAGCAGCGGAACGGCACATGGGTATTCCGGCAAGTTCCGTCTCCGCAAGTTCCATTAGAGACAGCGCGGCCCTGCTTCGGGAAGCCATCGAGCGCCACGCCCGATACTCGCTAGGCAAGCTTTGGCGCGACTTGACCGCGCGAGACCGGTTTGACGCGGTCGCTCTCGCTGTTCGGGACCGGATGGTGGACCGCATGCTCGAAACCGAAGAGCGTTACGGCCGCAGCGACCCCAAGCGCCTGTACTATCTTTCGATTGAGTTTCTAATCGGGCAGTCTCTCGGAAATAACCTCCTCAATCTCGGAATCCGCGAATCCTGCCGCGAAGCGTTGACAAATCTCGGAGCTGACTTGGAAGACGTCGAGACGAGTGAGCCGGACGCGGCCCTGGGTAACGGCGGGCTCGGGCGATTGGCCGCTTGCTTTCTGGATTCGCTGGCAACTCTCGGGATGCCAGGTTACGGTTACGGCATCAATTATGAATACGGCCTGTTCAAGCAGGAGATCGATAACGGATATCAACGGGAGAAGCCGGATAACTGGCTCGCGGAGGGCACTCCTTGGCAGATCGCCCGCCCGGATGAAGCTTGCCTGGTCCCGGTTTATGGGCGTGTCGAGCACAGCGTTGATCGCAAAGGCGCCTACAACCCCATGTGGATGGATTGGAAGGTCCTCATCGGCATCCCCTACGACTTCCCGGTCGTCGGCTATGGCGGTCAGACCGTAAATTATCTGCGTCTGTACTCGGCGCGCGCCTCGCATGACTTCGATATGAAGATTTTCAACGACGGCGATTATTTGAAGGCCGTCGGGCAGAAGATCGCCTCGGAAACGATTTCCAAGGTTCTCTACCCGTCAGACGCTATGGTTGCCGGACAAGAACTGCGGCTGGTGCAGGAGTATTTCCTCGTCGCCTGCGCGATTCGAGATATCGTTCGCCGGTTCGAGCGGGATCACGCCAACTTCCAGGACTTCCCCGCGAAAGTTGCGCTTCAACTGAACGACACGCATCCCGCCCTGGCAGTCGCCGAGTTGATGCGCATTCTTGTGGATGAGAAGAATCTGGAATGGGACGAGGCGTGGCCCATCACCCAAGCCACGCTCGGGTACACCAACCACACACTCGCGCCGGAAGCACTGGAGAAGTGGCCGGTTCCGCTGCTCGAATCTGTGCTTCCCCGGCACCTGCAGATTATCTATGAGATCAACCGTCGTCTTCTGGATCGGGTTTCCGCCGCGCACCCGGGGGATGTCGGCCGCGTCAATCGATTGTCAATCATTGAAGAGTCTGCGCCCAAACAGGTGCGGATGGCCAACCTTGCGATGGAAGGAAGCCATTCGATAAACGGAGTCTCTGTAATTCATACCGAGTTGGTCAAGAAAACTCTGGCCGCCGACTTCTTTCAGCTCTGTCCGGAACGGTTTAACAATAAGACCAACGGTATTACCCAAAGGCGGTGGTTGTTGAAGGCCAACCCTGCGTTGGCAAGCTTGATCAACTCCACCATCGGAGAAGGCTGGCTCACGGACCTCAATCGGCTACGGGAGCTCGAATCTCATGCGGCAGATGCAGGCTTCCAGGCGGAATTCGCAAGAGTCAAGCGCCTAAATAAGGAGAAACTGGCGGGGATCATCCACGATACGGCCCGGGTGAAAGTCGACCCTGATTGCCTCTTCGACATCCAAGTCAAGCGGATCCACGCCTACAAGCGGCAGTTGCTCAACCTGATGCATATCATTGATGAGTACTTATCGCTGGTCGAAGACGGCCGTCAGCCTGCTGTGCCTAGAACCTATATCTTCGCGGGAAAGGCCGCACCGGGCTATTGGCTGGCCAAACAGATCATTAAGTTGATTCACAGCGTTGGGCGGGTGATCAACAACGATTCTCGGGCCGATGAGTGGATCAAAGTGGCCTTCATTCCCGACTATCGTGTCTCGCTGGCGGAGAACATCATCCCCGCCGCCGATATCAGCGAGCAGATCTCGACCGCCGGAACAGAAGCATCTGGGACCGGCAACATGAAACTGGCGCTGAATGGTGCCGTCACGATCGGCACTCTCGACGGCGCGAATATCGAGATTCTGGAGGAAGTGGGTCGCGAAAATATGTTTATCTTCGGCCTGAAAGCGGCGGAAGTGCGGACGATGCGCGAGCAGAAATCGTACCGGCCGTGGGAATACTACGCTCGCGATCCTCGAGTGAAGCGGGTCGTGGACAGCTTCTCGTCGAACCTGTTCTGTCCTAACGAACCGAACCTCTTCTCATGGATGTTTGCCAGCGTTCTAGATGCAAACGATGAGCACTTCCACCTGGCGGATTTCATGACCTACATCGAAGCGCAGGAAACGGCGGGTAGCACGTTCCGCGATCGGGATCGTTGGACACGGATGGCGATTATGAATGTGGCGCGAATGGGCAAGTTTTCCAGTGATCGTACGGTCGCAGAATACGCTCGCGACATTTGGAACGTAGGAGCGGTATAGACATCTTATGAGCACCGTGATTGATGTCGACGTTGCGTCGCGCACGCTCTCAAGGAAGCGTTGGGCTAATACAACCTCCACTCTCTGCGAATTGCTCCCGACTGCGCGCGGGATAGTCTCTTACGCAAACAAGTGTTCCGGTTCAGTTGGAAATGGAGAAAACGTTCCCCCACTAAGCTAATGGAGAGAACGCATGAGGAAGCAACGGAATCAATACGCGCCGGAAGAGAAGGTCGCCATTCTGAGGCGGCATTTGCTGGAGAAGGAGCCCATCCCGAAGCTGTGCGATGAAGTGGGACTCCAGCCAACGGTCTTCTTCCGCTGGCAAAAAGAGTTCTTCGAGAACGGGGCTGCTGCCTTCGAGCAGAAAGCACGTCCGAAACATTCCGCCGTCGAGCATTACAGCAACGCGCGCTTGAACAGTGCCATCGGCTACATCACGCCGAAGGACATGCTCGCCGGGCGTCAGCAGGAGATCCATGCCGAGCGCGATCGGAAGCTGGAGGAGGCCCGAAAACAGCGGCAGATTCGTCGTAAGCGGGCCACGTGAAGAACGAAGCGGCCAAATCTCCCGGTAAACTGACTATCGAAAGGTTCGCCGCGGCCGAGTCCTGCGGGTTTGGAAACTACGCAAGGGAGATGTGGATGAAGACTCGCTACCATTTCAACACTCTGCCGCTGCTCGTGCTGCTTGGGGCCGGGGCGGCCGCGGATGCACAGGTCCAACCGCAGATCGCCCAGCGGTACTTCGAGGAGGCCACGAAGCTCTGCGAGCGAGACGCGAGCCGGTTATGGGGTGTGTCGCTCTGTGGTCCGATGGTGATCGGCGACCCGTCAACCGGAACGCGTGCGACCAGCCAGGCGGAACCGGAGGGGCAGCCACCCCGCTTTCCTGGTGGCGCGGACGGCCCCGTCATCTGGGGCGGCCTGCGGTGGTTCTACTTCCCCTTGTATATGCTCACGAGCACGGATGCCGACGCCCGCCAGCAGAATATGCTTCACGGGCTGTTCCATCGCATTCAGCCCGAGCTGGCGTTCATGGCAGGAAACACCGACGGCTTCAACGAGCATCTCGATACGCTCGAAGGGCGCGTCTGGATGCAGCTTGAATGGCGGGCGCTCCGCCGCGCGGTCGAGTCGAGCGGAAGCGAGCAGGCCCAAGCCATCGCCGATGCGCTGGCCTTCAGGCGCGAACGCCGTCGCCTTTTTCCCGGCGCGGCCGACAACGAACGGCGCGAAGAGATTCGCGAAGGGCTTGCTTCCTACACCGGCGTTGCTGCCTGGGCCAATTCGCCAGCGGATGCCCACCGTGCCGCAGCGGCGGCGCTCGCAGGAGGCGAATTGCAGACATCCTTCGTCGGAAATTTCGAAGCCGCGTCCGGACCCGGCTACGGTGTGCTGCTGGACGACCTCCTGCCGGGATGGCGCCGACAGCTTCGTGCCACCTCGGACCTTGGTGACTTGCTCGGCTCAGCAACGAACAGGCCACCGACGACGGATGTTGCCGTGGCAGCGGCGCGTTACGATGGCGCAGCGCTGCGAACGACGGAGGAGGCCCGCGATCAGGTGCAGCAGGTCCGCGTCGCCGAGTTGCGTCGACGCTTTGTGGATGGGCCGGTGCTGACGATGCCTGCCGTGGGCAGCGGCACCAGTGACACCACCGGCAGCGTCGGCATTCCGGGGGCCGGTACCGTGTTCTTTCGCAATTTCAGACTTTCCGCCCAATGGGGCCGTCTCAACGCCAATAACGGCGTCTTGCGCTCGGCCGATGGGTCCACACTCTCCGTGCCGGTTACTGGGCCGCTCGAAGGGACCACCCTGCAGGGGGACGGCTGGAGCGCCAATCTGAACTCCGGGTGGGTGGTGCGGCCGGCGGCACGACCTGGCTCATTTACTATCGTTCGCGAGAACTAATCTCCCGTACCCACGCTGGTCATCGCTGAGGCCCACCAGCGCGCCCTCTGGCCACAGCGCTGGCGGTGGTGTAATTACTGGACGCACTAACCACCTACCTCGCGTGTAGTCGCCCTGTATTTACCAAAACGGTCCGCCGCAGCCTGCGGAATCGCGTAGTGCTTGATTTCTTCCCTAGCCAGTCTCGTTTTGCGGCGCGCACCCTGTGTCAAGTGGAGTGTGAGTGGGGAGACCAACCAACCCGATTTCTTTTTGAAACCAGTTGTGGCTTCTTCAGGGCGTCTTGCCCACCAGCCACCTACATTGGGCGATGTCGTCCAAACAGGCCCGGCGAACTGGCTATATACGCGCTAAGAGGGAACGTCGTCTCTCCATTTCACGCTGAACCAGCACACAAGGACGCGATCGATAGGTTGGACCCCGCTGGCTCAGCTCATGGGTGACCGTATCAAAACCGTATCAAAACCCTATCTTTAACAGCTATTGGAGATGCTGATTGAGCGAAGAGCAGATTCCCCAAATGGTTGAAAGTAAAAAGAACAGCGTAGAAAGCTGGGAGCCAAAAGAAGCCTGCCGCTCGCTTCACACGCAGGAGGTCAGATAGGGGCAACTGCCTTCGTAATCAATCAGGTTCCTCTGGGACCAGTCCCTGTCCTAGCGCGTTAAAAAAGCAATTACGGGTAAGGTTCGGCGTGCCTTGGTGATCTAAGAGGAAGAGCACCTGATCCGAATGAACAGCGGTGGATCGGCCCGACGAATGGGCTCGGGGGCCCTCGTTTGCCGATTGGAGATCCGTGTTTCTGCGCAACGTCCTCGCCCTTGAAACACCGGAGGGTCAGCGTCTGGTCCCATCGTTCCAGATAGCATGCTTCCACACAGCGGCAGTCCTCAGAACCGCCTACACAAGGGATCTTCGAATGCCGTATGCTAGAGGCTGCTGGATGTGTTGTGGGGAGCAAGGATCGCTGTAGCGAGTTTGTATGTCAAAGCTGCCAAAAGCTGCTTTTGTGCACGGTTTTTGCAAATCGTGCAAATCTAAGAATCAATAACTTATGCGGAATCAGAGGCTTACGGACGAACGAATCCCTCTTCCTCCGCCACGCCGCTATTTCACCGCCACAACCCCGGCCATATCGTGCCCGCCCGCGGCTCCGTGAAACTCGCAGAAATAGCGATAGACTCCTGGACGATCGAAGCGGTGTTTGAACGTTCCTCCCGCCGTTAAAACCTCCGACTTGAACGAACCATCATCGCCTTAGACCGAGTGCCGCCCGCCTTGGTCGGCCCATTCGACGTCCGTGCCGACTGGAACCGTAATCTCCGCCGGATCGAAGCCGAAATTCTTGACGACTATCCGCGCGCTCGACGGTAAAGCGGGCGGGGAAGCAGGCGCGGATCCCCCATTTAGAGTGCGATAAGTCCACACACCGAGCCCGACCGCGACTAGCCAAGCTCCCAGCGTCACACGCATCCATCGCTTGTAATTTCCGACTCGTAGGCGCTTGGGAAGTGCGTCCAGTCCAACCGAGACGACTATGTACAGCCCTAGCAACTCCACCACGCTTCCGGCGATCACATGAGCCCGCACAACGCGTGATCCCGTGCCTGACTTGAAATTGCGATGAAACGACGGCACCATCGCGGCCCCGATGACCGCGGCGTTCAAACCCACCATGGCGCTTTTGCAGCCAGCCGTGGATCCAGAAACGCCCCAGGCGGGCGAGCGCTGCACCCAAAAGCAGGCCGCCCGCCATCCCACCTTCCAGCCACAAAACGACTCCAGGATCGATCATGGCTGCGCCTCGAACGATGCTCTACTTCTCGTTCTTATTTTTCGACGATGTCGCTCTTCATCGGCCCCAGCACGCCGAGCAGCGTGTTCTTGTCCGCCGGCTTGACGTTGAACTTATCCAGCGCGCCGACCAGATCTTCCACCAACGCACCGAAGTCCGCGCCGCTGATGCCCATACCCGCGTGAGCCGACTTCATGTCTTTGCCCTTGTATTTACACGGACCGCCGCTCGCTTGGCAAATCTGGTCCACCAGCTTGGCTTTGAAACTCGCCAGCCGTTTCGGATCGGACGCGGTCTGCTTGAAGAACGCATTGATCCGATTGTCCGCGGCCACGCGGGACACGAACTCATCGACCACCGCCACGATGGCTTTCTTCCCACCCAGGTTGTCGTAGAGTGTCGGTGTTTTCTGTGCAAGTGCGGCCGTTAACGATGTCAGTGCGAGGCCGCTTACGACCAGAAGTGAAGCGATGTATTTACGCATGGTTTCTCCCCAATTAATGGATTCTGAAGCCGGTTCCGCCGGTCTCTCATCTGGTACTACGAGGCAGCGCCCCGATTGGATGTAGAATCTACTCCCAGGGGGCTTCAGATGCGTCGATTCTCGATTTTGTTCATACTCGCGGTTTCCGCCTTTGCGCAAGCGCCACCAACTGCGGCCAAACAGGCTCCGTCTGGTCCCCCGAAACCCGCCCCGCGACTCGCCAACGGCCGCATCGATTTCACTGGCCTATGGCGCCCCGCCGACATCTTCCTGATCGAAGATATTTCGCTCGGCCTCAAACCCGGCGAGACCGTTCCCGTGAACGCGTGGGCTCAAGAGGTGATGAAGAAGCATCTCTCGAAAGACGATCCTGAAGCGAGCTGCCTGCCCACCGGCGTTCCGCGTCATGCTCCCTATCCCTGGAAGTTCGTCGAATCGCCGCCCTACATCTATATGCTGTTCGAGGGCAACATCCACAGCTTCCGCCAGGTCTTCATGGATGGCCGCGCGCATCCCGCCGATCCGAATCCCACCTGGTACGGCCACTCCACCGGCCGTTGGGATAACGACACGCTGATCATCGACACCGTCGGATTCAACGACCGGTTCTGGTTCGATTTCGTCGGGCATCCGCACACCGAGCAGCTCCATACCGTCGAGCGTTATACGCGTCCCGAGCTCGCCATCATCAACGAAGAAGTCACCATCACCGATCCCGGAGCGTACACCCGGCCTTTCACCATCAATTCCAAGCACCGTTTGCTGCCGGGCGATGAACTGCTCGAATACATCTGCCAGGAGAACCAGCGCGACACACAACACTTGGTCGGGCCGGCTGGAAGACCCTAATGCGAAACTTGCTTTTTCTAACGATTCTTGTCGTGCCTGTTTCGGCGCAGTGGTTCGATTACCCCACCAAGGGAATCCCGCGACTGCCCGATGGCAAAGCGAATATGACCGCGCCCGTTCCCAAGACCGCTGATGGGAAGCCCGACCTCTCCGGAGTGTGGCTGGGAGATCAGTGGTCGCCCGCCGGCCGTCGTCCGAATCCTCCCGGAGGTGGCGGACGTGGCGGAGGCGCGCCCGAGATGCTCCCGTGGGCCCAGAAAGTTTTCGACGAACGGCGTGCCACCTCGCTCCGTGACGATCCCGAAGCCCGCTGCATGCCGCAGGGTGTTCCTAAGGCGAGCACGCTGCCGTACCCGTTCGAAATCGTGAACGCCAGCAACAAGACCCTGATCCTGTTCGAAATGTATTCTCTGCGCCGGCAGATCTTCACCGACGGCCGCGAGCTACCCAAGGATCCGAAAGATTACGCGCAGCCAAGTTGGATGGGCTACTCGGTCGGCAAGTGGGACGGCGACGATTTCGTGGTCACCACCGCCGGCGTCAACGATCAGGTATGGAATATCGATCTCGCGGGGCATCCGCATTCCGATGCCTTGCGCATTACTGAGCGTTATCATCGTGTCGACTTCGGGCACATGGACGTCAACGTGACCATTGACGATTCGAAGACCTACGCCAAGCCGTGGAACATGCCGGTGATGCGATACACGCTGCTGCCGGACACGGATTTGTTCGAATTCGTCTGTGAGAAGAATATCGATCCGCAGCACATGGGGGCGAAATGAATCGGTACCTTTTGATCTTTGTGTTGGCAGCAGCTCCGCTGCTCGCGCATCATTCATTTGCAGCAGAATTCGACAACAAGAAGCCGGTCGAGCTCAAGGGCACGCTGATCGAACTCGAGTGGGTGAATCCCCACGCCTGGATTCACATGGAAGTGACCGACGCGAGCGGCAAGGTCACTAAGTGGGACTGCGAACTCGGCAGCCCCAACCTCCTGATGCGGAATGGGTGGCGCAGGGATTCGCTCAAGAAGGGCGACGTGATCATCGTCAGCGGCTCTCAGGCGAAGGACGGATCGAACCTGGCCAACGCCAAAACGGTCAGCTTCGCCGACGGCAAACGCGTATTTAACGCAGGATCGTCCGGCGATCCCGGCACCCCCGGAGCACTCACGCAGTAGGTTAGATTTGACACTGCTGGTTCTGGTCGCAACTTTACTTTCAGCGCAGGCACAAGCACCACCGACCGCCACCCTTCGCGTCGCGGTGAAGACAGAAGCGGGTCCCGTGATGGGAGCGACCGTGACCTTCAATGGAATTCCCGCTCCCACCGATCAAAACGGAATTGCGACAGCCACCGTGCCTTTGGGAAAAGTGGAGGTCAGCGTTTCCAAGGAAGGATTCCTTCCCGGTAAGGCATCGCTGTTGGTGGATGAGGCCCGCGAGTGGCAGATCACTGTCGATCTCAATCCTCAACAGCAGGCAGAAGAAGAGGTGACGGTGTTCGCCACGCGAACCGATACGCGAATCCAGGATCTGCCAACACGCGTTGAAGTTCTCGGACCGGAGGAAATCGACGAAAAGACCATGATGACGCCGGGCGACATCGTCATGATGCTCAATGAAATGGGTGGGCTGCGGGTCCAAAGCACTTCGCCTTCGCTCGGTGCCGCGAGTGTCCGGATCCAGGGAATGCGCGGACGCTACACCGCCTTCCTCGGCGATGGCCTCCCCCTATTCGGCCAGCAAGGGGGCGGACTCGGACTCTTGCAGATTCCTCCCGTGGATCTGGGCCAGGTCGAGGTCATCAAGGGAGTTTCGTCAGCCCTGTACGGCGCGGGAGCGATGGCCGGAGTAGTGAACTTGATCTCCCGCCGCCCGAGTAAAGAGCCCGTGCACGAGATTCTCTTCAATCGTTCTACGCGAGGCGCCACCGATACTTCGCTCTTCCTCGCGTCGCAGCTGACGCCGCACTGGGGCGTATCGTTTCTAGGCAGCGGGGACTGGCAGCAGCGTAACGACATCGACCACGACGGATGGGCTGATATCGCCGGGTACTCCCGGGGCGTCGTTCGACCGCGGCTGTTCTGGGACAGCGGCAATGGATGGACTGGATTCCTAACCGCCGGCGTCACCTATGAGAATCGGGACGGCGGAACCCTCCCTGGACCCGTTCTGCCGGCCACCGGCACGCCCTACGTGGAGGCTTTGAACACCCGTCGCTATGACATCGGCGGCAATCTCCAGTACATCGTCAAGCAGCGGTACGTGATCACCGCTCGCTTCGCCGCGTCCTTACAGGATCACGATCATCGCTTCGGTGACGTTCGCGAACGTGACCGGCACGGACTGCTGTTTGGCGAAGTCACCGCGCGCGGCACGTTTCATCGGAACACCTGGGTTGTCGGGGTTGCCGCCGAACGCGAGGTTTATCTTCCCCGCGACGTTTCTCAGTTTACCTACCGCTACACGACTCCTGGCGTGTTCGTGCAGGACGACTTCGAAATCGCCCGCTGGCTTTCCGTCTCGGCGAGTGGGCGCGCCGATTTCCAGAATCAGTACGGGACGTTCTTCAGCCCGCGAGTTTCCGCGCTCATCCGCTGGCGCGGCTGGACCAGCCGCCTCTCAGCCGGGCAGGGATTCTTCGCGCCCACGCCGCTGACCGAGGAAACGGAAGCAGCCGGGCTTACGCGGCTGGTAATCCCGAAGCCGCTGGTCGCCGAGCGTGGACGCAGCGTCTCTGTCGATCTTTCGCGGAAGATCGGCCCAGCCTATTACACCGTGACGTTATTCGACTCCCGCGTGACGCATCCGATCGACGTAGAGCGCGGAAACGTCTACCAGCTTGTGAATCTATCCGAGCCCACGCACAACGTCGGCTTAGAATTTCTTGGCACTTTAAGAAAGGCCGCCTTCTCGGCCACACTCAGCTACACCTACGTGCACTCGCGCCAGTTCGAGTTCGGGGAACGCGTCGACACTCCGCTGACGCCGCGCCAGAGTTTCGGGCTCGTCGGGATGTGGGAGAAAGAGAAAGTCGGCCGTTTCGGCGTCGAGAGCTACTACACGGGGGATCAGCGCCTCGAAGACAACCCGTTCCGCACTGAATCCAAGCCATACGTCCTGTTCGGCTTCCTGGCCGAGCATCCTATCGGTCCGGTCAGGCTCTTCGTGAATATGGAGAACCTCACGAACGTTCATCAGACTCGCTGGGATCCGCTGCTCCGGCCGGATCGCGCCGTAGATGGCCGATGGACCGTGGACGCGTGGGCTCCGTTGGACGGCCGCGTCCTCAACGGCGGCGTTCGACTGAAATTCTAAGTCTGCCAACGCAGCTTTACGTGTCGCCCCATACCTGGCGCGCAGTCTTTGCGACCAGGTCCAGCTTGCTCCACTGCTCGTCTTCGGTCAGCAGGTTCCCGTCCATGGTCGACGCGAATCCGCACTGCGGGCTGACCGCCAGATTCTCTAACGGCACATATTTCGTCGCTTCTTCGATCCGCCGCACCACCTGATCCTGCGGCTCCATTTGCGCCAGCTTGCTGCTGATCAAGCCCAGGACCACGGTCTTGCCGCGCGGCACGAAGCGCAGAGGCTCGAAGGTACCTGCGCGCTCGGATTCGTATTCGAGCAGGAACCTGTCCACATCAAGCTGGCTGAAAACCTTCTCAGCGATGGGATCGTAGCCGCCCTGTGCGTACCACTGGCTGCGATTGTTGCCGCGGCACAGGTGAATCGCGAGCACGACTCCTTCACGCCGAGCGCCTTCGAGACACGCGTTGTCGGCGCGAATGGCCTCGCTCAATGCCTCATCCGGATTGACGCCCATCTCGTCGTGGACGTACTGCCGCCACTTGGGATCGATGAAGTAGCTGTAGCGCGGCGCATCGATCTGGATATACTTCACGCCGTCCTTGAGCAGCGCCTGGATCTCCGCTTTGATGATCGGCACGATGTCCCACAGCAGCGCGGAGTGCGTCGGATAGACCTTGTCGCTGATCCCCTTGCGGTAGGAGATCGCCGGGAATTGGTTGGCGCTGGGCAGAGTGATCTTGATGTCGCCGGGACTGTGGCGCTTGAGAAAGTCGACTTCATGCGACGTCATGCGCTTGGTCTGCCGGATCTTGTCGACGACGACCCCCGCCACCGGTCTCGAAGTAGGTGTGGTGAGCGCGCCTGCACCTGCATTCTGCCAACTGCGATCGATCGCGTTTTGCATGTCGAGTCCCGACACCGACTCGTGGAAGTCGCTCATGAATCCGCGGCGGCGAAACTCGCCGTCGGAGAAGATCTTGAAGCCGAGATCTTTCTGGCGTCCGAGCACGCGGAGGATTTGCTGATCCTCCAGCTCCTTCAGTTTCTCGGCAGAGGCGCCGCTCCGAATCGCCTCCAGAAGCTCTTTCGGACGCAGAAGGCTGCCGACCTGGTCGGCTCGATATTTAGAGGCCATGGTCTTCTATTCTAATTGCCTGCCGGGCGGCATTTCACATCGGAGTACTGAACAGCTTGCCTCAGGCGAGGCTTTACCGTACGCTGAAGACGATGGAAGTGCATCTCGCCCCTGACCTGGAAAAGAAGCTCAATGACCTCGCTGCGGAGAGCGGACGCGGGACAGACGAGCTTTTGCAGGACGCCTTAGCCGGATACTTGGACGAGCAGGCGCAGACGCGGGATATGCTCAGCAGCCGTTATGACGATCTCAAGAGCGGCAGAGTAAAACCAATCGACGGCGAGGAAGCGTTTGCCCGCCTGAAAGCGAAGACTGAAGAGCAGCGCAACCGCCGGTCGTGAGCAGCGGCTACGCTCTTCACCCGGAAGCTTTTGCCGACCTCGACGACATACGCGGCTATATCGCACAGGACAACCCGGATGCGGCCGATCGAGTCATGGCGGAAATCTTTGATGCCATTCGGGGGCTTGTGCCTTTCCCCTATCAGGGCCACCGCCGCCCGGACCTGAGCCTGCGGCCTTTACGGTTCACTCTTGTGCGAGACTACTTGATCGCCTACGCGCCTGACCAGAAGCCATTGTGGGTTGTTGCCGTAATGCATGGTCGGCGCAATCCCCGCATTATGGCCGCGATCCTAAAGGGCAGATCTTAGACCCGACCGGGAACTCATCCGGGCTGCGTTACGCCAGAGCGGGACGTTTCTTGCCGAAGCCCGTCGCCTGTTCAAACGCGTGCGCCATTTGCAGGACGCTGAAGTCTTCCTTGTTGCGGCCGACGATCTGCACGCCAACCGGGAGCCCCTCCGGCGTGAACCCGCCAGGCACCGACGCCGCCGGATTGCCCGTTGCCGAGATATACCAGCAGGACTTCATCCAGTCGATGTAATTGTCGAACTTCACGCCCGCGATCTCGGTCGGGTACGGAGTGTTTACGTCGAACGCCGGCAACTGCGTCGTGGGCAGCACGAAGTACTCGTATTTCTCGAGGAATGCCTGAAAGCGCCGCCAGAGCTGGCCGTGAGCCGTCTCCGCGCGTGCGACTTCCATGCCGCTCAGCCGCAGCCCTTCCTCGATCTCACCCGTCAGCGTGTCCTTGAAAGCATCCGGATGCTCACGCTGCCGGGCACCGTAAGTATTCGCCGTATTCCATGCGCGCAGCACGCGGAAGGCGATTTCCGCCAGAGCGAAGTCCGGTTCCGCCTGCTCGACGATGCAGCCCAAGGATTCAAATGTCTTGCGATGTCCGTCCACCACAGCCCGCACGCGCGGATCGAACGGCACTCCGCCCAGGTCCTTGAACCAGGCCACGCGCACACCTTTGAAACTGCGGTCGAGCGGGCGCGCGAAGCGTTCTCCCGGTTCGTTGATAGACAACGGCGCGCGCGGATCGGGCCCCGCGATCGTGCTCAACACGAGCGCCAGGTCCGCCACCGATCGCCCCAGGCATCCCGAGGTGCTCAGCGTCGACCATGCGAGCGCCGCGTTCGGATTAGGCACGCGGCCGATGGAAGGCCGGAAGCCGACTACGTTGCAGAACGCCGCAGGATTGCGCAGGGAACCGCCGGTATCGGAGCCCGAGGCGACGGGCGTCAGTCCGCAGGCCAGCGCGACCGCGGCACCCCCTGACGATCCGCCGCAGGTCTTCGTCAAATCGTACGGGTTGTACGTCGCGCCGAAGACCTTGTTGAACGTCTGCGATCCCGAGCCGAATTCCGGTGTGTTGGTCTTACCAATGGTGATCGCTCCCGCGCGTCGCATCCGTTCGACGACGATATCGTCCACCGTGGGAATGTTGTCTTTATAGAGCGGCGATCCAAAGGTGGTGCGGATGCCCTTGGTTTCCAGCAGATCCTTGTGCGCGACCGGCAGGCCGTGCAGCGGCCCGAGCGTTTCTTTGTGAGCCTGCATCTCGTCGGCCTTCGCCGCGGCCGCGGCGGCCATTTCCGGCACCAGGGTCACAATGGCGTTGACCTTCGGGTTCACGCGCTCGATCTGCTTGAGGTGCTCGGCCAGCGCTTCCCGCGCCGAAAGCTTCTTCGTTCGGATGAGCCGGGCCATCTCGACCGTGCTCAGGAAACAAACCGAGGAGGAGGCAGCCTGCGCCTCTAAAGTCTCCTGGAGTAGGGGCGCGGCCGCGATTCCCAGCAGGATTTCGCGCCGCGTGCTGTTGTTCTCGCTCATGCGATTCAGAAGCCCTTCCGGCCGAATGGCCTTGGTCCAGGATGCCCTATTTGTGGGTTAGCAACAACAAGGACTCCAGGTCGAACGTGAAGCCGAAACTGGCTCGCACGTCCTTCTCGTCGATCAGCTCTGTCCGAGAAGCATACGTCAGTGAGAGGGGAATCTTTACCCCTGAATCGCCGATCGGAAACGTCAGCGCGGCTTGTGCCAGTCCCATCTTCCCAGGCGTATTGATATTTGTGTCGTGAACGACGAAGTCAAGCCCTAACGGTTTCTGATGAAGATCGGCGAACATGCCCGCCAGCGTGATCTGAGCTTTCTTGGAGGCCGGGTTCAGGAACGTAACGGGTATGTCGAGCTTAGCGGAAGCCTGGAAGTCCCGGAAATTGCCGCTCATAGTGGGCAGGGCCTGATGAAAGATGCTGCTGGACACATTAAACGTGAAATCCGCCGAGCCCACTTTGCGCACGCCAATCACCCGCAGCGTGTGCAGGTCCGGCGATTGGACGGCCGTCGAGGAATTCGCCGGACTGGCCCCCGTTCCCGTGGCGTCGAGCATGGTCAGCGGAGGGCGCCCGAATACGTACTCGGCTGTCATCACCCATCCACGGCCCGCTTGGCGTGCGATGTCGGTATTCGCATTCACAAACGCTTCCCAGGCCGACACCACATCTCCCGCCGCGAGCGCCAAGTCCGGGTTGGCGCGGGCGATATCCACCACCTGTTTCATCAACGCTTCGATGGCCACCTGAATGGCAGCGGGGTCCGTCAGGCTCGAAATGTTGCCGGCTGCGCTCCCAAACGCGCTCTCCAAGGACGAGTTAGTCCTCAGCTTCCGATAGACTGCGCTGAGCCCATTCGCCAACCGCTGCGCAACGGGCTTCCCCGCCAGCTCCCTGTACAGCTTGGCATTGTTGCGAGCATTCGGATCTCGGTGATTGATGAAGTCGTAGCGTGCCGAGAACTGCGTCAATTGGCGATAGTTCGCGAGGAAGGTGTTCCCGCCCGTCTCGGTGGTACTGCCTCGCGTGGTATCGAAGGTCGCCGCCAGGTTCAACTTCTTGAGAGCCCGCACCAGCGGCTCATTGTCGTCCGGTGAGTAGATCCGGACCGAGCCGCCGTTCCCAAAGGCCGACAAGAGCAGAACTGGATTCGTTCGCAGCGTCACCGTACTGCCGCTGATCGATTGAAGAATGCCGCCTTGTTCAACGGCCAGTCCTATAAGGCGCGCAGTTTGCCCGCTGCTTACCAGTGTGGTTGAACCAGCCGCACTCGCACCAGCGCCCGTCTGAGTATCCACGCGATTCGCTTCCATTGCGACCGCCAGACTCTTCGCCAGGCCCGCGCGGGTGTCCTCGGGAAGCGCGTCGATCATGCATGCGGAAAGGTCCAGGTTGTCGCGGAGAACCCCTTCGACCGCGTCGGCCTGTGATTGCCCAGCGGCCAACGGAGTGTTCTTCGCTGCCTGAACCAGCGGGACCATTGCCTTGACCTGATCGAGACAGGTCTGTGAAAGCTCCGCTCCGGCCATCGGGCATGCCGCAACTGCTATTAATGTCGCGATCCTCAGGTATCCGGGAGCTTGACTCATGAGTCCGACCCGATCGCAAAACCGTAGCTTGCCGAGCGCTGGCTTCGCCCCAGTGATGCCATATTCTCCCGAAACACGTACGTGCCTTGACTACCTTCGATCTGTATGCGGTACATGGCGTCGTCGGGGACCGGATCGGCGCCGGTGTGCGCATAGTTCAAGAGCAGCGTGAACGAATCTCCCTGGGGTAATTTCGCAGGCACGTTATAGATACGGATTTCGACCGGATTGTCATTGGTCGGATTCTGCAGTATCTTCCACTGCGGATTGCTCAGATCGCTGAAAGTCGCCGAATACGGCGTGTTCGCAGCCGTTACCGTAACGGTGATCAATTCGCGCGGTGCTACTAAAAACTCCCGGAATTCACGTTTTGTCAAGGATTCCTGCCCTTCTTAAATCTTATGTCCAGAAGGTATCACAGCGAGTAAAAACGCGACGGAGGTAACGTGGTCTTTTGAGTCGTGGGCGTTTTTCAGCCGTCCCACGCCGTGTTCAAGCCAATGTAGAATTGATGAAGTTAATCCAGCACCCCGGAGGTGATTCGGATGCCCAGTAAGCTCTTGCTCGCGGCGGCCGGCGCGGTCCTGGCCGCGGCCCCGGCCTTCTCCCATCACTCCTTTGCGGCCCAGTTCGACCAGAACAAAGTCGTCATCCTGCAGGGGACCGTGATCAAAATGGAGTGGGTTAACCCGCACGCCTTCATTCACATCGCTGTTAAGAATCCCGATGGCACGGTGACCAATTGGGCCATCGAAGGCAACACGCCCAACAGCCTGCTGCGCGTGGGTATCACCAAGAACGCGCTGGCCGAGGGCACCGAGATCGCCGTCCGCGGCTATATGTCGAAGAGCGGCGAGAACGTCGCCAGCGGCAGCTCCATCATCTTCAAGAGCGGCAAGAAACTTTCGCTCGGATCCGAGCACAGCGGCGTGAGTCATCAGGAGGCTGTCCTGGAATGGATCTCCTCGGATGAGGACCTCTGGAAGCGGCAGATCGAGGCCCTGAAACTCGACCACAGCGATTAATGAGGTATTCCATGAAACGAACCTTACTGCTGGCTCTGTGTGCCGCTGGAATCGTCGCCGCGCAAGCACCCAAACCGAAAGCCTATGTGCCGCCCAAAACGCCCTGGGGCGATCCCGATCTGCAAGGTCTGTGGCCCGGCAGCGTGAACATCCCGCTGCAGCGCCCCGAGAACATGGGCGACCGGGACGTTCTTACCGAGCAGGAAGTGAAGGCTCGCGACACCGCGTCGAAACAGCGCGTCGCCACCGGCACTTGGATCGAGTATTATCCAGCCAGTTCGCAAGCTTCTTTGGTGGTCGATCCGAAAAACGGCCGGCTGCCTCCGATGACGGCCGAGGCGGAGGCTCGCAACAAAGCGGTGCGCGGCGGCCTGGGTCCGCCGACCCTATCGAGCCCCGAGCAGCGCGCCGACTCGGTCGAGGACTTCGATCTGTGGGGCCGATGCATTACGAAGGGCCTCATCGGCTCTATGCTGCCGGGCAATCTCTACAACAAGGGCAACCGCATCATCCAGGCGCCGGGCCTGTTCGTGATCCAGAACGAAATGGTGCATGAGACCCGCATTGTCCCGACCGATGGCAGCCCGCACCGCGGCCAGAACATCCGCACCTACATGGGCGACGGACGCGGCCACTGGGAAGGTAACACGATGGTGGTCGAGACCACGAATTTCGTGAAGGACATCGCCATGAACGGCATCAACTTCGCGCTGCTGACCGATCAGTTGAAGATTGTCGAGCGGTTCACGCGTATCGCGCCGGATAAACTCAGCTACGATGCCACGGTCGAAGACCCGGGCACGTGGGCGAGGCCGTGGACCATGCATGTGACGTTTCCGCTGGATCCGACTTACGAGTTGTTCGAGTACGCCTGCCACGAAGCGAATTACGGCATGGCCGACATTCTGAAGGGCGCTCGCAAAGAAGAAGAAAAACAAGCCGAGCAGAGGAGATCAAAACAATGAAGGCTGTCGCAATCATAGCCGGAGTTCTGGCAACGGTGCCGGCCTGGGCTCACCATTCATTCGCGGCCGAGTTCGATCGCAACAAGGTCGTCGACCTGGACGGCACCATCGTCAAGATGGAATGGGTGAATCCTCATGCCTGGATCCATGTCGCGGTGAAGAACGCGGATGGCACCAGCACCACCTGGATGGTGGAAGCGAATACGCCCAACGGGTTGTTGCGTCGCGGATTCACCAAGAAGTCTCTGGAGGAAGGAACCTCGGTCGTGATCCGCGGCTATCAGGCCAAGAGCGGCGACAACAAAATCAACGGCAGCTCGATGACGTTCAAAGACGGGAAGAAGCTATTCCTGGGCTCGTCCAGTGGCGACGAAGATCCGGCAGAGAAGAAGTAGGGGCGACGCATGCGTCGCCGGCCTAAATCCCCATCGCCTCTTTAAACGCCGCGGCGACTTCCGCAGGCCGGCCGGCCTGGAACACGTAGTCGCCGGCATAATGATGGCCCAGGATCGGATGCGCCAGTAGCTCCGCCTGAGTCAACCCATCGACCAGTAGTTTGCGCTCGGCCACCGGCAATGCAACGCTTCGGTTGACCTTTGGATCGCGAATGATCGCTTTGGGATCCTCGCCTCGCGCGATGGCTTCCAGATCGCTGAGGAATCGTTGGCGCTGCAGGATGATTCCACGATCGCTCGATCCCAGGTGCTCCTTGGTGCGGTCGGCGACCACACCTTGCCCGACCCACGCCACGAAGTCCTGATTCATGATGTGGCTCGAGATCCATCCGGCCTTCTCGGCGTCTCTCACGGGGCCGTGCCAGGCCGGGATCGTTCCCTGCACGTAGGGCTCGCGCTCTTTGGGTACGCGAGTGAAGGCCCAGGTCACGCTCAGCGTGTTCTCATCGTCGATGGGCACGCGCCATTCGAAGTGATCGCCCGTGAACAGCGTGTTGGGCCAGAGGCAAACGCGGCCGGTCGTCCACATGGGATCCGATTCACTCATCCCTTCGCGCAGGCGGCGGTAGACGAACCCGTAATCGAACTCTTCGAACTCGATCCGGAGGTGCCGGGGCGAGTACGGGCCAACTTGATCTTTGAGCCGGACGCTCCAGTTCATGTGCATCCACTCGAAGTGCAGGGGATCGATGGAGTTCTCCTGGCATTGAAACCAGTTGCACGGCACTTCGGCGAAGACGATCTCGACAAACCCGTTCTTCCAGCTGAACGGTTCCCAATCGGGGACCAGCGGCGCCGGCTCGGGTCCGAGGTAGGCCCAGATCAAGCCTGCCTTGGTTTGCACCGGATAGGACGTGATGCGGATCTTGTCTTTGAAGTTCGCCTGCGGCTGCGCGACGTCTTCATACGGCTGCTCGGTGCAGCGGCCGTCCTGATCGAAGAGCCAGCCGTGATAGTTACAGCGGATGCCGCACTGCTCGACGAATCCGTAGGCAAGATCCGCGCGGCGATGCGGGCAGTGCCGGTCAACCAAGCCGTAGGTGCCGCTGAGGTCCTTATAGAGCGTCAGGTTCTCGCCTAGCAGTCGAACAGGCTTGATGGACTTGCCGTCGAATTCGCTGACAGCGGCGATCGGCATCCAGTAGCGGCGCAGCAGGCCGCCCATGGGCGTTCCCGGTCCGACCTGCGTAAGAAGACGGTTCTTAGATTCGTCGAGCATTCAGAGCCAAGCCCTTTCCAGTCGTCATCCGTTTGTTATATACTAGCCCCCAGTCTAGCCGGGAAACCGGCAGGGGAGAGGGATGCATACTATGACTCATATGAGGACCGTGACTATGTGGACACGTGTTTGTGTGCTGGCCGCGATTGGATTGATGATCGCCTGTGCCACGCTGAGTGCGCAGAACATCGCTGGATCCATCAGCGGCGTAGTGCAAGATCCGCAGGGCGCCGTTATCCCGGCTGCGAAAGTAACTCTAACCAACGATGAGCAGGGCGCTGGTTCCGCCCGAACCGTCAGTACGACCTCCGACGGGACGTTTGTCTTCACGCCCGTGCTGGCGGGAAAGTACACCGTCACGGTGGAAGTGATGGGTTTCAAGAAATACGCGCAGTCCGGCATCACACTGGACGTGGGCGACCGCCTCGGCCTGCCTGCCATTGCTCTCCAAGTTGGCGCGACCGGTGAATCGGTCACGGTCGAAGCCGCCGCTGTCCAACTGCAGACGCTGAGCGGAGAACGCGCGGGTGTCGTTACCGGCAAGCAGGCCGTGGACATCGCGATCAACGGCCGCAACTATACCAGCTTGTTGAAGACCATTCCCGGGATCGCCGCCGACAGCGGCACGGGTGACGTGAGCGCCAATGGCGGACGCACGGCGCAGAACAACTTCACGCTCGACGGGCAGAACGTGACCGATATCGGCGTCAATCAGCAATTCGCCTATCGCATCAGCATGGACGCCATCGCCGAATTCAAGGTGTCCACCAATGGCCAGACCGCCGAATACGGCCGCAACGATGGAGCGCAGGTGCAGGTTGTCACGAAGAGCGGCACTACGGATTTTCACGGTGACGGCTACTGGTTCAAGCGCGGCGAGTTCATGAATGCGAATACATTCACGAACAATGCGCAGCCAGTCAAGGACCCCGTGACGGGGAACCTGGTGGCTCCGTTCCCGATCTATCGCTTCCTGGATGCCGGATGGACCCTTGGCGGCCCGATCTATATCCCCGGCGTTCTGAACAAGAACAAAGACAAGCTCTTCGGGTTCATGTCGCAGGAGTGGCAGCACAACATCATCCCCGGCACGCTGCATCAGATTACGGTTCCCACGGCAGCCGAGCGGATCGGCGACTTCTCATTGACCCACGATGCTACAGGCGCCATTCAGAAGATCATCGACCCGACAACCCGTTCCGCGGCAAATCCCAACGGAACGCAGTTCGCTGGAAACCAAGTGCCCGTTACGCGATTCAGCCAGTACGGGCCGCCGGTTTTGAATTGGCTGCCTTTGCCGAACGTCGTCGGCCAGCCAGGTTACAATTATCAGTCGCAAATTCCCAGCTCCCAGCCTTCTTACGATCAGATCTATCGCGTCGACTACAATCTGAACGAGAAATGGCACTTTTTCGTTCGGGGACTCGATAACAAGCAAACGCAAAACGTTCCGTACGGGCGAGCGGACACTGGCAATCAACTTGGCCTGACTCCGTTCTATGCGCCCACCTACGGGTGGTCCATTACGGCTAACGCGGCCACCATCATCACCCCGACGCTGTTCAACGAGTTCCAATTCGGCTACACGGTGAACGGAATTCCGGGTGACCCGCCGCCTTCCGGCAGCCCGTATTACCGCTCGGTGTCGAAGATCAATATCCCCCTGCTTTACCCGGATGCCAACATTTCGGGAGTGATTCCGAATTTCAACTTCAGCGGCATTCCGGGTCCCAGCGGCACCCAGTTCACCACTTTCCAAGGCACGCCTTACGCCAATCGGAACCCGGTTTGGAACTACATCGACAACATCACCAAGGTCAAAGGCAACCACACCATCAAAGCCGGAATCTACTACGAATACGCGGTGAAGACGGAGAACGCATTCAAGCCGTACAACGGCACCATCGACTTCGGCCGGGATGCCAATAATCCGGGCGACACCAACTGGGCCTTCTCGAACGCGTTGCTGGGGAACTATTTGAGCTACACCCAGATCAACAAGGACCCCCTGCCAAGCTACCCGTACAAGAACTTCGAATTCTATGGCCAGGATACCTGGAAGATTACACGCAAGCTGACGCTGAATTACGGTCTGCGCATCGCGTTTATCAAGCCGTTCCACGATACGCTGGGCCTGATGTCGAACTTCGATCCTTCAAAGTATGACCCGACACAGAAAGTCGTGTTTTATCAGCCGTCGGGTACGGGGGCTAATCGCAGAGCGCTCAATCCGATTACGGGCGAGCTGTTGCCCGCGGTTCTGATTGGCGCGATCGTACCTGGCGTCGGAAACATCAACAACGGCCTGGTTCAATCCGGCAAGAATGGCACGCCGGAGGGCTTGATGGAGGATCGTGGGGCGCATTGGGGTCCCCGGCTCGGGATTGCCTACCAGATCAACAGCAAGACGGTAATCCGCGCGGGCGGTGGAGTTTTCTACGAGCGCGTGGCGACCTTTGGAATCGGTATCACCAGCAACTACACGACGAATCCTCCCAATTTACGCACGGCGCAGCTCTACTACGGGAATGTCGCTGACATCGCCAGCTCCCCAGGGACGTTCTTCCCTACGGCGTTCAGCAAGCTTTCCTCGGACGGGCATGTTCCGACCGTATATAACTACAACCTGGGCATTCAGCGAGAGCTTCCCTGGAACCTCTTTACGGAGATTTCCTACGTCGGCACGCAATCGCGCCACCTGTGGCTCGCACAGCCGATCAACCTCGTGCCGCTCGGAAGTGCCTGGCTACCGGGCACGCAGGATCCGACGGCGACTCCGAAGTTTGACGGCACCACCAACCTGCCCGTGAACTTCTATCGCCCGTATGCTGGGTACACGAACGCCATCGACTATACCTGGGGCACGAACAACAACTACAACGCGCTGCAGGCCTCGCTGAACCGGCGTGTAGGTAAGGGACTTCAAATCGGCGTCTCGTATACCTGGTCGAAGGCTCTGGGAGTCTCGGTCGGGCATATCAACGATACTCGCACCGCGGGTTATGGTCCGCTGCCGCAGGACCGGACGCAGTCGCTGGTGATCAACTACATTTACAGCATTCCTGATGTGCGTAAAGCATCGTTTCTGGACAATGCACCCACCCGGCTGGTCCTCAACGGCTGGCGGCTCTCGGGCCTGACCAGCGTCTCCAGCGGCGCGCCTGTCAACGTGAGCTACAGCGTTTCGGGAACTGCCGGCACTACGTTGAATCGCATGATCACCGGCAGCGAGGACGTTGCGCCTCGCGTGGTCTTCACTTGCAATCCGAATAAGTCCGCCGGCGACCGGACGCTCGATGCGTTTATCAATACGTCGTGCTTCGCGCCCGCACAGAAGGGCAGCGTGGGTCTGGATTCCGGTTACGACCGTCTGCGCGGCCCCGGACTTCAGAACTGGGACATCAGCCTGTTCAAGAACATCAATATCAAGGAAGGCCGCGCCCACGCAGAGCTTCGATTGGAGGCTTTCAACGCGTTCAACCATGCTGAGTTTAGCTCGTTCAACAGCAGCATCACGTTCAACGCCGCGGGCCAGGTGGCCAACCTGCCAACGCAGCTGGGTGGGACTGGCGGACGATTTGGCTTCGGGACGCTGAACAACGTTCGCCCCCAGCGTATTCTGCAAGTCGGGGCGAAGTTCTACTTCTGATCCCGCAGCGAGGCTGAACTTCGAGGAACGAATTACGCGGACGCGGCGTTAGACAACTGCCGCTCCGCGAGTTCCACGCTGTCGAAGGAGGGAATCAATCCCGACACGCCGGCAACGGTGAACAGAGTCTGGATACGCTCGGTAGCGCCGGTGATTCCGAAGCCGCGGCTCTTGCGCTGGCAGGACGCCATGATGCCAAGTATGGCGCCGAGTCCAGCGGAGTCCATATAAGGCACGCCCGACAAGTCGATGACGGTAGCAGCATCGTGATCCGAGCGAGCCAAGTCTTGGAACTCAAACACGGAGGCCAGCGTCAGGGGGCCGATGAGCCGGAATATCCGGACTCCTGAGGTCCCGGTCTCACTCTCGATCTTCAATTCCTTCACAGGCGTTCCTTCATAGTTTCACCGAACTATCGAGGCTATCACGCCATTCTTACAGCTGGATTACGTTTTCGTTACGGTTCAGAGGCGTTCGTTCCAGTGCGGGCGGGAGCTTCGCCGGGCCATGAAGCGCTGGTGACTATCGACGCCGCCGGTAGTCTCGCTGCGCGGGGCTCGCGTGTAAGAGCCGTCGCTGTGCGCCAGATAGGCGTTGACGTCGTCGGCCAGATACACCTCGAGGATCTCATTCCGGATGCGCTGCACCAGGCTCGGGCTCTCGACGGGAAACACGATTTCGATCCGATGATTGAGATTGCGCAGCATCAAGTCCGCACTGCCCAGGTAGATCTCTTCCTTGCCGCCATTGCGGAAGTAATAGATACGGGTATGCTCCAGGAACCGGCCGATCACGCTGGAAACCCGGATGCGATCGCTGACCCCGGGGACTCGGGGCCGTAGGCAGCATAATCCGCGGACTAGCAAATCCACCTGCACGCCGGCCTGTGACGCCCGGTAGAGCAGCTTGATCATCTCGGGATCTTCGAGCGCGTTCATCTTGAAAATGAGATGACCCTTGCCGCCCTGCTTGGCGATTTCGATTTCGCGCAGGATCAGGCCTTCCATCCGGCGCCGCAAACTGACCGGCGCCACCAGCAGCTTGCGGAAGTCCGTCTTGGCCGAATAACCCGTCAAGTAGTTGAACAAGTCGGTGGCATCCGCGCCAATCTGTTCATCGCAAGTGAACAGGCTCAGGTCGGTGTACATTCGTGCGGTGAGCGGATTGTAGTTCCCGGTGCCCATATGGACGTAGCGGCGCATGATATCGCCTTCGCGCCGGACCACGAGAGCGATCTTGGAATGGACCTTGAGGCCGACCAACCCATAGATCACGTGCACGCCTTCACGTTCCAGCGCCTTGGCCCACTCGATATTGCTCTCTTCGTCGAACCGGGCCTTCAGCTCGAGCAATACGGAGACCTGCTTGCCTTCCTCTACGGCCTCGAGCAGAGCTTGAACGATGGGCGAATTTCGGCCCACGCGATAAAGCGTGATCTTGATCGCGAGGACGTCCGGATCGCGCGCAGCACGGCGGATGAATTCCACCACCGGCTGGAAGGATTCGAAAGGATGATGCAGAAGAACATCGCCGCCGCGGATCAGCGTGAAAATATCCTCTTTAGCGTTGGGCTGCAGACCCGGCGGAGTGTAGGGAAGGAACGGTTTGTATTTGAGATCCGGCCGGTCCAGACCGTTCAGCTCTCGCAGGCGTCTTAAGTCCAAAGGACCTTCGATCAGATAGACGTCCTTCTCGTGGAGCTCAAGCTGGCTGGTCAGGATCCCAAGGATATGGGCCGAGATCCTCGTATCCACCTGCAATCGGACCACCGAGCGGAACCGGCGCCGCCATACGGCTTCCTCGATCGTTTCGAGGAGATCGTCGCTCTCGAGTTCCTGAATCGAAGTCTCGGCGTCGCGCGTGACGTGGAACGGATGAGCCTCCTTGATTTCGAGTCCCGGGAAAAGAGCCTGCAAGTTGGCGATGATCAACTGCTCCAGCCACACGAAGCGCGGGGCCTTGTCGCCGCCCTCGCGCGGGGGTACCGGCACCAGTTGGGGAAGCGTGTCGGGGATCTTGACTCGGGCGAAGCGCTCTTCGCCGCGCGCATCCTGGATCACGACGGCGAGATTCAGGCTCAAGTTTGAAATATGCGGGAACGGCCGGCCCGGGTCGAAGGCGAGTGGAGCGAGCACCAGGAACACCGTCCGGTAGAAGTATTCGTTGAGGCGAGCACGGTCTTCTTCGCCGAGGTCGGTGTAGTCGACCAGAACGATTCCGGTGCGCTCGAGCTCCGGACGGATATCTTCGCGCAGGCACCGGTAGGCTTCGTCGGTCAGGCGGACGACCTCCGAGCGGATCGCATCCAGCAGTTCCGTTCCAGACATCCCGCCGGCTCCGGCGTCCCCTATTCCTGAAGCGGCCTTTTGCTTCAGGCCGGCAACACGCACCATGAAGAATTCGTCGATATTGGAGCCGAAGATGGAAAGAAAGTTGAGCCGTTCCAGCAGGGGATTCGAAGACTCTTTGGCCTCATTGAGCACGCGCTCCTGAAAAGAAAGGAGGCTGAGCTCACGGTTGTGGAAGAGCCTGGGGTCTTCGAGGGTCAACGCTTGCGCCCAGGCAGCGGAAGCGTCTTCGTCGTTTGGCATGAGCTCAGGCTTCCGGCGGAGGCGCAGCGGCCACGCCGGACGGCAAATTCTAAAGCTAGCACTAAGGGGTGGAGGCGAGTGTTACAGCTCGATGACGCTTGGGGTGGTCGTTCCGCGTCCGATGTTCATCCGCGGCTGGAACCATCTCTCGTTAAGTAACGCGGGACGCCCGAACGATAAACCGGTCGGGAGCGGAGCCAAGAAAATAGAAGGGATAGCACGTCACCAACGTCAGGATCTCGCCGCTGTCGGAGTTCAGTACCTCCACGTTTTCTGGACGTACAACTTTGGTCGAGACCACGCGATATCGGTACTCGCCCTGTTGGGTTGTCAGCGTGATAATGTCGTCGGCCTGGATGTTTCGCAACGGCCGGAAAAACGTATCGCGGTGCCCGGCTATCCCTACGTTGCCCGCCTGTCCCGGCAGCGCTGTGCCGGAAACATGTCCCACGGCACGCCGAAGGGTCTTGTTGCTGGTCCCTTCCATGACCATTACGGAAACCCCCAGCCGTTCGACCCCCAGGCGGCCGATGAGCCCATCGGGCCCAACGACGGTTGGTGACGCGACGAGCGCCTGCGGCACAAATCGCTCCAGAGCGGCAGTTTCCTGTTTCTGAAAAGCCCAGGTATCGACGAGAACGAAGCCGCAATAGCCCAGCATCAGGATCCCGGCGGCGAACAGCGTCCTCTGGGTCCAAAGTGGAACCTGCGTCGGCAATGTCGTCTTGACGAATATCTTCACGATGCTTGAATTCGGCGATACTCCGGCTGCCACATCGCATCCTCCACTTGCCGGACGATGTCCGCCAAGTCAACGGTTGCCAGGCCTTCCGCTACCGCTGCCTCGGCCACAGCAACCGCGACGGTCACGGTTACGCTGCGGAGATCATCGACGTGGGGCAGTAAGGATGCACCCGGCAGACGCACGGCCACCAGACTGGACAAGGCGTTGGCCGCGGCGGCGAGCATGCCTATGCTCACCAAACGAGCTCGGGACACGATCGTGCCCAGGCCGAGGCCGGGGTACAGCATGGCATTGTTCGCCTGTCCGACGACATGGGTGATTCCCTTGTGAGTGACCGGCGTGAACTGGCTGCCGCTCGCGATCAGCGCCCGGCCATCCGTCCAGGCGATCAGATCGGCCGGGGTGGCTTCGGCGTGCGAAGGAGGACTCGAAAGCGGGAAAATGACGGGCCGGTCGGTGTGCCGGGCCATTTCCCGGACAATTGCTTCGGTGAATGCTCCCGAAGTCCCCGAGGCGCCGATCAGCATGGTGGGCCGTACTTGGCGGATCACGTCAGCCAAACCGATGGTCTTAGCGTCCGGCCCATCGGCCCGCCATCCCTTGATCTCAGCGGCAGGGCGCGCATAGGATGCCTGGTAGTCGTGCAGCCGGTCACCCATGTCGCTGGTGAGCAGCCCGTGCCGATCCACGCACCAAAACCGGCGGGTGGCTTCCTCGGGGGATAAGCCTTCGCTGATCATCACATCGCGAATCAGGTCGGCGATGCCGATGCCGGCGACTCCAGCGCCGAAGATCACGATGCGTTGATTCCGCAGCAGTGTTCCGCAGATGCGCATCGCGGATACCGCAGCCGCGAGCGTGACCGCACCAGTTCCCTGCAAGTCGTCATTGAACGTGCGGATCTGGCCACGGTACTTTTCGATGA
>JAIQFE010000016.1 GCA_020073445.1 Terriglobia bacterium
CGGCCTTCAACTTGTGGCGCATTCCAAAGCTCCGGGCCGCGGTGTGTTGAGCGGCGCTTCCGGGGCCCACTGAGAGGCCCGGTTGCCGACTGCGGGGGCGCCTCGCGACGCCTCCTTCTGCCGGTAACAGTGCTCCCTACGAAGTGCCAGTGGTGTTCCCGGACGCTATTTCAGCAAGCTCCTAGACCGCCGATTGGCGTTTTTGCGTCATCACGTATTGGGGTAGAGGCTTTCCCGGCGAGACAATACAGGGCATCAATCCCACCGTCATTTGGATGGTCGGTTATGCCATATCTCACCTGCTCATCCGTCAGGTTATATGCCTTAGTTATGTTCTCGACAACATAGTAAAGGAAAGGCTCCACATCCGTGAGGCCGGATGCCCTATCGCGCTTCCAATTGTCGAAATTGGTATTTAGCGCAAGGACTTCATGCTGACTCATTGGACGCCCTCCCTGGGGAAGGACTAGCATACGCTACCACCGGCTGATGAGTCAACGTAATTAGTACCCTTCTCAGGGAGAACCGGCCAATTTTGCAACCGTTCAAACCACTAGAAGGTCAACCGAAGGACCGCTTGTCCGGACCGCGGTTGGGACCCGGCGCCGCCGACGGTATTGATGTAGCCATAGCCGGCAGTGTACACGCCGCTAGAGGTCGTCGGAGACGCGTTAATGGTTGCGCCACCAGTCCCCTGGTTGCCGGTCGCGGGCGCCGAGAGGAACAGCCGGTTGAAGATGTTCTGGAACTCGGCCCGGAACTGCGCGTTGAACCGCCTTTCCTTGCCAAAGGGGAAGTTGCGCGCGAAACTCATTGATTCGGCGGGCTGCCTTTGCCAGCGGTAACCGTTGGTGAACGGAGCGGCCGTCCCCCACTGACCCGACGCCGGCTCGCTCCAGGCTTTAGGATTGAGAACCAGCGTGGTCTGCGGATTGAAACATCCGCAGTTCGGATCGACCGCCAGCGGATTCACGCCGGCAACGCGGTTGTCCGGGTTCATCGGAGTGCCGTTGAATCCTCCCTGCCGCAACAACTGGTTTATGAGCTGATTGGAGGATGACGGAGCCGAAATCAGAGCGCCATTCTGATAGCGCAGCAGCACGCCAAGCTGCCAATCCCGCGCTATCTGGGAAACGACGCGAGCTCCCATGCTGGCCCCGGGCGTTCTGGGCGTGGTGTAGGAGCCGGAAACGACCAGGGAAACGGGTGGGACCAACTGGTTGAGCTGCTTGGCGAGCCCCGGGTTGAAGACGTCGCTGATGACCGGGTTGTACGAAAGGAAGATCGGCGCCTCCGATCCCGCACCAAGGTCCGTGGCGTGGGCCCAAACGAATGAGGCTTGTCCGGAGAGGCCATGCGAGAAGCGCTTGGTCACCTTGGTCTGGAGCGAGTCATACCAGGTCTTCCCGGATGGAGGTCCTAGAAATGAGCTCGGACCACCAGACGCCCACTGCGGTACCGGACGGATTTGCTGGTTGACCGTTTGATTCGGCGGCATCCCGGGGTAAGCCGGGGTAAATCCACGTGCGATGGCTTGCGGAGAGCTGATCAGGCTGGTGAGTAAATCGAGATCCGCCTGATTGTTGCGGCTGAGCCCGTAACGCGCCAGAATCTGGTCATTCAGACAATTACATTGGTACGTGTCGAGGCCTTGCGCGGACCACCACACTCCCCGATTGGCCACATACGAAACATCGAGGACGAGATCCTTTAGCAGTTCACGCTGAACACCCGCACTCCACTGCAAGGTCCGCGGCGGCCGGGCGCTCGGATTGAAGATCGTGTTCGGGGAAGACGGCGGCAACAGCCCGGCCGTCAATATTGGCTGTTTGCCCGGATCAAAATTCGGCCACGTCACATTCGGGTACGGGTTGTTTTCGAAAGCGCCCGTAGCCGGAGGGAGCCCATAACCGAGGGAGTTGAAGGTATAGTAATCAGCCAGGCTGTATTGCAAGCCGTTGGGGGTCTGAACCACGCCATACGTGACGCCCGCGCCGGCTCTTAGCACTGTCTTCGTGTCGATCTGGTAGGCCGCTCCGAGACGCGGACCGAGGGCCCAGGGGTAATTGTGGGAGAAGTCGCACTTGCAGCTGGCTCCGTAGAGGGTGGCGCCCAAACGGCCTCCTACAGTCGGATTCGGCGTGGAGAAAGAGGCAATCGGCATGCGGCCGTACTGCTCCGTCAAATAAGTCTGGAAATCGTACCGCAGGCCATAGTCCAGTGTCAGCTTCCGGGTGACCTTCCACGTGTCTTGGAAGAACAGCCCGAAGCTGTGCTGCCCCGTCTTCGTCTGGGTGTTCGGACTGATCTGAATATCGTCCGGCAAGCCCAGCATAAAGCTGGCGTAACTGAAGCCGGTGGGAACAGCAAAGTTGAGAGGCTGGAGATTCTGCCAGGGATCGCTGGTTTCGGCATTGTTAATGCCAAAGGCCCCATTGGCCCGCCATCCGCTTCTCTCGGGATATCCGTCAATCGTAAGATCACCGCCGTACTTGAACGAGTGGTTCCCCTTGACCCAGGTCAAACTGATGTTAGCCGTCGACTTCTCCTCCCAGAGGAAGGCAACGAAGGCGGGACCGATTCCACCGAAACCCGGCCCACCATACCCGCCGCTGATGAAGTTCTGCAGGCCTGCGGCGATGTTCGTCCCAGCCGGGTTGCTGCCGTCGAAGAATCCGCCGATGGAGGGGAAGCGGTTGGGCTGGAAATAGCCCTTCATGCCAAGAGAACCTTGGTCGAAATTCGGATAGTCCGTCGGCTGATACTGCTGGATGTAACCGACGCCTATGTGCAGCAGCAGGGTTGGCCTGAGGGTCTGATCATAATTGACCCGCGTGGTCACGTTCCGGTTGGAGGTGGGGGCGGGGGAATTGTACGCTTGCGTGACGCTGTTGGCATTAGGCGAATTCGACAACAGCCGCGAGAAATACCAGCCGAGCTTGATGGTCGGGCTGATGGAGTGATCGAGCTTATAGGACCAGTTGGTATCGTGCTTCCAGTTTTGGTACGCGGGCGCAAGGTAGTTGTTGATGATGCCGGGTTGGTTCGGAAGCGGGAAGAAATTCTGAATCTTAGTTGCTACCGGGTCGAACCTCGTGAGTGGAATCTGCTGGCCGGGGAAAGGGCTGCGGACCTGCGCTCCGTTCACGATCCTGTTTGTGTTGGGATCGAAGATCTCCCCAAAGCTCAGCGTCTGGCCGGCCGGATCAACCGCCGGCGCGCCAGTGACGGTATTTATAATCGCGGGGCTGAAAACGCAGCCGGGACCCGGGACATAAGCAAAACAACCGGATGTGGAAAAATCGCCAGCCCTGTAGGCAGCCGTAGGCACCGTCTGAATACTGTTGGCAGTTGTCCTGGTCTCCCGGAACTGCTCGAAATTGAAGAAGAAGAAGGTCTTGTCGTGGCCGTCGTAGACTTTCGGAATCGCGATCGGCCCGCCCACGGTGAATCCCCAATCGTTCCGGCGCACGGCGTTGCGGATGTGCTGGCCCGCTTTATTCGGGCTTTGCGTGCCGGCATCGGTGAACGGCAAGCCGGCGTTCAGGGCTTCGTTCACGAAATAGTCGTATGCGCTGCCGTGCAACTGATTGGTGCCCGACTTCATGGTGTAGTTGATTGCGCCGCCGCCAACTTGGCCGTACTCCGCGGCAAAATTACTGGTCTGGACATTTACCTCCTGGATGGCATCCACGCCGCCACCCAGACTAAACGACTGGATCGCTTTCCAGATATTTCCGGTAGCCTCCTGGCCTTCGATGCGGATGGCTTCGCTGTTGCTCGGCAACCCGTTCACCACAATCGCATTGTCAGTGGAAAAATTCACGCCGGGCAGTAGTTGCATGGACTGCAGGGGGTTCCGGATAGCGCCCATCTGGCCGGCACCGAACATGCTGCTGTAGTTTGTGTTGAGCACGGGAAGATCAGTCAGATCCTTTATTTCGACCAGATGGCTCACCTCCCCGCTCTCCGTCTTGAGTAAGGGCGCTGTATCCTGGACGGTAACCACTTCCGTGTTGGCTCCGACCTCCAGCTTCACGTCTCTGCGCGTATCCACGGCGGCGACTACCTGCACATTCTGCTGCACGAACTTCTTGAATCCCGTCACCGTGACTGAGAGTTCGTAGTTTCCTGAGGGTGCGGAAATCACGTAGTTTCCCGTTTCAGACGTGCCACCGCGATAAACAACCCCCGTATCGGTATTTTTGATTTCGATTTGGGCGCTCGGAACGACGGCGCCCGCGGGATCGGAAATAGTTCCGGTTATTCTGCCCTGGTTGGATTGCGCAAACAGAGCCGTTGCCATTAAAAATGCAAGCGCTATAAACTTCCCCGACATCCTGCGTCCCACTATAAAGGCGAAATGCATTGCACATCTCCTCGCTGTCTTGTGGCAGGTTCCGTCGTTTACCTGTAGTCCCGCCCAACAAAAGTTCTGAGGAGCATACTCCCTTAGAAAGCGGGCGTCAATGGTCTTCGGGATGATAGTTGGTATCAGTATTGTTGATGCACAAATCGCAAGGGGCCAGTCCTGAGGAATATCGGAGAAGTCGGGTGATCACGAGACCACCGACCACGCGTCAAACTTCGCCCGCGTGAGCCTCGGCGACAAAACCTTCGATCTCGAGATCGCCCAGCACGTCCTTCTTCGTGAACATGCGGACTTGGGATAAGCGGCCATTGCGCACCTTATTCACCCATTCCGGATCGCCGATGAGGCTGCGCCCGACCGAAATCAAATCGAACTCGCGGTTGTTGAAGCGCCGCAGCAATTCGCTGAGTCCCGCTTCGCCGGTTGACTTGGCTTCTTTGCCGAAGAAGTTGTCCATCACATCCGTATCCAGGCCAACGCTTCCGACGGCAATCACCGGGGCATCGGTCATAGACTTGGTCCACCCAGCGATGCCAAGATCCGACTCCGGCCATTCGGCGACCCAGAAGTAGCGTGCGGAAGCGTGAAACATGTCGACGCCAGCGGCGCGCAGAATCGTCAGCATGGTCTGAAGATCCTGCGGCGTTGGTGTAATGCGCGCGTTGTAATTTACTTCCTTCCATTGTGAGAAGCGAAACGCTATCGGAAATTGCTCACCCACGGCCTGACGTATCGCCTGCACAATCTCTGCGGGAAACCGTACCCGAGCCCGGATATCTTCGCCGCCATAGCCATCGGTGCGCCGGTTCGTCTCCGCCCAAAGGAATTGGTCGAGAAGATACCCGTGACAAGCGTGAACTTCCACACCCGCCGCGCCAATCTCTTTGGCGGCCAGGGCTCCGCGGACGAAAGCTTCGCGAATCGCATCCAGGTCCTCCGTCGTGGCGGCGCGTCCGTTGGGCTTCCCTTCGTGAACCAGCCCGGAAGGGCTCAACGTGGGGAACTGAGAGTAGGGGCCATCGCCGCCCTCTTTCCGAACCGCTCCCTCATGCCACAGCTGCAGGAACATGCGGCCTCCGGCGCGGTTTACCGCCTCGAAGCAGCGCTCCCACGCGCTCATCGTCGCATCGTTAATTCGACAGAAAATCGGCACCTGCGTGGAGGAAGGGTGATCGACAGCGCACGACTCGGTAATAATCAGTCCCACGCCGCCCTCTACCCGCTGCCGGTAGTATTCAGCCATCCGCGGCTGCGGCACGCCGTCGTCACACCACTGTCGCTGCATTCCCGGCATGACGAAGCGGTTCGGCAAGGTGATGCCCTTGATCGCAAACGGAGTGAATAGAGGTTCCAGATTTAAGTGAGCCATGGCCTGTTTCGAAGGTTCGGGCACGCCCTGCGCAACAGATATATTATCAACGCGGGCTCCGACGGATTTATCAGTGAGTCGTAGAGCGTAGACGAAATAGGCCCTACTTCGTGTGGCGAGATATCACTCAGCGGAACCTGTGGCGGTGCTTTGCGCTGTTTATTGCGACCGGATCGTTTTTTACGATCCCCGAGTGCGCCGCCAAGGCCTTTCCTGAGCCATTCACGACACCTACGATGCGCGCCCTTACCGTCGCGTTGGTGTTGGGGCGACGTTCCATTGGTTGTGGCGGGTCCCTGCCCGGCGCATGTTAGGCGCATGTTATTTGCTGGCGCTATAGACGGGGCGCCGGTCTTAAAGGCGTTCGCGGCGGAGTAACCTGCTACCTCGCGCTACTCGCCGTTCTGCATCACCACGGCCAACCAGCAATAACTGCCCTGCGTCTCCCAAGGACCCTTACACGCCGCGGATCTCAGGAACGACAAACGTCGCGAATGCCGCCTTTGCCGAGATGCGCGAGATCTCATACGGATGGAGGATAGCCGACAACCCAGACTAATCCGGCCATCCACCTGCATTTACTTCTGAGCGACGCTGGCGACTTCGATTGTGCAAGAAGTGTTCGCTTGGCCCCTTGTCCCCGCCTCAGCACACAGTGCCTCGGAGCGTGTGCCGCACTCCGGACCCAAAGTAACTTCCTAATGCGTGCGGAACTCTAAGATGCCGCGGTGCGCCGATACTCCTGCGGCAGCACGGCCTTCAACACGGGAGTCGTAATCGCAGTTGTCACCAACGCCATGATGACCATCATCGAGAATAGAGCCGGCGGTAGGAGCCCGAGGTCGAGGCCCACATTCAAGACGATCAGTTCTACCAGGCCACGCGTGTTTAAGAGAACTCCGAGCGCCAGGGCATTGCGAACGTCGAACCCTGTGATCCTGGCTCCCATGAATGCGCCGCCGACTTTTCCCGCAATCGCGAGCGCGATCACGAGCGCGGTCAGCCCAAGATTAACCCCCAGCGCCCCGACGTCCGTTCGCAGGCCGGTGTAGCTAAAAAATAGAGGGATCAGCATCGTGGTGGCGAGTGGTTCGATCTTGGCTGCAACGGCGTCCCTTTTTGAGTCGCTGCGAGGCCAGATGACTCCCGCAAGGAAGGCTCCGAACAAAGCATGGAATCCGGCCAGCTCGGTGACGGAACTCGATAGAAAAACGAAGATGAGCATGACCGAAAGTTCGCTGGTAGCCGTGATCCGGCCTGTAAACCATCGAAGGGCAGGGCGAATTATGGCGAACATGCCTACAATGTAGGCCACCAGGATCACAAACGGACCAAGCGCCGAGGCTTCGCCAAGCATTGATTGGTGAGCTCGGGAGATCGCTACAACCCATGCAAGAATGGACCACGCCAGCACGTCATTCAAGGCCGCACATGCGATCGCGATGTGCCCCAGTTTGGTCGCGGTCAGTTTCTGATCGGCAAGAATTCGCGCGAGCACGGGAAACGCGGTGATGCTCATGGCGATCGCGATGAGCAGCGAGAACGGCAGCATCGGTGATGACGGGGCCAGGACGTGCAGCGGACGCGCCAGTGCCAGCCCCAGGGCAAATGGAACGACGATGCTGAGCAGACCCGCTAACCCAGCCACTCGACGCAGCGCGTGAACCTCTGTCAGATCCAGATGAAGTCCCACCAGGAACATGAACAGGACCAGGCCGATCTGGCTCAGCTCATTCAAGGCCGGCAAGCTCGCCGCGGGGAATAGCCGCGCGTATAAGCTCGGTGCGATCCATCCAAAGAAAGAAGGCCCCAACAGCAGGCCTGCGACGATTTCCCCGATCACCGGCGGCTGTCCGAAGCGGCCGGCGATTCCATGGAGCAAACGGCAGGCGGCGAGAATTGCCGCGGTTTGCAGCAGCAGGAGAACCAGAGTCACTTAGTGAATGTAACCTGAGTTGCGCTGAAATTTCGCCGCTATTTCTCTGTGAGAGTGCGCAACGCCTGTTGCGCTGCTGCGCGTGCGTCCGGATCGGGTCCCTGCGCGGCGGCCGTCAAATGCTGAAAAGCGCCGGCACGGTCGCCCTGGCGCGCCAACACGATCCCCAGTTCCACGTGCGCGCGCCAATTCCCGGGCTGGAGCCGAACGGCTTCCAGTAATTCTCGCCTTGCGCCGGGAAGATCTCCCTTCTCGCCCAGAAGCGCCCCCCAGATTTCATGACCAGGCGCGGAGCCCGGATCGGTCTCCACCGCCAGCTTGGCTTGCTTCTCGGCATCGGAGGGCCGGTTCGAATCGGTAAGCACACGCGCATAGTCCACCCGGGCTGGTACATTGTCGGGCTGCAGGCGCAGACTCTCTTCCATTTGAAAACGCGCTTCCGCGGTTTGGCCCTGCGCCGCCAGCGCGCGACCGAGATTTAATCGCCACTCGGATACTCCGGGTTGGATTCGGAGTGCGGCGCGGAATTCCTTCTCGGCAGCGGCCCGCTCACCCGTGCCCCATAAGATGAGGCCCAGATTGTTCCGCAGCTCGGGAACCTCGGGATCCAGATTAATCGCTTTATCGAGTGCCGACTTTGCCTCCGCCGCTTTGTCTTGTTGCCACAACGCCCATCCCAGCCGGCCCCAGGCTCGCGGATCTCCGGGCGACAGCTCAGCGGCGCGCCGCAGTTTCGATTCCGCAAGCGCCCACTGTCCCGCTTGCATCAATGCATCTCCCCACTGGATCAGCCGTGGCGCGGAGTCAGGATCGAGCCGGGAAGCCTCCTCGAAAGATCGGATCGCCGAGGCGGCGTCGCCGACGGCCAGGTAACCTTCCGCCAGCTCCGCATAATATCCCGGCTGCTTTGGATGATGCTTGGCGATTTGCGATGCCAACAGCGGCAAACCGGCCTTCAGGTTACTCTGTTCGCGAACCTGCGCGACTGCGAGCGTCAGCTCGTCGTCTGTGGTCGAAGCGAGTTTGGCAGGGTAGTAAGGGACTACCTCTCCTTGATAAGAAGATGCAGCGGTTTCGGCGCGTTCGGGCTTTTCAGCCAGCAGATCCCCCGCGGGCGGGCGGCGCGCAATTAGATGATCCGTCATCACGACGTGAACAGCGTCGTCCGTTCGCCTGCGCGGCATGTGGCAGCTCACACAGTCGGCGCCTCCCTTATGCACTGACACCTTGGTGAGCGAGGTGCCCAACTGATGGCACCCGGCACAAACCTGGTTGTAGTGGGAGACGGCTTCGTTTCCACGGGGAATGTCGTGAGGATTGTGACAGCTGGTGCATCGAAGCTTTCCCGCGCTCTTCAGATAGCACTGCGATTCCCGAAATCGGTAGCCCGCTTGCGCGATTTCAAAGCCGGTGTTCTTGCCCGGTGCACGATCGAAGTTCACCTTGAAGTCCGCCAGCGGCTGTCCTGGGATATATGAGAACGGAGCGCGATCTAAACGGACCACCGCGTGAGGCAGTTTCTGATTCGATGTTTCCAGATGGCATTGCAGGCAAACCTCGATCTCGCGATCCGCATTCAGGCGCGCCGGATTCACAATTGCGGCTCGCACAACTTGCTCCGAATCCCCTCGTGAGGCTTTGTCGACATGGCTCTGTCCGGGCCCGTGGCACCGCTGGCAGTCGACTCCTTCCGGCAGCGGCAGCAGATACGTTGCTTGGGCCGCGTCCCGATGCGCACCCTCCGGAACCTTTGGATATCCGTTGTGGCAAAACATGCATTCGTAATAGATCGGGCGCACTGAGCCCGCGTAGTCCGGACGATCGTAACCGGGATTCATCCCCCAGAAGCCGCCCTTCTCCGAGTACCATCCGAGGGGCAGTTCCTGGAGCGTGTTCCGCTCCGTCAGGTGCAACAGCGTTCGCGAGTGGTTGCCGGAACCCAGCACGTAATCCACGCGCTTCTCGTCGACATTGGTTTCCTTGCCGTCGAAGCCCGTCTGCCAGCGGCGCTGAAACCAGGCGCCGTTCTGGAAGACCATACTGAAGAAGCTCTTCGAAGCCGCATGATAGAAGGGCTTCGCCGGGGCGGCCGCGCCCAGGTCTTTCTCTGACTGGACCTTGCGGAAGGATCGTCCCATCCCGGTCTTTTGAAATGTAACGGCGATGTCGGAGTGGCAGTCCGCGCACACCGCCGGATCCGCGTAACCGCCGGTGGCCTGCAGGGAACCCGGGCCAGTTCCGCTGGTTCGGCTGGCCGGCTGCCGCAGGAGCCACCACGCGCCACCGCCTGCCAGCGCGACCGCAAACGCCGCTACCGTTAGGATGATTCGCGGATATTTTGAATGCATCGGCTACTCGCGAACTGGTGGGTTATACCGCGGGTCCTGAAAATTGCCCTGAGAGTGATTGTACAGGACCGTGCAAGCCGGGCTTCCATCAACGTCTTTTATAGTAAGTATCAACCTAAACCCATTGCCTCCGAGGTCTAGGTGCGGTCAACTAGATCGGTTAGCTCACAGTTCTGCTTTGCCATCGAGGGGTCTGTCACCGTTGGGGTGTAGCCGGGGTTTTCTCGATCGTATCGAAAATTGGGTTTGAGAAAAGGCTCAAAGGGGTGTTTATGATCAAACGCGAAGTTGCAGTAAATGAGGTGTCGCGCCCAAAACTCGCGATGCGCTGCCTGGCAGTGCTTGCGTGCCTTCTTTTGGTCGGGCTCGCCGCATACGGCCAGAGCGCCAACGGCTCCATCACCGGAACCGTTACAGACGCCTCGGGCGCAGTGGCTCCCAATGTATCCATCGAAGTCAAGAACGCCGATACGGGCGCCGTTTTTCAGAGCGGCACTTCCAGCACTGGAAACTATGTCGTCCCCGTTCCCGCCGGTAACTATGCAGTTACGGTAACCGCCACGGGCTTCAAGAAATATGTTCGTTCGAACCTGGTGGTTCAGGCCGCCACAGCCTTGCGTCTCGACGTGAGCCTGGAGGTCGGCGCGGTCACCGACACGATTACGGTAAGCGAACAGACGCCGCTGCTCAAGACCGAAAGCGGCGAAATGGCCCACCAGCTGGTTACCAAGGACGTTACCAATCTGCCGGTTTATACCGTGGGCGGCAATATCCGTAATCCGCTGCAGCAGATTGTCCTTCTCCCCGGCACGACGTTCCAGAACGAAAACGCGATCGTCGTGAACGGCATGCCCGCCAATAGCCAGAGCATTCGGATCGAAGGACAGGACGCGACCGGCAACATCTGGAAGATCGCCCAACAGAACAGCCAGGCCGGCGTCGAAGCCATCCAGGAAGTGGCGGTTCAGACCAGTAACTTCGCCGCGGAGTACGGACAGGCTGCCGGAGGGTACTTCAACTACACAATGAGGTCGGGCACCAACGCATTCCACGGCAGCGCCTACGACTACATCGTCAACGAAGCGTTGAATGCCGGCCTGCCCTTTACCGACCGTTGCGTGCCGGACGGGCAATACTGCACCAGCACCGACACCAGGCAGCATATTCGCAACCGCGTGCGCCGCAGCGACTATGGGTTCACGTTCGGCGGGCCGGTTCGGATCCCCAAAGTGTATAACGGAACGGACAAGACGTTCTTCTTCGCGAACTTTGAGCAATACCGCGACTCCAGATTTACTTCCACCGGACTGTTCACGGTTCCAACCACGGCATACCGCAGTGGCGACTTCAGCACGGCGCTCTGCAGCTCGTACATTGGAGGCAACCTGGATGGTACAGGCGGAACGTGTAATCCCTTCAATCCGATCACCATCGCCGGCGCACCGGCTACGGACCCCGCGGGCAATAGACTGGTGCAGGGGCAGATCTACGATCCCTACAGCACCCGCCTGGAAGGTGGCCAGCAGGTTCGCACACCCTATGTGAACAACCGGATTCCGCTGACTTCCATGGATCCGGTCGCCGTCGCGGTTCAAAAGTTGATTCCCGCGGCGAATTCGCCTGGCATTATCAACAACTACACCGTTCCGAGCTACACCAGCTTCACGCACACCACGAACTTTTCGCTCAAGTTCGATCAGAACCTTAGCTCGACGATCAAGCTCTCCGGCTACTATGGCCACAACGAGAACTACTCTCCGTTCGCCAACGGCCTTCCGAGAATTCTCGGGAATGCGGACACCGACAACACGAATCACACCACCCGCGTGAACTATGACCAGACGCTGCGGCCCACGCTGCTTTTGCACGTCGGAATCGGCTATTTCCAGACCAGGCAGCCGCACCTCGCGCCGGAGTTCGATCAGAACACGATCGGCCTCAAGGGCTACTATGCCAACCAGATTTTCCCCGATATCGGCGGCATTTTCAGTGGTCAGCAGGGCGGCTATAACGGCGGGCTGGGCGCCACCTTCAGCGCGGTGGCTTACGAAGAGAAGCCCACTGCTAACACTAGCTTGACTTGGGTTCACGGCAATCATACTCTCAAAGCGGGCGGCGAATTTACAGCCGAAGGTTACCCGGTCCCGAGCAGCTGGCGCGCGAACGGAAACTTCACCTTCGCCGCCGACCAGACCGCAGACCCCTGGCAGGCGACAGTAGCCACCAACGTAAATAACCCGACCGGTTTTGCCTACGCTAGCTTCCTCACCGGCCTGCCCAACGTATTGGCGCTCAACCAACCCACCAATGCCAAGCTCGGCTATCACTCCTTAGGCTTTTATCTGCAGGACAGCTGGAGGGTATCCCGGAAACTGACCCTGGATTACGGCCTGCGATACGACTACCAGACGTACATGACGGAACAGTACGGGCGCATGCAGGACGCGTCGTTCACTACGCAGAACAAAGCCCTCGGCCGGCTCGGAGCGGTGCTCTATGGAGCCACCTGCAACTGCCAGTTCTCGCACAACTACCCGTACGCCTTCGGCCCGCGCCTCGGTGGAGCATACCAGCTGGACACCAAGACCGTAATTCGCGGTGGCGGCGGCATTCAGTACGACGTCGCCGAAGCGCCGAACGGCGTTTTGTATAGCGCGGCTGACTACTATCAGATCAACCCGAACGGCTATGGGATCAGCCCGCTTCAGAACACAGCGAATCCGGCACAGAACGGCCTGCAGGGCGGAAACGCCTATGCGGTGGGTAACCCGTTCGGCAATACGCCTGTGGTTTGGCCGAATCTGAACCAGGACAAGTATCCCATCTATAACAATGGTATTGGCACTCCGGTGAACCCCGCCATTTTCATCGACCCGCACAATCGTCCCGGGCGAGTCTTGACCTGGAGCATTGGCATTCAGCGCGAAGTGATGAGGAACCTTGTAGTCGAAGTGAGCTACGTGGGCAACCGCGGAGCGTATTTCCCGGCCCCGAACTTGAATCAGATCGCGTCGAATGCGTTGACGCCGGACCTCCTGAAGTCGGCGTTCGGCATCGACATGAACAACGCCACCGACCGGGGGCTACTCACCCAACAGATCAGCAGCACGGCGGTTCAGGCCCGCTTCCCGCAATTCCAAACTGTTGCGGTGAACGGCACACTCACCGTCCCGGCCGTTTACAAGGGCTTCCCCGCGAGCCAGCCCTTGATTCAGGCTCTCCGCGCGGTGCCGCAGTGGCTCGGGGTGAGCCCCTGGATTGGGCCGCCGATGGGCAAGACCTGGTACGACTCGATGCAAGTGAAGGTCGTCAAGCGGTATTCGCACGGCTTCCAGGCCGACGGCAACTTCACTTGGGCCAAAGGCGACGTCATCGGATCCGCATCCGACAGCACGTTCTTCCTCGGCCAGCAAGCCGTGACCACGGACATCTACAATTTCAACAACAACAAGCAGATAAACCAGTACGTTCGACCTCTGGCAATGGTGATCACGTTCTCGTACACCACGCCGAAGTTCGAATCGTCCAACCGCGCAATGAAAGCGGTGTCCCACGTGACCCGCGACTGGCAGCTGGGCGCGGTCCTCCGCTACCAGAGCGGCTTGCCGATCGGAGAACCTACCTCGCTGAACCTTCTCACGAATCAGCTGGCAAGAGGCCCGACGGCGTTCGGCAACAGTGGTCAAAACTTCTGGAATCGCACCGGACAGCCGCTGTTCCTGCAGGACCCCAACTGCAAGTGCTTCAACCCGCAGACCGACCGGATTCTAAACCCGGCGGCCTGGAGCGATGCACCCGCGGGCACCTGGACCACCAGCGCGCCGTTCTACAACAACTATCGCTGGCAGCGGCAGCCGGCCGAATCGATGAGCTTCGCTCGCAATTTCCGGCTCCATGAAGGGTACAACTTGCAGGTTAGGATGGAATTCCAGAACATCTTCAACCGTACCTTCCTGTCGGTGCCGTCCGTGGCTAACCCCAATCTCGCGATCGGGACCACCCCCTATGCCGGCGCCAACATCAATAGTTCCGGCTTTGGAACTATTTCCACTCTGAACGGAGCAGGCGCTCAGCCGCGCAGCGGTCAGGCCGTTGTCCGCTTTAGCTTCTAACCGAACCTGCGGTAGGACCAAAAACGCCGGCGACCAAGGTCGCCGGCGTTCTTGCGTTTGGGCGAGTTCGTAGGTATTCTGCGCAAGCGTCAGCGGGGGCTGGGCGCGACCATCTCCTGGGGGCACACATTGCCTCCCGCATGGATCTGATCAGGTCGCCCAGCATCGCGCAAAGGGCACTTACAGTCCCAAGGACGATACCCGACTTCGCGATTTCCAGCCCCCGCCCTCACGGGCGGGGCTGGGCTGGGCTGACTATTCGACCCCCGTCATAACAGCCTTGTTGAGAAAGTTTATCTGGCTGAGGTTGGTTCCGGCCCTAGCGCCTGGCATGCGTTCTGATCGCCCCGGTCGCATCCCTGGCGGAAACGCGCCTGGGCAAGGGGTTCATTCTTCGGCGTTTCGATTCCCTGCCGGTGCATGATGCCAACGTTGAAGCACCCCGGCCCATAGCCCGCATCGCAGGCCTTTTCGAGAATCTGCCTGGCCTTGACGATGTCCTTGGGAACGCCTTCCCCGAAAAGATAACTTTCCCCGAGCTGGCCGCAGCCGCGCGTAAATCCGGCTGTACAGCTTTGCTGGAAGAGGGTTACCGAATACTCGAGGTTCCGGCTGACTCCCTGGCCCCCATAATAGAGCGACCCGAGCATGAAACAGCTTTTTCCGTCTCCACTGCGGCAGGGTTCGAGCAAGACGCGGTCCCCGTCGGTTGCCACCATATTCAGGAGATTGCTGCACGCGCTCTCGAGGCCGAGATCGCAGGCTTGCTTGAAACTCCGCCCCGCACCGACCGGATCGCGGGGAAGTCCCTTGCCGCTGCTCAGCAGCATTCCCAGCGTGAAGCAGCCGTTAGCGGCGTTGTGCTGGCACTGTACGTCGAGAGTTTGGGCCAGGACCCGGCAGCCTTTCTCGCTCCCCTCCGAGCAAGCTTTTTCCCAGACGGCGGGATCGCTGCCCGGGTGCTTCCCGCCGATAAATCCTGTGGCAAACATGAAGCCGAAAAACGCCGCCCAGATCGCCATGAATCCAAAATTCGCCTGTCGCGGAGTCCAGGCCGAAAGGGCCCACAACGGCCGGAATATCCCCCCGGTAACCCACTTCTGCCGCGCTAGCCAGGCGCTGAGAGCAGTGCTGGCGCGGTCCAAGGCCCGGACCGTCAAATTGAGCGCCGGTACGCACAGCAGCTTGTCGTAAAATGCCAGGCTGCCCAGCCATCCAACCAAAACGAAGACGCAGGCGCCATATGCCGCTCCGAAGATCGTCTTTCCGAAATTCTTGCGGGGAGAGGTGGCCGGATCGGTCACGAGGAGATGCAGCCCCAGGAAAACCGCCGGATGGATGTTGAAGTCGATGAATTGGTACATGCCGGTGGAGCTGGTGTAGGCGACGTTGAGCACATAAAGCGAGGCCGCCGCGGACAACGTGACCAGAGTCACCGAAAACAGGCCCTGCACGATGAGCCCGAGCAGGAAAATTTCCATGTAGATATGCGGCGGATAGTTGAGAGTTGTCGAAATCTCGGAGCCCCAGGTGATCGGCGTAGTGTGAGTCGCGATCAAGACAATAGACGTCAGGAAAAGCGCAAAAGCGGAGGGATTAAAGATGTGAGTGTTCTGGCCGTCGCGTTTCCATCGCAGGAATTCCTTGCCGAATACGATAATCGCGACCATGACGAACTGCAGGTAGAACCAGTCGTCGCGAAACCACAGGAACAGGTTCATGCTGAAGATAATAGGGATCTGACCAAAGCCGAGAATCCATTTGTCCCGCCGGGACCAGCAGACCAGCATGTCCAGGACGTATAGAAAGACCACCTGGGCGATGATCAGCGGGATTTCGTGGTAGACCTCACGCCAGTACCAGCCCCAGTAGGCGTAGACGGAGGAGTGCATGATCATCTGAACCCAGTGCACTCTCCGGGGAACGAATTCGTAGGTCAGGGTTCGCCCGGTCCGGACCAGGCTCCACCAGAGAACGCAGAGCCCGGCCAACAGCAAGCCCGCGGCTCCCAAGAACGAATCCGTCAGATGGGGATTTGTGTTTACGCGTGGAAGCAGCGTAAAACCAGCGAAAACAAGCGTAAGGAGAGCAGGAAACCAAAGCGGCGAGAGCCCCCGCTCTCCTCCGCGCGCGGCCGCATCTTTTGGACTAATCCCAGATCCCCTGCCCCGTGCAGGTGATTTCATCCGTTAGAGGATAGCCTAAAAACGAGTCCGCGAAAAGGGTCCCCGGCCTACGATAGACTGGAGAACGCTCTGGAAACTCGCTCCCTCGACGGTCCTCTCGTAAGAGATCTGAAGACAACTATGCGGTATGTACTGAAGTCCTCGCGCAAAACCTTTGCGCTATCGATTCTGACGATTACCGGGCTCTTGCAAGCACAGGACGGAGCGGCGCTGTACAAGGAACGCTGCGCGTCATGTCACGATTCGCCCGAGGGACGCATTCCATCCATTGGCGCGATCAAACAGATGACGGGTGAAGCCGTCTACGCGGCTCTGACGAATGGTGCGATGAAATCACAAACGCGCGGTTTGTCCACGCAGGAATTGATATCCCTTCTCACCTTTATTGCCCCTGCAGGTAACGCGGGCGCCAAGCCTGCCTTTGAAAAGAACTGCACCCGGAACGCTGCCTCCTCTTCCGGCCTGGATCCATCCGTGAAGCCCGGCGCGAGTGCGTGGGGCGGCCTCTGGGGGGGATGGTCCCCGAGCGTCACCAACTCGCGCTATCAGGACACGAAAGCAGCGGGGATTACCGCAGCCGACGTGCCCAGGCTCAAGCTCAAGTGGGCGTTCAATCTGGGGGCGGTGACCATGGGGCGCGGCCAGCCAGCGGTGGCCGGCAACCGCGTATTTACCGGCACGCTCGCGGGCGATATGTACGCCATCGACACCGCCAGCGGGTGTATTCAGTGGGCCTTCCGGGCGACGGCGGGTATCCGGTCGGGTGTGGCCATCGGGGACGCCAATGGTGTTCCCGCGATCTTTTTCGGAGATCGCAGCGCGGTGATGTATGCCTTGAATGCGGCTACGGGCGAGTTGCTATGGAAGACGCGGCCCGTGGAACATTTGCTCGCGGAATCCACGGCTACGCCGCAGTTCTATAAAGGAGTGATCTACCAGGGATTCTCTTCCATCGAAGAATCGCTCGTGGTGGATCCCAACGCCGTGTGTTGTTCCTTCCGCGGCAGTGTTGTGGCGCTCGACGCCGCCACAGGCAGCACGATCTGGCAGAGTTTCACGATCAGGGAACCAGCGAAGCCGACTGGGAGGGGGAAGCAGCAGGGTCCCTCCGGCGCCGCGATCTGGTCCACACCCACCATCGATGAACAGAAGGGTGCGCTCTATGTCGCTACGGGGGACAATTATTCGAACCCGGTCACCGAGACCAGCGATGCCGTGCTCGCCTTCGATCTGAAGACGGGGAAGCTGCTGTGGTCGCGGCAGCTCACTCAGGATGACGCCTATAACAGTGCCTGCTCCAGCCGGGAGCCCGCAAACTGTCCCGACAAGAACGGTCCCGACTTCGATTTCGGACAGCCTCCCATTCTGGCGAACCTTGGCGAAGGGAAACGCGCGCTGGTCATCGCGCAGAAGTCCGGCATGGTGCATGCGCTCGATCCCGATGCGGAGGGCAAGATTCTGTGGCAAACCCGCGTTGGGGCCGGCGGCCTGCTGGGCGGCAGCCAATGGGGTTCGGCCGCGGACAACCGGCGCATCTATGTCGCGATATCGGATGTCGTCCTGCATAGCGTCATGGACGCCAAGGCTCCGGGCGGAAGACGCATCGTGCCCGATCCGAAGAAAGGCGGCGGGCTGCATGCGATCGACCTCAAGTCGGGAACAATCGTCTGGAGCGCCAGGCCGGCGCTGTGCCCCGCCACTCAGGCCATCTGCTCGCCCGCGCAATCCGCGGCCGTTACGGCCATCGCGGGTGCGGTGTTTTCAGGCAGCCTCGACGGCCACATGCGCGCCTATTCCACCACGGACGGCAGAGTGATCTGGGACTTCAATACGGCCCGCGAATCTCCGACGGTCAACGGCAAACCGGGGCGCGGCGGATCCATCGATGCGACGGGAGCAGCCGTGGCAGGCGGCCTCGTGTTCGTCCATTCAGGCTACAACCAGTTCGGCGGAATGCCTGGCAATGTGCTGCTGGCATTCTCGGTGGACGGGAAGTAGCCCGGCGGCTTCTATAGGGTCCCTGTCGCCATCGAGCAGTCGATAGAAGTAAGAGTGCGGCTCTTGTTCCAGTTCCCGGCCGCGCTGCCGGAATTCTTCATAAAGTTGCTTACTGAAGAAGGCGACACCGTGATCGATCCCTTCGCCGGGTCAAACACCACGGGAATCGTTGCTGAGGGCCTTAAACGGCGCTGGATCGCGATGGAGAAAGTTCCGGAGTACCTGGAGGCCAGCGAGGTTCGCGTGGCGTTGTTGATGCTCGGCTTCACTTACGACTCGCGGTTTCAGGTGGAAGCCTGGGCGAAGAGGTTTCGTCAGGACTTCGGAACCAAACCAGGCGTTACATTTTTCGAGATTCCCATGATCGGCGGCATGGCGAGGATGGGAAAGTGGTTCATCGATAGCGGCATGAGACGGGTACGCCTAAGGCCGATCACGAGAATGTGATCACCGTATACGGCGGCACGGATTGCGTGGAAGCAGCGCGTGGGTTCCATGATCCCAGGGCTGCGTACCGAAGGGACCGTGCGCCCGACTCGGGCCATCCTCGTTTTCTTGCTTAGGAAGCTTTCCGCATCAACGCGGTCTCAGCGACATTCGATGCCGTTTGTTCCCAGATGTCCCGCACGCGCGATGTGCGCACGACGCCTCTTTCAGGATGAAAAAATTCCATCCTCATGTCGCGCCCGATGAAGCGCACCTTGAGCATGGGCGTCCCCCACGTCGATCCGTGAAAACTCACCAGAACGGGCGTGGGGCAAATTTCAGGGTGGCCTGAAATCAGCACTTCGCCGTCTCCGCGGTTCTCGATCCGATAAAGCGTGTTGGAGGTCTGGACGTCCAGTACCGCGCCCACGGGAAGTTCGTCGAGAGACACGCCGCCCTCGATCTCCGACTGGCAGATGGCGCTGTTGATCGCATCATCAAAGTTCGGATGCGGCCGGAAAGGCTCGGTCAAGGGCAGCATATTCATAACCGTATCTCACTCTCTACCGTTCTAAGATGCACTCCGCTTGCCAAAGGGCGCAACATTGATTCGACAGGGCTTAATGCAACTCGACGGGCATCGGACAGTATCCAACCCAGACATTTCCGGCCAAACCGCGCATCTTTACCGTAGGGTTTTTCAGCTCGGTTGGACGCCCTTGCCCAGGCGCCAACCCCCGATTAACGCGATCCCCGAAATCACCAGCGAGAAGCCGCACACACCCCACCAGCCTGAGCGATGCCACCAGTATGTGCTCATGTACGAACCCAGCGACCCGCACGAAAACGTCGCCGTCATGTAGATCATATTCAGGCGGCTGCGCGCCTCCGGCACCAGTGCGTAGATGCGCGTCTGGTTGGTCACATGGCAAATCTGCATCGCCAGGTCGAGCAGAATCACGCCTACGATCAAACCCCAGAGTCTCGCGCCCAGCAGCCCCAGCACGACGAAAGACACCAACATGGCCACCATACCGACCAGAACACTGGAACGGCCTCCGCGCCGATCGGCGACCCGGCCGGCAAAAGGAGCGATCAGGGCCCCGGTGGCTCCGATCAGGCTGAACAGTCCCGCACCGCGGCTGGTGAAGTTATACGGCGGACCTTCGACGAAGAAGACCATGGCAGTCCAGAATCCACTGAACACGGCGAACATCAGTGCGCTGGTGAACACCGCTTCGCGCAATACCGGCAATTCCCGCCATAGCGGCACGGCCGACGCGATCAATTTCGGCCAGCTCAGCTTCACTGTCGGCACGCTCTTGGGCAGCGAGGATCGCAACAAGACGGCCAGAACCAGCATGAACACGCTAGCCGTCGCGAAGACGATGCGCCACCCGAACAGTGCGCCCAGGTATCCGCTGAACGTCCGCGCGACCAGCACGCCGATAAGTAATCCGCTGATGACGATCCCGACCGCGCGGCCGCGCTGAGCGGGCGGAGCCAGTTGCGCGGCGAACGGAATGATGACGTGATTGATGGATGCCGTCATGCCCACCAGCAGAGCCGAAGCCATCAGCCATCCGGTGTTGCGGGCGGTGGCTGTGAGCGCCAGAGCTACGGCCGCGCCCAGGATCATGACGGTGATCATCCCGCGGCGCTCGCGGATGTCGCCTAGCGGAACAAACAGGAGTTGGCCCAGCCCCGCGCCGGCCGGATTCAGCATGGCGAAGACGCCGATCCCGGTCGCGCTCAGGCCGAACGTGCGGGCAATATCGGGGAGCAGGGGCTGGGAGTAGTAGATGTTGGCAACGATCGCGCCGACACTCGCGGCCATGAGCCCGATTAGACGGGTTGGAAGGCCGGGCGGATCAGTCTCCAGGCTAGCCCTCTACCAGGCGTCGGCCGCGTTCGAACAGGTCCGCGGCGTCGTCCGCCATTTTGCGGCCCTTTTCAAACAGGTCGCGGCCTTTGTCGAGTGCGTCGCGGCTCACGTCGCCGACCACTTCGCGTCCTTGCCGTGCTTTCTTGCCGATATAACGCCGCGTATCCCGGCCGGATTGCGGAGCGTAGAGCAGGGCGACCGCAGCGCCGAGCGCTGCCCCCGTAAGGAACCATACGAGCCTGTCTGTCTTTTCCATGTCTTCATTCTACAGATCCCCGGGGGGCGATGCTCCGCGCTATGCTCAGGAAATGAAAGAAGAGCAGAAAATCTCCCATGCGCTGGATTCGGTGATCGTGTTCGAAGGGTCTGGTACGACCGCCGAGATCGAGGCGCTCGGAATTCAAGCGGTTCTCGAAGCAGAGGGAATTCGTGTAGTAGTGGGTGGCGAAACCAGCTTCCCGAACCTCCCTTGGTCCATCGCGGTGTCGAAAGCGGATGCCCCGCGCGCCTTGGAGGTGATCGAGGAAGCGAAGAAGGCCGGTCCCCGAGCCGCTGCGGAAGCGGAAGCCGAGCAAGAACGGTCTAAAAAGTAGACCCGTGCGCATTGGCATCCTGCATCCGGGCGAGATGGGCAGTGCCGTGGCCGCTACTGTCCGGAACAGCGGCCATGAAGTCTTCTGGGTCTCCGAAGGCCGCAGCCATCGCTCCCGGGCGCGCGCCGAAAGCGCCGGATTCACCGACGCAGGCACGTTGGCTCACCTCTGCGAAACCTGCTCGGTGATCCTCAGCGTCTGCCCTCCGGAGTTCGCGTCCAGCCTGGCCGATCAGGTGCTCGCGAACGGATTCGGCGGGACGTATCTCGACGCCAACGCGATTTCGCCTCCGCACAAACAAGAGATTGCAGCGCGCATGCAGGCCAGCGGCGTTCGCTTCGTCGACGGCGGAATCATTGGGCTGCCGCCCAAAGCTCGCGGACAGACATGGCTGTATTTGAGCGGCGAGCATGCGGATTCCATTGCCTGTGTCTTTGAAGCCGGGCCTCTGGAGGTCGAGATCATCGGCGCCGAGGCCGGCAAGGCTTCCGCACTCAAGATGTGTTACGCCGCGCAGAACAAGGGATCGATTGCCTTGCTGACAGCGGTGATGGGTGCGGCCGACCGAATGGGCGTGCTCGAAGAGCTGCGGCGCGAATGGGCCCGGCCGGGTCGAGCTGGCGGGCAAACCGAGGCTCACGTTCTGCGCGCGGCCCCTAAAGCCTGGCGTTGGAGTGCGGAGATGCACGAGATCGCCGCGACCCTCGAAGCCGCCGGGATGCCGCCCGAGTTCCATCAGGCCGCAGCGGAAATCTACGAAAGGCTCCGCGAGTTCAAGGATGCCTCTCCTTCCATCGAGGAAGTTCTCAAGAAACTGCACTCATGATCGCGACGCGTACCCGCTACCGTGTGGTAGCGGCCGCCGTGACCCTGGCGGGCGTGACCTATGTCGACCGGGTGTGCGTGGGCGTGCTGGCTCCTTCCATCATGGCGGACCTGCATATCACGCCCATCCAGATGAGCCTGGTGTTCAGCGCCTTCACCGCCGCCTACGCGCTGTTCGAAATGCCGACGGCCTGGTGGTGCGACAAAGTCGGGGGCCGGAGGGTGTTAACACGGATCGTGCTGTGGTGGTCGGCGTTTACCATGCTCACGGCTGCCGCGACCAGCTACAGCGTGATGCTGGCCGTCCGTTTCCTGTTCGGAATGGGCGAAGCCGGAGCCTGGCCCAGCGCGGCACGCGTGTTCTCGCACTGGATCCCCCTGCGCGAGCGCGGACGCGTGCAAGGAATCTTCTTCGCCGGCGCGCACCTCGCCGGTGGCTTGACACCTGGGTTAGTCGCGCTGATCGCGTTGTACTTACCTTGGCGAATGGTATTCGTCGCTCTGGGATTCGTCGGCTTGGCCTGGGCGGCTTTCTGGTATCGGTGGTTCCGCGACGAGCCGCGCGAGCATCCTTCAGTGAACGCCGCGGAGGCCGATCTCATCGAGACAACGCGCGGGCTGCCCGTTGCGCATGAGCGCGGCACGTGGTCGGAAGTTTTTCGCATCCCCAGCTTGCTGCCTCTCTGCCTGCAATACGTGGCAAACAGCTACGGATACTACTTCTTCATCACTTGGCTGCCGACGTATCTGGCCAAGGCTCGCGGCATGTCGTCGGCCGAACTGGCGATTTTCTCCGGCCTCCCGCTCACGCTCAGCGCGATCGCCGACGTGACCGGCGGCTTCACTACTGATGCCTTGTGCAGGCGTCTGGGCGTTCGTACTGGAACGCGCGTGATCGGCGCTGTGGCCTATGTGTCTGCGGCCGTGGCGATGCTGGCGGGCACGCTCGCGACCAATCCACGCATCGGCGGAACCTTGATCGCGATAGGCGGAGCGTTTTCCATGTTCACGCTGGCGCCGAGCTGGTCGACGGCCATCGGCTTGGGAGGGCGCAACACCGCCCTGCTCAGTTCGGTAATGAATACGGCGGGCCAGGTGGGCGCGTTCTTCAGTCCGCTGGTGCTGGCGTTAATTGTCGATCGCACCGGCAGCTGGAGCCTGCCCCTGCACGTGCTATCGGGTCTGTACTTAATGGCCGCTGTGTGCTGGCTGCTGATACGTCCTGAACAGCCTACGGCAACGATTCCAGCACCGCTTCCGCATGCCCCGCGACCTTCACCTTCGGGAACACCGTAGCGATCTTGCCTTGGGGATCCACCACGAACGTGGTCCGCTCAATGCCCATGTACTTGCGCCCGTACATGCTCTTTTCCTTCCAGACCCCGTAGGCTTCGGCGATCTTGTGGTCGGGATCGGGGACGAAGGTATAGGGAAGGCCGTATTTTTCCGCGAACTTGGCCTGCGCCTCGGGCTTGTCCGGCGAAAGGCCCACGATCTCGGCATTCTTCTTGGCGAACTTCTTGGAGGCATCGCGGAATTCGCACGATTCCTTGGTGCATCCAGGCGTATCGGCCTTGGGGAAGAAGAGCAGGACCACCGACTTGCCCTTCAGTTTCGAGAGCTGGAACGAACCTACTTTGATTTCCGGGGCGCGATCGCCTGTTTGGAGACTCATATGCCGAGATTGTAAACTAGAAAGCATGAAGACGTCACTGATTGCGGTTGGAGCCATGGGACTCCTGATGGCGGCGCAAGTGTTTGGGGCGGATGCCAAGAAGGGCAAATCCAACTTCGACGATAACTGCTCGGTCTGTCACAACTCGGATAGCGAGGAGCGGAAAATGGGCCCCGGCCTCAAGGGCTTGTTCAAGCACGATAAGCTCGCCAACGGCAAGGCTGTGAACGAAGCCAACGTACAGGGTATGATTAATGAAGGCGGGAACGGGATGCCTCCGTTCGCCGACACTCTCACCAAGGCTGAAAAAGACGATATCGTCGCCTTTCTGAAGACTCTATAAGTTTGTCCGCGTTGTTGTCCACTAAGCTGTCCCCATCGTCTAGTCGGCCTAGGACATCGCCCTTTCACGGCGGTAACGGGGGTTCGAATCCCCCTGGGGACGCCATTCCTCTTCAGGCAGTCCGTGCTCCTAAGTTTGCAGGAGTCGCAGCAGTCCACTTAGCGAACAGCCCAACTACTGCCTATCGTAGACCGCCACGTTATCGACGCGGTCGCCCCTAGTGTTGATGCCCTTATAGCTGATCGTCATGGTCTTCCCATCTGGTGAGACAACGCGACGCGCTACGCCTATCTCCTTGCCAAAGTGCTTCAGAGTTGCCGCCGAGGTGAAGTCATCGATCCGCGTCAGTACCACTACGTCAACATCGCGAGATCCATCGACTGGATAGTCTTTACCATCGTAGTTTGCAGGGTATTCGACAGTTGTGGACAACTTATCCGCCCAAGTTGTCTTTACTGTGGTCATCACCCCCGTTGACTGCGCCTTGTACACTCGCGTCTCAGTTACAGGTGGCGGGCCGGGCCTGAATGTGGATTTGGCGACGTTGAGCTTCCAGGTCCCTATGCTGGCATCCGCTGCCCAGATGCCTGATGCAGTTAACAGAACCATGAGTAATCGTTTAGACAGCATGCGATTCTCCTCAAGGCCGAGCATACATTGTATTGGCCACAGGAGATAGGGAGGGGCCTGCGGAACAGAGGCAAGTGTAACGCCGCTAGCTACTTCAAAGGAAACCCTGGCGTCGCACGAACTTGATTCGTGCCGGTGACGCTATGGTGACAGAAAACCGATTAAGTAAGTGCGGCGGAACGCTCTTAAGGCTTTGCGGTTACCGGCTGCCAGAGCTCAATCTTATTCCCATCCTGGTCATAGATCCAGGCAAAGCGACCGTAGGATTCATTCATTCGTTTGGCGTCAATCTTTACTCCCTCTTGTTTTAAGCGGTCGAGCAAAGCATCCAGATCGTCCACGATGTAGTTGATCATGAACGATTGCGTGGCCGGGATATAGTCACTGGAGGAGGGAAAAACAGTCCAAACTGTAGCGTGTTCCTTCTGCGGGTCGTCGTGTTCGCGCCACGGAAGCATTACGCCGGCGCCTTTGTCGGCGAGTCCAAGATGCTTCGAATACCATTCCCGCATCTGATCACGATTGGCGGATTTGAAGAAGACACCGCCGATTCCAAGAATGCGCCCGCGCTGCTCCATTTTGACGGGCGGCTTCGACTCTTCAGGTTGCGGAGATTGCACTTCCTGTCCTCCTTTTAAGCTGGCCGAGATGAGCAACAGCGAGCCGAGCGCGATTGTGCTGCAGGGTATTCGTTGCATGTGTGGATTATATACAAGCTTCGATTCGAATGGAGAAAACGGTCGCTCAAGGTTCGCCGCGATTCACCCTTTCTAGATCGCGCATGCGGTCTCGAACTGGCTTGGCAATCTACTAGTACTAACGCCAGTCTTGAGAATCGGCATACCGCTCGGGCCAAATTCTATACTGAAAGTTAGTCGTGCTTTCTCACGAAACGATAATCCTTGAAGTTGCAGTCTTCTCTGTTCTGCTCGGCGTGTTGCTGATGGCGTTGATTCTGATACTGCTGCTCCGAACACGCAGCCTCCCCGAATGCGGGAGATGCGGATACCAGGGAGTCCGCCGGTCGCAGCCTCAAGGTCTGCTCGATAGTTTCGTCCGGGTTCTGCTGCTGCATCCGCATCGGTGTGACAGGTGCCTGCGCCGGTTCTATTGTTTTCGATCCCGCCAGGTGCCGGAGCCTGCCGCCCCCTAGGCAGTGGTGCGATAGTCAATGGATAGCCTACTCGCGTTAGGTTTGGAGGAAACAGCCATGAGCACAGCCAGTCCACTTCTTGCCCCCGTGAAAGCCGACGAGCGCCATGAGGTCGGCGGCGTACAGGTCGACATCGCGAAAACCGGAAACGTGCGGGTGAAGCGCATGATCTACCCGCCCGGGTTCAATTGGGACGCCAACTTGAAGACCGTCGTCGGAACGGATATGTGCATGCACGCGCACGTGGGCTTCATGGCCCAAGGTCAAATCAACGTTCGCTTTGCCGATGGGTGCGTTGTCGAGTACAAAGCTCCGCAATTCGTCGCCGTCGAGCCCGGACACCAGGGGTATGTGGTTGGCGATGAGCCCGCCGTGCTGATCGAATTCGATTTCGAGGGCGAAACGGTAAACCGGCTCGGTGTGCCGCCGCACAAACACGGCTAGAGACGTTCCTCGCACTTGCGGAGGCGTCCAGTGCGGAAAGCGTCGTTGCAACGCGTCCGCTGGTGTATGATTGCCGCTGGGAGATCCCATGCCACGCATTCGCCTCTTCCTCTTCGTTTCCGTTGCCTCCGCCGCCGGCGTCTTCGCGGCCGTTAACGATCCCGTCCGTCTCGACACCGGAATGATCTCCGGCGTTGCGGGTAATAGCCCCGAAGTGCGGGTCTACAAGGGCATCCCCTTCGCCGCGCCGCCCGTCGGCGATTTGCGTTTTCGCGCTCCGCAGCCTCCCGCCAAGTGGGAAGGAACGCGCAAGGCCGATCAGTTCGGGCCCATGTGCATGCAGGGTGGCGCCGGCATCGGCCGGGGCGGAAAGGGTCCTGCGAAAGGTCCCGCCAAGGGTCCGGCACCCGCTGCCGCGATGAGCGAGGATTGCCTCTACCTCAACGTCTGGACCGCCGCCGTTTCGGCGAATGACAAGCGTCCCGTGATGGTTTGGCTCCATCCCGGCGGCTACACCAGCGGCTCCGGCGCCGCGCCCGGTACCGACGGGGAAGCGCTCGCCAAGAAGGGCGTGGTGCTGGTGACCATCAATTACCGCCTGGGAATCTTCGGTTTCTTCTCGCATCCCGACCTCACCCGCGAATCCGACCGCCGTGGCGCCGCCAACCAGGCGTTCCTCGATCAAGCCGCCGCCCTTCAGTGGGTGCAGAAGAATATCGCGGCGTTCGGGGGCGATCCGAAACGTGTCACCGTCTTCGGCGATTCCGCGGGTGCGTCGAGCATCGGTAATCTGGTCGCCTCGCCGCTCACTAAGGGCACGTATCAGCGCGTGATCGCCGAAAGCGGCGCATGGTCGGGCCTCTCGATCGGCGCCGAACGGAAGCTCGCGGACGCCGAACAGGCCGGCGTTCGCACCGCCGAAGCCATGGGTGCGAAGTCGCTCGCCGATCTGCGCGCGAAACCGGCGGCGGAAGTGCTCGCAGGTGGACGCGGCGGCGGACCGGTGGTCGATGGCTGGTTTCTGCCCGATGAGCCCGCCAATATCTTCGCCCAGGGTAAGCAGAACGACATCCCGATTCTGGTCGGATCGAACAAGGACGAAGGAACGTTCTTCTCGCAGCCGACCACGGCCGCGGCGTGGATCCAGCGCGCCAAGCAACGCTACGGTGACATGGCCGATCAGTTCCTGAAGCTGTATCCGGCTGGATCGGATGCCGAGGCCAACGCTTCCGAGCTCGCGGCGTTTCGCGATGAGCTGGGCTGGGTGCAACGGAATTGGGCGCGGCTCCAGTCGAAGACCGGCAAGTCCAAAGCGTATCTGTATTACTTCACGCACGAGCCTCCGGCGGCGCCCGGAACGCAGCCTCGTCCGGATGGATTTCCGGCTCAGGGCTCCGGGGCCACTCACGGCGCCGAAGCAGCCTACGTGTTCGCAAATCTGCTCGGTAACCGGCCTTGGGCCGATCTCGACCGCAAGTTGTCCGACACCATCTCTTCCTATTGGGTTAATTTTGCGGTAAATGGCGATCCCAATGGAAAGAATCTGCCGAAGTGGTCGCCCTTCGATGACAAGAAGAATACTCGAATGGTGCTGGGCGACGTGGTCGCGGCCGGTCCAGGACTGAGCCAGGCGGAAGTGGAGTTCTTCCAGGCCTGGTACGACAAGCAGGCCAAGCGTTAGAATGTCCCACAGGAGGACTCATGTTCGCCAAACACGCGTTCCGTGGCATTTCCCCCGTTGTGAACTTCATATTCGCCGCAAGCTTGGTGTCCTCGGTTCAGCCAGTTGTGGCCGAGGTTTACCCCCTCATCGTACAAGGCAAAGTGACGATGCCGGACGGATCGCCTCCGCCATTCAGTGTCGGCATTGAGCGGATCTGCAGCGATAGCCAGGGGTCGGCTCCGGGGCCCATCACCGACAAGAAAGGCGAGTACACATGGCGGATGGATGTGGACCCTTTGCGGTCCCGCGCATGCTTCATCCGCGCGACGCACTCCGGGTATACCTCTTCCACCGTGGATATCTCCGCGCTGGACGGCTCTACTAAAACGACTGTCACCGTAAACACGCTCGTGATCACCAATGGCCGCGTTGTCGATCCCTACGCCATCATAAGCAGCGATTCGGGTTTGCCATCCCGCGCGAGCGGCCCCTGGAAAGCGGCGATGAAGGCGCTGGACGCCAGCAATGACGCGGAGGCTGTCACGCAGATGCAGGCGACCGTCGCCGCCGCTCCCAAATTCGCGATCGGCTGGCACGCGTTGGGCGTGGTGCAGGACCGGCGGCAGCAGAAGGTCGCCGAAGCGCGCGCCGCTTATGAGCACGCCATCGAAGCCGATCCGAAGTTATTGGCTCCGTACATTGCGCTGGCGCGCCTTTGTCTTAAGGCCAAGGACTGGCAGTGCGCAGCGAAGAACGCCGATGCCTTGATCAAGATCGACACGAAGAAGACGGTTACGGAGATTTATCTCCATCAAGCAGTTGCGCGTTACGGGCTTAAGGATCTCGACGGCGCGGCGGCCAGTGCGCAACAGGCCATCCAGTTCAAGATTCCCCGGGCGGAATACGTTCTTGGCCGGATTCTCGAGGCGAAAGGCGACGCTGCGGGCGCGCGCGAGCACATGTCGAAGTACTTGGGAATGGACAAGTCCACACCGGACGCCGATTCGATTCAGGTGCACCTTCAGAACATCGGGAAACCGGAGGCGGCAGCAGTGGACCCGGATCTGGAGGTTCTCTAGACCTGCATGCCCCAGCGCCGCACTGTGCGAGTCTCGATGGTCTTGAAGATCAGATTCTCTACCGCGAGGCCGAACAGAATCACGGTCAGCAATCCGGCGAACACGTCGGCGATCAACAGCTGATTCTTGCGCTCGAAGATGAACCAGCCCAGCCCGCCCGATCCGGAGCTGACGCCGAAGACCAGCTCGGCAGCGATGAGCGTCCGCCAGGCGAACGCCCAGCCGACCTTGAGTCCCGTCAGAATGCTGGGGAACGCGCCTGGGATCAGAATCCGCGCGATGTATGCGGTCCGTGACAGTCCGTAATTCTGCCCCACCATTTTCCACGTCGGGCTCACCGATCGAAAACCCGCGAACGTATTCAGGGCGACGGCCCACAGCACCGCGTGGATCAGCACGAAGATCACGCTTCCCGCGCCTAATCCGAACCAGACCAGAGCCAGCGGCAGCAGTGCAATCGAGGGCAGGGGATTGAACATGGCTGTGAGTGTTTCCAGAAGATCCGCTCCGATGCGCGTGCCCGTGGCGAAGGCCGTCAGCAGCGCCGCGATCGCCAGGCCCGCGACGTATCCTTCGAGCAGCATCGAAATCGTGTAGACGGCCGCTTGCGGCAGCGCACCCGACGCGACCGACGCGAAGAGCGCCCTGACGGTGGCCGAGAAAGTCGGCACCAGCAGCGGATTGCCCAACCATCTGGCGTACAGTTCCCACGTGGCCGCCAGCATCACCAGCAGCGCGGACTTCCGCACCGCTCCGTTGTCATACAGCCTTTCCCAGGCGCTCAGCGGTCTCTCCACTACATCCAGCCGCTCGGTCGAAACTTCGTAGAATACTTCGGGACGTTCACCCATGATCGCCGGTCCCTTGTCGTTTCTCGCCGAATAGGATCTCGTGAATCCGCGCCGCGTCAGCACCAGCGCTGTTAACCTCGGCGCGTACTTGCCCGGGATGCGCGCTCATCAGCAAAATTCGGTTGCCGACACGAATCGCCTCGGGAATCGAATGCGTGACGAACAGCACCGTGAACTTCGTCTCATCCCACAGCTGCAGCAGCTCTTCCTGCATCTTGGCGCGCGTCAGCGCGTCGAGCGCGGCGAACGGCTCATCCATCAGCAGGATCTGCGGCTCCATCGCCATCGCGCGGGCGATCGCGACGCGCTGCTTCATTCCGCCTGAAAGAGTGTGAGGATAACTCGAAGCGAACTCCGTCAGGTTCACCTTGGCGATGTAGTGCATGGCGCGCTCCTCCGCCTGAGGTCGCGGCAGTTTCCCGCTGGCGGTCAACGCGAAGACGATATTCTCCCGCACGGTTTTCCACGGCAGAAGCTGGTCGAATTCCTGGAATACGAATACGCGGTCCGGCCCGGGGCTCGTAACCTCGGCGGCGCCCAACCGGATCCGTCCCTCCGTGGGCGGGATATATCCGCCGACGGCTTTGAGCAGCGTCGATTTGCCGCATCCGGACGGCCCTAGCACAACGAATCGATCCGACCTGAAGAGGTTGAAGCTGACGCGGTACGTCGCGGTGACCAGGTGATCCTTGGTCTTATATCGAAGCGTCACGCCTTCTACCGATAGAAGCGGAACCGTGTCCATCAGCTTCCCGGCGCGCCGTGAATCTCGGAAAAGAACAGGTCTTTCCACGACCCGGGGCGGTTCTTGATCGAACCCGCACCGGCCATGAACTCGGCATACTTCATGACGTTTTCCGGAGTGGCGGTGAACTTGACGTGCGGATCGTTTAGTACCTCGACAATCTCATCGCGCGTCAATCCTCCGCCCTCGGAGGTCACCAGAAGATCCGCGGCCATGCTCTTATCCGCGACGATCATCCGGTTGGCTTCCTCCAGCGCCTTCAGCACCGCCGCGAAAACCTGCGGATTCTCCTGCCGGAACTTGCTGGTGGTGGAGATCATCGTGAACGTCGTCGAGCCGCCCATCACGTCGTCCGAAGTCAGAATCGTGCGGATGCGCGGATCCTTGCGTTCGCGCTGATGAAACGGCGGCGAGCTGAAGTGCGCGCTGATGCCGGCCGATCCCGAAAGCAATGCAACCACGGCGTCGGGATGCGCCATCGAGACAGTGAACTTATCGAAGCGCGTCGCCTGCGCCGGCCCGAACTTCTGCTGCGCGTACATCTGCATAATGATCGCCGGGATCGATACCTTGATGGACGTCACCGCGATTTTGTCGTGATCGGTAATGTCGTCCAGCTTCTTGAGGTGGTCGGCATTGGTGTTGAGGTACATCGGCATCGAAGTCATCGCGGCGACTCCCTCGACGTTGGCCGAGCCGAGCGTTTTATCCCACAAAGTCAGAAACGCCGGCGGACCCGCCGAGATGAAATCGGCCGACGAGGACAGCAGGGCGTCGTTCATCGCCGCCGGACCGCCCAGATCCATCCATCGAACCGTGACGTCGGCATACTTCTCAATCAGGTGATACTTCTCCATCACCAGAAGCGGAAGGAATCCGACGCCACCCGCGCCTTTGGGGATGCGGACTTCGCGCTTGCCGGAGCCGCCGCCGCAGGCTGTCAAGAGTAGACACGTCGCCGCGATCGTGAGCCGCATACTTAGCTCTGGGCCGGAACCGCCGCCCGAATCAGCTCTGCCACGTCGTCCAGCTCATCGATCTTCCAGCACAGCGCGATGGCCTTCTCCACCTGCGCAGCCGGCAACGCCGCGACGGCCTGATCGCGAAACTTGTCTTCGAGTTGCTTGTCGCTCATCGGGCGATGGATGTTCCCCAGCGATTGCTCGACGAATCGGCTAAGCTTCTCGCCGGTTGTCAGATCCACCTCGATGCGAGCCTGATCTTCGGTGACCGACGGATCGCCCACTGCCGAGACCAGATCGCGCACGCGTTTGATCTGCGGATCGTTCACCGCTTCATCCGTGTATTCCTGGATACCGGCCTTGCCGCGCACCAGACCTATTGCTGCTCCATGATAGACGGAAAACTTACCTTGCAGTCCCTTGGTAATCCCCTGCTGATTGCACAGATCCATCACCAGCGGCGCGACTCGCAAGCGTACAGCGGCGATCTTCGCCGGTTCCGGCCGGTGTTCGTCGTGAATCTGGATGCAGCCGTCAATCGTCGGATGGTTCACAATGCCGCACGGAAACGGCTTGTAGGTGTTCGCGCGAAGATCGAAATCCTCGCCCAGACGCGCGGTGATCTTCGAAAGGTCGTATTTGGCAGCCTGGACCGCCGCGAACCCACGGGGACCTTCCAGGCCATGTTCGCCCGCGGTGAACCCGGCCTGTGCCAGCAGCGCCGCCGCGTATCCGTTTTGCGCCGCGCGGCCCGGATGGAGCGCCTTCGCCATGGATCCGAACATCTCGCGCAGTCCCGCGGCCTGCGTCGCCGCCAACCCGAGCGTCCAGATCATCTCATGTCCTTCGAGGTTCAGCAGCTTGCCGATGGCCGCAGCCGCGCCGAACACGCCGGCGGTTCCAGTGATGTGCCATCCCACGTCGTAATGCGCCGGATACACCGCGTTGCCGATGCGCGATTCCGCTTCGAAGCCCAGGATGAACGCCTCCATGAAGTCGCGCCCCGACACTGTATTCACGCTGGCATAGGCAAACAGTGCCGACGCCACCGGAGACGTCGGATGGATGTAGTTCTTCGGAGTCGTATCGTCGAAATCATAGACGTGCGAGCTGATCCCGTTCATCAGCGAAGCGTGAAGCGGGTCCATGCGCTCGCTGCGTCCAAGAATGCTCGCGGTGGGTTTGCCGGAATATGGACCCAGCGCGCTGATAGCGCGATCCACAGCGGTATCGACGCTACCGCCCAGCGCGCATCCGACGTAATTGACGATCGCCCGGCGCGCTTCGTGGCGCACGTCTTGGGGGACGCTTTCAATCCGGCTGGTGACTATGTATGAGGCAAGCGCTCGGGTTTCTAACATTGCTTTGGAGGGCGTAAATCATTGTACAGTAGTGCCGTGAACTTTCCACTCTCAAGCGAACTCGCTCGCTGGGCATCGCGCGTCCGATTCGAAGACTTTCCTGCCGACGTTGTCGAAGTCACCAAGCTACGCGTGATGGACGTGATCGGGCTGTCGCTCGCCGGGGCCGAAACCGCGTTCGGAAAATCCACGCGGGATGCTGTGGTGGCGATGTCGCCCGCCGGCCCGTGCCGCATTCTGGGATTCGGGGACCGTGTCGGTGTGACGGCCGCCGCATTCGCCAACGGCGCGCTTTCGCAGGCCCTGGAGTTCGACGATACGCACAACGAATCAATCGTCCACATGAGCAGTCCGGCGGTGGCCGCGGCATTGGCTCTTTCGGAATTCACGAGTGTTACAGAACGTGTAACGGGGCGCGATCTGATCACCGCCGTTGCCCTGGGTAATGAGATCTCCTGCCGGGTGGGCAGCGTGTCCTCCGGCGAACTCCACAAGCGCGGGTTCCATCCCACCGGCTTGTTCGCGACCTTCGGAGCGGCGTATTTGGCCGCGAAACTCCTCGGATTGGATGAGCCAGCCATGGCGCGCGCCGCAGGAATCGCCGGCAGCTTCGCATCGGGCCTGCTCGAATGCTGGGTCGATGGGACGCAGACCAAATTTCTCCATCCCGGTTGGTCGGCGCAGAGCGGGATCACCGCCGCGATGCTGGCGCGCTCCGGCGTCACAGGTCCCGCGCAGGTATTCGAAGGCCGCTGGGGCCTGTTCGCGAGCCACGTGCAGGATCAGAATGCCCACCGCGACTTCGCTCGTATTAACGCGAACCTGGGGTCGCACTGGGAGAGCCGCAATTCTTCCTTCAAGCCGTTTCCGGCCGCGCACGTGATTCATCCTTATATCAGCGCGGCGATCCGCCTGCGCGAGAAGCACGCGATCCAGCCTGACGACATCGAGAGCGTCGATTGTCCCGTGACCGGGTTCATCGTAACGATCGTCTGCGAGCCGGTCGCGGAGAAATATGCGCCCGCGTCGGATTCGCACGGCCGCGTGAGCCTTCAGTACAGCATCGCCGAGGCGCTGTTCTTCGGCGAACTCGGGAAGCGGGCTTACAGCGACCAGAGCCGCCGCAATCCGGAAATTCTTGCTCTAGCCCGGAAGGTCCGCTATCACGTGGATCCCGATTATCCGGGTCCCGGGCGCTTCAAAGGAGCAGTTACCGTAACGCTAAAGGACGCTAGGCAGTTTAAAGAAGTGGAAGAATACAATCGCGGCTCCGCCGAGAATCCCATGACCTACCAGGAACTTCGCGCGAAGTTTGACGACAACGCCAGCGCGTTCTTGTCCGCGGTGGCGCGTACTCGTGTCGCTGACGAGATCCAGCGCCTGGAAACTTTGCCCGACGCCAAGATTCTGGTCGAAACCGCGACATAATATATAGGCCATGAGACACCGAACCTGGATCCCGATCTTGATCGTTGTGACCGCAGCTCTCCCGTGTATCGGCCAGAGTGTTGCCTCCAAGTGCCCGAGCCTGAGTTCACTCACAGGGCTCCCGAACCCGACCACCGTGATCAACTCGGCCGTTCTTAACTCTCCGCGTGCTGCGCAGGGTAACACGCCCGCTCTCCCCGAGCATTGCGAAGTCCAGGGCCGGATGAACGATCGCACGGGTGTGAATTCCCAACACTACGCCATCCGGTTCCATCTGCGTCTGCCCTCCGAGTGGAACGGACGATTCTTTTTCGAAGGCGGCGGCGGATCGAACGGAAACCTCGGCAACGCGTTGGGGAATCTGCAAGGTCAGCAGCGCTCGAACGCGCTCGTGATGGGATTCGCCGTGGTCTCCACCGATTCCGGTCACGATAACGCCGTCAATAACGATCCCACGCGGAACGGCACGGTGACTTTCGGCTTCGATCCACAAGCCCGCCGTGATTTCGGATACAACTCCTATGATCAGGTCGCGCAGTCGGCCAAGGCGATCATCAGCGCTTACTACGGCCGGCCGCCCGAGCGGTCGTATTACGTTGGGTGCTCGGAAGGCGGCCGCGAAGCCATGATGATGTCGCAGCGATTCCCGACGTACTTCGATGGGATCCTGGCGTGCTCTCCGGGTTTCAAACTCGCCAAGGCCGCTTTGTTCGGCCACTCTGCCGATGTGCAGGCTTTGGCCGAAGTAGCCAAGACGTCCGGAATCTTCGACCGGTTCGGGCAACCGCTCCTCAACAAAACGTTCACCGACGAGGATCTGGATCTGGCGTCACAAGCCATCACCAGCGCGTGCGATGCGCTGGATGGTTTACAAGACGCGATCATCGATAATTTCCCGGCATGCACCGCGGCCGTTGTCGCGCCCAAGTTGACGGCCATCACGTGTAAAGGCCCCAAGCGGAACACCTGTCTTTCGGCCGCGCAAGTCGCGGCGCTGCAAAAGGTCTTCGCCGGCGCAAAGAGCGCGCAAGGCGAGCTGCTCTATGCCGACTGGGCTTGGGACCGCGGCATCGGCGGCAAGGTCGGCGAAGCCTACAACCAGGGATGGCGATCGTGGAAGATCGGTGCATACGACGCCGCCAATAATTCTGCGATCATCGCGACCCTCGGGAGCGCATCGGCATCCGCGCTATTTGTGACTCCGCCCGTGACCGTCGCTGCTACAGGTGCCGGTCCGCTGGCGTATCTCCTGGGTGTCGATTTCAATCGTGACGCCGCCAAGCTCTACGCCAAGTCCGGCGAATTCACGGAGGCGGTGTGGGATTTCATGATGGCCAGCTCGACGGATCTTTCGGCGTTCAAGAACCACGGCGGGAAGCTGCTGATCGTGCACGGCGTCAGCGATCCGGTGTTCTCGATCAACGACACCATCTCCTGGTGGAACGATGTGAATCGTGCTAATAACGGCGCTGCGTCGGACTTCACGCGGCTGTTCGCGGTCCCGGGGATGAACCACTGCGGAGGTGGCCCGGCCACCGACCAGTTCGATGCCTTCACGGCTCTGACGAATTGGGTCGAAAAAGGCGCCGCGCCGGATCGCATCGTCGCCACGGCGGGACAAAACTCGCCTTGGCCCGGCCGGACGCGGCCTCTATGCGCTTATCCCAAGCAGGCTCGCTACAAGGGCTCGGGCAGCATCGAGGACGCCGGCAATTTCGTCTGCCAGTAGAGAGCTACTTCAAGAACTTTTCCACCATCTCCGCCACGCGTTCCGGATACTCTGCGGGGAACAAGTGTCCGGCCCGATCGATCACTTCCACGGTCGCGCGGGATATGGGCCGCGCAAAATCGTGGGCATAAGCCACGGGAACCAGCTTGTCCTGCTTGCCCCAGAGGATCATGGTCGGCGCCTGGATACTGTGAAGACGCTGCTTCAGTCCCCGATCCGGGATCGGCCAGGCGAATTTGCCTGTAGACGCCGAGGACCAGACCATGCGAAGCTGCAGTTCCGTGTCGGGTACGCCGAACAACTGGCTTCCCAGGGACCCCTTCGGATCGTGAACCAGGTACTTGGGGAGGTCACTGCACGGGGTGACAATCATCCAGTTCGGAATTGGCTTGTCTTCCCGCCACAGTCCGATGGGGCACATCAGAACCAGTTTGCTCACCATCTTAGGATGGTTCGCCGCCAATTCCGCTGCCGTCATAGCGCCGAAGGAGTGCCCGATCACGGGCACGGATTTCAGGCCGAGGACGTCGAACAACTCGCGATAGTAGAAAATCAGATCCCACAGGTCATCGAGCTGGGCGATCGCGTCTTCGTCGCCGTCGGTGAGAGCGGGATGCTCGGGTGCATACACCGTATGGTGCTCTGCAAGCGCCTCGAGAAAGGGATCCAATACGCGCCCTCCTGCTCCGTGCAGGAATACCACTGGTGAACCGCTGCCTCCGACTCTGATGTTCGGGTGGATCCTGTTTTGCCAAACGCTGACACGGCGATCGGCTACCATGCTCATGCGGCTCTCCTCAAAATGTCTGACTGGCAGCGTGGGGGACGCACTGTGGACGGCTGCCAGAAGGATAGCCTACAACAACGGGAGGTCTCTTGTGCGGACGCGTCCCGGGTCAAACATTTCTACTTCACGGCGTGATTCGTCACCCGCGGTTCCGAGCACGCTTCTCGGGTTGGTCTCGCGGGCAGCGGCGTGGTCGGCGAGCACTGTGGAGGCCGAGTTCGAAGCCCCGGCCCCCACGATTGAACTGATGCGCAAGCTGACTGCTGAACGGCACTAGCGGGTGCTGAAGCACGGGTCGCACGCTGATTCGAAGAAGGGGACAAGCAGCTCTGTCCACTCCCGGGCCCGTGCGCGAAAGCACCAGATTACGCGAGGGGACAGAGTAGCCTGTCACTTTGCATAACGCGTCTAGAACGTGATGCGTCCCACCAGCGTGCCGGTGCGATATCCCTGCGTGCCGGTGGTCGGGACGACCGATCCAAAGCCCGCCGAATACAGGCCGGTGAGGGGTCCACTAGTCTGCTTGGTCGGGGCTGTTGCGAAACCGGGGCCGACGTTCCCGGCGGCGGGCTGGGGCAAGCGGGTGCGATTGAAGGCGTTGCTGAACTCTACGCGGACGTTGAACGTGATTTTCTCTTTAACGCGGAACGTCCGGCCGAAGTTCGCATTCTCTGTGGGATAGCGGAATCCGCGGTAGTCGCGGAAGGTGCTCTGATTGCTGCTCCACTGTCCGTCCGGCACATTGGCCCAAGCTGCCGGATTCAGCACGATGTTCTTCGTCGGGTCGAAACAGTGGCAGTTGAGATCGATCGGATCGGTGTGAGTCACTCCGTTGTAATCCACCCAGTTTGTGGAGAACAGGGGCTGACCTGCGACTCTTTCCGCCGGTCCCGGGCCGCGGCCGAGCCACTGGCTGATTGGATGTGCACCAGCGGACGCGGGCCGGGCGATAATCGGCGCGCTCTGATACTGCGCGTACCAGCCGACCGTCCAGTCACCGAGAACATATGAAGTCAATTTGTTCCCAAACAGAGTCTTCCTGGGAGTGACGTACTGCGCTGAGAAGCGGAACTGTAACGGAAGATCGTTCGCGGAAATGTTTTTGCCCAGACCCGTGTTGAAGATATCCGGAGAACTCAACAGATCCAGGTTTTTCGACCAGGTGAAATTTCCGTTCACGGTCAAGCCATGGCTCAGCCGCTGCGTCACCGTGGCTTGCAGCGAATCGTACCAGGTCTTGCCCAGTGGTGCAGCGGTCGGGTTGATATTGCCGGTGAATTGCGGGAAGGGCAGCAACGACTGCAGAACACTCTGATTGGTGGGGAAGCTGGAATAGGGTCGGCCGACACCGCGCCCGGCGAGAGCGCCTAGCTGCGGGCCGAGCTGAGTACTGAGGGCCGTGGCGTCCGCCAGGTTGCCGACCGTAAATCCATCCTTAGCCAGCTGCGGCTGAGACACCGAATTGATCGGGGCGAGAGCTCCGGCGGGCCACCATATGCCACGATTGGCCACGTAGGATGCCTCCACCACCAGGTCTCGATTTATTTCGCGTTGGAAGCCGACGCTCCACTGATACTGGCGGGCGGGCCGTGCCGCGTTTTGATCGACAAAGAGGGGCCCCGCTGTCAGCGTGCCGGGCAACGATGGCAAGCCGCCGGGGTTCAAGACAATGGCCGGATGAATCGTGGACGGAGGACCGTCCTGCATGTTGAACAGGGATTGACCGAAAGCGGGTATGCCCGCGAGCTGATAGTTGAGGGGCGGGCTGAACGCGCCTGTCGAGCTGGCGTTGTAGACGACGCCAAAGCCGCCGCGGAACACAGTCTTGGAATTGATCTGGTACGCGATCCCGATCCTGGGCCCGATGGCGTAGGGATAGTTGTTGGCGAACGTGCAATGGCATGTGGCCTCAAACTGCAAGGCGCCGGGATGCCCATCGGCGGTGGGATTCGCCAGAAGCAGCGCAAAGCTCGGTTGCCGGCCATAGGTCTCGCGTGAATATGTTCCGTAGTCCCAGCGGAGGCCGTAATCCAGCGTCAGCTTGCGAGTGACTTTCCAGGTGTCTTGCACGAACAGCCCCCACTGCTGCCTTCCGACGTGATACACGGAGGGCACGCCGACGCCGTAGCTGGTTACCTGACCGAGCAGGAAACTGGCGTAACCAAAGCCCGGCGATCCACCGGTGGTGGTGAGTCCTTCGAGCGAAGTCTGCGTGGTCGCGGTGGCGAGCGCCAGCGTCTGGTCGAAGGCGCCGGCGGTGGTCCACGGCGGCTGGGCGTTGCTGACTTGCGGATTCCCTTCGGCGCGCCACTCGGCGCCGATCTTGTAGGAATGATTTCCGCGGACCGAGGTCACGCTGAGATTGACAGCGGGTTTCTCAACGAACTGGTGAGTCTGAAATTGCGGACCCATGTTGGACATGCCGCCGGTGGCAGGAGAGGCGCCGATGGAGATGGTGGGGAACTGGCGTACGACGGTCTGTCCCTTCAGGCCGAGTTGCTTCAAGGCGTCGAAGTCCGTGACCGGCGTATCGTCCCACAGGTGATTCTTCTGGTAGCCGAGCCCGAGGTGGGCGATCATGGTCGGCGAGATGGTGTGATCGTAGTTGAGGCGGATGGTGTAAGAGCGGTCGAAGTTTCCGATCACGGTGCTGAGAGCTGGCGGAAAGCCCTCAGGCTGGGCAGGAGAGCCCACGATCGGGTACTGATCCGCGGTGCGTGTACCGGACCAGTAGAACGACAGGTGACCCTTGCTGCCGACGCTCTGATCCAACTTGAGGGACGGGATCTCGGTGGTCCTCTCACTATTCTGGTTGTTGTTGAAGTTGCTGCCAATGTTGCGTGCATTGGGCCCGATCGGCTGCGGGATCAGGTTCTGAATGTTCTTTGCGACCGTATCGAAACGGGTGGGATCGATCTTGTTTCCGAGGAAAGGATCCCGAACCAGTACCGATTGGCCGTTCGCGCAATTCGCGCCCGGGAACTGTGCCAGATTGCAGGTCACTTGCCGAGTACTCTGGGGATCGAAGATGGTGCCCGCCAGAATGTTTCGGCCAAGAGGATCGGTGTAATTGGAAGCGCCCAGCTTGATCAACTGATTGCCGGACGCGGGAATCACCTGGCTGAAATCGCCGTTTCTGTAAGCGGTGATGGGCACCGTTACGGTTGTGGTGGCCACTGTCTGGCGTTCGCGATACTGCTCGAAATTCCAGAAGAAGAAGGTTCTGTTGGTGCCGTTGTAGATCTTGGGAATCCGGACGGGGCCGCCCAGGCTGCCTCCGTAGTCGTTGCGGCGGGCTTTGTTGTGTAGTCCGGTATACGGCTGGCTGGCGTTATACGCTTCGTTGACGTTGTAATCGTAGAGGCTGCCGTGATACTGATTGGTTCCCGAGCGCATGGTGGCGTTGAACAATCCGCCGCCTACGGCGCCGTATTCCGCGGCGAAGTTGCTGGTCTGAACCGCGACTTCCTGAATCGCCTCGGCGCTGGGCTGGACTTCCATGGTGAAGACGTTCAGCGTCCCGTTGTTACCCGCGTCCATGCCCTCGATGCGGTAGGAGGCGGTGTTCGCGGCGGCGCCGTTGGCGACGATGTTCGGCGTGCCGCCGAAGAATCCACCCACCGTGTACTGAATTCCTGGAACCAATGTGGCCAAAGCCCAGGGATTCCGGACGCCCGCGGCAGAGGCCTGCTGTTCGCCGATACTGAGCAGAGGCAGGTTATTGATCCGGTCGCCGGTGACGGTCGACGACACCTCGCTCGATTCGGTCTTCATCAACGTCGCTTCGGCGGTGACGGTGACAGTCTCCGCGGACGACCCGATCTCGAGAGCTATGTCAATCCGCATGACTTGCGTCGGCGCCAAGGACAATCCTTGCCGGGTGTATTTCTTGAATCCTTGAACATCGACCAACACCTCGTACGAACCGGCCGGCAACTGCGGAAGCGTGTAATTGCCGGTTTGCGTCGAGGTGGCCGAGTAAGTCTGGCCGGTCGCGACGTTCTTCGCCTCAATGGCAGCATTGGCTACGACGGCACCGGTAGCGTCCGAAATCGTGCCGGTAATGGAGCCGCGGTCGGTTTGCGCGGCGGCGATGCAAGCAACCGCGAACAAACAAATAGCTAACTTAGCTAAACGCATTTAAATTCCTCCCCCTTTTGACAGCGAGTTAACCCTAAATCGCAAGAGCCTAAACCCAGAGGCTCTGCATGCGGATCGGAGGAAGTATACTCCTGGGGGTTGTCAAGAGCAAGGGCTCGGGATGTTTTCTTGGGGGAACTACTTACTTGCCGACCAAGCGGTCTACGTCGACGTTGAACTCGTTGCACACGTACTCGTGGATCTCCCAGGTGGTGCTGAGAATGTGAGTTCGTTTGAACGTGTGGGGTTTGGTGAAGGCGCCGGGATCCTCCATGGTGATCTCGGCTTCGAGATGGCCCAGATCGGGCCGTGAATAGCGTTCGATGACGTGAAGCTTTTCCGTATGCGGCGCGCCCCGGCCATTGAGCCAGGTCTTGTCGTTGAAGTTGACGGTGTCGACCACCAGAGTGTCGCCTTGCCAGGACGCGATGGAATCGCCCATCCAGGTGGGGTCCAGGTCTTTGTCGTGGCCGCGATTCAATAAGAATTGCCGGTAACTGTGCACGTTGCCTTCAAAGAGCATCACGATCACTTCGGGCGACTGCACGATCTTGAAGGGGTAGGGCGTGATGCGAGGCACTCCCGCAGGCAGGCATTTTGCTTCGGGATCTTCGCGGCCTTGCGTGGCCTGGCGATCTTCCATAACCTTCTGGGCCCAGGGCTGCAAGGGCAGGGGTCCACCCATGTTGGAGAAGCTGTAATTGCCCGAGAGCCAGACGCCGGAAAGGTTGGGTTTCCCGTCGGCGGCGCGAGGCGTGGGACCGGTGGGAGGGGCCGGCAGATTTTCGTCCCGCACTCCGTTGACGGCGATTACGCCCCCGGGTCCGCCGAGATCCTTCCCTTTGGCTTTTCCTTTTTCGGACTGCGCGTTGCTGCGCACTGGCGCGAGCGAAAGGATGGCGGCCATGGTGACGGCGGTGGCCAAAGACGAAAGAAGTGGCCGAGTCATTTGGCGGCTCCGGTATTGGCCGCGGGGCCACCATCGTCTGCGGAAGATCCCGCAAAGACGGTTTTGCCACCTGCGAGAGTCACCATGCGGGCGTTGCCGTGAAGCGATCCGTCGGTCAGCGGGCGGGAGTCCTTGGCGAGATAGCCATCGACGGTGACCTGGTCGCCTTCCTTGAGCGAATCGCGCTTCCATCCGCGCCGCAGCAGCGCATTCGGACTGCTGGTTTCAAAAGCGTACCGGGTGATTTTGCCGCTGGAGTCCTTGGCATCCACATAGATATAGGCGTGCGGATTCACCCATGCCAGCTTGGCCACCACGCCTTGCACGTTGACCGGCTTGTTGGCGTCGTACTCAGCGGAGAAGGAATGATGGGCAGATGCCGGAATCAGACCGATCAGCAACGTCAGGACGGCGGCGGGGATAGTTGCGGTAGCTCTCATGGAATGGCCTCCATGGAAAATCATATACTAAGGCTGTCGGGAGGCGGAGGCGTCGGCATGACACGTCTTGCACTGGCGGTGGTCGCGGCAGCTCTTCTGACCTTCGTGCCTGGAGGCACCAAGGCGGGCGGCCGCTTCGACACGAAACTCTCCAAAGACCAGCAGATCCTGCAGGCCGTGAACCGGCTGACGTTTGGACCGCGGCCCGGTGATGTCGAAGAAGTTCGGCGGCTGGGTGTCGACAAATGGGTGGATTTACAGCTCCATCCCGAGCGAGTGCCCGAAAATCCGGTTCTGGACGAAAAGCTCAAGCCGCTGGAGACGCTGCGGATGGAGCCGGGCGAGATCATCGCGGCCTATCCCCAGAACAATCCTGCGCTGATGTTCCGATTCGCTCCGTTGAATGAGCTGCTATCGCAGGATCAGGTTCGGCGCGTCTTGAACGGGACGGCGGAGCAGCGCCAGGCGGCGATCGCCGCTCTGGATCCTGACAAGCGCAAACAAGTTTTGGTCGTGATCCCGCCGCAGCAATTCGAAGGGCTTCCGGAGTTGCACAAAGAAGCGGAAATGGCTCGCCAGGAGCAGCAGGCGGAGCGCCAGAAACAGATCCGGAAGCTGATGCCGCCGCTCAACGACCTTCTGACTCCGGATGAGATCAGAACCGTGATGCAAGGGAGCAGCGAACAGGTCGAGGAGTTCCTCAGCTTTCAAGATCCGGCCAAGCGACTCCAGATAGCTGCGGCTCTGCCGCCACAAAGGCTGGCGCTGGTTCCCGAATTGCGGCGGATGGGTCTGAAATCCCGGCAGCCGCAACAAGCGGTCAGCGGGGATCTGAAAGAAGGCAAGGTGTTCCGGGCGCTCTACTCGAACCGGCAACTGGAAGAAGTGCTGGTCGATTTCTGGTTCAACCACTTCAACGTGTTCGAGAACAAGAACGTGCAGATTCAGCCCCAAGGCGTGGAGCGAATGCTGCTGGCGAGCTATGAACGGGATGCGATCCGTCCGCACGTGCTGGGCAAGTTCAAAGACCTGTTATTGGCGACGGCGCGGCATCCCGCGATGCTCTTATACCTGGACAACTGGGAATCGATCTCGCCTAACGCGCTCGATTCGTTGCAGGTGGGACCGTTCGCCGCCGGGCAAAACTTTTCGCAAATCTTTTCCCGGCAAGCCCACGGCCTGAACGAGAACTACGGCCGTGAAGTAATGGAGTTGCACACGCTCGGGGTGGATGGTGGTTACACGCAGGCGGACGTGATCGCGGTGGCGCGCTGCTTCACCGGCTGGACCATCCGTACGCCGACCACGAAACCCGAGTTCGTATTCGCCAGCTTCATGCATGACACCGGTGAAAAAGTGGTGCTGGGCCACACGATTGCGGCGGGTGGCGGGGAGCAGGACGGATTGCAGGCGATCGATATCCTGGCGCGGCATCTTTCCACGGCTAAATTCATTTCGAGGAAACTGGCCGAGCGCTTCGTGGCCGACGATCCGCCGCAATCGCTGGTGGACAGCATGGCGCAGACGTTCACCAAGACCGATGGCGACCTGCGCGCGGTGTTGCAGACCATGTTCACTTCGCCGGAATTCTTTTCCGAAGGTGCATGGGATGCCAAGGTGAAATCGCCCTTCGAAATGGTTGTCAGCGCCGTGCGGGCGTTGGGAGGCGAAACCACTGACGCGTTTACACTCGCCCAAAAGATTGCGGATCTAGGTGAGCCGCTCTACGGCAAGCTGGAGCCGACCGGATATCCCGAAACCGGCGAAGGCTGGCTCAGCACCGCGAATCTGCTAGGCCGCATGAATTTCGCCACCGCTCTCGCTTCCGGCCAGGTTGCGGGAGTGAAAGTGGATAGTTCGCGGCTGGAGGGCAAGGACGCCGCGGCCATCGCGCGCGAAGTGCTGGGCCGCCCGGCATCCGATCAGACGGCAGCCGCGCTCGCGAAGGGTCTGGAAGGCAAGGAATCGACGGCCAGGATGGTGGCCAGTCTGGTGCTCAGTTCGCCGGATTTCCAAAGGAGATGAGGATATGCTGACGCGCCGAGTGTTTATGCGTGGCGGGGCCATGGTGATGGCAGGCATGGGCGCGGCGCCGGCGTGGCTGGTTTGCGCCGCTGATGGGGCCGGCGGGAAACGCAAGATCCTGGTGGCGATTTTCCAACGCGGTGCGGCCGACGGCTTGAACGTCGTCGTGCCGTTCGCGGAGAAGCGCTACTACGAGTTGCGGCCGACGATCGGTATTCCGGCGCCGAGTTCCGCTAGCGGGGCAAACGGCGCCATCGACCTGGATGGGAGATTCGCGCTGAATCCCGCTTTGCAGCCGCTCAAGGCGCTATGGGACAAGCAGCAACTCGCGATTGTCGAGGCGACGGGCTCGCCGGATCCGACGCGCTCGCATTTCGATGCGCAGGATCAGATGGAATCGGGCACGCCGGGCAAGACCAGTAGCGACGGGTGGCTCAACCGCGCGCTATCGCCGGCCGGGCCGGATACTTCGCCGGTGCGGGCGATCGCCGTGGGGGCGCAGCTGCCTCGCACGATGCGTGGAGCACGCTCGGCTGTGGCGGTGAACGATCAGCAACTGCTCCAGAGCGGCGGCCCGGACACCAGCATCCTGGAAAGCATGTACGCGAAATCGGGCGATCAGCCGCTGGCGCGCACCGGCAACGATGCGTTCGCGGCGCTGAAGATTATCCGCTCGATCGTGCAGCAGCCGAACGCGCCTCTTCCCGGAGGTCCGTCGAGTCCGCAATACGCTCAGGGCGGGGAATTGGGGCGCAGTCTGCAACAGATCGCGCGGCTGATCAAAGCCGACGTGGGCGTGGAAGCGGCTTTCGCGGAGATCGGCGGCTGGGATCATCACGGGAATGAGAATCCCCAACTTTCGAATCTGCTGCGGCAGTTCGGCACGGCGCTGGCTGCATTCTCCCAGGACATGGGAGATAAGATGGCGGACATTGTGGTCGTCACCATGTCGGAATTCGGGCGCACGGCGCAGGAGAACGGAAACGGCGGCACGGATCATGGACATGGCGACGTGATGATGGTGCTCGGCGGCGCGGTGCGCGGCGGGAAAGTCTACGGTAAGTGGCCGGGGCTCGAAAAGGAGCAGCTTTTTGAAGGCCGCGACCTCGCGGTGACGACGGACTATCGCGATGTGCTGGGCGAGCTCGTCAGCGGGCACCTGGGGCAAACGAATCTGGGGCAAGTGTTCCCGGGCTATCGTTCTGGGGAATCGCTGGGGCTGCTGCGCACGTAAAGCGGCGTATTTGCGAGGCTAAAGCCCCGCGCGGGCTGAAGCCCGCCCTCCACTGGCTGAAGCCAGCCCTTCAGTGAAATTTACAAAGAGCAGTGAAATTTACAAAGAGAAGGTCCGGCCCCGGTGCACTCCGAGCAGGATCTGAACCAGGCGGTGCGCGATCAGCTCATGCAGCGTGAGTAGCTCGCGATTCGAGGCGAAGATCGCGTCGGCATCGCGCGGATCGACCAGCGGGCCGCCGGCCTTGAGCGCGTCGGTGGCTTCTTTGATGATCGGGTCGGTCATGACCTCGCCGGCCATTTCCCAAAGCGTGATAAAACGGTCGACCGCGGTGGGGAAGCTGACTTCGAAGACGCCGAACTGGCTAGTGGTGCGCGGAGGCTTGTAATCCAAGTTGAATGGCCCGTTGTAGCCGTGGCTGCGCAGCAGGACCAGCACGTTCAGCCAATCCAGAGGATTCACCAGACCGACACCGATATCGACGTCGTGCTTGAGCCGGTAACCATCGTTGATGTCGAAGTGGAAGAGCTTGCCGGCGACCAGTGCGCGGGCCAGGGCTGCGCGCGGCGCGGCACCCCACATGAGCTCGTGCAGGTATTCCGGATTTAGCCCGACCATCTCGGGATGCGTCAGCAATCCGGAAGCGATGAACCCGAGCATGGCGTCGCTGGTCGGCAGAAGGATCTCGGCTTGCGGCTCGAAGGGCTTGGCTTCCAGGCAATGTTTGAGCGTCTGGCGGCCGTTCTTTTGGGCGACCTCGATATCGCGATCGCAGGCGGCGTTCAGCGCCTCGGCGTACCAGCGCAGCGTTTGGGTTTCATCGATCGCGCCTTGCACGTAGTAGCCCAGCGATCCCGGCCAATAGACGGCGAAGCTCGCGCCCAGTTCGTGGCCGATGTCGACTGTATTGCGCACGCGGAACTTGGCGTATTCGCGAACCTGCGGGGCTTCGGCGGCTGGGCTCGCCGCCCACACCGCGTGATGAAACGTCTCGGCGGTGACCATCGAGCACTTGACGCCGTTCTCGCGCAACGCCTTCAGGATCTCGGCGACGATCTCGCTTTGCCGGTCCGTGCCCATGGCGTCGGTCGGGATCACATCGGTATCGTGAGTGGTCCAGTACCCGATGCCTATCTCGGCGAACTTCCGGATGATTTCCTGGAATCCGATTTCAGGTCGCGTCGGCGCGTGGAACAGCGCATGGCCCTGGTAGGCCGCGGCCCATTGCGGTCCGGAGATGAAGTATTTTCGGCGAGTCTCGGGACTGTAAGCTCCGCCGCACGCCTTCATAAGGCGCGAAACGAGGGCTTGCTGTTGGTTTTCGAGAATGGGATTCATCGTGATGTCCAATTTTGAAAATTCGTCCGGAACAAACGCTGTACGTCGCGTTCGATATCGGCGCGCGTGACCGAGCGGCCGTCTTCCGCGAGCAGCTGGTAGGTTTTCGCCAGGACAGGAGCCAGCGTCCGGCGGGTGTTGCGCCACTTGTAGATCACTTGTTCCAGGATCCTTGCGTCGGAATGCTGTGGGATGAAGCTTGTTCCGAGCATTTCCAGGCGCTCGCGCGTGATTTCTTCCAGCATGGACGGATTGTTGAGGAACCACCAGCAGCCGAACGGCATGAGATTGGCGAACTTGCGAGCATACACGCACAGCTCGTGCTGATTCTCGCGGCTGAGGACACTCACCAGGAAGCGATTGTCGGGGAACTCGCGGCAAAGAGTCTCGATCGAGCGCAAGTCGGCGCGGCCGGATGCATCGCCGGCCAGGCGTAACGCCGGATTCACTTGGCGCCGAACGCCGATCATCAGGGAGAGCGGGATGTTCAGATCGCGGCAGGCGGGCAATACGGCCCCGGTCAGAAGCTGATTGCGGCGGTCATTCGCCGGGAACTGGAACGAATCGGGCAAGGACACCGCCATATAAACAGCGCGCATCCGGGTGGCCCAGCCTTCGAGAAATCGCCGGGCTTCCGCCGGTTTGTGGGCCGTCTCCTGGTTGAGAAGGCGATCGAGGCGCAGCGAAGCTTGAAAACGTTTGTCGGAGGCGACATCGTTCCATCGCGGAGACTCTTCGGGATCGAGAGGATCATTGGTCATGACCACCGATTCGATTCCGGCCAGCTTGAACACGCGCGCGAGGTGATCCGGCAGATTCTGTTCGCGAAAGAATTCGCGATAGGGTGCAAGTGTGCGCGCAGAGGTATCCAGCCCAAGTGCGTCCAGAACCGCGATCACGCCGCGAGTCGCCTCGGAGATCGGATTGTTCACCAAGAATAACGTTTTCCAGACGAGGTCGGCGCGCTGGGCCAGACTGAGTGCCCAGTACGCTTCGGGACGGATGGGGGCGGAACGAAATAGCTCAGCCTCCAGGTAATGATAGGTGAGCAGGTGATCGATGCCCCAGAGTCCCAGGCTCCCGAAGCCCGGCGCGAACAGGTGTGTATGAATATCGATGACTTGCGTGGACGCGAGTACTTCCGCGACCATCGCCTCCAGGACCGTCTCGACCATTAGATTTAATGGTAGTCTGCCAACAGTTATGTATTGGATGGGAGTGGATGTCGGAACGGGTGGGACCCGTGCGTTGCTGGTGGATGCGGGGGGCAGAGAAGTCGCGGCGGTCACGGCTCCGCATGAAGACATGCGCATGGAGCAGCCGTTGTGGGCGGAGCAGCGTCCGCAAGACTGGTCGCAGGCGGCGGTGCAGGCGATCCGGGGTGCGCTCGCGAAAGCCGGGGCGAGCGGGGATGATGTGCGCGGCGTCGGAATGTCCGGCCAAATGCACGGCCTGGTGATTCTGGATCGCGACAACGCCGTGATTCGGCCCGCGCTGATCTGGTGCGATCAGCGTAGCCAGCCCCAGGTCGATTTCATCAATGCGAAGCTCGGCAAGGACAAGGTGCTGGAGTACACGGCGAATCCGGTCTTGACGGGATTTACTCTGCCCAAGCTGTTGTGGGTCCGCGATCATGAGCCTCGGCAATTCGAGCGCGTCCGACAGATGCTGCTGCCGAAAGACTACGTTCGCTTTACGCTCACCGGCGAATTTGCGTCGGAAGTTTCGGACGCGTCCGGCACGGCGGTGTTCGATGTGATCCGGCGGCGGTGGTCGCACGAAATGATGGACGGGTTGGGCTTGGATCGCGGCATTCTTCCGACATGTTACGAATCTTCTGAAATCAGCGGCGCGATCTCGGCGCAGGCGGCTGCTCTTACGGGACTCAAGGCTGGCACGCCGGTAGTTGGCGGGGGCGGCGATCAGGCGGCGAGCGCGGTGGGCAACGGCATCGTCGAGCCGGGCGTGGTTTCGTGCACCCTGGGGACGTCGGGCGTGGTGTTCGCACACATGGAAAAGGTCGCGTACGATCCGCAGGGGCGCGTGCACACCTTCTGCCATGCAGTTCGCGATAAGTGGCACGTCATGGGGGTGACGCAAGGCGCGGGCTTGAGTCTGCAATGGTTGCGGAACCAGTTAGTGCCGGGAGCGGCGTACGATGCGCTTACCGAAGAGGCGGCGACGGCGCCCGCCGGATCCCAGGGGCTGTACTGGTTGCCATACCTGATGGGCGAACGCACTCCTCATCTGGATGCGCAGGCGCGAGGCGGGTGGATCGGCCTCACGGCCAAGCATACGCGCGCGGACTTGATCCGAGCCGTGATCGAAGGGGTCTCTTACAGCCAGAAGGATTGTCTGGATGTAGTCGAGCAGCTGGGTGTCGCGGTGTCGTCGGTGCGCGCGTCGGGAGGCGGCGCGCGTAGCCTGTTCTGGCGGCAGATTCTGGCGGACGTGTTCGGGAAAAGGGTCGCGCGCCTGGAAACGCAGGAAGGCTCGGCTTATGGAGCGGCCTTACTGGCGATGGTCGGGACTGGTGAGTACGCTTCGGTTCCCGAAGCCTGCGGGTCGACGATTCGGGAAGCAGATTCGGTAGAACCTCGCGCCGCGGAATCCGCTGTGTATGCGCGGGCGCACGAGGTGTATCGTGCGCTGTATCCGGCGTTGCAGCCGCTGTACGGGCGAATGGCGTGCTGATACAAGTGAAGTCTGCCTATCGCTGGCGTATCTGCGCTCTGCTGTTTTTTGCCACCACCATCAACTATGTCGACCGGCAGGTGCTGGGCGTGCTCGCGCCGTACTTGCAGTCCATCATCGGCTGGAACGAGATTCAATACGGCTACATCGTGACGTCGTTCCAAGCCGCCTACGCTGTCGGGCTGCTGGTTGCCGGCGGCGTGATCGACCGGCTAGGCACGCGGATCGGATACGCCATTTCGATCGCGATCTGGAGCCTGGCGGCGATGAGCCATGCGCTGGTGCAAACGGTGGTGGGGTTCGCCATCGCGCGTTTCGCCCTGGGCCTAGGGGAGGCGGGCAATTTCCCTGCTGCCATCAAGACCGTGGCCGAGTGGTTCCCGCGCAAGGATCGCGCGCTGGCAACCGGCATCTTCAATTCGGGATCGAACGTGGGCGCGATTGTCGCGCCGCTGGTGGTGCCGTGGATCACGCTGCGGCTCGGCTGGCATTGGGCGTTCCTGTTCACTGGATTCCTGAGCGCGACATGGCTGATCGCGTGGCTGAAGATCTACCGTCCGGGATCGACGCCGATCCAAGACGACGAAGCGGAGTCGGCGTCGAAAATCCCCTGGGCGCATCTGCTCGGTTACCGGCAGACGTGGGCGTTCCTGCTCGGCAAATTTATCACCGATCCCGTGCTGTGGTTCATGATATTTTGGCTGCCGAAATTCCTTAACAGCGAATATGGGCTCACGCTTACCGATCTAGGTCCGCCCTTGGTTGCTATCTACGTTATGGCCGATCTCGGAAGTATCTCGGGTGGATGGATCTCGTCGTTATTTCTGAAGCGTGGCTGGAGTGCGAATCGTGCCCGGAAGTCCGCCATGCTGATTTGCGCCTGCCTTGTGGTCCCGATCCTATTTGCGGCCCAGGCACGGAACTTATGGGTCGCAGTGGGCCTGATCGGAATGGCCGCCGCAGCGCACCAAGGCTGGTCAGTGAACCTCTTTACAATGGTCTCGGACACGTTCCCACGCCGCGCCGTCGGCTCCGTGGTGGGAATCGGCGGGTTTGGAGGCGCGGTAGCGGGCATGCTGATCGCGACCTTTACCGGATTCCTATTACAGTTCACCGGCAGTTACGTGCCTTTGTTCGCAATGGCCAGCTCCGCGTATTTATTGGCGCTGCTGGCGATTCATATCCTGGTGCCGAAGTTGGAGCCGGCCGATATCGGTTAGGTATCAGCCGGTTTTTGTTGATAACCGGGGCAACTTAATACCGGCAGACGAGGGTACTTCGCAAAGCGGGGATCCGTCGCCGACAGCCGGCAAAGATAAAAGACGCTTCCCCGGTCGGAGCGAATGATTCGAGCGTGCTCACAATCGGAGCAAAGACCAACCGAGTTCAGGCCGCTTTCGTGTTCGCTTTGCGGGCCGCCCATCGCTTGCGTTGTGCTTCGGCCATCTTCTTGCGGGTCGCCGCGCTGAACCGGCGTCCTTTTTTGGGCTCGAGTGACTCGCTGGGGCCAGAGGAACCGGCTTCCGCTTTTACACTTGCCAACCACTTGGGAGGCCGGCCGCGGCGTTTGGTCATGCTGCCGACGGCGAGCCGTTCTACGGTCAAAATCGCCTCCTCGAGGCGTTCTTTCTCAGAGCGAAGCTCCGCGAGAATGCTAAGAATATCCATGAGGATCTAGTATTACACGATTTGTGTCAACATTGACTGGAGTTGCTATGAATCGATCACTCTGGTTGTCGACGGTGGCCGCGAGCGCAGTTTTTGCACAGGCAGGCTTTGCCCAAACAATGCCGCAGGCCGAAGCTGGACGGGCCCTCTTCCAATCTCGATGCGCCAGTTGTCATGCGACCGATTTGGGCGGCGGAGAAGGCCCTCAGCTGGCCGGAGCCAACTTCATCGTTGGTTGGGGAACGCGCACCGCGCGCGAGTTGGTGAATACCATCCGCACGACGATGCCTCCTGGAAATCCGGGCAGCCTGGACGACGCCGCCTCGGTCAATCTGGCGGCGTTCATACTGGCCGCAAATGGGGCTCCCCTTGGTGCCGGGCCGGGCGATCAGGCGCTGACTGCCGCGTCTTCATTTGCGATCCGTTCGGTGGCAACCGGGCGGCCGGCGATCGCCCTGCAAGAGGGAGGACAGGCGGCGGCCGCTGTTTCGGGGCCCAAAGGCATCACCGTCACAGGTGAAGTGAAGAACTATACTCCGGTGACCGACGCGATGCTGCGCGATCCGGATCCGGGTGACTGGCTGATGATTCGCAGGAATTACCAAGCCTGGAGCAACAGCCCGCTCACGCAAATCAACACGGGCAACGTGAAGCAACTGCAACTGGTGTGGTCGTGGGCGATGAACGACAGCACTGCCGCGAACGAGCCCACGCCCATTGTTCACAACGGCGTCATGTTCCTGGCCAACCCCGGAAACATCGTCCAGGCTCTGGACGCGCGCACCGGCGAACTGATCTGGGAAAACCGGATTGGTCCGGATCTCTCGAACGGGTTAGGCGCCATTCGCAGTCTCGCGCTCTATCAGGACAAGGTGTACCTCACGACTACCGACGTACGGCTGCTGGCGCTCGAAGCGCGCAACGGCAGAGTCGTCTGGGAAACGCGGATCGCCGACCCGGCGAAAGGTTACGGGAACACCAGCGGTCCGCTGATCGTCCAGGGCAAGGTTATCCAAGGTATGGGCGGCTGCGATCGCTACAAGGAAACAGGCTGCTTCATCAGCGCCTACGACGCGCAAACCGGCAAGCAGCTCTGGAAATTCGAAACGGTCGCGCGCGAGGGGACTCCAGGCGGCGACACCTGGGGCAAACTGTCCAACATGTTGCGCGCGGGTGGCGATACATGGATTACAGGCAGCTACGATCCGGTGCTGGATCTCCTCTATTGGGGCGTGGCGCAGCCGAAGCCGTGGATGCGCGCCATCCGCAATACGAATGGCAACGCGCTGTACACCGGGTCGACACTCGCGTTGAGGCCGAAGGATGGATCGCTGGCGTGGTATTTCCAGCATGTCCCCGGCGAATCGCTCGATCTGGACACGGTCTATGAGCGGGTCCTGGTGGATGCAGGCGGACAGAATCTGGTGTTCACCATCGGCAAGGACGGCATCCTGTGGAAGCTCGATCGCAAGTCCGGCAAGTTTCTCGACTATAAGGAGACGGTCTACCAGAATGTCTTCGACAGTATAGATAAGAAGACCGGCGAGGTCCATTACCGCAACGATATTGTCGAGCAGAGTCCGGAAACATGGGTGGCGTCGTGTCCCTCGACTGAAGGCGGACATAACTGGCAGGCGATGAGCTATCACCCCGGCACGGCGCAGCTCATCATTCCGCTTAGCCAGACGTGCATGGAGATGTTCGGGCGTAAGACGGATTTTCAGGAAGGCGCGGGCGGCACCTCGGCCAACCGGCGCTTTTTCGAGATGCCCGGGTCGGGGGGCAATGTCGGCAAGCTCGCGGCGTATGACGTAAACACCATGAAGGAAGTATGGAAGGTGACGCAGCGCGCGCCATTTCTTACCGCGGTGTTATCAACTGGTGGGGGCGTGGCCTTCGTCGGCGATCTGGACCGTGTGTTTCATGCAGTCGATGTGAAGACCGGCGCAGAGTTGTGGCGAACCCGCCTGCCGACTTCGGTGCAGGGTTTCCCGGTGTCGTTTACCGTAGGCGGCAAGCAGTACATCGCCGTGACCACGGGCTTAAACGGCGGCAGTCCGCGGCAGGTGCCGGCCGTTGTCACGCCGGACGTTCATCATCCGGCCAACGGGAACGCGCTGTACGTTTTCGCGTTGCCCGACACGAAGTAAGAGGTGTACCTACTTCTGAGGGCGGTGCAGAAAGTCCGGCAGGAACTCTCGCACCAGATTGAAGCCGGCGGTGGCGCCGAAAGAGATACCGGCATTGCGGCTGATGTTTCCAACGCCCTTCCAACTCTCGGGTCCCCAGAGGCTGGCGATCGCGCTTGCACCCACAACGCCTGTGACGCTGGAGATGGAAAACGTCGTCTGGCCATCCGGATTCCGGGCTGTGAACGTGCTGAGAACCGCATAACCGGTCCGCGCCCATAGACCGTGCTTGTGCGAAGCGAAGTATCGATTGTCCTCGTGAAACAGGATGGAAGTTCCGTAGGTGATGGTCTGGCGGACGCCGTTGTACGCCAGATTGCTTCCGAAGCGCTCTCCATACGCGCCCCAACCTTGTCCCCACTCCTTGGGACTGTTCTCCCATTGGCCGATGCCCGCGCCGGCAGCCTCGGCCAAGATCGGGACGGGTCCGGCCGTGGCGACCAGATATAAGTGAAACCGGCGCTGCTCCGTAAGGGTCGATTCATCGGGACCGACCACCCCCATAACTTTATCGATGACGTCTGTTTTGGCGGTAGTCGCCAGTTGTTTGACGGCGGAAGCCGCGGGGGTCACGAAGGTTCTCGGATCCTGCGAGAATGCCGCCGGCAAACAAGTGACCATCACCAAGAAGACCAGACGTAGCCGATAGGGGCTGTTTACCATTTTTCTCCACTCCGGGATAGTCACCGTGCTTATATGATGCATCAAGCTGGTCGACTGTTTCGGTCGGGAAAAAGCACATATACTGGGAAACCATGAAGACCCGAATTACTGTCGCCGTGGTGCTCTGTCTGGCCACCGCTTTCGTCGCGTGGCCGCAGGCCGCCGACGACCCGCTCGATTCCCTGAAGGTCTGCAAGGATACGCAGCACCTGATTCTCGAAAACCAGTTCGTTCGCGTGATCGACGATCAGATTCCGGTTGGCGTAACCGAGCCTTTGCACCGTCATCGCCACGGGGTGGTCGTGTACGTAAATACCTACACCAACGAACAGATCTCCCAGGACGGCAAGAGGACCATCGGGGAGCGGAAGGCGGGCACGGCTTCCTGGTCGGAGGAGACGGTTCACACCGTCAAGAACACCGGCACAACTCCGTCGCATGCGATCCGGATTGAGTTGAAATACTGAGATGCGACACCGAACGATTGTAGCCATTGCATCGATTCTTTTCGCGACGAGTGCTGTCAAGGCCCAGACGTACCCCGTCACGCAAGGCAAGACTTACAAGTTCGAAAAGGTCGCAGAGGGCGTTTATTACGCCAGCGGCGGCTTCGGCAGCAATAACGTCGTGATCGTCAACGAACAGGATGTGCTGCTAGTGGACGATGGCACCACGCCTGCCGCGGCACGCGCGTTTCTCGCCGATATCAAAGCGATCACCAACAAGCCCGTCCGGACCGTGGTCAATACCCACTTTCACTACGACCATACCGACGGGAATTCAGTTTTCGGGCCCGAGGTGCAGATCGTCGCACACGAATACGTCCGGAATGCCATCGCGACCTTTGACGTGCTGAATCGCGAGCCGTTCATCACCTCGCAGAAGACGGCCGTCCCAGCTCGTATCGACGCGCTGACCAAGCAGATCGCCGCGGAGAGGGATCCGCAGAAGAAGGCGGCGTTCCAGAAGGATCTGGCCGCGGCACAGACGACACTGAATCAACTGAAGGAGATCAAACCGACTCCTCCGAACGTCACGTACTCGTCAAAGATGGTGCTGCATAAGGGCTCGCGCGAAATCCAGCTACTGTTTCTGGGGCGTGGACACACCGGGGGCGATACCGTGGTGTTCCTGCCGCGCGAACGGATCGTCTGCACCGGCGATTTGATGGAGAGCCGGCTCGCTTATATGGGCGATGCGTTCTTCGATGAATGGGTGACCACGCTGGGCGCGCTCAAGAACCTGGACTTCGGGTTGGTGCTGCCGGGGCATGGCGTTCCCTTTAGCGACAAAGGTCTGATTACGGCGTTCCAGAGCTATCTATCTGACATCACCACGAAGATCGCGGGCCTGCGCGCGCAGGGAATGACGGCAGACCAGGCCGCGAGCCGTGTCGATCTCACATCGTACGCGAAGGATTTTCCGCAGATTACCGGTCCGGGCGCAGACCCCCGCGGTGTCCGCCGCATCTACGCCTGGATGGATGAGCGCGGTAAGAAATAACTACTTGGTCTCGACTTTGACGACTTCGAAGGTCAGCGACTTGGGCACCAGCATCTGGTGTGGAATTTTGGCGGGAACATGGATGACATCGCCGGCGACGATCTTCTTGTTCACGCCTCCCTTGATCGACTTCCCGCGAATTTCCCCGGCTCCGGTCGTGCGCGGTTCCACCACGGTCCCACCGAGGACTAAAGTCCCTTCGCCCGCCTTAACGAAGATCACGTCCACCTGAGTTTCGTGCACTTCGGCTTCGCCATCGGCGTCGCGGCGGATGGCCAGCAGCGAGTGGTTGCCCCAGCTCCCCACGCGGTTCATCCGGACCTGATGGTCATCGGGCTTGGCTGCGTCCACGCGAGCTTTCAGATCGGCGGAGCTGTACTGAGCGTACCCCTCGGGGTCGGCAGCGACCAGAAGCACCGCGAACAACAGGGTCATGGCGAAGAGAATGGTCAAAAGTTTCATACGGGGATCTTATCACTTCTTGTCGAAGAGTTTGTCATAGTCCTTGGACGTCTCGCACACGAATTCGTCCACGTGGTCGACCTCCGGCCGGAAGGGCAGAGTCCTGGTCGGCAATACCCAGGGACGAGTGAAGACATTCGGATCTTCCACCGTGACGTCGTACTGCAAGGAACCGTTTTCGATGCGCCGGAAGCGTTCGACCACGTGCAGGCTTTCGGTGTGCATGAAGCCGCTGACCTCGGTCTTGTCATTGAAGCCGATGGTGTCCACCACCAACGTGTCTCCTTCCCAGTGAGCGACGGAATCACCCATCCAGGTGGGATCTGGGTCGACCGGATGAGCGCGGCCGTCCGTGGGAATAAAGCGGATGGCGTTGGGATACTCGAAGACCATCAGGATGAGCTTGGGGGTTTGGACAATCTGGAACGGGTAGGGGGTCACGAAAGATTGCGGAACGCCCAGCGGCTTGCAATCGGTGCCCAGAGTCGTGTTGCCGCGAACATCGTTAGGCCCGCGCACGATCCTGAATTTCTCGGCGCCGGGCTTCAGCGGAGGCGGCTCCGCGCCACGGACCCCGGCGAATCCGTACACGCCGTTGAGATCCACGTGAAGGTCGACCGGAGCGGCTGCCGTTGCCGCCGCGGCTTTCCCGCCAGAAACGGTTACCGTCACGGAGCTGGTCAACATCGCATTGTTCGGTCCGGTAACCGTCAGCGTGTAGCTGGTGGTCGCGGTGGGAAAGACCTGTCGGCTGCCGCGGGCGGTCACGCGGCCGACGCCTTGATCAATGGTGGTCGCGTTGGGATTTTCCGCCGCCCAGACCAATGTGACCGGCTGTCCCGCCTGGATCGAGGCTGGCTGCGCCGTGAAGGTCACGATCCGCGCTGGTGGCGCGACTCGGGCGGTTCCTCCGCCTCGCCCGGCTTGAGGGGGAGCTTGGCCGTAAACGGACGCGATCGCGAGCAGAAGGGCGTATAGGATTCGACTTCGCATGTGCGCAATCATATCGAAGCGCGAGGCCGTTTGGGATCGACGACCGGTTACACGCGCCTAACGTCCGGGCGCTGCTTCGTCGAAATCCACATCGGCCAGGCCCCAGGCTTCGTGATTGAAGATCATGGGCGAGTTCAAGCGGCGCATCTGCGCGCCCCACTGGAGGACATCCTGGTTGTCGAGGACCGGGATGCGCTTGGCGGCGAGCCGCTCCCAGAGCTTTTGTTGTCCTTCCGGAGTCCAGCCAGAGCCGCTGCCATGTTCGATGTGATAGATCCGCATAGGATCGGCCAGCACTTCTTCCCGAGCCCCGCCATAGTGCGCCGCAAAGCAGAAAAGGGAATCGATATTCATCGAGAAGATGTCGAACTCCGGATATCCTCGCAGGTCAAACCAGCGTTCGCGCGCGAGGAGGGTGAAATCCCCACAGGCGTTGGTGTGCAGAAAGTCGGCGCAAGGAACGCTCGGCCCCGCGGAAGCCGGCGAAGCCGACGAGGAAGATGAGGCGGCCTTTCGGCGCGATTTGGAGTTGAAGAGCATCTCTGTAAAGCCGCCATGGTCCACGTAGGTCTTCAGCACGCGCTGGAGCCGGGGCGATACGGGGACGGTCAGCGGGACCAGCGGTCCACCTTCCGCGAGCTTCCGGATCACGTATTGCAATTGTCCCCACAACACTTGAATTCGGCCGGTTCGGGAAGTTCGTTTCAGAGTCATCGACGATTCCGTGGCACCGCCGTGAGTTTTCAAAAGATCGCGCTCCACGCGGAAGACCCGATAGCAGAGGCTCCGTGGATCCGAAGTGGTGGACGTATATGTCCCGGATGCGCGGAGAATCAGGCGGCGCGGCGAGGGCGCCGGAAGCGTGATGGTCATACGGCTGCGCGCACCCATCGTGCCGCGTCCGATCGAGATTCCATCTTCGGTCAAGACTTCCAGCGTCAGAGGACTGCTTCTGTTCCCGGGCCCGGGCTCCAGATCCAGCGTTAGCCGGGTAGGTGCATTGGGCGACGAATCAAGCAGAATCTCGGCTTCCTCCTGCGCCCAGCGGAAAGTTCCCAGGCGTCCTAAGCGGTCCGGGGAGAACCAGCCCGATCCGAAGAGAACGCCCGATCCGGGACGAGCGGCATCAAAAGCGTCCAGAGTAGGCCTGCCATCGGGCGTGACTTCGAAGGTGCCTTCCCGCCGATTCACACGGATGAGATGACTCTTGCAGTAAGCCAGTTGTTCTTCGATCGGCGCGCCTGCGGGAACGTCGCTCATGGCATCGTGGCGGTCGATCCGGTACATCCGATCCGGCCTGAGTTGTTGCGACCCCAGGAACGCGGCCAGTTCGTCTGAAAACAGGATGTCGATGTTAGTAGCCAGAATGAATCGCCCTCGAGCGCGGCGGATGCCGACGTTCTTGCCGATCATCTGGTACAGCGGCAGATTCGCGCCGTGTTCGAAGCGGCCGTGAATCTCGGGAGAAACGGTGACGATGCGAACCTCACATGGCCCGGAGTCCGCGGGCCATCGCAACGCGTTCGCCAGCGGAGGACGTTCCGAGGGCGGATTCCATTCCACGATGATCAACTCAGAAGGAATGTTATGCCGCCGCGCCTGGGCCAGCCAGCCGTCCACAAAGATTTGCATGCGGCCAAGGAGGTTTCCGCCGTGATCATCGTTGCGGGCGGTGACCACCAGGGAAAGGTAAGGTTCGGGCACTATTTTGGGGTTGCGGTCAAGCACAGGTGCCAGCCGAACATGCGTTCCAGGGCCCTGAAGAGCGGCTTCGGCATCCAGCGGAAATACCAGACCTGCTTGTACTGATACTTCACGTATTCCGGGATGCTGTAAGAGAAGATGTGATCCACTTCGGTCTTGGTCACGCGAAAGCCGTGGTCTTCGAGCAGACGCCGCCCCGAGGCTCGCGAATAACTATACGTGACCGGGCAGCCGTTCTGCGCTTCGGAGCTATCGGCAATCAGGCGATCGAGTTTCCAGAACTGACCCTTGCCGTAGACGAACAGGATCCACAGCACCTTCCACGACCACCGGTTGTACACCATGATCTTGACCGTGCTCGAGGGAGTCACGTACTTGCGGATCTGCTCGATGACTCGTTCCGGATGCGGCGTGTGGTGGATCACGCCAAACGAATAGACGAGATCGTATTTTTCAACCGGGACGTAATCGCTAAGATTCTCGGCGTCGGCCTGGAAGAATCGGACTTTGTCTTCCAGTCCGGAAGCCGCCACCCGCTGACGCGCGACCTCCAGCGACTTTTCGGTCAAGTCCACGCCTGTGACCTGAGCGCCGCTGCGGGCGAAAGAAATGGTAGCGGTTCCGATGCCGCATCCGATTTCGAGTACCTTCTTGCCCTTCCATCGCTCGAACTCGGCAAACCCCGGAATGTGAGGCTCGACGAAATATTTGCGCGCTTCGACCTCGTCGGAGTATTCCTTGGTGCCGATCGGTTTGGTCGAATGCCGGATGTTGCAGGGACGCGAATTCCAATACTCGCTGACCTTCTGAATCGAGGTGTCCTGAAAAGACATGATCCCTGGGTTAATCCTTGTGTCGGGCTTCAATCTGTACCGACGGATATCCGCGCCGCGCGACTCAAATCCGGTGCGCCGATCCCGATGCCCGCGTCCTTGGTCTGATCTTCGGTACCTATTGCCAAGCCCCCGTATCCCAGTCTGAGGTAATCCGTCAGATTCGCGAACAGATCCGCCGGAAGGACGCGCCAGCAATCGATAATAGCGGGCCGCGGTTCGCCGGATTTCAGGTCGGCGGGAGTGAGCTTCTTGAATTCCGGCCAAGCCGTGGTGATCACCAGAACATCCGCTTGCCGCGCGCATTCGGCTGCGGAGGCGGCATACGTCGCGGCGCCACCGAGCTGCTTCCTGGCGTTTTCCATGGCGGCTGGATCGTAAACAACTACCTTGAGTCCGGTCGAAGCGAGATGCTTCGCCAGATCCAGACCCTGAGATTCTTCCACGACCTCTGTGTCCGGTTTGTAGGAGAGTCCGAGGACCCCCACCGTTCCGCCTTTCGACAGCCGCGACCGGACGATCTCGGTCAGCCGCGGGACTTGTCTCCGATTCAATTGATCCGTGGCTTCCGCCAGTAGCGCCGGCGCCCCCGTTGCGCGTGCCAGGGCGGAGAACGCGACGTTGTCGCGCGGGAAACATGGACCGCCGTAACCCAGCGCGCCCTTCAGATACTTCGACCCGATCCGGGTATCGCAGCCGATGGCCGAGGTGACCACGTCCGCGTCCGCGCCCGGCAGGCGTTCGCATACCTGGGCCAGCATGTTCGCGTACGAGATCTTGGTGGTGACGAAGGTGTTCACGGAAAGCTTGGTGAGTTCGGCGTTCACGTAGTTCATGCGCTGGATCCGCGGATTGCTGTCGCAGACGCCTTTGTACAGCTCCTCCAGGAGCTCACCCGAACGCGGGTCCGATTCGCCGATCAGGATCATATCCGGATTCAACATATCCCGGATCACGCTGCCGAGCGCGATGAACTCGGGGTTGTAACACAGGCCGAAGTCGGCGCCGCATTTCTTTCCGGAGTGCGCCTCGAGCGCCGGTAATAGGGTTCCGCCGGTGGATCCGGGCATCACGGTGCTTGAAAGCACTACCAGATGCCAACTGGCTTTCGTGCGGAGCGCCGCTCCGATCTGCTCCGCCGCGCTGAGGACGTACTTCATGGAGAATCCGCCGTCGGATTCCGATGGCGTCGGCACCATGATGAAGGTCGCGTCGGTCGCCAGCACCGCGGCAGTACAATCGCCCGTTGCCGAGAGACGCTCGCGGTTCGCCGTGATCATCGCGGCCAAGCCCGGTTCGTTGACCGGCGGGCGTCCTTCTTGAATTGCAGCCACGTAGCCCGGATTCACATCGACGCCCGTTACGGTGTGTCCCTTGTGAACCATCACGGCCGCCATGGGCGACCCAAGTTTTCCTAAGCCGACAATCGAAATTTTCATCGGTGTTATTCGTTTCTTAGTTATTCCCCGCGGGCAATCGGCATTCGCCAGCCGGTTCCGAAAGCGCGCGATGTGACCTTCAGCACCGGAGCTGCCTGTTTTCTTTTAAACTCTGCGTTCCGGACCAGCCGGAGCACCTTGCGGACCGTCGCTTCGTCAAAACCTTGCGCGATGATTTCTTCCGCGGATTGGCATCCTTCGATGTGCAACTCCAAAATCCGGTCGAGCTCTTCGTAAGGCGGCAAGCTGTCCTGATCGGTTTGATCCGGACGCAGCTCGGCGGAAGGAGCCTTGGTCAAAGTCGATTCCGGGATGTCCGACTTCCGCTTGTTCCGGTACCGCGAAACTCGATACACCATCATTTTAGGCAGGTCCGCGATCACGGCCAGTCCGCCGTTCATGTCTCCGTACAGCGTACAGTAACCCACCGCCAGTTCGGACTTGTTCCCGGTGGTGAGCAGCAACGCGCCGTATTTGTTGGACAACGCCATCAGCAAGTTGCCGCGAATCCGGGATTGGATGTTTTCTTCCGTCACGTCGGGCTTGTAACCTTGAAAGGCCCCCGCCAGGGTCTTTTCGTAGGTTTCCATGATGGGCGAAATCGGCAGTTGCAAGACCTGGATGCCCAGATTGCGCGCCAGCTCCACGGAATCGTCCACGCTGCCCCGGCTCGAATAAATGGACGGCATCATGACGCCCAGCACATTCTCCGGACCCAGCGCGTCGGCGGCAATCGCCGCAGTGAGTGCGGAGTCGATGCCGCCCGAAAGTCCCAGCAGCACCTTCTTAAAGTGAGTCTTGCGCGCATAGTCCCGCACGCCCAGGACCAGCGCATTCCAAATTTCGGACTCCGGCGTGAAATCGTCGGTCGCGATGCTGCCGGTTTCGGACGTGAGATCCACCACCAGCAGATCCTCGGCAAAACCCTTGGCCCGCGCGAACAGGTTGCCCTGCTTGCTGAATGCCCCGCTGCGGCCGTCGAAGATCAGGTCGTCGTTACCGCCGACCTGGTTCACCCATGCCAGAGGAAGCCCGTGTTTGCGGGCCATCTGGCCCAGCATCTTTTCGCGCAACTGTTCCTTGCCGACAGTGAAGGGCGACGCGGAAAGATTCACAATGGCTTGCGCGCCAGCCTGTGCCAGCGCTTCGATTGGATCCTGGTGGTAACGCCGCCGCTTCCAGAAATCGCGATCGTTCCAGACGTCTTCGCAGATGCTGATGCCCAAGCGAAAGCCGTTCAGCTCGAGAATGCCGGGTGCGCGGCCTGGCTCGAAATAGCGATCTTCGTCGAAGACATCGTAAGTGGGCAGCAGGGTCTTATGAAAGACGGGTCCCGTTGCTCCATCCTTCAGCAGGATCGCGCTATTGAAGAGCGGCCGCCCGATGTCCGCGGGGTTCGGCGTCGCGGCGCCCACCAGAACCGGAGGCGCATCCTTTAACTCGGTGGCCAGGCACGAGAGCATCTGACAGCTGCGTTGCACGAAGCCCTTGCTCATTAGAAGATCGCGCGGCAGGTAGCCCATCAGAGCGAGCTCCGGCGTCACTACAAGATCCACGCCGAGGGCTTGCGCAGCCCTGACGCCTTGCGTGATCTGCGAGGCGTTCCCTTTAAGGTCCCCCGCGATCGGATTTATCTGGAGAAGAGCTACTTGCAATCGGATGATTCCGCCCCGCCGGACTACGTAACTCCTTAGTTTAACAGTCACCGCGCGCGCCATGCTACATTGACCCTTGGCGATGAAAAACGATTTGGTTCTCGTTACTGGTGCGGGCGGATTTATCGGTGGCGCGATGGTGGCCGACCTGCGCCGACAGGGCTACAAGCGGATTCGTGCTGTCGACATCAAGCCACTCGACGAGTGGTATCAGGTATTCGACGATGCCGATAACCTGGTTCTCGATTTAAATCTGAAAGAGAGCTGCGAGCGGGCCGCGGAGGGCGCCGCCGAAGTTTATAATTTCGCCGCGAACATGGGTGGGATGGGCTTTATCGAGAATAATAAAGCCCTGTGCATGCTATCGGTGCTGATCAATACCCACATGCTCCAGGCCGCCCAGAAATACGGCGTCGGGAAGTTCTTCTATTCCTCTTCCGCGTGCGTGTATAACGGCGAAAAGCAGACGGATGCCGCCAATCCGGGCTTGAAGGAAGAGGACGCCTACCCGGCCCTGGCCGAAGACGGCTACGGCTGGGAGAAGCTCTTCAGCGAACGCATGTGCCGGCATTTTTCGGAAGACTACGGCATGTACGTGCGCGTCGCGCGTTTTCACAACGTCTACGGTCCCCATGGAACCTGGGATGGCGGACGCGAAAAAGCTCCCGCCGCCATCTGCCGGAAAGTGATCGAGGCCAAGGTTAGCGGCAAACATGAAATTGTGATCTGGGGCGATGGCACCCGCACCCGCAGCTTCATGTATATCGACGACTGTATCGATGGCGTGCAGAAAATCATGAACTCGGGCATCCTGGAGCCGATCAATCTCGGATCTTCAGAAATGGTCTCCATCAATCAGTTGGTGGACATCGTGGAGGACATCGCCAAGATCAAACTGAAGCGCATCTATGACCTCGACGCACCTAAAGGCGTGATGGGCCGGAACAGCGATAACACTCTCATCAAGAAGTACCTGGGCTGGGAGCCGGACATTCCGTTGCGGCAGGGCATGGAGAAAACCTACGCCTGGATCTACGATCAATACATGCTTGCCCACAATCAAACTCAATCCGCGGTCGTTCGGTAGTATGGGCCGGTAGCGGTTTGTGGACTCGTCGGGTCTGCCCCTGGTCAGCATCGTAACGCCATCCTTCAACATGGAGGGGTACCTTCCCCGAACCATCGAAAGCGTATTAAGCCAGGATTACCCCAACATCGAATACATCGTGATGGACGGTGGATCGACCGACCGAACGCTTGAGATTCTCAAAAGCTACGGTGACCGTCTGAAGTACTTCAGTGAACCCGACAAAGGTCCCTCCGACGCGGTTCACAAGGGCTTTCAGCGCGCCCATGGCGACATCTTCGCCTGGCTGGGGGCTGATGATCTCTATCTGCCTGGCGCGGTCCGCACGGGCGCGGAAGCGCTCATAGCGCGGCCTGAGATCGATGTGATCTACGGCGAGGGATATTGGATCGACGAAACCGACGCAGTGATCAGCCGCTACCCGACACTGCCGTTCGATCCCAAGGATCTGGAGTGGGACTGTTTCATCTGCCAGCCGGCGTCCTTCATTCGCGCTTCTGCCTACCGCCGCTGCGGGCTGGATCCGGATGTGAACTTTTCTTTCGATTACGATCTCTGGATTCGCATGGTCAAGCAGGGAATTCGGTTTGAGATGATCCCGCGGTACCTGGCCGGCTCCCGAATGCACCAGGGCGCCAAGACGATCAACGAGCGCGAAACCGTTTTCACGGCATCCATGGGACTGTTGCAGCGTCACTACGGTTACATCCCGTTTTCCTGGGCATTCGGTTACGCTGCATTTCGGCACGATTCCCGCGATCAGTTTTTTCAGCCCGTGAAATATTCGCTGCGCAACTATCTGGCAACCCTTCCGGTGGGGCTGCGGCTGAATCCCACGAAGCGAGCACGGTTCTTGGGCGATTGGCTGGCGGCGCCGTTGCAAGCGATCCGACGCCGGCTAACCTGACGCGAACCCTATTTCGGAAACGACGCCAACGGCTGCTTGACATTGGCTGGCAGGGGAGACCGGGCCGTGTTCATCACCATCGAGAGGTAAGTGTAATAACCCTCCAAGCTGGCCGCCTCCACGATGCCAGCTTCGCCGAATTTCGCCAGCGCGCGAGCGTACGTCGGATCGCTGACGCTTTTGTTGTGCAGCAGCTCGTTGCAGAAGTCCCACAGAATTTCTTCGTCGTCAGTCATGCGTTCGGGGCGGCGGCCGTCGGCGACGGCGGCGATGATGGCTGCGCTCAAGCCCGCGGCCGTGGCCAGTCTGGCATGAGCATTCCACTCGAAGTTGTTGGTCCACTCGCGGGCGGCGATCAGGATGGCGAATTCGGTGAGCTTCTGGGTTAGGGGGTTGTTGGTGGTCTGATTGTGCAGCCGCAGTTCGAGAGAAGGGACGATCAGATCGGGTACGCGCAGCAAAACGGTCCAGGGAGGTCCCGTGAGATCGGCTTTGCGGAGGTCTTTGTAATCGGCGATGGCTTTCTTTTGCGCGGCGGTCTGTTTGTCCACGGGGAGCGGCGGCATCCGATCCTGGGCCACTAACGTCCTCACCAGACTTAGCACGACGAATAGCGGAATTGCGGTCAATTTCGAATGGTATGGCACCAAGCCCTCCTCACGGCGTCCGTAGCTATCTCAGGATCTTCGCCCGCCCGCATTGAGCCGGTTTACCCGTTCCAGCAGTTGCTCAGGCATGCAGTCGAAATTCCCGGCCACATCGGGATCTCGCTACCGTATCATGCAGCGCCTCTCCCATCAATGCGAGCACGTCATGGAAGTCGTCAGGAAGTTCCTGGTCCGCCCAGTCCCGTTCCCAGCCGCGGCTGTCTGCGAAGAACGCGTCAACGGCCCGACAATTCGCGCTAGTGCGGCCATCAGCAGAGAGATACTCAAGCAGTCTCTGCAAGCTGCTCTTGAGCGCTAATAAATCTCGGGGGCTTGAAAGAATACTTGAATAGACTGCTTGAAGCAGTGGGTGCAGCGCGATCGACACGGACTCACCGCCGCGAGGATGCGCGACAGTCAACCAGGTTTGCTCGAATCCCGGCATGACCGTCTCACTGCTCCGCCGCGCGATTGGGCGCCGATTCCGTGGTCACGATCGGTTTCGGCGCAGGCGGGCCATTCAACGGGTTCAGACGTCCGCCCAGCTTGAAGCTCCACACCAGATCGCCGCGAGCTTCCTTGTACCCGTCGCGGCTTCCTCCCGCGGCGATGGCGACATACTGCTCACCGTCGATCTCGTAGGTCGCGGCAGGCGCGTCGGCTCCGAAGCCGGTCTGGAAGCGCCATAGCTCATCGCCGGTTTTCGAATCGAACGCGCGGAAGAACCCGTCCGAGCCTCCGTGGAACAAGAGCCCGCCCGCAGTAGCCAGCACGCCGCTGCCGAATCCCGCGAGATACGGGACTTCCTTTTGCCAGACTTGCTTGTTGGTTCGCGAATCGAGCGCAGTGATCAGACCGTACTCGCGCGTCCCGGGCACCGACACGCGGCCCGTGATGCTGAACTTGCGCGTGGACACGCCCGTGGTGAAGTACAGCAGCCCCGATCGAGGATCGTATGCGCCCGGGGCCCAATCGGCTGAAGCAGACGGCTGCGCGATCTTCGAGTCCGACCAGACGGGCGTGAACATGCAGCCGCGCTCGTAGTCTTTCACCGGCTCGGCGCACTGCGGAGCGGTGGGATCGCCCGCGGGAATGGGTTGCGTCGAGGCCGTCTTCTGGCGTGCGTCTTGCGGAAATGCCTTCTCCGTCACGGGAATTAGCGGCTTGCCCGTAGCGCGATCCAGCACGTACACCCATCCCTGCTTGGTATGCGCGGCGAGGGCCTGGCGCATCTGGCCGTTGTAAATCTGATCGAACAGGATCAGGGGTGTCGGCACATCGAAGTCCCAGAGATCGTGATGGACGGTCTGGAAGTGCCACTTGTACTTTCCCGTCGCCGCGTCGAGCGCGACTACCGAATCAGTGAACAGATTGTCCCCGGCGCGCGCTGAGCCGTTGTAATCGGGCCACGGATTGCCTGTATTTACGTAGACCAGACCGAGATCGGGATCAAGCGCCGGCTGGACCCAGATCGCTCCGCCGCCGGTCTTCCAGGAATCGCCTTCCCACGTGTCGTGGCCGAACTCGCCGGGCCCCGGCACGGCCCACCACCGCCAGATTTCCTTGCCGGTTTTCGCGTCGTGGGCAGTCAGGCGCCCACGCAAGCCGCCGTCGCCACCCGAAATGCTCACGTACACCAGACCCTTGTAATACAGGGGCGGGACGGCAACGTACTGGCGCAATTCTTTGGGGACGTCGGCGCCCAGCTCCACTTTCCACAGCGTCTTTCCAGTTTTTTGGTCCAGCGCGAACAGCCGGGTCAGGGGCTCGGCGCGACCCTCCTTCGGGGCGGGCTGCCGGATATCGGACTCGACGCCGAATACCATCCCCTCGCCTAATGCAACGCCACGCTTGGCTTTGTTATCGCCGGTCTTGGGATCGGTAGGTGTCCGATATTCCCAGATCGTATTACCGGTCTTGGCATCCAGCGCGAATATTTCCTGCTCGCCAGTAGTGATGTACATCACACCGTCTTTGACTACGGGCGTGCCTTGCTGCGAAAAGCCCGCGCCGAATCCGGACTGCAGGCGAGCCATCCACGCGCCCTTGACCGTTTTTACGTTCGAAGGATTGATTCGGGCGAGGGTTGAATATCGCGTGTTGCCCCAATCGCCGCCGACCAGCGGCCAGTCGGTCGCGGGAGGCTTTCGATAATCCTGGGCGATCGCAGGCAGCGCCAGTAGTGCGACAACCAGAAGTTTATTCATAGTACGCAGGGGATTTCTTAAGCTTGCGGTTTCCGATCATGTCGTGCTGGATCCAAAGCTGAGCATTGTTCTTTTGGATCAGCGCCTCGAGCTTCGCGCGCGATGCCACGGTTTCCGGTTTATCGTTCACGGGCACCGTGTGGAAGGTGCGTTCGCCGGGAAAGTGATAGAGATCGCCGGTGAGAACTACCGCCCCTGTCTTGGGCAATTTCACCAACAAGCTCTGATGACCGGGCGTATGGCCGGGTGTCAGGATCAGCATCACTGACCCGTCGCCGAATACGTCATAATCTCCCGTGATCAGCTTCGTTTTGCTGTTCTTCAGAGCGGCGTACTCGTTGGGATGAATATTCTCGGGCAGGCCTGGACCGAACATGTAGTCGCGTTCCGCCTTTTGCGCGATCCATGTGGAGCCCGCGTAGTCGTTGGCGTTTCCGGAATGGTCGCCGTGAAGGTGCGAGATGGCCAGATACGTGATGTCCTTAGGTTGATAGCCGACTGCCGCCAGTTGGCTCTTGAGCGACTTATCGATCTTGTCGTGCTTCGCGCCGCCCCCCTCCGGACGATCGTAGACGGCGTCATTCAGCCCGGTCTCCCACCGCAGCGTCCCGCGCGGATGCACGATCAGAAAGCAGGGATCGGACATATCGACGGATTCGACCTGCTGTCGCGTCAGACCGTAGTTGGCCGGATCGCGATCCTTGAGAGTGGCGCAGTCGAAGACGTACATTCTCATGGATCGCGGAGGAGTCGCGCATAGAGCCGCGGCGACTACGACGCTGATTCCAACGATGGCTCTGAAGGGTCGCATATGTGCTCTAGCAGGTATATGCGGTTTAGGGATGCGAGTCAAGGTAGTCTATTTCTTGAAACGCGCAAAACGGAGTGCGTCGCGATCGATTCTAGCCCCCGGGCGCGCGCCGCGCCCTTCGCGCTTTTTGGCTGCTCTAGCTCGGAGGGCGGCTGGTCTATGCTAAGAGGTTCTGACAGGAGTTACGCTCATGCTCAAGTCGCGCGCATTGTTAGTGGCCGCCTTGCTGGCCTCGGTAGTTCCATTCTTTCTACCTACGGCCTCGGGCCAGGAGAAAGGCGGCAAGCAGAAGGGCAACCCAGGCCCGCCTCCGCCGATGCCCGCGATTCTGCGGAACTACCAGCCAGTGACTGCCGAGCGCCTGTTGAAGCCGGAAGACGGAAACTGGCTGATGATCCGGCGGACGTATGACGGATGGGGATACAGCCCGCTCGACCAAATAACGCCTGCGAACGTGGCCCGGCTGAAGCTGGTCTGGTCATCGACCACGGGCGAGGGGCGCGCGCATGAAGCGGCCCCGGTGGTGAATAACGGAGTCGTGTTCATCACTACGCCTATGAACCAGGTGATCGCTTTCGATGGCACCACCGGCACGATACTTTGGCGCTATCGGCGGCCGCGTCCTCAAGGAGCAAACGTCCCTCACGAAGTGAATCGTGGTGTGGCCCTGTACGGCGACAAGGTGTACGTCTGCGCCGGCGAAGCCGTCCTGGTCGCATTGGACGCCAAGACCGGCACGGAGGTATGGAGTTCCACCATCGCCGATAACAAATCCGGCTACTACACCACGCTCGCCCCTTTGATCGCGAATGGAAAGGTTCTGGTGGGAGCTTCGGGCGGCGAATTCGGGATCCGGGGATTTGTGGCGGCGTTCGATGCCGAGACCGGCAAGGAAGCATGGCGCACGTTTACCATTCCGGCGCCGGGCGAACCCGGCAGCGAGACCTGGCCTGCGGGCGGCGACCAGTGGAAGACCGGCGGCGCTCCAGTGTGGGTGACGGGCAATTATGATCCGGTGACGAACCTTGCGTTCTTCGGCACAGGCAACGGCGGCCCGACGATCGGCGACAACCGGCCCGGCGACAACCTGTATACGGCATCGACCATCGCTTTCGACGTCGCCACAGGCGCGATCAAGGGCTATCACCAATACCATCCGAACGATTCGTGGGACTACGACGAAGTGTCGCCGCCCATTCTGGTCGATTATCAGCGCAACGGGCGCACCATCAAGGGCCTGATCGATGTCGCGCGCGATGGGTACCTGTGGTTTCTGGAGCGCAGCGCGGGACCGATCAAGTTCGTCGAGGGCAAGCCTTACGTCTTCAACAATGTGATTCGCAGTGTGGATCCGGTCACCGGCCGTCCCGATATCGATCCGGCGCACAAGCCCGGCACTAACGCGCCGGCCGAATTCTGCCCCGGCGTCCATGGCGGCAAGACCTGGCCGCCGATTTCGTACAGTCCCAAGACGCGCATGATTTACGTCCCGGCCAATAACAACATTTGCGGGCACAATGGAGGCGCTCCGAATGTCACCTATACGCCGGGGCGGGGGTTCGTCGGCATCGTCGGTGGCTTTCCTCCGCTGATCGTTCCGGGCGCCGATCACTTCGGCGAAGTGCAGGCGTGGAACGTCGACACCGGACAGAAAGTATGGACCCACAACTACGCGCGATCACCGAACTGGGGTTCGATGCTCGCGACCGGCGGAGGCTTGGTGTTCAGCGGAGGAACCGCCGACCGGAAGTTCCACGCCTTCGATGCGACCACGGGCAAGCTGCTGTGGGAGTTTCCGATGAGTTCGGGGGGCGAAGCGCCGCCGACCTCTTTCTCGGTGAACGGCAAGCAATACATCGCGGTGCTGGCAGGCTGGGGCCAGGACGCGGGCGGCGAAGTGAACACGATGAGCCGCTTGTTCCCGGGCGAGGTTCCTCCGATGCCGGACGGCGGATCGGTGTGGGTGTTCGCGCTAGAGTAGTCATGCAATATGCGAATCGCTGTCCTGGCTGATATTCACGGGAACCTCCGCGCTCTCGAAGCCGTTCAGGCGGACCTCGCCAAGCGTTCGCCCGACGTGATCGTCAACCTGGGTGACAACGTATCGGGACCCCTGCAGGCTGCCGCGACGGCCGACCTCCTGATGCAGCAGAGTTACGTTCACATCCGGGGCAATCATGATCGGCAGGTTATCGATCGCGCACCGGAGAAGATGGGGCCGTCGGATCGAGCCGCGCATGCCCAATTGAACAGCCGCCATTTGGCCTGGCTTGCCGCACTCCCGCCAACTCAGATGTTGGGCGAGGATGTTCTGCTCTGTCATGGCTCGCCGAAGGATGACCTGGAGTATCTCCTGGAACAGGTAGATGGCGATCGCGTCCGCCTCGCATCGACGGCGCAGATCCAGGAACGGCTGGGCGACGTTCAAGCGACGCTCATTCTTTGCGGGCACACGCATATACCTCGCAGCGTTTCCCTGCCTGGAGGCGCGGTGGTCGTGAATCCGGGAAGCGTCGGCCTGCCGGCATACGACGACACCTGGACCGCGTTGCACTACGTCGAGACAGGGAGTCCGCATGCGAGGTACGCGTTGATCGATTGGGACCCGAAGATGAAGCGGGTCGAATTCGTCGCGCTGGAGTACGACTGGGAATCCGCATCTAAGGACGCGGCCCAAGCCAACCGCCGGGACTGGGCTCACGCCTTGGCGACGGGCTACGCCTTACGGTAGCTGGCAGGCGAAGTTCGCCGCTTCGTCGATGCTGCCCGAGCCTTTGTACTTCGCCACCTGAGGATACGGGCACAAGGGACGCGTGCGGTCCACCTTGCCGGCGGTGCTGTGCGATGCGATGATCTTCTCGGGCGCCTTTCCCTGTTCCACCCACTGTTCCAGCGCGCCGACCTTATCGAACACGTTCGGCCCTTCGCCGCCGCCGCAGTGTCCCATCCCTGGCTCCAGGAAGAGCCGCATGTTGTTGGAAGTCTTCGAGGCTCCGCCAAACGTATCCTCCACGCTCTTGTAGTACTTGATGGTGTTCAGCGGAGCGACATTCGAATCGGCCCAGCCATGATAGATGAGCAGCTTTCCGTTGTGCGCGAAAAACGGCTTGAGGTTGGGATCGGTGGCGTTCATGGCCGCGTTTTCCGGCTGCTCCGCCAGCGCGATGCCTTTATCGAAGTCGAACGTCTTCCAGTCCCAAGCGGGATTCTTGAAGACCACGTACTTGAAGTGGTCGAAGATATTCGCGGAAGGATCCGGGCCGGTTGCCTGGATGCCCCAATTCAGCTCGCTTCCAGGCGCCAAAGACGGAAACAGGACCTGCCCCGTGCGTGGATTTATCGCTGAGCTGTAGATTTTCTTCGCGGCGTCCACTTGCGGCGCCGTGAGGCAAGACGGGCCGTCGCCGTTCTTGCACAGCAGCACCTTGGGATCGAACTTGCACTTGGTGGGATCTTCGATGAGTCCGTCTTTGACGCCATCGCGCAGATCGCAGGCGGCGAGCGCGGCTTGGTGAATCACGGGGTACTTGGCCGGCGGAATGTAACTGGCCGGATCTTTCAGCACGGCGAAGGCGATCCACAAAGAGATCGCGGTGCGGTTGGCGGGCGCGCCGGTGATGATGCCGTCGTAATCGTCGGGAAACTTCTGGGCCTCTTTCAATCCCTGACGGCCGCCCGTGGAACACCCATTCCAATAGGAGAGTCGCGGCGCGCTGCCGTAGAACGCCTGGACGACGGCTTTGGCCTTGAGGGTCATCTCATGCTCGGAGCGCCAGCTGAAATCGATGAACTGTTCGGGATGCTCCAGGGCGAAGCTCCCGCTGCCGCCCACGTGCCCGGTGTCCGTGGACGCACTTGCATAGCCCGCTTTGACCGCGTCCGCCAGTGCGGAATAACTGATGACTCCAGCCCAGCCTCCGTTCCCCACGGACTGCAGTTTCTTGTTCCAGTTCGAAGTCGGGAGCCAGAATTCGACCTTGATATCGGAATCGCTGGAGGGTTTGAGCGTCGCTGCCACGCGGCAAAACTCGGGAAGGTCCTTATAGGCGTTGGCACCCTTTCCTTTTCCAGTGGCGCCGGGTTGCGAGAACTTTCCCGCGGGCACGACCTGCGCCGTCGTGATGGTTGCATTCGGCAAGGCCAGTGACACGAGGCTTTCGCATGAGGCTGCAAACGCGGGAGCAGAAATGGCGCACGCCAGAACGAGTAGGGGCTTTTGCATGGTGACCTCCAGACGTTGTTTACAAACTGCGGATCAGTATACACCTCCAGAGGATTGAAATATGATGTTCCGGGGAGGGGTTGAGCATGAAACGTAATCTTGTTTGGCTGCTCGGGGCTGTCTTGTTCGCGCATGGTTCCGGCAATGCGCAGGATTTTGATGGCAAGAAGGTAGCGGCAGCGCTCACGCGGAAAAACATCCCTCCTGCGCCACGCTTGCCCGACGGCCATCCCGACCTGGGTAACGACAAAGGGGCGTGGGAGCCTCCGGGCGTGGGCGACATGGCCGGCACAGGAGGCGGTTTCGCAGGAACCGCGCAGCCGGAGAAGAAGGTCGACGTGCCCTTCCTTCCATGGGCCAAGGCCGCATACGATCAACGCAATGCCAGCATCACGAAGGACGATCCCGAAGGGTTCTGTCTTCCTTCGGGAATCCCGCGTATGTACGCGACCTCCTTCCCGTTTCAGATTTACCAGATGCCCAACCGCATTCTGTTTGTGTTTGAGGGCGGCGCGCACATGTGGAGAGTCGTATACACGGATGGGCGGAAACATACGCCGCCCGACAAGCTGAATCCGACGTACCTGGGCGAGGGGATCGGCCATTGGGAAGGCGACACGCTGGTGGTCGATGTCACCGGGTTGAACGATCGAAGCTGGGTGGACGCGGCAGGGCATCCGCACACGGAACAGCTTCACGTGATCGAGCGCTTCACGCGCGTGAATGAGCTAATTTTGCACTACGAGGCGACGATCGACGATCCTGGAGCCTATTCCAAGCCGTGGACCACGAGCTGGAATATCCTGTTCCACCCCGGCATGGAACCGTTCGAGTATATCTGCCAAGAGAATAATGCCGATCTGAAGCATCTGGTCGGTAAGTAGGGTAACTATATACTTCGCTAACCACACTTGCTAGGCTGGTGGTGGCGTGACAGGTCGGAAAAATCAGTTATTTTAGGCGTTCCAGGAATCGCCTATGGTGTTCCGTGATCAACTCGAATTTGGCTTTTTGGGCGGGATCTTTTTGGTCCTCAGGGGTCAGGGGAGGAGGAGGAGGAGGTATCATGGCCGCAGGGAAGTTGATCTTTCCATTTGCGGCTTCAAATGCTTCTATGTTCAGTTGGAGATAGTAGCTCACCAGCATTGCATGAGCCCACGTCATAGTAATTGCGGTATGCCATTCCACGCCACGCTTAAACCCTGCCAGTTCGCCAAATATTATCTTGAGGTCCCATACGGTTGGGGAGAAAAAGGTGTTGTTGGCGTATTCGACAGTTAAGTCTTCATCGTTTTGCTGAAGCGGCTGTGACTTCGCTGATTCGTCCATTTTGTGTTTTTACAAAACTACGCTACGGCTGGCAGCAGTTCGCGATATGGAGAGACAGGTTCTTCCCGTAGAATCCGTTTCGCCCTGGGCCTCTTCTTCGCCCTAAAAGCCCTAGGATCAAACTCAGCAAGTCCGCCCTGGCCTATCACCATGGAAAATGGGAGTACGGGAGCGTTAAGTATAAGTCGATCCAACTGAAGTCGTGGGTCCCAGTGTTGGGGCCTTTCGTTGAACCTGCTCCACCATGCTGGTCCAGTTCTAATCCATGCCGCCCTTAGATCTGGGATGGAAGCGCGTATGTCATGCCCAAACTCGGTTCCGCAGGATGAGCAAATGTTGTAATCGGACGGAGGAACCTCCATCTGATAGCCACACACAGGACAAATATTGAAATTTACCATGCGAGGCACGTTGCCTGATAGTATAGCAGGTTCGTGGCGTAATCGTGGCACTTGTTTGCGGCCCGCGCTATCGCCCGCTGCGCTGGTGCGAGCGTAGCGCAGGGTACCGGTACAAAGAAAGTTCGTATAACGCCACCGCGCATCGTTCCAAAGTGATCGCTGACCGTGTTAAAGCGCACCAAGTCTCCGCGAGATCGCGTATGCTCCAATGTTGGCGCGAGTATGGGAGAAGTCAGAAACGTACTGGCCAACAATTCATACTCTGCGGCGGTTGCCGCTCCAAAATCCGCACCGTGGCGCTGAAAATGGTTGTTCAATTGGGGGAGACCGTAGAACCTAGCCATTTCGGAAATATGATGATATAACACAACTAGGATGGAACGAAAGCCAGACATGATCGAAGGGCCGGAAGCGTTCGCCCGCTTCCGGGATGCCGTCAAGAAGGTTCTGACGGTCCCCAAGAGCGCGGTTCCCAATCCGTTCGGCAAGCGCAAAAAGCAAAAGAAAACGCCTACCAAGAGATCCCTCTAGTCGGGCGCTATTCTTTCCAATGCGCGAATACAATCCTTAACCACGTCTAGTTCGTCCGCGGTCATCGCGTCTAGCTGTGCGATCCGGTGATCGCGCTCGCGTTCCTTGTCATCGAAAGTCCGTCCGTCATCTGGCGGTTGCGTGTCGAGGAGTACTTGCAGATGATGTATCACTTTCCCCTCGTCGATGTCCCGGTCTTTTCGAAAGAGGTCGATCATTTTTAGGATGGCTGCATCGCGAGTCATCTTTACCGTTTTCCTTCTTTGTAGGTAATTACCGATTACGCTTCCCGCGCTTTTGCCGTTTCAGTTCTTTCTCAGTTCGGCCACGTTTCACCTTCGTGATTCTTGCCGGTGACTTGATCCCAAGTGAGACGCTTGCCGACGATCTGAGACGCGGCCAGTTTAAAGCGTTCCCAGTCGTTCATTTCCTTGCCGCGATTGTTGAACCGATAGGCTTGCTCATCGAGATAGCGGAACAAGTGAAACGGTTCGACGCTCACGTAGGTTCCGCTGATGGTGCGCTTCAGAAGCGCCCAGTAGTTCTCAAGCCCATTAGTGTGTATGTTGTCCCTCACATACTCTACCGCGTGATCTACAACCTTGTGCGCGTAGTCTCCGGCCAATCCCTCGTATGAGAGAAGGAAGTCGGTATAGAGCGCGGAACCCGCTTCGACGTTCTTGCGGACTTCGCCCTGGATGGCGGTTTTCTTTCGGTTCGGAATAACGGAGGTTCGCACTCGGCTCTTGCCGTCTTTGCCACGCTCAAGGATGCCCATAACTGGAGTCTTGTCTTTGGTTCCAGTCCCGGTGATTCGGCGCTGGCGTTGCGCTACATGCATGTTTCGCGCCTTCCCTCCGATAAAAGTCTCATCTGCCTCTACGTGGCCCGACAGTTTCTCGAACGATCCAGAGTAGAGCGCGAAGCGGATACGATGATCGAGGAACCACGCTGACTTCTGAGTGATGCCGAGATCCTTTGCCATCTCGCATGAACTGATTCCGTTCTTGCAATTCACGATGAGCCACAGGGCGCAAAGCCACTTGTCGAGAGTGATCGGGGAGTCCTCGAAGATGGTTCCGACCTTCAGGGAGAACTGCGCTTTAGGATGCTTGCCGTAGCACTTGTAGCGGTTCACGCTCGCGAGATATGAAACGTTGTCCGATCCGCAGTACGGGCACTTGACCTTGCCATCCGTCCACCGCAAGCCCGCTAGAAACTCATTGCAGTTCTTGGGTTCGGCGAAGTAGATAATCGCCTCTTGGAGAGTGGATGGTAGTGCCATGAATCAAGAATACGGCAAGAAGCATGGTTAGTCAAGTAAATAGTTACCTTAATTGTTGCCGTAAGTAGAGACTGTAAGGTTTGTGGAGGCCGTGCGTCAGCCCAATGGAAAGGAAAAGTTAAAAGGAAACTAACATGTCGAAACTCACGAAACTGACGAGAGGCCTCCTGGTGGTAACGGCCGCCAACATCGCATTGAGCGCAGCAAGTGGAGCAGATGGCGCGCTGGAGTACCGGATTCTTGCAACGTCCAAAACCTCCACTATGGACAAGGAGATCAACGAAGCGGCTGCCGATGGTTATCGCTTCGCCAAAGCCATGGGAGGCAAAACCGCAAACGGAGGACAGGAGGTGGTTGTCGCAATGGTGAAGGAGGCTGGGGCCGCAGGCCGGTCCGGCTTCCGATACAAGCTGCTGGCCACGTCGAAAACCTCCACCATGCAGAAAGAAATGCAAAGCCTGGCGGACGAAGGCTATGAATACGTCGACCAGACCGTGTTCCAGACGGCCTTCGGAGGCAGGGAGGTAGTCGTCATCATGGAAGCCGACCCCGCCCAAAAAGCGCGTTCCAACTACCGGCTGCTTGCAACCACGAAAACCTCGACCATGCAAAAGGAGCTACAAGCGGCGGGATCGCAAGGATACGTGTTGTTTGGCCTCACCGTGGGTAAGACAGAAATAGGAGGCGACGAGATCGTCGCAGTCCTGAGGAAGAATTAGGTTTTGCCGGGTTGGCAACTTGCGGAGCCCGTGGACTGGCAGTGACAATCCAGGCACCCGTGCTCCGCGCAACTTCCGCAGACGACGCGCACCTGCTTGCGCAGAGCCTCCCGCGCCCGATGCACCCGAACCGCAGCATTCCCCGAAGTAATCCCCGCCTGCGCCGCTAAATCATTCAGGCTTCCTTCATCCAGATCGATGGTCCGAAGCGCGTCCCGGTACTCCGGCTTGAGCGTATCCAACAAGCCCAGGATGCAGGCGCAGATTTCGTTCTTCAGTTCCGCTGCCGGAGCCTCCTGCGTGACAAACTCTTTGCCCCAACCCTCCATAGCCCGCTCCGTCGAAGCGCGGTGACGGTAATGATCGATGACAGCATTGCGTAATATTCGGTAAAACCACGCCACGACGCTCTCTTCGTCTCGCACTTCGGCGCCGCGCTCCAGGCCCTTCACAAACGCCGCTTGCAGAATGTCTTCCGCGGCGGCCCGGGATTCGACGCGGGTTTGGAGGAATGCCAGAAACTGCCGGTGGTGATCCACAAGGCGCTGGATCGCCTCCGGGGTCAGGGAAGTCGATGATTCTGGAGTAGTTGCCACCAGGCTCAGACTATCACGCCCGGCACTGTAAGGTTCTCGAGGGACGTACGTCAGCCCCTATGAAAGCGCATTGAGCGCAGAAAAAAGGAGAAAAGAAAATGTCGAACGTGAAGAGAGCCAATACGAAGAATGCGGCTAAGGGCAACTGCGGATGCGGGACCTGCTCCTGCGGATGCGAGAAGAACGCTTGCCGCTGCCAGGAGACGAACTGCCAGTGCGGTTGCGGTAAGCCTTCCGGCCGGTAGTCGACACTTCATGTTGGCCTCCTGCGATCCGTAAATGATATAGTTTTGAATCGCAGGAGGTCTTCATGAAGCATTTGATTCTGGTTCTGATCGCGTTGCTGTCGTTCTTTGTAGTGGTGGCGCTGCCGCAACAATCGCAGAATCTTGAGTGGGCGTATCCCGTGCCTGACAAGAATCCTCCACCCGCGGGCGATGCGAAGGAACTGAAGCGGCTTCCGGGCAGCACCAAGTCCTACACGCAGGCGCAGATCGACGATCAGCTCAATCCCCCGGACTGGTTTCCGCAGGAACACGCGCCGCTGCCCGGGATTGTGGAGCACGGATTCCAGGTGCAAGCCTGCGGATCATGCCATCTGATGTCGGGACATGGCCACCCGGAGTCCGCCATGCTTGCAGGCTTGCCCGTGGCGTATATGATGCGGCAGATGCAGGACTTCAAGAGCGGCGCTCGGAAGGATCCCATGGTCTATGAGCCGTCGCAGCGTGCCGCGCGGATGAACGGGATCGCCAAGGGCCTGCCCGATGAAGACATGCGCAAGGCCGTGGAGTATTTTGCGGCCCTGAAGCCGGCCGTCTGGTACAAGGTGGAAGAAGCGCAGACCGTGCCGAAAACGTGGGTCAACGGCGGCCGCATGCGCTTCGCTCTGCCGGGCGGCGGGACCGAGCCGATCGGTAATCGCATCGTCACTGTGCCGCAGGATCCGGCGAGGGTCGAGAGCCGCGATCCGCACTCGGGATTCATCGCGTATGTGCCGCCGGGCAGCCTCAAGAAGGGCGAGACGCTAGTGAAAACCGGCGGTTCCGGCAAGACGGTTGCCTGCGAGATTTGCCACGGTGATGGGCTCAAAGGCCTGGGCGATGTGCCTCGGCTGGCGGGCGTTCATCCGATCTATATCGTCCGGCAGCTTTACAATTTCAAGAGCGGCGCCAATAGCAGCACGGCGGGCGCGCAGATGAAAAAGGTCGCCGAGAAGCTGACCGAAGACGACATGATCGCCATCGCGGCGTATGCAGCGTCGCTAGCGCCGTAAGCAATCTACTCTTGCCGCAGGGCCGACATCGGGTCGATTTTGGTAGCGCGGCGCGCGGGGATCCAGCAAGCGATTCCCGCGGTCAACGCGACTAAACCGGCGGCTATCCAAAGGTGCGATAGATTCGCCGACTCCAGACCCGGGAGGAAACTACGCAGAGACTGCATCGCTACTAGAGCCAGTCCGAGCCCGATCGCAAGCCCTATCGCGACCGTCAGAGATCCCTGCTGGAAGACTAGGGCCAGTACGTCCCAGGGCATCGCACCCACCGCCACCCGAATCCCGATTTCCTGCGTTCTGCGCGAAGTGGTGTAGGAAATGACACCGTAAACGCCGGCGGCGGACATGACCAGGGCCAGGCCTGCCGTCACCGCGAGCAACATCATGATAAATCGCCGGTCTGCGACCGAATCGGCGATGAGCGCCGTCATGGTCGTGCTGAGGAACACGGGCTGATTCGGGTCGATCCCGGCGATGGTTCGCCGTATGGCTTTCTCCAGATCTCCCGAAGGCCGCTGCGTTCGAACGACAACGAAGTAAGATTCCCGCATCGCTCCGGCTGCCAGGTAAATATTGCCTTTCGCGCCTTCATTGAGAGCGGTGTGGCTTGCGCTGGAGACGACTCCAATGACGCGCTTCCAGTTGTTCGGATTCTCCGGCGTGCAGTCGACGCAGACTCGCTGTCCAACGGCGCTGGCGCCTGGCGAGAGACGGGCGGCGACAAAATCATTCACAATAGCGGCGTCATTGGATTCGGCCATCTCCTCCTCGCGGAACCAGCGTCCATCGAGGAGGCGAACTCCCATGGTTTGGAGATACTCTCCGCCCACGACGTCGATCTCGCCTTCGAGCTTGGATCCTTCCGCCGCGTTGACGTAGCCGCCGTGATTTTCGCCACTAAAGGGCAGGGCGTCCACGGTGCCTGCGCTTTCGACTCCCGGAAGTACACGCACGGAGTCCAGAATTCGTTTGTAAAACAGCGCTCGCTGCGCGGGGTCGGAATACCGTTCGGGCGCGGGCAGCACTACCGACGCCAGAATCCGATCCGCCTGGAAGCCGGGATCGGTGCGGATCAACTTCACGAAGCTGGTTAGCAGTTCGCCTCCGATCACCACCAGAACGACCGAAACGGCCACCTCGGCCGCCACTAAGGAGGATCGAGTGCGATCGTGTCTACCTGAAGCGGCGCCGCGCGCGCCAAATCCACTGAGTGAGGTCCCTTTCGCACGGGTCAGGCGAAGCGCGGGTGCGATGCCGAACAGGATTCCATTGACGGCCGCCAGTGCAACAGCGAATCCAAAGATCGTCGAATCCGCGCGCGCGGCGGCCAACCGGGGAATGTTTATAGGAGCCAGGGCCGGCAGGATCCTCCATGCTGCCGCTGTGAGAACATAGCCGCCGATACCACCCAGCACGGCCAGCAGGCAGCTTTCCGTAAGCAGTTGGCGGACGATCCGCATTTGTCCCGCGCCGATCGCGAGCCTCACGTCAATTTCGCGCTGCCGGGCAAGCCCGCGCGCCAGCAGCAGGTTGGCAACATTGGCGCATCCGATCAGCATAAACAGCACAGCGGCGGCCATCAGCAACAACAGACCGTTGGTGGCGATTCCTACGGTCCGGTCGCGCACAAAGTTTAAGCGAAGAGAGCGGTCGCGATTGGTTTCGGGAAAATCGTGGCTGAGCGTCTCACTGATCGAAGCAAGGTCCTGGCGCGCCTCGGTCAACGTCACTCCCGGTCGCAACCTTGCCACGGCGCCAAGTGCCGCATTCGGATTAGCCGGCGTGTTGAATGGCGCTGCCCAGAAATCCCTGTAAGGAGAAGGCGTATGAGCCGCTTGCCTGCGGAGTGGAAAGTCGAAATCGGGCGGCATGACGCCGATCACGAGATAAGGGCGCCCATTGACTGTGACGCTTCGCCCTACGATGGAATCGTCCGAGTTGAACCGTCGCGCCCATAGGCCGTAGCTCAGGATTATTACGTCTGGGTGGCCGCGTTGATCCTCTTCCGGAAGGACGTTGCGTCCGAGCATCGGGGAGACACCCAGAACTCGGAACAAGTTCGCATTCATCCGTACGCCGTACAGCGCTTCCGGAGTCGAATTCGCATCGCCTGCAAGATCGAAAACAGCGTTGCTGTACACGCCTGTCGATTCTAGTGTGCGCGTCCTCCGATCCAGTTCGCGGGTGTCGTTCCAAACCACCCAGTCGCTCGTCGCTTGCTCCTGCATCTGGGAGAATTCGCTGCGCAACTGCACGAGCCGTTCGGCATGTGCATACGGCAATGGATCGATCAGCACAGATTTGATCGCAGCGAAGACCACCGCGGCCGCGCCGACGCTCAACGCGATTGACAGGAGAGCGATTCCGGTAGGAACAGGAGTGCGCCGGAAGATCCGAAACGCGAGGCGGATGTCCTGGAAGATCGACATCAGCCTCAATTCTATGAGATTTCAATCAGCCGGGAGTCCCTTGCACTCGGAGCGCGAGTAGCGCTATACCTTGGACTCATGAAACGAGCGCTACACCTGACTTGTGTCGCGATTTGCCTGTGTATCGTCGCGCCGGGATTTGCCCAGCAAGGCCACCCATTAACGGGCACCTGGTCCGGCGACTGGGGTGCGACGTCGACCAAGCGTAACCAAATCACATTCGTGATGAATTGGGACGGCAAGAACGTCACCGGCCTGATCAATCCTGGGCCGGACTCCATCCCGATCGCGAGCGTTTTCGTGGATCCGGCTACTTGGACCGTGCGGATCGAAGCGAACGGGAAGGAACATATCACCGCCGAGGGCAAGCTGGAGGATTTGGGATCTTACCACCGCACGATCAAGGGCTCCTGGACCCAGGGGACAACCAAGGGCGACTTCCGGATCACGCGGGATTAACGAGGCCATGACGAATCGTTTCCTGGTTGGGTTATCGGTAGTAGGGGCCGTGTTCGCACAGAGCGCAGCGACCTATGACAGTTCGCGGCAGGTAAAGTTGACTGGCGTCGTTACCAGGGTCGAGTGGGCGAATCCACACGCGTTTTTCTTCGTGAACGTGAAGGATTCCGCCGGCACCGTCACGAATTGGGCTCTAGAGTTCGGGAATCCATTGGATTTGGAAAAGGACGGCTGGACGCGAAACTCCCTGCACATCGGCGACGCGGTCAGCGTGGAAGGAGTTCCCGCGCGTGAGCCCGGCAGCCGGGCCTTCGCCAAATCAGTGACGCTGGCGAAGACGGGTAAGAAGCTGTTCGTGGCTGCGCCTAAGAAGCCGGCCACCGCTGCGTTAAAGGAGCCGGCGCCACGCTGGCCGGATGGTCGGGTTCGCCTTGGCCCGCCGCCCGGCAAGAAGGGATATTGGACTACGCCGAGTGCGAACGCGCTGGTCGACAATACTGCCGGCAAGATCGTCATGAGCGACGAAGGGCTTTTGCGTAACCTGTCCGACGCGGATCGCGTGGCTCCATTCCAGCCTTGGGCCAAGGCGGTATACGAGTATCGCCAGCGAACCCTTTTGAAAGACGATCCCCTGACGCGATGTCTTCCGCCCGGTGGGCCGCGGCAGTTTCAGATGCCGAACGGGTTCCAGTTCATCGAACAGCGCGAGCTAGGCCGCATTCTAGTGCTCCTGGGCGGGGCGGATCGCAACTGGCGCGTCATTTATACGGACGGGCGTCCACAGGGTCAGGCCGACGAGGTCGTGCGCGGTTACTACGGCAATTCGGTGGGTAAGTGGGAGAAGGATACCCTGGTAGTGGACGTGATCGGCTTCAATGAACATTTCTGGTTCGCGAACGGCGGGCTTCCGCACACCGAAGCTCTGCATCTGACCGAGCGCTTTACCAGGCCGGATCTCGGCACTTTGAAGTACGAAGTGACCGTGGATGATCCTCGGACCTACACGCGGCCATGGACCGGTGGCTGGAACATTCAGTGGGTCCCGAACGAAGAGATTCAGGAATATTTTTGCGAAGAGAACGTGGAAGCAACACTGTCTAAAAACGTGTCTGGCAAGGAGAGTTACAAATGAGAGTCAACGCAATCGTTACGCTGATTGGGCTAGGTCTGATGCTGGTGGCGGCGAAGCCCGCGGCCGCGCATCATTCCTTTGAAGCCGAATACGACGGCTCGAAGACCGCGACGCTGACCGGATTCGTCACCAAAGTGGATTGGGTGAATCCGCACGCCTACATTTTCTTCAACGTCAAAGACGAGAGCGGCATGACCAAGGAACTCCGGTTCGAACTGGGGCCGCCCTACGCACTGACGCGCGGCGGCTGGAAGCGCGATACGGTGAAGATCGGCGACAAAATAACGGTGGAAAACGCGGCCGTCGCTAAGGACGCGAAAAACGCCTGGGTGGGCGCGATGCAGACGACGTCTCTCATCACGGAGAGCGGCCAGAAGCTGCCCACGAGGTGAATCCACGGTGAGAATCGCGATCACGTTGGTGGCATTGTCGGTGTCGTGTTGGGGACAGGCAAAGCAAGCACCCGAGCCCACGCCACGCTGGCCTGACGGCAAAGTGAACCTCGGGTCGGTGCCGGGCAAAAAGGGATATTGGGAAGTCCGGCCAGGCCTGGGCGGCTTTCCGCGCGCGAGCGATGTCCCGTTTCAGCCGTGGGCCAAGGCCGTTTACGATTACCGCACCGCGACATTTTCCCAGGATTCGCCGCTGGTGGATTGCAAGGCCGCGCCCGGACCGTCTTTTTTCAATTCGCCCGGTTTTGAGATCGTGGATGTCCCCGAGCTTAAGAGTATTTTCATCCTCAATATGGCCGGGCCGCATTCCTGGCGCGTGATTTATATGGACGGCCGCATGCATCCGCAGGGTGACGATGTGAGGCCGACTTTCCTCGGCCACTCGATCGGGCACTGGGAAGGCGACACGCTGGTAATCGATTCGGTGGGCTTCAACGAAAAGATGTGGGCCGTGGGCGCGTTTCCGAATACCTCGCAACTCCACATGGTGGAGCGCATCTCGCGCCCGAACCTGAAAACGCTGTCGTACGAAGTGACGGTCGACGATCCCGGCGCCTACACGAAACCCTGGTCCGGCAAATGGACCATCACCGAGACGACCGGTTCGAAGTGGGTCCCCGACGGCGAAATGTTCGAGTATATTTGCGAAGACGCAGGGCGTTAACGCCGGGCTTCCGCTAAAGGGCTGGCATCGATCAACGGCGTTAAGGCTGCTCGCGGCCGAGGCTGCCGGGACTGAACCGCCGCCACGAAGATCTCCACGTTCCCGAGAACTTCCGGAAGATCGCCTGGAAGATTTGCGGGGAAGCGGAACTGGTTCCAGACGCGCTCCATCGTTCCCGCCGGGGTGCCGATGAACGGAGCGAGCATCGTCCGGGCTTGGGCGGGCTGGTTACGGATACGATCGGACGCCCGTAGCGCAGCGCGAACAACCTCCACTAACGCGCGCCGCTTGTCCGGATCCCTCAAGGCTTTCGTGGTCGTATTCAGGTTGAATCGCTCGCGATAGACCGACGGATTCTGTAAAACAATCGCGTCAGTTCCGAGAGCCTCCAGCGAGTTTTGCGCGTGAGGCTCCCACATCGCGACCGCGTCCACATCGCCTCGCTTAAGCGCGGCGGGCATGTCGGGACCTTCCAGGTTCACGAAGCGGACGTCGGTGTCGAGCAGCATTCCTGCTTTGCGCAACATCTCCCTCAAGAAGTACAGGGACGACGTGTTCACGGTCGCGGCGACCTTCTTGCCGCGAAGATTCTCGATCCGGCGGATGCCGGAGGAGCGGCGGACGATGATGCGATAACGCGCCTCGGCGAGCGTAAGAATGATGCGGATTCCCGGCTCGGCGATGGAGTTGAGAAGCGCTTGTGTCTCGGATCCGGTAGCCGCGTCGACATTGCCGTGCAACAACTGCTCCATTGCGACACGGCCGTTGGGGACGGGAACGATCTCGACTCCGGGAATTCGTTCGGCCAGGAAAATCGGGGCCGATTCGATGGTGGTGGCGTTGACGGCGATCTTGATTTGCGCGCATGCGGCCGCGGCGAACACCAGCGCGAACACCAAAGAGGCGAGCAGAGAGTTTCGCATCTAGTTGGGAACCTTGGCTGAATCGAATACGCGCAGCCAGTTTTCACCGAGGATCTCGGGCGTCGCCAGATTGTGCTTGCGCAGGGCCTCTACGAGATCGGGATAGTGGCTCGCATCGAAATTCTTGAGTGTGCTGCGTGCGTGAGTGAGATCGAGCCCAATCGCGACGCTCTTCGGACCTCCTATGGCCACGGCATGTGCCACGTGCGCGACCCAATCGTCGAGCGACGGAACCACAGCTTCTCCCTCGGGCGATTCATGCCAGGGTTGCGAATAGAAACGCCGCCAGCGGCCGCCCTGCTGGGCGTCGAGCGCGTCGATGTATTCGCCGAAATCCTGATTCGGTGAGCGGATCAACGATAGTTCTCCGAAAAGAATTTGCTCGCGTGTGACGCCGTTCACGGGGATCGACGGTTTCCCGCGCGACCAGTCATAGTAGCGCTGCCCGATCTGCTCCGCCGCGCTGTGGATGCCGATCATGCCGCCCTTGGCGATCAGGGCGCGCAGCACGTCATCGGAAAGATTGGCTGGATTGGAACATATCGCTCGCAAAGCCACGTGACTGGCGACCACGGGAGCGCGGCTGGCTGCGATGATCTGGCGCTGCGCGGCTTCGGTGGCGTGCGAAACATCGATCAGCATGCCGAGCCGGTTCATCTCCTCGATCAGGCGTCGGCCTTTCTCATTGATGCCGGACCATTTGACGCCGCCACGCACGGAGGAATCCGCGTAGGCCGTCGTCGACTGGCTTGAGAACTGGATCACGCGCACGCCCAGGCGGTACCAGAGCCGCAGGATGTCGATGTCGCCTTCCTGATCGAACCCGGCTTCAATGCTGAGCATCACGGCCATCTTGCCGCTGGCGACGATGCGGCGAACATCGGCGGAAGTGAGCGCCAGTTCCATCTGGTCGCGATGCGCTTCGAGCGTGCGGTGGAACGTCTCGATCAGACGCCCGGCTTGCTTCACGGTGGCGTTGTAGGTGTTGTAACCGTAGGGCGCGATATTATCGATGACGAAATTGACGCCGCCCGCGCGGGCTCGGGCGTAATCGAATTGGCCGACGGGCTGCGGCTTCCAGGGATCGATTCCTTCCCAGTAGACCCGGTTGGTGATGTGCACGTGGCCATCGGCCAGAATCGGTGTGTTCTGAGCGTAAGCGCTCGCCCCGAGGAGGAAAATGACAATGAGGGGAAAAATCTTCTTTAGGCTTCGAAGCACGAGGTTCCGGCGGTTCACGGTGGTGAGTATAGACTAACGCGAAGACATCAGTTGCCGCAGCAGCGCCGCGGTGCTTTCGCGAACTGTGGATTCGCCGCCGATACGCGCACGCACGCCTTTTCCCATGGCGACATCGAGCGCTGTCCGGCCCTGCTTGTCCTTGGCATCGAGATTGGCGCCGTGCTCCGCCAGATATTTCACGATGCCGTCGGATGCCTGCGCCGCGATGTGCAGCGCGGTCTGGCCCGAGTCGTTGGCCGCGTTGATGTCGACGCCAGCATCGGCACCTAATTCAACCAGATACGTTACAGCCGCGAGCAACTGCGCTTCGGTCGCATAATCCTTGGCGAACACTCCCGTTCCGCGGCCGACGCCAGCCGCGAGCATCAGCGCCGTCGTTCCGTTCTTCTGCTTGAGCCCGGCATTCGCAGCATGGCCGATCAGCACCCGCATCGAGGCGACATCGCCGTTTTTTGCCGCGCGCATCAGCGGCGTGGTTCCTTCTCCTAAACTCGGCTCGCCGGGTGTATGGGCGCGGGTGAGCGTGGGCGATTTCAGAGTGGCGTTCGGATTCGCGCCCTGAGCCAGCAGAATCGGCAGCAGATCCACCGCCGTAAGTTTATCGGTGGACTTACGGCCCGGGCGGCCGTAGATCTCCCCCAGCGTACTCATGTCGACTGCCGCGTACAGAGCTGCCATGCCGGTGGAATCGGCGATGTTGGGATCGGCGCCCTTCTCCGCCAAGGCAGCCGCGGTATCGAAGTGTCCGTTAAGGATGGCGAATTCCAGAGCCGTGGTTCCATCCGGATCGGTCAGGTTCAGATCGGCGCCCATTTCCGCGAGCGTGCGAGCGGCTTCCAGGGACCCTTGCCGCCCGGCGTACATCAACGCGGTCCAGCTGCCGTGCGGCACAATCGTGGTGACGCCTTCCAGGCCGAATCGATCTTTGGGATACGCCAGCTTGTCGGATCGCGCGTTGGGATCCGCGCCGTGCTCGATCAGCGCCCGCACTGCCTCGGGATGATTCTCGGCGGCGGCCCACATGAGCGCGGTCTCGCCGAGAGTGCTTTCTCGCGCGTTGGCGTCCGCGCCGCGGGTGAGCAGCATCCGGACGATTTCCGCGTTCCCTGTCCGTGCGGCATCCATCAGAATCGCGTTGGTTGGATGTGCGCCGGCCTGCAAAAGCGTCTGGATCAGCGGGGCGCTGCCGTTCTCCGCGGCGAGCGCAAGCGGAGTGACGCCGTAGCGATTCGCCGCATCTGGATTCGCGCCGGAGCGGAGCAGCCGTTGCACGGAATCCGCGTCATTCGCGCGAACAGCCCAGTGCAGTGGAGTGGTTCCGTCAGGATCGTCCGCAGCAGTCAGCGTGAACGTGAGCGCGCCCAGTAGCAAAAGGGGACAGACTACTCTGTCCCCTCCAGCAAGGCCCCGATTTCGCCTCCGAGCGTGGGAGTGGACAGAGCTGTCTGTCCCCTTTTGCTTCCTAAAACAAGTCATCGACTAGCCCTGTGCTGTCGCCGTAGTGCTCGATGGGAGTATCGTACTTGGCCGCCACGGTGCGCCACAGATTTCCGACTGGCGTCCGCTTCGGAAGCTCGATGTGGCGGTGCCCCTTGAGACTTCCGCTCACGGCGACCACGGGCAGAGGATCGGTCGCATGGCCGTTCGAATCGCCCATGCCCGCCCCGTAGAAGATGAGCGACTGATCGAGCAGCGATCCTGGACCGTCTTCGGTCTTCCGCAGCGTGTCCAGGAACTTCGCGAACAATCCGACGTGGTAGGTGTTGATCTTCACCACCTGTGCCATCTTGTCGGCATTGTTCTGATGGTGCGAGACCGAATGATGCTGTTCGCTCACGCCTAATTGCGGATACGTCCGCTGGCTGAGTTCGCGCGAGAGCATGAACGTGAACACGCGGGTCACGTTGGCCTGGTACGCCGCCGCGATCAGGTCGAACATCAGGCCGACATGCTCTTCGAAGGACTCCGGCACTCCCACGGGAGCTTCCAGAGCGGTCTCGGAAAGGTTCTGCTGCAATTCCGCGCGCTGGATCCGGCGTTCGATTTCGCGAACGTTGTCGAGATAGTCGCTGACGCGCGCGCGGTCGCGCCCTCCCAGGGTGCGTTGCAGATCGTTCGCATCCTCGGCGATCGAATCCAGGATGCTGCGCTGCGTGGCCATTCGTGCGCGCCGTTCTGTCGCGGACCCCGCGCCTCCGAAAAGGCGTTCGAAGACCGTACGCGGGTTGGTCTCCATCGGCAGCGGGGTGGTGGGTGTCCTCCACGAAATCGTATTCATGTACGTGCAGCTGAATCCGGGGGAACAAGCTCCGACGTAGCCGGTGAAATCTTCCGTGGCGAGCTCGAGCGACGGGAGCGGTGTATCCTGGCCGATTTTCTGCGCGACTACCTGGTCGATGGTGGTGTTGGCCAGCACGTCCTCGGCTTCGGTCCGCTTGGGCCACACGCCGGTGAGGAATCCAGCGCAACTCACGGCGTGATCGCCGATCACGCTGCCCGGACGGGATCGCGTGAGGTTGTTGACCAGCACCAAAGATTCTTTGAAGGGTTCCAGCGGCTTCAGAATCGGAGTGAACTCGAATCCCGCACCGGTGGTCTTGGGAGTCCACTGCTGCATGATGGCGCCGTTAGGAAAGTACACCACGCCGAATCGCATCGAGGGGATGGCGGCCGCCTTGGCCTGAGGAGTGAAAGCCGGGATCATTGCATCCAGGAACGGCAAGGCGATGGCCGCCCCCGTGCCGCTCAATATTGTTCGGCGGGATATGGATTTCACGGTTTGCTCTCCACTGCTGTTCGCATCTGGAACGGCGTGCTCCGCACGATTCCTATTATCAGTGATGACACCTTATAGTTGTTCTGCGACGCCTCGCGGACGATCCCGCGCACGGCAGGCATATCGCGATAATCCAGTCCTCGCCCCAGCGCATAAATCAAAAGCTTCTCGGTTATGGTGCCGGCGAACATTTCCGGACGGTTCACGATCACATTGCGAAGATCCACCACGCCATTCACCTTCGTTCCATCGGCCAATTCGCCGGAAACGTCAATGGGGCCGCCGGCGTCACGCGTTCGCCAGGCCCCCACGGCGTCGAAATTCTCGAGCGCGAGTCCGATCGGGTCCATGGTCTTGTGACAGCTCGCGCACACGGAGTTGGCGCGATGCTCCACCATCTGCTCGCGCATCGTGAGGGGTTTCTCCCGATCCTTGTTCTCCTTGAGGAGCGGCACATCCGGCGGAGGCGGCGGAACCGGCATTCCGAGCATGTTTTCCAGGATCCACTTCCCTCGGACCACAGGCGACGTGCGCTCGGCTTTTGAGGTTAGGGCGAGAATACTGCCTTGTCCCAGCAATCCCCGACGGAAATCGTCCTTTACGGTCACCCGGCGGAACTGGCTCCCGTAGATTCCGGCGATTCCGTAATGCCTGGCGAGCCGCTCGTTGAGGAACGTGTAGTCGGCGCTCAGAAGATCCAGCACGGGACGATCCTCGGTGAGGATGCTTTCAAAGAACATCTCGGTCTCGCGCTGGAACGCCTGCCTGAGGTTATCGTCGAAATCGGGAAAATCGTCCGAGTTGGGCAGGACGTTACGAACGTTCCGCAACTGCAGCCACTGCCCGACGAAATTGCTGACGAGCGCATGCGACTTGGGGTCACGTAACATGCGCAGGGTCTGCTCGCGCAACACTGCCGGATCGTGAAGCTTCCCGGCCGTGGCCAGCGTGACCAACTCGTCATCCGGAATGCTGCTCCACAGGAAGAACGACAGCCGCGAAGCCAGATCCAGATCGCTAACTCGATAGACCGATCCAGGAGCCGCGTTGGGAGGATCTTTTTCGATACGCAAAACGAACTTCGGGCTGGCGAGAATCCGTTCGAGGGCAAGCTCGATTCCAGCCTCGAAGCCGCCTTCGCGCCGGCCAGTTTCATAGAAAGTCAGAATCCGAGCAAGATCCGCATCGCTCACCGGCTGGCGGTAAGCCCTGCGAGCCAGCGCCGCGATGATTTTCCGCGCGCAGGTAGCCTCATCATTAGCCTTATCGGGCCGGCAAATGAAAATCCGGCGTCGGCTGGGCGTGTCGCCGGGACCAGTCGCGTTGAAAGGACCGGTGATCGAGAGTGTCTGGATGTGCGGCCATCCGCTCCAGTCAAAGTTGTCGGTGGAACTGCGCTGGAACGGTTGCAGCCGATCAGGACGCACGACCTGGGGACCTTCCAGGAACGCGGCCGTAACATCGGCAGGGCCCGCTTTTACTTTCACGCGAACACGCAGGCGGGCGTCCACTGCATCGCCCAGCTCCGTGGGCTTCTCGAACAGCGACGCCAGATCGGCATTACCGCCGATGTTCGCGAGATGAATCCGTTGGCCGGCCACCGTGAACTCCACCTGGTGGGCGAATTCCAGCCCGCGCATGATGTTCAAGTTGGTCCGGTACAGTTTGGCCTGGAACTCGTATTCGCCATCCAACGGAAAATTGTGATGCACCGAAATCCCGCCGATGGTTCCGAGCGGCAGTCCTTCAATGTGTTCGTTCTGCGAAAGGTCCTGGCGAATCCGGTAGGTGGCGCCGGCCGCCCTTATCTTGGGATCGCCGACTGCCAGCGCGCTGATGCTCGCCGCGGCTGATAAGTAACGTTCCTGGAGCGATGGCGAGAAGCCCAGAACATCGGAAATATTGTCGAAGCCGTAGGCCGAATCGTCGGGAGGCAGCAGAGCGGCAGCGTCCATGTCGAGCGCGAGCAAATCGCGGATGGCGTTCGCGTACTCGGCGCGATTCATGCGGTGGAGCAAGGGACGCCCGGCGAAGGGCTTGGCTTGCGCCGCGCTATCGATCCTTGTCTCGAGAGAAGATACGAATTTGTGCGAGGTCTCGGCGTCTGGGTGAGGCATCCCGGGAGGCGGCATCGCGCCGGTGCGCAGCTTCACGATCACTTTTTCCCACGTCTCTGCGTCGGCGGGGATTTTGGCCGGATCCAGCGTATCCAGCGTGAGTCCGGCAGTTTTGAGGCGCTCGTTATGGCAGGTGACGCAATACCGGTCCACCATCTGCCTGTCTTGGGCTGAACAAACGGCCCCTAGCAACACGGCAGCGGCTATCCACAGACTCTTCGGCACCTGTTCCCCTAGTGAATCCTAACGTAGGCGCTTCCACGAGGCAACCGGTCTGGCTCCAAAGGATGATAATGGAAATCTGCCCCAAGTCCGGGGGAATCAACCCATGAGTATCCCTTACGACGCCATTATTATTGGCACCGGACAGGCCGGACCGCCCTTGGCCAAGCGCCTGACTGCGGCCGGGAAGAAAGTCGCGATCATCGAGCGCGGGCTTTTTGGCGGGACCTGTGTGAATACCGGCTGCATCCCGACCAAAACCATGGTTGCGAGCGCTTATGCGGCGCATATGGCCAGCCGGGCGGCGGAATTCGGCGTCGTGACCGGCGCGCCTGTGACGGTCGACATGAAGCGTGTCAAAGCGCGCAAGGATATTATTTCCGGGCAGTCGAACGAGGCCGTCGAAAGCGGGCTGAAAAGGATGGTGAACTGCACGGTGTACCAGGGTCACGCGCGGTTCGAGTCGGCAAATGAAGTCAGCGTTGGGGATGCGCGGATGACAGCCGGCAAAATCTTCATCAATGTGGGCGCCCGCGCTGTGATTCCGCCTATTCCGGGACTCGATCAGATCCCCTACCTGACGAACAGCTCAATGATGCATCTGGATTCGCTCCCCAAGCATCTGATCGTATTGGGTGGCAGTTACATCGGTCTGGAGTTCGGCCAGATGTTCCGGCGGTTCGGTAGCGACGTGACTATGATCGAAACGGGGCCGCGGTTGATCCCGCGGGAGGACGAAGACGTATCGGCCGCGATTCTGGACATCCTGCAGCGCGAAGGGATCCAGGTACACGTCGGCACAAAATGCAAGAGCTTCGCCCAGCAGGGCGACGAGATTGTCGCCAGCGTAGAGACAGCCGGCGCTAGCTCTGAAATCCGCGGCACCCACGTGCTGATCGCGACCGGCCGACGCCCGAATACGGATGATCTGGGGCTCGACAAGGCTGGAGTGGCCCTGGATTCCCGTGGGTACATCCAGGTCGACGATCAGCTTCGCACGAACGTGCCCGGCATCTGGGCCATGGGCGACTGCAACGGAAAGGGTGCGTTCACGCACACCTCATATAACGATTTCGAAATCATCGCCGCGAATGTTCTCGACGACCCATTGGGAAATCGGCCACGTAAGGTCAGCGACCGCATTCCGACCTACGCTTTGTACATCGATCCGCCCTTGGGACGCGCCGGGATGACCGAGATCGAGGCCAAGGCGACCGGCCGGAACGTGCTGATCGGAAAGCGTCCCATGACAAGAGTCGGGCGCGCCGTCGAAAAGGGAGAAACGTTGGGCTTCATGAAGGTTCTTATAAATGCGGACATGCAACGGATCATGGGGGCAGCGATTCTCGGTACGGGGGGCGATGAGGCCATTCACTCTATCCTCGATGTGATGTATGCTGACAAGCCGTACACGGTGATTCAGCGTGCCGTTCACATTCATCCGACTGTATCCGAGCTGATTCCGACTATGCTGGGTGAACTGCACCCCTTACGGTGATCCAGTCATGCTTGTTGCCCAAGACAGAATTTTGCTCCATCGTCTGGATCAGGCCCGCGCGCAAACCGACACACTGTTCGAGATTGTTCGCCCCGATTCGCTGTATGACCGTCCCATCGCCGAGCGGCATCGCATCGTTTTCTATATCGGTCATCTGGAAGCGTTCGATTGGAACCTGCTGCGATCCTCATCCAACTTACGGTCTTTCGATGCGGATTTGGATAAGCTCTTCGCGTTTGGCATCGATCCGGTGGACGGCGGGCTGCCGTCCGATCAGCCTTCCGACTGGCCCGCGATCGAACAAGTTCGCCGGTACGCCGCTCGTGTGCGCCAGGAGCTGGACTCCCTGTTGCGAGATGCTCCGGAGATCCTCCTGAACACGGCCATCGAACATCGGCTGATGCACGCCGAAACGCTGGCCTACATGCTGCATCAATTGCCGCTCGAAAAGAAGATTGGGCAGCCGCAAGTAGATGTGCCTGCGCGGGAGCAGCCGCGGCCGGAATCCATCGAGATCCCGGAAGGGGCGGTCACGCCGGGGCTCTCGCGTCATTCCTCGGACTTCGGCTGGGACAACGAGTACGACGCCCACACTGTGAACGTTCCCGCGTTCGCGATCGAGCGGTACAAAATTACCAACGGTCAATACCTGGAGTTCGTGCGAGCTGGCGGGTATCAGGACCGGAGTTTGTGGACCCCGGCCGATTGGGAATGGAGATCGGCGGACGACGTCTCTCATCCCGCGTTTTGGAAACAGGCGCGAGGTAGCTGGCATCTACAAACTATGTTCGAGGAGGTCCCGCTGCCGCTGTCCTGGCCGGTTTATGTGAGCCAGGCCGAAGCCTCCGCCTACGCTCGCTGGGCCGGAAAGCGTTTGCCCACCGAGGCGGAATGGCAGCGCGCGGCATATGGATCTCCTGATCGCGCCGAACGCAGCTTCCCGTGGGGCGATCAGATGCCGAGCCCCGGGCATGGTTATTTCGATTTCGAGCGTTGGGATCCCGCACCGGTGGATGCCTTCCCACAGGGGCGCAGCGCATTCGGATTGGACGGGCTCCTGGCCAACGGTTGGGAATGGACGTCGACTCCGTTCGGGCCGTTCGAGGGATTCAAGCCGTTCCCGTTTTACGAAGGCTACTCCGCCAATTTCTTCGATGGCAAACATTTTGTGATGAAGGGAGGCTCGCCGCGCACGGATCGAAGCATGCTGCGGCGTTCCTTCCGCAACTGGTTCCAGCCCCACTATCCGTACGTGTATGCGGGATTCCGCTGTGCGAGTAATGGGCAAAAATAAAGGCGGTTTATGCGAACAAGTACGATCGTCGCGCGAGCGGCTGGCGAATTCGCCACGGATATACGAAATGGGTTGATGAAGCCCGGCCAGAAGGAACTGCCATCAAAGTATCTCTATGACACGATCGGATCTAAGCTCTTTGAGGTCATCGCTGAGCTGCCTGAATATGGCGTGAGCCGCGCGGATGATCGGGTGATTCGGGGCCACGCGAGTGAAATCGTCGAGCGCATCGCGGGCGACGTGGTGTTGTGCGAGCTGGGCAGCGGAAGCGGCACCAAGACCCGCTGGATACTGGAAGCGCTCTCTCGCCGCCGCCACACGTATTACTTCCCGATCGAGATTTCGTCGGCGGCGCTGGCAGTCTGCCGCCGCGAACTGGCCGATATCGATTCGGTCGGCATCGTCGGCCTGGAGCGCGAATACCTCGATGGGTTGCTGGAGGTGGCGGCCCGCAGGCGCGATGGCCAGCGCATCCTGGTTCTGTTTCTCGGCAGCACCATCGGCAATTTCAGCCATCCCGCGGACATCAATTTCTTGCGAAACGTCCGAATGATTCTCAAGACCGGCGACGCGCTGCTGTTGGGAACGGATCTGGAGAAATCGATTCCCCAGCTCATCCAAGCCTATGACGACCCGCTGGGGGTCACGGCCGCGTTCAACCTCAATCTTCTGGTTCGCATCAATCGGGAGCTCGACGCGGATTTCGACTTGAAGCAATTTCGTCATCTGGCGCGATTCAATCCCGAGACCGGGAGCATTGAGATGCATCTGCAGTCTCTACGCGAGCAAACCGTCGGAATCCACGCCGCCGATCTGCAGATCGCGTTTGAGGACGGCGAGACCATCTGGACTGAGAACAGCCACAAGTATTCCCACGATGAGATCGCGCGCCTGGCCGATGTTGCGGGTTTCCAGTGCGAGGCGCAGTGGATCGACCATGAATGGCCCTTTGCCGAGAGTCTGTTCGTGGTGAATTAGATGGCTCTGGTCGAATTCCGCGGCGTTTCGTATGAGATCGCCGGGAAACCGATCCTCAGGGATTTGAACCTGAGCGTCGAGGCCGGCGAGACTCTGGTGCTCCTCGGCCGTAGCGGATCGGGCAAGACCACGGCGCTCAAGATGATCAACGGGATGCTGTTCCCGACGCGGGGACAAATTCTGGTCGACGGTCGCGCGACCACCGACTGGGATCCGATCCAGCTGCGGCGTCGCATCGGTTACGTGATCCAGGAAGTCGGGCTGTTCCCGCACTTCACGGTCGGCGACAACATCGGTTTGGTCCCAAAGCTGGAGGGTTGGAGCGCGCCTGATATCGGGAACCGCGTGGACTTGCTGCTCGAGAAAGTCGGGATGCCCGCTGGCGAATTTCGGTCGCGCTATCCCCGTCAGCTCTCCGGCGGCCAACGGCAGCGAGTCGGCGTCGCACGGGCCCTAGCGGCCGATCCGCCTGTGCTGCTGTTCGACGAACCGTTCGGCGCGCTGGATCCCGTCATCCGGCTGGAATTGCAGCAGCAATTTGTGGCCTTGCGGCAGGATTTTCAGAAGACATCCATCTTCGTTACCCATGACGTGCGCGAAGCCTTGCTGCTGGGGACGAATATCGCCCTGCTGACGGGCGGCCGCCTGGATGTACTCGCCCAGCCGCAGGAATTCCGCCAAGCGCAGAGCGACGAAGCGCGCGCTTTCCTAGCCTGTCTCGATAACTGACAAACTACATATCATGCGCTCGGACCTGTGGGGCGATATGCTCCAGCTGACGGCGGAGCACCTGCTGCTGGTATTGAACGCGATGGTGCTGGCGATTGCCATCGGCGTCCCCTTGGGAATCTACCTGTCGCGTAGACGGGCAGCGCGCCCGTGGCTGCTCGGATTCGCGAACGTCATGCAGACAATTCCGAGCCTGGCCTTGTTCGGATTCCTGATCCCGATTCCCTTCATTGGCGGCATCGGCAAGCGGACCGTGATCGTCGCGCTGGTGCTGTACGCGCTGCTTCCGATCCTGCGCAGCACCCTGGTGGGCATCCTGGGCGTCGAAGCTGCGGTTTGCGAGTCCGCGGTCGCCATGGGCATGACCGACGGACAATTATTGCGACAGGTCCAGATTCCACTGGCCGCCCCGATGATCATGGCTGGGATCCGGGTGGCCACGGTCACCACCATAGGCACGGCGACCATTGCAGCCGCGATTGGAGGTGGCGGGCTGGGCGTTTTCATCTTTCGAGGCGTTGCGTCCGTTGACACGGCGCAGATTCTTGCAGGAGCGGTTCCCGCGTCATTAATCGCGCTTGCGGCAGATTGGGGATTGGGATGGATCGAACGAAAACTATCGCCGGCCTGACGCTCCTGCTCGCTGTCGCGGCGGGCTCCTGCGGCATCAACAAGCCGAACATCCGTGTAGGCTCGAAGAACTTCACCGAGCAGGTGGTGCTGGGCGAGATCATCGCGCAGCATCTGGAAAATCGCCTCCAGCAGAAAGTAGAACGCCGGCTGAACCTCGGCGGAACTTTGCTGGCGCACGGGGCCTTGCTGAATCACGAAATCGATTTGTACCCGGAATACACCGGAACGGCCCTGACAGCGATTCTGAAAGACGCACCCGATAATGATTCGAACCGAGTACTCATGCAGGTTCGATCCGAATACGCGAATCGGTTTCACGTGGCCTGGCTGGATCCGCTGGGCATCGATAACAGTTTCGCGATGGTGGTAAGCGGCGCCGATGCCCGCGCGAAACACTTGAATAATTTGACAGACGCCGCGATAATCGGCTCCGGTTGGGTGCTCGGCGTGGGTTACGAGTTTCAGCAGCGCCCGGATGGTTTAGCTGCGCTCGATCGGGTTTATCATTTGCACTGGACGGGAAGTCCGCAGACGATGGATCTTGGGCTGCTCTACAAAGCACTCGAAGGGAATCAGGTGACCATGATCGCGGCCAATGCCACGGATGGATTGCTGTCGAAGCTGGACCTGAAGGTTCTCACCGACGACAAGCATGCGTTCCCGCCCTATCAGGTTTCGATCGCCGCTTCACAAGACCGGCTGCGCGACACGCCGGGTATGCGCGAGGCCCTGCAAGAGCTGTCTGGCAAGTTCACCAACCAAACCATGCAGCAGCTGAATTATCAGGTGGACGGCGAGCATCGTCCGGTATCGCAAGTGGCCGCGGAGTTTCTTAAGGAGATTTATGGCACCCCGTATGGAAAATGACAAACCCGTTCGCGAACATCTGTTAAAGCTCTTAGAAGGCGGACAAGCGCACGCGACATTTGAGGACGCGGTCAAAGGTCTTCCGGCCGCACTGCGCGGCAAGCGACCCAAGGGAGCCGAGCATTCGCCATGGGAAATCCTCGAGCACATGCGCATCGCGCAGCAGGACATCCTGGAATTCAGCACCAACCCGAAGTACGTTGCTCCCCGATGGCCGGACGACTATTGGCCGGAATCGCCCAAGCCTCCAAATGACAAGGCCTGGGCCAAGAGCGTGCGCGCATTCAACGCCGATCTGGAGGCCATGCGCAAGCTGGTGGCTGCGGAATCGACTGATCTTTATGCTCCCATCCCGCATGGCGACGGCCAGACGATACTGCGCGAGGCTCTGCTGGTTGCCGACCACAACGCCTATCACCTGGGTGAACTGGTGCTGGTGCGGCGGCTACTTGGCGCGTGGAAGTAGGCGAAACTCCGCGCGCGGCGCGATTGCGGCCAGCAGCGCTTTGGTGGCGCTCACCTGGCTAATGGAATTGTTGGCAGCTTCGGCCAGGACCACCTCCGCGATGTCGTTGAAATCCTCACTTGCCAGCGCCATGGCGACGAGCGCCACCTGAAGCGGCGGCAGGCTGGGATTGAACGCGGCGTTCTCAATGTACGACCCGCGATAAACGTTTCCGCGGCGCGATCGGATGGCAACCCCCGATGGGGAGTTGGTGTACGGAGCGTATGCGTTCGAAGCGGCGTAGCGGGCGGTCTGCGCGACACTCTCGACACTTTCGATCGCGATTCTGGTTCGGGAAAGCGGACCATGTGTGACATGCAGATCGCCAGGGCCAAACGGCCGCGGCAACAGAGCCGATAGCCCGATCGCCGGCTGCTTCGGAAGTAGCATTTCGATGTCCCGCCCCTCGGCGAACTCGTATAGAAACTGGCGGCAGTGTCCACACGGAGGCGTGCTGACCGCGATCGCCTCGATGCCCGATTCGTTCTGCATGAACGCGTTCGACAGGGCGGCTTGTTCCGCGTGAACAGTCTGGCTAAGGCCCACGCCTGGAAACTCGAGATTCGCCCCCAAGTAGAGTGCGCCGGACGTGCCTCGAACTACCGCGCCTACGCGGAAATTCGTCAGCAGAGGACGCGCGTACGACTGGGCTTCCGCGAGACGCTCAAGCATATTTGGGCAGTTCGCGTGACCGATACGGCGCAAGACCGGCTTCCTCGGACAAACTGACCAATGCGTCCAGGGCGATTTCAGCCGCCAACTCTTCCCCGGCCATGCCCCACTCGTTGGTGTGGCGGTTCGCGAAGACTGCATTGATCGCGCCGGCGGGCAATCCGCCGCCTTCGGTAGCGCACCAGACGAACAGATCCGCGGCTTCCATCGAGTAACACGCGGCTCCGAGCCGCAGGGCCTCTTCATGCCGCGCCTTCATGCGCGCGGGGACAGTCCCGAACAGATTCGGCCGGCCTTGGCCCGTATAGAAATCGCCTGTGGTGCACTCTACGCCGGTGTGAAATTTGCCAGGAGCTTTCGCCTGCGCCGCGCGATGCAGAGCGCTCACCACGCGCCAGTCGGCCGCAGCCGGATATTCGGGCGGCGCCCAATCCTCCGCCGTCCGGTCGAATCGGATGGCCGCCGTGGGGATGATGACGTCGCCGACTTTAGATTCACGGATCAGGCTGCCGCACGAGCCCACGCGAATGAAGATCCGGGCGCCGCTCTGGACCGCCTCCGGCAGCACAATGCCCATCGAAGGGCCGCCCATGCCCGACGTGGTCACCGATATGTCGATGTCGCGGTACTTTCCCGTGTGCGAAACCAGCCCGCGACCGTCGTTCGAGAAACGCCGCGACCCCTTCAAATACTTCTCGGCGATCATGTCCGCGCGGCCCGGCGCGCCGACGATCAAGCATAATGCGGCCAGATCGCTGGGGCCAGTATGAGTGTGATAGTGCACACCACCGGACGCTTTGGGGCGGTCCGCACGATTTGTTGGATCACCCTTCGGGGTCATGAATCACAAGAATAGCAAGCGAAGCTGTTAGCCTGAATGGTCGATATGGCTATAGCTAGTGTCAATCCCGCCACCGGAGAATTGCTTCGAATTTTCGAGCCGCTTTCGGAATCGCAGATCGAGGCCAAGATTCAAATCGCCGCGAGCACGTTCCCTAAATTCCGCAAGCTGCCCTTTGCCGATCGCGCAAAGATGATGAGCAAGGCTGCGGACATTCTCGAAGCCGAGAAAGACGCGTTGGGCGCGCTAATGACCATCGAAATGGGCAAGACGCTCGCGTCGGCGGTCGCGGAAGCAGCCAAGTGCGCGACGGCCTGCCGCTACTACGCGGAAAATGCCGAGCGCTTTCTGGCCGATGAAGTTGTCGTGACCTCGGCGAGCCGCAGTTACGTTCACTATCAGCCCTTGGGCGTAATCCTGGTCGTGATGCCGTGGAATTTTCCGTTCTGGCAGGTGTTCCGCTTCATCGCGCCGGGCCTGATGGCGGGCAACGTCGGCTTGTTGAAGCATGCTTCGAATGTTCCCCAGTGCGCGCTCAAGATCGAAGAGATTCTTCTCCGCGCGGGTTTTCCCGACGGCGCATTCCAGACGCTGCTCATCGGTGCGGGCCAGGTGGACCGCGTTCTTACCGATCCGCGCATCGCCGCGGCGACGCTCACGGGAAGCGAAGGAGCCGGAATCCAGGTGGGTCTTTCCGCCGCGAAAAACATCAAGAAGGTCGTTCTGGAGCTCGGCGGCAGCGATCCGTTCATCGTCATGCCCAGCGCGAACCTGGACGACGCCGTGTCGACTGCGGTCAAGGCGCGCATCGTCAACAACGGGCAATCCTGCATTGCAGCCAAACGCTTCATTGTTGCCGAGCAGATCGCCGACGAGTTCGAGCGCAAATTCGTGAGCGGCATGGAAGCCCTAAAGGTCGGCGACCCCATGCAGCCGGAGACTGAGCTCGGCCCGCTGGCGTCGGCCGACGCCGTGGCGACCCTTCAGGCCGACGTGCAGAAGACCGTCGCCGCCGGCGCGCGGGTCCTGACCGGCGGGAAACCGGTAGATCGGCCTGGAAGCTTCTATGCACCCACCGTGCTCACGAACATCCCGAAGGAATCTCCTGCCTACCGTGAGGAGTTGTTCGGCCCCGTGGCCAGCGTCTTCCGCGTGAAGAACATCGATGAGGCGATTCGGATCGCCAATGATAGCCGCTTCGGCCTTGGCGCCAGCGCCTGGACCAATGATCCCGTGGAACGTGAGCGCTTCGCCAATGAGATCGACGCGGGCATGGTCTTCATCAACCAGATGGTGGCTTCCGATCCGCGCATTCCTTTTGGCGGCGTCAAAGCCTCGGGTCACGGACGCGAGCTGGGCGTCCTGGGAATCCGGGAATTCATGAACGCGAAGACGATCTGGATCAAATAGCCGGTCTCTTTGAACCGCGCACGTTAGTAAGCGGTCCAGGCGTTAGACTAGAACGATGGCGAATTTGGGATTTGTCGGCCTCGGTGTCATGGGCGGCGACATGGTCGCGCGACTCCTGGACAAAGGTCACACCGTCACCGGCTACAATCGCACCAAATCGAAAGCGCAGCGGCTGATCGACCGCGGCATGAAATGGGCGGATTCGCCCCGCGCGGTCTGCGCCGCAGCCGATGTCACGCTGTCGATGGTCACCAACTCCGCCGCCCTCGAGCAAGTGTTCGATGGACCGGAGGGCATGTTGGCAGGATTGAGCGCCGGCAAGGTTCTGGTCGACATGAGCACCGTGAGTCCCGCGGTCAGCCGGGCTCTGGCGGCTCGCGTGCGCGAAAAAGGCGCGGACATGGCGGATGCGCCCGTTTCCGGAAGTGTGATCACCCTCCAGCAGGGAAAACTTTCGGTCATGGTCGGCGGCCGTCCCGATACCTTCGAGCGCCTTAAACCTCTACTCCTCGATATCGGTCCGAAAGTGACGCACGTCGGCGACAACGGCCTGGCGCTGGTCATGAAAATCGCCACCAATTTGAGCCTTGCTGTGCAGATGCTGGCGTTCTCCGAAGGGGTTCTGCTCGCCGAGAAAAGCGGAATCGCGCGCGAGACCGCGGTCGACGTAATGACTCACAGCGTGATCGGCTCGCCCATGGTGCAATACCGGGGGCCGTTCGTGCTCAAAATGCCCGACGAAGCTTGGTTCGATGTCAACATGATGCAGAAGGATATGCTATTAGCATTGGAGTTGGGCCGCCAAGTGGACGTGCCTTTGCCGACCACCGCCGCGACCAACGAAATGCTGACGGCTGCGCGAGGCATGGGCCTGGCGAAGAAAGATTTCGCCATCCTGTTTGAAGTGCTGGCGCGCATGTCTGGGGGAAGCAAATGAGTACAGTAATGGCGGGCGCCGCGCCCGACGCGGCCATCGATTCCAAGCTGCTGCTCCGCATGTACCGGCGGATGGTCATGATCCGCCTGTTCGAGGAGCAGGTCAACGATCTCTACACCCGCGCGCTGATGCCCGGCCTCGCTCACCTCTACATCGGCGAGGAGGCGATCGCTGTGGGCGTCTGCGAAGCGCTTCGTGCGGACGATTACATCACCAGCACCCATCGCGGCCACGGGCATTGTCTGGCGAAAGGCGCTGCCATCGACCGCATGTTCGCTGAGCTGCTAGGCAAGGAAGCCGGATATTGCAAGGGCAAGGGCGGCTCGATGCATATTGCCGATCCCGACACCGGCAATCTGGGAGCGAACGCGATCGTCGCCGGCAGCGCGGGCATCGCCACAGGCGCGGCGTTCTCATCGAAACGGCTGGGAAACGGACGCGTCACCGTCTGTTTCTTCGGAGAGGGCGCGCTGGGCCAGGGCGTCGTCTACGAGGTAATGAACATGGCGGCGCTGTGGAAGCTGCCTGTGATTTACGTCTGCGAGAACAACATGTACAACGAGTACACGCATGTCTCGGAGGCCGCGGCAGGCGATATTCTCGGTCGAGGCCCGGCGTTCGGCGTGCCCTCGGAAAGCGTCGACGGGCAGGATGTGCGGGCTGTTTACGCGGTCACCAAGCGCTTAGTCGATCGCGCGCGCAATGGTGAAGGTCCCGCGTTTCTGATGGCGAATACCTATCGCTTCATGGGACACCACGTGGGCGATATCAGCCGCGAATACTATCGTTCGAAACAGGAGGAGCAGACCTGGAAGTCGGAACGTGATCCTATCAAGGTTGCGGCCGATGCAATCCTCGCGCAGAAGATCGCCGACCAAGCTGCACTGGACCAGATTCAGGCGGAAGTGAAAGCCGAGATCGATAAAGGCGTCCAGTTTGCCATGGCTGCGCCATATCCGACCGTCGACAAGGTGGAGCAAGACGTGTATGCCTGAGACTGCGCTGTTGGTGAGAGGAGCCGTTCGCGAATTGACGTTAGGCGAAGCCGTCCGCGAAGCGCTCGCGGAAGAGATGCGGCGCGATCCACGGGTCTTCATTATGGGCGAAGATGTCGCCGAAGCTGGTACAGCGTTCAAAGTGCTCGGCGGCTTGGTGCAGGAGTTCGGAACCGACCGCGTAATCGATACGCCGATCTCGGAAGCCGGCTTCACGGGCATAGGAGTCGGCGCCGGGATGACCGGTATGCGTCCGGTGGTCGACATCATGTTCGGCGATTTCGCCGGCATCATCATGGATCAGATGGCGAACCAGGCTGCCAAAATCCACTACATGTCGGGCGGCAAGTGGAAATGCTCCATGGTGCTGCGGACCACTCTGGGCGCAACACGCAGGTCGGCCGCGCAGCATTCGCAATCGCTGCACGCGTGGTTCTGCCACATCCCCGGATTGAAAGTCGTGATGCCGTCGACGCCCTACGACGCCAAGGGACTCCTGAAATCCGCGATTCGCGATGACAACCCGGTCGTCTTCTATGAAGACAAGATGATGTACAAGCTCAAGGGCCCTGTGCCCGAGGAAGACTACACCATTCCTCTCGGCGTGGCGGATGTGAAACGTGTCGGCGACGACGTCACCATCATCGCGACCAGCAGTATGGTGCAGGTGGCATTGGGTGCGGCGAAACTGCTCGAAGAGCACGGCGTAAGCGCGGAAGTGGTGGATCCCCGGACGCTGTGGCCGCTTGACGAGAAAACGCTGATCGATTCGGCTAAGAAGACTTCGCGGGTGATCGTGGTCGACGAAGGCTATGGCCGTTATGGCGTGACCGCGGAACTCGCATCCGTGATCCAGGAGAATGCCTTCTTCGACTTAGAAGCACCGGTGAAACGAATGGGTGCGATGCATGTGCCGATTCCATTCTCGCCGCCGCTTGAGGACGCCACCGTGCCCAACGAGCGCACGGTTTGTGATGCGGCCCTTGCACTTTGTGGAAAGTGATCTGCGGAAAATAATATGGCCCTGAAAACTTACGGCACCATGGCAGTCGATTGGGAGCAGCGGATCGATTTCGATCGCCTCCGCAAGGAGAGGCTCGCCCGCGCGAAAGCGCTGTTGGCCAAGTCCGAAATGGGCGCGCTCCTGTGCTTCGACATGAACAATGTGCGCTACATCACCGCGACGCACATCGGCACATGGGCGCAAGACAAAATCAGCCGCTTTACGCTGCTGCCCCAAAATGACGAGCCGATTCTGTGGGACTTCGGCTCGGCTGCCAAGCATCATCAGCTCAACTGCCCCTGGCTGGGCGAGCGATCCAGGGCCGGAATCTCATTGCTGCGCGGCGCGATGTCGCCGGAAATGGGACGCGCCGAGGACGTGGCCCGCAAGATCAAGATCGAGCTCGAGATGCGCGGACTGCACAAGCAGCCGCTAGGAATCGACGTGGTCGAGCCGCCAATTCTGTTCGCGTTACAGAAGGAAGGCATCACCGTCGTCGACGGCCAGCAGCTCATGTCGGACGCGCGAGTCATCAAAACCCAGGACGAGATCTCACTGCTCAACACTTCGGCGATGATGGTCGACGCGGCCTACGAAGAGCTGTACCGCGCCATGCGTCCGGGCTTCAGCGAAAATCAAGCCGTCGGTCTCGCGAGTAAAGTTCTATACGATCTGGGTTCGGAGTACGTCGAAGGCGTGAACGCGATTTCCGGCGAGCGTTGCAGCCCCCATCCGCACGTATTTTCCGATCGCGTGCTGCGTCCCGGCGACCCTGTGTATTACGACATTCTGCACTCCTACATGGGTTATCGCACCTGCTACTACCGGTCCTTCGCGATCGGCTATGGATCGCCCGCGCTGGTCGACGCGTATTCTCGCTGCCGTGACTATCTCGACGCCGCGATTTCGCTGATCCGGCCGGGCCGCAACACCGCGGAAATTGCCTCCGTTTGGCCCAAGGCGCAGGAATTCGGATTCCCCAACGAAGAAGCGGCCTTCGCGCTGCAATTTGGCCACGGCATCGGTCTGGCGATTTGGGAAAAACCCGTGATCAGCCGCCTGGTTTCGCTGGAGCATTCTTACGAACTGAAGCCCGGCATGGTGTTCGCGCTCGAAACCTTCTGGCCTTCGAAAGACGGCTGGAGCGCGGCACGCATCGAAGAAGAAATCGTCGTCACGGAGACGGGTCACGAAGTGATCACGCGATTCCCCGCCGAAAAACTTCTGGTCGCGGGAACGCAATACATCACCGTGGATGGACCGCTGCCCACTACGCGCGAGCACGATCCTGCACCCAGCAGCCGCATCGTCGAGATGGTCGAGGCTAGCGCGCGCACAGAAGCGGGAGCTTCGAGGTAAATGGCCATCAGCGTAGTGATGCCGGCCCTTGAGCTGGCTCAGGAAACCGGAAAAGTTCTGGTCTGGATCAAGAAGGAAGGCGACAGGGTCCTCAAGGGCGAACCGCTTCTCGAAATCGAGACGGACAAAGTCTCCTTCGAGCTGGAGGCGCAAGCCGACGGCATCCTGGCGGGCGTTCGATCGCATGAGGGCGACGTGGTGCCTGTGGGCCAGATCATCGCATGGCTCGTAGCGCCGGGCGAGCAGCCGCCCGCGGATTCCGATACCGCGTCACGAGGCATGGCGGAACAGGCTCGTCCCATGACCGCCGCGTCTGCTCCGCGTCCTGCTCCTGTTTCGCCGGCTGCGGAAAAACCGACCGAGGGCGGTCCGAGAATTTCGCCGAAAGCCCGCAGGATGGCCCAGGAGTTGGGCGTGGATATCAGCCGTATTGTCGGCACCGGTCCAGGCGGAACCATCAGCGGCGAGGACGTTCAGGCCGCGGCAGCAAAGCCCGCGCCTGCTCCAGCGGCTTCCGAATCCCTTAGCGCGATCGCGCGCTTGATGGCTGAGCGGACCACGCAAAGCTGGACCACCGTGCCGCACTTCTTCCTGGCGCGCGACATAGATGCCAGCGCACTGAACGCAGCTCGCGAGCAGCTCGGTCGGGATAAGTTCACGCACACGGATCTTCTGATCGCTCTCGTCGCCCGCACGCTGCTCCATCACCCCAAGATGAACGCGAGTTGGACAGGCAGCGCGATCCGCCTCAACCCTGCCGTGAATATCTCGCTCGCGATTGCCGTGCCCGAGGGTGTAGTCGGCGCGGTGATCCCCAACGCGGCCACGATTGCCATCGCCGAAATCGCCACGCAGCGAAAAGACCTCGCCGAGCGAGCCAAATCCGGGCATTTGCGGCCCACCGACATCACCGGCGGCACATTCACCATCAGCAACCTGGGCATGTTCGGCGTCGACGCCTTCAGCGCCATCATCACGCCGCCGCAGGCCGCCGTTCTCGCCGTCGGACGAATCGCGGATCGCGTAGTTGCGGTTAACGGACAGCCTGCCGTGCGGCCGATGATGACCATCACGCTTTCCAGCGACCATCGCGTGGTGGATGGCGCGCAGGCCGCCGCGTTCTTGAACGATCTGGCCGTCGCGCTGGAAAAACCTCTTGAGAAGTTAGGATAACCATGAGTTCCCCAAGCTTAGAAGACAAAATACGAACCGCCGGGAATCCGGTCGACCTGCTGCGTAACTCGCAAATTGGGCCCTACGCTTTTCCGGTGGTGCAGCACGAGTTCACGAACTGGCGCGATGAGCAGCGTTCCTGGCGCGAAACCTGCGCTTTGTTCGACCAGTCGCACCACATGACCGATCTGTATGTCGAGGGTCCCGATGCGCTCAAGGTGTTCTCCGACCTGGGCGTCAATACGTTCAAGAATTTCAGGGTCAATCAAGCCAAGCAGTTTGTCGCGTGCAACCACGGCGGCTATGTGATCGGCGACGCAATTCTCTTTTATCTGGACGAGAACAAATTCAATCTCGTCGGCCGTCCTCCCGCCGCGAATTGGGTTCAGTACCACGTCGAAACCGGTGGATATAAGGCCAAAGCGGAAAAAGACGAACGTTCCGCCGTCAATCAAGGCCGGCGCAAGGTTTTTCGATACCAGGTGCAAGGCCCCCACGCTCTCAAGGTCATGGAAAAGGTGACCGGCAAGCCTGCGCCGGACATCCGCTTCTTCAACATGGAAACCCTCAAGATCGCGGGCCACGATGTGCGCGCCCTGCGGCATGGAATGGTCGGACAGCCGGGATGGGAACTGTTTGGTCCTTGGGAGCAAGGCGAAGAAGTCCGTGACGCGATCGTTGAGGCCGGCCAGGAGTTCGGGATCCGGCGAGTCGGCGCCCGCACGTACCCGACAAGCTGTCTCGAATCCGGTTGGATTCCGTCGCCGCTCCCTGCCGTATACACCGGCGATGAAATGAAGGCGTACCGTCAGTGGCTCAGCGCGAAGAGCTACGAGGCTATGGCGTCGCTCGGGGGCAGTTTCTACTCGAACGACATTACCGACTATTACCTGACCCCCTACGATCTGGGCTACGGACCGTTCGTCAAGTTCGATCACGATTTCGTGGGTCGCGCAGCCCTGGAGAAAATGGCTGACAACCAGAAGCGCAAGAAGGTAACGCTGGTCTGGAATGGCGAAGACATCAAGCGCGTCATGGGTTCCTTATTCCACGCAGGCGACATAGAGAAGTACATCGACCTGCCGTTGGCGAACTACTCGACGTTGCCATACGACAAAGTGTTGAAAGGCGGCAAGACGATCGGCGTCTCGACTTACACCGGTTACACATATAATGAACGCGCCATGATCTCGCTGGCGATGGTCGACGTTGAGCACAGCGATCCGGGTGTCGAGGTTACGTTAGTCTGGGGCGAGCAGGGGCGCGGTTCGTCGAAGCCCACGGTCGAGCGTCATCAGCAAGCCGAAATCCGCGCCACGATTGCCTCAGTGCCCTACGCCGAGGTTGCGCGGCTCGCCTATCGGCCCAAGAATTAAGATATCGGGAGGAACTATGGCCTACATTTTCCACGAGGACGAACTGCCGAAGCTTGTGTCAGCCGTGCCCGGACGCGAGCGCACGTTTTTCGTCAACAAAGAGCTGACCAATATCGATGACATGCTGGCCGGAATCATGCGCTACAAGCAAGGCGCCGCCTCGCCGCTGCATCTTCACGAAAACTGCGAGCACTTCTACTTCATCATGGAAGGGAAGGGCAGCGTCGAAACTCCCGAGGGCATTCGCGACGTGAACCCGGGCGACATGGTGTTCATCCCGGCCGAAGCGACGCATCGCTTGCGAGCCACCGAGTCGCCGCTATTCTACTTCGAGTTCCAGGCCCCTAATCGCTTCGTCACGACAATTCTCGACGGCACTCCGGAAGATCTGAAGTGGAATCGAGTCGATGGCCGCGTCTGGATCCAAACCTAAATCCCATGCCCAAGACATTATTCATCGATACCAACAAGCTTCCGCGCGTGAAGATGCCGGAGGGCGAGGCCACCGAGATCCTGAATGAGAAGCTCGCCGGCGCGAAGAACGTGCTGGGAACGCTGCGCTGGCTCAAGTCGGGCGAGAAGTACAAAACCGATGTGAGCGATAAACATCAGCTCCTGTACCTGATGGAAGGCAAGGGCAGCATCCACCTCGAGAACAAGGATCACCAAGTGTCAAAAGGCATGGGCGTCTACCTCGGACCGAAGGAAACGGCGACGTTTCAGGCCGCGGACGGATCTTCGCTGAAGATCTTCCATCTGGCGGTTCCGCAAATTCCGAAGTAAGAAAAGGGGACAGACTACTCTGTCCCTGCTGGAATGTCTGAATTCGGCTGCCAGCGTGGTAGTGGACAGAGCGGTCTGTCCACTCTCGTTTGATACTTCAGCCCCGCCCCCATAAACGAGCGGACGCGATATCCGCACCTTCCCGCAGCGACTTCAACTTCAACCACACCGCCGGCTCGATCACCCACTCGCGCCCGGTGAACGTTCCGAATCCGCAATCCGCGCTGGCGATCACCCGTTCGCGATCGCCCACCACCGCCACCGCCTCCTGAATCCTTCGCGCGACTACTTGCGGATGCTCCACGATATTCGTCGTCGTGTCGATCGTTCCCGGAATCAGCGCCATGTGATGCGGTAGCGGATGCCGCCGCAGCGCCTCATATTCATGCTGGTGCCGCGGGTTCGCGAATTCGATGCTTAGCGCTCCGACGTTCGCCTGATACAGCACCGGCAGGATCAGCTCCAGCGGGACGTCGTGGATGTGCGGGCCATCCCAGTTGCCCCAGCAGCAATGCAGCCGCACGCGATCGCGCGGGATGCCTTCGATCCCCTTATTGATCGCGGCGACGTGCGTCTCGGCGGCCTTCACGAAGTCGCTGTCCGACAAATCGCGATAAAACATCGAGCGGTCCATCGCCAGGTCGGGCGAATCGATCTGCAGCAGCAAGCCCGCCTTATGGATCGCCAGATATTCGTTGCGCATCTCGCGAGCGATCGCTTGGAGATAGGCCTCCTGCGAGTTGTAGAACGCATTCAGCATTGTGCTGGAGATAATACCGGGCGAGGGCGCCGTCATGAAGCACTCGGCGAAGTTCTTCGGTCCCGCCGCGCGCTGCAGCCGCGCGATTTCCAGCTCGATAGGCGCAGTGTCCAGATAATGCAGCTCGGCCCGCGCCTCGGGAGCGTTCTGCATCCGGCTGCGCTTGGGGAAACGCTGCATCAGGAGCGCGACCAGTTCTGGAAACTCCTCGAAATCGCGGCCGCGCCGGCGCTTCGATTCGCCCGCGAAGCCTGACATACGCTGCGGCACGTAAGTCTGGAAGCCGACCCGCTGCTGTTCGCCGTCATTGGCAATGTCGATGCCCGCCGAGGCTTGCTTGTCGACCACGCGGTGCACCGCGAGATCCATCTCGCGCGCAAGCTGGTCCTTGTCGATAATCTCGCCCTCCTCACGGCGAACAAGGAGATCGGACAAGGTTTCATTCCGCGGCAAGCTGCCGACGTGCGTCGTCAAAATGCGTTCTTTGCTCAGGATCATGTCAGGACTTTGCCCCGTGTTTCGGGCAGCAGAAACGCTGCAATAGCCATCGTTGCATACGCGAGGCCCGCGAAGAGTCCGATCGCCTCGCCCAGAGGAATCCGCGCCGACAAGAGCCCCACCAGGGTAGGAAACAGCGCACCCGTCGCCCGCCCGACGTTGTACGCGAAGCCTTGCCCGACCCCTCTCACGCGCGTTGGAAAGTGTTCGGTGAAGAACGGACCCATCGCGCTGAATACGCCGGACGCAAAGAAACCCAGCGGGAATCCCAACACCAGCATGGCCGCGTCGCCGAACGGAAACATCGTGTAGGTCACGGCGACCACACCTGCCCCGATCGCGAACACCAAAAACGTCAGACGCCGCCCGATCTTGTCTGCCAGATAACCGCCGCTGAGATAACCGCAGAACGCTCCGGCGATCGACACGGCAAGATAGCCCGCCGAGTCCAGGACCGATAGCTTGCGCTCGGTGCGGAGAAAGGTCGGCAGCCAGGTGGTGACGGCGTAGTATCCGCCCTGCGCGCCCGTTCCCATCAATCCGCCCAGCACGGTGACTCGCAAAAGCGGCGGCCGGAAAATTTCCAGTGCCGATGGTTGGTCGCCCTGCGCGGCCAGCTTCGATCGCGATTCCAGATACACCGCGGGCTCCTCGACGTAGCGCCGCACGAAGAAAACCAGCAGTGCGGGCGCGATCCCGACCAGGAACAACACTCGCCAGGCCATCTCCGCGGGCAGCACGGAAAAGAACAACGCATACAGCAACGCAGCCGTGCCCCATCCCACCGCCCAACCCGCCTGCATCATGCCCAGCGCCTTCCCGCGATGTTCCGGTCGAATCACTTCGCCCAACAGAACCGCTCCGGCCGCCCATTCGCCCCCGAATCCCAGTCCCATCAGCGCGCGCGCCGCGAACAACTGCTCGAAGTTCTGCGCCAGGCCCGATAGAAACGTGAACACCGCGAACCACAGGATCGCCACCTGCAGCGTCCGCACGCGGCCATAGCGATCCGCTAGCCAGCCCGCCAGCCATCCGCCCACGGCCGATACCAGCAGGGCCGCTGTTCCCAACTCTCCGGCTTGCGCCCGCGTGATGCCCCAGATCGCGATCAGCGTGGGAATCACGAAGCTGTAGAGCTGGACGTCCATCGCATCCAGAGCCCAGCCCCCCACGCATGCCGCGAACGCCCGGCGTTCTGTTTTGGTCAGATCGGATAACAACGGCGTGTTCCTGAGGAACTATCTTACTGGGATATCGTGACCGGCTTGGGATATCATGACCGGCATGCACCACGTTTCAAGAATCGACGAATCCGCGGCCCGCACCCCGAAGCTTTACGAACAGCACAGCACCGGCTTCCGCCGCGTGACCTATGTCGATCGAGCCATGGGATCGGTTCACATGGGCGTAGGCATCGGTTACCTGGATCCAGGCGGCGAGATCCAGTCGCATTTTCATTCCTTCGAAGAAAGCTTTTACATCCTGGAGGGTCACGTCACGCTTCAGATTGGGGACAAGAGCCACACGCTGCAGCCGGGGCACTACGGCTTGATCCCCACCGGAGTCCATCACGAGTGGCGTCATGTTTGGAGCAACCCCAGCGACCGGCCGGCGAAATGGCTCGAAATGCAGGCGCCCCAGCCTCGTCCGCTCGAGTATGGGCGGGACACGTTTTTCGGCAAAGCGCCCACTCCGCATGCGGAGGATACCCATGGGGGCCACTTCGACGAATCCCAACTACCGCAGCCCGGTTCGCCTGCGCAGATGGAAGGATTCAATCCGACCACTGGCGTCGCCATCAAGATGTTCGTCGATCGCTCGTTTGGAGCGATCCATCAGTCGCTGTTCCTGATCCAGTACATGCCCGGCGCGAAGATCGATCCGCACGATCACACCTTCGAGGAGTCCTACCTGATTGTCAGCGGTCGCGTTCGCGCCACCGCTGATGGAAAGACTTACGACCTAGGTCCTGGCGATGTCATCTGGACCGGCGTAGGCTGCATCCACAGCTTTGAGAACGTGGGTGCCGAGCCGGTTCGCTGGATCGAGACGCAAGCGCCCCTGCCTCCGGCCAAGGAAGTATTTCGCTTCGAGCGCGATTGGGCGGCGAAATTTTAGCTATTCGCGGCTCGCGACCGTCTGGCCCTTTGAGGCCAGGGCCTTCCTGAGGATCTGGGCGGCCACCGGGAATTCTTTCTTCGAATTCGCCATGAAGATGCCCTGAGTCAGCGTATAGGGCGTCCAGCCGAGCCTGCTCTTGATGGTCGGATCCGCGCCCTTGTCCAGCAGGTATTGAAGAATCGAAGGCTGGTTGCACAGCACTGCTCCGTGCAAGGCGGTAAAGCCATCCCAGCGCGCATCGCCCGTGCCGAGATCCGCCAGATCGTTAAAGTTGTCCGGATAGTGCGCGAGCATGGATTCCGATGTGCCCACCAGCGGATAGTCGCCCAGGTGGGTCTTGGCGTTGAGATCGTTCCCCAGTTCAACGGCGAGCTTCACCGCTTCCAGGCGCTCCGCTTCGGAAACTCCCGTCAACGGGCCCGGCGTTTCGCCTTCGTAATAGTCGAGGCACGCAGCGGCCATCAACGGTGTGATTCCAAGGGGTGTGGCCAACTTCGGATCCGCGCCGTTTGCCACCAGCAGCTTCATCATGGCGGGATCGCCGTTCCGCGCGGCGTTATAAAACGGCGTCGATCCAGTGAAGCTCATATAGTGCCGTCCCAGGTTGATATTGGGCGGATTCTTCGTCGTGCCGAGACCCTTGTCCATCTTCATTTCTTTCCAGGCAATCTTGGCGTTCGGATCCGCGCCCTTCTCCAGCAGTTTCTTCGCTAACTGGAGGTCGGTCATTCTTTGTCCGCTGGGACGCGGAACGGTGATCGGATCGCTGGCCGTGCCCGCTGCTTCCCACGAAGTCCCCGGCTTGCGCATCCACACCAGCGAGTGCAGCGGCGTTCCGTTGAGATCCTGCACATTCGGATTCGCGCCCAGGTCCAGAAGGACCGATGCCATGTCGTAATAGGCGTTGATGATCGCCATGTTCAGCGTCGTGCTGCCGTCGATCGCCCTGTCCTCGACGTTCGCGCCGTGCTCCACCAGCACCTTCACCGCGGGGATCTGGTTATTCATCACGGCGAACAGCAGCGGCGTAAATCCGGCTTTGGATTTGGCCTTCACGTCGCCGCCGAACTCGATCAGCAGGGCCGCTGCGTCGGCATTTCCTTCGCCGGCCGCCCACATCAAGGCCGTCTGGCCCTTGTAGGGCTCGGTCGCATTCACCTTCGCGCCGTGGCTCAGCAGCATCTTGATCGCGTCCACCTTGCCGTTCAGGGCCGCGGTCATCAGCGCGGTCTGGCCTTCTTCCGAAGTGCTGTTCGCGTCGACTCCGGCCTTCAACAGCCGCTCGATGATCGCCGCATTCCCGTTCGTGCACGCAAGCGACATCGGCGTAATCTTGTAGCGGGTCTCGGCGTTCACGTTCGCGCCCGCGTCGATCAGCAGGTTGACGATCTCCAGGTTGTTGGACTTAACCGCCCAATCGAGCGGAGTGGAAGTGTCCACGCCCGCGGCATTTACGTCGGCCTTCTTGGCCAGCAATGCCTTGACGCCGGCAGTGTCGCCGCGCTTCACGGCCTCCATCAGCGCCGTATCCGCCGCCGCGCTCAGCGAAAGCACTCCCGTCAGCAACATCGAACCCGCCACCAACCACTGGATCGAACGTGTCATAAATGTGAGTATCCGGGCTCAATTCTACCCTAGGCAATGTCTGTGCACAAGGCCTTCCTAAGCTTGACAAAAAAACCGGTCGATAGGTAACATTAGGTCCACTGGCTGCGCCTTGCATGCAAGGACCATCCGAACCGCCAATTTGGGGTCCGAAAGCTGTATAATTGTCACCGGTATACAGAGTTAGGTAGATACACCGTAGAATGCTTCGATCAATGCTCCGGACAGGGAATGTGAAGTGGCTGACTGCAAGTGGAATTCTGGGAGTGTTGCTACTTGGCACTACCGGGCAAACGCAGACCCCCACTCCCCAGCAAAATACGCAGGCGGCGAGCGCCGCTGCCAGCGCGACCATCAAGCAATACTGCATCGGATGCCACAGCGCCGCTCTCAAAACCGGCGGCGTAGTTCTCGATCCCACGTCTCTCAATCAGGTCGCGAATAACGCCGAAACCTGGGAACGGGCCATCAAGCAGCTTCGTGCGAAGTCCATGCCGCCTGTCCCGATGCCGCGCCCGGATGCGGCCACTTATGACCGGGTCGCGTCATACCTCGAAACCGAGCTCGACCGCGCCGCTAGTGCGAAGCCGAATCCTGGCGATCTGCCGACTCTGCACCGCCTGACCCGCACCGAATACCACAACGCCATCCGCGACCTTCTCGCGATCGACGACCTTCCCAAGGAGATGGACTACACGCTCCTGCTGCCGTCCGACAATGCATCGAGCGGCTTCGACAACATCGCCGACCTGCTGTACGTTTCTCCGGCGACCATGGAGCGTTACCTGGACGCCTCCACGAAGATCAGCCGTCTTGCCGTCGGCGATCCCGCGATGCCGGTTATGGTGAATATTTACCGTACGCCTCTCGAAGGGCCGCAGGACTCGCAGCTGGAGGATCTGGCCTTCGGAACGCGCGGGGGAACCGCCATCCGCAGCTATTTCCCGTTGGATGGCGAATACGAAATCAACGTCGAGCTGGCGGGCGGAGCTCGCGATCCACACCAGCTTGAAGTCACTGTCGACGGTGAGCGAAAGCAGCTCGTCACGCTCGGGGGCAACGCCGGCCGAGGCGGCCGTGGAGCCGCTGGTGGTGGCGGTGGCCGAGGCGGGCGCGGCGGCCCGAGCCCCACGGATTTCCGAATCGCCGTAAAAGCCGGACCCCGGCTGATCGGCGTCACGTTCGTCCAGAAAACCGAAGCTCTGGACGAAGCGACATTACACCCTCGCCAGCGCAGCCGCGGAACGCAGCCTGCCATCGCCGCGGTCACCATTCGCGGACCATATAATTCAACCGGGCCGGGCGAGACGCCCAGCCGGCAGCGCATCTTCACTTGTCGCCCCGCGAACGCAGCGGCTGAGCCGGCTTGCGCCAAGCAGATTCTATCGACCCTCGCGCGCCGGGCTTATCGTCGTCCGGTGACGGACGCGGACATGGCGACGCTGCTGACGTTCTACGACAATGGGCGCAAGGAACGCGACTTCGATCTCGGCATCCAGCGCGCTCTCGAACGCCTCCTGGTCAGCCCGCAGTTCCTCTATCGCATCGAGCGCGATCCAGCTGGAGCAACGCCGGGATCGGTTCACACCGTCAGCGATCTGGAGCTGGCCTCGCGACTCTCGTTCTTCCTGTGGAGCAGCATCCCCGACGACGAGCTTTTGGACGTCGCCGCCGCCGGCAAGCTGAAACAGCCCGGCGTTCTGGAGCAGCAGGTCAAGCGCATGCTCGCCGACCAGCGTTCCGAATCGATGGTGAATAACTTCGCGGCGCAGTGGCTGTACCTGCGCGACGTGGACCTGAAGGCTCCCGACTTGTTCGTATTCCGCGATTTCGATGAGGGCCTGCGGGCGTCCTTCGAAAAAGAGACCGACCTGTTCCTCGATAGCATCTTGCGCGAGAACCGCAGCGTGCTGGAACTGCTGACCGCCAACTATACCTTCGTCAACGAACGTCTGGCCAAGCACTACGGCATCCCCAACATTCGCGGTGCCGAATTCCAGCGGGTCACCTTCCCGAAAGACAGTCCTCGCGGCGGACTTCTCGGCCAGGGCGGCATTCTGCTTCTGACCTCATACTCGACGCGCACCTCGCCGGTCCTGCGCGGCAAATACATTCTGGAGAATCTGCTGGCGGCCGCACCGCCGCCTCCTCCAGCCACGGTTCCCTCTCTGAAGACCGAAAGCGCGAAGTCCGGCGAACCGATTCCACTTCGCGAGGCGATGGCCCAGCATCGGACCGATCCAGCCTGTGCGAATTGCCACGCGCGCATGGATCCGATCGGATTCGCGATGGAGAATTTCGACGCCATCGGCAAGTGGCGCGACCATGACGGCAGCAGCGCCATCGATGTCGTCAGTAAGCTGCCGGACGGTACCGTCGTCGACGGCCTGGCGGGAGTGAAGCAGCTCCTGCTTAACGATCCCCAGAGATTCGTCGGCGCGATGACCCAGAAACTGCTGATGTACGGTATCGGGCGCAACGTCCAGTATTTCGACGCGCCGGCCGTCCGCAAGATCGTCCGCGACGCCGTCCCGGATAACTATAAGTTTGAGTCGCTGGTATTGGGCGTGGTCAAAAGTGCCCCATTTCAAATGAGAACCGTCAAGTCCGATGTGAAGTCCGACGCCAAAAACTGAGAGGAAAACCCATGACGTTCATCACTAAAAAGAAGCTCGATCGCCGGACGATGTTGAAGGGTCTGGGAGCCTCCCTGGCATTGCCCATGCTGGATTCGATGATGCCGGCGCTTTCGGCGGCCACCACGCCGGTCACGCGCCTGGGATGGGTGTACGTCTCGCACGGCGTGATTTGGAGCCAGTGGAAGCCCACCACCATCGGCCAGGGCTTCGAGCTGACGCCCAACCTGAAGCCGCTCGAAAAACTGAACGGCCAGTTCAACATCCTGACGGGTCTGTCGCACCTCGAAGCCGACACCAAGGGCGACGGCAGCGGCGACCACACCCGCGCCTCGGCCGCTTGGCTGACCGGCGTTCACGCTTATGACCGCACGCGTCCCGGTGTCGAAGTGAAGCTCGCGACCACCGCGGACCAGCTTGCCGCGCAGACGCTCGGCAAGAACTCGCAGATTCCCTCGATCGAAATGACCGTCGACTCGGCCTCGGCGGGCTCCTGCGATTCGGGCGACTGCTTCTACGTCAACACCGTTTCCTGGCGCAACCCGACCACGCCCAATCTGCCCGAGAATCAGCCTCGCGTGATCTTCGAGCGGCTCTTTGGCGACGGCGGTTCCGCCGCGCAGCGTGCCGCGCGTTCCAAAAAGACCGGCAGCATTCTGGATTCCGTCATGCAGGAAGCCAGCGGCTTGGCGAGCAGCCTCGGCAACAGCGACCGGTCCAAGCTCGGCGAATACCTCGATTCGGTTCGCGACCTCGAACAGCGCATTCAGGGCACGGAGACCAAGACCGCGCAGAATTTCGAGCTGCCGGATCGCCCCGTCGGAATTCCGGACAGCTTCGAAGAGCACACCAAGCTGATGTTCGATCTCCAGGTCATGGCGTACCGCGCGGATCTGACCCGCGTCTTCAGCATGATCATGGCGCGCGAGCTCAGCGGCCGTACCTACCCGATGATCGGTATCCCCGGGCAGCATCACCTGATCTCGCACCATCGTGACGACGCGGAACTGATGTCGCAGAAAGCCCGCATCGACACCTATCACGTCCAGATGCTGGGCTACCTGCTCGAGAAGATGGCGGCGACCCCCGACGGTGATGGCTCGCTGCTTGATCACAGCTTGATCATGTACGGCAGCGGCATGGGCAACGGGAACCTGCACCGCCATTCCGATATGCCTGTGCTTTTGGCCGGCAAGCTCGGCGGCAAATTCAAGACCGGTTATCACCTCGACTACAAGATGGACACGCCTATGGCGAACCTCCTGGTCGCGATTCTCGATAAGGCCGGCGTACCGATCGAGAAGATGGGCGACAGCACGGGTCCGCTGAAGATGGAAGCAATCGCGGTCTAAGGGAGAATCCGATCCATGTCCGAAAAAACTTCGCGCAGAAGTTTGTTGCAGAATACCGCCCTGGTTGCCGGCGCAGCCGCGCTGGCCTCCGGCACCCGGGCACTGGCGCAGGATGCTGCCGCTGCAGAGGATACCTCGGCATGGAAGAAGTTTTTCCCGGCGGGTTTCCGCAATGAGCGCATCAAAACCTCCGGCGCCGAAATCAACGCCGTGATCGGGGGCTCGGGCCCGCCGCTGCTCCTGTTCCACGGCGCTCCGGATTCGCTCATCACATGGCGTCTGATTGCCCCGGATCTGGCCAAAGAGTACACCCTCGTGATGTGCGACCTGCGTGGCTACGGCGATTCCAGCAAGCCCGCCGACAAGCCCGATCATTCCCAGCAGTCCAAGCGTCCCATGGCGCTTGACGGTGTCGAGGTCATGGAACACCTGGGCTTCCGCCAGTTCCGCATGGTCGGGCACGATCGCGGCGCCCGCGTCGGACGAAGAATGGCGATCGATCATCCGGACCGTGTGCAGAAGCTGGCGGTGCTCGATATCGTCCCGGCCCACTATCTCTACTCCCACGTCACGCTCGAATTCGCGCGCGGCTACCCGCATTGGTTCAGCTACCTGTTGCCGGCGCCCGGCCCCGAAAACGACCTGGTAGCCGCCGCCAAACGCCAGGCGGAGAGGGGTTTCACCGACGATGCGCAGCGCGAGTACTCCCGCCACCGTGTGAAATTCGAGATGGAGCATTGCATGTGCGAGGACTATCGCGCCTCGGCCTCCGTCGATCTGAAGATCGATCACGCCGACATCCAGGCCGGAAAGAAGATCACGTGCCCCCTGCTCACGCTGTGGGCGGGCCGAGGCCTTTATCCGCGGCTGTTCGACGATGTCCTGGGCATCTGGAAGGAAGAAGGCACCAAAGTCAGCGGCAAGGCGGTCGACGGTAGCCACAACCTTCAGGAAAGCGCTCCCAAGGAAACCCTGGCGGAGCTGCAGGCGTTCCTCAAGGGGTGACGCTTCCCACGGCTGGGCAAGGCCCAGCATCCGACGCGCCTACGGTCGATCGGTTGCTCGACACAGCCGCCGCGCTGTTCTGGGAAAAAGGGTACGCCGCCACTACCACGCGGGAAATCGCCGCCGCCCTGAACATCCAGCAAGCTTCGCTCTACTACCACATGTCGAGCAAGGAAGACTTGCTCTACCAGATCTTCGTTTCCTCCCTCCACCAGTTCCTAGCGGACGTCCCGGCAGCGGTGCAAGCCGCCGTGCCAGCGGACCGGATCCACACGCTCATCCGCGCACATGTTCTGACCCTGCTGAAGTATCAGAAACGGAACATGACCATGCTCACCGAGCTGCGCTCGCTGTCTGTCCGGCATCGCGACGAAGTGGTCGCGCTCCGCGAGCGTTACGCGGAGTTCGTTCGATCCACGCTGGAGGAAGCTCAGGCTACGGGCCAGATCAGGGCCGATATTCCGGCGCAGTATCTGTGCCTTGCGCTGTTCAATATGCTGAACTGGGCGGCTCGCTGGTTCCGCGAGGATTGCGACCCGCCGCCGGAGCAGGTCGCCGAACTGCTCTTCAAGCTCTATCTGCAGGGCGCGGTTTCTTCGCGCGCCCACGCTGCGTTACCCGTCGCCAAGACAGCGCTTCCTCGCGCTCCCCGGCACGCCAAGGTCGCCGAGAGCTCCACCGTGGAGCGCCTTCTCGACGCCGCCGTGGCTCTATTCTCGCGCCAGGGCTACGCCGCCACCAGCACCCGCGAAGTTGCGGCGCTGCTGGGAATGCAGAAGGCGTCGCTGTACTATCACATCCAAAGTAAGGAAGATCTGCTGTACTTCATCTGCAAGTCCTCGCTCGAACGGATTCTCGCCGACGTGGAGTCGGCGATTCAGGAAGTCCCCGATTCCCTGGAGCGAACCCGCGTGCTGATCGTCGCGCATGTCGAGAGCATGCTGCGCGACAAAGACGAGCATGCGACCACGTTGACGGAGATGTACGCGCTCTCGAAGGACCGGCTGCCTCAGATCGTAGCGCTTCGCGAAGGCTACGTCGATCTCGTGCGGTCCGTCTTATACGAAGCGCAAAAGTCCGGCGCTCTCCGCGATGACATCGACGTGCGCTATCTCAGCCTCGCCTTGCTCGGCCTGATGAATCGCGCGCTGGTCTGGTATCGTCGCCGGGGTCCCCTGTCGCCCAGCCAGCTGGGGGAATTGCTGGCCGCGATCTTCCTCACCGGGGCACAATCGTCATCCGCTCGATCGCAATCTTGACGCTCTTGCTCATCACGCGGGGCTGCCTGAAAACCACTTTGATTTCGTTGAAGCGGTTCAATCGCGTGGCCCGAGGAATCGGAAAGCTGATCGTCTCCCGATCGCCCATGGACGGATCGCCCCTCACAAATTGAAATCCCAAGCTCTCCTCTCCCCGTGGATCCGGTATTTCCGTATCCACCAGGAAAAGCTGAAATGCGAGCATATTCTGCGTGTCCGGGCCCAGAACCACGAACTGGATCCGGTCACAGCTCGCCGGATCGACAAAGGTACTCAAGGGCTGATGAGCTTCCATGACCATCGGCCCGCCGTTTGTGGCGAATGAAAGCTTGGACGGATTCCCCCTCTCGATCAGTGATTGCGGCGGTGGACGCCGGTATCTGGGCAGGAGCATCCAGTATTCGCCCGAGAATGTGACATCCATCGGCTGGGTCAATGTCGCCGGTTTCGCGGCGTTGAAGAGGCTGGTTCCTTTCGCTCCCGCGTTTCGCTTCAAATTCGGCGCGATGAGGACCGCATTCTTTTCCAGTTCTCGCAGAAGAATGACTCCGGGAAAACTGTCATCGACGATTGGACTACTTCCGCCGTCGTCTTCGAACCCCGCACCGCCGCCGCTGCCTCGCTTCGCGATCCTCAGGCCGACCATCAGAAGCATGATCAGCAACACGCTCAGAGCGGAATGCGATAATCGGGCCGGCTTCGCGGGCGCGTAGGCGCCCACCACGATCGCAAGTGATGTTAGTGTCGCGATGATCCCGGCAAACAGCGCAGCCGCCAGCAACGCCGAGCCTCGCGCGTATGCTCCCACGGCGAGATGAATCGCGGCCGAGCACACCAGCGCCACTGCCATCCGCTTCAAGAGCAGGGCGCCGGCAGACGCCGATAACGGCGGACGATTCCGATCCCACCGGGCTACCATCACACGAGTCGTGGCAAACACCAGCACCGCGCCGACCGCGATCGAGACGGGAGTAGGCGCGAACATCAGAATCATCGCGGGGAAATACCACACCGCGACGGCGATGGACCGAAGCGGATGTGGAACGCGTCCTCGGCCCGTCCACAAAACGGTCAGATAAACGATCGTCGCGACCGCCGCTCCGCACGCGCATGCGAGGAGTACCTGCCCGATCGCGCGCAGGATCGCGAACTCCGCCGGTGCGCGCCCGAATCGCGATCCGATCGAGTCTGCCCAGATAAACCAGCCTGTCGCGATCAGTCCGAGCATGACGACGAGGCGGTTCCAGTGTCGCTGGCCGTGAAGGACCATTCCCAATCAAGACACCGCCCACTTCCAAGGTGTTCCCGGTTTGACTTCCATACTTTTGTGGCGATAAACTACCTACCGAGCGACAGGTTATAGGTGAACTATGTCTGAAGCAAGGACCACCCGCATTTTATTAGGAATCTTGGGGACGATAGTAACCGCAAGCGCCGCGGAACTCACTGCCGCGCCCCCGACGTTCACCAAGGACGTAGCGCCCATTCTTCAGGAAAAATGTCAGAGTTGCCATCGCGCCGGGTCCATGGCGCCGATGTCTCTGGTCACCTACGACGAAACCCGTCCCTGGGCGAAATCCATCAAGCAGCGCGTGGTCACTCGCAGTATGCCGCCCTGGCATCTCGATAAGACCGTCGGCATTCAGCATTTCCAGAACGACATGTCGCTGAGTGACGCCCAGATCTCGACCATCGCTCGCTGGGTAGACGCTGGCGTTCCGCAAGGCAATCCGAAAGACATGCCTCCCGCCAAGCAGTGGCCGAAAGAAGACGGCTGGCAGCTCTCGCAACAATTTGGACAGCCGGATTTCGTGCTCAGCTCCGACCCGTACACGATGCCAGCCAAGGGCCAGGACGTGTGGTTCAAGCCGCTCACGCAGATTCCGATCACCGAGCCCCGTTGGGTTCGCGCCGTCGAGATGCGGCCCGCGACCGCCGCCGGGCGCAAGATCACGCATCACGCTCTCGCCTTTCTCCAGCAGGAGGAGCCCGGAACGAATACCGGAATCACCACGCAGGGCCTGCTGATGGAATGGGCCGTCAATAAGAATTACGACATCTACCGTCCCAACACCGGCAAGCTGCTCGTCCCGGGCTCGCGCATCTGGTGGGAGATGCACTATCACGCCGTGGGCGAGGAGATCCGCGATCACGTGGAACTCGCCGTCTATCTCTACCCGAAAGGCCAGGAACCGAAGTATCGGACTTTCTTGACCGCGTTTCCCGCGACGCCCGGCACCGCCGCCATGGGCGAGCTCGACATCCCGCCAAATTCCGTCGCGGAGACCGAAGGCTTTCAAACGCTACGCGCTCCGGCCCGGCTCGAGAATTTTCAGCCGCACATGCACCTGCGCGGCAAAGCCATGCTGCTCGAAGCGATCCTCCCGGACGGCTCCAAGCGCACGCTCAGCTACGTGGATCACTTCACGTTCAACTGGATGACCAACTACATCTATGCGGACGATGCGGCCCCCGTGCTGCCCAAGGGCACGATTATCCACACGGTCGCGTGGCACGACAACACCACCAACAACAAGAACAATCCAGATCCCGATCAGTGGGTTGGTTGGGGCGATCGCACCGTGGATGAAATGGCGCACGCCTGGGTGAACGTCACCTACATCAGCGAAGCAGATTATCAGGCGTACCTAGCTAAGAAGTAAGCCCGGCTCTTGGTAGCGCCGGCTTCCAAGCCGGCGGCCGCGAAGTTATCGGGAAGCCTCATACACGACTCTGCCGCCGACCACGGTCATCACCGGCTTGATGTCCTTGATCTGGTCCGCGGGAACCGTCAGGTAGTCGCGGTCGAGCACCACGAGGTCCGCCAGCTTGCCCGCCTGGATGGCCCCCAGGTTGTTTTCCTGAAAGACGAAATAAGCGTTCTTGCGAGTGTGCGCGATCAGCGCATCCTCGCGGCTGATAGTCTGCCGGATCACTTTCCGGCCGCCCGCCATCTTTCCCGTGATGGCGAAAGACAGGGTCGTGAACGGCAGCGTTTGATTGGCGGCAGTCCCGTCGGTCCCAAGTCCCCACACGATTCCGCTGTTTTGAATCGTGGCCAGCGGCGGCATATCATCCGCGCCAGTTCCAAAACCTTCGTGCATGATCCCACCGTTGATCACCGCCCACGGATGCACCGCCGCGTACATCCCCAGCTTCTTCATCCGCTCGAGCTGCGACGCATTGATCTGGTTCACGTGCGCCAGCGCCCATCGCAGGTTCTTGATCGGATGCTCTTTGTTCACCGCTTCCACCTGATCCAGAAACGTGTCGATCGTGTGGCTCAGCTCGGCATGGACGTGCAGCGGCAGTCCGGCCTGCGCAATCGCCATCGCGATCTTTCTCCATATTTCAAGCTGATCGGGCGTCGGATCCGATTTCAGCGCGAACATCGGGTCATGCAAAGGCGAATACACGCTCTCCCCGAACGACACATTGTCGATATAGCTGTCGCCCTGAAACAGCTTCATTCCCGCGAACTGTTGGATAGTCCGGTCCACCGTACCCGGATTCGCCGCCGCCGCGCCGATGATGCAAAACACCCGCACATTGAGTCGCCCCTCGGCCTTCCACTTCTCGAAAATCGCGAGAATGTCCGCATCGCAGCCAGGGACGCCGACCGATGTCAGCCCCGCGCGATTCATGTCGCGAACCAGCGCCAGGGCGCTCGCCTCCAGCTGCTCCGGTGCGACCCTCGGCATCTTGCTCGCGACCACCCGCGTACCCGCAATGTCGCCCTGAACCACGCCCGTGGGCTTTCCGGCGGCATCCCGCACAATCGATCCCTTCACGAACTCCGCTGGATCTGGCGCGTTCGCCTCGATCTTCAGCGTCGCCAACCCCTTGCTATTCAGGAACACCTGATAATACGATTCCTGCAACGCCACGGGATTATTCGGCGCGATCTGATCCAGCTCTTCGCGCGTAAACGGCCTCGGATCATCCGCGAACTGATGATGCGTCCAGCCCCCGATGTTATAGACCCATTCTCCCGCCGCCGCCGCCTTCACCCGCGCCCGCAGCATCTCCACTGCCTGCTTGCGCGAATCCACACCATCCCACCGGACTTCTTTCGTCCATGTCGCCGCCGCCCGCAGCAGATGCATGTGATTGTCGATCAGCCCGGGGATCACGGCCTTCCCCTTCAGGTCGATCCTGCGGGTGTTCGGACCCGCCATCTGCGCGATTTCTTGATTGGTGCCTGTCGCCGTGACGCGGTCGCCCCGGATCGCCACCGCCTGCGCGATCGAAAAACGCTCGTCCACCGTGATGATCTTCCCGTTTGTGAGAATGAGATCCGATTGCGCGTACAACGCGGTCGTAACCAGGACGAACAAACCCGCCCGTAGCATCCTATTTGCCCACCGGCATGTGCGAAAGATCCTTCTCGTTCTCATTGCAGATAAATTCCAGAATGTCCGTATTCAACTGCAGGAACATCTTCTGCGTCGTCGTCGTCCACGGCTTGCTATACGTCTTCGGATCGTCGATCGTCGCCACCACTTCCAGCGTCCCGAAATCCTTCCGCCGAAAGCGCTCTGTCACATGCAGCGCATCGGTCGCCGGACGACTCTTCTGCGTATCCAGCCAGGCTTTCCCGTTTAATCCCGTCGTCTCGATTACCAGCGTGTCGCCGTCCCACCGGCCAGTCGAGTACCCTAGCCACGTCGGATTCACGTCCTTCGCCAGCTTCCGGCCATCCAGAAAAACCTGCCGGAACAGATTCAGCTGCTCGTACAGGATCACCACCAGCCCCGGCGTCTGGATGATCTTGAACGGAAACAAACCATTCGTGTTGATGCGCGGAACGCCGTGCGGCAGGCAGCGCGAAAGAGGATCGTCCCCGTGCTCGTTGTCGATGCGCTTCTGCTGCAGTTCCTTGGCCCACGGCAGCATCACCACGTCTTCCGGCTTCAGGCCCGCGGCCAAGTCGAAGAAATACGTCTGGCCGTCCGCCATCCATACTCCCGATAGATCCGGTTTGCCGTCCGCCGCCCGCGGCGCAGGCGCCGAAAGATTCGGTTTGCCGTCGCGCCCGCGCGGAATCCCCGCAGTCGGATAGTTCAACCATTGTGCAGACAAATGTCCCGACACCGCCGTCGCCAGAAGAACTGCAGGCCATATATTCATCGTCATCATTGTATAGAATACCCACATGAAGAACACGTCTCTCTTCCTCGCGAGCATCGTTCTCGTCTCCACCGGCTTCGCCCAGAACCCGAAAACCATCGTCGAAACCGCCTGCACCGCCTGCCACGCGCTCAACCTCATCACCAGCGCCGGGCACACGCCTGCCGATTGGAAACTTGTCGTCGAACGCATGGTCGCCGCCGGCGCCGACGTCCCCAAGAATCAGGTCGCAGCGGTCACAGACTACCTTGCCAAGAGTTACCCCGAGGGCAACGTCCCCAAGGCCGTCATCATTCCGGGCCCCGTGAAAGTCAGCTTCAAGGAATGGACCGTGCCCACCATCGGCTCCCGCCCGCACGATCCCCTCGCCACCCGCGACGGTTATCTCTGGTACACCGGCCAGTACGCCAACGTGCTCGGCCGCGTCGATACCAAGACTGGCAAGATCCAGGAATTCCGGCCGCCTACTCCCGGCTCCGGCCCGCACGGCCTCGTCGAAGATAAGGACGGCAACATCTGGTTCACCGCGAATTCCAAAGGCTACATCGGCAAGCTCGACCCCAAGACCGAAAAGTTCACCGAGTACAAACTTCCCGCCGACGCGAAAGATCCCCACACTCCGCTCTTCGACCAGAAAGGCATTCTCTGGTTCACCGTGCAGAACTCCCAGAAGGTCGGCCGGCTCAATCCCGCCACCGGCGAAATCAAGGTGGTCGATTCGCCCACCAAGCCCTCGAACCCCTACGGCATGGTCGTCGATTCCAAGGGCACTCCCTATTACTGCGAATTCACCGCCCCCAAAATCGCCGCCATCGATCCCGTCACCATGAAGATCAAGGAGTGGACGCTCACCAATCCCGACGCCCGCCCGCGCCGCATCGCCATCACCGCTGATGACCTGATCTACTATGCCGATTACGCCCGCGGCTATCTTGGCCGTCTCGACCCCAAGACCGGCGCCGTGAAGGAATGGCCGTCGCCCAGCGGTCACGACTCCCAGCCCTACGGCATCACCGTGGTCAATGGCGACATCTGGTACAGCGAATCGAACGTCAAGCCGAACACGCTGGTGCGCTTCGATCCCAAGACCGAAAAATTCCAGACCTGGGCCATCCCCGCCGGCGGCGGCGTGGTGCGCAACATGATGACTACCCGCGACGGCAAGAATATCGTGATGGCCGAAAGCGCCCTCAACATCGTCGCCCTGGTTACTATTTCGAAGTAGCAGTGGTTCTAAGTGGGTCCGGCCGTGGTAGGTCCGGCCGTGGTAGGTCCGGCCTTCAGGCCGGACATCTGAAACGCGCTCGACCACCGAAAGTCCTGAGGCCTATTTACCAATCCTGCCCTTACAGGGTTGGCCTCGATATAGGCAACTGTTTCTTCGAACACTTTGACTACGAATCCAGTGATCGAAGTACTCGCGTTGCCAGAATGAAGCGCCTGTCCGCTGCAACAGAACGTTGACATGCCTTGCAGTGAAGTTTTTCAGCGTATTCAGGAACACTGCTGGTTCCACCAGGGGATCCACCAGAAGATGAACGTGATTGCTCATGACGACCCAGGCGTGGAGATCGTAGTAACGCAGGTTCACTTGGGTGTAACAGATGGCATCGGCCACGATTGCAGCAATTCCAGGCTGTGCGAGGTGATGCTCATTCTGAATACTCTGATGGAGCCTCCATGTGATGAAGAGCGCTTTCCCACTGGGATGCCAGTGCGGCAAGTTGCGCCGATAAAACGCCATACAGAATGGTGTTCGCGGCTCACTACTTCTCTCCTGCAAGTAGTAGGTCCGGCCTCAGGCCGGACGCCACCTCCAGCCCAAACACCAAGTTGGCTATACTAATCCCCTTCAAGCAGGAGGATCCTTCATGAAGCTCTTGACCGCATCATCACTCGCCGCTTTCGCGGTGTTCCTCGCGCTCGCCATCAAGGCTCAAGATCCCGCATCACAAGCTAAGGCCAAAGGCAAAGGCCGAGCCCCCGTTGTCGATACGCTCGGCGAAGGCCCCTGGGATCTGAAAACGGAAACAGGAAATGTCCACGTCACCGTCGTCACCAAAGGTCTCGACCATCCCTGGGGACTTGCCTTCATACCCGGTGGCGATATGCTCGTCACCGAGCGCACCGGGCGACTCCGCGTGATTCGTAAAGGCGTATTAGATCCCACGCCGCTCGCCGGACTCCCCGCGATCCGAGCCGTCAGTCTCGGCGGCCTGATGGACATCGCGCTGCACCCCAACTTCGCGCAGAACCGTTGGATCTATTTCACCTACTCGAAGCCTGGTGCCGACGACCCCGCGCACGCCACCACCGCGGTCGGCCGAGCGCGC